>NZ_BCWI01000001.1 GCF_001592125.1 Microbacterium hominis NBRC 15708
CGGCTGCACGAGGCGCAGCTGTCCCCCAGCGAGGATGGAGGTATGGAAGCTCTCAGACGCGTGGTGCTGATCGTCGCCGTGCTGAACCTGGCGTACTTCGGCATCGAGTTCACCGTCGCCCTCACGATCGGATCGGTCTCTCTCTTCGCCGACAGCGTGGACTTCCTCGAGGATGCCGCGGTCAACCTGCTCATCTACGCGGCGATCCCCTGGCCGGTGCGCCGCCGCGCGATCGCGGGAAGCGTCTTAGCGTTCGTGATCCTCATCCCTGCCGTTGCGACGATCTGGACTGCGATCGTGAAGATCCTCGACCCGGTCGCGCCCGACCCCACCGCCCTGTCGATCACCGCGCTCGGCGCCCTCGCCGTCAACCTCGCCTGCGCGACCATCCTCGCCCGGCACCGCCACCAAGCTGGCAGCCTCACCAAAGCGGCCTGGCTTTCGGCACGCAACGACGCCTTCGCCAACCTCGCGATCATCGCCGTGGGCGTGCTCACCATCTGGTTCGTCACCGGATGGCTGGACATCGTCGTCGGCATCGCCATCGGCCTGCTCAATGCAGATGCCGCCCGCGTCGTCTGGAAAGCCGCCCGCCAGGAAGCCGCCGCCCAGCCATAGACCCGACCCGATTGTCGCCTCCACGGAGAAGTTTTATACATCGTTGGGTGTATAGTCATCATGTGCTGACTATTTCCGATCGACTCGACGTGATGAACCGGCTCGGACGGGCGATGGCCGACCCGACCCGCTCCCGCATCCTCCTGACCCTCTTGGCCGGCCCGAGCTACCCTGCCGTGCTGTCCCGGGAGCTGGGGCTGTCGCGCTCGAACGTGTCGAACCATCTGACGTGCCTGCGCGGGTGCGGGATCGTGGTGGCCGAGCCCGAGGGTCGGCAGACCCGCTACGAGGTCGCGGACCCGCACCTGACCCGCGCGCTGACCACGCTCGTCGACGTGACCCTGGCCGTCGACGAGAGCGTGCCGTGCATGGACCCCGACTGTGGGGTTGAGGGCTGCGTGGTGGGGGAGGCGAGCGCGTGAGCACGGTCACGGGTTCGCAGGTCGAGCGTGTCGACCTCGACGATGACGACGACGACGACCGGCCCTGGTATCGGAGCCCGAGCGTCCTGATCCCCATCGCCTCCGGCGTCGCGTTCGCCGCCGGCCTGATATGCGAATGGACTGGCGCGGAGACCGCCGGCCTGGTGCTGTTCTGGATCGGTCTGCTGCTGGGCGCGTACACGTTCGTCCCCGGCGCGCTGCGCAAGCTGTTCACCAAGGGCAAGCTCGGCATCGGACTCCTGATGACCATCAGCGCCACTGGCGCGGTGATCCTCGGCTACGTCGAGGAGGCCGCCGCGTTGGCGTTCCTGTACTCCATTGCGGAGGCGTTGGAGGACAAGGCGATGGACCGCGCCCGCGCAGGGTTGCGGGCGCTGTTGAAGCTCGTGCCCGACACCGCTCTGGTCAAGCGCGGCGACGCCACGGCCGAGGTCGAGGCGAAGGAGCTGCGCGTCGGTGACGTGCTCGTGATTCGGCCGGGCGAGCGGATCGCCACCGACGGCATCGTGCGGGCTGGCCGAAGCAGTCTGGACACGTCCGCGATCACGGGTGAGTCGATCCCTGTCGAGGTCGAGCCCGGTGTCGACGTGTCAGCCGGGTCGATCAACACGACAGGCGTCCTCGAAATCGAGGCCACCGCCGCCGGCACCGACAACTCGCTCACCACGATCGTGGAGCTGGTCGAGCAGGCCCAGGCCGAGAAGGGCGACCGTGCCCGCCTGGCCGACCGGATCGCCCGCCCGCTTGTGCCCGGCGTGATGATCCTCGCCGTGCTCGTCGGCGTACTCGGATCGCTGCTGAGCGGCGACCCCGAGCTGTGGATCACCCGCGCCCTGGTGGTACTCGTCGCAGCCTCCCCGTGCGCTCTGGCGATCGCCGTCCCGGTCACGGTCGTCTCCGCGATCGGTGCAGCGTCGAAGTTCGGTGTGGTGGTGAAGTCCGGGGCCGCGTTCGAGCGATTCGGCGGCATCCGCCACCTTGCCGTCGACAAGACCGGCACGCTGACCCGCAACGAGCCCACCGTGGCCCGCGTCGTGACCGCTGCGGGCGCGACCGAAGATGAAGTGCTCGCATGGGCGGCGAGCCTGGAAGCGCACAGTACGCACCCGCTGGCCGCCGCGATCACCAACGCCGCCCCCGACGCGCCGACCGCGCAGGAGGTCAGCGAGACCGCCGGGCACGGCATCGCCGGCACCCTCGACGGTGCCCGTGTCGCTGTCGGGAGCCCCCGCTGGCTCGCCGCCGGCACACTGGCCGACGAGGTGACCGCGATGGAATCCGAGGGGATGACCGTCGTCATCGTGTACCGCGACGACCGGCCCGCCGGCGCGATCGGGGTCCGGGACGAGCTGCGCCCCGAGGTTCCCGAGGTCGTCGCCACGCTCAACCGCCGCGGAATCGGGGTGACGATGCTCACCGGCGACAACGCCCGCACCGCGGCGGCCCTGGCCGCACAGGCAGGTATCAGCGACGTGCGCGCCGAGCTTCGCCCCGAGGATAAGGCCAGCGCCGTCGCGGAGCTGTCCGTATCGCAACCCACGGCCATGATCGGGGACGGCATCAACGACGCCCCCGCCCTGGCGGCCGCGGACCTGGGAATCGCGATGGGAGCCAAAGGCGCGGACGCGGCGATCGAGTCCGCCGACGTCGCGTTCACCGGCCACGACCTCCGCCTCATCCCGCAGGCCCTCGCCCACGCCCGCCGCGGCCGCAGCATCATCAACCAGAACGTCGTGCTGTCCATCGCGATCATCGCGGTTCTGCTGCCGCTGGCGATCACCGGCATCCTCGGGCTCGCGGCAGTCGTGCTCGTGCACGAGGTCGCGGAGGTCATCGTCATCCTCAACGGGCTCCGCGCAGCTCGGCGCACGCGCGCTTGACACGCGCGTCCCGCTGACGAACCGACCGTCGACGGGGAGAACACGGCAGACCGCACACCGAGGCAGATCGCTCCTAAGCCACAGCGACCACGGGATGTCTGTTCGGGATGAGCCGTGGGATGAGGCGGACGAACGCGACCATGACCAGGAGCTCGACGAGGGTCTGGGTGACCACGACGAGCGGCGCGAGGTCGAACGCGGGCGGCAGCGCAAGGACGAGCGGGAGGACGACGAGCGAGTTGCGGGTCGCGCCGCTGAACACGACCGCTCGACGGCCGGGAACGTCGAGCCGGGCGACGCTGCCGGCGAGGGCGCCGATCGGGATCATGAGGGCGGCGAAGAGCACGTAGACGGGGATCGTGAGCAGCAGCGATGCGATCTGCTGGCCGACGCCGGCGATCTGTGAGGCGACGACGACGGCCAGGGTGAGCATCATCAGCGGCACCATCGCCCCGAGTACCGCGTTCTGGACACGCGCGCCTCCACGGGTGCGGGCGGCGAGCTGCGTGAGCCCGGCGGCGAGCAACGGCAGCACGATGAGCAGCAGGAACGCCTCGACGAACGGGGCGAGGTCGACGCTGGCGACGAACTCGGCGCCGACGATGAGCCGGAGGTAGAACGGCAGCAGCAGCATCTGGGCGATCATCAGAAGCGGCGCGGCCGCGAGCAGGCGGTCCTTCGCGCCGCCGGCGATCCCGGTGAACACGATCACGTAGTCCACGCAGGGTGTGAGCAGCACGAACAGCACGCCGACGAGCAGCACCTGATCGTGGGCGACGATCCGCGACAGCAGCCAGACGACGACGAGCACGAGGACGAAGTTGACGATCATGACCGTGGTGAGGAATCGCCAGTCGCGGAACGCGGTGCCGATCTTCGCGAACGGCACGCCGAGGAAGGTGGCGTAGAGCAGCAGCCCCAGCACCGGGTTGATCGCGAGCTCGGCCGGGTGGGCGACCGCGGGGATGAGCAGCCCGACCGCAGCGCCCAGGGCGAGAGCGGCGAGGTAGAGCAGCACCTGGTGTCGTTCCATCCACTCGACGCTCGCTCGCATCGTCCCATTCTCCCGGGCGACGGGATCGGTGTTCAGCAGGCGCAGTTCGCGTCGCCGCACCCGGAGCCGCCGGCTGCGGCGCGTCTCTTCGCGATCTGGCGTCGGCGCAGCCACCACATGCCCAGGGCGAGAGCGGCCAGCCCCGCGGCGACCGCGATGAGCGTCTGCTGCAGGACCGCGGCGCCAGCGCCGGTGACGATCCCGGCGACGATCAGGTACGGGAGTGCGCAGCAGCCCACACAGGCCAGCAGAGCGAGCAGTCCGGCCACCTTCGTGCGCGTCGGCACGCCCTCCTCGGTGAGAGCCTTGCGCGCGCAGCTTGTCGTGGTTTCGGGGGGCGCTCATGCGGGTGCTCCTTCGGGGTGCGCGATGTCGGCGTAGGGGATCGGGCAGTCGGCGCAGGTGCAGCCGATCAGGCTGTCGCAGCGGGCATCGACCACCTGCTGCAGGGAGGCGCGGATCACGAGGAGGTCTGCCAGTTTCTGCTCGATCTCGTCGATCTTCTCGAGCGCGCGGGTGCGCAGGTCTGGGGTCGCGGCGTCCGGTGTCGAGCAGCTCGGCGACCTCTTCAGAGCGAACCCGAGCCGTTGCGGAGCATCGTCGTCATCGCGCCGAGTCGGCGAGGCTCGTGAGCGCCGTGAGCACGTCGGCGTACTGCTCGGGAACCTCAATCGTCATCACGGCGCTGCCCCCGACCGGACTGGTCGTGAACGTGAAGAACGAGCAGCACGCCGTCTCGCGCTCCGCGAGATCTCTCGCCGTCGCCAGCGACTCCAGCGGAAGGGTCACCACCGCCCGAGTCAAGGAGGAGCGGGCGACGGTCTCCGTCGCGGTCGCGAAGAGCTCGGCGAACTCGGAGACCCGCAGCGGACGGTCCACCGTGGGCAACGTACATGCTTCGGGAGCCTGCTCGAAGAGTTCCAGAAAATCGGTCATGCGCCAACGGTAAACCCGTACCCAAGTAGGGAATGCAACCCCTGCCGACCAAGGCGGCTCGGCCGGGATGAAGGTTCTCGATAGGAGTTGCAAAGTCCACGCGCTCTTTCGAGCAAGTTGCGAATTTGAACTTTGACGGGGCGCACCGGCGCTCGGATCGGACACGAATCATGGGAAGTGTCGGAGCGAGAGTTGTAGTTCCAGGTGAAGATGGCGTTGCCCAAGGGTCGACGGAACCCGGCTCAGAGTGGCGCTTGGGCGCGCACGGTAGGCTGTTGGCGATGGTCTCTTCGGCCCAGACTCCGCGCTCCGTGACGCTGAATGAGCAGTTGTTGATAATGAGGCTCATTACCAGCGTCGGTTTGGCGTTGCTGCTGATGCTGGGTCTGGCAGCGACTGGCCACACGGAGGCGGACGGTTCGACTCCTGTCCCGCTGGTGATATCTGGGTTGATGGACCCGCACGTCGAGCCCGTGGCAGATGCCCCGGCCGAGCATGAAGCAGTCGCTGGTGGCGTCGCTTCTGGGCCGAACGCGTTAGTGGGCGCTGCGCTGTGCATGCTGGGCGTGTTGTGCGGGTTGACGTTCATGGTGGTGCTGCGGGGATTGTGGCGTCGGCGGATGCCTCCGGTTCTCGGTGACCGACCACGAATGCCTTCGCTGCTTCCGGCGCCGGCCGCTCGTGCTCACCCGATTGTCTTCTCGTTGACGCAGTTGGGTCTTTCCCGAACCTGACATTTGGCACGCCGCCCTTTCGGGTGGCGCTTCGTCCCGGGTTGCGTGCCCGGGTTCTGTCCTGTGCCGTGTCTTGGTTTGGAGTACCCGATGAAAACCCCTGTGAAGGCGACACTCGTCACCATCGCCGTTGTGGTGGTGCTGGTGGGCGCCGCGTTGATCTACGTCCTTGTCAATCAGAGCCAGACCGCTCCACCATCTGGGGGCGGTGACGCATCCCCGCAGGTGGTGCGGGAGAGCTCGCATGTCCTCGACGACGGCGGGGAGGGCGCAGTCACCCTGGTGGAGTTCCTCGACTTCGAGTGTGAGGCGTGTGGTGCGTTCTTCCCGATCGTGGAGGATCTGCGGGAGCAGTTCGCGGGGGAGATCACGTATGTAGTCCGTTACTTCCCGCTGCCGGGCCATTTCAACTCGAAGAACGCGGCGGTCGCGGCGGAGGCGGCCGCGCAGCAGGACCGGTTCGAGGACATGTATGTCCGGCTGTTCGAGACGCAGGCGGAGTGGGGTGAGGCGCAGGAGTCTCGCGCCGACCTGTTCCGTGGCTTCGCGGAGGAGATCGGTCTGGACATGGCCGCCTATGACGCCGCCGTGGCGGACCCGGCCACGACGGAGCGGGTGGAGCTGGACTTCGAGGAGGGCCAGGCGCTTGGCGTGAGCAGCACCCCGACGTTCTTCCTCGACGGGAAGCCGCTCAAGCTGCAGACGTGGGACGACCTCGAGAACGCCATCCAGTCCGCGGTGAACGGTGGCCAGTGATGAGGGCGGGTTTGACGCATCGGCGGGCGATCATCGTCGGCGCCGGGCAGTTCGGGCTCGCGGTTGCCGCGGCTCTGAGCGCGGAAGGGCTGCGGCCGCAGCACGAGTTCGTCGTGATCGACGCCGCCAGCACGGGGCAGCGTTCCTGGTCCTCACGGTGGCATTCGATGGAGCTTCTCAGCGACGCCCGGCACAGTGCGCTGTCTCCGCGGCGGCTGCTGGGTGACCAGCGTCGGCACCCACGGACGGACGAGATGGCCGACTACCTCACCTTCGTGGAAGCCGGGCTGGGCGTGGAGACGGTCTGGGGCATCCGGGCGACCGGGGTGGAGCACCGCGGGAACGGCTCGACTCTGCTGCTGTCGACGACGGCAGGGGAGGTGCAGACCCGCAACGTGATCTGCGCGACTGGCGCATCCGCGCACCCGCGGATTCCGGAGTGGGCTTCTCTGCTGACGGTGCCCGGGGTGGTGCTGCACAGCAGCGAGTACCTGTACCCGAAGCAGATCCCCGTCGGCGACGTGCTCATCGTGGGAGGCGGGAACAGCGGTGTGCAGCTGGCCCGCGAACTGTCCGCGTCGCACACCGTGACGCTGTCCGTGCGAACCCGGCGGCAGCATCGCCCCGCGATGAGCTATCCCGTCGCGGCGGGGGAGAGGGTGCCGCTGTTCTCGCGGGAGCGTCGCCCCGAGCCGGTCTTCGGCGACAGCTATGAGCAGCTGCGCCGCGCAGGGGTCACGATCGCAGCTGCGGTGGAGAACGCTACCGGCGACGTGGTGACCTTCGCTGACGGCACGCAGGCATCCCCCCGGTCGGTGATCCTCGCCACCGGCTACACCCCTGGCGACGATTGGCTCCCGGAACCAGCCCGTGTCGACCGGGCGCGGCGCACCCTGACCGGGCTGCCCGGGCTGTTCGTGGCGGGGATGCCGCAGTACGGCGGCCGCGGCTCCGACACCCTCGCCGGGGTGTGGAAAGACGCGACGACGATCGCCCAGCACATCATCAACCAGCCCTGAAAGGACCACCGCCTTGACCACGGTCACCGACCACGAACACCCGCACCGATCCGGCTCACGGAGACGCGTCCTCCTCCTGCCCGCCCTGACGGCGCTGCTGCTGGCCGCCGGGCTCCTGTTCGCCACCGCGGCGCCCGCAGCCGCGCACGATGAGATCGTCTCCTCCTCCCCGGATTCCGGATCCACGGTCAGCGTGGTCCCGGAGGAGATCTCGCTGACGTTCAGCGGCGAGATCCTCACCGATTTCAGCGCCGTGATCTTCGAGGTGGTCGCCCCGGACGGGCAGAATATCGCATCGGGGGATCCGGTCATCGACGGGACCACGGTCACCCAGACGGTGACGCCCGGTCAGGCGGGCGTGTACACGGTGCGGTGGCGGGTCGTGTCCAGCGACGGGCACCCGATCAGCAACGAGTACCAGTACACCGTCGAAGCGATCACCGTCCCCACCAGCATCCCCACCCCCGAAGCGACCGAGGAGCAGACACCCGACCCGTCTCCGACGTCCACCGACACCACCGGGAACCCCGGTCACGGTGAGCCCTCCGGGGGTGGGGAGCTTCTGCCGGTCTTGGCCGTCGCCAGCGGCGTGATCGTGCTGGGCGGCGCGCTGGTGGTCGTGCTCATGGTGGCCAGAGAGCGTCGTCGCCGCGACCGAGCAGCCGCAGCCGCGGCCGCCGCGGATGGTGGACCCGCCGACGACCAGCAACAGAAGGAGAACCCCTCATGAAATGTCCGGTCGACGGGACCGCCCTGCTGATCACGGAACGCTCCGGGGTAGAGATCGACTACTGCCCGCAGTGCCGGGGCGTCTGGCTGGACCGCGGCGAGCTCGACAAGATCATCGACCGTGCCGCCGACCTCGCCGGCGGCGGCCGGCAAACCCGCACCGCCCCCTATCCGCGGGAGGGCGACCACCGTTCTGACCGCGACAGGGATCATCACGGTCGCTCCGGGCGTCGGCGGAAGGAAGGGTTCCTCGGTGACCTCTTCGACTTCTGACACCAAAGGTCTCTTCCTGATAGCCGGTCTGATGGCCGGGGTATCAGCGACCGCCGCGAACGCACGAGGAGCCGCTGATGGTTCGTGAGCAGACCCGGCGGTTCGCGGTCGCGTGCCTGGCCGCCGCTGTGGTGGTCCTGGTCGACCAGGCGACGAAGGCGGCCGCACTGGGAGGGTTGAGTCAGGAGGAGCGGATCCCGCTGCTGGGGGATCTGCTCGGGCTGCAGCTCGCGTTCAACCCCGGCGCGATCCTCTCTCTCGGAGCCGGGGTCACCGGGCTGCTCACTCTCCTCGGGGTCGGTGCCGTGGTGCTGCTGGTTGTGGCCGCCGCGCGGGCGCGGACCGGATGGTGGGCGTTGGGGATCGGGCTGATCCTGGGGGGGGCGATCGGGAACCTGATCGACCGGCTGTTCTCCCCCCCCGGGTTCGGGGTCGGGCACGTCACCGACTTCCTCGCCTACGGGAACCTGTTCATCGGCAACCTCGCTGACGTCGCCCTCGGCGCCGGCGTCATCGTCCTCGGTCTAAGCCTGTGGGTCCGTCACCGCCGCGCCCGCGCGAGCGCGGCAACCGGTGCGTCGCCTGCGACGGGCTCCGTAGGGAGCGGGTCATGATGGCGAAGCAGCGGACTCCGTCCGTGTACCAGCGCAATGCGTTTGCGCCGGGGCTGCTCGCGGCGGCGGTGTTGTTCCTCGCGCCGGTGCTGATGGGTGGGGACTGGTTCACGGTGGTGCTGTTTGTCGCGGCGATCTTCGCGGTCATCGTGGGGTGGTTCGCGATCCAGGCGCGGCAGTGGTGGTGGCTGCCGGTGTTTGCGGTGATCGTGGTGATCTGGAACCCGGTGTTCCCGTTCCCGTTTTCCGGCCCGGTGTGGACTGCGGCGCAGCCGGTCGCGGCGGTCGTGTTCCTGGTCGCCGGCGCCCTGATCAAGGTCAAGCGCGCATGATCCGGCGCCGCGTCCTTGTCGCTGTGACGCTGGTCGCGGCGCTGCTGCTGGCCGGGTGCACGTCCAGCGATTCGCTTGCGCAGCAGTACCGGGACGGGAACGAGAAGGGCTACATCGCTGGCGACTTCCAGGTCGTCGAGATTCCGGATCCCGACCGCGGGGAGCCGGTGGTGTTCGAGGGGGTCACCGAGACCGGCGAGACGGTGTCCAGTGACGATTACCGCGGCGGGGTGCTGGTGGTGAACTTCTGGTACGCCGCGTGCGGGCCGTGCATCGTCGAAGCGCCCCTGCTCGAGGAGGTCTGGCAGGAGTACCAGGATCAGGGCGTCGCTTTCCTCGGGGTGAACACCTACGACCAGCCCGCCACCGCACTGTCGTTCGCGAGAGACAACAACGTCACCTACCCGAGCGTGATCGACGTGAACGACGGACGGGTCAAGCTCGCGTTCGCGCAGGTCACCCCGATCCAGGCCACCCCCACCACTCTGGTCATCGACCGGGAGGGGCGGGTCGCGGCGCGGATCATCGGGCAGCTGGCCAGCGCGTCGATTCTGTCCACCCTGGTCGCCGATACCCTCGCCGAGGACAGCTCGTGAACCCGGGCCAGGTGATCGTCGACGGTGCCCTGTGGGTCGCGATCCCGGTCGCGATTCTCGCCGGGCTGGTCTCGTTCGTGTCCCCGTGCGTGCTGCCGTTGGTGCCCGGCTACCTCGGCTACCTCGGCAGCACCACCACGACGACCGCGGCCCCCACGGTGGACGGGGGGCGCACGGTGACGGCGGAGCGCGCTCGGCTGCTGCTGGGCGTGACATTGTTCATCGCCGGGTTCACGGTGGTGTTCGTCGCCGTCACGATCCTCGGCGGCACCTTCGGGTACCTGCTGCTGCAATACGCCAATGTGCTCACTCGCGTCTTCGGGGTCGTCATCATTGCCCTGGGCCTGGTGTTCCTCGGGTTCTTCGGCATCGCGCAGCGCACTCTCCGCCCCCGCGCCCAGGGCAGGGCCGGGCTGATCGGGGCGCCGCTTCTCGGGTTCGCGCTCGGCGTCGGCTGGACCCCCTGTATCGGCCCGACGCTCGCAGCGATCATCTCGATGTCGTGGAACCTCGGCGACCCCGCCCGCGCGGGCCTGCTCGGGCTGGCGTACTCGCTGGGTCTGGGCATCCCGTTCCTGATCCTCGCGGCCGGGTGGGGGTGGGCGTCCCGGTCGGTGACGTTCCTGCGCCGCCACATCCGCGCCCTGAACATCATCGGCGGGGCCATGCTCATCGCCCTGGGCCTGCTGATGGTGACCGGGCTGTGGACGGCGCTGATGTCGCAGCTGCAACAGGTGGTGATCAATGTCCCCCTCCCGCTCTGACATCGGCACCGACGTCACGGCCGACCCGCTGCGCCCCGGCGACCACGCGGACACCGATGTCGACACCGCGACGGAGATCACCCAGCCGGCGCTGGGCGTCACGGGGTGGTTGCGGTGGGCGTGGCGGCAGCTGACCAGCATGCGCACCGCGCTGGTCCTGCTGCTGTTTCTCGCGATCGCCGCGGTGCCGGGGTCTCTGTTTCCGCAGCGCAGCGCCGACCCCAACGGCGTCATCCAGTGGGAGCGGGACAACCCCGATGTGTTCCCGCTGGCGGAGGCGGTGGGCCTGTTCGACGTGTATCTGTCGCCGTGGTTCTCCGCGATCTATCTGTTGCTGTTCACCTCTCTGATCGGTTGCGTGATCCCGCGCGCCAAGCACCACTACAAGGCGCTGCGTTCCCGCCCGCCGCGCACCCCGGCGCGGCTGTCGCGCCTCTCGGAGTACCGGGAGCTCACGTTGCCGGCGGGGGAGGGGCGGACCGACGCGGCCGGGCACGCGGTGGATGTCGCGGCGGAGCAGCTGCGGCGTGCCGGGTACCGGGTGGAGCGATTCGACGCCCGCGGAGCCGCGTCGGTGTCGGCCGAACGCGGCTACCTGCGCGAGACCGGCAACCTGATCTTCCACGTTGCCCTCGTCGGCGTGCTGGTCTCCGTGGCGATCGGCGGGTCGTTCGCGTACACCGGGCAGCGGGTGGTGGTGGAGGGCACCACGTTCGTGAACGCGCTCAGCGACTACTCCTCGTTCAACCCCGGCCGGTTCGTCGACGGCACGGGCCTTGCCCCCTACTCGCTCACCCTCGACGACTTCCAGGTTTCCTACCGGCTGCCCGGCACCCCCGGCGCAGGCCAGGCCGGCGACTTCTCCGCCGACATCACCATCCGCCAGCCCGGGCAGGACGACCGGGCGCAGAGCGTGATCGTGAACTATCCGATCACCGTCGACGGCGACCGCATCTACCTGCTCGGCAACGGCTACGCCCCCACCCTCACGATCCGTGACGCCGCCGGCGAGGTGGTGTACAGCGAGTCGCAGCCGTTCCTGCCGCAGGACTCCAACATGACCTCGCTGGGGATCATCAAGATCCCGGACGGGCTGCCCGAACAGGTCGGGCTGGTCGGGTTCTTCTACCCCACCCAGGGGGTGCTGCCCTCCGGCGCGTTCACCTCCGTCTACCCGGACGTGGTCAACCCGGTGCTGACCCTCAACGTGTTCAGCGGGGATCTCGGCATCGACGACGGCACCCCCAGGTCGGTTTACACGCTCGAGGTCGACGGTCTCACCCAGCACACCGGCGGCGACACCGCCGCCGACTCCCTCGAGCTCACCCCCGGCGCCACCGTCGACCTGCCGAACGGGTGGGGCACCATCACCTGGGAGGAGGTCACGGCGGAGGAACCGGTGAAGCGGTTCGCGTCGCTGCAGATCCAACGCGACCCCAGCAGCGGCTGGGTGCTCGCGTTCTCCGTGCTCGCCACCCTCGGCCTGTTCGCCGGCCTGTTCGTGCCCCGCCGAAGGCTCTGGGTGAAAGCCCGCACCACCCCGGATGGTGTGCACGTTGAGTACGCGGGACTGGCCCGAGGCGAAGACCCCGCTTTGGCGCGCGCCGTCGACGAGTTCGCGACCCGCCACGCGCAGACCCTCGACGTCGCGCCGGCGGAGAAGGACACGCCGTGACGACCGTGTGGATCCCGGA
This sequence comes from Microbacterium hominis NBRC 15708, assembly GCF_001592125.1. Taxonomy (GTDB): domain Bacteria; phylum Actinomycetota; class Actinomycetes; order Actinomycetales; family Microbacteriaceae; genus Microbacterium; species Microbacterium hominis. The sequence goes on from NZ_BCWI01000001.1 coordinate 12,443, forward strand.
CGCCCCGCCGACTCTCGGCGGGTTCCTCACCCCCGCGCCACTTCCGGCTCCGGTACTGCCGCTCCTCGCGGTGCTCCTCGCGGTCGCCTACCTGGCCGGCGCGATCCGGATGTGGGTGCGCGGCCGCGGCTGGCCGGTGTGGCGGACGGTCAGCTTCCTGCTCGGCTGCGTCGCCCTCGCTGCCGTCACCGGATTGGCGGTGGAGAACTACGGGTACGCCCTGTTCTCGGTGTTCATGTTCCAGCAGCTCACCCTGATGATGGCGATCCCGCCGCTGCTGGTCCTCGGCTCTCCCGGCACCCTGCTGCTGCGCGCCACCCCGCACCACGGCCCCGGTCTCCTGGTGCTGCGGGCCGCGCATGCCGGGCTACGCAGCCGCACCGCGCGGTGGCTGCTCAGCCCGTGGCTGGCGGTGCCGCTTTACCTGGCCGCGTTCTACGGTCTCTATCTGGCGAACTTCGCCGACCCGATCCTGTCCACCGTCACCGGGCATACCGTCCTCGAGGTCGGGTTCCTGGTCGCCGGGATGCTGTTCACCATCCCGATCTTGTCTTCCGACCCGTTGCCGGTGCGGATGAGCCACGGCGGCCGCGCCCTGGATGTGTTCGCCGAAGCCGCCCTGCACGCCTTCTTCGGCGTCTTCCTGATGATGGCCACCACCACCCTCATCGACGGGTTCGCCGGCCCGACGAGCGCGCTGGGCATCGACCCGATCGAAGACCAGCGCCTCGCCGGCGGGCTGGCCTGGTCCTATGGCGAGGCCCCCACCCTGCTGATGCTCATCTACGTCATGCACCGCTGGTTCCGCGACGACACCGCCCAGGCTGTCGCCGCCGACCGTCGCGCCGACATGCACGGCGACCCCGAGCTCGACGCCTACAACGACTACCTCACCCGACTCCACCAGAAAGACACCTGACCGATGCGCACGCCCCTGCCGACACCCGCCCCGGCCGCCGCGCCGGAGCAGGAGACGCCGCCGCGCCGCACCGTTGCGGCATGGTCGCTGCCGGTGTGGGCGGCGGTGCTGGCATCCGCGGCCGGCGGCCTGCTGCTGGATCTCGCCTCCGCACCGGTGGGGTGGTGGCCGTTGACGTTCGTGAGTGTCACGGTCGCCCTGGTGGCCCTGATCGGCCGCAGCATCGGCGGGGCGCTGCTGGTCGGTACGGTCTTCGGCGCCGTGTTCTACACGACCCATCTGGTGTGGGTGGGGGAGTTCCTCGGCCCGGTGCCGTGGCTTGCCCTCGCCGGGCTGGAAGCGGTCCTGTTCGGCGCGGGCGCGGTGCCGATCGCGCTCGCCTACCGGTGGACCGCCCGCTATCCGGCTCGCGGCCTCGTGCAGCTGCTCGCGGTACCGCCGCTGATCGCGGTTCTGTGGACGGCCCGTGAGGTGGTGATGGGTGCGTGGCCGTACTCCGGGTTCCCGTGGGCGCGCCTCGGGATGACCCAGGTGGGCGGGCCGCTCGCGGAGGTCGCGTCGTGGACGAGCGTGACCGGCCTGTCGCTGCTGATCGTCATTCTGTGCGCCTCGGTGGTGCAGTGGATCCGCGCCGGCGGCATCCGGTTCATGCTCGGGCTGCATCCTGCCGTGAGCGTCGCTGTTCTCCTGGTCGTGGCACCGCAGTTCCCCACCGCGCCGACCGGGGAGTTCCGGGTGGGATGGGTGCAGGGCAACGGCCCCACCGGGTACTTCGACGACAAGGCGCCCGGCGATGTCCTTGCCGCGCAGACCGCCGCCACTGTGCCGCTGTACGGGCAGCCGATGGATCTGCTGGCCTGGCCGGAGGGCGGCGTCGACGCCGACCCGCTCAGTGATCCCGCCGCCGCCGAGGCGTTGGACCGGGTCGTGCGCTCGGCCGGGGCGCCGTTGCTGATGAACGCCGCCACCACCCGCGGCGCCGAGGTGTTCAACACGTCCCTGCTGTGGACCGCGGACCCCACGGGCCGGCAGTGGCACGACAAGGTCAACCCGGTCCCGTTCGGGGAGTACGTGCCGGACCGGTGGTTCTACGAGCTGATCGTCCCCGACCTGGTCGGACTGATCCAACGCGAGTACACCCCGGGCACCAACCCGCCCATCGTGCAGGTCGGGGACGTCGGGGTGGGGTTGGCGATCTGCTTCGACGTGATCTACGACGCCGTGATCTGGGACGGCGCCCGCGCCGGCGCAGAGGTGTTCGTGTTCCAGACCAACAACGCCGACTTCCGTGGCACCGACGAGAACCTGCAGCAGCTCGCGTTCGCCCGGATGCGCGCCATCGAAACCGGCCGCGCGGTGGTCAACGTCTCCACGGTGGGCACCAGCCAGGTCATCACCCCGGACGGCACCACCGTCGACAGCATCGGTGTCGACACCGCTGACGCGTCGATCACCACTGTCCCGCTGCGCACCGGACTCACCCCGGCGGTGATCCTCGGTCCCTGGCTCACCGCTCTCATCGTCCTCGCTGCCGCCGGCGCTCTCACCGCGGCGGGGTTCTTCCACCGTGCCCGCACGCGTGCGGCCGGCGCAGATCGTTCGACTGATCCGGGGAGGCAGTCATGAACACGCCACGGGTCAGGCCTGCCGGAGGTCGACTGGCCTGGTCGCTGCGAACGCTGGCGACGGGCACGGATCTCACCCTTCTCAGCGACCTGACGGCGGAGGAGTGCGGGTGCGCGCCCACGCCCGCGGAGAGCCGCGCATTCCGGGCCGGGGTGAGCCGACGCACTCTGCTGACCGCGGGAGCATTGAGCGCGGCCGCCATCCTGGCCGCCGGCCCGCTGCTGCCAGCAGCGTTCGCGGCGACCTATCCGTCCTGGGAGGACGTGCAGGCCGCGAAAGCGAACGAGGCCACCAAAGCTGCCGAGGTGCAGCGGATCCAGGGCCTCATCCAAAGTCTGACCGGCAAGGTGGCGCGCACCCGCACCGCCGCCGAGCAGGCCGCCGGTGCGTTCTACACCGCCCAGCAGGAGTACTTCGACGCATCCATCCGCGCCGACACGTTGCAGTCCCAAGCCGACCTGGAAGCGCAGAACGCGACCGACGCGGCGAACAAGGCCGGCCGCATCGCCGCGCAGCTGTACCGCGACGGGGGCGACACCACCTCCCTCGAGCTGTTCCTCTCCGGCTCGGCCGCGACCGCGGACGATCTCCTGTCCCGGCTGGGCGTGATGGACAAGCTGCTGGAACGCAACCAGGCCGTCTACGCTGCGGCGCTCACCGCCCGCGATGCCGCGCAGAGCCTGACCGATCAGGCGGTGGTGGCCCGGGATGAGCGCGACCGGCTGCAGCAGGTCGCCGAGCAGAAGATGCTCGAGTCGCAGCAGGCCGCCGATGCCGCGCAGGCCGCGCTGGACGCGCAGACCCTCCACCTCGGCGAGCTGCAGGCCCAGCTCGCCGCCCTCGAGGACACCACCGCGAAGACCATCGCCGACTATCAGGCCGGGGTGGAGGCTGCCCGCCTCGCCGAGGAGCAGCGGCGAGCGGCGGAGCGCGCCGAAGCGGAACGGCTCGCCGCCTCGGGAGGTGGCGGTGGGGGTGTGGTCAGCTCCGGGTGGGCACGGCCGACCTCCGGGCACCGCACCTCGGGGTTCGGGCCGCGCAGCTCCCAGTGCGGCAACGGGTACTGCTCGACCAGCTACCACTACGGCGTCGACCTCAGCGGCGGATGCGGCGCGGGGATCTACGCCGCCGCGACCGGCACCGTCGTCTACGCCGGGTACAACGGCGGCTACGGCAACTACATCAAGATCGACCACGGCGGCGGGATCGGCACCGGATACGCCCACATCCGCCCCGGCGGCTTCTACGTCGGATACGGCCAACGCGTGAACGCCGGCGACCTGATCGGCAGCGAAGGCAACACCGGCAACGCGTTCGGTTGCAACCTGCACTTCGAGGCCTACGTGAACGGCTCCCCGGTCAACCCCATCACCTTCCTCGCCGCCCGCGGCGTGTCCATCTGACCCGAAACGAACCAGGACATCATGACTGACCAGACCACCCCACCAGGCGGCGGCGACCAGCCCCAGACGCCCCCCCCGCGCCGCAGCCTCCGCCGCTCCGCAACCCCGCCAGCCACCAGCATCACCACCCGCCTCCCACGGCGCCCGCCCGCAGAAACGTCCGCCCGTGGTCGGGTAATCGCGCTGCGCCCAGTGCGGTCCCTGGCGGTCCTCACGGTCGTCACCGGCCTGATCGCCACCTTCGCCCTCCCCGCGTATGCCGCCTGGCAGCCGGCGGACCTCGAGATCCCGACACTGCAGCAAGTCGCGTCCGAGGACGCGCAATCCTTGATCGTCGCCTCCGACGCGACCGGGACGCAGCTCACACGGGAGAGCTACTCGGCCACCACCCAGGCCGAGATCGACCAGAAGAAGGCGGCAGAAGCAGCCGCAGAACGTGCCCGCGCCTCCGCACAAGTCGCCTCGGTGCCCTTCGACTACAGCGTCGTGCCCCAAAGCAGCGGAGCCGTGCGGTGGCCGGTGGGCGGCCCATTCACCGTGACCGACCGCTTCGGTGCTCGAGGCGGCGCGCATATGGGCACCGACATGGTCGCTGCCGGCGGAACCCCCGTCTACGCGTCCGTCGACGGCGTCGTGCGGATCTCGCAGGACAGCTACGGCGGCTACGGGGTGACCGTCGTGGTGGAGTCCGTGCTGAACGGGCAACAGGTGAGCACGGTGTACCCGCACATGCAGACCGGAAGCCGGCAGGTCGCAGCCGGGCAGAGCGTCACGGCCGGGCAGCTGGTCGGACTCGTCGGCAGCACGGGACGCTCCACCGCGAACCATCTGCACTTCGAGGTCTACCTCGACGGAACCGCCGTGGACTCGCTGGCCTGGCTGGAAGCGAACGCGGGCTGGCCCATGTGCACGGATATACCGCACCACCCCGCTCGCGGGCACCCCCTGACCGAAACGACGAAGAGGACGACCCTGCCATGACCGGAACCGACGCGCTCTCCCTCGACGGCATCTCACTGCTGCTGGTATGGACGGCGATCGCCACCTACCTGCTCGCGTTCATCGCGTACACCATCGACCTGGCCGGGCGCTCCGTCCCCGCCAGCGTCCCGCAGCGGGAGCCGGCCCTGGCCGGCGCTGCCGCACGGGCTGGCCAGCACACGGAGAACGCCCAGAGTCGGTCGGTGGACAGTGTTCGCACGCCGCCCGCGCAGCGGCAACGGCTGCTGTGGGCGCGGATCGGGACGTCGCTGACGGTCCTCGCGTTCCTGTTCCACCTGGCCGGCACCATCCTGCGCGGCATCGCCGCGGAGCGGGTGCCGTGGGCGAACATGTACGAGTTCGCGTTGACCGGCACGGTCCTGATCGTCGCCGTCTACCTGCTGGTGCTGCGCCGCTACGACCTCCGCTTCCTCGGTGCGTTCCTGATCGGCATGGTGGTGCTGCTGCTGGGTGGCGCGACGATCTCGTTCTACGTCGAGGTCGTTCCGCTGATGGATCCGCTCAAGAGCGTGTGGCTGGTCATCCACGTCTTCGTCGCCTCCCTGGCCACCGCCCTGTTCGCGATCGCCTGCGGCATCTCCATCACCCAGCTCCTGCAGGCCCGCCGGGAGCGCCGCGCCCGAGCATCTTCGGACACTGCCCGCGCAGCCGGTCCCGGGTTCCTGCGCACTCTGCCCACCGCCGACGTGCTCGAGTCCCTCGCGTACCGGTTCGCGATCGTGGGGTTCGTGTTCTGGACGTTCACCCTGATCGCCGGCGCGATCTGGGCCAACGACTCCTGGGGTCGCTACTGGGGCTTCGATGTCAAGGAGGTGTGGACGTTCGTGATCTGGGTGCTCTACGCCGGCTACATCCACGCCCGCGCGACCCGCGGCTGGCGCGGTACCCGCTCCGCCTGGCTGTCCATCATCGGGTTCGTCGCGGTGCTGTTCAACTTCACGATCGTGAACATGTTCTTCCAGGGCCTGCACTCCTACTCCGGGCTCACCTGACCCCGCACCCCTGCTCCGACCGCTTGCCCGAGCCGAAAGCACGCACATGACCCCGATACCCTCGATTCCCGCCACCACGCGTGCGGATACCACTGAACGCGGACAGCGGTCACTCCGACCGCGACAGGAATGACTCCTCGCGTCTTGCGGGTCGCAGGGCCTGCGATCCTCGGCGGGGTCGCACTCATCGCCTTGGTCGGCGCGTTGTGGTCCGGTGGGGGTGCTGCGCAGCTCCCGCTCGGCGACGCCGGCCCTGTTGTGCGCTGGGGGCTTCCGGTCGCGAAACTGGTCGTGAATCTCGCCGCCGCGGGCATGGTCGGTGTGCTCGTGACCGCGTTGTTCACGCTGCGGTCCGGTGAGCGCGAGTTCGACGTCGCCCTCGATACCGCGTCGATCTCTGCTGCCCTGTTCACCGTGGCCGCGGGCGCGACCGGGTTCCTCACGTTTCTCAGCGTGTTCAACCCGGCCATCGACGCAGGCCCCCAGTTCGGTGCCCAGCTCGGCCGGTTCCTCGTCGAGCTCGAGGTCGGCAGGACATGGCTGATCACGATGGTCGCCGGCGCCGCCCTCACCGTCCTGACCTTCGCCGTGCGGTCCTGGGTCGGGACGCTTCTGGTCGCCCTGGTGGCGGTGGCATCGCTCGTGCCGATGGGCACGCAGGGGCACTCCGGCGACGACGCCTTCCACCACGAGGCGATGATGGCGCTCATCCTGCACATCATCGGCGCCGCGGTGTGGCTCGGCGGGCTCCTGCTGCTCATCGCCGTCCGTCCAGTCCTCGACCGCGGTCGCATCCCCGATGTCGTCGCCCGCTACTCGAGCATCGCTCTAGCCGCGTTCGTGCTCGTCGCCATGTCCGGCACGGTGCGCGCCGCCATCGGCTTGCAGGAGTGGTCCGATCTGCTCTCGCCCTATGGCGCGATCCTGGGCGTCAAGGTCGTCGCGCTCGTCGGCCTCGGCCTCTTCGGGGCGTGGTACCGCACCCGCCTGATCGGCAGGATGCGCAGCTCCGACGCGGCATCCCGCCCTTTCTGGATGCTCATCGCGTTCGAGCTGGCACTGATGGGTGTGGCCAGCGGCGCCGCCGCAGCGCTGGCCCGCACCCCGCCACCGAACCCGGCCCCGCTTCCCGAGATCCCCTCGCCGGCAGAACGCCTCACCGGTGCGCCGCTGCCCCCGGAGCTCACGATCGAACGGTGGGTCACCGCGTGGAACGTGGACATGTTGTGGGCGGTGCTCGCCGGGTTCGCGATCTTCTTCTACCTCGCCGGGGTGTGGCGGCTGCGCCGCCGGGGCGACGCGTGGCCGGTGTATCGCACGATCATGTGGGTCGCTGGCATGGTGCTGCTGGTCTGGGTCACCGGCGGAGTCGTCAACGTCTACCAGGACTACCTGTTCAGCATGCACATGGTGGGCCACATGCTGCTCACGATGGCGATCCCGGTGCTGCTGGTCGCCGGCGCCCCGGTGACGCTCGCCGCCCGGGCGATCCGCAAACGCGATGACGGCACCCGCGGCGGGCGCGAGTGGATCCTGTGGGCGGTGCATTCGCCCGTCGCCCGCATCCTGACGAACCCGTTCGTCGCGGCCGCCCTGTTCATCAGCTCACTGTGGGTGTTCTATTACACCGACCTGTTCCGCTGGTCGCTGTACGACCACCTCGGCCATCAGTGGATGATCGCGCACTTCCTCATCACCGGCTACCTGTTCGCGCTCTCCCTGATCGGTGTCGACCCGGTGCCGTGGCGGCTTCCCTACGCCGGCAGGCTGCTGCTGCTCATCGGCGTGATGGCGATGCACGCGTTCTTCGGCATCGCCATCATGATGCAGTCGGGGCTCATGGTCGCCGACTGGTTCGGGTCGATGGGTCGCACCTGGGGTGCCACACCGCTCGAGGATCAGTACACCGGCGGCGGCATCGCGTGGTCGATCGGCGAGATCCCCACCCTGATTCTCGCGATCACGGTCGCGATCCAGTGGAGCCGCAGTGACGTGCGCGAGGCCAAGCGCCGCGACCGGCACGCCGACCGCACCGGCGAAGCCGAACTCGAGGCCTACAACGCACGCCTCACCGAGCTCGCCGACCGCGATGCTCGCAGCCGCAGATAGGGCGCACTACGTGACGACGAAGGAAGAGCTCGCCGACCGCTACGGCCGGGGACCGCGGCCCATCCGCCGCCACGTGTTCAGGGTCACCGTCGCGACGGTGGCAATCCTGTCTGTCGCCGGGCTTTCGTGGCTGACTGTCTCGAACTCGCTCGACGACGTCGGATTCGACGAGACCGGATACGAGTTGGTCGATGCGCGCACCGTGACCGTGTCCTTCCAAGCCACCCCTCCCGCTGGTACGTCGTTCGCGTGTGCTGTGCAGGCATTGGATGAGGACTTCGGCATCGTCGGTTGGCGTGTCATCGAGTACCCCGCGTCCGAGGAGATCACACGAGCACTCGTGGAGACCATCCCGACCGTCGCGCAGGCAACGACCGGTACCGTGCAATCCTGCTGGGCCACATAGCCACCCAAGGGAGGCCGTCCCCTGCGCCGGCTGAGTCTCTCAAGCAGTGGGCCTGTCTTCGTGGTCGATACCGTGATGCTCCTTGCCGCGCTCGAAGTTGAGCAGGCGGAGTGCGTTGCCGACGACGACCAGGGTGGAGCCTTCGTGGATGAGCACGACCGCGCCGATGTTCAGGCCGAGGAAGGTGGCGAGGATGAGGAACGCGACGATCGCGAGGCTGGCGATGAGGTTCTGCCGGATGATGCGGCTGGTGGCGCGGCTGAGCCGCACCGCGAACGGGACGCGACCGAGATCGTCGCTCATCAGCGCGATGTCGCAGGTCTCCAACGCGACGGTGGAGCCGGCGGCGCCCATCGCGATGCCGACGTCGGCGCGCGCCATCGCGGGGGCGTCGTTGACGCCGTCGCCGACCATCGCGATCGGTCGGTGGGTTTCGGCGAGGCGGGTAATCTGAGCGACTTTGTCCTCGGGGAGCAGCTCGCCGATCGCGGTGTCGACGCCGACCTCCCGGCCGACCGCGTCGGCGACGCGCTGGTTGTCGCCGGAGATCATCACGAGCTGCCCCACGTTCGCGCCCCGGAGTGCACGGAGCACCTGGGCGGATTCCGCTCGGGAGGCATCCATCACGCCGACGATGCCGAGGAACCGGTCGCCACGGCGCACGATCATCAGCGTCTGCCCGGAGTCCCGCGCCTCCGTGTACGCGTCGGCCAGTGTGCCGGTCAGCGGAACCTGCTGCTCGTCGAACATGCGCAGGTTGCCGACATCGACCCGCTCGCCGTCGATCGTCGCCGTGACGCCACGCCCGACGACCGCGTTCAGGTCCGTCGCGGTGAGGCGCTCGGTCTGGGGGACACGAGGTTCGAGGTCGCGGACGATCGCCTCGGCCAGCGGGTGATCGCTGAGCGCTTCAACGGCAACCAGAGTGCGGATCAGCTCGGACTCGGGGACATCGGCAGCAGGCGTGACGGACGTCACCCGGGGGGCACCCCAGGTCAGGGTGCCAGTCTTGTCGAACGCCATCGCCTTGACCCGTCCGAGCGTCTCAAGCGGGGCGCCGCCCTTGACGAGCACGCCGGCACGCGCAGCACGGGCCACACCCGCCAGCACCGCGGCCGGGGTCGCGATCGCGAGAGCGCAGGGGCTGGCGGCGACGAGCACCGTCATGGCGAGGTAGAACGCGTCGGGGAACGGTTGCGCGAACGCGAGCCAGGAGATCAGGAGCGTACCGGCGACCCCGAGGATCACGGCGGGCACGTACCAACGCTGGAACCGGTCGATGAACTGCTGTGTGGGGGAGGCGGCCTGGTCGGCGGAGCGGACGAGCTCGACGACCTTGCTGAGCGTCGAGTCCGCGGCGGTCGCGGTGACCTCGACCTCGAGCACGCCGGACCCGTTCACGGTGCCGGCGAACACCCGGTTCGCGGCGGGCAGGGTGTCGACGGTGCGCATCGCCCGCTCCGGGTCGGCCACCGGCTCCTTCTCCACCGGAATCGACTCCCCGGTGACCGCGGACTGATCCACCGCGGACACCCCGGAGATCACGAACCCGTCTGAGGGAATGCGGGAGTTCGGGCGGATGACGACGATGTCGCTGACGACGATCTCCTCCACCGGCACCTCCACCGGCTCGTCCCCGCCGCGGCGCACCAGGGCGCTGCGGGGAGCGAGCTCGGCCAGGGACTCGATGGACTTGCTGGCACGGCTGAGGGCGTACTCCTCGAGCGCGTGGCCGAGGCTGAACAGGAACAGCAGCACCGCCCCCTCCGCCCACCGGCCGATGAGGGCGGCGCCGATGGCGGCCACCAGCATGAGGAAGTCGACCTCGAACTTCCCTCGCATCGTCGAAGCGATCGCGGTGCGGAACGTGAAAAACCCGCCAAAGAAGTAGGTGGCGAGGAAGAACACCAACGGCCACCCGAGCAGCGGCAGCCCCAACGCGAACTCGGCGATCATCCCGCCGGCGTAGGTCACGCCCGCGGCGATCGCGAACCACAACTCCCACCGGGCCGAACCGTGGGAATGGTCGTGCGTCTCCGCAGCGGGCGCGGTAGTCGTCGGGGAGAAAGCAGTCATGCGACCAGGATACATCACAAGATCATGATATGTTGTAGTTGTGAATGATTATCGTGATCGGAGGGCACAATGGTGAGCATGGTCGGTAGCGAGACGCGTCGGGAAGCAGGTTCCCTATCCGTGGCGGATGCCGAGCGGCTCGCCGAGATCATGCAAGCGCTGGCCTCGCCTGTGCGGCTGCGCATCCTGAGCACGCTGCGCGCACGGCCGAGCACGGTCACCGAGCTCGGCGAGCACTTGCAGCTTGGCCAGACGACCGTGTCGAACCATCTTCGGCTGTTGCGGCACCTCAGCCTCGTCACCGGGAGCCGAGACGGCCGGCACATCCATTACTCGCTCTTCGACGATCACGTCTCCGAACTGCTCGAGGAAGCTATCGGTCACCTCGAGCACCTGCCGCGCGGAGGGTGATGTAGGTCAAGGGCATCCGAGCCCCACGCAGGAAGGAGTGTAGGAATTCGTCGCTTCCGCGCGGTGTCGCCATTTCCGAAAGGGAACCTACACGGGATAGCGCCAACGCCGGCCGGACACCCCGCTCACATAGAATGCGGTCGATGCATGCGACGCGACCTCTTCCCGAGCCTGACGTCCCCCCGCTGGGGCGGTCGGCGGCGGAGCAGTTGTCACGGACGCTGCGAGTGGTGGCCGACCCGACTCGCCTGCAGCTGCTCAGCGTGATCCTCGGCTCCACGCAGCGTCGCGCCACGATCGGGCAGCTGGCGGACGTGCTGGGCTTGACGCAACCGACCGTGACGCACCATGTGCGGATCCTCGTCGAGGACGGCGTCTTGGTCCGCGAGCAGCAGGGCAAGTTCGTATGGCTCTCGGTGCGAGAAGAGCGTCGCACGGCGATCGAGGACTTGCTGCGATGACGACCCCGACCGGGATCCACAGGGTCGGCCGGCCGCTGGATGCCGAGGAAGCGGGGGAGCGGGCAGCGCAAGCCGCGGTGCTCGGCGACACGCTCAATCTCCGCGTCCTCAGCGCGATCGCCGCAGGAGCCCCCGCTGCCCAGCTGCCCGAGATCCTGCACGTCGCGGCCGAACGCGCCGAGACGGCGATCGAGGCGTTGCGCGCCGCCGGCATCATCCATCACGAGCCCGACACCGGCTGGACACTGACCGCTCGAGCCTGGGTGCGGTTCGGCCGGCTCCTGGCCGCCGCGCCCCCGCAGGGCATCCCGCTCCCGCCGCCGGCGTCGCTGACGGCGCTTCCGGTCGCGGTGGAGAGCGTGGCCCGAGATCTCGCGTATCGGTTCAGCTCCACGTTCAGCGCGGAGACGGTCTCCCGCTACATGGCGGAGAGCTACCTTCTGCTCAGCCAGCGTGCACAGGTACGCACGCACTTGGCAGCGCTCACCGCACGGTATGCGGCGGAGCGGCTATCCGCACTCGCCTCTGCCAAAGGGCTGGTGCTGCGTGGCACACCGGAAGTGTTGTTCGTGTGCGTGCAGAACGCGGGCCGGTCGCAGCTGGCCGCAGCGTATCTGCGGCATCTGGCCGGCGATGCGGTGCATGTGCGCACGGCGGGGTCGGAGCCGGCGGCGGAGGTTCACCCGCGGATCGCGGAGTCGCTGGCCGAGGTCGGCGTCCCCGCCACGGACGACTACCCCAAGCCGCTCACCGACGAGGTCGTGCAGGCTGCGGACTACGTGGTCACGATGGGCTGCGGCGACGCCTGCCCGGTCTACCCCGGCCGGCGCTACCTGGATTGGGATCTCGACGACCCGCTCACTCTGGACGAGCCGGGCCTACGACGGGTGCGCGACGAGATCCGGGGACGGGTGGAAGGGCTGCTCGTCGACCTCGGGTTCGCCGATCACGACGCGAGTCGGTAACCGAGGCCTCGGACGGTCTCGATCGGAGGATTCGGTGATGCGCCCGCTTCGGAGAGACGCATCCTGATCCGTTTGATCGCGACACGGATGGAGGCGATGGGGTCAGTGGCCGTGCCGGCGTACTCCACGGCGAGTTGCTCGAGCGTGGCGATGTAGGGGTGCGCGCGGGTCAGGGCGAGCAGGATCGAGAACTCCCGCAACGTGACCTCGATCGGCACGTCTCCCCAGTACACCTTGTGCCGGCCGGGGTCGACGGTGAGCTCACCGACGCAGACTGCTTCGATGTCCTCTTGTGCTGTCTGCGGAAGCCGCTTCATCGCGGCGCGCAGACGATCCGGGGTGAGCGGGAGATCAACGCTCGAGCGGATGCCGGCGGCGATCCCGGCTCGCATCGCGTCGGCGGCGTCGCCGGTCCCGAGGCCGAGGATCACATCAGGGCCGCACATGCCGACCGCCAGGTCGAGGATGCTGGACAGCGGCATCGTGTCACAGTCGGAGGAGACGATGAGGACCGCGCCGGGGTCGTGGGCGACCTCGAGCAGGGCGTCCAGGAGATCTCTGTGGGTCACCACCGAGTACCCGAAGTGCCGGTACTCGGCGGCGGTGCCTCGGATGTCGAAATCGGGCGAGAGCAGCACGGCGGTCGTGATGCCGTGCAGCGGTGCGATGCTCATCCGAACCTGCCGCTGATGTAGTCCTCGGTGCGCTGGTCGGCCGGCTGCTCGAACAGCTTGCTGGTGAAGTCGTACTCGACGAGCACCCCGGTGCGATCACCCGTAGTCTCGTCGGCCAGGGCGGTGAAAAACGCGGTGCGGTCGGCCACCCGCGCGGCCTGCTGCATGTTGTGGGTGACGATCACGATCGTGTACTCGCCGCGCAGCTCGTGCATCAGGTCTTCGATCTTGGTGGTCGCGATCGGGTCCAGCGCCGAGCAGGGCTCGTCCATGAGGATCACTTCGGGCTGCACGGCGATGGTGCGGGCTATGCACAGGCGCTGCTGCTGCCCGCCGGAGAGCCCGAACGCGGACTGCTTGAGCTTGTCCTTGACCTCGTCCCACAGCGCCGCCTTACTGAGCGCCTCCTCGACGAGATCATCCATCGAGGAGACCTTCATCCCGGTGACGCGGGGACCGTAGGCGATGTTGTCGTAGATCGACTTGGGGAACGGGTTGGGCTTCTGGAACACCATGCCGATGCGGCGGCGGACCTCGATCGCATCGACGTCCTTGGCGTAAATGTCCTCGTCGTTGAAGGTGATCGAGCCCTCCACGCGGGCACCCTCGACCAGGTCGTTCATCCGGTTCAGGGAGCGCAGCACGGTGGACTTGCCGCACCCGGAAGGGCCGATCAACGCGGTGATCTCCTGTTTGCGGAAGGCCAGGCTGACCCCAGTGACGGCGCGGAACGAGCCGTAGAAGATGTTCACGTCCTGGCAGTCGATGACGGTCGGCGGCTCGTAGAACAACGAATACGAGCGGCCGAGGGCGCCGGTGTCGAAGTGCATGCTGGGGTGCGTGGCGGTGGTGTCGTCGTTCATGTCGGGGCCTTTCGATTACCAGCGCTGCTGATAGCGGTTGCGGATGAAGATGGCCAGGGCGTTCATCGCCAGCAGCACGACCAGGAGCACGATGCTGGTCGCGGCGGCGAGCTCGTGGAACCCGTCCTGCGGGCGCCCTGTCCAGTTGAAGATCTGGATGGGCATGGTCGTGTAACCGCTCATCAGGCCGTTCGGGTCGAACCGGAGGAACACCAGCCCGCCCAACAGCAGAAGCGGCGCGGCTTCCCCGAGCGCACGCGACAGCCCGAGGATCGACCCGGTTGCGATGCCCGGAAGCGCGGCCGGGAGTGTGTTGCGGAACACGGTCTGCAGCGGCGTCGCGCCCAGGGCGAGGGAGCCCTGCCGGATCTCGGCCGGGACGGCCCGGAGCGCCTCGCGGGTGGCGATGATGATCACCGGAAGGATCAGCATGCTCAGCGCCAGCGCCCCGACCCACACCTGGTTCTTGTTGACGATCCCGAACAGGCCCAGGGCGGCGAGGGTGAGCATGCCGTAGATCACCGAGGGGATCGCGGCGAGGTTCTGTACGTTGAGCTCGACCGCCCGGTTGACCCAGTTGTGCTTGTCGGCGAACTCTTCCAGGTGGATCGCGGCGGCGATCCCGAACGGGAGAGTCATCACCGCAGTCGTGCCGATCACCCACAGGGAGCCGAGGATCGCGGGGCGTGCGCCGGCGTCCTCGGGGTTGGAGGAGGGGTACTCGGTGAACAGCCGGGAATCGAGTCGGCCCTGACCGTCGATCCAGATCGTGATGAGCAGGATGGTGAGGAACAGCAGTGCGAACAGCAGGCAGAACCACAGCGCGACGAGGAAGATGATCGCGCGGGGGCTGGTCTCGCCGCCCTTGGCGCGGCCGCGGATCGAGCGCTGCACGACCCCGCCGATTCCCCTGGATGTCGTGGTGGTGGTCATCAGTACGCCTCCCGGAACCGGCGGACGATCGCGATGCTGATGAAGTTCACCAGCAGGGTGATGAAGAACAGCAGCAGCCCGACCGCGAACAGGGTGTTGTATTCGAGGGAGCCGACCTGGGAGTCGCCGAGAGCTGCCTGGGCGATGAACCCGGTCATGGTCTGCCCGGCCTCGAGCGGCCCGGTGACGATGCGGGCCTGCTGGCCGGCGGCGAGGGCGACGATCATCGTCTCGCCCACCGCGCGGGAAATCCCCAGCACGACCGCTGCGATGATCCCGGACAAGGCCGCGGGGAACACGACGCGGAGCGTGGTCTGCATCCGGTTCGCGCCCAGCGCGGCGGAGCCCTGGCGCAGCGCGTTGGGCACGGCCGACATGGCGTCCTCGCTGATGGACGCGATGGTGGGGATGATCATGATGCCCATCACGAACCCGGCGGCGAGGACGCTGAACGAGCCGGTGTCGAGGCCGAGCCATTCGCGGAGCACGGTGGCCTGGATGAACTGGACGGCGAAGTAGCCGTAGACGACGGTGGGAATCCCGGCGAGGAGCTCGAGGATGGGCTTGAGCGTCTTCCGCACCCGGTGGTGGGCGTACTCGGAGAGGAACACCGCGGCGCCGAGCCCGAACGGGACCGCAACAAGCAGCGCGATCGCCGTCGTCCAGGCGGTGGCGGTGACCAGCGGGATGACGCCGAAGGAGGCATCCGCGAAGCGGGGCGCCCACCGGGTGCCGAACAGGAACTCCCAGACGGGAACCTCGGCGAAGAACTCGAGCGACGGGATCAGCAAGGCGAGCACGATCCCGGCGGTGATGACGATCGTGGCGATCGCCGCGAGGCGAAACACGAGCCGGATCGTGACGTCGACAGGGCGCGGCTTGGCTCGCAGAGACGATGGGGGACGTCGCGCGGGCTTCGTGCGCGGCGTGGTGGACAGGGCGGTCACGGCACTCCTCATGTGGCGGGCCGGGGGCGACGACGGGCGTCGCCCCCGGCCTGGGGGCAGGGACGCTGGTCAGCCGAGGCTGGCGAGCTCGTCCTGCGCGGTCGTGATCTGGTCGTCCGTGAGGGGCACGAACAGGGCCGACTGGGCGATGGTGACGGCGTTCTCGACGTAGTAGTCGACGAACGTCTTCACCGCGGCGCTGTCGGAGTAGGAGGCGTTGTTGACGTAGATGAACAGCGGCCGGCCCAGCGGGGTGTAGGTGCCGTCCTGGACGGTCTCCGTCGACGGGAAGACGCAGCCGTCGCCGCCGTCGACCTCGAGGCCCTTGAGGACGTCGGTGTTCTCCTCGAGGTAGCTGAGGCCGAAGTAGCCCATCGCGCCCTTCTCGCCGGAGACGCCCTGGATGGTGACGTTGTCGTCCTCGGAGGGGCTGTAGTCGGTGCGGCTCGCGCCCTCTTCACCGTTGATCGCGCCGGTGAAATAGTCGAACGTGCCCGAGTCGGTGCCCGCGCCGTACAGGGTGAGCGCGACGTCGGGGAAGGACGGGTCGACCTGGTTCCAGTTGGTGATCTTGCCCTCGGACTCGGGCGCCCAGATCGTGTGCAGCTGCTCGACGGTGATGCAGTCGATCCAGTTGTTGTCCTTGTTCACCACGACGGACAGGCCGTCGTTGGCGATCACGATCTCGGTGAACTCGATCCCGGCTTCCTCACACGCCGCGGCTTCCTCGTCCTTGATCGGGCGGGATGCGTTGGAAAGGTCGGTCTCGCCGGCGCAGAACGTCTTGAAACCGCCGCCGGTGCCGGAGGTCGCGACGGTGACCTGGACGTCAGGCTCCACGCCGGCGAACTCCGTCGCTGCGGCCTCGGTCAGCGGGCCGACCGTCGACGAGCCATCGGAGGCGACGGTGCCGCTCAGAGCGGAGCCGTCCTCCCCATTGCCGCTCGAGCCGCTCGAGGGCTGCTGGCCTCCGCACGCGCTCAGGGCGAGGGCCGCGGCGAGCACGGCGGCCGCGGCGGCGAACTTTGCTGTGGTGATCTTCACGGTGCACTTTCGTTCAGGGCCTCTCGGCCTGTTCGATCTCGCCGCATGGCAAGACGGATAGACGGGCTTCTATCTGTGTTACATAGAAGCGCCTCTATGTGAACGCTGAGTGAACGTGAAGCGGCAACCAGGAGGAGGAACCCCCGGACGCGGGCGTCGCCCCTGGTGACGAGGCGAGCTGTTTGGCGCAGCCGGGGTCAGATGCCGTTGCGGGCGGAGCGGTACTCGATCAGCACGGTGTCGCGCCAGTGGCCGGCTTGCGGGCCGAGCAGGGAGCGGGCGATCCGCTCGCGGTGGCCGACGACGCGGAACCCGGCCCGCTCGTGCAGGCGCAGGCTGGCGGTGTTCTCCGGGAAGATGCTGGACTGGATTATCCAGTAGCCGGCGTCCTCGGCCGCGGCCATGAATGCATCCAGCAGCAGCCGTCCGATGCCTTGGCCGTGGTGGGTGGGGGCGATGTAGACGGAGTGCTCGATCACGCCCCGATAGACCTCGCGGGCCGAGACCGGGGACGCGGCGGCCCAGCCGACCACCGCCCCGGTGTCGTCGACGGCGACCAGCCGGGGCTCAGCGATCTTGCCAGCATCGAACTGTCCCCAGGACGGGGTCGTGGTCTCGAACGTGGCTTCGCCGCCTTCGATGCCGGCGGCGAAGATCTCCTCGACCTGCGGCCAGTCCGCCGCGGTCATCGACCGAACCGTCGTCACGAGCAGCACGAGCTCCCGCTGCTGAGGTCGGCGGAGCAGACGCCGGTGGCCGGCAGAGTCAGCCGGACGTCGGTGGCGGCGGGCATGTCGCCGTCCAGCCACGCGGTGATGGAGCGGACCTGCTCGTAGCCGGTCGCGAGCAGGAACGTCGGCGCGCGGCCGTAGGACTTCATGCCCACGAGGAAGAACCCAGGCTCCGGGTGGCGCAGTTCGGCGAAGCCGTGCGGGGAGACGGTGCCGCAGGAGTGCAGGTTCGGGTCGATCAACGGCGCCAGCCGGCGCGGGGCCTCGACGATCTCGTCTAGCTCGAGGCGGACCTCGCGCAGCATCCCGAGGTCGGAGCGGAACCCCGTCGCGTTCACCACCACATCCGTGTCGAAAGCGGCCGGCTCGCCACGGCACGAGCCGATGAGGCGGACGCCGTCGCCGTGCGGCTGCACGCGGGAGATCTCGAACGAGTCCACGAGATCGACCCGCCCGGACGCCACGAGCTGGTCGACGCGGGAGCCGAGGTGGGCGCGGTCGGCGAGCTCATCATCTGGGGAGGAAGAGACGCGGATCGCGGAGGGGTTGCGGATCAGCCAGGTCACCCGCGTTCCGGGTTCGCTCTTCGCGAGCTCGGCGAGGGCGATCAGTGTGTTCGCGGCCGAGTGCCCGGCGCCGACGACCGTGGTGTGCTTCCCCGCGAACCGTGCCCGGTCGATGCCCATGACGTCGGGGAGGGCGTGCAGCATCAGATCATCGACGGCGGCGGCGCCGATCGGGTCCAGGCCCGACGAGCCCAGCGGGTTCGGCGTCGAGTAGGTGCCGGAGGCGTCGATCACGGCCCGCCCGGTCCGGTCCACAAAGTCACCGTTCACGGTCTGCAGGCGCACCAGGAACGGCGTCTTGTCGCGTCCGGCGGTGCGGGTGCGATCCATGCCCTCTCGGGTCACCGCGACCACGCGGGCGCCGAATCGGATCCGCGAGCCAATCTCCGGCAGCGCCGCGAGCGGCGTGAGGTAGTCGTCGACGAGCTCGTGCCCGGTCGGCGCCCGGCCCTCGTCCGCCGGGCCGCTCCACCCGGCTGCCTCGAGGAGGCGACGGGAGGCGGGGTCGATCAGGTGACGCCACGGCGAGAACAGCCGGGTCTGACCCCAGAGCCGGATCGACGACGCGACCCGGTCCCCGGCCTCGAGGATGGTGAAGTCGATGCCCCGCTCGGCGAGGTTCGCCGCGGCGGCGAGACCGATCGGGCCGGCGCCGATGATCAGCACCGGGAGCGTCGCCAGCCGGTCGCTCGTCGCGGTGCGGGAGGTCAGATCGAGCAGCGTCACGAGGATGCCTCCACGAAGGATATTGATGAACGTCGATGCCCAGTATGAGCACATGTATCGAAACCTGTCAATATCGACTATTGTCGATGCATGGTCACGATGCTCGAGGTCACCGACGTCACCCCCGGTGCGGCGTGTTGCGCGCCGCTGGTGCGCGAGCCGCTCGCGCAGACGGACGCCGAGCAGCTCGCCGTGACTCTCAAGGCCCTCGCGGACCCGGCGCGGTTGCGGCTGCTGTCGATCGTCGCATCCTCCGAGGATCAGGAGGCGTGCGTGTGCGACCTGATCGACCCAATCGGACTCTCCCAGCCGACCGTCTCGCACCACCTCAAAGTGCTCACCGAGGCCGGGTTCTTGTCGAGGTCGAAGCGGGGGACGTGGGCGTACTACAAGCTCATCCCGCAGGCGCTCGAGCAGGTCTCGATCACGCTGGTCCCGCGATAGTCACGCAGCAAGGCCTCAATCCTGGCTCAGGCGAATAGGTTGACGACGGAGTGACCTAACGTCGCTAGCGCCTTCGACAGGTGTCGGAACCGTCAAGTGCCGGTCGTCTATCCGTGGAGACCGCCATATTCACGCGGAACCTACGATCACGCATGCAGCCGCAAAGCGTCGGTCGAACACCGAGAGTACTGGCGCTGATACCGACCTTGGTCGTGCCTGGCGGTCCACTGCGACTGTTGATAGACCCACCGGTCGTCAGCCCCGGTCCTGACGGACCGACACCAAATGTCATCTGCATCAGCGTCGATGATGGCCGCCGACGGCGCTCACACGTCTTGCAGATCAAGGCGAAGCCGGGCGGACTGGTCCGACTGTGTCGGGCAAGAGCCCCGTCCCACGACTGAGCTGGCTTCTCAATGGCTAGACAAGTCGAGGGTGCGGACGGAGCCTACTTGTGGTTCCAGACCTTGATGGAAGAGAGGAGTAGGAGCAGCACGAGCAGCGGGATGAGGATCGCGTCCGGGATCACCCCGAGTAGCAGCCCGCCGACGATGGTTCCGGCGATCGAGCCCGCGGTCATCGCGATCAGGAAGCCCTTGTTCTGCCCGAGCACCTGGAAGCTGTTGTCGCGGCTATAGCGGGCGAACGCGACCAGCATGGTGGGCAGCGAGATCAGCAGTGAGAGGCTGCCGGCGATCTTGATGTCGGCGCCATAGAGCAGCACGATCGTCGGGATGAGCAGCTCCCCGCCGGCGACGCCCATCAACGCGGCGACCACGCCGATGATCACCCCGGCGATGATGCCGAGGATGATCCGCGGCACGACCGGAACGCCCAGGGGTTCCATGGCGAAGAAGTGGGTGACGAAAAGCAGGACCGCGATCAGCACTAGCAGGATCGCGATGACCCGGTAGAGGGTCTTGGAGGCGAGCTTGGTGGCCCAGTGCGCGCCGATCCACGCGCCGATCAGGCTGCCCGCGAGCAGGTTCACGACGACATAGAGATATGGCGAGAGTTCGTCCAGGGGCACGCTGATCAGGCGCGCCGGGATCGCGGTGATCACCACGATCAGGCTCATTGCCTTGTTCATGATGATGGCAGGGAGCGCGGCGAACGCGAACACGCCGATCAGCAGCGGCAGCCGGAACTCCGCGCCGCCGAGTCCGATCATCCCGCCCAGCACACCGATCCCGGCGCCGGAGATAAACACCACGATGAGCGACCGCTGCCAAGACTTCGTAGTCGGCGGACCGGTCAGATCGGGCGGAAGGGCTGGCGTGCTCACCCGGCAAGTATCCCCGACGAACGTCCCCTTGCGACGGCCGATGACGGACGGCTCCGACGAACAGATCTCGCACTCAATAGGACACAGGCCAAGGCCCCGATAAGTACCCGCTGGCGCGGGCACGGGCACGCACCTCTCTGATAGATGAGAGGCGGTGCCGGATGTCGGTGTCGATGCGGTTGATGAGCGCTGAAGACGGCTACAAGTATCTCCTCCGCACCGTCGCCGCAGCAGATGGCGAACGGCCTCTCTCAACCCCGCTGACCCGGTACTACGCCGAGGCCGGCACGCCGCCAGGCCGCTGGCTCGGCAGCGGCCTACCAGAGCTGGCCGACGGCAAGATCAACGCCGGCTCCCGCGTATCTGAGGCCCAACTCGAGCTGCTGCTGGGGATGGGCCGAGATCCCGGAACGGGCGCGCCGCTCGGCCGGGCGTACGCCGAGTACGCGGCATCCGAGACGAGCCCCGACAACCCGACCGCATCACGGGCCGCCCACGCAGCACCGACTCGCCGTCGTGCCGTCGCCGGCTACGACTTTACGTTCTCGCTGCCAAAGTCGGCATCCGTTCTCTGGGCGGTCGCTGACGCCAATACCCAGGCAACAATCGCCGCCGCGCACCACAAGGCCATCGACGACGTGCTGGCCTTCATGGAGCGCGCGCTTGCCGCGACGCGCGCAGGCGAAGCGGGCCGCGACGGCGCTGTCGCCCAGGTCGAAGTGGCGGGGCTAATCGCCGCCGCGTTCGATCACTTCGACTCGCGCGCGGGCGATCCGCAATTGCACACGCATGTAGTGGTGAGCAACAAGGTACGCACGGAGTTCGACGGCAGGTGGCGGTCCCTCGACGGTCGACCGCTGCACGCGGCGACGGTTGCGCTGTCCGAGTTGCACACCGCGGTGTTCGCCGACCACATGACACGTGCTCTCGGCGTGCAGTGGGAGAAGCGCGAGCGCGAAGCGGATCGCAACCCGGTCTGGGCGATCGCATCCGTCCCTGAGCAGCTGGTCACCGAGTTCTCGTCACGGTCGCGTCATATCGACATCGAGAAGGACCGGCTGATAGATGAGTACATCGCCACGCATGGGACGGCTCCGTCGAAGGTGACGATCATCCGCCTGCGCCAGCAGGCGACGCTTGCGACGCGGCCCGAGAAGCAGCTCCGATCGCTCGCCGATCTCACGCACGAGTGGCGCACTCGCGCCAGTCGGCTGCTCGGCCGCGACGCAACCGCCTGGGCGCGTGACGCGGTGAACCAACGTGAGGCGCCGAAGTTACTGCGCGCAGACGAAGTCGCGCTCGGCATCCTCAACCAAGTCGCGCTGCGCGTCGTCGAAGCAACAGGCGAACGTCGCTCAACGTGGACCCGCTGGAACCTCTACGCAGAAGCCGCGCGGCAGACGATGGGCTGGCGCTTGGCCACAACCGAGGATCGCGAGGCGATCGTCGGCATGATCACGGATGCGGCGGAGCATCGCTCCGCGCAGCTCACGCCCCCCGAACTCGCCGTCTCGCCCGCCGAGTTCCGACGTGCAGATGGGACGAGCGTCTTCCGCCCGCGCAACTCCGAGCGCTACTCCTCGATTGCGCTGCTGGACGCGGAAGAGCGACTGCTCAGCGCGTCGCACGCGACCGCAGCGCCGGTGGTCAGCGCAGCAACCCTCGGTTACGCCGAGCGGGCACGCCGCAATCGCGGGATTGAACTCGGAGCGGATCAGCGCGCGGCGCTGCAGTCAATCGCAACCTCCGCGCGTTCCCTCGATGTGCTGATCGGGCCAGCCGGTTCGGGCAAGACGACAGCGATGCACGCGCTGCGGCTGGCGTGGGAGCACGAGCACGGTCGCGGCTCGGTCATCGGGCTCGCACCGTCCGCTGCGGCCGCGCGCGAACTCGCTGACGACCTTGGCATCGCGACGGAGAATACTGCCAAGTGGTTGCACGAGCACGGCCAGGGCCGCGCCACGGTTCGCGCAGGACAGCTCGTCATCATCGACGAGGCATCCCTCGCGGGCACGCTCACGCTCGATCGCATCTGCACGCTGGCCACTCGTGCGCGCGCGAAGGTGCTGCTGGTGGGCGACTGGGCGCAGTTGCAGTCGGTCGACGCCGGCGGTGCATTCCGGATGCTCGTCGAAGCGCGCTCCGATGCGCCCGGACTCGCTGACGTGCACCGCTTCCGGCACGCATGGGAGAAGGAGGCATCCCTTGACCTCCGCAACGGACGACTGCAGGCGCTGGATGCCTACGGCGCGCGCGATCGGATCGTCGGGGGCGACGCCGATGCCATGTCCGACGCGGCGTACAGCGCGTGGCTCCGCGACGTGGCTGCGGGGATGTCGTCGGTGCTCGTCGCTGAAACCGGTGAGGCGGTTGGCGCGCTCAACCGGCGGGCGCGCGCCGAGCTGGTTCTCTCCGGCGAGGTGGATGCCAGTGCTGAGGCCTCGCTGCGGGACGAGGCCGCAGCATCCGTCGGTGATGTCGTCATCACACGCAAGAACGACCGTCGCCTGCGATCGGGCCCTGACTGGGTTCGCAACGGCGCGCGATGGAAGGTCGTCGCGGTTCGTCGCGACGGCTCGCTACGTGTGCGGAACACCGATCGCGCCGGTGCCCGGCCGATCACCCTGCCGGCCGGCTACGTCGCCGAGAATGTCGACCTCGGCTAGCCGAGGTTCTGCAAACGCACTCGCCTGTGAACATGCGCGTGCGCGCGGTTTCAGTCTACTCCCATCTGTGGACGGTGACCTTGCCGACTGTGCGGCCGTTCTCGACCAACTCGTGCGCCTCGCGGAGTGTGGTCGGTGAGATCGGCGCGAGTGTCGTTGTGGCCGTGGTGCGGATGCGGCCCTGATCTACAAGGTCAGCGACAGTGTTCAGGAGCTGGTGCTGTTCAATCATGTCCGGGGTCTGCCTGAGCGGGCGGGTGAACATCAGTTCCCAGTGCCAAGCGATGCTCTTGCCCTTGAGCGGGAACACGTCGCGCGGACCGTCGTCAATGGCGACAATATGCCCGAACGCTCGAACGATCCGCGCATAGGTTTCGATCTGCCCCGCGGAATGCGCGGTGAACAGCCAGTCCACGCCATCCTGCGCGACGGCGAGCACCTGCTCAGCCAGGTCGTCGCGGTGGTTCACCACATGCTCCGCGCCCAGGTTGCGCACCCAGGCGGAGCGTTCATCGTCGGAGGCGGTGGCGATCACGGTGACGTTCGGCAGGAGCGCGTCGGCCAGTGCCAGCATGATCGATCCGACTCCGCCGGTCGCGCCGATCACCAGCAGGGTGCCGGTCGAGTCCTCGGTAAGGGCGAGCCGCTCGAACAGGGTCTCCCAGGCGGTGATCGCCGTCAGCGGCAGCGCAGCAGCGTCGGCAAACGACAGCACCTGCGGCTTGCGCCCCGTAATCCGCTCATCCACAACATGCAGGCGCTGGTTCGTACCTGGCCGGTCGATGCTGCCCGCGTAGTACACCTCGTCACCCGGAGCGAACAGCGTCACCGCTGAGCCGACCTCGCGCACCGTACCGGCGGCGTCGAAGCCGAGCACCTTGAACCCGTTCGCAGGAGCGCCTTCCCGCAGTTTCACATCGACCGGGTTCACCGAGACCGCCTCGACCTCGACCAACAAGTCATGCGGTCCAAGTTCGGGCACCTCGACCTCGCGGGCGGTCAGCGCCTCGGGGTCGGTGGCGGGGAGGTTCTTCTCGTATCCGATCGCAGTCGTAGCCGTCATGCCAATTATGGTTCCCCAGACCTACTGGTTACCGTCAAGGCAACCTAGTACCCATCGGATACCATGAACGTATGAGTCAGACCGTGGATGAGTGCGACCGGAACGACGTGTACGCGGCCATGTGTCCGTGCCGCGACATGCTCGACCTGCTCGCCAACAAGTGGAGCGCCCTGGCCATCGGTGCGCTCGAAGACGGGCCGCAACGCAACGGGCAACTCAAACGACGCTTGGAAGGCGTCAGCCCCAAGGTGCTGTCCCAGACCCTCAAGCGTCTCGAAGACCACGGCCTGCTCACTCGCACCGTCTACCCCGAGGTTCCCGCTCGCGTGGAGTACGAACTTACTGACCTCGGACACAGCGCAGCCGCCCCGTTGAAGCATCTGCGCGACTGGGTTGAACACAACGTCGGAACCGACCAGTAGCGACCCCCTCGGCGCTACATCGAGCCAGGAGTCCCGGCCTCCGCGTAATACCGCGTCAACACAGACGAGGCGTCGCGGTCGCCGTCACCGGACACGACAGAGTTCAGCAGGTACCGGTACCCGTCACCGGTCGTCATCACCCTAATTGATAACGTCACACCTAGAAGGTGCGAAGTAACCGACGCGCGAGCACAGGAGCGCTTCTGTCATTTCGAAGGCGAGACTTCGCGCGATTGGGATTCGCCGGGCCATCCTTCTTCTCTTTCGTCGAACGTCACCGCAACACCGTGTCGCTGGGGTTCGTGAAATCTTCTTCCGGAAGCGAAACCCAGGTACTGCGCCATGAGGAACTCGCCGCAGCGATGCACAGGCGTTCGACAGTTCGGTCGCACGAACCGATCGTTTGTTAACGGACGGCACTGTACGTCGATCGAAAGTCGCGCCGACACCCCCTGCGAATTCGCGTCGCGGGATAGTTTGCCAGGATCCGGCGATCAGCGTGGTGCGCATCAAGGAGGTGCGCAGCGGCCTCAGCACGAGGAGCCTGCCCGCGAGGCCGACCACCCCGCCCCTAGGAACGGTAGGAGTGCGACGTCGGGGCGAGCTGGGGGCCACCCCCCGAGACCGAAAGTAGCACCGCAGCGACGATAAGCGCCACGCCAACCAGGGTGGTCGTCAGCTCCCCGACCAACGAACCGATCCATCCGCGTTCCTGGAGGTCTCGGAACATCCTTATGCTCAGCCCGAACGTTCCGTTCGAGCTGCGAACCGATCGTCTCGATGCGTCGTGGCAGACGCCTCAGCTGTCCACCGATGACCTGGAGTTGCACGCGGCCGTCGGCGAACATCTCCCTTGAGTCCATCGCCAGACGTATGAAATGAGGAGTTCGAGCAAGGGCCCGATCGACCAAGTCGTAGTCGGCAACGAGCTGGCACAGCGTTCCCTCGAGTGACACGAAGGAAACGACTGGCGTTCTCCTCCGCTGTTGGGGACGTCGGGTCGGCTGAAATAATGGCCGGGACGATACGGTGGCGAGTCAGAGCGCCGTGATCCACCGCGCGATCTCGTCAGCGAGCTCGTCGCTATTGTCTTCGACCATCAGCATGTGGCCGTTCCCAGCGAGAACAGGCAGTTCGGACGACCAGAAGGTGACGGCGGCGCCCTGATCGGTGAGCCAGGCCACGATGTCCTGATCCAGCTGCGAGGGGTGGTCGGTATCGGCTCCACCCGTGAAGACGAGAATCGGCTTGTTCGTGAACGCGTCGGTCGGCCCGATCCTCATTTGGCTCCCACCGATGTTCTGACGCTGATAAAGCATCCGGGCCGGGATCGGCCGAAGGGTGCGGCGGAACACCTCGATGCACTCGCGGGGGAACCGCCGGCTGGGTCCGATGGCCTTGTCGTTCACGAAGGCGCTTGTGGGTTCCCAGAAACCCATCTTCGGGATGGTCCAGTCGATGGCCGCTCCACGGATGGAGACCTCCTGGTCGGACTCCCTCACGATCTCGGGCACCGCCTGTACATTTCCAGGCGGGCCCGGAGCGACGGCTACGAGCCCGTCGATGAGATCGCCATGCGTCTCTAGGAGGCGGAAGCCAATCGGACCTGCCATCGAGTGCACGACCAGCACGACGTTCCGGCCGAGACCAGAGAGGAACACGCCCATCCCTCGGCACACGCTCTCATAGTCCAGCCGCGCAGACGCCGCACGATCATCGACGTGTTGGGCCGCCTCATAGGACAACCCCAGCCAGTCCACCACCAGCACACCGTAGCCAAGCGATACCAATCGTGCCGCCCAGCCCTGTCGGCCGTCGGGCGTCTCGAGATAGCACTCCTTCGAGACACCACCCCCGTGCACGAGGACGATCCACCGAGCAGGCGCACCCGACGGCGCCAGTTCGGTGTACGAGATCGGCGCGACGTCGTCTGGGCGTGAAATCGAATCCATAGCTTCCCCAGGCCTGTTAGGCAATGACGGCGTCGAGGGCCCGTGCGAGCCTCTCCGGATGCGTGAGCATCACCAAATGGCTTCCGTCGATCTCGATCGTGCGCGGACTATCAAGCCGCCCGGCCGCGGCCTGGTAGATCTCAGCGGGAACGGCCTGGTCCTGAGCGAGGAACACATAACTTGACGGGATGCTGCTCGCCCAGAACTGGTCGAGGCGGATCGGCTCATTGGACCAGCCTGCCGGCGTTGGGACGAGCCTCGGCTCGAGCGCGGCGAGCTGCTGCTGCTCGAACGGGGACATGTCCTGCATAGACGCGGCCCAGAGCTCAGGCGGCATGACGATGGTGTTGTCGTCGGACTGACTCGCAAGCGCCTTCATCGCTGCGACCAACGGATCGGGGAGCACGTCGTTAATGGTCTCGCCGTCGCGCAGCACCCAGGCGTCGACGAAGACGACCCGGCCGATGCGCTCGGGCATCGCCTCAGCGACGAGTTGGATGAGCGGACCTCCGCCGCTATGACCGACGAGCACGATGTCGAGCTGGGTGAGCTCTCTTACCTGATCGATCAGATCGCGCGCCATCATGCTCATCGTGACGCCGGAGCGGTCCACGTCACCGTCTTCGAGACCGCGCAGCGTCGGCGCGATCACCTCGTGCCCCATTCTGCGCAATTCGTCGGCGACGCCGTCCCACGCCCAGCCGCCTACCCATCCGCCGTGCACCAGTACGATCTGCATTGATCATCCTCTTCGCATATTTATCTGCTGAGCAGAACTTGTTCCTAACTAGAAGACACAATAGCTTGCGCGGCGCCAACAGTCCAGCATGGCTCGAGCTCTCTTCAGAACGCGCCGAACGACCCCTGCACCAGGTCGCAGGGGAAAGAGACGACGAGCCTTCAGGAGGTCAGGTCGGCCAGACGTACGGCTGCCTCATCGAGGAGTGCGACGAGGGTCTTCACCTTGCGGGGAGGCAAGCGGAACACCGGGGCAGATGCGTTGATCGCCAACCGCAGCCCGCTCGCCGAGGGAACGGCCACGGCCACCGAGGCCACGCCCTCCTCGCTCTCCTCCCGGTTCGTTGCATAGCCCTGCTTCGCGACAAGATCCAGTTGTGCGAGGAGCTCGGTCTTGGTACGGATCGACTGCGGAGTCACCTGTGAGAGTTGCTCGTCGGGGTAGAGACGGTCCAATTGTTCTCGCGGGAGCTGCGCCAGGAGAACCTTTCCCGTGGAGGTGCAATGGGCCGGCATCTCCTTGCCCAACCGTGAAGCGACTCGCACCGCCGTCGTCGGTTCCGAGACTGCGAGAAAGCGAGTGGAGTTGCCGTCGAGCGTGCCGAGGTGAACCGTCTCGCCGGCTTGGTGGCTGAGTTCCTCGAGGATCGGTTGCACGATCTGCGGGATGTCCATCTTTCTCAGCACCGAGAAGGCGATCGTGGTCAACGACGGCCCTGGCCCGTATGTCTTCGTTCGCGGGTCTTGCCGCACGAATCCTCGCCATTGAAGCATCGCGAGGATGCGATGCGCCGTTGAGGTCGCGACACCCAGGTGCTTGCTGGCGTCCGTCAGTCGAAGTTCGTTCTTCTCACCGAGCAGGAGCAGGAGTTTCAGGGCATTGTCGACCGACTCGATCGGGTATTGCGGAGCCGCATCGACTCCGTCGGCTGCTCTATTTCTCTGCACAACAGAAACTGTATCGTTCCTGCCGGCCCTCAGGGCCGCCATCAAGGGCAAGGCGATCCCGTCCAGGTCTATCCGGACGCCGATTCGAGCAGCCGGCCCAGTCGTACACGAACGTCGGAAAGCGACGATCCCGCTGCGATGGACCGGCGGACTTCGACGAGAGCGCGGGGCCAATTCAGTACCACTGCCCCGTCGAATGACAGACCATTCTGAGAGTACAGAGACGCGATCCGGTCGGGTGTTCGAGGGTCCGTCACCATCTCGGGGTTGACTGCCGTCGTGCGACCGACGATGTGCAGCTTCCAGTTGAACTGGTCACTCCAGACATACTCGACAGGCAGATATGAGCGTCGGTCGTCGGGATGAGCGATGTTGTGCGCGACACAGCGCGCCTGGTCGACCGCATTCGTCCAGTGCTCAAGACGGGTGAGATCGCCGCGAACCGGATGCCGCCACCGCGCAACATCGCCGATCGCATGGATTTCCGGGGCGCCGAGTGCCGTGAGGAATTCGTCGCAGACGAGACCGTCGTCGATCTCGAGCCCTGAGTCCTCGAGCCATTCGACGTTCGGCACTGCCCCGATGCCGATGACGACGACATCACCGTGGAGCTCGGAACCGTCATCCAGGAGCACGCGGAAGTCTCCCTTCGCACCGTCGATCTGCGCGACCGTCCGTCCGAGAACCGCATGTACGCCATGCCGGGAGTGCTTCTGCGAGAAGAGGGCGCCAATCTCGTCACCGAGCCGGCGTGACATCAGGTCGCGTGTCGCCGAGACCAGGGTGACATCGACTCCGAGCCCAAGAGCGGTCGCGGCGACCTCGGCGCCGATGAAGCCCGCTCCGATGACGATGATCCTGCGATCGGGAACTAGCTCGGCGCGCAGCCGGTCTGCGTCGTCGAGTGTCCGCAGCACATGGATTCCCTCGCCTTCACCCCACGGCGACGGCCGCGCGCGGACGCCGGTCGCCACCACGAGGTCATCGAAGCCGACCCGCCGTCCATTCGCCAGCCGGAGCTCCGACAACGCACGGTCCAGACCTACCGCCGGCACACCGAGACGAAGGTCGATGTTAAGCTCGAGCGCCTCCGCCGCCGTGAGGAGCGTGACCTCGGCTGCACCTGCACCGACGAGGTATCCCTTCGACAGCGGCGGCTTGTCGTAGGGCAGCACGGGCTCGGAGCCGATGAGCACAACGTCTCCGCGATACCCCTCTGCCCGAAGCGCCTGCGCGGCCCGTACCCCCGCGATCGACGCACCGACAATCGCTGTCGTCATTCGTCTTCCACCCGGAGCGCGGAAACCGGGCAGCTGTTCGCCGCCTCGGTGACCCGTTTCCGGTCGGCCTCGTCGACCTCTGTTCTGAGCAGGATCACGACGCCGTCGTCATCGAGATCGAAATAGTCTCCCGCGGCCATGATGCAGTTGGCGTAGCCCTGACAGAGCCCGAGATCCGCTTTCACGACAGGCATGTGTCACTCCTCTCCTGCTTCTTCAGGCGTTATCTCAGGGAACATCGGTGCGAACGGTTGGGCGATCATGGCGGAGAACGTCGCCGTAGTCTGCCAGGTCAGCGCCTCGAGCTCGAGCGGATCGAGAGCGACCCACTGCCCGGATCGCGGCGACTCGATCAGGAGCCGGGAGCCGTTGCGTGTCTCCACGCGAGATACCCGGATCTCCGAGAACTCATTGGCGATCGAGATCGGAGCCCCTACCCGCTGGTCTTCGAGCCGCTGACGTTCGTCTGCTGCTGCGATGGCCGCGATGCGGTCGTCCTCTTCGCCTTCCCATTCGAGTTTCATAGGAAGATCGCCAGATTCTGTGTGCGCAAGACCGACTCGTCGACCGTGATGGTTCGGCGTGCGAGCTGCAACCCGCCGCCGACACGTCGCAGAACGTCTTCGCGGCCGGCCGAGATCACCGCGGGCTCGTGCACGTCGCCGCGACTGCGGAAAAGAAGCACCGCAGAATCGACGACGACCTCGCCCGGGACGTCGCTCTCGAAGGTGCGCACGTTCGTGACGAAGTGACGGAGCCGGGAGGGCGGATCCTCTGTCCAGGCGTGTTCCGTGAGGAAGCGGGCGACCCGCCGGCTCAGGGAGTACTTGTTCTCGTCCCAATGCGCCATGCCCGGAGACGTCGAGTACCCGGCGCCGAGCGCGGTAGTGACCTGCACGGGCATGATGTAGTGCACATCGTCGGCGATGAGGTCGAGCCAGTCCTCGTACCGCTGCTCGTCGAGGATGTATGCCTCTTCGACGAGCCACCTGTGCGTCTCCAGATGCAGGCCGTCCGAGAACGACAACGAACTCCCCACCCGCGTGGCTTTGGTCGTATGTGCTCCGAGCGGCGACTCTTTCAGTCGAACCCAGCGCGCCTCGGTCATGACAGCCCCTCCGGCATCCCCACCGACGAGATGATCAGCGCGGTCGGCTCCGTCTCGAGGTAGTCCGCCCAGCGCTCGAGCAGATGCCGCTGGTTGTACTCTCCGTAACCGACGTGGGCCACGCCCGGGCCAGAGAACGCGTCCGGTCCGAGCGGCTCCACGACGAATCTGCCGTCTTTCAGCACGCCCATCCGGCTGTTCAGCAGCAAGCGCCGCGCCATATTCCCTTTCGCGGTGTTCGTAAGGGACACCCAGTTCTCCACATCGTCCTGCTCGAACATCCCCGTGCTGCCGAAGCACATCAGGTACGCCTTGTACGACAGAGCCTTGAACTCCTCCGGTGCCGCTGCGTCGACGGCGAACCAGGAAAGCACCTCGGTCTCGTTCTCGCTGATCGGCTGCCAGGTACGGATCGAGATGAACGGGAGCACGTCGTCGCCGTCTTCCACCTTCGGCCAGTTGTGCACGAAGCTCATGTTCGGGAAGATCGAGGCCGCCGAGATCATGAAGCCGTTCTCGCCGATCACATTGAGCTGGTCCTGGGACCAGACCTCCTTCATCCGGTCGATCATCTCGTCGGGGTAGCCCACGTAGCGCAGCCGCTCCTCGAGCGTTCCCTCCGGAAGCTTGTAGGTCGTGCCTCCGCCGTTGCCCGCCCAGTACGTGTTGCCGTCTTTACGCTTCTCCGCCTTCGGTTCGCGGAAGAGGCCGATCTCGACCACCGAGGTGTGGGTCTGTGGCGTGTGGTACATGTCGCCGGCGAAGTTCTCTGCGCCGATCTTCCAGTTCGCCTTCACCCGCCAGCGCTGCGGGCCGCGGAGCTCGATGCCCGAGGAGCTCTGCTTCGTGTAGTAGTCGAGATAGAAAGCGAAATCGCCGAGGTAGTCGATCAGCGGTGGCGCATCCGGATCCATGCTGATGAAGATCAACCCGTTGTAGCTGTCGAGGCTCGGCGCCGGAAGCAGGCGGGCTCCCTTGCGATTGAAGCCAGCCTCGCCACCGTACGCCTCTTCGTGGAACGGCAGCCCCACGATTCGTCCGTCGTTGCGGTACGACCAGCCGTGATACGGGCAGCGGAAGTGCGAGGCGTTGCCCATTTCCGCCCGGCACACCTGCATTCCTCGGTGCAGGCACATGTTGAACATCGCCTTGACGGAGCCACTCTCGTCGCGCACCACGATGAACGAGTCGTCGAGCACTCGCCGCACCACGTAGTCGCCGGGCTGAGGGATCTCTGATTCGTGACCCACGAAGATCCACGCGCGACTGAACAAGCGCTCCCGCTCGAGCGCGAAGATCTCTTCGTCGTTGTAGATGTGGGCAGGGATCATGCCGCGTCTGACATCGTCGTAGATCGTGTGGTCTGTCATATCTTGAACGCTCCGTCGAAGTATGGATTGTTATCTGTCTAGCAGAAATGTACTCTGATGTGCGGAAGCGGTCAATTGGAGAACGACCACCGGATCGATTGGAGAAGCACGGAATGCAGGTGACCGACTACTCAGAGGAACGGCTGCTCGTCGCCGAGGGATGCCGCATCCTCGCTCTGCGAGGGCTCGTGGACGACATCCTGGGGCACATCAGCCTTCGAGTGGGCGAAGACTCCCTGCTCGTGCGCTGCAGAGGCCGCGAAGAACGCGGGCTGAAGTTCACGCAGCCCGACGACATCCACCTGGTCCGCCTCGATGGGAGTACCGAGCTGCCCGACGGATACTCGGCGCCGAACGAGCTGCCATTGCATCTCGCCACCCTCCGCGCACGCCCGGATGTGAGCGCGGTCGTGCACGCCCACCCGCCAGCCGTCGTCGCATTGACGCTGATCGGTGTCCCTCTTCTGGGCGTGGTGGGTGCCTACAACATCCCGGCGATGCGAATGGCTCTGGCGGGCATCCCCACTTTTGCCCGGTCGGTCTTGATCCGCTCGGACGCGCTCGGCAGCGCCATGGTCGACGCCCTCGGCGATCGCCCGGTCTGCCTACTCCGTGGCCACGGGCTCACGGCGACAGGATCGAGTGTCGAATCCGCCGTCATCAACGCGATCAACGTCGACGCCCTCGCTCGCATCCAGCTGCAGGTCCTTCAGGCTGGTGTGACGCCGGCCGCTGTGGCGCCGGCCGACCTCGACGATCTGCCCGATCTCGGACCGGCCTTCAACGAACAGCACGTCTGGCGATTCCATCTCGCCGACCTCGAACACGCCGGCCTCGGCATCCGATAGCGACCAACGATAGGACCACCGACCGATGACTACAGAAGAGCTCGAACCTGCGCCCCCAGCGCCCCTGCTCCCCCTCCTGCACGGCCACCGAATCCCGTCACTCGGCCTCGGCACCTGGCCGATGGTCGGCGATGAATGCCAGGAGGTCGTGCGCGTCGCCATCGAGAGCGGCTATCGGCTCATCGACACCTCATTCAAGTACAGCAACGAGGTCGCCGTCGGGCGGGGGATCCATGACTCCGGGCTGCCCCGCCACGAGATCTTCATCACCAGCAAGTTCAACAAGGAGTCGCACAGCGTCGACGGCGTCCAGCGCGCCTACGACGATAGTCTCGAGCGGCTCGGGGTGGACCACCTCGACCTCTTCCTCTGCCACTGGCCGGTCCCGGCTCAAGGCCGTTACGTCGACGCCTGGAAGGGTCTCGTCAAGCTGTTGGAGGAGGGGCGGGTCAAAGCCATCGGCGTCTCCAACTTCAAACCGGCCCACCTCGCCTCCATCATCGACGCGACCGGGGTCGTGCCCGACGTGAACCAGATCCAGCTCAGCCCCGACATCGCCCGTACCGTTCCTCGACGCGCGCACGAGGTGCTCGGTATCGTGACCGAGAGCTGGAGCCCGCTCGGCCGCGGGCCCGAGCTGCGGGAGAACCCGACGATCGTGCAGATCGCGGCGGACGTCGGACGAACGGCGGCACAGGTGGTGCTCCGCTGGCACGTGCAGCAGGGCCTCGTGCCGGTGCCGAGATCGTCAGACCCCAAACGCCTGGTCGAGAACCTCTCGGTCTTCGACTTCCGCCTTAGCACCGACCAGATGGCCACGCTTGCGTCCCTCGACAACGGCGAAGCCGCCGCGCGGGACTCTGACCTGCCCGAGAACGGTCATTAGTCCACCAAGAACACCAAAATCGTCACCGATCTGGTAAATTCAGCGCGCTCTGGAGACGCAGCAGAACGCCTCGCGCGGCTCCTGGACATTCGACTACACGCAGGACCGGCTCTCCGCCATCATGCGCTGCACACACGACCGCTGCCTCGAGACCGCCGACGAATACGGCTCGCCAGGCTTGCCCGGTGGACTTCGGCGACTGCGCGAAGCAACTGACCGGCGGCGAAGGTGATGGCTCGAACGTAGGCGCGATCTGCCTTGCTCGCCTCACCTTCGGCTCGCTCGACAGCCGCGTCCAAACCATCGCGAAGTCGCGTGCACTGCAGATGGCGGCGAGGGAGAGAGTAAGTTCTGCAGTGTGCCCGATCGGGAACAGGGGGTGGGCTTTAGTACCCCTGCCCGAATTCGCGAAGTCTGGGCCACAGATCGCCGCCGACGACGCCGAAGACCCCTACGTCCGCCAGCATGCCGCCGAAGCCCTGCTTGAGATCAACGAAGACCGGAAAGTCAACGGCCGCTACCTC
The DNA here is from genome assembly GCF_001592125.1 of Microbacterium hominis NBRC 15708. Lineage (GTDB taxonomy): Bacteria > Actinomycetota > Actinomycetes > Actinomycetales > Microbacteriaceae > Microbacterium > Microbacterium hominis. Next base: position 46,831 of record NZ_BCWI01000001.1, read on the forward strand.
GCCGTCAAGACCCGACAGAACCTCGCCCGCCTCACCGACTTCGCCGAACACACCCGTCGGTTTCCCTGCCTCTTCCGCCTCGATCAACGCCACCTGTGCACCCCTATCAGCGGGAGCGAGGGTCTCGGGAAGCTTCTCAAGCCGACGGGCAACTCGCTCGGCAGTGCTTGCGAATCGGCGGTACGGACGACCCAACTGTTCGCTCGTGTTGGGGTCCTGGCCGTGCCCCATGAGACGGCGGAGCTGCTCCTCGCTGACCTCACCACCGGGTTCGACGGCGCCAGAAATGTACGCGAGACCCGATCCGAGCCATGAGCCCGGCGGCGTGCTGTTCAGTCGTTCAGCCGGTGGAGCCAGTAGCCGGGTTCGCGGCGCTCGTGGGCGTAGGCGAGGATCAGGATCGTGTCCGGCTCCACCGTGTAGACGATGCGGTACGGGTATCCGCGAACGGCCTTGCTGCGGATCACGGTGCCATCGTCAGCGGTCGTGAATGGTGGGGCGGCGTTCGGCCATTGGTCGAGGTCTTTCCGGGCTTGCCTTGCTCGGTCGATGAGCGCAAGGCCGATCCCTGGCTCCTGGTCTTCGTACCAGCGCACGGCGGCGTCGAACTCCGCGACGGCCTCGGGGTGCTCTCGCTGGGCCAAGGTCATGCGGTGAGCAAGGCGCGCAAACGCTCGTAGTGCTCGTCGGCATCCACCAGATCGACCGCACCCTCACGCACCTCGGCCAGTCGCCGGGTAGCCTCGGCACGCCAGGCTGCATCGACCTCGCTCTCGTCGTCTGCATCATGGAGGCTTTCGAGCAGGGCGTTAGCGACGACCGCGCGCTGATCGGCGTCGAGCGCGAGGCCGTCTCGGATCAGAGTTGCGGTGTCGGGTGTCATGTATTCAAGTGTACGTCGAACGGCCGACAATCGCGCTGGGCGTCTGTGGCTCGGGTTGCGGGGCTGCTGTGAACGTCACGCCGACGCGACGTGCTGCTGATGCTCATAGGCCGCGTGCTGGCCCGTCATGTCGCGGGTCGTTGCGCCGCGGGTCGCGTTCGGTCGGCTCGCGGAGTTGCCGTTCGCGTTCGGCGAGTGCTTGCTGCCTTGCTTCGTGCTCGGCGCGGGTGGTTTCGATCCGTGCGGCGGCGTCGCGGATCGGTAGCGCGCGGAGGTAGTCGGCCTCGGCTCGGAGCGCGGTGGCTTGCTGGTGCGCCTGTCCTGCTTGCTGTGCTGGGTTCGGCAGTCGCATCCCGACCCGGTGGCGCATCACCGCCTGCGGCCCGTACTCGCTGACCAGCAACGCCCGGCGTTCCTGCTCGTGCCGCTGCCGCAACTCGTCACGGTCGGCTCGCGCGGCCTCGACGTGCTGGGCGGCGTCGATCACGCGGGGATCGGCCTCGGCGCGACGCTCGGCCTGTCGTGCCGCCCACTCGGGCAGGGTGTCGGTGGTGCGGGGTGGTTCGCCCCATGTTTCGCGCACCCGTGCCCGAACCGTCCGGGTGTGCTCGCTCGTCTGGCGGTGCTCCGCGCGGGCCTTGCGCCTGCCGAGCCTGCCGACGGTGGCGAGTCGGCTGCTTGCGGCGGCCTCGCGCTCGACAGCATCGAGATAGGTGGTGCCGTCTGCCTCGGCCTGCACCGTCAACGGTTCCGCGATTTCGGCACGGATGCGCGCCGCCTCGTCCTCGGCGTGGCGGAGCACGTCGGCGTGCTCGTCGTCCTCGGTCTTGTGTGTTGCGCGCTGGGCGTCGAACCTGGCAGCGGTCTGCTCCCAGCGTTCCGCCGCACGTTCGGCTCGTTCGGCTTCGGCGGTGAGGCGGGCGAGTTCTTCGGTGATGAGCTGCACGGGGCCATCGCTGACGAGGCCTTGCACGGCGTCGATGGCTTGGGCGGTGGCGTGGTCGAGGCCACGGTCTGCCGGGTCGCGTTCCATCGCCTCAACGAACCGCGCCCGCGCATCCGCCATATCAGCGGCGACGACGTGGAGTTGGTTCTGTTGGCGGCCTCTCGTCATGCCGACGTAGACGCCTGCCGCGCTCGTCGCCTCCGACAAGGCCGTGTGGGAGGCATCGACGGTTGCGCCTTGGACGCCGTAGGCGGTCGCGGCATACGACAGGTGCGCCCACTCGCTCACGTACTCGGCGGGGAGGGCGACGGTGCGGCTGTGCTTGCCTCCGCCGCTGACTTCGCGGGCGTAGACGCTGCCCTCGTCGGTCACATGCTGCACGATCCATTGCTGCCGGTTTGCCACGCCGAGGTCGCTGCTGTTCTTCCGGGTCTGGATCAGGTCGCCAGCGCCGATGCTCAGCCCGTCGCTGCCGGTCGTCGTCATAGTGTCGTCGACCTCGCCGCGCTCGACCCGCCCGGCGCGGATGTGCTCGTTCAGCTCGGTGGCCTCGTCGTTGGTGGCGACGGTGATCGCTTCGCCGTCGTGGGCGTGGGCGGTGATGTGCTCGCGGGCCGCTTCCTCGTCGGCATGCAAGGTCACGAGGCCCATCGTGGCGAGTCGGTCGAACACGTCGCCGGGGTGCTCCCGGTCACGCATGACCAACGTCAACGCCGCATACTCGGCATCGGTGAACCTGTGGAGTTCGGTCATGTCGTAGGTACGGCCACGAATCTGGGCGGCCATGTCGAGCACCCCGCCGCGCCCGACCGCCGGGAGCTGCGCCCGGTCGCCCACGAACGCGACCGACGCGCCTGCCTCGGCGGTGACGGTCAGCAGAGCGAGGGCGGTGTCCTGGTCGAGCATCCCCGCTTCGTCCACGATCACCCGCTCACCCCGCGACAGCACGGCGTCGTTTGGTGGGCCGGTGTAGATGTTCCCGGTTGCAGGGTCGGTGTCGCCGGGTGCGAGGCGTGTCCATACGCCGTCCTCGTTCCACCGCCACCCATGCGCATACACGAGCGCCGCGACGGAGGTTGCGGGCACGCCGAGTTCTTCGTGGGCGACCTGCGCCGCACGCAACGTCGGCGCAACCACCCGCGAGGATCGCCCGTGCTCGGCTGCAACCTCGATGGCGACGCCGAGCATGGTGGTCTTGCCTGCGCCCGCCGCGCCCTCGACAATCACGAGCGGGTTGGTCGAGGCGACGGCAGCGGCGGCCACGGTCTGCCCGGTGTCGAGTCCGGCGGCTTGCGCAGCGTCGGTCACGTCGGGGTGCTTCGGCTCCCGTTCCGGCGTCGCGGCGGTGAGTTGGTCGCGGAGTGCGGTCTCGGCGGCGACGACGCCAAGGCTGGTGAGGTGGGCGACGTGCTCGGGTTGCACCATGCCCGGCGGCAGCACCGAGAAACAATCCGAGGCGGCGAGTCCGGTGGCGAGGTCGATGAACTCGCGCAACTCCGCCGGGGTCGCTTGCACGCCTGCCTCGGTGGTGATGCGGGTGACGTGCTCTCGCACGGTGTGCGGTGTCCAGGTCGATGCAGCCGCCGCGCAGCGATCCAGCGCACGACTGGCGACCTGTTGCACGCTGAGGTCATCCAGCGATGCCGGCGCAACGGTGTCGGGGTGCTGCAAGCTCTCGGGGTGGTAGCCGGCGTCTCGGAGTTCCTGCTGCCACCACTGCTCGTTCTTCAAGTCCGCCGGTTTCTTGCCGGGCCGCTGGAACGCCCACGCCGCGTCCTGCATCCGAGCGGTCAACACCGGGCCGGGCGTCTCGCCGGGATGCTTCGCTTGCCACTCGGCCTCCATGCGTTCCAGGTTGCGTCTGATCTGCGCCGACCGCTTCGACATGACGGCGTTGAACGGCTCCAACTCCACAACCTCACCGCTTACGGGGTCGAGGGTCAGGCCATGCTCGGAGAGCGTGGCGGCGAGCTGGGGGTGCGCGGCGATCACCGCCGTACCGAGAGCACGGATCGCGCCCTGCTGCTGGAACAACGCCGCCGTGGTCAGCGCCCGCCACTTCCCGCCCGCCCACACCCTCGTGCCAATCTGGAAATGGATATGCCGGTGCGGATCACCCGCACGACTCGTCTTGTGCGTGATCGCGACGGTCTGCATGTGCTCGACCGGCAGCACCTCCTGCGCGCCGCGCGGCCCCGCCAACGTGACCGAATGCTGACCAAGGAAGTGCTGAATCTCCCGCGCCGCATCCCGCTGCGTCGCGTCCAACGCCTCGGACACGTCCGGGTGGAGTGCGGCGGCGACCGACAGGCTCTTCGGCGCGTTGATCGTCATCTCCGCGAACAACGGCGACCCCCGACGCACCTTGCCCGGCTTGCGCGGGGTACCCATCGACTCCCCGGTGTCCGGGTTCACCCAATCGACCCAGGCTTCGTACTCATCCGCCGACAGCGACCGAGCAGCGGTGACCTCGCCGGTCGCGTCGATCACGGCGTACTCGGCCACGGCCTGGTCTGCGCCGAGGTAGTACTCGTCAGCGCGGGAGCGGTCGGCCTCGACATAGGCGCGCGCGGCAGCACCGCTGCCGTGGAACAGCTTCACTCCACCCTTCACTCTGGCCTCCCTCACGAGTCGTCTCGTGAGAGAGGTGCGCACTACGGCCCCGCCGTAAAATACGTGCCTCACTGAGATAGGGGGCAGATGACTGATGGAGCCGAGCGTCAGCGCGAGAGCGTCGCACAGAGTGTCGCTGGCAAGAGTTGGCGTCACAAAGTTCGAGGGAACTTTCGGAGTTCGGTTCGATGAAGTGACTAGTCTTCTCGGCGAACTTCGTGACCTGATTACTGCCCGATGAGTCTTCGGGCAGCGGTGACGACGGAGGCACGGCGGCGTGCGTGTTCGGCGTCGCTCTCGGCTCCGGTGATCATGCGGGCGACCTGCGGTACCGCTGACCACCATCCGGCGAGTGAGAGCACGAGGAACATCAGGTGGTCGGCGTCGAGGTCGCTCGTTACTGTGCCCTTGGCCTGTCCGTCGGTCATGGCGGCGACTTTGTATCCGTAGTATTCGCGCCGCTCGGCCTCGTCGGGTACTTCGGTGTCGAAGACGAGCCCTTCCCAGCGCATGAGCCTGCCGAGTTCGGGGTGCTCGCGGTGGTAGTCGTAGACGCGCCCGGCGTAGTCGCCCACGTCCTCGGTTGCGAATGATTCGACGGGCACGTCGCGGGCTACCTTCGCCAGTTCCTCGCGCAGTACGGTGGCGAAAAGTCTGTCCTTGCCCCCGAAGTGCGTGTAGACGCGCTCCTTGTTCACCCCGGCGGCCTTGGCGATGCGCTCGATGGTCGTGCCGTGCGGCCCGTGCGCGGCGAACTCGGCCACCGCCGCGTCGAGGATGCGGCGCTTCCTGCCCTCAACATCCCAGCCCATCGTTCCCACCTCCCGTCTCGTGCGGTAAACCCAACGCTCACGTTGCGTCTTCGCGGTTAGCCTACTACAGTCAAATCCAACGGAAACGTTGGATTTGGAGTGGTGGTGTCTGCGAACTCGACGGAACAGATAGCGGGAGCAGGCGAGGCGCGCGAGCACCCGGCAGGGAACGGCGTGGTCGTGCTGCTCGTGGTCACGGCGCTGCTGGTGCTCACGCAGTTGTACGCGGCAATCCCGCTGATCGCCCCGATCGGTGCGGAACTCGGCTCTGATGTGACGTTCGCGCTCTCGACGGTGTTCAGCGTGTGCTATGCGGTCGGGTTCCTGATCTGGGGGCCGTTGGCCGATCAGTACGGGCGGAAGCGGATCATGCTCATCGGCCTGGTGTATCTCACCGTCGCGACCATCGCCTGCGGCTTCGCCTCCACGGTGCCGATGCTTGCTGCGCTGCGCGGGGTGCAGGGGGTGATGGCGTCGAGTTTCGCGCCGGTTGCGCTCGCGTATCTGGCCGAAGCGACCCCGCTGAAGCGTCGGGCAACGGCGATCGGGGCCATGTCGACGGCATTCCTCGTTGCCGGGATCGCAGGCCAAGTACTCGCCTCCGCGCTCAGCCTGACGTTGGGCTGGCAGTGGGTGTTCATCCTCTCCGGCATCATGCTCGGCCTCGGCATGATCGGCGTCGCCGTGCTCGTCACCGAGCCGCACAGTCGCAGAGACGATGCGAGCCTGGTGCGTCGCTTCGCCGTAGTCGGGAGGGTCGCCACACGCCCCTCGGTGCTGCTACTGAGCCTCGCGCACCTAACGCTGCTGTTGTCGTTCGTCGGCATGTACACCGGCCTCGGCCCGCACCTGACCGACCTCTGCCTGGACTCATCGCAGGTGATCTGGCTCCGCCTCGTCGGGCTGCCGGGCATGTTCGCCTCCCTCTTCGCGGGCGCTATTGCGAAGCGTCTCGGCGGCGCGGGGGTTGCACGTGCCGGGTTCGCCCTCGCCGCGATTGGGCTGCTGATCGAAGCCGCACTCTCGGCATCCCTCGCGGGCACGGCGCTGGCGAGTCTCGTGTGAGTCACTGGGGTCGCGCTCGCGGTGCCCGCGATGATCACCCTGTTCGGCGAGACCGCCGCCCCGAACCGGGCCGGTGGGATGGCGCTCAACGGATTCGTGCTGTTCCTCGGTGCCAGCGTCGGCCCACTCACTGCCTACCTGGGCTTGGACTTCCCGATCCTGCTCGTCAGTCTCGCCGCGCTCATGGTGCTCGCCGTCGCCAGCCTCACCGGGTTCGCCCGACTCACCCGCACGCCCGCTTCGGAGGTACCTGTATGACTCGCATCCTGATTCTCGGCGCGACCGGGCGCACCGGAGCCGCCATCCTCGCTCATCTCCCCGCAGGCATCGAGGCGACCGCTGCGCTGCGCGATCCGGCAGACACCACGCGGCTCGCCAAGACTGCTGCATCGCTGACCTCCACGGTCGTGAACATCGCTGAGAACGCCAGTCTCACGCAAGCAATGCACGGCATCGACGTCGTCATGAACGCGATCCGACTGCGTGAGGACATCGCCCCGACCGAACTCGTGGCCGTACATGATCGACTCATCGAGGCAAGCACCAAGGCCAACGGCGCTCCGGCCCGGATCGTCACGGTCGGCGGAGCAGGAGCACTCCGACTCCCTGGAGACAGACGGTTCTGGCAAGACCCCCGGTTCCCAGAACCCACACTGCCGCGCGGGAGAGCACACGCCATGCTGCGCGACCACCTCGAAGCGGGCAACGCAGGATCAGAATGGGCGTATCTGATCCCGCCGCCCGTCTACGAACCGGAGGGGCCGACGACAGCACGCTGGGAACGAGTCTCCCCTTCCACAGACGAGACTGCGTTCACCCGACAAGCGATCAGTTATGCCGACTTCGGAGCGGCAGTCGCGGAGACTTCCACCAAGGACGACACTCGCACGCAACTCATCGCATGGCCCAGTGAACTGACAGAAAAGCACCCGATGAGTGGATAGGCGCATCTCCCCGCCGTTGTCGGCTCGGACACGGACGACGCATCGACCTGTGGGCCTGGCGGCGTACAACGTTGTCCGGCTCGTTGTGATCCGTGACGGCACGGCCATCGTGTTCAGCGAGTTCGGACAGCAACCCGTCAGCTTTGGCGACGCGGTGCTGCTGGGGCCGAGCGTGCTGTTCGGCGTCGAACCCGAGGGGCGGGTCACCTATACGACGGTCTACATCGACACCGACATGGCGCTGGATCAGTTCTTCTGGCAACACTCCGCGATCTTGCACGACCGCCTCGACGCCCACGACTTCGCGGGAAAGGTGTACACCGAACCTGCCCAGGTACTGCACCTGGGCCGGGATCGAGCCGGGCGGTTGTTGCCGTGGCTGGACGAGCTGGTCGCCCTCACCGTCGAGGGCAAGTACCTGGAACGGTTCCATCGGATGCAGGCGCTCTGGTTCCTCATCACCGATGTGATCGCGCCGTGCATCCGCGTCTCGACGGTGCGGCTGACCCGGCTGCAACGTGCCCGCGCTCGCCCGTTCTCCGCTCGAAGTCGGGTGCCTGAACCGTTGCGTCGTGAGGCGATGCTGGTGCGCGACGCGCTGCACAGCCGGATCACGCACCCGTGGACGCTCGCGGAACTGGCAGCCCTGGTGCGGCTCTCTCCGAAGCACCTGGTGCGCGTGTTCACGGACACGTTCGGGAAGACCCCGACCGCCTACCTGGTGATGCTCCGCGTGCAAGAGATGGCGCGGCTCCTACGCGAGACGAACATCACCGTCACCGCCACCGGGCAGCGGGTGGGGTGGCGGAGCCGGTCGCGCGCGGTAGAAGCATCCACAGCGCACACCGGAGTGACACCGAGCCGCTACCGAGACATGCGCCCGCTCATGACCGACCTCCCATGACCGAGCCGGTCGCGCTGCCCGGCAAAGTGCCGGAGTGACCGGGAAACGCCCGGCCTGCTCGTCTCCTGCTTCGCCGCGACCGCCGGTGCTTGGTAGGCCGGTTCTTCCCCCTGGTTGCTCGGGGGTGGTCAGAGAAGGGAGGTCGTCATGTCGCTGCTACTCGAACGCCCGGCGACCACGCCGACCGGTCATGAGCCTACAAGGACGCCGCAGTCGCCGCACCCCGCGATAGTGCAGCCGGTCGAGCCGTGGAGTTGCGTCTATGTCACCAGCATCCGTCACCGTCGCATATTGGCGGCGACCGCCTATGACTGTGTGCGCTTCGTGGTCGTGCGCGACGGCTCGATCATCCTCACCGATGCCGATGCCGATGCCGATGCGGGCGGGTCGGCGTCGGTGGGTGATGTGGTGCTGGTCGCCCCGAACGTCGAGTTCGGGTACGAACCCGAGGGCACCGTCACGGTGAGGACAGTGGCAGTGGATACCGATTACTGGTCGAGCAGTTGTTCTGGCAGCACCTCGACGTGCTCGCGGACGGCGAAGCCGCACGCGACCTCGCAACTCACCTGTATCCCGATCCGGTGCAGGTGCTGCGCGTCGGAGAATCGCAGGCCGAACGGCTCGGGCCGATCCTCGATGAACTCGCCACACTCACCGGCGAAGACCAATCGCCGCGCGGCTACTTCCGTGCGTATGCGCTGCTGTTCACGGTGCTCGCCGCCATCGCGCCGCTGGTTCGTCACGCGCCGGTGGAGGTGCCGCCGCTGACCTCTCGGCAGCGGGCCGTGCGGGTCGCGCCTCCCCGGTGGCGGGAGTTCAAGCCGGTGCGCCGCGAGATTATGCGCACGGCGGCGCTCATGCAGAGCAACATCGCCAGGCAGTGGCCGCTCACCGAACTGGACGCGCACGCCTGCCTGTCGCCGAGTCAGCTCAATCGGGTGTTCAAGGACTCGTTCGGGGTGACGCCGCCGGTGTACCTGTCGATCCTGCGCGTACAGGAGATGGCGCGCCTGATCCGCGAAACCGATCTGCTCATCGGCACGATCACCGAACGGGTCGGCTGGTGCCACCACTGCGGGCAAGCCTCGCGCATCTTCCGCCGCTACATGGGCGTGACCCCCATCGAGTACCGGCGCTACGGCCCACCGTCCGCGAGCCGGGCGGGGCCGGGCGTCGGCATCGCCACCGCACGCGCCGACGACTCCCGTGGGAACGGGTGCGCACCTACCTACTGACACCTGCCCACACGACCGGAGGAACCCGACGATGAGCACCGCCACCACGCGACCGCGATACGCTCCGGCGCGCCTGCATGTCGGGGTGGGGGTGACGGTTCCGGCAAATTGCCGGAACCGTGCGACCAGGGCTTTTACTCCCGGCCGGGGTGGTTCCGTCGAATCGGCGGCACCACACTCGCGGGGCGACGGTCGGGGAAAATTTCCCACACCGTCCAGCCTGCGACCTCGGCCCGCTGTGCTGCTCGTTGTGGTTCTCGTGACGGTGGTGGCAAATTGGCACCACCGTCCGACCAGGAGTTTCGCCGTTGCCCCCGCGAACCAAGCCGCATCCGCTGCGACCTCACCGCGACCGTTCACGGTGGTGTCGAATCGCCACCACCGTCGGACCTGCGCTTTCGCTCCGCTCGGCTGGCCGTCACGGGCGCGAACGGTGCCGCAAAATTTGCGGCACCGTTGAGCCGGTTCACGAGGGTACCGAATCGGCACCCCCGTGACATACCCCGTTTGGGGTCGGTCGCAGGTAGCTCCCTGTGGATAAGTCTGCATATAGTACCTCAACTCGATGCCAGGTACTAGATGTACCCGGCCATGAGGTTGGTGGCGTTTCCGGTCTTGTGAAAGGGGAGAACCTCCGGGCTTAGTGGAGATGTCTGACGTCTTCACGAACTCGGAGGTTCTCGTGTCCCACCGTAATGCCCGCTTGACCGTGCACGGCAGGCTGCTCATCGTCCATCGTGCCGGTGCCGGGTGGAAGCAGGCGCATATCGCCGCGGCAATGGGCGTGTCCCGACGCTGCGTGAAGCGGTGGCTGGACCGCTACCGCGCCGAGGGTGAAGCCGGTCTCTACGATCGCTCCTCGCGGCCTCACCACGTCGCCAACCGCACCCCCGATGCCAGGGCCGCGGCGGTGGTCGCGATCCGGAAGAAGGAACGAGTCGGCCGTGACGAGGTCGCGGCCCGCACCGGGGTGCCGGCGCGGACGGTGTCGCGCATCATCGCCCGGTCCGGGCTGCCTCGTCTGGTCGATCTGGACCCGATGACCGGGGAGCGGATCCGCGCGTCGAAGACCACAGCGGTCCGCTATGAACGCGAGCAGCCCGGCGAGCTGGTGCACATGGACGTGAAGAAGCTCGGTCGCATCCCCGACGGCGGCGGGTGGAAGGCGCACGGCAGAGCGATGGGCTCCACAGCCGCCCGGAAACAGACCGTCGTCGGCTACGACTACGTGCACTCCGTCGTCGACGACCACTCCCGGCTCGCATACTCCGAGGTCCTCCCCGACGAGAAGGGCCCGACCTGCGCCGCGTTCCTCGAACGCGCCATCGGCTACTTCGCCGCGCACGGCATCCCCCGCATCGAGCGGCTGATCACCGACAACGCCTGGGCCTACCGATGGTCGCTGCGCGGCGTCTGCGGCGCGCACGGCATCCGGCAGAAGTTCATCAAACCGCACTGCCCGTGGCAGAACGGCAAGGTGGAGAGGTTCAACCGGACCCTGCAAACCGAATGGGCCTACCGGCAACCGTTCACCTCGAACGACGACCGCACCGCAGCACTTGACCCCTGGCTCGAGCACTACAACACTGGACGACGCCACTCAGCCCTCGGAGGCAACCCCCCGATCAGCCGACTGCAACCAACGTCCTGACCCCGTACAACTAGATGTTGTGGTTTGCCTGTCGTACCTGTCTACATGGATACCTCGACGCAGACCACCACAACCACGCCCGAACCAGCCTCGACCGATGCCCCCGAACCACTCGGCGCACGCCTCGCGCGGGAGAGCCGCGCAGCGCAGGGCCTGCCTCCGGTCATCGCTGACCCACGGGTGCGTGAGCAACTGCAAGCCCTCTGCGGCCTGCCGAAGGCGCGGGGGCGTTAGGCGCGCCAGACGAACTCGACCCGATGTGCGAGAATCCCCGCCCGGTACACCTCACGGCGGGCATGAAACGCTTCGACGGTCTCATTGCGCCGCCTCGCCGGTGTCGCGCCGTTCATCCCCCTGGGCAGGGCGTGAACGAGGACGGCTTCAAGGACGAGACTGGCGGCCTGGTGCTGCCACATCGGGGTACGGTCGGCCCACTCCTGTGCGACGGTCGTCATATCAATCGACGGGCCAGTGTGCTCCGGCACCGTGGCGGCGTACTCGCGGCGGGTGCGTTCGATGCGTTCGGCGATCCGTGAGCGTTGCCGCACCCACATCGACTTGTCGATCAACCCGTCGTAGTAGTCATCATCGAGCCGGGCGAGGCGTTCCCGGTCGGCATCGAGCGTCGCGGCAAGCCCCACTCGTGCGGCCTGATCCGCGCCCGGAGACTGGCGCTTGGCGGGGTTGAGGGTGATCTGCTCGAACGTCGCGAGCACGGCTTCCTCCACGAGTTTGGTGAGGTCGCCGGAACGGATCGAGCGGTTGCACCCGCCCGGCACCTGTTGCACACACTGATACACCTGGCCGCGATGCAGCATGGCGCGTCCGCAGGTCGAGCAGCGGATCAGACCCGAGAACGGATACAGCCGTTTCGCCGCCCCACTGCCGGGCTGATGGAAGTTTCGGGCCTGCTTGCGGGCATCGAGCACATCGGAGACCTGCTGCCAGGTGTCCTCGTCCAAGATCGCGGGCCACGCGGCGGTCGTCTGCATCAGGGAGGTTTTCGACCGGGTGCCGTCCGGCAACAACGGTCGATACTCCCGTACCCCCTTGATCGAGGGGTTGCGCAGCACCAGTTTGAGTGTCCGATCCGACCACCGGCACCCGTGCGTCGTACGGATACCCCGCCGGTTCCAGTCGGTGAGAATCCGGTACAACGTCTCTCCGGCCAGCACCCGCCGCGCGGCTTCCCGCACCAACTCGGCAGCCTCGGGGTCGATCACGAGCGTGTGGTTCTCGGCGCGGTAGCCGAACGGCACCTGCCCACCATGCCAAGTGCCCTCGATGGCCTGCTGCTTCGCCGCCCGAGCGACACGGCGGGCGGTGTCGGCTGAGGACTTGTTCGCCATCGCGACCAGCACCCGCGCCATCGCCACATCAGAATCCGTATCCAACCTCAGCGAGCCGGTCACGGAGCGGACGCTGAAGCCGTTGAGTACCTTGGCGTCGATCAGGTCTTCCAAGTCTCTCGGGTCGCGCACCGCCCGATCCAGGTCGTAGGCGATCATCACCCCGGCGCGCTGCTCGCTGAGGTGCTTCAACATCGCGCGGAACTCCGGGCGCACCACGCGCCGCACCCGCTCACCCGTCGGGAGTGTGATCGTGCGCTGCTTGAACGCCGACGTGTCGTTCTCCCGGTACACCTGGGCGACTTCCCACCCGTGCGCTGCCGCATACGCCCGGCAGTCAGCTTCCTGCCGGTCAACACCGCGCTCGGTGCCCTCGGGATCATCACTGATCCGCACATACACCACCGCCCGCAACGACGGCGACGCCTGCGCCGTCGCCTGGTCGTTCGGCTCATTGCCTGCGGTTCGTTCCTGCTGATCGTGGCTCATCTCAGCCACCGCCTTCCTAGCTCTCATCGAGAGGTAGGTGCGTTTACAGAACCTCGGCTACGCCGTGACCGCCTATCGGGCGCAAGGGATCACGGCCGACACCGCCCACGCCGTCATCGAGCCAGGAACAACGCGCGAGAACCTGTACGTCGCGATGACGCGGGGGAGAGCGTCGAACACCGCGTACGTGGTCGTGTCGCGCCCCGACGACAATCACTCCGCTCGACATCCAGGGGAGCGTCCGAATGCCACGGCCCGCGACATCCTCGCGGGCGTGCTCGGGCACGTCGGCGCCGAGCTGTCGGCGCATGAGACGATCGTCGCCGAGCAGGAGAGCTGGGGATCGATCGCGCAGCTCGCGGCCGAGTACGACACGATCGCGTCGTCCGCCCAGCGGCCACGGTGGACGAACCTCGTGTACGCGTGCGGACTGCCCGCCGAAGTGGCCGATGCAACGATCACGTCGGACGCATTCGGTGTCCTCACCGCGGGTCTCCGGCGCGCCGAAGCGCTCGGATACGACGTCGATTCCCTTCTCGCTCGGCTCGCCGCTTCGCGCGGATTCGAAGACGCGCAGGATGCCGCGGCTGTGCTCCACGAGCGCCTCGAGCGTGTCCTCGCTCAGCCATCGAGCGGCAGCTCGCGGGGGAGTGGACGCCGGATGATCGCCGGTCTCATTCCCGCGGCGATGGGGGAGATGGATGCCGAGATGCGGCGCGCGCTCGATGAACGCGCACTTCTGATCGAGGAGCGCGCGGCGGCGCTCGTCGACTCCGCTCTGGCGTCGGGCGCGATGTGGATCAGTTCGCTCGGGCACATGCCGGCCGACCCGGTGCGCGCGGATGTTTGGCGTCGCCATGCGCACATCGTCGCTGCCTACCGAGACCGGTACGGCGTGTTCGAGGATGACGCACTTGGTGCGCCTGCCGCCTCGCCAAACCAGCGGATGGATGCCGCGACCGCAGCCGTGGCGCGGGATCGCGCGATCAGGCTGTCGCGAGCCGACGCTCCTGCACAGCCGCGACAAGCGCCCAACCGCAGTCGGTCTGTCCACAGCCTGTGACCGACGGTCCTACCCGCTCGCGCGACGCGGGCGTACCCTGAGCGCAACCGCAAGCCCCACGCCTGAAGGAGAGGCATGGTCGATGTTCCAACTGCTGATCGTCTTCGTGAGTCGCATCTACGCCTTCTTCCAGCGGACGATGCCGACGAACATCCTGATCCGCGCCACGCACACCCGCCGCGGACTCAAGTGGGGCGTCCCCGTGATGCTCCTCGCCGTCGTTTACCTCGTGATCGCCGCCGGCCTCGCGCAGCGGGTCGCCGGCGGTGCGCCGGGATGGATCAACCTGCTCGTGTTGGTGTGCCTGTGGAACGCGCTCAAGTTCGTGGTAAACGGGCCGATCACGGTCGGGCGGCTCTTGCGGGTGCGAGCGTTTGAGCGGCGCAATCGCGATGCGGCTACAGACGAATCGATGTCGGTGGGCTAAGGCCACGACGTCCAGCCGCGAGCGGCCGCCTTTCCGTTTGAAAGCTTCGAGCGCCATCCGCTCACCGCGCATCCGTGTGCACCGGTCATGCAAGCGTCGTCGCGGTCGCCGCAATGGCGACTGTCGAGGTCTTCGCTACTGTGCGCTCGAGGACCGGCTAGATCGCGCTGGGACCAGTTCGCCAGCTACATGAACGGCAGCGTCCGCGGGATCCTCGACGACAGATCAAGACCGTTGGAGCACGGCGAGCAGGTCTGACAGCCGAATCGCGCGTTCGCGATCTTTGATCACCCGAGGGACTACTTCCACCCCAGCGCGTAGCGAATGTAGTCGTACGCCACGACGCCCTTCGAGTAGTAGCTCTGCCAGTAGGCGGGTTCGGTTTCCAGCTTTCCGGCGTTGTCTATCAGGTAGGAGCGCAGGTCGCTCGCGAGTTCGATGTGAGACGGCACTTCCAGGAAGTTCAGGAACATCCAACGCCAGTCGTGCTTAGCCTCCAACGCGGCTATCGTGGAGCGGCGGCGGTAGCGGAACTTGGTGATTACCTCGGTCCGGTTCCGCTGGGCGAGCTTGACCACCTGAGATGGCAGTACCGTCTCGTCGATGATGTTGCCGCCGGCGTCCAGATGCCCGGCTTCACGCAGATACTTGAAGACGGGGTACCACCAGTTGCTCGGAATCTTCGAGATGTGCAACTGAAGGATGTCGTCGGCAGGAAGCCCACCAGGAGGGTTTTCGAGAACATCAGCGATGATGTCGCTTCGATTCATGCCAACGATTCCAGTCGCCGCGATCTTCGCACCCACGCCGAAGACAATCGAGATGTCCTCCGCCTTGGCTGAGTCAATGTCGGCGTAGGCGAAGAGCCGGTCCTTCGGATCGTTGGACTTGACGATCTCGTAGACCTGCTCTTTCAGGACACGCAGAGTCCGAGCGGGGAGCGCGTGCTTCCGGGAGCCCAGGGCCTCGAAGACCTCGGTCCAGTCCGGCGTCCTGATGCGAGTGATCGGCAGCAGGTGGCCGCTGATGTTGACGTCAGTCACTTCAACCGTGGCGTCGCCGTCGGCGCGCCACTCGACAAAGATAAGTCGGTCGCGCAACTTGTCAATACTGTGGTTCTCGAGTCCCTGCACGATGGCAGTCAGCATCCGCTGAACGTTAGCGTCATTGAAGCTGTATCCGAGGAACACCACCGGGTGCTCCACGAAGATCGTGATCAGCTTCGCCGCGAGGTAAGCGTTTCGGGCGTCAAATCTTTCGTAATCGGACTGCGTAAGCACCAGCGACATTGGGTCGCGCGTCGAACCGTGGATCGCGTAGGTTTCGGCGATGCCCTGGGTGTCCGAGAACAGCATGCCGTCCTGCCCGACGTATTCGAGGTAAGAAGGGAAGGCCTCGGCCAGGACGCGGTCGTAGTTCGTCGTCACGATGCCGTCGACGGTCGCGGCCTTAAGCAGCTCCCACTCGCCCTCAAGGGTCTGCGGAATCGTCATCGCCGCCACGCGCTCCTCGAGGAGCTTCGCGATCTCGATCTTCAGCGGGCCAGCCTGGTCGACCACCTTCGACTGCCACGTCGTGCGACTGTCCTCGTACTCGGGGGCGCTGAACCAGACACCGTGAAACGCCTCGGCGATCTTGGTTGCTGCCAAGGGCAGGTCGCCGTCCGCCGCCGACAGGTAGAACTCGTAGGGCTGGCCTGTCTTGTCCGCAAACAAGCGCAGCAGCTCGGACCACGAGGGGAGCGCCGCGTACCGGCGTGAGAGTCCAGCTCCGACGAATAGATACGGCGTCGCGAGCGGCGCAAGGTGCGGAATCAAGAAGTCTTTGACTGCACCCATGGTTGAAGAATATTGCCAATGCTCGAGCGCACCTCGACACTCCGTGAGCGAGTCTTCGCCAGTAGACAGTGAGGACGAGGGTGGCAATGGTGGCGAGTCAGATACCGGCGGCTGCGAGCAGGTTGGTCTCTCCGATCGGACGGAAGCACACCACGCTGGCAAGGCGTTGAGCACGGTTCCGACGACGCGAATCGCCATTGCGCGCTCGGCGAAACGCGTGGCGCAACTACCTGGCAAAACCTGCGTATGCTATTCTCACTTGCGGAGGTGAGAGATGGCGGATGCGACGGTCTCGATCATCGCGCTGCTGCGCGAGGCGCGCGGGTGGAATCAGACGGAGTTGGCGAAGGAGGCCCACATGTCGCAGGCCGTCGTTTCGCGCCTGGAGTCCCACAGCCTCGAGCTGACCGACGAGCGCATCGACGCCCTTGCGGACGCGCTCGATTGCCCGCCGGGCCTTCTGCGCGCAGATCCCTCGGTTACCGGCCTGTCGATCAGCTGCCTGCATCACCGTCGTCGGTCAAGCACGATGACCGTGCGCACGATGCGCCGTGTCGAAGCCGTCACCCACCTCACCCGACTGTCGCTGGAGGGCTTGCTCACGGGGCTGGACCCGCAGCCGCAGCGCTCTCTGCAGCGAGACCCGATCGATCTGGACGGCGACGCGGGTGTGGTTGCGAAGCGGTTGCGGGAACGGTGGGGGCTGGGCGATGGTCCGCTGCCCAACTTGGTCGGCGTGGTCGAGTCCGCGGGGATCATCGTGGTTCGACGCCCGCTGTCCACCCCCGGGCAGGATGCAGTGTCGACGTGGCCCGAGGACCGGTCACGGTTCCCGATGATGCTGGTCAGCGAAGGCCTGCCCGCCGACCGGCAGCGTTTCACGATTGCCCACGAGCTCGGTCACCTGCTGATGCACGATGCGCCCGGGCCGCAGCAGGAAGCGCAGGCGAACGCGTTCGCGAGCGAACTGCTCGCCCCCGCCGTCACCATCCGCCCCGACCTGGAGGGGCTGCGCACCGGGGATTTCCGGCGCCTGCTGCAGCTGAAGGAAAAGTGGGGACTGTCGATCTCGGCATTGATCCGCCGCGCCTTCGACCTCGATCAGATCACCGACCGGCAGTATCGCGAGTTCAACATGCGTCTGGGCCAGCTCGGCTGGCGCAAGAGCGAGCCCGGAGACGTCGCAGCCGAGACCCCCACCACGATCTCCCAGATCCTGGACATCCACCAGCACGTCCGCAATCTCTCGATCGCCGATATCGCCGACCTCGCCAGGATGACCGAATCGGCCTTCCGTCACCACTACCTCGGCGAGAACCCGCAACCCGAGGCGCTCGTCCCGCTCACGATGGGAGCACCACTTCATGACTGACCTCGACCTGACTACGCCGACGCCCCGCCGCCATGAGCCCCAGACCCGGGTTCTGGGGGGCATCGACAATGCCATCCTCATCCACGCGCCGCACACCGATGTGCGGCGCGTCGCCGCATTCAGCGGCAGCAGCACCCTCAACACCGTCTACACGATCGGCAAAGGCAACCTCACCGCCGCCGCGGACCGGCTGCTCACCCGACACCGTGAAGTCGCCGGCGACCAGTCCCGCATCCTGTTCGACGCGAACCGCTACGCCGGAAAGAACCGCAAGACCGCCGCCGAACCCCTCAACGCGGACTGGGTGACGTGGCAGCTCGACCACGGCGTACCGATCGCGCTCACCGACAGCGGCTACCTCAGCCTGGAACGCTTCGACGACGTCTACGGCCTGCTCGCCGGCGCAGCACAGCTCGCCGCCCGCGCCCGCGGCCCGGTGATGGCGGTGCTGCCTATCGACTACCTCATCCTGAAGAACCGCGCCGCGGACCTGCTCGCCGCCATCACCACTGCTGGGATTCCTGTCGCCCTCGCTGTCGGTCACACCACCGACCCGTTCGGGTCCGCGGCTGCTGTTGCGGGTCTGCTCACGGTCCTCACCGCGCCGGTCCCGATCGCGCTGCTGCGCTCGGACCTGTCCGCTGTCGGCGCGGTCGCCGGCGGTGCCATCTTCGGCGCGGTCGGAACCGCCAGCTCGCTGCGACACATCTGGACCTCCACCGGGGGCGGCGGAGGTCGCGGCGGCCGCGTCGTGTCCGTATATGTGCCGCGGCTGATGTCCTACCACCACCTCGAGCGGTTGCCGCTGGTGGCCGCGCAGATGCCCGCCGACTACTTCTGGTGCTTCTGCGAGATCTGCCAGGGCGATCCGGTATTCGACCGGGTGGGTGATCACGCCGCGTTCGCGCACAGCATCGGCAGCATCGCAGCCGCAGCTCGCGAAGTGCTCGACGGTCCCCGCGAAGACCGCCTCGTCTCGTTCCGGTCGCGAGCAGTAAGCGCGCAGATGATGCACATGGACATCGCCCTGCAGATGGAGGATGCGCACTGGGACGCGCCCAGCTCGCTCAACGCGTGGGTGAAGGCCGTCGTTCCGCGCTGAACGCGACCGGGAGTGCGTTGGACCGCAGCGCCCAGTCGAAGAGCCGCTCCTCGTACACGCGCCGCCACAGGGGACTCAGCGCGGCGCCGGACATCGGGCCTGGATCGCCAGGGGCATAAACGACGACACCATCGCCGCCACTGACGACCAGGGCGGTTCCCTGGGCATCGAACTCCTCGACCACGAGCGGCGAGCGAGCCGGGAACTGGGCGAACGCGGCAACTGTTCGGCACAGCGAACGCAATGGTTTCAGCGACCTTCGGACCGCGGTCGGACGGCCCACACCGATCATCCCGGCGGCCCGCAACGGGGACTCGACATCCAGGTAGATCAGCCGACTGACCGCGTCCGGTGAGGTCGCCGGTGCGACCGACGCGTGCAGACGGTTCGCGAGCACCCTGCGGTCCCACACCACGACCGGGTGCACATGCGCCCGGCAAAAGGTCGTCAACGGCAGTCCTGCCGCGCCCGGGAACAACTGCGCCGTGATCGCTGCGACTGCGGCTTGCCTGCCGGCCGGTCCCGCCCACGGTGCGTCGAGGTCACGGTGGAGAGGTGCGCTGAGCGACACGTCCAAGCTCATGCGTTCTCCATCCCCTCGACCCTAACCCGCCCTGCGGGGAGCAGTTCTACCGCGTCATCATGCCGGCGCACATACAGGGGATCACCCGCCGCAGCGCCAAGCTCCGACACCACCCACGACGGCGCGATCACCTGCGCCTGCGCGGACATCATCCGGAAAGCCTCATCCTCCGCCCGCGCAGCCCGCAACACCACTCGCCCTTGCGTTCGTTCGAAGCTCACCCGGCCAGGCACCGCGATCCCCGCAGCCGCCAGCAGTGCCCGCGGCACCGAAAACTGACGGCGGCGATCCAATTTCCGTGGCCCATGCACATCGCTCAACATCCCTTCATCTTACTTTTAAGATGCACGTGCGAACAGAGGTCCGCGCGCTGACCGCGCTCCTGGACTCACCTTGTGCTCTCAGAGCGCAAGACCTGTCGCTCGTCGGCAGCGGGTGAACTGCGGCGAGTGATCGAACGCGCGCCGAGGATTCGGTGCCGTTGACTCGAGCAGCTCACGGATCTCGTTGGCGTTGGTGACGACGGTTGCGATGCGCTCGCGCAAGAGTCGGTGGCATCCTGTGCTCGCGGCGCTCGTGACCGGGCCGGGCACTGCACCGACAGGTCGTCCGAGCGTGTGGGCTCGAACGCGAGCCAGCTTCAACGACGACGGTCGCCCCGGCGAGGGTGGCCAATAGCCGGTTGCGTTGAATGAAACGCCACTTAGTCGGTGCCGCGCCAGGAGGTAGCTCACTGATTAGGGCGCCGCAGCTCTCAACGATGCGGTCGAACAGACTCGCGTTGCCGGCCGGATACGGACGGTCGAGCCCTCCAGCGAGAACCGCGACGGTGGCTGCCGGGTGTGCGCTTATCGCGGCGCGGTGTGCGGCACCGTCGATGCCGTACGCACCGCCCGAGACGAGGCTCACTCCGCTGCCCGCGAGCTCGCTCGCAAGCTCAGTTGCGACATGCTCGCCGTAGCTGGTCGCGGCGCGCGCACCGACGATCGCGACCCGCCGTGGCGTATGCGCTGCAAGTACACTGCAATTGCCGGCGATCCAGAGAGCGATGGGTTCGTGGATGCCGAGCTCCCTGAGCTCAGTCGGCCACCGCGAATCGCCTGGAGTGAGGATGGTGAAGCCACGTCGCTCCGTGTCGGCGAGCACCCGATCGACGTCGGCATCCCGCAGTCGTGCACGCAATCGGTCTCGCCATAGGGCCCCGTCGGTGTTGTCGATCGCGTCGGGCACCGGCTCTCGCGTCTTGATCAATCGGACTGTTTCGGACGCGCCCAGCGAGCGGAGCAACGTGCCCGTGACCCCGTCTCCTGGTTCTGAGACTGCGGCAAGCACAACACGAGCGATCTGTTCGTCCGTGAGATGTGGAGTCATCGTCGCTCCTTCCTCGTGATGGCGGATGGGGGAGTTTGGCCGGTGATCGGCAGCTCGCACCACACGGGTCGGATCAGAGCGTGAGGCCGCGTCGACGCGGCGCGGTGGCACGCCCGGCGAGTGCGAACCACGGAGTCTGCGGTGATGTTGGGCGGTCCGCGTCCTCCGCCTGCGGTGTGAAGGTGCGCAAGAGGGAGACGTAGCCGAACTGGCGGTTGTACGTCAGCGCGTACACGGCGTTGTCGTCGTGGACGACGCCGTCGGTCGGACTCTGGGGAACCTCGTTGTACACGTAGCCGTTGACGAGGGCGGAGTCTCGGGTCTCATCGCCGAAGTCCCATTGCGACAGGTGACGGATTACCCGCTGGGGACCGCTCCTGTCGATCATGTCGAGCACGCGATCGGCTTCGTCGCCCTGCAGGAAGACAACGCTCATCCAGCGATGTTCGGGGACCGGCGGTGAGACCGGCGACTCCGACGAGATGGACGACGTCGTGGTGGTGGTGGTGCTGCTGTGGTTCATGCTGAGCTCCCTTCTCTAACTGGAGGTGCGCTGCGACTCACCTGCGCGAGTGGGAGAGGGCATTGATTGATCGCGGCCGAGCGAGCCCCACTACCCTCGGGTGAATCCCGGCTGTGTGCATCGACGTCGGTGGCGATCTCGCCCACATCCGCCCGACCGAGACTTTGGAGCGCCCCGAGCACTCGATTGCTGCCGAGCAACGGCAGGGGGCAGGTCTACTGAGCTGCGGCCGCGGCTGCTCCAGAAGCGGCGCTGCGCGCCGCGCTCGTAGACTCGGCGCGGAGGATGGCGACGATGGCGGTGGAGTTCGATTGCCCGGAGTGCGGTCGGCGTGCGCGGATCGTCACCGGCGGATACGTCGAGGCGCACGAGGCTAGTGCTGGCGTCGTGTGCTCGTTCACGCGGACGGCGCGCTCGGGGGAGCGCCCGACGTTTGTGGAGCCGACCCCCGAGACGGTGGCGCGAATAGCAGCGTTGCGGGAGCAGCGGGAGGCGGCCAAGCTCGAGCGGGCCGAGCGCAGACGGCGCGCGCAGGCGAAGGAGCAGGGGTCGACCTCTCCGCGCGGCAAGATGGTCTGCCCGAGGTGCGACGCTTTGGTCGCTCGGTCGCAAGCGTCGCCGACGCGACTCGTAGCGCACAAGCGCCCCTCGGGACATTGGTGCAAGGGCGGCGCCGAGCCGACGGCGAAGCAACGGACGAAGACGCAGAAGCGGCGGAGTGTGCGGACGGTCTCGGGGGGTTTGCCCTCGCTCGGGAAGCGTGGGTAGCGGGGTAGCGGGCCGAAAGCCCCCGCCCCCGAGCGCGAGGGGTTGGGGCGGCATCACTGGATCGTCAGTGGCGGCCGCGGGGGGAGCGGCCATCACTTTGCCACCTCAATCACCCAGGGACGACCCGAGTCGACCGGATACAATCGGAGCATTCGAACCGTCCGGTTCCCTGTCAACACAAGGGAACGCGAGGGTTCTCAAGACATCCGGTGGGATTCGGAAATCGCCCGAACTCTCCAAGGGGTCGCAGGTTCAAATCCTGTCATCCCGACGGTCTGAAGCCCTGATGAGGAATTGTTTCTCGTCGGGGCTTCGTCGTGTCTGAGGGTGAGCACTGGGTTGTCCAACCGCTCGATCTGCTCGATCCGTCCGCGGATGGAATACACCGCTCCGCTTCCGTGTCGTCGGCCACGAAGCGCACCAGAATGCGTTGAACGGGTGTCGCGCTTCTGCCTGGAAGGGGAGATTTGGGGCCTCCTCCAATCTGACGTATGGTTTTCGCGGCAACACCCGGTACGCAAATCTCCACGTGATCCACCCGAGGATGTTCTGACATGGAACTAACGAATAGCTTCTGGGGTCATCAGGGCCGAATAGGGCGCGTGACATCCGGCCCTTGGGTCGGCCGCCTTCTGTTCGTCTACCCGGACACCATGATCGAGTGGTGGACGTTGGTGGTGGACCCACCGCCCGTGGCCGGAGTTCCGGGTGACATGTATTTCAAAGGCAACGATGAGGTCGCATCGCTGCTCGATGAGTGGGGTGTCGAGTGGCTGCCCCGCGACTCCGACGAAGTTGAGTTGGAGCGAGCTCGGTTCGGGTGGAGGCCTCTCCGCGGCGGGGTGGAATGGCTACCCAGCTGAACGCGGCTCGCTGCGCATGAGTGCGGCTGATTCGGCTTGCCTTCCGGGACACCTCCGTCGAACGTGCCTGGAATGGACGAGCGCTCCCAGCCTGCCACCGGTACAGGCGGCGGCGTCGTCGTGATGCCGGAATCCGCTCACCGTTGCCGCGTACCGAGATCGATCTCCCTCCCGGTGGTGATTCACCACAATCGTGAGAATCCACGAGACCCTCGGGCTAGAACGGCTTGCTCGAAACTGCGTCACCTGTCCGGGCACGCGTGGGCAGTCACGGCCGGCAGGTTCGCCGAGTGATTCACCTGGAGCCAACCGCTTCCGACTCTGGTCCAGTCGACAGCGCTCCAATACACCGTCCGCTCGGACTGCCCGTCGACGAGAAGGGTGTACTCCTGACCGCTTTGGGCGGAGAGCTGCGCGCTATGGGTCAGCTGCATGCCGGCGACTGGTTCGCCGAGGTCAACCTCCTCTCCACGTGTGAACGTGTGCTTCCCTTCGTACTCCGCGACGGTCGTCCACTCCTTCGACGTGGTGAGGTCGCGGACGCTGAAACTCAATCTGCTTGCGTCTGTCGGGGCACATATGGCGACTCGGATTGAGCCGCCGCTCGCCTGGCGCAGAGCAGCGACTCCATAACCCGCACCCGTCTCGCACCCTGTCAGGACAATTGCTCCAGCGGTACAGACCACCGCCGCGGCCAGGAATCTGTTCAGCATCGGTAGCTTCCGTACTCGACGTTCGCGGCCACCTCGAGGTCGTTGAGACACTGCCTTCCTCCATCCAGAGGGTAGTTTGCCCGAGGAGGTCACCTCTGCCCAGGGCTGTACGGCACGGTGTCGGTATCATGGCGCATCTCACTGACGCGATGGGCGACCGGCGCCGCGCGAACTGAGCGGCCTGAAACGTGTTCCGTGGATAGCGATGCGCGGGTGAGTGGGGGGAGGATGCCGGTGCCACGCCCCAGTCTGTGGTTGATCGCGGTGGTCGCGTTCGTGGTCTTCGCGGCGATCTTCGTGCTCCAAGGAGTTCCCGATCAGTTCCTCGTCCTTCGCAATGCAGCGACCTTCTCCGCCAGCCAGCGGGAGTACCTGGCCGGGCAGGTTGCGCTCGTCGCCGTCTTCCAGGCTTCCGTCATCGGTGTTCTGCACTGGCATCTGCACGTTCTCGACCGACGCGTGCGCGGGGATCACGTGACCTTTCTCGTGCTCTTCGTGTGGGGCTCGTTGGTGTGGCCGGTGACGGCGTTTGCTGATGCGTACTGGGACTACGAGTATTGGGGGCAGGGGAGCTGGCGAGCTTCCTTCGATCTCGCGTTCTTTTCGGTGCCGCTGAGTCTCGTGGCGCTCATCGTGATGATCGTACGAGGGTCCCTGATCGGAAGAAGGGCCCGTGCGTGACTCCTGTCCTTTGGAGGATGGGAGTCACGGTCGCCTACGCGCGGACGCCGCCCTGTCTTCCCTCACAGAGGAGCACCAGATGACCACCTACGCCCAGAACCTGAACGAGATCCTCGACCGCGAGGCTCTTCCCGCGGGCGGGGTCGTCTCCGGCGACGTCGACTACGTCGCGCACGGTGTCGCTTTTCGTGGGTACCAGGCCCGTCCCGCCGGGGGCGGCCCCTACCCAGGCATTCTCGTCGTACACGATTGGCTCGGTGTGACCGACTACGTCCGGATGCGCTGCGACATGCTGGCCCGTCTCGGCTACGCGGCGTTCGCCGCGGACGTCTACGGGGCGGACGTCCGCCCCGCACCTCAGGATGCCGCCGCCGTCGCAAGTGGCTTCTACCAGGATCGCGCGCTGTGGCGACAGCGGCTCGCGGCCGCGTTCGAGCGGCTGCTCGCCGAGCCGTCCGTCGACCCCGCGCGCACCGCGGCGATCGGCTACTGCTTCGGCGGAACCTCCGTGATGGAGCTGGCCCGGACAGGCGCCCCCGTCGACGCCGTCGTGAGCTTCCACGGCGGCCTGCTCACCGGTCCGGAGGGGGAGGCGAAGCGAATCACAGCCAAGGTGCTCGTCCTCCACGGGGCGGCCGACCCCGTCGCCCCGGACGATGCGCTGCTCGCCTTCGAGAACGACCTGCGGACGGCTCCCGAGATCGACTGGCAGGTCGTCACGTACGCCAATGCGATGCACGCCTTCACCCTCCCCGACGCGAACGCACCCGAGCACGGCGCCCTCTTCGACGCCACCGCCGAGCGCCGCAGTTGGACGGCGATGAAGACCTTCCTGAACGAGGTCTTCGACTGAGAGGCCCGGGTCGCGTCACTCCCGGGCGTCTTCACGTCGATCCGGCGTGACGACTGAGGTGACCATGGACCCCGGCCGCATCCGATCCTCGGCGCCCGCGATCGAGTTCATGACGGCGGTCAACGAGGCGGTGAGCACAGACCGGTCCTTGCCGGCGACCCATGCGGTACGTGAGCCGCGGCGGTATTCGATGAGGGTGAGGGCTTCGCTGTCTGCTCCGGTGCCGATGCTGGTCTGGGAGAGGCTCAGGATCTCGATCGCGAACCCGTGTCGTGCAAGCGCCGTGGTGAGTGCGTCGACGGGTCCGTTGCCGTCGTGGGTGGTGGTGTCCTCGATGCCGCCGGCGCGGAGGGTGATGCGGGTGTTCGTGTCGGTCGTCACGACGTCGACGAGCTCGATCGGAGCGTCGACGGGGGTGGTGAGGTAGGTGGAGCAGAAGACATCCCAGAGCTGTTCGGCGGTGACCTCGCCGCCGGTGGTGTCGGTGTGATGCTGCACATGGCGGGCGAAGTCGATCTGGAGCCGGCGGGGGAGCTCGATGCCGAACTCGGTCTGGAGCAGGTAGGCGATGCCGCCCTTGCCCGACTGGGAGTTCACGCGGATGACGGCGTCGTAGCTACGGCCGATGTCGGCCGGGTCGATGGGCAGGTAGGGAACCCGCCAGGCGATCTCGCTCTCGTCGCGCCCTTCCGCTGCAGCGCGGGCGCGATGCTCGGCGAAGCCCTTCTTGATGGCGTCCTGATGGGTGCCGCTGAACGCGGTGTGCACGAGATCGCCGACATAGGGGTGTCGAGGGTGCACGTCGATGCGGTTGCAGTACTCGACGGTACGGCGGATCTCGTCGATGTCGGAGAAGTCGATCATCGGGTCGACGCCCTGCGCGTGCAGGTTGAGGGCGAGGGTGGCGAGGTCGACATTGCCGGTGCGTTCGCCGTTGCCGAAGATGCAGCCCTCGACCCGCTGGGCGCCGGCGAGGACGGCGAGCTCGGCGCAGACGATCCCCGTGCCGCGGTCGTTGTGAGGATGGACGGAGAGGATGACGCCGTCGCGGCGGGCGAGGTGGGTGTGCATGTACTCGATCTGGTCGGCGTACACGTTGGGGGTGGCGATCTCGACGGTGGCGGGGAGATTCAGGATCACGGGGCGCTCGGGCCTGGCATCCCACAACTCCGTCATCGCGTCACAGATCTCGATGACGTAGTCGGGCTCGGTCAGGTTGAACACCTCGGGGCTGAACTCGAACCGCACGTTCGGCAGGTCGCCGGCGAACTGGAGCACGTCCCGTCCGCCGGCGAGGATCAGCTCCCGCAGCTCGTCGCGGTCCTTGCCGAGCACGGTGTCGCGCCAGGTCGGGGCGGTCGCGGTGTACATGTGGATGACGACGTCGTTGCGGATGCCGCGGATCGATTCCACGGTCCGCTCGATCAGGTCGCGGCGCGCAGGGGTGAACACGACGATCGTGACGTCGTCGGGGGCGATGTCGGTCTCGGCGATGAGGCGGACGAAGTCGTAGTCGGTCTGCGACGCGGAGGGGTAGCCGACCTCGATCTCGGTGTAGCCCATCCGCACCATCAACTCGAAGAACCGGCGCTTGCGGGTGGGGTCCATGGGCTCCGCGAGGGCCTGGTTGCCGTCGCGCAGATCGACGGGGACCCACAACGGCGCCTGGGTGAGCCGTCGGTTCGGCCATTGCCGGTCTGCGCCCAGGGGCACGTCGACACGGGAGTAGGCGTCGGTGTAGCGGTGCGAGGGCATGCCGGAGGGGCGCTGCCGATTCCAGGAGGGGGCGATCGTGGTGGTCATGACAAGGAGTCCTTCAGGGTCTCGTGGGGAAGACCGGGGCAGTGTTCAGCCCCACGGCGGGGAGCCGGTCCGGCTACGCCCCGCCGTGGCGGCGAAGAAGAAGGAGGTTTGCGGTGAGCACGGGTAGAATCTAGCAGAAGTCCTCAGACAAGTAGAGGAGACGAGATGACTCAACTCAGACGTGTCCCCTTGGCGGACCAGGCCGCCGACGCGCTGTTCGCGCGCATCCGCGCGGGGGAGTGGGCGCTCGGCGCCAAGCTCCCCGGCGAGACGACGCTGGCGCCGCAGCTCGGAGTCGGACGGTCAACCGTGCGGGAGGCGATTCGCCAGCTCGCCGGCCGCGGCATCCTCGATTCCCGTCATGGGTCGGGGGTGTATGTGACGGCGTTGGAGGCGCCCGACGACTGGGAGCAGGTGCTGCGCCGCACCGACATCGTCACCGTGCTCGAGGCCCGCACCGCGATCGAGGTCGAGGCGGCGAGCCTCGCAGCGACGCGCCGCACGCCGTCCGATCTGCGCGCGATCCGACGGGCACTGGACCTGCGCACGGTTCCTGGGCAGAGCGTCGAGGAGCATGTGGATGCCGATATGGCGCTGCACCGCGCGATCGTGGTCGCCGCGCACAACGAGGTGCTGACCGAGCTGTTCGACGGGTTCGTGCCGCGGGTGCGGCGCGCGATGGTCGACATGCTCCGCCTCCGCACCGTGCCCGACGCGCACGCGGATCACGACGCGCACGTCGTCGTGGTCGACGCGGTCGCCGACCGGATGCCGGATGTCGCGGCCCGCGCCAGCCGCGCCCATCTCGATGCCCTCAAGGCGGGTTTCGCGTGAGTGCGGCGGTCGTCGAGCCCGTCGTGGTGCTTGACGAGGTGACGTTCCGCAGGGCCGGGAGAAGCATCCTGAACCGCGTCTCGCTGCGGATCGCGCCGGGCGAGCACTGGGTGCTGATCGGCCCGAACGGGGCAGGCAAGAGCACGATCCTCGGCCTTCTCGGCGCGCGCTCCTTCCCCACCACCGGCACCGTCGATGTGCTCGGCCATCGTGTGGGTCGTGTCGAACTGCTCGCATTGCGTCGCCGCATCGGGCACGTCGACCCGCGGCATCCGCTCGACTCGCCGCTCACGATCACCGACGTCGTCCTCACCGGGGTCACCGGCACCACCGAGCTCATGATGCGCTGGCAGCCCACCGCCGCCGAGCGCCGCCGAGCCGCCGAGCTGATCGACCTGCTCGGCCTCGGCGGGAAGGCCGAAGAACGATGGCCGACCCTCTCCCAGGGCGAGCGGGGGCGGGCGCTCATCGCCCGCGCGCTGATGAGCGAGCCCGCGCTCCTGCTGCTCGACGAGCCGTCGACCGGACTCGATGTCGCCGCCAGGGAGCAGCTGCTGGAGACGGTCGACCGACTCGCCGCGAGCGATCCCGATCTCGCGTCCGTGCTGGTCACCCACCACCTCGAAGAGATCCCCGAAGCCGCCACCCACGCCCTCCTGATCGCCCGTGGCGCCGTCGTCGCCGCCGGTCCCGTGCACGACACGCTCACCACCGACCTCGTGAGTCAGACCTTCGAGCACCCCATCGCCGTCGACCACAGTGACGGGCGATGGCGTGCCCGCAGCCTCCGCACGGTTCGCAGCGACTCGCGACGGCCGGCGACGCGCACGACGCGGGAGCGCCTCACAGAGAGCGGCGACGGATGGATACTCCCTCGTGATCGATGACGACGAGCAGCCGACTGTTCTCGCCAGTGCGATGTGGTGGTCGGAAGACCACGCTGTCGTCGCCGTCGTCTCCGATGCGCTCGCCGGCAGAGTGCTCACGCGGGGTTCGTGGCAGGGGGTCGTCGTGAGGTCGGCGCGCATCGTCGAAGACGACGCGGTCGCGCGGCAGGCTGCGTTCGAAGCCTTCCTCCGCGGCGTCGCGAGTGCCCTGACCCGCATCCGGGTGCCAGGGCGCCCGGGAGGCGTGCTCGGCGTCGGAGAACTTCGCCTCCATCTGGCGCTCTCGGGCCCAGAACTCGCGCGGGGAGTGCTCTTCGATCCGGACTCGCTCGCCGTGCTCCTGCCGTTCGGACTGTCGCTCTACGTGGATTGAGGCTTCGTCACGGTGAGGACGAGGCGATCGGTGATGGTGAGTCGGTTGCCGCTCATCGCCCGCTCGCCTTCTCCGGGAGGAGGCTTCCGCCGCGGCACGGGTGGTTGACCGCTCGTCCGGGAGCGGTGCGGGCGACGGACGGCGGAACCGGTCGGAGGCGACGAGGACGATCACGAGGGCGAGGGGCACGATCCAGCCGCTCCAGCCGAGGACGGTCGCCTGCGTGGTGTCGATGCGCTCACCGGCCATCGCGAACAGGAGGTAGGTGCCGCCGGCGCCGTTGAATGCGGCGTGGGCGAGAGCGGCGGGCCAGACGGAATCGGATCGGAGGCGAAGCCAGCCGAAGATCGCGCCGAAGACGATGCACATCTCGGTCATCGCGGTGAGACCGAGCCACCCCGGAACGCCCGGGTAGTTGTATCCGAGAAGGATGAGCGGCGCGTGCCACAGTCCCCAGATGACGCCCGAGATGAGGATCGCGGGGATCGCCCCGAGAGGCATGAGCTTCGGAAGAAGCCATCCGCGCCAGCCGAGCTCTTCGCCGAGCGCCGGGACCAGGTTGATGAACGCTGCCATCGGCAGTGCGAGGAGCTGCAGCAAGACGAGCACGCCGATCGGGAGCGGCAGCTCGTT
This sequence comes from Microbacterium hominis NBRC 15708, assembly GCF_001592125.1. Lineage (GTDB taxonomy): Bacteria > Actinomycetota > Actinomycetes > Actinomycetales > Microbacteriaceae > Microbacterium > Microbacterium hominis. The sequence goes on from NZ_BCWI01000001.1 coordinate 76,409, forward strand.
TCTGCCGAGCGCCTGCAGTTGCGCGGTGATGGTCTGCTGGCCCGAGGGCTCGGGCTTTGCACGGCGGCCGTTCGACGAAGACCACCACGGTGAGCGCCGCGAGGGTGGCTGTCGCCATCATGGCGACCGCGATGATCGGGAACGCCGGGCTTGCGAGTCCGTCGCCGAGCCAGAGCGGAAGCGCCACGAGCCAGGCGAGGGCGAAGGCGATCACGACGAAGATCACGATGGAACGGATGTCGGTTCCACGGAGCCGGCCCGTTCCGCCCGCGTCGGTCACGAGATCGCTTCGGGAGGTTCGGCCGGTCATGGCGTGGGCTCGGTGAGGATGTGGAGTCCCGCGATGGTCCGGTCGTCGCGGAACGCGATGCGGGCGGTGTAATCGCCGGCTTCCATCGAGAGAGGGGTGTTCGTGATCGTGACGTCGGCGGCTCGCGTCACGACGGGATCGCCGTGGCTTTCGAAGGCGCCCGAGGTGGCCGCGATCTGCGCCCAGGCTGCCGCGAGCGCGTCGTCTGACAGGTTCTTGCGCATCGTCGGATCGAAGCGCGCGGACACGAGCTGCCATCGGCCCGCGACGAGGTCGTCGATGACGGATCGAGCCAGCTCCGCGCCGTCGCTCAAAGGTGTCGTGTTCATGAGTTCTCCCGTCCTGGGGTCGATGGGCTTGCCGAACCGCTGGAACGCCGCCTGCCGGCTCACGCCCAAGGCGCCGCCGATCGCCTGCCAGGTCGCGCCGCGCTCGCGTTGCGCGACCGCGACATCCTCAGCATCCGGCCGGCTCCGACAGCGTTTTACATCACGGAAACACGGCGGTCATTGTTGCGAAAGCGCACCCGGTATACAGTGTGCTTACTCAGCGTAAACATGCTGTTTAGTGACGAGAGGATCGCCGTGGACGACAGCAATCTCGGTGCCCGGGTGCGTGAACTGCGCATGCTGCGCCAGATGTCGACGCGCGAGCTGGCGCGGCGCGCGTCGATCAGCGCGGGCTATGTCAGTCAGATCGAGAACGGCCAGGCCAACACGAGCCTGGACGTCGTCCGACGGATCGCCGCCGCGTTCGGCGTTCCGTGGACCGAGCTCTTCAGCGCGCAACCCGCGCTGGGCACCGTCCTCCGTCGCGCCGAGCGACCGATGCTCGCGGCAGGCAACTCCGTGCGGCACTTCCGCATCACCCAACCGCCGCTCGGCAACGTCGAAGTGCTCGTGTCGGAGTATGAACCCGGTCACGGCGAGGGGAGCGAGAGCTACACCCACGGCGACTCGCAGGAAGTCTGCGTGATCCTGCGCGGTCGCTTCCGCTTCCACCTCGGCGACCAGGACTACATCCTCGAGACGGGCGACAGCCTGGACTACCGATCCTCGACGCCGCACAGCATCGTCAACATCGGCGACGTTCCCGGCGAGGCCCTGTGGGTGGTCACCCCGCCCTCTGACGCCCCCCTTCCCGCCGTGGACTGAACCACGTCCTCAGACTCCCGGCGCCGACGCGATGTTCGCACGGCACCGGTGATCGGCGATGCCGAAAACAGCACCGCCACCCGCTTCACCTGCTCCACTACGCACCGCCCCGTCCGAGTTCCATTCCCTCCCCGGATTCCCGGATCCGCGCACCACCCGTCCCGCGCTAGGAGAACATCATGCACGTCCGCCGTACCGCCGCCCTGCTCGCCACCGCAGCCCTCGCCGCCGCCCTCGCCGGGTGTGCGAGTGCATCGCCCGGCGCCGAAAGCGCCTCCACGACGATCCAGTTCGGCCTACCCACCAACATGGGGGCCAACAACTCGCCGATGGCCGTCGCCGAGGCGATGGGATACTTCGCCGACGAGGGGCTCAAGGTCGAGATCGTCGTCACCGGCGACTCGACGTCGATCGTCCAGGGGATCGACGCCGGGTCGCTCGACGTCGGCAGCACGCCTCCCGAGCCGATCCTGCAGGCCATGACCAAGGGCAGTGACCTGCAGCTGGTCTACAACTACATCCGCAAGCAGACCGGATCACTCGCGGTGCTCGACGACAGCCCCATCCAGTCGCTCGAGGACTTCCGCGGGGCCGTGATCGGCCAGGCCAGCCTCGGCACCTCGAACATGCTCCTGTCGGAGGGCATCCTCGCCTCGGTCGGGCTCGCTCCCGACGTCGACTACTCGCACCTCGCGGTCGGCACCGGCGCGGCGGCCCTGCAGGCCCTGAAGACGGGACAGGTCGACGCGCTGTCGCTCTGGGACACCGAGTACGCCGCCTTCGAGGCCCAGGGGACGCCGCTGCGCTACTTCACGACGGATGAGGTGGCCTCGCTCTTCTCGACGACCTACTTCACGAGCACCGACTATGCGGGAAAGAACGCTGCGGCGATCGAAGGGTTCGGTCGCGCCATGGCCAAGGCCACCCTGTTCACCGCGACGAACCCCGAAGCAGCGCTGCGCATCATGTACGACAAGTACCCCGACACCCTCGTGGCCGGCAACTCCATCGATGACCAGCTCGCGATCGACCTGGTGGCGCTGAAGCGTCGCATCGAACTGCTCACGGCCGGCGACCCGGAGGGCTCTCGCACCTGGGGCGCCTACGACGAGTCGGCGCTGAAGGCCTGGGCGAGCTTCGCCCTCGACGCGGGGATCATCGACTCCGCCGTCGACGCCGTCGCCGCCGCGCCGAACACCTTCGTCGAGGCCTACAACGACTTCGACGGCGACGCCGTCATCGCCGAGGCGAAGAACTGGAGCGCTGCCGGATGACGACCCTGACCTACACCGCGGGGGTCCCCGCGATCGACCACCACTCCCACGCCGGCTACGTCCGGCCCGGCGAGGAGCTGGAGGGGATCGACGCCCTCGAACGCGAGAACGCGATGGGACACGTGGAGGCGCAGCTTCCGGTCGACGTGTTCGACGCCTTCGTCGCCGCGCGCGGTCGCCACGACGGGGAGGAACTCGACCGGCTCGACCGGGAACACGGCATCCGGGCGCTGTTCGAGGAGAGCATCGCCTTCCAGGCCACGACCGTGCACGCGGTCGCCCTGGCCGACGGAGGCCGGGCGCTCTACGGCGACATTCCCCACGCGGAGCAGGTGCGCATGAGCGCGGAGCGCCGCCGGGCCGACTTCCCGGGGCTCTACGGGCAGGCGCTGGAGCTCTCTCACACGGCGGCGGTGCTCACCGACATCCCCTGGATCGATTCCGCGCTGTGGCCCCACGCGCAGTACAAGCCGGTCGCCCGCATCGATCCCTACCTCTACCCGTTCGGGCACCCGCCCTTCCGGCGCCGGGGTTCGGACAGCCCGCGCTTCCAGCGCGTGTTCGCGTCGATCCTCGCAGATCTGCTCAGCGCACATGGCCTCGCGTCGCCACCGGCGACGCTGGGGGAGTACGTGGCGTTCGTCCGGTCCTCGATCATCCGCCGGCAGGAGAGCGGTTTCGTCGGGCTCAAGATCGCCTCGGCCTACGTGCGCTCCCTCCACTTCGTCCGGCGGTCGCGGGAGGAGGCTACGGCGGCTTACGAGCAGCTGCGCACCGACCCGGCCGCGCTGCAGGGCGAGGCCCACACGATCGTCGCCGACTTCCTCGTCTTCGCGATCGCCGAGCTGGCCGTCGAACGCGAGCTGCCGGTGCAGATCCACACCGGCATGGGTCACGCCGAGCCCGGACTGCTGCTCACGGGCGCCGACCCGCGCAACCTCGAGCCGCTGCTGTCCGACCCGGCGCTCAACCGGCTGCGGGTGATCCTCATCCACGGCGGTTACCCGTACACCTCCTACCTGGCGGCGATCGCGCAGGCGCACGGCAACGTGTACGTCGACTATTCGTGGATGCCGTACCTCCACCATCACGCTCTCGAGCGGATGCTGCAGGAGTGGCTGGAGCTGCTGCCCGCCAACAAGATCATGTTCGGCACCGATACCGGCCAGCCCGAGTTCCACGTCGCGGCCACCGCGCGCGGGCGGCTGCTTCTGGATCGCGCGCTCGCCGCCGGGGTGTCCGACCGCCTGTGGAGCACCACGCAGGCCGAGTGGCTGGCGGGCCGCGTGCTCAACGAGAACCTTTGTCGTGTCTATGGGTTGGAGGCTCCGTGAACGACCTCATCGAGATCACTGATCTGTCGAAGGTCTATCAGACCCGCACCGGCACGGTCACGGCTCTCTCGCACGTCGACCTCAGCATCGGGGAGGGCGAGTTCGTCTCCATCCTCGGTCCGAGCGGATGCGGCAAGACGACGCTGCTGAGGATCCTTGCCGGGCTGGAAGGCCACACCGAGGGTGAGGCCACGATCTCCGGAACGCCCATCGGAGCGCCGCGGGGCGAGGCGGGCATGGTGTTCCAGAAGGCGACGCTGCTGCCGTGGCTGAACATCCTCGACAACGTGCTGCTTCCGCTGAGCCTGAAGCGACGCGTGACGGCATCCGATCGTCGCCATGCCACCGCGCTGCTGACGATGGTGGGGCTCGAGGACTTTCTCCGTAAGCACCCGCACGAGCTCTCCGGGGGCATGCAGCAGCGCGCCGCCATCTGTCGCGCACTCGTGCACGACCCCGCCGTGCTTCTCATGGACGAACCGTTCGGAGCACTGGACGCGATGACCCGCGACGCCCTGAACGTCGAAGTCAATCGGATCTGGCGGGAGACCGGCACCACCGCGGTGCTGATCACCCACAGCATCGCCGAGGCCGTCTTCCTCGCCGAGAGAGTGGTGGTGATGACTCCCCGGCCCGGCCGGATCGCGGAGATCGTCGAGGTGCCGTTCGGCAAGGAGCGTACCCCCGACCTGCTCGGCGACCCCGAGTTCGCCGCTCTGACCTCCCACATCCGACGCCACTTCGAGGTGAACTCATGACCGTCAACACTCAGATCGTGACGACGAGGCGTCGCGCGGTGAACACGCCGACGAAGCGCGCTGTCGGCTCGCTCGGCCTGTTGGCTCTGCTGCTCCTGGTCTGGCAGTTCGTGCCCGGCTGGACGAACACCCCCGAGTACGTGGTGCCGCCGCTGAGCGATGTGCTCTCCGCCCTCTTCGACCCGAGGGCGTTCCCCCGCTATGTGGAGAACGCCGCCTCGACGATGACGATCGTCCTGACGGGGCTCGCGATCGGCGTCGCAGCGGGCCTGGCGTTGGCGGTCGTGTTGGCGCAGTTCCCCACGGTGTACGCCGTGGTGTTCCCCTACATCGTGGCGATCGAGTCCATTCCGAAGGTCGCGATCGCTCCGCTGTTCATCATCTGGTTCGGCTTCGGGATGCCCTCGAAGGTCGTCGTGGTCGTGCTGCTCGCCTTCTTCCCGATGCTCGTCAACGCGCTGCACGGCTTCCGCGGGGTGGATCGCGACCAGGTCGACCTCTTCCGGGTGAACGGTGCCACGCGTTGGCAGATCCAGACGCGTCTCATGCTCCCCGCTGCCCTCCCGCAGATCTTCTCGGGCCTGGAGCTGGCCGTCGCCAACTCGATGATCGGCGCGATCGTCGCCGAGTTCGTCGGCGCGCAGAAGGGCCTGGGCGTGCTGATTCTGCAAGCGCAGGGTCGGATGGAGACGGCGGCCGTGTTCGCGCTCCTCATCATTCTGTCGGTGCTCGGCATCGTGCTGAACCTCATCGTGCGGGTGCTCCGCAAGGTCGTCGTACGATGGGAGATCACGTCGAAATGACCTTCAGCATCGTCGCTCGAGACCCGCTGACCGGCGCGGTCGGCGTCTGCCAGGGCACGGGGTCCATCGCACTCGCATCGCGGTGCCCGCAGGTATCGGGGGAGGCGGCGGTGACGAGCCAGTGGCACTCCGACTGGAGGCTGGGGCTCCGGGCGCTGGACCGAGGGCGTGCGGGCCTGGATCCCGTGCTGATCCTCGCGGGGCTGGCCGAAACCGATCCGCACTTCCACTACCGTCAGATCGGCGTCGTCCTCGACGACGGCCGCGTCGCCGCCCACACCGGGGATCACGTCGAGCCCGGCCTGTACGCGGGTCACCGCGTGGGGGAGGGTTATGCCGTCCTCGGGAACGGGCTGGTCGGCCCCGAAGTCCTCGTGGCGATGGAGGAATCGTTCGGAGAGTGCACCGACGTGCCGTTCGAAGAGCGGCTGATGCGCGCCCTGGAGGCGGGACTCGGCGCGGGTGGGGAAGGGCGCCAGCACCTGTCGTCGTCGATGATCACAGCCGTCCGCGGACAGCGTCGGCATCGTCTGGATCTCCGCGTCGATCTCGCTCCGCAGGGGCTCGATGCCGTCGCCGAGCTTCGCCGCATCCTCGACGGGTACGCGCCGTTCATCGACTACTACGGGAGCTATTGGCTCGATCATCCCGAGGTCACGGGCGAGCAATGGCTGGCGATGGGATCGCCCACGTCGTGAGCGTCGTTCGGGGCGGGCGGGCTCACGGGGCGGACGGCGTCCGCGGTCCCGTCTCCGGATTGCGAGGAAATATATAGACTGGTCTATTATCGAGACGTGACGACCAAAGGCACCCGCACGAGAGCCCGACTCTCGGAATCCATGCTCGAACTGATCCAGACCCACGGCTACAGCGGCACCGGCGTCAACGCCGTGATCGCACACTCCTCGGCCCCCAAAGGCTCCGTGTACTTTCACTTTCCGGACGGTAAGGAAGGGCTCGGTGCGGCGGCGATCGAACTCGCGGCCGCGCAGTTCGAGACGTTGATCACGGATGCCGCCGCATCCGGAGCCGGAGCTGCCGAGGCCGCCCGCACCGTCATCGCGGGGGTGGCTGATCTCGTCGCAGGCAGCGACTTCCAGCTGGGGTGTCCGGTGTCGGTCGTCACCCTGGAGATGGGAGCGCACAACGAGCGACTGCGCCGCGCCTGTGCCGACGCCTTCGAGTCGTGGATCGCGTCGGCGGCGGCGCTCCTGGAGGCCGACGGGCTCTCCCCGACCGAGGCGCGGGGAATGGCCACCGTCGTCGTGTCGATGATCGAGGGGGCCGTGATCGTCTCGCGCGCCCTGCGCAGCACGGGGCCGCTGGTGGATGCGGCCGACGGCATAGCGGCGTTCATCGCTCAGCGCGTCTCGGCGTCGACCTCGTGAGCGTCCCCGACCACGGTCGACACGCGCTGGTCCTCGGCGCATCCGGGTTCGTCGGCCGCCACCTCCTGCGTGCCCTTGCGGGTGCCGGGGGAGAGGTCACGGCGGCCGTGCGCACGCCCGCGTCGGCAGCTCGCCTGCAGCACTGGCTCCGCGAGCACGGCGTGACACGACCGGTGGCGACCGTCATCGTCGACTTCGCCTCCGCGGAGCTCGTGCCCGGTGACCGGTCGGCTCTCGCCACGGTCACCGAGATCCACAACTGCGCGGGCTCCTACCGATTCGGCATGTCCGCGCAGGAGGCGCGCGAGGCCAACGTCGGCATCGTCGAGAGGCTGATCGACGTCGCCGCGGGGCTTCCCGAGCTGCGCCGCGTCGTCCACGTGTCCGGCTACCGTGTCGGCGGCCAGGATCCCGTGACGGTGCCGTGGTCGGACGACCATCGCGCAGCGGTCTATGCACGCCTCGGCGCCTACGAAGCGTCCAAGGTCGAATCCGACGCGGTCTTCCAGGCGCGCGCGAGCGCGCGTGGGATCCCGTGGACGATCGTCAATCCCGCCAGCGTGATCGGCGACAGCGTCACGGGCGAATCCGACCAGCAGATCGGCCTCGCCGACACGATCCAGCAGCTCTGGCGCGGCAGGATGGCCGCCCTGCCGGGAGGGGACGCGACCTTCCTCCCCGTCGTCACCGTCGACCACCTCGCCGCGTTCATGGAACGCGTGGCCGTCGATCCGGCGGCGGAGAGCCGGGCCTACTGGCTCCTCGACGACGACACCCCGCCGCTCAGAGATCTGCTCTCGACGGTCGGGCGCCACCTGGGCGTGCCGATACCGCGGCTCACGGTCCCGGTCGGTGTCATCCGGCGTCTCCCGGCGCGCGTGACCCGCGTCGACCCCGAGACGTTGTCCTTCATGTCTTCCGACCGCTATCCGACGGGGTCCGCGGACGCGCTCGCCGCCGCCCACGGGATCTCGACGCCCGACGTGCGGCTGTCGCTTCACCGGTGGGCGGATCACCTGGTCGCGCACCGGTTCGGCGACGCGCCCGGCGGCGACCGGCGATTCGTCGACCACGGCGGCATCCGCACGTTCGAGATCGGACGCGCGGGTTCGCGTCGGGTGATCCTGCCGGGCCTGCCCGTGAACGCCGACACCTGGGCGCGGGTCGCCGCAGGCACGGGGGCTCGCGCGGTCGACCTTCCCGGACTGGGCCTGTCCGGCGGTACCGGTCTTCGGGACTGGACCCGGTGGCTGGCGGGTCTGACGAGCGGGGAGCCGCTCGAGCTCATCGGCCACTCTCTGGGCGCCGCCGCCGCGCTCGCGGTCGCCCGGCGATTCCCCGGGCGTCTCCGGTCGCTCACGCTCGTGTCGCCGTTCTTCCTGCAGGTCCCGCCACGCGGTGCGGCACGGATCTCGCCGGTCGTGCGCGCGTTCCTGAGGCACGCCGACGCGGTGTGGCTGTCGCGCCGGCTGACCGGGACCGACGCGGGGGCGGCGGCGCTGGAGTCGAGCGTGAGCGACCTGAGGCGCACCGGCGCGAAGCACGCCGCGGCCCAGCTGTCGCGCGCGGGCTCGGCGAGGTGGCGGGCGCAGCTGCGGGACGCGCTGAGGGGGTTCGACGGGCCCGTGCGTATCGTCGTCGGCAGCGAGGATCCGCTGGATGCACGCTTCCGGGACGACCTCGGTCCCCGAGTGGAGATCGTGTCGCTTCCGGGTGCCGGTCACCACCCGCAGCTGACCCATGCGGAGGCCCTCACCGAGGTCCTGTCACGCCCGGTCGCCTGACCTCGGCATCCGCACTCTCGGGATACCGCTACATCCGTTCCAACGGGTTGGCGGCCAGCTTGGCGACGATGCCGCCGTCGAGCAGGCGCCGCGCGGCCGTGTCGGGCTTGCGCGCGGCCTGGTCCGCGACGCACGCGCCGAACTCCGCCGCGAGTCGCCCGCGGGGGTACACCGCGAGCACCTCGCGCACGAACGACTCCGGAAGGGCGTCGGGTCGCGCGCCGGAGATGTCGAGGCCCGTGGCGATCTCGAGGAGGTGGCCCTCGGCATCCATCGCCGGGTCGACCTGCGGCCAGTTGTGCCGCACGATGACCTCGAGCACCCGGGTGCGTCGCTCGGCGGGCCAGCCGGCCCCCGCGGTGAGCGCGACGCCCACGTGTCCGCCGGCGTGCTCGTATGAGACGGTGTGGTTGTCGAACGCGGTCACGGTGCCGATGTCGTGCAGCACCGCCGCGACGTAGAGCAGCTCGTGGTCGACCTCGGCGATGCCGTCGACGCGCGCGAACGCTTCGGCCCAGAGCCACGAGCGCAGCGCGTGGGCCGTGATCGCGGGGGACTGGTACTGGCGGGCGAGCTCGAGCGCTCCTCGCGCGGCGAGGGTGTCGGGTGCGCGGAAGTCGGTGGGGTGCATGCCTCCAGTCTCCGCGCGCCCGATGCGCACCGACCGCCGCGTGGGCGTCGAGCCTCGTCGCATTCCTGCCAGATCGGTGCGCGACGCGCGTGCCTCGCTCTCCGTGCCGGCGTCGGAGATATCGTCGACGCCGTGAGCGTGGGAGCGCGAGTCGGATTCATCGGCCTCGGGATCATGGGGGAGCCCATGGCGCTCAACCTGGTGCGCACTGGCGTGGCGCTGACGGTGTGGAACCGGTCGGAGCGCGCCCGAAGGGTGCTGGTGGATGCCGGGGCGACGGCCGCGGCGGAACCGGCGGAGGTGTTCGCGCGGTCGGAGATCGTCATCCTCATGCTGGCCGGCACGTCGGCGATCGACGACGTGCTGGGTCCCGACGGCGCCCGGCGCGCGGAGATGCTCACCGGGCGCACGGTGGTCAACATGGGCACCGTGCCGCCGGAGTACTCCGCCCGGCTGGCCGCCGAGATCACCGGCGCCGGCGGCGTCTTCGTGGAGGCGCCCGTGTCGGGGTCGCGACGCCCGGCGGAGGAGGGGACTCTCGTCGGCATGCTCGCCGGGCCCGAGGATGCGGTGGCCCGCGTCAAACCGATCCTGGAGCCCCTGTGCGGCGCGCTCACCTTCTGCGGGGACGTCCCGTCGGCGTTGACGATGAAGCTCTCCGTCAACGTCTTCCTCATCGCGGTGGTCACGGGGCTGGCCGAGTCCTTCCATTTCGCCGCCCAGCACGGCGTGCCCGCGACCCTGTTGCGGCAGGTGCTCGATGCCGGGCAGATGTCCTCGCCCATCTCTCGCGTGAAGACCGCCAAGCTCGCGGCGGAAGACTGGACGCCGCAGGCATCCATCCGTGACGTGCTGATGAACAACGAGCTGATCACCGAGTCCGCGCGCACCGCCGGCATCGCGAGCCCGCTCCTCGACGTGACTCGGGAGTTGTACGCCGACGCCGTCGCGCGCGGTGACGGCGACCTCGACATGGCGGCCGTCGTGCGGGCGATCTCCGATCGGTCGGCGGGCGGCGCCTCGCCGGAACTCACAGCCGGCGTCCAGCCTGGCGGGACCAAATCGGGCGCATCCTCTGTTTGATCAGGTGACGCCGCAGCCAGCGGTGTCGCAGAGGAGACATCATGTCGAAGGACTACCGCAAGACCCCCGAGGCGCTCGGCCGCCTCACCGATCAGCAGTACGCCGTGACACAGGAAGAGGGCACCGAGCCCCCGTTCCGCAACGCTTACTGGGACCTGCACGACGACGGCATCTACGTCGATGTCGTCTCGGGCCAGCCCCTGTTCGCATCGACCGACAAGTTCGACAGCGGCACCGGATGGCCGAGCTTCACCCGCCCGATCGAGCCGGATGCCGTGGTCACCACGACCGACCGCACGCTGTGGATGACGCGCACCGAGGTGCGCTCGTCGGGCGCCGAGAGCCACCTCGGCCATGTGTTCGACGACGGCCCCCGCGCGGAGGGCGGCCTGCGCTACTGCATGAACTCGGCCGCGCTGAGGTTCGTGCCCGTCGAGGACCTCGCCGCCCAGGGTTACGGTGAGTACCTCGACCGTTTCCCGAACGCCCCCACCACCGACCCCACCCCTCAGGAGGATGCAGCATGACCAGCGGACCGAGCGACACCGGAGCCATCACCCAGCCGGCCGGCACCGAGACGGCCATCCTCGCGGGCGGCTGTTTCTGGGGCATGGAGGATCTGATCCGCCGTCAGCCCGGCGTGATCAGCACCCGCGTCGGCTACACGGGCGGTCAGAACGATCACGCGACCTACCGTCATCACCCGGGGCACGCCGAGGCGGTCGAGATCGTCTTCGACCCGAATGCGACCAGCTATCGCGACATCCTGGCGTTCTTCTTCCAGATCCATGATCCGTCGACGCTGAACCGCCAGGGCAACGACATCGGCACGAGCTACCGCTCCGCCATCTTCCCCGTCACGCCCGACCAGGAGCACGTCGCGCGCGAGACCATCGCCGACGTCGATGCGTCGGGGCTGTGGCCGGCGCCGGCCGTGACCACGATCGAGCCGCTGGGTGCGTTCTGGGAGGCCGAGCCGGAGCACCAGGACTACCTGCTGCGCTACCCCAACGGCTACACGTGCCACTTCCCGCGTGCGGGGTGGGTCCTGCCGTCCCGCGCCGACGCCTGAGCGACGCGCGGGAGTACGCCCCGAAGCTGTGAGGCGCACATCTTCGGGGCGTACCGTCAGGTCATGAGTACACAGAGCACGACGAAGAGCCCGTCCGACAGCGCCGCCCTCGGCCTCGGATCGGTGCTGGCGGGCTCACTGCCGTCCGCATTGATGACAGCGGACGCCCCGGCCCGCTACACCGTCGAGGCGGTGTTCACCCGTCGGCCGCAGCGCGAGGAGATCGCCGATCTGCTGAGCGACGAGACGCGCGAGATGCTGATCCGCAACGGATACCCCGTGGTCGAGCTGACGGTGTCCGATCGCCGCCTGGAGATCGCGAACACCAACCTCGAGGAGCTGCGCGACGGTCTCGGAACGGTGCTCGCCGACCGGCTCGCGGAGATCAGCGACCGCGCCGTCGAGCGCCGCGACGCGGCCGCCCTGCGCGACGAGAAGACGGCCGAGGGAGAGCGCGAGCGCGCCGCCGCCGTCGTGGCCCTCGCCGCGTCGGTCAGCTTCGAGCGCGCCGTGCCCGCTGCCGGATGATGCCGAACACGACGGTGGCGACGGTCCGATCGACCCGGGACTGAGGCGGTCAGCACTCCCACAGTCCGGTGTGAGACGCTGGACACATGCTCCACTGCGGTGATGGCATACCGACCCGAAAGGAAGGTGCCATGCCAGCGTGGTGGGAAGAAGTGCTCCATGTCGTGACCGGTCGTGTCAGCCGGCACGACGATCTCCCCGATCTGCGCGGGCTCGAGACGCGGCGGGTCGCTCTCGAGAAGACGCACTTCCTCGTCAACGACCGTGAGCGTCGCGGTGAGGAGCGGCGCACCTACGTGATGCGCCACGTCGCCTCGACCCGGCACGACACGACCACGGTGGCCGTGACCTCCAACGGCCGCGGCGTCGGCTCGCTTCCGCGCGAGGTCGCCGCGTCCATCGCTCCGCTCCTGCGCCGTATCGGCGGCGCGGCGATCATCAACGGCGCCGGAGCGCGCCCCGGCAGCCTCCGGCTGTGGGTCGATCTGCCCACCTCCGCCGCCCTCGGCGACTTCGCGCTTCAGCGGGACGGGGCGGCCACGCAGGACTCGTGACGCGTCGCGCCGGGCGCCGGCCCCGCCGCGGAGCACAATGTCCTCATGGCCGACCCCATCTGGAAGAACGACCCCGACGAGCATGACTTCCCCGCGGCGGAGGACTACCTCCGCCTCGTCGCCGATCCCGAGCGGGCCCGTTCTCTCGTCGCGGCCCTGCGCACGCGGGCGACGGTGGTGAAGAAGGCGAAGGACATCCTGCGGGCGGCGAACCTGCCGCTGCTTCCGATCGACAACCCGCACGTCGCCGATGACCTCCGCAAGGTGCGCGCGGGCAAGCCGCTGTCGCCCGTGCTCATCGTCCACGGCGACCTCACGCGCGGGCTGCCCGCGCAGATCGCCGACGGCTATCACCGCGTCTGCGCCAGCTGGTACCTCGACGAGAACACGGAGATCCCGTGCCGCATCGTCGGGCCGGACGCCGCCGCGGCGTGAACGCATGAACCTGCAGACGCTCGCGCTGGTGGGTGCGGTCGCGCTGCTCGGTCCGCTGCTGTCCGCCGGCAGTCGGTGGCGCGTGCCGGTCGTGATCGGCGAGCTCGTCGCGGGCATGGTGATCGGCGTCTCCGGGCTGCACCTGGTCGACCCCACCGACCGCACGTTCAGCTTCCTCGCGACGCTCGGCTTCGGTCTCACGATGTTCGTCGCGGGCACCCACGTGCCGCTTCGCGACGCGCGCCTGCGCCCGGCGCTCGGCCGGGGCGCGCTACAGGCCGTCGTGGTCGGCGTGGTCGCCGCCTTCGCCGGCTGGGGACTCGCGACGCTGTTCGACACGGGTCACGCCGCCGTCTACGCCGTGGTCATGGCGTCGTCCTCCGCCGCGCTCGTGCTACCCGCCGTCCAGCAGACGCGTCTCGGAGGTCCGCCGCTGCTGGCCACCATCGCGCAGGTCGCGATCGCCGACACGGCCTGCATCGTCGCGCTGCCCCTCGCGATGGACCCGGAGCGTGCACCGGTCGCGGCCCTCGGCGCGCTCGGCATCGCCGCCGTGGCGCTGCTGCTGGCGCTGGGGCTGCGGTGGGGCGCGCGCGGCGACCGGTGGAAGCGCCTGCGCGAGACCAGCAAGACGCACGAGCTCGCGATCGAGCTGCGCGTCAGCCTCATCCTCGTCTGCGCACTCGGCGCCCTCGCCACCGTCTCGCACGTCTCCGTGCTGCTCGCCGGTTTCGCCGGCGGCCTGGCGGTCGCCAGCGCCGGGGAGCCGCGGCGGCTCGCCCGACAGCTGTTCGCGGTGACGGAGGGCTTCCTCTCGCCCCTCTACTTCGTGTGGCTCGGCGCGTCGCTCTCGCTCGGCAGCCTCGTCGACGCGCCCGCGTACCTCTGGCTCGGTGTGCTGCTCGGGGCGGGTGCGCTCCTCGCGCACCTGTCCGGGGTGCTGCTGCGGCAGCGTCCGCTGTGGGCCGTGATCGCCGCCGCCCAACTCGGCGTCCCGATCGCCGCCGCCACGATCGGAGCCGAGACGGGAGCGCTCACCGCGGGGGAGCAGGCGGCGCTCGTGCTCGGGGCGATCGTGACGATCGCGGCGCTGGCGGCATCCACCGCGGTCGCCTCCCGGCGCACGGCGGTTCGTGCCGAGGGCGCGGATGCCGCCGACGGCACGGATGCCGCGTCGAACGTCAGCCCGCCATCGCGCTGACCGCGCCCGCGACGTAGGGGATCAGCCAGATCGCCCAGACGACGATGCTGAAGCGGTGGAACGCGCGCTTCTCGTTCTCGCGGCCCCGCACCAGCACGATGATCGCCCAGATCAGGTGGATCGCCATGAGGACGATCGCGGCGGTGCCGGTCCAGGCCATGAGGGTTCCCGCGGCCGTCTCGGCGACGCCGTCCGCGCGCCGGTCAGCCGCGATCTGCGTCATGAGCAGGGTGCCGGTGGTGTCGGCGGCGAGGCCGAGGGCGAACATGCCGGCGTGCCACCAGCGCAGCGTGCGCTGGATCCGCTCCGCCCAGACGCCGACGCTGTAGAAGACGAGGGCGGCGGTGATGATGACGATGGAAAGTGGAAGCATGCCGCCACTCTACGCCGAATCCTTCAGTTGTGTTGAAGGTTTTCGGGGGCGCGCCACAGCTGCTCGATCGGCACGCCCGTGCCGAGCACGTTCTGCGCGGCGCGGTGCCCCGAGCACAGCGCCGCCGTGACGGTCGCCGGGTCGTCGGTCCACGTCGCCTCGCCGGCCAGGTGCAGCACACCGCCGACCGGTGTGGCCAGGGTGTCGTGGTCGTCGGTCGTCGACCCCGGACGCATGTAGGCGTACGAGCCGCGCGCGTAGGGGTCGTCCTGCCATGCGGTGCGCTGGACGGCCACCGGATCGGGGACGTCGCTCCCGTACAGGCGTCGCAGCTGCGCCATCACGGAGGCGACGACCTCCGCATCCGTCTCGTGCCGCGTCGCGACCGCCGCCGGTCCGGCGGCGAAGGTCAGCAGCGTCGGCTCGCCGTGCAGCGCGGTCAGGTCGTACCAGGAGTGCCACCACCGCCCCTGGGGCCCCTGCTGGCGGACGGCGTACACGTCGGAGTCCCAGAACCGCTCCGGGAAGCGCAGGAACAGCTTCTCGAACGCGTTCATGCGCAGCCGGCCGAGCGCGCCGGCCACCGGCTCGGGCAGGGGCGGCTCGATCGCGAACGAGGCCGATTGCAGCACGCCGACCGGCACGGTCACCACGACATCCCGGCTGGTGAACGCGCCCCGGTCGGTCGTCACCGTCACGCCGTCGACGCCCCATCCCACGCGGGAGACGACGTGGGCGAGCCGGATGTCGAGCCCGCGCGCCAGGCCCGTGGCGAGGGCGTCGTAGCCGTCGGGGAAGACGACCTCGTCGCCGTCGATCTGGTCGTCGTCGAGGCCGTGGGCCGCGAGATCGCCGATCGCCGCGCCGTACTGCTCTTCGCTGCGGTGCGCCAGGTACTCGCGCACGCGCTCGGCCCGTTCCGCCTCCCAGCCCTGGGCGGCGAGGGCCGCCTCGGTCACGTCGCGGTACGTGGCGTCGGGCGCGGATGCCGCGATCAGCGGAACCAGGGCGGCATCCACGGCCCGGATGTCGGCCACGTACGCGGCCGCTTCGTCGGTGCTCAATCGCCGCCCGTCGGGGGAGTAGTGCGCGATCGGTCGACTGTCGGGCTGGTAGCCGCCGACCGTGAACTCCACGGTGCGCATGCCGAATGCGCTCGCCGCGGCGGCCACCGGGCTGTCGGTGATCCCGTGGATCCACGAGGCGCCCCGGTCGGTGACGCGCCCGTCGGACCGATCGGTCCAGACGCGGCCGCCGATGCGATCGCGCGCCTCGAGGACGACGGTGCGCCGTCCGGCATCCGTCAGCAGGCGCGCCGCGGCGAGCCCCGAGATCCCGGCACCGATGACGATCGAATCGAATGCGGCCACGGCGCGTCCCTTCCTCCCGGCGGCGCCTCCCTCGGCGTCGTAGGAGCGACGTTAGCGCGCAGGCCCGCTCATCCGGTGCTGCGTACGTCGTCGAGGGCCGCGTCGAGGGTCGCGAGGATCGCCGCGCACCGCTCGACGTCCTCCCGCGTGCCCGACAGCTCGAACTCGAACAGCACGGGCCGGCCCGACGTCTGCGACAGCTGGCGGGCGGCGGCCTGGTAGTAGTCGCCGAAGTTGCGGTTGCCCGATCCGATGATCCCGACCATTCGTCGGCGCGTCATGGGCGAGCGCAGGAACGCCCGCACCCCCGCGGGCAGGGTCACCTCTTCGGCGTTGCCCGCCTTGTACGACGGCGTCAGCAGCACCCACGGTCCGGTCGGCTCCGTGCGACGCACGTCCGAGCGTGCGAGGTTGAGCACCCGTCGGCCGTCGATCCGCGCGAGCGCCTCGGCGAACCGGCCGGTCAGGTTCGACGACGAGGAATAGTAGTACACGGGGATCTTCCGCATGCCGACAGTCTGATCGGACGGGATGGCGCGCGCTCGCCGCATCGGCGTGACAAACCCGATGCGCTCACAGGCGGTGGGCGTCGAGCCACTCCAGGAGCGCCGGGAGCGCGAGGTAGGCGATCGTGCCGTGGTCGGCGTCGCGGACGGGGTGGAACTCCACGTCGATCCCGAGCGCCCTCTCGTGGGCCACGAACGCCTCCGTCGCGGAGGGCACGACCAGCGTGTCGTCGAGCCCCTGCGCGACGAACAGGGGAGCGGCGAAGGCCGCCCCGCCGGCCGAGTTCTCGGCCAGGATGCCGGCCCAGGGCTGCACCGTGGCCGGGTCGGCCGTGACGAACCGCCCCACCACCGGCTGGCCGATCCGGTGCAGGCGCGAGATGTCGGTCAGCAGGCACAGTCCGTTCATCTCGGGGAGGATCTCCTGCGCCGCGGGGGTGAGGATGCCGTCCAGGTCGGCGCCGCGGTCGGCGTACACCCCGGCATACGCCGTGAAGGCGTACGCGCCGATCGTCACCCCCGAGATGTCGTCGAGGTGGGCGCTGAGCAGCGAGGTGAGATCCGCCGCGGGTGCGGCGACGGCGACGGCCTCGATCGTGAGCTCGGGCGCGTAGGCCGCCGCGCGTTGCGCCGCGAACAGCACGGCCTGGCCGCCTTGCGAGTGGCCCCACAGCACGACCCGGTTGGATGCCTGGGCGTCGGAGAGCTCCCGCGCCGCCCGCACGGCGTCGAGCACGGCGTTGCCGCCGGTGTCGCCGACGAGATAGGAGTCGGGACCCGCGGTGCCCATGCCGACGTAGTCGGTCGCGGCGATCGTGTAGCCCCGGTCGAGCAGCGCGCGCATCCCTTCGATCAGCTCGAACGGGTCGAACGCGCGAGAGGGTGCGCAGTCCGCGGCGGCGCCGGTGGTGGGATGCCCCCAGGCGAGCACCGTCCGCCCCTCGCGAGGCGCTCCCTCGCGCGGGGAGACGACGATGCCGGTGGACAGGACGGGGGCGCCGTGCACATCGGTCGTGCGGTACATCACCCGCCAGGCGCGGGCGTCGAACGGCACCCCCACCAGCTCCGCCGCTCGCACGAGCGTGCCCGCAGGGCCGTCCGTCGCCCCCGCCGGCGCGGCGTAGAACGCGGCCTCGTCGCGGCGCTCGATGTCGTCGCCGATGAGCCGCGCGCCGACCACGGCGGCCACGCACGCGAGCACGAGGGCCGTCACGACGAGGATCGCGCGCGCGATCGGGTGGCGCCGGCGGACACGGGCGCGATCATTTCTCATGGCCGGAGCCTAGTGGCCGAGCGGCGCGGGTCTTGTGTGGTCAGACCACATCTGCCATACTGATCGCAGACAGGCCCGAGAGCCCTCGGACCCGGAAAGCGATGACGCGGACACCGTGTCCGCGCCGGGTAGGAGACCCACAATGTCCACCTCGATCGATGCTCTGGTCGAAGGCGCACAAGCCGCGCTCGCAGAGTACGCATCTTTCACCCAGGAGCAGGTCGACCAGATCGTTCGCAAGGCGAGCGTCGCGGCCCTGCACTTCCACGGCGAACTCGCCCTCATGGCTGTCGAAGAGACCGGTCGCGGTCTGTTCGAGGACAAGGCCGTGAAGAACATGTTCGCTTGCGAGCACGTGACGAACTCGATCATCAACCAGAAGACCGTCGGCGTCATCTCGCACGACGAGATCACCGGCATCACCGAGATCGCCGACCCCGTGGGCGTCATCTGCGCGCTGACGCCGGTCACCAACCCGACCTCGACCGCGATCTTCAAGTCGCTCATCGCGCTGAAGACCCGCAACCCCATCGTCTTCGGCTTCCACCCCGCCGCCCAGAAGTGTTCCGTGGCCGCGGCGAAGATCGTCCGGGACGCCGCGGTCGCCGCCGGCGCCCCCGAGAACTGCATCCAGTGGATCGAGGAGCCCTCCATGGAGGCCTCCGGCGAGCTCATGAACCACCCGGGTGTGGCGCTCATCCTCGCCACCGGCGGCAACGCGATGGTCCGCGCCGCCTACTCTTGCGGAAAGCCCGCCCTCGGCGTCGGCGCCGGCAACGTGCCCGCCTTCATCGAGCGCACCGCCAAGGTGGGTCGCGCCGTCAACGACATCGTCCTGTCGAAGTCGTTCGACATGGGCATGGTCTGCGCCAGCGAGCAGGCGGTCATCCTCGACGAGCCGATCGCCGCCGAGGCGCTCGCCGAGTTCGCCCGTCTGCACGCCTACATGGCGACCGCGGACGAGAAGCGGATGCTGGAGGAGTTCATCTTCGGCGTCACCGCCGGCAGCGAGAACTGCGCCGGCGCGAAGCTCAACCCCACCGTCGTCGGCCAGTCGCCGCAGTGGATCGCCGAGCACGCCGGCTTCACGGTGCCCGAGAACACGTCGATCATCCTCGCCGAGGTCTCCGGGGTCGGTCCCCACGAGCCCCTGACGCGGGAGAAGCTCGCACCCGTGCTCGCCGTGCTGCGCGCCTCGAGCCCCGCCGAGGGCATCGATCTGGCCCGCCAGATGGTCGACTTCGACGGTCTCGGCCACTCCGGCGCCATCCACTCCAACGACCAGGACGTCATCGCCGAGTTCGGCAAGGTCGTCAAGGCCGTCCGCATCATCGAGAACAGCCCGTCGGCACTCGGCGGCATCGGTGACATCTACAACGCCTTCATGCCGTCGCTCACCCTCGGCTGCGGCTCCTACGGTCACAACTCGGTCTCCAACAACGTCTCGGCGGTGAACCTCTTGAACGTCAAGCGCATCGGTCGTCGCAACAACAACCTCCAGTGGTTCAAGATCCCCGCGAAGACCTACTTCGAGCCGAACGCGATCCGCTACCTCGCCGACATGCGCGGTGTCGAGCGCGTCACGATCGTGACCGACGAGACCATGACCAAGCTCGGCTACGTCGACAAGATCATGGATGTGCTGAACCGTCGCGAGAACCGCGTGCAGGTGCAGCTCATCAACACGGTCAAGCCGGAGCCCAAGGTCTCCGAGGTGCGTGCCGGCGCCGACCTGATGCGTCAGTTCCAGCCCGACACGATCATCGCCCTCGGCGGCGGGTCGCCGATGGACGCCTCCAAGGTGATGTGGCTGCTCTACGAGAACCCCGAGGTGGAGTTCTCCGACATGTGCGAGAAGTTCTTCGACGTGCGCAAGCGCGCGTTCAAGTTCCCCGAGCTCGGCAAGAAGGCGAAGCTCGTCTGCATCCCGACCACGTCGGGCACGGGCAGCGAGATGACCCCGTTCGCCGTCATCACCGACGACGAGAGCGGCATGAAGTACCCGCTCGCCGACTACGCGCTGACCCCGTCGGTCGCGATCATCGACCCCGTGCTCACCAAGGTGCTGCCCGGCTTCCTGGTCGCCGACGCCGGCTTCGACGCCCTGACCCACGCCACCGAGGCGTTCGTCTCCGTCTACGCCAACGACTACACCGACGGCCTGTGCCTGCACGCGATCAAGCTCATCTTCGAGAACATCGAGCGCAGCACGAAGGCCCAGCCGAACTCGACGGATGCCGAGGACATCAAGGCCCGCGAGAAGATGCACAACGCGGCATCCATCTCGGGCATGGCCTTCGGCAACGCGTTCCTCGGGATCGTGCACGCGATGGCGCACGTCACCGGTGCGACGTACCACCTGGTGCACGGCCGCACGAACGCGGTCTACCTGCCGCACGTCATCCGGTACAACGGCACCGTCCCGACGAAGCTCACCAGCTGGCCGAAGTACGAGCGCTACATCGCCCCCGAGCGGTTCCAGGAGATCGCCAAGCACCTGGGCCTGCCGGCATCCACCCCGGAGGAGGGCGTCGAGAGCTACGCCCGCGCCGTCGAGGAGCTGCGCGACCGGGTCGGCATCGAGCGCTCGTTCCAGCAGCAGGGCGTCGACGAGACCACCTTCATCTCGGGCCTGCAGGATCTCGCCCTGGCCGCCTACCGCGACCAGTGCGCCCCGGCGAACCCGCGGATGCCGATGATCGAGGACATGAAGACCCTCATGGAGGCGGCGTACTACGGCAAGTCGTTCGCCGAAGTCCGCGCCGCGCGGAAGGTCGCGCACGCGGAGAGCGAGGCCGTGACGGGAACCGTCCGCACGGCGCCCGCCAAGGGAGCGGCCAAGAAGGCCAAGGCCAGCGCCTGATCGACGCTGCGGAACGAGGGGGGTCGGGGGAGCATACCCGGCCCCCTTCTCCGTGCCCGCACGATCTCCGTACCCTGGACCCATGCACAGGCCGCGCCGCGTACGGGTCGGGGACATCGCCCCCTGGGTCGTGACGGCGCTCGCGGTGGTCGGCGGCATCGCCGTCGCGACCGCCGTCGCGGTGGCGGGGACGGCCGGCGAGGACCCGCGCCCCACCGCGGACGCCGCTCCACCCGCGGCGACGGCGCCGGCCGGGACGGCGGCGGGCACAGCGGCGACGGATGCTCCCGCGGACGCCCCGGAGAACACGACCGCCTACGACATCGCCGCCCTGCCCCAGATCGACGTGTGGTCGGTGACGCCCGGCATCCCCGTCGACGATGCGCCCTTCGCGCCGATGACCGGAGAGCTCGCGCGCCCCGTGACGGCGGCGCCGATCTTCGCCGATCCCGCCGGCGAGCCGCTGGGATACCTCCCGCGCGACGCCGCCTACGGCGGGACGACGGTGCCGGTCGTCGTCCGCCAGCAGCACTGGGTCAAGGTCCTGCTCGCGGGCCGGCAGGGCGTTCCACCGGACGGCAACCCCGCGCAGACGGTCGGCTGGCTGCGCGCCGCGGATGTCGAGCTCACGCCCGTGACCGCGTACGTGGAGGTGCACCTGGCGCAGCACACGATCGACATCGTCTCGGCATCCGGTGTCGAGCGGGTCGCCGACGACTTCGCGTGGGGTAAGCCGTCGACGCCCACGCCGGTGGGCCGCACGTTCGTGATGCTGACGCGCGTCGTGCCGGAGTTCGCGTACACCCAGGGCCATCCGCTCGTCTACCTGGGCGTGCAGTCGTCGTCGATGGCCGGATTCGACGGCGGCACGGTCGCGGTGACCGCGTTCCACTACTACCGGGAGCGCTCGGGAGCGACGTCGTTCGGCTGCATCTATCTGGACGGGGCCGCGACCGATCGGCTCGCGCAGCTGCCGCCGGGAACACCCGTCATCGTCTCCCCGTAGGATGCCTCGCGCGCGCTGCCGTGTGCGGGCCCGCCGGGTTGTGCACAGGCGGACGGAGACCCCGAGGCGAGGTCGCTACGATGACCGCGTGCGCTTCGACTTCGACGGTGAGATCTTCCGCTGGTCCGCCCGACGGGAGGACTGGTACTTCGTCGAGCTGCCCGCCGCCGTCAGCGCCGACATCCGCGAGCTCCCGCGTCCGCCGCGCGGATTCGGCGCCGTGCGCGTCGACGTGGTCATCGGCGGCTCGCAGTGGCGCACCTCCGTCTTCCCCGACGCGGAGCGCGGACGCTACGTGCTGCCGCTGAAGCGAGCGGTGCGTGAGGCGGAGGGCATCGACACCGCGGGCAGCGTGCGTGTCCGACTCGACGTGCTCCATGGCTGACGCGGCCGTGGTCCTCGTCGCGGCGGCCTACCTCGGGGCGGCCGTCGTCGGCGTGGTCCTCGCCGTCGTCGACCTGCGCACGCATCGCCTGCCGAACGCCATCGTCCTTCCCGCGCTCGCCGTCACCGTCGCGCTGCTCGCGGCATCCTGCCTGCTCGGCGCGCCCTGGAGCGCGCTCCTGCGTGCGCTCACGGCCGGCGCCGTGCTGTTCGTGCTCTTCCTCCTCCTGCGGATGCTCGGCGGCGGGGCGATGGGCGGAGGCGACGTCAAGCTCGCCGCGCTGGTCGGCGTCCTCCTCGGCTGGGCCGGGTGGTCGGCGGTCGTGCTGGGCGTCCTCGCGGCCTTCCTGCTGGGCGGCGTCGTCGCCGTCGCGCTGCTGGTGACCCGCCGGGCGAGCCGATCGACGCGCATCCCCTTCGGGCCCTTCCTCGTCGCCGGAACCTGGATCGGGGTCCTCGCCGAAGGGGTGTGACCCCGGCCGGTCGCTGTCAAGGCCCCGCGGCCGGCGGAGGTCGCCGCCTATCCTGGCGGGATGGACATCTCCCGCGTCATCGCCCGCGCGCTGTCGCTGACGCCCGTCCGCGCGTTCCTGCGCTACGGCGAGCGGCGCGGCGCGATGCTGGCCGACAGCGTCACCTATCGGACGCTCTTCAGCGTCTTCGCGGCGGCGCTGCTGGGCTTCTCCGTCGCGGCCCTGTGGCTCTCCGGCGACCCGCAGGCGTGGCAGGCGCTCATCGCGGCGGTCGACCGGGCCATCCCCGGCCTCGTGGGCGAGAACGGCCTCATCAAGGTGGACGAGATCGACCTGTCGGTCGGCCTCTCGGTGGCCGGCGTGCTCTCCCTCATCGGTCTCGTGGGCGCGGCGATCGGTGCCATCGGGTCGCTGCGCACGGCGATGCGCGTCGTGTGCGACAAGCTCACCGATGACGTGCCCATCTGGATCGTGCTCCTCCGAAACGTCGGTCTCGCCGTGGCCGTCGGCGGCGCCCTGCTCGCCTCCGCGGTCGTCACGATGCTGGGGACCGCCGGCCTGGACGTCGTGGCGCAGTGGCTCGGTCTCACACGCGAGGACCCCGCCATCGCCTGGGGCACGCGGGTGCTCGCGATCGTGGTGACCTTCGTGCTGGATGCCGCGGCGGTGGCGGTCCTTTTCCGCGTGCTCTCGGGTGTGCGCGCCCCCGCGAAGGCGCTCTGGACGGGCGCCCTTCTGGCCGCGGTGGGGCTCACGGTCCTCCAGCAGCTGTCCGGGCTGTTCGTCGGCGGCGCCGCGTCCAACCCGCTTCTCGCGTCCTTCGCGGCGCTGATCGCGCTGCTGCTGTGGATCAACCTCTCGGCGCAGGTGATCCTGATCGCCACGGCGTACATCTTCACGCTCGTCGAGGAAGGCGACGACCGCGTACGTGCGCGCCACGGCGCCGCGACGTTCGCTCAGCGACGCGTGCGCTCCGCGGAGAACGTCCTCGCTCTCGCGGCCGCCGAACTCGAGGAGGCCCGGCGGGCGGAGCAGAAGGAACGTGACGGCGCCGGGGCGTCCTGACGGTCGCGTGTAACGGCCAGGTAAGAGCCGCGTGAAAAGACCCCCGCCGATGTGCATCGGGCGGGGGTGCACGTTAGCGTGTGAACTGTGTCAGAACCCGAATCTGTGACCGGTCCCACCTCCGTGCCCCACCCGCTCCACGCGACGCACCCGCTGGCTCTCGCGCCGGTGACCGGTCCGGCGAGCTCGGTCGACGGATTCGTCCGCCAGTTCCTGCGGAACCTCAACTACGAGCGGGGCGTGCCGCTGTCGGCATCCAGCCCGAACGACCGCTACTTCGCCTTCGCGATGACCGTGCGCGACTACCTCATGGCGCGCTGGCTCGAAGACCTGCGCCGTCAGCGCGTCGCGCAGGCGAAGGGCGTGTGCTACCTCTCGGCGGAGTACCTGCTCGGCCGCCAGCTCGACAACAACCTGCTCGCGAGCGGTCTGACCGAGATCGCCACCGAGGCGATGGCCGCCTGCGGCATCGACATCGACGAGCTGCGCGCGCAGGAGGTGGAGCCGGGCCTCGGAAACGGCGGTCTGGGACGCCTCGCCGCGTGCTTCATCGACTCGCTCGCGACGATGGGCGTGCCGAACGTCGGCTACGGCATCCGCTACGAGTACGGGATCTTCCGCCAGACCTTCGTCGGCGGTCAGCAGGTCGAGCAGCCCGACGCGTGGCTCACCCTCGGCTCCCCGTGGGAGTTCCCGCACCCCGAGGCCGCTCGCCGCATCTCCTTCGGCGGACACACCGAGACCTACGACGACGACGGCGTCATCCGCAACCGCTGGGTTCCGGGCTGGCACGTTCAGGCGGTGCCCTACAACTACATGGTGCCCGGATACCTCAACGGCCGCGTCAACACCCTGCGGCTGTGGAGCGCGAAGGCCACGGACTCGTTCGACCTGCGCGTCTTCAACTCCGGCGACTACGAGGAGGCCGTGCGCGCCCAGACGTTCGCCGAGAACATCTCCAAGGTCCTCTACCCGGAGGACTCCACCCCGCAGGGCAAGGAGCTGCGCCTCCAGCAGCAGTACTTCTTCGTCGCGGCATCCATCGGCGACTTCCTGGAGAACACGCTGCCGGACGACTTCGACCTCGAGAAGCTGCCCGATCGTGTGATCTTCCAGCTCAACGACACCCACCCCGTCATCGGCGTGCCCGAGCTCATGCGCGTGCTCATCGACGAGAGGAAGCTCGAGTGGGATGCCGCGTGGGCGATCACGCAGCAGTGCTTCGCGTACACGTGCCACACGCTGCTGCCCGAGGCGCTCGAGGTGTGGTCGGTCGACCTGCTCGGCCGCCTGCTGCCGCGGCATCTGGAGATCATCTACCGCATCAACGAGGAGTTCCTCGACGCGGTGCGCGAACGCTACGGCGACGACGAGATGCGCATCCGCAACATGTCGATCATCTCCGAGTTCCCCGAGCGGAGCGTCCGGATGGCGTACCTGGCGACCGTCGCGGGCGCCAAGGTCAACGGCGTGGCCGAGCTGCACTCGCAGCTGCTGCGCGACAAGGTGCTGCCCGACTTCAACGACTTCTTCCCGGGCAAGTTCACCAACGTCACCAACGGCATCACGCCGCGCCGTTTCGTGCGGCTCGCGAACCCGGGGCTCTCCGAGCTGATCACCGAGGCCATCGGTACCGGCT
Source organism: Microbacterium hominis NBRC 15708 (assembly GCF_001592125.1). Taxonomy (GTDB): domain Bacteria; phylum Actinomycetota; class Actinomycetes; order Actinomycetales; family Microbacteriaceae; genus Microbacterium; species Microbacterium hominis. Next base: position 101,670 of record NZ_BCWI01000001.1, read on the forward strand.
GGCTCACCGATCTCGAGCGCTTGCGTGAGCTCGAGACCTACGCGGAGGATCCGCAGTTCCGTCAGGCCTTCGCCGACGTGAAGGCGGCGAACAAGCGGCGCCTCGGCGAGGTGCTGCGCGCCCGCGACGGCTTCGAGATCAGCGACGGCCACATGCTCGACGTCATGGTCAAGCGCCTGCACGAGTACAAGCGCCAGATGCTGAAGCTGCTCCACGTCGTCACGCAGTACGAGAGCATCGTGTCGGGCCGGGTCGCGGCATCCGAGATCCTCCCGCGCACCGTGATCTTCGGGGCGAAGGCGGCTCCGGGCTACGTGATGGCCAAGCGCATCATCCACCTCATCAACGCCGTCGGCGAGGTCGTGAACGCCGACCCGCGGGTCGAGGGGCGCCTGAAGGTGCTCTTCCCGCCGAACTACAACGTCACCCTCGCCGAGCGGCTGATCCCGGCTGCCGATCTGTCCGAGCAGATCTCGCTGGCCGGCAAGGAGGCCTCGGGTACCGGCAACATGAAGTTCGCGCTCAACGGCGCGCTGACGATCGGCACCGACGACGGCGCGAACGTCGAGATCCGCGAGCTGGTCGGCGACGACAACTTCTTCCTCTTCGGCATGAGCGAGCCCGAGGTGGAAGCGCTGTGGGCCCGCGGCTACAAGCCGGCGGACTTCTACCAGCGGGACGAGAACCTCCGCCGGGCGATGGATCTCATCGCCTCCGGCGCGTTCTCGGGCGGCGACCGCAGCGTGTTCGAGCCGATCGTGTCGAACCTGCTCTACGACGACCGCTTCATGGTGCTCGCGGACTACTCCTCCTACGTGGCCGCGCAGGCGCGGGTGGATGCCGCCTACACGGATCAGGATGCCTGGACGCGCTCGGCGATCCTGAACGTCGCCCGCTGCGGGTTCTTCTCGTCCGATCGCTCGATGCGCGACTACATCGAGCGCATCTGGCACACCCCGCCGATCCTCTGACGCGGGCGCGTCTCGACTCGCTGCGCTCGCTCGACGACCGGCCCGCTCCGCGTCCCGGTCGTTGAGCAGGAGCGCAGCGAGTCGAAACGCGCCGCCGCGCGCCTTGCCTGCCCGCAACTGCAAGGCGCGCTGACCGACACGCCGTGTGCGCGGGGGGATGCGGCGGCGTGTCGCGCGGCATCCCTTGCATTTCGGCTCGCGACGGGGCCACGGCACACAGCCGCGGCCACGCGCCGCGCCGCGCCCCGCCCCGCGTCCCGGTCGTTGAGCGAGGAGCGCAGCGACGAGTCGAAACGCCCCGCCGCGCTGCGCGCGCCCCGCCCGTCCTCAACTGCAAGGCGCGCTGACCGACACGCCGCCTCCGCGATGGTTGCGGCGGCGTGTCGCCCGGCATCCCTTGCATTTCGGCTCGCGGCCGGGCCGCGGCACACAGCCGCGGCCACGCCCCCGCCCCCGCCCCGGTCGTTGAGCGAGGAGCGCAGCGACGCGTCGAAACGCCCCGCCCTGTCCGCAACTGCAAGGCGGGCTGCCCGGCACGCCGTGTCCGCGGGGGATGCGGCGGCGTGTCGCGCGGCATCCCTTGCATTTCGGCTCGCGGCCGTGCCACGGCAAACAGCCGCGGCCGTTCCGCGCCGCGCCACACCCCCCGCCCCGGTCGTTGAGCGAGGAGCGCAGCGACGAGTCGAAACGCGGTGTCAGCGGGCGTAGCGCTCGACGAACGCGCGCAGGAGGGCGCCCGTGTGCACGACGGGCAGCCGCCGCACGGCCGCGAGCGTGAGGTCGAGCTCGCCGGGGCCGAAGTAGCCGTAGTCCGCGTAGGCGCGGATGCGTGTCGAGATGCCCTCGACGTCGCATTCCGGGTGGAACTGGGTGGCGTACACGTTCCGGCCCACCCGGAACATCTGCACGGGGCACGCCTCGCCGCGCACGAGCAGGGTGGCCGACTCCGGCAGTCGCGAGATCGCCTCCTTGTGCCCGACGAACGCGGTGAACCCGTCGGGCAGCGTCGCCAGCAGCGGGTCGTCGCGCCCGGCATCCGTCTTCTCCACCTCGATCACGCTGATCGGCTCACGGTAGGTGCCGTCGATCACCGCCCCCTGGTGCGCGCCGACCGTGCCCACGCCGTAGCAGGCGCCGAAGAACGGGAAGTCGCGGGCCACGACCTCGTCGAGGAGCCCCGCGATCTCCGCTTCGACCCGCCGCTGCACGGCGGACTTCTTCTCGATCGGGTCGGAGGCGTTGAAGGGGCCGCCGCCGACGAAGACGCCCGAATACTCGTCCAGATCGACCTCGCCGAGGGGCCCCGCCTCCATCCGCACCCGCACCAGCTCGTTCGCCGACAGGCCCGTGAAGCGGAGGAAGAGGGCGTACTCCTCGTCGGCGGGCAGATCCTCCGCCCGCGTCGCCAGCAGCAGGAACGGCTTCATCGCCGGCCCTGCTCGATGTAGGCCGTGATCGCCGCGAGCGTCGCCGCGACGGCGGGGTTGCGCGGGCCCTCGTCGCGCGCCACGGCCCAGTACGCGAGCGGGTGCGCGTAGGCGCCGTCGAGCACGCGCACGAGGCGCGGGTCCGCATCGCCGAGGAAGTCGGGCAGGATGCCGACGCCCGCCCCGGCCGCGGTCGCCTCGACATGCGCGAAGACGCTTGTCGAGCGCACCGACGCGGGGGAGTCGGGCAGCTCCTGGAGGGCGCGATCGAGCTCATCGACCTGCAGCGAGCTCTCCACGTAGTACACGAGCGGGTGGGCGGAGAGGTCGGCGACGGCGGCGGGGGTGCCCTGGGCGGCGAGGTAGTCGGGGGCGGCGTACAGACGCAACGCGTAGGAGCACACCGGCGTCGCGTACGCGCGCAGCACCTGCGGCCGGCCGACGACGATCTCCAGGTCGACGCCGGAACGGTTCTGGCGCACGCGCTGCGTCGCCGACAGCAGCTCCACCGCCAGCTGGGGGTGCTCGCGTCGGAGCGCGGTCATCGCGGGCGCCAGGAACACCGACGTGAAGGCGTCGGGGGCGGAGATGCGCACCATGCCGTGCACGGCGTCGGCGTCGTCGCCGTCGACGAGCTCCCGCAGCGAGGCCTCGATGCGCTCGGCGATGGTCACCGCGCGGTGACCGAGGTCGGTGACCTCCCATCCGCCCACCGTCCGCACGAGCACGCGCCCGCCCATCGCGCTCTCCAGCGCCGCGATCCTGCGGGAGACGGTCGAGTGGTTGACGCCGAGCACCTCGGCGGCGGCGGTGTAGCGGCCGAGGCGCGCGACCGAGAGGAAGGTCATCAGCGCATCCAGGGGCGGGTCGGGGGGAGCGAGGGGCATGCCGACGAGTGTGCACCAATGCACACCAGTGGTGCAAGTTTGCCGCCGACGTGTGCATTGATCGATGACTCGTGGCTGCCTACGCTGGCGGTGGCGGCCCTCGAGGACGACGGCCGCCGCCCGCGACGATGACCGTCGCCGGTCGAAGGGAGCTGTCATGTCCACGATCGCCTTCATCGGACTCGGCCATATGGGCGCCCCCATGTCGGCCCACCTGGTCGCCGCGGGTCACACCGTGCGCGGCGTCGATCTCAACCCCGCGGCCGCGGCGTCCGCCGCCGGGCGCGGGGTGCAGATCGTCGCGTCCGTGGCCGCGGCGCTCGACGGCGCGGATGCCGTGATCACGTCCCTCCCCAAGCCGGAGCACGTCCGTGCCGTGTACGGGGGAGCCGACGGCATCCTCGCGCACGCGGCGGCATCCACTCTTCTGCTGGACACCTCCACGGTCGATGTGGAGACCTCCCGCTGGTGTCACCGCGAAGCTGCGGACCGCGGTCTCGCTTTCGTGGACGCGCCGATCTCCGGCGGCACCGCGGGAGCCGAGGCGCACACGCTGACCTTCATGCTCGGGGGCGACGCCGCCGACGTGGAGCGGGCCCGGGGGATCGTGGCGCCGATGGCCGGCAACGTCATCGCCTGCGGCGAGGCCGGTGCGGGCATCGCCGCGAAGCTCGTGAACAACATGATGCTCTTCATCTCGGTCATGGCGGTGTCGGAGGGTTCTCAGCTCGCCGAGCAGCTGGGGCTCGACCCGCAGGTGTTCTGGGACGTCGCCCGCGTCTCGTCCGCCGACTCGTGGGCGCTGCGCACCTGGTACCCGGTGCCGGGCATCGTGGAGAAGGCGGCCGCGAACAAGAACTTCGACGCCACGTTCTCGGTCGACCTCGCCCGCAAGGACTGCGGCCTGGCCGTGCAGGCCGGCGACGACACCGGCGTGCACCTGCCGGCGGCGCGTCTCGCGCTGAGCCAGCTCGACGAGCTCATCGCCGAAGGACTCGGAGGCAAGGACTGCACGCTCGTCGCGCGCTTCGCCTCGCCGGACGGCACCCTCCGCGGCTACGACCCGGCGCGCGACGGCGCGGCCGCCGTGGCCTGACCCCCGTACCTGCCCGCCACCGATCCCGAGAGAGCATCCTCATGAGCATCGCCTCCACCGCCTCGTCCACCGCCTCGTCCACCGCCGGGACTCTCACCGCCATCCCGCACGTCGTCGGCGGCGCGCGCGTCACCGGCGACGGTCGGACCGGTCCCGTCTTCAACCCCGCCACCGGCCGGCAGACCGGAGAGGTCGCCCTGGCCTCGGCCGCCTTCGTGCACGAAGCGGCGCGCGTCGCCGCGGCCGCGCAGCGCGGATGGCGCGACACCGGTCTCGGCAAGCGCCAGCAGGTGATGTTCCGCCTCCGCGAGATCGTCGCGGCACGCGCCGAAGAGCTGGCGCGCCTCATCACCGCCGAGCACGGCAAGACGGTCGACGACGCGCTCGGCGAGGTCGCGCGCGGACTCGAGAACGTCGAGTTCTGCACGAGCCTCATGCATCACCTCAAGGGCGACTACTCCGAACAGGTCGCCTCCGGCGTCGACGTCCATCAGGTGCGCCAGCCCGTCGGGGTCGTCGCGTGCATCACGCCGTTCAACTTCCCGGCGATGGTTCCGCTGTGGATGGTGACGACGGCGATCGCCGCCGGCAACGCGGTCATCCTCAAGCCCAGCGAGCGCGACCCCTCGGCCGCCGTCTGGCTGGCCGACGCGTTCGCGGAAGCCGGTCTTCCCGCCGGCATCCTCAACGTCGTCCACGGCGACAAGGAAGCCGTGGACGCCATCCTGGACGATCCGATCGTGCGCGCCGTGTCGTTCGTCGGCTCGACGCCGATCGCGAAGTACATCTACGCGCGGGCCGCCGAGAACGGCAAGCGCGTGCAGGCGCTCGGCGGGGCGAAGAACCACATGATCGTCATGCCGGATGCCGACCTCGACGCCGCCGCGGATGCCGCGGTGTCCGCCGCCTACGGCTCGGCGGGGGAGCGTTGCATGGCGGTCTCGGTCGTCGTGGCGGTCGGCGACGTCGCCGACCCGCTGATCGCGAAGGTCGCCGAGCGCATCGGCGGACTCGTCGTCGGCGACGGCACCGACCCCGACAGCGACATGGGGCCGCTGATCACGCGCGACGCCCTCGACCGCGTGAGCGGGTTCGTGGCGGGCGCCGCCGGCGAGGGCGCGCGCGTCGTGGTCGACGGCCGCGACCTCTCCGTCGACGCGGACGGGTTCTTCATCGGCCCCTCGCTCGTCGACGGCGTCACGCCCGGGATGCGCGTCTACGACGAGGAGATCTTCGGCCCGGTGCTGTCGGTGGTTCGCGTCGCGAGCTACGACGAGGCGGTCGCCCTGGTCAACGGCAACCGCTACGCGAACGGCACGGCGGTGTTCACCCGCGACGGCAAGACGGCGCGACAGTTCGAGTACGACATCGAGGTGGGCATGGTCGGGGTGAACGTCCCGATCCCGGTCCCGATCGGCGCCTTCTCGTTCGGCGGCTGGAAGGATTCGCTCTTCGGCGACACGCACATGTACGGGCCGGAGGCGTTCAACTTCTACACGCGTCGCAAGGTCGTCACCACGCGCTGGCCCGACCCGAGCGAGAGCCAGATCAGCCTCGGCTTCCCGACGCACTGAGCCCCCGGCGATAGGCTGGGAGTCCACATTCCGCTTCATCGTCGGAGGTACACCATGGCGATCGCACGACTGCACGGAGGCCCGCTCGACGGGCAGGTCCTTCCCCTGGACGACGAGAGCCAGGACCGCCTGATCATGCCCTACAGCGAGACCCAGATCGTCTACGAGCGCGCCGGGGCCGCGGAGAACACGGGCGAGGGCGACGGCCCGACGTCGGCCGACTTCCACTTCGTCGAGGCCGAGGACGACATCGATCCCGACCCCGACGGCCGGGACGAGTGAGCACGGAGCCCTCCCGCTCGCTCGAGATCGAGCTCACCTTCGACGTCCACGGCGACACCCCACTGCCCGACCTGTCGGGTCTGCCGGGTGTCGCCGTCGTCGACGGTCCGGATCGGCGCGAGCTCGACGCCCGCTACCTCGACGTCGACGGCTACGCGCTCGGTCGCGCCGGCTATGCCGTCCGTCGCCGCACGGGAGGTCCCGACGCCGGCTGGCACATCAAGGGACCGAAGGGGGCCGACGGCGGCCGCATCGAGACGCACTGGCCGCTGGACGGCGCCGGCCTCGACGACATCGCGGTTCCGGATGCCGTGGCATCCGCCGTCGCACACCTCGTCCCGGGGGCTCTCGCGCCCATCGCGCGGATCCGCAACGACCGCCACGCCTATCTGCTGCGCGACGCCGACGGCGGCGTCGTCGCCGAGTTCGTCGACGACCACGTGATCGCCACCGATGAGCGCCGGCGCGTGGAGACCACGTGGCGCGAATGGGAGTTCGAGCTCGGCCCCGCGGCGCCGACGGCACCCGCCGCCCGCGCCGCCCTGCTCGCTGCTGCCGCCGCCGCGGTCACCGCCGCGGGCGGCCGCCCCGCGGCATCCGACTCGAAACTCGCCCGCGCGCTGGGTCTCTGACGCGCCTTCGTCCGTCCCGTGTGGGCGGTATCGCGCCGCGATCGCGACATCGCGGGACGGACGAACGCGCACGGATGCCGGAAACCACTGACGCCGCCCCCGGCTTCGGATGGGGCGGCGTCAGTCGCAGTAGTCAGCGTACTCCTGGGCTCACAGGTTGATCATGTGACCGGCGAGGCCGTGGAAGGCCTCCTGGAGCGCCTCCGACAGGGTCGGGTGGGTGTGCACGTTGCGCGCGAGCTCGAGGGCCGTGAGGTCCCACTTCTGCGCCAGCGTCAGCTCGGGCAGCAGCTCCGACACGTCGGGGCCGATGAGGTGGCCGCCGACGAGCTCGAGGTGCTCGGCATCCGCGATGAGCTTCACGAAGCCGACCGGCTCGCCCAGGCCGTGGGCCTTGCCGTTGGCCATGAAGGGGAACGTCGCGACCTTGTACTCGCGGCCGGTCTCCTTGTACTGCGCCTCGGTGTAGCCGAACGAGGCCACCTGCGGCGAGCAGAAGGTCGCGCGCGGCATCATGCGGTAGTCGCCGAGCGCCATGGTCTCGGCGCCGCCGATCGTCTCCGCGGCCACGACGCCCTGCGCCTCCGCGACGTGCGCGAGCTGCAGCTTCGCGGTGACGTCGCCGATCGCGTAGATGCCCTCGACGTTGGTGCGCATGAAGTCGTCGATCTCGATGGCGCCGCGATCCGTGAGCTTCACGCCCGTGTTCTCCAGGCCGAAGCCCTCCACGCGGGGGGCGAAGCCGATCGACATGAGCACCTTGTCGGCCTCGATCGAGCCCTGCGCACCGCTCTTGTTGTCGGTGTAGGTGACCGTGACCTTGTCGCCGCTGTCGACGACCGACTCGACCTTGGTGGACACGAGGATGTCCACGCCCAGGTTCTTGTACTGCTTCGCGATCTCCTTCGAGACGTCCGCGTCCTCGTTCGGGAGGGCGCGGTCGAGGAACTCGATGATCGTGACCTTCACGCCGTAGTTGGTGAGGACGTAGGCGAACTCCATGCCGATGGCACCGGCGCCGACGATGACGATCGATCCCGGCAGGTCGCGGGTGAGGATCTGCTCCTCGTACGTCACGACGTTCTCGCTCAGCGTCACGCCGGGCAGCAGGCGCACGGTGGAGCCGGTCGCGATGATCACGTTGTCGAAGGTGACCTCTTCGGTCGACCCGTCCGACTTCGTCACGGTGATGGCCTTGGGGCCCGTGAAGGAGCCGCGACCCTCGAACTCGGTGACCTTGTTCTTCTTCATCAGGTAGTGGATGCCCTTGACGCGGCCGTCGGCCACGACGCGCGAGCGATCCCACGCCTTGCCGAAGTCGAGCGTGAACTCACCCGAGATGCCGAAGAACTCGGACTTGTGCTTCAGGGTGTGGGCGATCTCGGCGTTCTTCAGGAGCGCCTTCGAGGGGATGCAGCCGACGTTGAGGCAGACACCGCCCCAGTACTTCTCTTCGATGATGGCGACGGACTGGCCGAGCTGAGCGGCGCGGACCGCCGCGACATAGCCACCAGGGCCGGCACCGAGGACGACGACGTTGAAATGAGGCATGGTTCCAGCCTAGTCCTCGGGGGTGGGCGCGGACCGCCGCAGGAGCACCGCCACGAGCGCTCCGAGCGCCGCCGCCACGGCGATGCCGAGGACGATCCAGACCAGCACGGGAACGCCCCCGTCCGCCTCCGCCGACACCGCCGTGGAGGGCGAGGCTGCGGGAGTGCTCGGTGCCGTCTCCGACCCCACCCCGGCGGTGCCGACCGTGAAGCTGTACTGGCCCGAGACGGGATGGCCGTCGCTGGACACGACGCGCCAGATCACGGTGACGGCACCGCTGGCCGTGCCGGTCAGCGGCTGCGTCAGTCGCGTGCCGTCGAGGCGGGGGTCGCCGTCGGTGAGCGAGGAGCCCGCGGCATCCGTCACGACGACCTCGGTCGCTCCCGGCTCGTCCAGCAGCACCCCGCTGAAGGTCATCGTGAGCTCGTCCGGCATCGCGTCCACCTGGGCGCCCGCGGCGGGGGAGGAACCGATGAGCTCGTCGTGCGCCCAGGCGGGCGTGGCGACGGCGAGCGACAACAGGCCCGCGAGCAGCGCGGAGAACGCGAGGGCGAGCGGGCGGAACGTGTGAACTCTGTGTGACATCACCCTCCCGAGCCTATCCGCGGGTGTCGCCGGGGCGCCCCGCGTCCTAGCATGGCGGCAGGCGGGCACGCCGCTCGCCGTGACCGGGAGGACGGTGCGTGATGGACGCCAGGATCATGGATGCCATGTCGGCGGAGATGACCTCGATGTCGGGCATGCCGGAGATGGATGCTGCCGTGATGCAGGCGTGCATGGACGCCTGCGCCGCGTGCGAGCAGGCGTGCACGATCTGCTCGGTGCAGATGATGGACGGGCACACGATGGACTGCGCCCCGGCCTGCATGACCTGCGCCGACATGTGCAACACGATGATGCGCGCGATGCTGCGGATGCCGGGGATGACGCCGGCGTCGATGATGGCGATGCTCGACGCCTGCATCGCGATGTGTCAGACCTGCATGGACATGTGCATGATGCACGCGGACCAGAGCCCCGTGTGTGCGATGTGCGCCGAGGCCTGCCGGGCGTGCATGGATGCCTGCATGGCGGTCAAGGACGCCATGATGGCGGCCGCCTGAGCGGCCCCGCTCTCCCGCAGAGGTCTAGAGGGGCAGGGCGTTGAAGAGGCGACCGCCCGCGTTCAGCACGTGGTAGCGGCGGTGGTACGCGACCGGTGAGCCGGTCGGGAGCCCCGCCGCGGCCCCGGCGCCGTTCCACAGCTCGACGACGTCGCCGTCGAGCGAGGCGACGACGACGGTGCCCTCCGCATCGGCGTGCGTGACGATCGCGTCGATCCACTCGGCGGGCGTCGCGGAGACCAGGCGCGCCTGGATGAGGTGCACGGCGTGGCCCGGGGCGAACGAGGAGCAGGCTCCGCCCGTCGCGCACATGCAGATCGCGTCCTGACGCACCGGGGCGGGCGTGAGGCGGTTCTGCGGCGTGGACACGGGGTGTTCCTCTCTTCGGGCGCCGACGCGGGACTGCGGAGGCGGTCGTGCCAGATTAGGTCGGTCCTCCCGCGGACGCCCGCTCGCCGTCACACGACGACACACGGGGCGCCCCGGATGCGGGTCGATCGATGAAACCGACTCGCGGTCGGGGGTTCGCAGCGCGAGCCGATCCGTTAGGGTGAAAGGGAAGGAGGCCATGGTGGAAGAGAATGCGCGAGACGCTGGTGGCAGCGGCATCCGACGCGACGCCGGGGACGGTGGTTCCGCTGACTCGACGCAGACGTTCGGCCATGACTCCGACCTCTCCTTCGTCCCGTTCGGCACCGATCTGACCGATGTCGAACGCGAGGCCATCGAGGCCCTCCCGGCTCGTGCGGGACTGCTGCTCGTGCGGTCGGGTCCGACCGCGGGCGCCCGGTACCTCCTCGACGCCGACGTCACGACGGTCGGCCGGCACCCCGAGGCGGACATCTTCTTCGACGACGTGACCGTGTCGCGTCGTCACGCCGAGATCACCCGCACCGGCAGCGTCTTCGAGCTGGTCGACCAGCGTTCACTCAACGGCAGCTACGTCAACGGGGAGCGCGTCGACCGCGCCGTGCTCGTCGACGGGTCCGAGGTGCGCATCGGCAAGTTCCGGCTGAACTTCTTCGCGTCGCCCGTCGACCGTGCACAGGTGACGAGCGGGTGAGCCCGGCCGCATCGCCCCGTGGACGCGCGTCGTCCACGGGTTACCTCAGCATCGGTCAGGTCCTCGCCCGCCTCACCCCGGAGTTCTCCGACCTCAGCGCGAGCAAGCTCCGCTACCTCGAGGTCCAGGGGATCGTCACGCCCCTGCGGACGGAGTCGGGCTACCGCAAGTTCTCGCCGCTGGACGTCGACCGGCTGCGCACGGCGCTGACGCTGCAGCGCGACCACTACATGCCGCTGGCCCGCATCCGCGAGTACCTCGACGAACAGCAGCAGGGCGGGACGGTGGCGCCGCCCGCACCGGCGTCGATCGTGACCGCGCCGCGCCGCTACCGCCGCGACGAGCTGCTGCAGGCGGCCTCGGCGCCTGCAGCCCTGCTCAACGACGCCGTGCGGGCCGGCCTGGTACCGGCTTCCGAGAGCTACGACGAGAAGGCCCTGGGCGTGCTGCGCGCACTCGTGGCGCTCGACGGCCACGGCATCCAGCCCCGACACGTCCGCGGCGTCCGCCAGGCCGCCGAGCGGGAGGTCGCGCTCGTGGAGAGCGCGTTGACCCCGCTGCTGCGGCGCATGGATGCCGCGTCTCGCGCCCGGGCGGGCGAGCTCGCCCCGGAGCTGCTGCGACGACTTGACGAAGTGCGGACGGCGTTCGTGCACGCGGCCCTCGACCGCATCGTGCCGTGACGCGCGCGCGACACGCCGCGGCCGTGGAAGCGGATGTCGTTGCCGCGGGCACGGTGCTGATCTACCGTGGAGGAAACGACAGACAGATCGGTGGGAGGCGAGCATGACCGCGCACGACGATGCGCCGGGCGACATCCGGTTCGCCACCGACCTGCTGTTCACCGACGGCCTGCCGCAGATGGACGACGAGGTCGGCTACCGCGGAGCCGTCGCCGCCCGCGCCGCCGGCATCACCTACCGTCAGCTCGACTACTGGGCACGCACCGAGCTCGTGCAGCCGACCGTCCGCGGTGCGAGCGGCTCGGGATCGCAGCGACTGTACGGCTTCCGCGACATCCTCGTGCTGAAGCTCGTCAAGCGCCTGCTCGACACCGGCATCTCGCTGCAGCAGATCCGCACCGCCGTCGATCAGCTGCGCGCCGCCGGCATCCGCGACCTCGCCGGGACCACCCTGATGAGCGACGGGGCGTCGGTGTACCTCTGCACCTCCAACGACGAGGTCATCGACCTCGTCAGCCGCGGCCAGGGCGTGTTCGGCATCGCGGTCGGCAAGGTGCTGCACGAGGTGGAGTCGACGCTGCTGGACTTCGACCCGCAGGCTCCCGACCCCGTCGACGAGCTCGCCGCCCGCCGCGCGGTCAAGTCCGCCTGAGACGCGTCGAGGCGGGGAGTTCGACTCGCTGCGTTTCGACTCGCTGCGTTTCGACTCGCTGCGTTTCGACTCGCGCCTGCGGCGCTCGCTCAACGACCGGTGCGGCGCTCGCTCAACGACCGGTGGGGCGCTCGCTCGCCGCCCGCCGCGCGGTCAAGTCCGCCTGAGACGCGTCGACGCGGGGGAGTTCGACTCGCTGCGTTTCGACTCGCGCCTGCGGCGCTCGCTCAACGACCGGTGGCTCGCTCGACGAGCGGGCGGGTGAGGGTCAGGCGCGCTGTTCGCCGGCGGTGATGCGGCCGGTGCGCATGACGCGGTCCAGCAGCGCGTCGAAGTCGCCCGCGAGCTCCTGAGCGGAGTCGCCGGGCCAGATGTGCAGCGGCTTGGCGGCGCCCTGGGCCTGCTGCAGCGAGGTGCGCTCCGGCAGCTGCGGCGAGAGCACGAGCGGGCCGAACATGTCGCGGAGTTCCTTGATGCGGAACTGGTGCTCGATCGACTGCGGGCGCACGCGGTTCACGACGATGCCCAGAGGCTGCAGTCGCGGCGAGAGGCCGCGGCGGATCTCCTCGATCGCGCGCAGCGCGCGGTCGGCGGCGGCGACCGAGAACAGGCCGGGCTCGGTGACCACGACGACGCGGTCGGATGCCGCCCAGGCCGTGCGCGTGAGGGCGTTGAGTGAGGGAGCGCAGTCGATGAGGACGAGGTCGTAGTCCGCCTCGATCGTCGCGAGGGCCTCCTCGAGCTTCCACACGTCGCGCACGCTGGGGTGAGGACCGTCGAAGTTGATCGCGGACGGGCTGCCGATCATCACGTCGATCGTGCCCGGATGCACCTTGGCCCACCCGCTGGAGGTGATGGCCTGACGGACCACCTTCTCCTTCGGATTGGCGAGCACGTCGGCGACGTTGAGGCGTCCCGCGACCTGGATGTCCATGCCCGTCGACACGTCAGACTGCGGGTCGAGGTCGACGACGAGAGTCCGCACTCCCCGAGCGAACGCCGCGGAGGCGAGGCCGAGAGTCACGGTGGTCTTGCCGACACCCCCCTTGAGCGAGGAGACGGAGAGTACGTGCACGAGGCTCTACGTTACCGTCCCCTAGGCTGTGAGGACACTCAGGCCCTCGTGAAAAGTGGGCCCGTCGGGGAATCAGGGTCTCTCGGCACGCGAGGGCCGCTCGGAGAAGAGGTGCGCATGTTCCGCAAGATCCTGGTGGCCAATCGCGGAGAGATCGCGATCCGGGCGTTTCGCGCGGCGTTCGAGCTCGGCGCGCGCACCGTCGCGGTGTACCCCTACGAGGACCGTTACTCCCTCCACCGTCTGAAGGCCGACGAGGCGTATCAGATCGGCGCCGCCGGTCAGCCGGTGCGGGCCTACCTCGACGTGGACGAGATCATCCGCGTCGCCAAGGAGTCCGGCGCCGACGCGATCTACCCCGGGTACGGATTCCTGTCCGAGAACCCCGAGCTCGCCGCGAAGGCGGCCGAGAACGGCATCGTCTTCATCGGGCCGCCGTCGCGGGCGCTGGAGATGGCCGGAAACAAGGTCACGGCGAAGGAGCACGCGATCGCCGCGGGCGTGCCCGTGCTGCGCTCGACCGCGGCATCCGACGACGTCGAGCTGCTCGTCAGCCAGTCCGACGGCATCGGCTTCCCCATCTTCGTCAAGGCCGTCGCCGGCGGTGGCGGCCGCGGCATGCGTCGCGTGGAGAAGAAGGAGCAGCTCGCACCGGCCATCGCCGAGGCGATGCGCGAGGCGGACAGCGCGTTCGGCGACGCCCGGGTCTTCCTGGAGCAGGCCGTCCAGCGGCCCCGCCACGTCGAGGTGCAGATCCTCGCCGACAAGACCGGTGAGACCGTGCACCTGTTCGAGCGCGACTGCTCCGTGCAGCGCCGGCACCAGAAGGTGATCGAGATCGCCCCGGCGCCCAACCTCGCCGACGACGTCCGCGAGAGCCTGCACCGTCACGCGGTCGCGTTCGCCCGCTCGATCGGGTACGAGAACGCCGGCACCGTCGAGTTCCTGCTCGAGACGGCGGGCCCGCGGACGGGCGAGGTCGTCTTCATCGAGATGAACCCCCGCATCCAGGTCGAGCACACCGTGACGGAGGAGGTGACCGACGTCGACCTCGTGCAGTCGCAGATGCGCATCGCCGCGGGGGAGAGCCTCGCCGACCTCGGGCTGCACCAGGAGGACATCCGTCTGCGCGGAGCCGCCCTGCAGTGCCGCATCACGACCGAGGATCCGACGCAGGGCTTCCGGCCCGACACCGGCAAGATCACCACGTACCGCTCGCCCGGAGGCGCCGGCATCCGCCTCGACGGCGGCACCACCGCGGCCGGCTCGCAGGTCAGCCCGCACTTCGACTCCATGCTCGCCAAGCTCACGTGCCGGGGACGTGACTTCGCGGCGGCCGTCGTGCGCTCGCGGCGCGCTCTCGCCGAGTTCCGCATCCGGGGGGTCTCGACCAACATCCCGTTCCTGCAGGCGGTGCTCGACGACCCCGCGTTCGTGGCGGGCGATGTCAGTACCGCGTTCATCGACGAGCGGCCCGAGCTGCTGCGGGGGCGGGAGTCGAAGGACCGCGGATCGAAGATCATCGCCTGGCTCGCCGACACGACCGTCAACCGGCCGAACGGCGAGAACCCGCTGACGGTCGAGCCGGCGACGAAGCTGCCGCGCATCGACCTGTCGGCCGCGCCGGTCGCCGGCTCCCGCCAGCGCCTGCGCGAGCTCGGCCCCGCCGGCTTCGCCCGGGCCCTGCGCGAGCAGACGGCCCTCGCGGTGACCGAGACGACGTTCCGCGACGCCCACCAGTCGCTGCTCGCCACGCGCGTCCGCACGCGCGACCTCGTGACGGTCGCGCCCTACGTGGCCCGGTTGACCCCGCAGCTGCTGTCGGTCGAGGCCTGGGGAGGCGCCACGTACGACGTCGCGCTGCGCTTCCTGGGGGAGGACCCCTGGGAGCGTCTCGACGCGCTCCGACAGGCGCTGCCGAACGTCGCGATCCAGATGCTGCTGCGCGGACGCAACACCGTGGGCTACACGCCGTACCCCACCCGGGTCACCGACGCCTTCGTCCGGGAGGCCGCGGCATCCGGCGTCGACATCTTCCGCATCTTCGACGCGCTCAACGACGTCTCCCAGATGCGTCCCGCCGTCGATGCCGTGCTCGAGACGGGCACCGCCGTCGCGGAGGTCGCCCTCTGCTACACCGGCGACCTGCTCTCGCCGTCGGAAGACCTCTACACCCTCGACTACTACCTGCGCCTCGCAGAGCAGATCGTGGATGCCGGGGCGCACGTGCTCGCCATCAAGGACATGGCCGGGCTCCTGCGCCCGGGGGCGGCCGCGCGCCTCGTGCGCGCCCTCCGCGAGCGCTTCGACCTCCCGGTCCACGTCCACACGCACGACACGGCGGGCGGACAGCTGGCGACGCTGCTGGCCGCCGGCGCCGCCGGTGCCGACGCGGTGGATGCCGCGGCGGCCCCGATGGCAGGCACGACGAGTCAGCCGTCGCTGTCGGCCCTCGTGGCCGCCCTGGCCCACACGGAGCGCGACACCGGGCTCGAGCTCGACGCGGTCTCCGACCTGGAGCCGTACTGGGAAGCCGTCCGCCATCTCTACCGTCCCTTCGAGTCGGGCCTTCCCGGACCCACCGGGCGGGTGTACCGCCATGAGATCCCCGGCGGCCAGCTGTCCAACCTCCGGCAGCAGGCGATCGCGCTGGGCCTGTCGGACGACTTCGAGCTGATCGAGGACATGTACGCCGCGGCCGACGCCATCCTCGGCCGCGTCCCGAAGGTCACGCCGTCGTCGAAGGTCGTCGGCGACCTGGCCCTCCACCTCGCCGCCGTCCGCGCCGACCCCGCCGACTTCGAGCAGAACCCGGAGAAGTACGACGTGCCCGACTCCGTCGTGGCCTTCATGGCCGGCGAGCTCGGCGATCTGCCCGGAGGCTGGCCCGAGCCCTTCCGCACCAAGGTGCTGCGCGGCCGCGAGGTGCGCACGGGGGTCACGGAGATCTCGCCGGAGGAGGCCGCCGCGCTGGATGCCGACTCGGCGACGCGACGCGCCACCCTCAACGGCCTGCTCTTCCCGGCGCCGACGGCCGCGTTCCGCGAGGTGCGCGAGACCTACGGCGATCTCAGCGTCCTCGACACCGCCGACTACCTCTACGGCCTCACGCCGGGCACCGAGCACGTCGTGCAGATCGAGCGCGGGGTGCAGCTCTACGTCGGGCTCGAGGCGATCGGCGAGGTCGACGACAAGGGCATGCGAACCGTCATGACGACCCTCAACGGCCAGTTGCGTCCTGTGTTCGTGCGCGACCGCGCGATCGCGGTCCAGACGCGTCAGGCGGAGAAGGCCGACACGTCGATCCCGGGCCAGGTCGCCGCGCCGTTCTCGGGGGTGGTGACCCTCGCGGCCGGGATCGGAGAGCGGGTGACGGCCGGGCAGCCGGTCGCCTCGATCGAGGCGATGAAGATGGAGGCGGCGATCACGGCGCCGGTCGACGGCGTCGTGGAGCGGCTGGCGATCGCGTCGCCGGCTCCCGTCGAGGCGGGCGACCTTTTGCTCGTCGTCCGACCCGCCGAGTAGCCTGGGTCGGGGGCGCGTGACGTCCCGCGAGCCATGGGGGTCGGGGATCGACCCGTCGATCGGGCGGCGACGCCGCGATCGCGCGGTCCTCACGAGAGCCCCGAACCGGCCGACGCCCGCCGCGGTGACGGCCTGAATCTGGAGTGTGCATCCGTGCCTGACCGCAACGAGAACGCGACCGAGGACGTCGACAACGGCGTGCTGGAGACGTCTGCCGGCATCGACACGACGGGCATCGGCATCGTCGACGGTGCGACCGCTCAGGTGGATGTCGCCCTGCCCGTCGCGGCCGACGAGGACGACTACCTCGACGACGACGACGTCGTGCTGGACGACGACCTGACCCACGCCGCCGCCGCGGCGCCGGCGAGCGTCGAGGCTTCCGACCTCGTCGCCGACGACGAAGTCCACGAGGCCGTCGTGGACGACGACGACGATGACGACGAGGAGCACCCGTCGACGACGGCCGCGGGGCCGTCCGAGGCTCCGACGGTCGAGGACGCCGACGAGATCGCCGCCGTCACGGTCGCGGTCGCGGCATCCACCGATCTCGCGCATCACGAACGCGTGCGTCCGCGCACGTCCGAGGTGACGCTGCAGTCGCGCCGGCTGGGCGACTTCGAGGCGGGCCGCGAGAGCTCGGACCTGCTGACGGCCGACCGTCTGCTCGACCCCGCCCGCGCGACGCGGCCCGAGCCGGAGGGCACCTGGCAGCACCTGGTGTACACGCTGTCGGGGCGGCGCATCAACCTCGGTGACGGCAAGCGCGCCCGGGCGCGCAAGGATCTCGATCGCCGGATCGCGGCTCCGCTGCACGGAGGAGCCAAGTTCGTGCCGGTGCTCTCGCGCAAGGGCGGCGTCGGGAAGACGACCGTCACGACGCTGCTCGGGATGGCGCTCGCGGATGCGCGGGAGGATCGCGTCATCGCCGTCGACGCCAACCCCGACCGCGGCACGCTCGCCGAGCGAATCGGCCGCTCGAGCGGCAAGACCGTGCGCGACCTCGTCCGCGCCCACGCCGACGTGCGCGGGTTCAACGACATCTCGGAGATCGTCGCCCGCGACCACACCCGGCTCGACGTCATCGCGTCGGACACCGACCCGCACGTGTCGGAGGCGTTCAACGACTCCGACTACAACGCGGTCGCCGACGTCGCGGCGCACTTCTACTCGCTCGTGCTCACCGACACCGGCACCGGCATCGTCCACGCGGTCATGGGCGCGACGCTCGACCGCGCCGACCAGATCATCGTGGTCGCCGGATTGAGCGTCGACGAGGCGCGGCTCGCGTCGGAGACCCTCACGTGGCTGGAGAGCAACGGCTTCGCCGATCTCGTCCGCGGAGCGGTCGTCGTGCTCAACACGGCCCGCCCGGGGGCGCCGCTCGTGCGCGCCGACGAGCTCGAGGCGCACTTCGCCACCCGCGTGGGGCGCGTCGTGCGGATGCCGTACGACCCGCACATCGCGTCGGGCAGCGCCATCGTCTTCCGCGACCTGCAGCCCGAGACGCGGGCGGCCGCGCGCGAGCTCGCCGCGATCGTCGTCGAGAGCCTGCGTCAGCGGGCCGCCGCCTGATGGCCGTCCGGCCGATCCGCCTGTTCGGCGACCCGGTGCTGCGCGCACCCAGCGCGCCCATCGAGGTCGTCGACGACGGCATCCGCGGCCTCGTGCAGGACCTGCTCGACACCGTGGAGCTGCCGGGGCGGGCCGGTGTGGCGGCGCCGCAGATCGGCGTGGGGCTGCGCGCGTTCAGCTACAACATCGACGGCGACATCGGATACGTGCTCAATCCGGTGCTCACGGACGTCGCCGGCGAGCCGCAGCTCGTCGGCGAGGGCTGCCTGTCGGTGCCCGATCTGTGGCATGACACGCTGCGCTACCCCTGGGCCCGCGTCGTGGGCATGGACCTCGACGGTGCCGAGCTCGTCCTCGAGGGGGAGGGGCTGATGGCCCAGGCGCTGCAGCACGAGACCGATCACCTCGACGGGATGCTCTACATCTCGCGTCTGAGTCCCGAAGAGCGCAAGATCGCGATGCGCCGGATCCGCGAGTCGAACTGGTTCTGACGAGGAAGGGGCCGGTCGTGCGCGACCGACCCCTTCCTCGCGGACGCGACGCTCAGCCGAGCGAGACGTTCGTCGTGGTGACCGGCACGGTGTAGATGTCGTCGACGGCATCGGCGAAGTCGCTGAGGATGACGTTCCGCTTGATGCTCATCTTCGGAGTCAGGTGACCGCTGGCCTCGGTCCACTCCGAGCCGAGGATCGTGAACTTGCGGATCGACTCGGCGCGCGACACGTTCTTGTTCGCGATGTCGACGGCCCGCTGCACCTCCTCGCGCACCTTCGGGTTCTGCGCCGCCTCCGCGAGCGACATGTCGGCGGGCAGCCCGTTGTTGGCCAGCCACGTCGGCAGCATCTCGGGGTCGAGCGTGACGAGCGCCGAGATGAAGGGCTTCTGGTCGCCGACCACCACGACCTGCCCGATGATCGGGTTGGCGCGGATCGGGTCCTCGAGTGCGGCGGGGGCGACGTTCTTGCCGCCCGCGGTGACGATGATCTCCTTCTTCCTCCCCGTGATCGTGAGGAAGCCCTCGCTGTCGAACGAGCCGATGTCGCCGGTCTTGAACCACCCGTCGTCGAAGGCGGCGGCCGTCGCCTCGTCGTTGCGCCAGTACTCCTTGAACACGTTGATGCCGCGGACCTCGATCTCGCCGTCGTCGGCGAGACGCACGCCCACGCCGGGGAGCACCGGACCCACGGTGCCGATCTTCGACTTCGTGGCGAGGTTCACGGTCGCCGGCGCGGTGGTCTCGGTGAGGCCGTAGCCTTCGAGGATCGTCACCCCGAGACTGTGGAAGAAGTGGCCGAGACGCGGGCCGAGCGGCGCGGAGCCGGACACGGCGTAGGTGACGCGGCCTCCCATCGCCTCGCGGAGCTTCGAGTAGACGAGTCTGTCGAACAGGGCGAACTTGATCTTGGTGCCGAGCGGGATCTTCTTGCCGTCCTGCAGCAGGCGGGAGTGCTCGATCGCGGTGTGGGCCGCGGCGCGGAAGATCTTGCCCTTGCCGCCGGCCTCGGCCTTCTGCTCGGCGGAGTTGTAGACCTTCTCGAACACCCGGGGGACGGCCAGCAGGAACGTCGGCTTGAACGAGCCCAGCGCGGGCAGCAGCTGCTTCGTGTCGGGCTGGTGACCGGTCTTCACGCCCGCGTGGACGTCGAGGATCGAGATGAACCGCGCGAAGACGTGTGCGGTCGTGATGAACAGCAGCGTCGATGCGCCGCCCGGTGTGTTCATGACCTCGGCGAGGGCCTTCGCCGCGTTGCGGGACAGCTCCACGAAGTTGCTGTGCGTGAGCACGCATCCCTTCGGCCGTCCCGTCGACCCGGAGGTGTAGATGAGCGTGGCGATGTCCGAGCCCACCGCGATGCTCCGGCGGCGCTCGATCTCGGCATCCTCGATGCCCGTCCCGCCGGCGCGCAGCGTGTCGAGGTCGCCCTCGGCCATGGTCCAGACGTCGCGTACCCGGGGCACCTCCGACCGGATCTCGGCGATGCGGGCGGCGTGCTCGGCGGATTCGGCGATCACGGCGATCGCGCCGGAGTCGGAGAGGATCCAGCTGATCTGCGCCGCCGAGCTGGTCTCGTAGATGGGCACCATGACGGCGCCCGTGAAGAAGAGGGCGAAATCGACGAGCGTCCACTCGTAGGTGGTGCGGGCGACGAAACCCACCTTGTCGCCGGGGGCGATGCCGGCCGCGGCGAAGCCCTTCGCCAGCGCGATCACTTCGCGCTCGAACGCGGCGGCGGTGATGTCGCGCCATCCGTCACCGTCGGGGACGGCGAAGAGCGCGAGGGACGGCGTGGCCTTCACCCGCTCGACGAGCAGGTCGGCGACATTGGCCTGCGGGTCTGCGGGCACGACCGCGGGGACTTCGAACTGTACGGCGCTCATGGGCGGCAACTCCTTCGGTACCGGGTGGCGTCGGCGATCGACGGCTGGAATCGAGTCTAACTGCTGGTGACACTCAGTCCCACAGTGGACAGGGTCCGTCCCAAAAGCACGGTCTGCCCGGACCGTAGGTCTGTCCTGTCCACACTAGACTCTCGGATGCCGTGCCGCCCGGGCCGGCCGGAAGGGAGCGCCGTGCTCAACGTCGGCATCGACATCGGCGGGACGAAGATCGCCGGAGGTGTCGTCGACGACACCGGTGCGATCATCGAGCGCACGCGCGTCGCGACGCCCGTCGACACCGGCGCCCTTGCCGAGGCGGTCGCGGCGATGGTCCACGACCTCGCGTCGCGGCACGACGTCGGCGCGGTGGGCGTCGCCGCCGCGGGCTACATCGACCGCACGCGGTCGGTCATGCTGCACTCGCCGAACATCGACTGGCACAACGAACCGCTGCGCGCCGAGTTCGAGGCGCGGATCGGCCGTCCGGTCACCCTGGAGAACGACGCGAACGCCGCCGGCTGGGGCGAGTACCGCTTCGGAGCGGGCCGGGGATCGACCGACATGGTCATGGTCACCCTCGGCACGGGCGTCGGCGGTGCCGTGATCAACGACGGGCGACTGCTCATCGGCGCGAACGGCAGCGCCGCGGAGCTCGGCCACCTGCGCTTCGTGCGCGGCGGGCGCCCCTGCGGGTGCGGACAGAACGGCTGCCTCGAGCAGTACGCGTCGGGCCGTGCGCTCCAGCGGGAGCTGGGCGACATCGCCGACGGCGGCGGAATCGGCGCCCGGCTGGCCGCGCATCGCGGCGCGGACGGGATCGTCCCCGCGGCCGATCTCGCGCTCCTGCTCAGCGAAGAGGATGCCGGGGCGGTCGAGGCCGTGCGCCGTGTCGCCACGGCGCTCGGCGAGGCCTGCGGCGCCTTCCAGGCGGTGCTCGACCCCGACCTCTATGTCATCGGCGGTGGGGTGGCGGATCTGGGCGAGGTGCTGCTGGAGCCGACGCGGATCGCCTACGAGACGTCGCTTCCCGGCTTCGGCGATCGGCCGACCGCCCGCTTCACCGTGGCCACGCTCGGCAACGACGCCGGGCTCGTGGGCGTCGCCGACCTCGCGGGCCTGCGGAGCCGATGAGACGCCCACACCGATGAGCGGGGGAGGAGCCTGATGTTCTACTGGGTCATGAAGTACATCGTGATCGGACCGATCGTGAAGGCGATCTTCCGCCCGTGGATCGTGGGCCGCTCCCACGTGCCGTCCTCCGGCGCGGCGATCCTCGCGAGCAACCACCTGTCGGTGAGCGACTCGATCTTCCTGCCGCTCATGATCGACCGGCCCATGAGCTTCCTCGCGAAGAGCGACTACTTCACCGGGACCGGGCTGAAGGGCTGGGCCACCCGGATGTTCATGAAGGCCACGGGCCAGATCCCGGTGGATCGCACGGGCGGCAAGGCGTCGGAGGCCTCGCTGAACACGGGCCTGCAGGTGCTCGGCCGCGGCGACCTGCTCGGGATCTACCCCGAGGGCACGCGCAGCCCCGACGGCAAGCTCTACCGGGGTCGCACCGGTCTCGCGCGCATGGCGCTGGAGGCCCGTGTGCCCGTCATCCCCGTCGTCATGGTCGACACGGATGCCGTCATGCCCATCGGTCGATCCATTCCGCGCGTCGGTCGCGTCGGCATGGTGATCGGCGAGCCGCTGGACTTCTCGCGGTTCCACGGCATGGAGTCCGATCGCTACGTGCTGAGGTCGGTGACCGACGAGATCATGGTGGCCCTCCAACGGCTCGGCGAACAGCAGTACGACGACGTGTACGCGTCGACGGTGAAGGAGCGCGCGGCCCGCGCCTGATCTGCGCGAGCCGCCATGCCGCGGCCGAGCCGCCATCCTTCGGGCGGGCCGCGCGATGGCGGCTCGGCCGAAGGATGGCGGCTCGCGAAAGGGTGGCGGCGCGCGGGGCCGCGGCATCCTGGCGCGCCGCTAGACTGAGCGGATGCCCACCCTGCACGCCGATCTCGATCACTGGCGCACGCTCCCGATCAAACAGCAGCCCTCCTGGACCGACCTCGACGCCGTCGCGGCCGTCTCCGCCGAGCTCGCGACGCTGCCTCCTCTCGTCTTCGCCGGCGAGGTCGACAACCTGCGCGATCGCCTGGCCCGCGCCGCCTCCGGGCGTGCATTCCTGCTCCAGGGTGGGGACTGCGCCGAGACGTTCGCCGGCGCGACGGCGGAGCAGATCCGCAATCGCATCAAGACCGTGCTGCAGATGGCCGTCGTGCTGACCTACGGTGCGTCGATGCCCGTCGTGAAGATGGGGCGGATGGCCGGCCAGTTCGCCAAGCCGCGCTCCAGCGACACCGAGACCCGCGGCGACGTCACCCTGCCCGCGTACCGCGGCGACATCGTCAACGGCTTCGACTTCACCGAGGCCTCGCGCACCGCCGACCCCCAGCGACTGCTGAAGGGGTACCACACGGCGGCGTCCACCATCAACCTCATCCGCGCCTTCACACAGGGCGGCTTCGCCGACCTCCGCGAGGTCCACAGCTGGAACAAGGGGTTCGCCCAGAACCCCGCCAACCAGCAGTACGAGCGCCTCGCCACGGAGATCGACCGCGCCATCAAGTTCATGGAGGCGGCGGGCGCCGACTTCGACGAGCTGCGCCGCGTCGAGTTCTACACGGGTCACGAGGGCCTGCTGATGGACTACGAGCGCCCCATGACGCGCATCGACTCCCGCACGGGCACGCCGTACAACACCTCGGCCCACTTCCTGTGGATCGGGGAGCGCACGCGGGAGCTCGACGGCGCCCACGTCGACTACTTCTCCAAGATCCGCAACCCCATCGGCGTGAAGCTCGGCCCGTCGACCTCGCGGGAGACGGCGCTCGAGCTGATCGACAAGCTCGATCCCGAGCGCGAGCCGGGCCGGCTGACCTTCATCACGCGCATGGGCGCCGGAAAGATCCGCGACGCGCTGCCGCCGCTGCTCGAAGCCGTCCGCGATTCCGGTGCCACCCCGCTGTGGGTCACCGACCCGATGCACGGCAACGGCATCACCACGCCCACCGGCTACAAGACGCGTCGCTTCGACGACGTCGTCGACGAGGTGCGCGGGTTCTTCGAGGCGCACCGCGCGGTCGGCACGTTCCCGGGCGGCATCCACGTCGAGCTCACCGGCGACGACGTCACGGAATGCCTCGGTGGATCGGAGCACATCGACGAGGCCACCCTCGCGACGCGTTACGAGAGCCTGTGCGACCCGCGTCTGAACCACATGCAGAGCCTCGAGCTCGCCTTCCTCGTCGCCGAGGAGCTCGAGAAGCGCTGACCGATCGCGTCTGGGCACGGCTGCCGTGCCCAGACGCGGGGTGAGCGCCCCGGCGCGCCGCCGCGCGTGCGTCAGCCCGTCGAGCGGACGGTGATCTTGGTGCCGGGCAACTGCATGGTGCCGCCGGCGGGGCTGGTGCTGGACACCGTGAAGATGCCCCAGACGATCTCGGGCAGGGCCGTGCCCGGCTCGAATCCGGCTGCACGGAGCTGCTCCATCGCCTGGGCCACCGTCTGACCCGTCACGTCGGGCACCTCGATCGGCTGCGGTCCCTTCGAGACGACGAGGGTCACGGTGTCGCCGGGGCGGAAGAGCCCGCCGCCGTCGCGGTCCGCGATGCGGATGACACGACCTTCGGCGACGTCGTCGTCGTAGGCCTGCGTCGTGGTCACGCCGAGCTGAACGGCTTCGAGCGCGGCGGTGGCCTTGTCGACGCTCTGGCCGGCGACGTCGGGCACCGGGCCGAGCGAGATCTCGAACGATGCCGTCGATCCCTCCAGCGCCGTGCATCCCTGCGAGCAGTCCACGGCATCGCCGCCGCCGGGCGGGGTGATCGAGGCGCTGACCACGGTGTCGCGCGCGGCATCCGTGAACACCTGCGCCGGGTCGCCGGACGGGGAGATGTAGATCTCCGACAGCGACGACGTCGCCGCGTCGAGGCTCTGCCCGGCCAGGGCGGGGATCTCGTGGGATGCCGGGCCCAGCGAGACCACGACGGTCACCGCGCTGTTCTTGTCGACGCGCGTCCCGGCGCCGGGGTCGGTGCGGATGACGGCGTCGATCGGCACGTCGCGGCTGAAGTCCTGCGCGGGCACCGCGCTGAGTCCGAGCTCGGCCAGTTGCGAGGTCGCCTCGTCGAGCGAGGACCCCGACACGTCGGGAACGCCGACGAGCGAGCCCGGCCCGGATCCGAACCACCAGCCGGCACCGCCCGCGACCGCCGCGAGCAGCAGCACGAGCACCACCAGCCAGCCGCCCGCCCGTGCGCGCCGCCGCGACCGCACGCGCAGCCGGGTGGCGTTGTCGACCTGCTCCGTCACGGTCGGGGCCGTGAACGTGCCGGGCATGACCTTCGTCAGCTCACCGGAGTCCACGCCGTCGTCGACCGCGACGATGCCCGGGCTCGGCGCCCGCACGACGTGCGGGAACACGCCGAGCTCCTTCTCGATCTCGCGCAGGCGGTCGAGCATCGCGCGCGCATCGACCGGGCGCTCGTCGGGGTTGCGCTCCGTCGCCCACATCACCAGCTCGTCGAACTGCTCCGGGATGCCGGGGTTGCGTGCGCTCGGACGCGGCACCGAGTCGGTGGCGTGCTGGTAGGCGATCTGCATCGGCTGCTCGCCCTTGTAGGGCTGCTCGCCGACGAGCATCTCGTAGAGCATGATGCCGAGGGCGTAGATGTCGCTGCGGGCGTCGGCGGTGCCGCGCGTGACGAGCTCCGGCGCGAGGTACGCGATCGTCCCGAGCAGCATCTGCCCCGTCGCGGTGTTCGCGCTGGTGGCGCGGGCGAGCCCGAAGTCGCCGATCTTGATGCGGCCGTCCTCGGCGAGGAGCACGTTCTCGGGTTTGACGTCGCGGTGGACGATGCCCGCGCGGTGCGCGGCGGCCAGGCCCGACAGCACGGCATCCATGATCGTGATCGTCTGCGGGATGCTGAGTCGCTTCTGCTCGCGCAGCAGCTCGCGCATCGTGATGCCGGGCAGGTACTCCATGACGAGATAGGCCATCTCGCCGTCCTGGCCCTGGTCGAACACGTTGACCACGTGCGGGTCGGCGAGGCGGGCCGCGGCGCGTGCCTCCTGGATGAAGCGGCTCTGGAAGACCGTGTCGTCGGAGAGGTGGCTGTGCATCACCTTCAGGGCGACGCGGCGCTCCAGTCGCAGGTCCGTCGCCACGTAGACCGTGGCCATCCCTCCGCGGGCGATGCGAGCACGCACGCGGTATCGGCCGTCGACGAGACGGCCGATCAGCGGGTCGGTCTGCTGACTCGTGCTCACTCTGTGATTCTAGGGAGCCGAAGCGCCGTGTCCCGGGAGCGCCTCACCCCTCACGGCATGTGCGCAGCGACCACGGGGGTGCGGCGCACGCCGCCGGGGTCAGCCGAGTGCGGCCAGCCAGGCGTAGGCGTCCTGCTCCCACGGGCCGTAGCGCTCGGGGTACGCCGACACCTGCACGGCCTGGGCGGCCGCGCCGAAGTCCATCGACTCCCATCCCGGGACGTCGAGGAGTCCGCGCGTCAGCATGCCGTCGGGGCCGGAGACCCCGGTGAAGAACGCCTCGGCGGAACGGTGCGGGTCGCGCACCTCGTCGGGAGTGCCCCAGCCCGTGCTCGGACGCTGCTGGAACAGGCCGAGCGAGTCGCGGTCGCCCCAGTCGAGATTGCGGATCCAGGACTCGACCATCGCGGTGGCCAGCGCGATCGCGATGCCGCGGTCGGGCACGCCGAGCGATCGGCCCACCTCGATGATGATGCGGGCGTTTTCGGTCTGCTCGGCATCGAGGCCGGTGACCGCCGACGTGGCCGGTGCGGGCGCCTCGACGGCGGCGAGCGTCGCGACCAGCGCCGCCGCCGGCAGCGAGAGCACCTGGCCCGGGTAGATGATGGCGTCGCGCGTGAGGCCGTTGGCGCCGAGGAGGGCGTCGAGCGTGAGTCCGTGCGCCTCGGCGATCGCCCAGAGGGTGTCGCCGGCGCCGACCTCGTACGCCGCGGCGGGTGCGGCGGGGGCCGCGGGGGCCGCGGTGGCGGACGCGGCGCCCTCGGAGGGCAGCACCAGCACGAGTCCCGCGTGGATCAGCGAGGAGTCCTGCAGCCCGTTCGCCGCGCGCAGGCTCCCGAGATCGACGCCGTGCGTGCGGGCGATGTCCCAGAGGGTGTCGCCGTCCTGCACGGTGTAGGTGTCGGGTGACGGCGCGGCGGTGCGTGCGCGGAGGTCGACGACGGGATGGCGCTCGGCGGCGGCGCGGTTCTCGGCCGCGGCCGCGGGCGTCGTGCTCAGTGCGAGCGCGAGCGTGCCGAGCGTGCCGAGGAAGCCGGCGGAAGCGGTGTGCACGTGTGTTCTCACCCACGTCACCGTGTCACGGAAGGCAAGTCGTGTCAACTGGTGCTATAAGGAGTGGCTGCTGTGACGTTTGTGACCAGTGTGATTCGCACAGGGGGCCGACGTCGGGCGCGGGGGATGCGATAGTGGAGGGGTGACCGACGACATCGTCCCCGCGTCCACCGGCTGGCTCACCCTCCCCGAACTCGTCGAGGTCCTCGGCGAACCGCTCGGTCGTGTCCGCCGCCTCCTCGACGAGAAGCACCTCGTCGGCTCTCGCCGCGGCGGTGCGTTCGCGGTGCCGGAGATCTTCATCGCCGAGGGCCGACCCCTCTCCGCCCTCCGCGGCACGATCATCGTGTTGCAGGATGCGGGGTTCAGCGACGACGAGGTGATCGACTGGCTGCTCGCCGAGGAGGAGTCGATCGGACAGGCTCCCATCTCCGCGCTTCGTCAGGGGCGCAAGAGCGAGGTGCGTCGGGTCGCTCAGACGCTCGCCTGACGCCGCCGTCGCCGCCCGGTGCGCCGGGCGACGCGCGTCACGAGGAACGGGCGATCGCCGCCTGGGCGAGATCGCGGAGCGCTCCGACCGCCGGCGTCGACAGGGGGGCGCCGCGCAGTGCACGGTCGGCCTCCGCCGCGTAGTGGGAGATCGCCGTCTCGACGCGGTCGAGGGCGCCGGTGTCGATGATCGTCTGCTGCAACGATGCGATCTGCGCGACGTCGAGCCCCGGATCGCCGATGAGCTCGTCGACGAGTCGCTTCGTCGGGCGGTCGAGCCGTTCGCGGGCGTAGGCGATCAGCAGCGTGCGCTTGCCCTCGCGCAGGTCGTCGCCCGACGGCTTGCCCGTGACGGCGCTGTCGCCGAACACGCCCAGCACATCGTCGCGCAGTTGGAAGGCGAGACCGAGCGGGTGACCGAAGGCCGCGAGCGCCGCCGTCTGCGCCGTGTCGCCGCCGGCGAGCGCAGCCCCGAGCAGAAGCGGATGCTGGATGCTGTAGCGGGCCGACTTGAGCGAGGCGACCCGCAGCGCCCGCTCGGCGTGCTCCGCATCGGGTGCGGTCGTGAAGGCGGCCTCCTCCGCGATGTCGAGGAACTGCCCGACGGTGACCTCGCGACGCATCAGGGCGTAGACCTCGCGAGCGGATGCCGCGTGTTCGGCCGCCCGCAGCCCCTGCTCGAGCAGGTCGTCGCTCCATGCCACGAGGAGGTCTCCGAGCAGGACGGCGGCCGAGCGGCCGAAGGCCGCGGCGTCGCCCGCCCAGCCCGCGCGGGCATGGGCGGCTTCCAGTCCGCGATGCGCCGCCGGCTGGCCGCGGCGCGTGTCGGAGTTGTCGATGATGTCGTCGTGGACGAGCGCGGCCGCATGGAAGATCTCCAGGGCGGCGGCGGCGTCGAGGACGCTGTCGGGGGCGGCGGCGACGGGACCCCTCGCCTCGGCGACGGCCTGCCATCCCGTCACGCAGAAGCGCGCGCGCAGCCGCTTGCCGCCCTCCAGAGTGCGGGCCGCGGCGTCCAGGAACAGCTGCGTCTCACGGCCCGCATCGGCCCATGACGACCGCTGCGCCTCGACGAACCTTCCCAGTCGCTGAGAAACCGGCTCTATCGGGTCGAGGGAAGCGTCCACGGGCCTAGCCTAGTTCTCGACTGCACGCGTACAATCGACCGCACACGATGCCGGTCCGAAACGGCGAGGAGGGGGCAGCATGCCGCTGTCAGAGCAGGAGCAGCGTCTGCTCGATGAGATGGAGCGCCATCTCATGAACAAGGACGCAGATGTGGTCAGCGCGTCTCGAGACGGCCGTTCCCTCAGCTATCGCAACATCGTCTACGGCACCGTCCTGGTGCTCGTCGGTCTCGGGGGGCTGATCGCCGGCGTCTCGTCCGGGATCATCGCCATCGGCGTCGTCGCCTTCCTCGTGATGGTCGCCGGCGTGGTCCTCGCGGCGACCCCGGCCAAGGGCATCGCCGCGGTGCGCCCGGCGGGAGAGCCCAAGGGTCAGCGCAAGACGTCCGGCGCAGCATCCTCGTCCTCCTTCATGGATCGCATGAACGATCGTTGGGACCGCCGCCAAGACGGCGCCTGACCCCTAGCTGACGTCGCTTCGGCGACGAGAAGAAAGCACCGGCCCATCGGGCCGGTGCTTTCTTGTTTTCGCGGCCCGCTGCGCGACGCGGCCCGCCGTCAGAAGACGCCGGGGAGCGCCGGGGGAGCGCTGCGCCCACGAAACCATAGTCAGGTGGAGGAAAGTGGAGTAAAGTGGTGCGCACCTGGATCGGGCCGGAGGAAGGGGGAGTGGTCGATGCTGTTGGGCACCTACACCCCCAAGCTGGACGAGAAGGGCCGCGTCATCCTGCCGGCCAAGTTCCGCACCGACCTGGGTGACGGTGTCGTGGTCACCCGCGGTCAGGAGCGCTGCCTCTACGTGTTCAGCACGAAGGAGTTCGAGCGGGTCTACGAGAAGATCCGCGAGGCACCGCTGACGAACAAGCAGTCGCGTGACTTCCAGCGCATGTTCCTCTCGGGCGCGAGCGACGAGAAGCCCGACAGCCAGAGCCGCATCACCATCCCGCCGCACCTGCGCGCCTACGCCAACCTCGGCCGCGAACTGATCGTCACCGGTGTGGGTGCCCACGCGGAGATCTGGGACGCGGAGGCGTGGAACGCCTACGCCGACAGCAACGAGGACAGCTACTCGGACATGGAGCAGGAGGTGATCCCGGGCCTCTTCTGAGCCGTGGCCGTGACTCCCAGCCGCACGCCCTGACGCACTTCCCCGGTGTCAGGTCAGGCGGATGGGGATCACGACTCCGGACCACCGACCCGAAGAATCATGAGCTACTCCGAGATCCACACCCCCGTCCTGCTCGAGCGCTGCGTCGAGCTGCTCGCCCCGGCGCTGCAGCGGCCCGATGCCGTGCTGGTCGATGCGACCGAGGGCATGGGCGGTCACTCCGAGGCCCTGCTGGAGCGCTTCCCCGACGTCCGACTGATCGGCCTCGACCGCGACACCGACGCCCTGCGCATCGCGGGGGAGCGGCTCGCGCGCTTCGGCGACCGTGTGACGCTCGTGCACACGGTGTACGACGGGATCGCCGCGGCGGTGCGCGGAGCGGGCGTCGACCGCGTCGACGGCATCCTCTTCGACCTCGGCGTCTCCTCGCTGCAGCTCGACGAGGCCGACCGCGGGTTCGCGTACTCCCAGGACGCCCCCCTCGACATGCGGATGGACCAGACCTCCGGGACGACCGCCGCCGACATCGTCGCGACCTACGGCGAGGGCGATCTCCGGCGCATCTTCGAGCGTTACGGCGAGGAGAAGCTCGCGGGCCGCTACGCGCGCGCGATCATCGCGGCGCGCGGCGTCGCTCCCATCGAACGCTCCGGACAGCTCGTCGACGTGCTCGTCGCCGCGACGCCGGTGGCGGTGCAGCGCGAGGGGCGCGGGCATCCCGCCAAGCGGGTCTTCCAGGCGCTTCGCATCGAGGTGAACGCCGAGCTGTCGGTGCTCGAGCGCGCCCTGCCGGCCGGTCTCGACCTCCTCCGCGTCGGGGGTCGCATCGTGGTCATGAGCTATCAGTCGCTCGAGGACCGGCTCGTCAAGCGCGTGTTCGCGGATGCCGCGGCATCCACTGCGCCCGCCGGACTTCCCGTCGAGCTGCCCGAGCACGCTCCGCGCTTCCGTCTGGTCGTGAAGGGAGCGGAGCTCGCCTCCGACGACGAAAAGGCGCGCAACCCGCGTGCCACCCCCGTGCGGCTTCGCGCGGCCGAACGCATCCGGGAGGCGGCATGAGCATGTCCGCAGAGAGCACACTCGACCCCTTCGCGGGGCTGCCCGCCCTGCCGTCCGCGCCGCGTCGCGAACCTGCGCGTCGGCTGCAGGCGCTGGAGCAGCCGCAGCCGCGCCGCCGCCCGCGTCTGGTCTACGGCATCATCGCGGTGACCGGCGCCCTGCTGATCGGAGGCGCCCAGATGGGCTTGTCGATCCTGACGACCCAGTCGTCGTACGAGCTGTCGACGCTGAGCGACCAGCAGCGTGACCTCGACTGGCAGAAGCAGATGCTGCAGGACAGCATCGCGGGCCTCAGTTCGCCGCAGTACCTCGCCGCCAATGCGGAAGCCCTCGGCATGGTCACCGGCCAGGCGCCGACCTATCTGCGTCTGAGCGACAACGCGATCATCGGCACGGCGGCCGGTCTCACCGGCGCCAGCGCCGTCAACGCCCTCAGCAAAGCGGCCGTGGGCAATGCCCTCGTCAGCGGTCAGCCGCTTGTCGGCGATCCGGCCGCCAGCCTCGGCGGCGGCACGACCTCGGTCGTCGACAAGGCGATCGTCGATACACCGACACCCCCTGCCATCGCCGACGGTCTGCCGACCCCCGCCACACACTGATCTCATGACGACACGAGCCACCCGCAGTCCTCGTCGGCGCACCGTCGTCGCCCTCGCCGTCGTCCTGGCGGTGCTCTGCGCCTTCGTCGTGCGCCTCGTCGACATCCAGGTCGTCAACGCGCGCGAGCACATCGACGACTCGCAGGCCTACGCGACCGGAGCCAAGAGCACCCTCTACGGCGCGCGCGGCGAGATCGTCGACGACAACGGCGTCGTCCTCGCCAGCAGCACGACGCTGTACGACGTGCAGATCGATCCGCTCCTCGCCGCGCAGGGCGTCGCCACGGTCGACGCCGACGGCAGGACGATCAAGGACGACGACGGCAAGAACGTCATGACCCCCTGGAGCGAGGTGGCGCCCAAGATCGCGGCGATCACAGGCCAGTCCGCCGCCGACGTGGAGAAGATCGTCGCGGACGCCCTCGCCGCCGACGCGGGCTCCCGGTTCGCCTACGTGAAGCGGTACGTCTCCACCGAGGAGTACCGGGCGCTCGCCGAGCTGAAGCTGCCGTTCCTGACCTTCCCGCTCCACCCCGCCCGCACCTACCCCGACGGCGCCGTCGCCGGAAACCTCATCGGGTTCGTCGGCTCGGACGGCACCCCCCTGGAAGGGCTCGAGTCGTTGCAGGACTCGTGTCTGCAGGCCACCAACGGCACCCTCACGTATCAGCGCGGGGCCGACGGGGTCATCATCCCCGGCACCGAGGTCGAGGACCCCGCGGTCAACGGCGGCACGCTGAAGCTGACGATCGACAGCGACCTGCAGTGGTTCATGCAGCAGCTGATCTCCGAGGAGACGGCGCGCTACCAGGCCGACTGGGGCGGCATCATCGTCATGGAGGCCAAGACCGGCAAGATCCGCGCGCTCGCGGAGACCAACACCGTTGACCCCAACGACCCCGGCGCCTCCGATCCCGACAACCGCGGGTCGCGCCTGCTGCGCGTGTCGTACGAGCCCGGATCGACGTTCAAGCCCGTCACAGCGGCGACCGCGATCGAGCAGGCCGGCCTGAGCCCGACATCCACCGTCGAGACGCCCGATCGGATCCGGTTCCCCAACGGTGCCGTGATCAACGACTCGGAGAGCCACCCGACGCAGAACCTCACGCTGACGGGCGGGCTGGTGGAGTCGTCCAACGTGGCGATGTCGCAGTTCGGCTCGCTCGTGAGCCCCGAGGTCCGCTACGACTACCTGAAGAAGTTCGGCGTCGGCGGCGGCACCGCGCTCGACTGGTCGGCGGAGCCGAGCGGCGAGATCCGCGACCCGTCGACGTGGGACAACCAGACCTACTACACGACGACGTTCGGTCAGGCCTTCACGGTCACCCCGACCCAGGTCACGAGCCTCTTCCAGACGATCGCGAACGGCGGCGTGCGGATGCCGGCCCAGCTCGTGGAGTCGTGCACCAAGCCCGACGGCACGGTCGTGACACCGGATCTGCCCGACCCCGTCCAGGTCATCAAGCCGGAGACCGCCGCCGAGGTCTCGCAGATGCTCGAGAACGTCTACGCACAGGGGACGCTCGCCGACGACATCCGCATCCCCGGCTACCGGCTCGCGGTCAAGACCGGTACCGCGCAGGTGCCCGACGGCAACGGCGGGTACAAGGACAACCTCTATATGACGTCCCTGGCCGGTTACGCCCCGGCGGACGATCCGCAGTACGTTGTCTTGACCCTGTTCAACGAGCCGAAGACCAACACCATGTCCTCGGCCAACCGCTCCGTCTTCAAGAAGGCCATGACGCAGGTGCTCACGCACTACCGCGTCATGCCCTCGGGCTCGGACACCCCTCTGCTGCCCGTGACACAATGACGAGACCGCGACGCGCCACCGCGCGTGAGGAACCAACCCTATGATCCGGATGACGCTGGCCGAGGTGGCCGCCGCCGTGACGGGAACTCTGCACCCGGCACACCACGACACTCCCGAGACGTTCGTCGACGGCGACGTCGACACCGACTCCCGCATGATCGGGGCGGGTGACATCTTCGTCGCGAAACCCGGCGAGGTCACCGACGGCCACCACTTCGTCGAGGCCGCGGTCGAGGCCGGCGCGGTGCTGGCGATCGTGGAGCGACGCGTCGACGCGCCCGTCAGCCAGATCGTCGTCCCGGATGCCGTCGCGGCCCTCTCCGACCTCGCGAGGGTGGTCGTGGCCTCCGTCCGCGCGGGCGGGGAGCTGCGGATCGTCGGCATCACCGGCTCGAACGGCAAGACCACCACCAAGAACATGCTGGCGCGCATCCTGCAGGACGAGGGCGACACCGTCGCGCCGCGCGGCTCGTTCAACAACGAGGTCGGCGCGCCGCTGACGATGCTGCGCGTCCGCGCGCAGACCCGCTTCCTCGTCAGCGAGTTCGGCGCCTCCGGACCCGGCGAGATCGCGCGTCTGGCCGGTCTGGTCTCCCCGGACGTGGGCGTCGTGCTGATGGTGGGGCTGGCCCACGCGGGCGGCTTCGGCGGCGTCGAGGAGACGCTGAAGGCGAAGACCGAGCTGGTCGAGGCGGTCCGCCCCGGCGGCGTCGCGGTGCTCAACGCGGACGACGCTCGCGTCGTCACGATGGCGGCCGTCGCCGCGTCGCGCGACGTCGAGGTCCGCTGGTTCGGTCGCGGCGCCGCCGCGGAGATCCGGGCCGAGGACGTCGAGGTCACGGCCGCCGGCACGACGTGCACGATCGTGGCCGAGGACGAGCGCTTCCCGCTCCGGCTCCGCGTTCTCGGCGAGCACCACGTCATGAACGCGCTGGCCGCGCTGACGGCCGCCCGCGAGCTCGGCGTGCCGCTGCCGTCCGCCATCGCTCGGTTGGAGACGCTCGAGATCGCGGAGCGCTGGCGGATGCAGCCGCTCGGCTCCGACCGCGTGCGCATCATCAACGACGCCTACAACGCGAGCCCCGACTCGATGGCGGCCGCGCTGCGCACGCTCGCGCAGATCGCGGGCCCGGGCGAGCGGAAGGTCGCCGTCCTCGGCGCCATGAGCGAGCTCGGCGAGTTCGCGGGCGAGGAGCACGACCGCGTCGGTCTGCTCGCCGTGCGGCTGCGCATCGAGCGCATCGTCGTGGTGGGGCGCGACGCGCGCCGCCTCTTCCTCGCCGCCGTCGGCGAGGGGTCGTGGGACGGGGAGGCCGTCTTCTTCGAGACCGCCGACGAGGCGTTCGACTACCTCCTCCACGAGCTGCGCGACGGCGATCGCGTGCTGGTGAAGTCGTCGAACTCCGCCGGGCTCCGGCACCTCGGCGATCGTCTGGGAGAATCGTTCTCGTGAGATCCCTGCTGGCGGCTGCGACGATCTCCCTGGCGTTCACGCTCTTTCTCACACCGCTGTTCATCCGGCTGTTCGAGAAGCTCGGCTGGGGTCAGGTCATCCGCACGCCGGAGAACGTGAACAACCCGAGCCATCAGACCAAGCGCGGCACGCCCACGATGGGCGGGATCGTGTTCATCGTCGGCTCGATCGTGGGCTACTTCGTCGGCACGCTGACCGGCGGAGCGCCGCCGTCGATCTCCGGTCTGCTGGTCATCTGGATGATGGTCGGCTTTGGCGTGGTCGGCTTCATCGACGATTTCATGAAGGTCCGTCAGCAGCGCAGCCTCGGTCTGTCCGGGTGGCGCAAGATCGTCGGCCAGGTGCTGGTCGCGGTGCCGTTCGGCATCATGGCGCTGAACTTCGCCGACGCCCGCGGGGAGACGCCCGCGTCGCCCTACATCTCCTTCTTCCGCGACATCCCGATGCTGTCCTTCCTCGCGCTCGGCGCCGTCGTCGGATGGATCGCCTACCTCGTGTGGATCACCTTCATCTCGGTGGCCTGGTCGAACTCGACCAACCTGACCGACGGCCTGGACGGCCTCGCGACCGGATCGGGCATCTTCACGGTATCGGCCCTCAGCCTCGTCACGTTCTGGCAGTTCCAGCAGCGGTGCGCGAGCGGGGCGCTCGTCACGGCGTATGTCAACGGCTGCTACCCGACGCCCGACCCGATGGATCTCACGATCATCGCGGCATCCTTCGTGGGCGCTCTCGTGGGCTTTCTGTGGTGGAACGCGCCGAAGGCGAAGATCTTCATGGGCGACGTGGGATCGATGGCGATCGGCGGCGTGATCGCCGCGATGGCGATCCTCTCGCGCACCGAGCTGCTGTCGGTCATCATCGCCGGCGTCTTCATCATCGGCCCGGGCTCGGTCATCCTGCAGCGCATGTACTTCAAGGCCACGGGCGGCAAGCGCCTCTTCCTGATGAGTCCGTTCCACCACCACCTCGAGATGCGCGGCTGGCCCGAGATCACGATCGTCGTGCGGATGTGGATTATCGCCGGCATGCTCGCCGTCACCGGCGTCGCGCTCTTCTACGTCGAATGGCTCTCGGCGCTGTGAGCGGGGTGCGCGACCTGGATGCGCTGCGCAGCTGGCACGCGGACTGGCGTGGGCTGCGCGTCGCCGTGCTCGGCCTGTCGGTGACCGGTTTCTCCGTCGCCGACACGCTCGCCGAGCTCGGCGCCGACGTGCTCGTGCTGAGCGAGACCGCCGCGGAGGAGTACGCACGGCTGCTGCCCGTCATCGGCGCACGGCTGCACCTCGGATCGCTGGGCTCCGTGCCGGATGCCCTCGTCGAGTTCGCACCCGAGGTCGTCATCGCCTCGCCCGGCTTCGCGCCCCATCACCCGATCGTCGCGTGGACCCGCGCGAACGGCATCGCGCTGTGGGGCGACATCGAGCTGGCCTGGCGCGTGCGCGACAAGGTCGTGCGGCCCGACGGCACCCCCGCCGAGTGGCTGCTCATCACGGGGACCAACGGCAAGACGACGACCACGCAGCTCACGGCATCGATGCTCGTCGCGGGAGGGCTGCGCGCCGCCCCGTGCGGCAACATCGGCGTCCCGATCCTCGATGCGGTGCGCGACCCCGGGGGGTTCGACGCGCTGGTCGTCGAGCTGTCGAGCCACCAGCTCTGGTACCTCTCGCTGCAGGAGGGCACGCAGCCCGTCTCCCCGCACGCGAGCGTGTGCCTCAACCTCGCCGACGACCACCTGCAGTGGCACGGGTCGTTCGCCGCGTACCGCGACGCGAAGGCGGTCGTCTACCAGCACACGCGCGTGGCCTGCGTCTACAACAAGTCCGACGTCGCGACGCGCGTCATGGTGGAGGAGGCCGACGTCGTCGACGGATGCCGCGCCATCGGTTTCGACCTCGGTGTGCCCGGCCCGAGCGATCTGGGCATCGTCGACGGCATCCTGGTCGACCGCGCGTTCCTCGACGACCGTCGCACGAGCGCGCTGGAGCTGACCACGGTCGGCGAACTCGCCGCGCACGGGCTGGCGGCGCCGCACGTCGTCGCCAACATCCTGGCCGCGGCGGCGCTCGCGCGGTCGCTCGACGTCGCCCCCGCGGACATCGCCTCCGCTCTGCGCGCCTTCCGCCTGGACGCGCACCGCATCGAAGTGGTCGCGACGGTCGGCGGCATCACCTGGATCGACGACTCGAAGGCGACCAACCCCCACGCCGCCGCGTCGTCGCTCGCGGCGTTCCCCGGCGCCGTGTGGATCGTCGGCGGCGACCTGAAGGGCGTCGACATCGGCGAGCTGATCGCGGCGCGCGGCCCGGGCGTGAAGGCGGTCATCGTGATCGGGGTCGAGCGGTCGCCGATCACCGAGGCGTTCGCGCGACACGCGCCGACCATTCCCGTCTTCGAAGTGGACCACGCACAGACTGAAGACGTCATGGCGGACGTCGTCGCAGCGGCGGCGGAGATCGCCCGTGACGGAGACGTGGTCCTCCTCGCCCCCGCCGCGGCATCCTTCGACCAATTCGACTCGTACGCCGACCGTGGACACCGGTTCGCCCGCGCCGTACAGGCCTGGACGCCACCCGACGCGGCGACGCAGACACCGACCGAGACCGGCACGACAGACGCAGGGGGAGCCGATGACCACGACGACCCCGCCGACCCGTCCAGCCGCTGACGGCGCCGACGACGCGGCCTCCACCGGGTTCGCCGCGCGCGTCTCGTTGGGGAGGGTCTTCGCGCCCGTCCCCAGCGAGTTCCTGCTGATCGCTTCGACGGCGCTGCTGCTGACCGGATTCGGCCTGACGATGGTCCTCTCCGCGACGATGGCGACCGCCTTGGCCGGCGGCCAGAGCCCGTTCGAGGTCGTGATGAAGCAGGCGGTGTTCGCCGTCATCGGCATCCCGCTGATGTTCGTCGCGAGCCGGCTGCCGGTGACCTTCTGGAAACGGGTCGCCTGGCCGGGGCTCATCCTCGCGACCCTGTTCCAGCTGCTCGTGTTCGTTCCGGGACTCGGCGTGGCCAACGACGGAAACCAGAACTGGATCCAGATCGCGGGCTTCCAGGCGCAGCCGTCCGAGTTCCTCAAGGTGACCCTCGCGCTGTGGCTGGGGTACGTCCTCTATCGCAAGCAGACGCTCCTGGGCCTGTGGCGGCACGTCTTCATCCCGGTGGTGCCGGTCGGCGCCCTCGTGATCGGGACGGTCATGGCCGGCCACGACCTCGGCACGGCGATGATCCTCATGGTGATCCTCCTCGCGTGTCTGTTCTTCTCCGGCGTCAAGCTCCGGATCTTCCTGATCCCGCTGATCCTCGTCGTCGGGGCGGCCGGCGTGTTCGCCGTGACCAGCCCGAACCGCATGGCGCGGATCATGAGCTTCCTCGACGTCGACACGCTCTCCTGCTACGACACCACCTGCTACCAGCCGTTGCACGGCGTATGGGGCCTCGCCAACGGGGGGATCTTCGGGCTCGGACTCGGCAACTCCCGCGAGAAGTACGGGTGGCTGCCGGCCCAGTCCAACGACTACATCTTCGCGATCCTCGGCGAAGAGCTGGGGCTCATCGGATGCCTCGTCGTGCTCGCCCTGTTCACCCTCTTCGCCGTCGGCGCGTTCCACATCATCCGCAAGACGCACGATCCGTTCATCCGCATCGTCGCCGGCGGCATCACGGTCTGGATCGTCGGCCAGGCGCTGCTGAACATCGCGGTGGTGCTGCGGCTGGCGCCCGTGCTCGGCGTGCCGCTTCCGTTCATGTCGCAGGGCGGAACGTCGCTGCTGTCCGTCCTGATCGGATGCGGCGTGCTGCTCTCGTTCGCCCGGACGCTCCCGGTCGCGCCGGTGCCCTCGGTCGCGCTGCCCGCCGAGCGCCGCCCCGGCCGCCGCTGACAGGGGCTCGACGGTAGGCTCGATCGGGTGACGACCGCCCCGGAATCGACGACGTACCTGCTCGCCGGCGGGGGCACCGCCGGCCACGTCAACCCGCTCCTGGCCGTCGCCGACGGCCTGCGCGAGCGCGACCCCGCGGCCCGTGTCCTCGTCCTCGGCACGAGGGAGGGGCTGGAGGCCCGCCTCGTGCCCCAGCGCGGCTACGAGCTGCTGTTCGTCGACAAGGTGCCCTTCCCGCGCCGTCCCGACCTCGCCGCCGTGCGCTTCCCCGCCGCGTGGACGCGCGCCGTCCGCCAGGTGCGCGCGCACCTGCGGACGCGACGGGTCGATGTCGTCGCGGGCTTCGGCGGGTACGCGTCGGCGCCGGCGTACGTGGCGGCGCAGCGGGAGGGCATCCCGTACGTGGTCCACGAGGCGAACGCCCGCCCCGGCCTCGCCAACATCCTCGGCGCCCGGCGCGCCGCCGCGGTGGGCGCCGTCTTCCCCGGGACGCCGCTGCGCGGCGCGCAGACGGTGGGGATGCCGTTGCGGCGCGAGATCGTCGAACTCGATCGCGCTGCCGCACGGGCGGAGGCCGCCGCGGCCTTCGGGCTCGACCCGGCGCGGCCCGTGCTCCTCGTCTTCGGCGGCTCGCTCGGCGCCCGCCGACTCAACCAGGCCTTCGCCCAGGCGTGGTCCTCGATCGTCGACGCGGGCTGGCAGCTGCTGCACGCGGCGGGGGAGCGCGACGAGATCGTCGACCCGCGGCATCCCGACTATCGCGTCGTCCCGTACCTGGACCGGATGGATCTGGCGCTCGCGCTGGCCGATCTCGTCGTGTCGCGCGCCGGTGCCGCGACGGTCAGCGAGCTGTCGGCGCTCGGTGTTCCGGCCGTGTACGTGCCCTACGCGGTCGGCAACGGCGAGCAGGCGCTCAACGCCGCCGACGCGGTGGCGGCGGGCGCCGCACGGATCATCCCGGATGCCGAGTTCACCGCCGACCGGGTGCGCACCGAGATCGTGCCCCTGTTGGGCGACGGGGCCGCGCTCGGCGCGATGCGCGCGGCGGCCGCCTCACGCTCCGCGGCGGCGCGGGCGGGCACGGCCAACGTCATGGCGATGCTCGACGGCGCGCTGCGCTGACCCCCGCTCATCCGTCCCCTCGTGCCGGTATCGCGTCGGCGATGCGGCAGGACGGGGACGGACGAACGCGTCTCAGGAGGTCGACGGCGCGTCGCGGAGGGCGGCGCGGGCGAGGGCGAGGGCCTGCTCGGGATCGAGGCGGAGCGCGCGGATCTGCGCGGCGAACGCGGATGCCGCGCGTTGCGCCTCCTTCAGCGCCGCATCGCCCTGCGGAGCGACGAACGTGCCGTTGCGCCCCCGGGTCTCGATCACATCGGCGGCCTCCAGCTCACGGTAGGCGCGTGCCACGGTGCCGGGCGCCAGGCCGAGGTCCTCCGCCAGCCGTCGCACCGTGGGCAGTCGGGCCCCGGGAGCGAGCTCGCCCGTGTCGATCGCGTCGATGAGCCGGCGGCGCAGCTGCTCGAAGGGCGGGACGGGGGATGCCGGGTCGATGACCATCTGCATCCCGCTTTTGTATCATGCAATGTATCAAGAAGTCAAGACCCCGGACCGCCGCGCAGCGCGCCGCAGCATCCCCCCAGGGAGAGCCGACCTAGACTTGTCGAGCCATGATTCGACCCGATCTCAGCCTGCCCATTCCCGAGGACATCTCCGCCGCGCACTTCATCGGCATCGGCGGATCGGGCATGTCCGGGCTCGCCGGCATGTTCCTCGACCGCGGCATCCGCGTGTCGGGCTCGGACCGCGCCGACGGCGCCGCCCTGCGCGCCCTCGCGGCGCGCGGTGCCGACGTGCACGTCGGCCACGACGCGGCGCACCTGCCCGACGACGCCGACACCGTCATCCACACCGGGGCGATCTGGCCCGAGAACCCGGAGTTCCTGCTCGCGAAGGAGCGCGGCCTCCACGTCATCCACCGCTCGCAGGCCCTGCACTGGCTCATCGGCGGCCGCCGCCTCGTGAGCGTCGCGGGCGCGCACGGGAAGACGACGTCCACGGGCATGATCGTCACCGCGCTGCGTGCGCTCGGCACGGCGCCGACGTTCGTCAACGGGGGAGTGATCGCCGACCTCGGCGTGTCCAGTGCGACGGGATCCGACGAGCTGTTCGTCATCGAGGCCGACGAGTCGGACGGCACGTTCCTCCTCTACGACACCTCCGTCGCCCTCATCACCAACGTCGACCCCGATCACCTCGACCACTGGGAGTCGCGCGACGCGTTCTACGACGGCTTCGTGCGCTTCGGCGACGCGGCCCGCGAGGCGGTCGTCATCTCCGCCGACGACGCCGGCGCCCGCCGCGTGGCGGCCGCGCTCGATCACCCCACGGTGGTGACGTTCGGCGAGGATGCCGCGGCCCACGTGCGCGTCAGCGACATCGTGACCGACGGCCCGGTCTCGTTCACCCTCACGCACGACGGCGTCAGCGTTCCGGGCCGGCTGGCGGTGCCGGGCGCCCACAACGCCATCAACGCGGCGGGCGCGGTCGCCGTGCTCCTCACGCTCGGATACGCCCTCGAGCCGGCGCTGCGCGCGGTGGAGGGATTCGGCGGCACCGTCCGGAGGTTCGAGCTGCACGGCGTGGAGCGCGGGGTGAGCGTCTACGACGACTACGCCCACCATCCGACCGAGGTCGCCGCGGCGCTCGCGGCCGCGCGCACCGTCGTCGGCGAGGGGCGCATCATCGCGATCCAGCAGCCGCACACGTATTCGCGCACGCAGGAGATGTATCGCGAGTTCGCCGAGGTCCTCGAGCAGTACGCCGATCACACGGTCATGCTCGATGTGTACGGTGCCCGTGAGGACCCCGTGCCCGGCGTGACCGGCGAGCTCGTCAGCGGCGCGTTCCGCGACCCCGCGAAGGTGCACTTCGTCCCCGACTGGCAGGCGGCGGCCGACTACACCGCGACGGTGGCGCGCGCCGGCGACTACGTCATCACCCTCGGCTGCGGCAACGTGTACCAGATCATCCCTCAGGTGCTCGGGGCGCTGTCCGCGACGAAGGCCGAGGCATAGCCGATGCGTCGGCCGACGCCGCTGCCGGCGCCGGAGCAGGACCCGGCCGCCGCGAAGGCGACCGCGGATGAGGTCGACGCGTCGACCGTGCGTCGTGTCGATCCGCCGCGTCGGGGCGAGGATGCCGGTGCCGCTGCCGACCTCGTGGAGGACGCCGATGCGACGGCCCCGCTGACCCCGCTGTGGGTGGGATCGTCCGAGCGTGCGCCGATGTCGACGGTGACCGAGGCGACGCCCGGGTCGACACCCGAGGCCGCCGAGGATGCCGATGCGATCGGCGTGCGCGACGTGTGGTCGGCGGCACGCGCCCGGCGGCGCGCCCTGCGCGCGGAGGTGCGGCGCTTCACGGCACGTCAGCGCCGCCGTCGGATGATCTGGCTCGGGGTCGGCGCCGCCGTCCTCCTGCTGGTGCTCGGCACGCTGGGCGCCGCGTACAGCCCGCTCTTCGCGGTCGAGAAGGTGAGCGTCGTGGGCGCCTCGACCCTCGACGCCGGAGCCGTCGAGCAGGCGCTGGCCGGCCAGATCGGCACGCCTCTTCCCCTCGTCGACTCCTCGGCCGTCAAAGCGGCGCTCGTGACCTTCCCCCTCGTCGAGTCCTACACTCTCGAGGCCCGGCCGCCGCACGAGCTCGTCGTCCGCATCGTCGAGCGCACGCCGATCGGCTCGATCCCGTCGTCGGCCGGCTACACCCTCGTCGAC
Organism: Microbacterium hominis NBRC 15708; assembly: GCF_001592125.1. Lineage (GTDB taxonomy): Bacteria > Actinomycetota > Actinomycetes > Actinomycetales > Microbacteriaceae > Microbacterium > Microbacterium hominis. Next base: position 143,855 of record NZ_BCWI01000001.1, read on the forward strand.
GCCGCCGGGGTGGCGCTCTCCACGACCCCGCAACCTGCCGCCGGTCATCCCGTGCTCTCGGTGGAGGGAGGGCTCTCCTCGCCCGCCTTCACCGCCGTGGGGACCGTCTTCCGTACGCTGCCCACCGACATCCGCGACCAGGTCACCGCGATGAGCGCGACCTCGGCGAACGACGTCACGCTCACCCTGGGCGGCACCGGCACGACCGTCGTCTGGGGCAACGCCGACGATTCCGTGCTGAAGGCCAAGAGCCTCGCGGCGATCATGGCCGCTCGGCCGCCGTCCGAGGTGTCGAGCTACGACGTCTCGTCGGCCACGGCCGTCGTCGTGCGCTGACACGCGGTCACGACGCGTTTCTGCGCGACACGCCCCGTGCCTGGCGGGCGCGGGCCTCGCTGCCGCATACCTTCAATCAAGGAATTGCATACTGAGCAATTCTTTAAACCTCAACTAGAGGTTCAAGGTTTAGCAGTCAGGGTTCGGGACACAATGGAGGCCGGCATGAGCCAGAACCAGAACTACCTCGCGGTGATCAAGGTCGTGGGTGTGGGCGGCGGCGGCGTGAACGCCGTCAATCGGATGATCGAGCTCGGGCTGCGGGGTGTCGAGTTCATCGCGGTGAACACCGACGCCCAGGCGCTGCTGATGAGTGACGCCGACGTCAAGCTCGACGTGGGCCGCGAGCTCACGCGCGGGCTCGGCGCCGGGGCCGACCCCGAGGTCGGCCGCCGCGCCGCCGAGGATCACGCCGAGGAGATCGAGGAGGCTCTCGCGGGAGCCGACATGGTCTTCGTGACGGCCGGCGAGGGCGGTGGGACGGGAACCGGCGGTGCCCCCGTGGTCGCCCGCATCGCCAAGTCGATCGGCGCGCTGACGATCGGTGTCGTCACCAAGCCGTTCAGCTTCGAGGGTCGGCGCCGCCAGAGCCAGGCCGAGGCCGGCGTCGCGAAGCTCAAGGAAGAGGTCGACACGCTCATCGTCGTGCCGAACGACCGTCTGCTGGAGATCAGCGACCGCGGCATCTCGATGATCGAGGCGTTCGCCACCGCCGACCAGGTGCTCCTCGCCGGTGTGCAGGGCATCACCGACCTCATCACCACGCCGGGTCTGATCAACCTCGACTTCGCCGACGTGAAGAGCGTCATGCAGGGCGCCGGCTCCGCTCTCATGGGCATCGGCTCCGCGCGCGGAGCCGACCGGGCGATCAAGGCCGCCGAGCTGGCCGTCGAATCGCCTCTGCTGGAGGCGTCGATCGAGGGTGCGCACGGTGTGCTGCTCTCGATCCAGGGTGGATCGAACCTCGGCATCTTCGAGATCAACGACGCGGCCCAGCTGGTCAAGGAAGCCGCCCACCCCGAGGCGAACATCATCTTCGGCACGGTCATCGACGACACGCTCGGCGACGAGGTCCGTGTCACGGTCATCGCCGCCGGTTTCGACGGGGGCGAACCGCAGACGCGCATCGAGCCGATCACGGCGGCGCGCCCGGCGGCCGCGGCGCCCGTGCTGCCGTCCGTGCCCGCGGAGGATGCCGCGCGCGAGATCGCCGCCGTCGAGGAGAAGCAGCCGGTCACGGTGTCGGCACCGGTCGCCGAGTCGTACGACTCGGTCTACGGCGACGACGACCTGGACATCCCCGACTTCCTGAAGTGACCTCTCTCGCCGAACGCCTGACCGCCCTGGACGCCCGCCTCGCGGACGCGGCCAGGGCGGTCGGGCGCGACCCCGGCGAGATCACGCGGATCGTCGTCACGAAGTTCCACCCGGCGCGCCTCGTGACCGATCTCGCCGCGCTCGGCGTGCGCGACGTGGGGGAGAACCGCCAGCAGGAGCTCACCGCGAAGCGCGCAGAGCTCGAGGGCTCCGCGCTGGACGGGCTGCGCTGGCATTTCATCGGGCAGCTGCAGACCAAGAAGGCCCGCGCGGTGCGCGTGGCCTCCGACTGCGTCCACTCCGTCGACCGCGACCGCGTCGCCGACGCGCTGCACGCCGCCGATCCCGAGGGGGCGCCGCTCGACGTGTTCCTCCAGGTCAACCTCACCGCCGACCCCGGCCGCGGAGGCGTGTCGCCGTCGGAGGTCGAGGCCCTCGCCGCACACACCGCCGATCGCTGTCCGTCGCTGCGCGTGCGCGGCGTCATGGGCGTCGCACCTCTCGACGAGGCGCCGGGCGCGGCGTTCGCGCGTCTCGCGGCGGCGGGCGAGACCGTACGACGCGTCGTCCCGGACGCGTCGTGGATGTCCGCCGGGATGTCGGGCGACTTCGCCGATGCGATCGCTGCCGGCGCGACACACCTGCGGATCGGCACGGCAATCACGGGACCGCGACCGGACCGCGGCTAGCCTCAGACCAGACGAGCAAACGGAGGAATGCGATGTCGAACCCGCTCAAGAAGACCATGGTGTACCTGGGCCTCGCCGACGAGGAAGAGGTCTACGAAGAGCCCGCCGCCGAGACGCCTGCGCGCCGTGAGCGCACGAGCGACCGCCCGATCGAGAAGGCGGCTCCCGTGACGCCCCTGCACCGTCCCGCCGTCGTCCGCCAGCCGACCGCCGGCACCGTCAGCGAGATCCTCACGGTGCACCCCAAGCAGTACCGCGACGCGCAGATCATCGCGGAGAACTTCCGCGACGGCATCCCGGTGATCATCAACCTGTCGCAGATGAGCGACGCCGACGCGCGTCGACTGATCGACTTCGCGAGCGGACTCTCCCTCGGCCTGTACGGGCGTATCGAGCGCGTGACCAGCAAGGTCTTCCTGCTGTCGCCCGAGAACGTCGCGATCTCCGGTGACGGGTCGGTGGCGAACGCCGACCCCGAGTCCGCACCCTTCTCGCAATAGTCGTGGAGATCGTGCGCCTGGCGGCCTTCGTCGTCGACGTCCTTCTCCTCATCTACATCCTCGTGCTGTTGGCGAGGCTGGTTCTCGAGTACATCCCGATGTTCAACCGTCAGTGGCGGCCGCGGGGCTTCGGGCTCGTTCTCGCCGAGGCTGTCTTCACGCTGACCGATCCGCCGCTGCGGTTCTTCCGTCGGCTGATCCCTCCGTTGCGGCTCGGACCCATCGCTCTCGACCTCGGATTCCCGGTGACGATGCTCAGCTGCTTCGTGCTGCTCACGATCGTCCGGGTGATCGAGCGCCTGTAGCCCCCGTCGCACGCCCCACGAGCGCCGACTATGCTTGATCAGTACGGTTCGCCGATGGCGGGCCGACCGAATCGGCCCGCGTCGTGAGCCCCGAAAGAGGAAACACCATGGCTTTGACCCCGGAAGACGTCGTCACCAAGCAGTTCCAGCACGTGCGGTTCAAGGAGGGCTTCGACCCCGACGAGGTGGATGACTTCCTCGACGAGATCGTCGTCGAGTGGCGCAAGACCATCGCCGAGAACGAAGAGCTGAAGACCAAGCTCGCCGCGTACGAGTCCGGTGAAGCCGCTCCCGCCGAGGTCGTCGAGGCTGCGGTCGTCGAGGAGCCGGCTCCCGCCGTCGTGGAGGCCGTGCCCGCTGCGGAGGCTCCCGCCGCCGGTGGCGTCGCGGCATCCGCCGGCATCATCGAGCTCGCTCAGCGCCTGCACGACGAGCACGTCGCCGAGGGCCAGGCCCAGCGCGACAAGCTCATCTCCGAGGCCCAGTCCAAGGCCGCGTCGATCCTGGCCGAGGCCGAGGCCAAGGGCCGCGACGAGATGGCTCGCCTCGAGGCGGAGCGCGTCACGCTGGAGAGCCGCATCAGCGAGCTGCGCCAGTTCGAGCGCGACTACCGCTCGCAGCTGCGCGGCTTCATCGAGGACAAGCTGCGCGACCTCGACGTCGCCGGCACCACCTCGGGCGCCTCGCCGGTCTCGGCTTCCTGAGCCCGGTGACGGACCCGTCCCCTCAGCACAAGACCCTGAACAGGGCGGCGGCCGGTGCCCTCGTCGCGATCCTCGCGGCGCTGGTGCTGGCCGCCGACCAGTTCACCAAGCATCTGGCTCTCACGTCGCTGCCGTATCAGGAACCGGTGGCGGTGTGGGGCGATGTCCTGCAGTTCTATCTGACGAGGAATCCGGGCGCGGCGTTCTCGCTCCTCGAGGGTCAGACGTGGATCTTCACCGTCGTGATGACCCTCGCCGCGCTGGTCATCGTCTCGCTCACGGTGATGCGCGTGCGCTCCCGTGTCTGGGCGATCGTCCTCGGCCTGCTGCTCGGCGGCATCCTGGGCAACCTCACCGATCGCGTGCTGCGCGACCCGGGGTTCCTGGTCGGTCACGTCGTCGACTTCATCAACACGCCCTGGATGTGGCTCGGCATGAACCCGGCCATCTACAACGTGGCCGACATGTTCATCGTGACGATGATGATCGGTGTCGCCCTGCTCGTGGTCGTCGGCGTGCGCCTCGACGGCACGCGTGAGCGCCGCGGCGACGCGACCGCGCCGGCGGCGTCCGACGCCGATGACGCGCCCACCGGGCTGCGCGAGGACTGATGCCGTCACGCACCCTTCCCATCCCCGACGGTCTCGACGGCGTCCGGGTGGATGCCGCCCTCGCCAAGATGCTGGGGTTCTCGCGCACCTTCGCGGCCGAGGTCGCCGAAGCCGGCGGCGTGCGGATGGACGGGCGCCCGCTCGGTAAATCGGATCGTCTGCGCGCCGGGGGATGGCTCGAGCTCGAGTGGGAAGACCGCCGCGAGCCGGAGATCGTCCCCCTCGCGGTGCCCGACCTCGGGATCGTCTACGACGACGACGAGATCGTGGTCGTCGACAAGCCCGCGGGCGTCGCGGCGCATCCGTCGCTCGGCTGGGAGGGACCCACGGTCCTGGGCGCGCTGGCCGCGGCGGGCTTCCGGGTCGCCACGACGGGCGCCGCCGAACGCCAGGGTGTGGTCCATCGCCTCGACGTCGGCACGAGCGGCCTCATGGTCGTCGCCAAGACGGAGCGCGCGTACACCGCGCTCAAGCGGGCCTTCAAGGAGCGCGAGGTCGACAAGATCTACCACGCCGTCGTCCAGGGCCACCCCGACCCCCTCGCGGGCACGATCGATGCGCCGATCGGCCGCCATCCCTCCCACTCGTGGAAGTTCGCCGTGACCCCCGACGGCAAGGACTCGATCACCCACTACGAGACGCTCGAGGCGTTCCCGTCGGCCGCGCTGCTGGAGATCCACCTCGAGACGGGACGCACCCACCAGATCCGCGTGCACATGGCGGCCCACCGGCATCCCTGCGTCGGCGATCCGCTGTACGGGGCCGACCCCACCCTCTCGGCGCGGCTCGGCTTGTCGCGGCAGTGGCTGCACGCGCACGAGCTGTCGTTCTCGCACCCCGCCACGACGGAGTGGGTCACGTTCTCGAGCGACTACCCGGCCGACCTGGCCCACGCGCTCGACGTGCTGCGCGGCTGACGCGGGGTCGGACGCCGGTCCCATGCCGACCGGCGTACATGCCGGTGCCTAGCCTGGGGGAGTGACTCTCTCCGAACGTCCCTGGTTGTCCTCCTATGCGCCGGGGGTGCCGTCGGAGATCGAGCCCGTCACGCAGACCCTTCCGGACATGCTCGACGAGGCGGTCCGCACGCATCCGAGCCGGCCCGCGCTCGAGTTCTTCGGGGCCGTGACGACGTACCGCGACCTGGGGCGTGAGGTCGCGCGTGCGGCGGAGGGCCTGCGCAGACTCGGCGTGGTCGCCGGCGACCGCGTGGCGCTGATCCTGCCCAACTGCCCTCAGCACATCGTCGCGTTCTACGCGGTGCAGCGCCTCGGGGCGATCGTCGTCGAGCACAATCCGCGCTACACGGCACCGGAGCTGCGGCACCAGTTCGAGGTGCACCACGCACGCGTGGCGGTCGTGTGGGATGCCGTGGCGGACACCGTCGCCGACTTCCCCGCGGACATCCGTCCGAACCACATCGTCGCCGTGCGCATGATCGACGCGATGCCGCGCCGCACCCGCCTGGCGCTGCGGCTGCCGGTGAAGAAGGCGCGCGACGCGCGGAACGCACTCTCGGCGCGTCCCCGGGCGAAGGGGGTGCGCACGTGGGCGGAGCTCGCCTCGTCGCGTCCGCTCGCGCGGCGACACCCCCGTCCCGCCGTGGACGACGTCGCCGCACTCCAGTTCACCAGCGGCACCACGGGGACTCCGAAGGCCGCGATCCTCACCCACCGCAATCTGCGCTCGAACGCGGCGCAGTCCGCCGCGTGGGTGCCCGACCTCGTGCCGGGGCGCGAGGTGTTCTACGCGGTCCTCCCGCTCTTCCACGCCTACGGGCTCACGCTGTGCCTCACGACGGCGCTGTCGGTCGGCGCCCGCATCGTGCTGTTCCCGACCTTCGATGTGGGGATGACGCTGGACGCGATCCGGCGGACGCCGCCGACCTTCCTCGCCGCCGTCCCGCCGATCTACGACGCTCTCGCCCGGGCGACGGCGCGCGAGGGCGTCGACCTCTCGAGCCTGCGCAACGCGATCTCGGGGGCGATGTCGCTGCCGCCGTCCACGGTGCTGCGGTGGGAGGAGGCCACGGGCGGTCTCATCGTCGAGGGCTACGGGATGACGGAGTCGTCGCCGATCAGTCTCGGCAACCCGATGGGGCCGCGGCGTCGGCCCGGAACGGTCGGCGTCCCGTTCCCGAGCACCGAGATCCGCGTGGTCGACCCCGCCGATCCGGCACGCGACCTCCAGGTCGGTGAGGAGGGGGAGCTGCTCGTGCGCGGTCCGCAGGTGTTCCAGGGGTACTGGAACCAGCCCGGCGAGACGGCGACCGCGCTCCTGGCGGGCGGATGGCTGCGCACCGGTGACATCGTGGCCGTGGATGCCGACGGATTCGTGACCGTCGTCGACCGGCTCAAGGAGCTGATCATCAGCGGTGGCTTCAACATCAGCCCGAGCGAGGTGGAGAACGCGCTGCTGCTGCATCCGGATGTGGCGGACGCGGCCGCCGTGGGGATCCCCCGTTCGGACGGCTCGGAGACGGTCACGGCGGCCGTCGTGATGCGGGAGGGGTCGGTGTTCGACGCCGACGAGATCCGCGCGTTCACGCGGGCGCATCTGGCGGCGTACAAGGTGCCGCGGGCGGTCGTGGAGTTCGACGCACTGCCGCGCTCGCTCGTCGGCAAGGTGATCCGCCGCGAGGTGCGCGAGGAGGTCCTCCGGCGCCGGCGGCCGTGACGGTCAGCGGCCGCCCGCGAAGGCGGCCGGATCGTCCTCGGCCAGGGCGAGGGCGATCTTGCGGACGTGGGCCTGCTCCACGTCGGTGAGCTCGCCCAGCCCGTACCATCCGACCTCGGTGAGCTCCCCGTCGGCGGGATGAGGCTCGCCCGAGACCCAGTCGCAGCGGAACACGAGGTCGAGGTAGTCGACCTGGTCGCCGTTGGCGTACGTGATGCGGGGCAGCTGCTGCACGAGCGCGAGCCGCGTCGCGCGCACCGTGACACCGGCCTCTTCGCGGCACTCCCGGACGGCGGCGTCCGCGGGCTCCTCACCGGGGTCGACGATGCCCGAGACGCTCTGCCAGGCGCCGTTGTCGGCGCGTCTTCCGAGCAGCACCTTCTCGTCCTTGAAGACGACGGCCGTCACTCCCACCAGCGGCAGCGGGGCGCCGCCGATCTTCTCGCGGAGGGACAGGACGAACTCGGGGGTGGCCATACGCTCAGCCTAGGTCTCTCACCCTCAGGTTGAGGGTGAGGTGAGCTGACGCGCAGCCCCGAGCGTCCCGCCGGCGATGTCGGCGGTGTTCGTAGACTCGATGGGTGGCCACCGACTCCTTCGTTCATCTGCACGTGCACAGCGAATACTCGATGCTCGACGGGGCGGCGAAGATCGGCGCCATGACCCAGGCGGCGGCCGAGTACGGGATGCCGGCGATCGCGGTGACCGACCACGGCAACACCTTCGCCGCGTTCGAGTTCTACAACGCCGCCAAGGCGGCGGGGGTCAAGCCCATCATCGGCCTGGAGGCCTACGTCACTCCCGGCACGCACCGCAGCGACAAGTCGCGCGTCGCGTGGGGCTCGCCCGACCAGAAGAGCGATGACGTGTCGGGCTCGGGCGCCTACACGCACATGACGATGTGGAGCCAGAGCACGGAGGGCATGCACAACCTCTTCCGGCTCAGCTCGCTCTCGAGCATGGAGGGCTACTACTTCAAGCCGCGGATGGACCGCGAGCTGCTCCAGACCTACGGCAAGGGGCTCATCGCCACGACGGGGTGCCCCTCCGGCGAGGTGCAGACCCGGCTGCGACTCGGGCAGTACGACGCCGCGCGCGCGGCGGCGGCGGAGTTCCAGGACATCTTCGGCAAGGAGAACTACTTCGCCGAGATCATGGACCACGGCCTCTCGATCGAGCGCCGCGTGATGACCGACCTCATCCGGCTGGCGAAGGACCTCGACATCCCGCTCGTCGCGACGAACGACTCGCACTACACGCACCAGCACGAGGCCGACGCGCACGAGGCCCTGCTCTGCGTCCAGTCCGGCTCGACGCTCGACGACCCGAACCGGTTCAAGTTCGACGGCGACGGCTACTACATCAAGACCGCCGCCGAGATGCGACAGCTGTTCCGCGATCACCCCGAGGCGTGCGACAACACGCTCCTGATCGCCGAGCGCTGCGAGGTCGAGTTCAACACCTCTGCCAACTACATGCCGCGCTTCCCGGTCCCCGCCGGCGAGACCGAGGACAGCTGGCTCATCAAGGAGGTCGAGGCGGGGCTGCACTACCGCTATCCCGGCGGCATCCCCGACAAGGTCCGCAAACAGGCCGAGTACGAGACCGGCATCATCCTGCAGATGGGCTTCCCGGGCTACTTCCTCGTCGTCGCCGACTTCATCAACTGGGCCAAGGACAACGGCATCCGCGTGGGTCCGGGGCGCGGCTCGGGCGCCGGGTCGATGGTCGCGTACGCCATGCGCATCACCGATCTCGACCCGCTCGAGCACGGCCTCATCTTCGAGCGCTTCCTCAACCCCGACCGCGTCTCCATGCCCGACTTCGACGTCGACTTCGATGACCGTCGCCGCGGCGAGGTGATCGACTACGTGACCGCGAAGTACGGCTCCGAACGCGTCGCCCAGATCGTCACCTACGGCACCATCAAGTCGAAGCAGGCCCTCAAGGATGCCGGCCGCGTGCTCGGCTTCCCGTTCAGCATGGGGGAGCGGCTGACCAAGGCCATGCCTCCGGCGGTGATGGGCAAGGACATGCCGCTGTCGGGCATGTACGACAGCGCCCACCCGCGTTTCAAGGAGGCGAGCGAGTTCCGCTCGCTCATCGACACCGACCCCGAGGCCAAGACGGTGTTCGATCGCGCGCTGGGTCTGGAGGGTCTGAAACGTCAGTGGGGCGTGCACGCGGCGGGCGTCATCATGTCCAGCGAGCCGCTGCTGGACATCATCCCGATCATGCGCCGCGAGCAGGACGGCCAGATCGTCACCCAGTTCGACTATCCGTCGTGCGAGGCCCTCGGGCTGATCAAGATGGACTTCCTGGGCCTTCGCAACCTGACGATCATCTCCGACGCGCTCGACAACATCCGCCTGAACCGCGGGGAGGAGCTCGACCTCGAGCACCTGACTCTGGACGACCGCGACGCCTACGATCTGCTCACCCGCGGTGACACGCTCGGCGTCTTCCAGCTCGACGGCGGACCGATGCGGGCGCTGCTGCGGCTGATGAAGCCCGACAACTTCGAGGACATCTCGGCCGTCATCGCGCTGTACCGCCCCGGTCCCATGGGCGCGAACTCGCACACCAACTACGCGCTGCGCAAGAACGGCCAGCAGCCCATCACCCCGATCCACCCGGAGCTCGAGGAGCCGCTGCGCGACATCCTCGACACCACCTACGGCCTGATCATCTATCAGGAGCAGGTCATGGCGATCGCGCAGAAGGTGGCGGGTTTCTCGCTCGGACAGGCCGACATCCTGCGTCGCGCCATGGGCAAGAAGAAGAAGTCCGAGCTCGACAAGCAGTATGAGGGCTTCTCCGGAGGCATGAAGGAGCGCGGGTACGGCGAGGCGGCCGTCCAGGCGCTGTGGGACATCCTCCTGCCCTTCTCCGACTACGCGTTCAACAAGGCGCACTCCGCGGCCTACGGACTCGTCTCGTACTGGACGGCGTATCTCAAGGCCCACTACCCGGCCGAGTACATGGCCGCCCTGCTGACCAGCGTCGGCGACTCCAAGGACAAGATGGCGGTGTACCTCAACGAGTGCCGCCGCATGGGCATCCGGGTGCTCCCGCCCGACGTCAGCGAGTCGATCCGCTACTTCGCGGCCGTCGGCGAGGACATCCGCTTCGGCCTCGGTGCCGTCCGCAACGTCGGCGCCAACGTCGTCGACGGCATCGTCGAGGCGCGCGGTGAGGAGGGCTTCTCGAGCTTCCACCACTTCCTCGACACGGTGCCGATGCACGTCGCCAACAAGCGCACCGTCGAGTCGCTCATCAAGGCGGGCGCCTTCGACTCGATGGGCGACACGCGTCGCGCGCTGCTCGAGGTGCACGAGGATGCCGTCGAGGCCGCCGTCGACCGCAAACGCAACGAGGCCCAGGGCGCCATCGGGTTCGACTTCGACAGTCTCTACGACGCCGCCGAGGAAGTCGTCCCGCCGAAGGTGCCGCCGCGGCCCGAGTGGACGAAGAAGGACAAGCTGGCCTTCGAGCGCGAGATGCTCGGCCTGTACGTCTCCGATCACCCGCTGGCCGGCCTGGAGATCCCGCTCGCGAAGCACGCGTCGCTCTCGATCCACGATCTGCTCTCCTCCGACGACATCAACGACGGCGACATCGTGACGGTGGCCGGGCTCGTGACGAGCGTGCAGCACCGCGTCGCGAAGCAGAGCGGCAACCCGTACGGCATGATCACCGTCGAGGACTTCGACGGTGAGGTCACCGTGATGTTCATGGGGAAGACCTACACGGAGTTCCAGTCGATGCTCGTGGCGGACAGCATCCTCGTCGTGCGGGGGCGCGTGTCGCGGCGCGACGACGGCCTCAACCTGCACGGTCAGTCCGCGTTCTCGCCCGATCTCGGCTCCGTGGACGCCACCGGCTCGCTCGTGCTCCTCATGCCGGAACATCGCGCCACCGAGCGGATCGTCACCGAACTGGCCCAGGTGTTCTCGCGGCATCCGGGCGACACCGAGGTGACGCTCAAGCTCCACAAGAGCGGCGTGGCGAAGGTGTTCGAGGTGCCCGCCCAGGTGCGCGTGACCGTCGATCTCTACGGTGAGCTGAAGGGCCTTCTCGGACCGCAATGTCTCGGCTGACGCCGCGACGGTCCGAGTAGGATCGCAGTCGAGTTCTGATCCGGAAGGATGCGTCACGTGACCGACGAGAAGCCCACCCCCGACCCCGCCGACGACAGCGCGACGGAGGACGCCACCGTCTCCGTCCCTGCGGCGGCCGGCCCGGACGACGAGCCGACGGCCGCGCACGCGGAGCAGCCGGCCACGGAGCCCGCAGAGCAGCCCGCCGCGCAGTCCGACGAGCAGCCCGCTGCCCGGCCCGCGGCGTCGGACGACGACCCCGACGTGTCTTACGCGACCTTCTCCGAGGCGTTCCAGGCGATCACCGACGGGCCCGACGGCGTCGACGAGGCCGCGTCGCCGCAGTACGGCGTCGGTCCCTTCTCGGTGCGGGAGGTCTCGCTGGGCGCGATCTGGCTGGTGGCGTTCGTCGTCTCGTTCTTCCCGATCTACAGCTACGGCAACCGCGGCTGGGGCCCCTCGGTCTGGACGGGCATCGACTGGGTGCTGACGATCGGCGTGCCCACCGTGGCCGTCTTCCTGATCGGTCTGCGCCGGCTCTCGCCGCAGGGCATCCGTCGCGTCGGCTCGCTCGGCATCGACCAGTTCGCCTCCGTGGCCTTCACCGTCTCGTCCGTCGTCTGGCTCGGCATCCTGTGGAGCTCGTTCGTCTCGCTCGGCGGCGGAAGCGTCTTCCTGGCCACCTGGGTCGTCTGGGTGGAGTTCATCCTCATGCTCGCCGGGGTCGTACTCACCGTGTTCGCGCCGTTGCTGCCCACGGTCGGGGAGGACTTCCGTTACCGGACCGAGGTTCCGGCCCACCGCTACGCGCGCCCGGCGCGTCCCGTCGTCGCGCGGCCCGCGGCCGCCCGTCCCGCCGTCGCCGCCGCACCGACCGCCGCCGCGGCGACCGGCGCCGACGCGGCGGCGGGCACCGCCACCGGTGTCGTCGAGCCCGTCACCGAGACGACCGTCCTCGACGAGACCGTCGTCGCCCCCGCTGCGTCGCAGGCGTTCTGGGCTCTCGCCCCCGTCGAGCGCGACGTCGTCGATGAGAACGGCGCCCCGCTGTTCCGCATCGGACCGACGGCGTGGGCGCTCGTCATCGAGGATCGCGGTGACACGTACGTCGTGCGCCACGAAGACGGACGCATCGGCTACCTCACCGACGTCTCCGGCGTCACACGCGGGTAGCCTGGACGGATGCTCCGCACCATCGATCTGCGCGGTCGCGACCTGACCACCGCGCAGCTGCTCTCGGCCGTGCCGCGTGCACAGGCCGCCCGCGCCGAGGCGCTGCAGGCCGCCTCCGACATCGTCGCGGACGTGCGCGAGCGCGGGGAGGCGTCGCTGCGCGACCAGGCTGCCCGCTTCGACCGCGTCACCGACCACGACATCCGGGTGCCCGCCGCGCACCTCGACGAGGCGCTCGAGCACCTCGACCCGACCGTCCGGCGTGCGCTCGAGGAGGCGATCCGCCGCGTGCGCATCGCCTCCGCCGCGCAGGTGCCGCCCCCCACGACGACGGATCTGGGGCCGGGAGCACGCGTCGAGCAGCGCTGGCAACCGGTGCGGCGCGCCGGCGTGTACGTGCCCGGCGGGAAGGCGGTCTACCCGTCGAGCGTCGTGATGAACGTCGTCCCGGCGCAGGTGGCCGGCGTTGGCGAGGTGGCGCTGGCGTCGCCGCCGCAGGCCGAGTTCGGCGGGCGGGTGCACCCCGACATCCTGGCGGCGGCACGGCTGCTGGGCGTCACGGAGGTGTACGCGATCGGCGGTGCCGGGGCCGTCGGGGCCTACGCGTACGGCGTGGAGAGCATCGGACTCGATCCCGTGGATGTCGTGACGGGCCCGGGCAACAATTTCGTCGCTGCCGCGAAGCGCGCCGTCGGCGGCCTGGTCGGCACCGACTCCGAGGCCGGCGCGACGGAGATCCTCATCGTCGCGGACGAGTCGGCGGATGCCGCGCTCGTCGCCGTCGACCTGATCAGCCAGGCCGAGCACGACGAGCAGGCGTCCGCGGTGCTCGTGACCTGGTCGCCCGAGCTCGCCGAGAGCGTGCGGGCGCAGGTCGCCGAGCGCGTCGAGCGCACGCGCAACGGAGCCCGCGCGCGCGTGGCGCTGAACGGCCCCCAGTCCGCCGTCGTCCTCGTCGACGACCTCGCGGTGGCGACCGCGTTCAGCAACGCCTACGCCCCCGAGCACCTCGAGCTGCACCTGCGCGCCCCGCGGCCCGAGGACTTCGTCAACGCGGGAGCGGTCTTCGTCGGCGAGAACTCGCCGGTGAGCCTCGGCGACTATCTCGCGGGCAGTAACCACGTCCTTCCCACCGGTGGTCAGGCGCGGTACGCCGCCGGGCTGTCGGCATCCACGTTCCTGCGACCGCAGCAGGTGATCGCGTACGACCGTGAGGCCCTGCGCGCCGTGCACGACGGGATCGTGGCCCTCGCGGTCGCCGAGGAGCTGCCGGCGCACGGCGAAGCCGTGACGGCCCGATTCGCCGACGTGCGGGCGGGGGAGTAGCTCGTGCACTGTCCCTTCTGCCGACACGCCGACTCGCGCGTCATCGACTCCCGCACGAGCGACGACGGACTCAGCATCCGCCGCCGCCGGCAGTGCCCGCAATGCGGCGGCCGGTTCACGACCATCGAGACCGCGAGCCTCAACGTCATCAAGCGCTCCGGGGTCATCGAGCCGTTCAGTCGCGAGAAGGTCATGTCAGGCGTGCGCAAGGCCTGCCAGGGTCGCCCCGTGACCGAGGCCGACCTCGCGGTGCTCGCTCAGGCGGTCGAGGAGTCGGTTCGCCAGACCGGCGCGTCGCAGATCGACACGAACGAGATCGGGCTGACCATCCTCGGTCCCCTCCGCGATCTCGACGAGGTCGCCTACCTGCGATTCGCCAGCGTCTACCAGGCGTTCGACTCGCTGGAGGACTTCGAAGCCTCGATCGCCCAGCTGCGCGCCGACCACGCGCGCGACGCCGCCGACTAGACACGGCGCCCGCGCGCGGCACGTCGGGACGCGAGCCCTAGGCTGGGAGCCGATGTACCCCTTCATCTTCCGCACCGTGTTCGCCCACATAGATCCCGAGCGTGCCCACCACCTCGTGATCCCCGTCATCCGCGCGTTCGGCGTGTGGCCGCTGCGGCCGATCGTCCGGGCGCTGACGGCGCCCGACCCCGTGCTGCGGACGCCCGCGCTGGGGCGCGTCTTCGATTCGCCGTTCGGTGTCGCGGCCGGCTTCGACAAGAACGCCGTCATGAGCGAGGGGCTCTACGCGCTCGGCTTCGGGCACGTCGAGGTGGGCACCGTCACGACGGTCCCGCAGTCCGGCAACCCGCGCCCGCGACTGTTCCGCCTCATCCCCGACCGCGCGCTGATCAACCGCATGGGCTTCAACAACGCCGGGGCCGCGGCGGCCGCCGCGCGTCTGGAGCGTTCGCGGCGCCGGGCTCGGCGCACCGTCCTCGGCGCCAACATCGGCAAGAGCCGCATCGTCGACGTCGAGCACGCCACCGCCGACTACGTCACCAGCACGAAGCTCGTCGCGGGGGAGGCGGACTACCTCGTGGTCAACGTGTCGTCGCCGAACACGCCGGGTCTGCGCGGCCTGCAGGCCGTCGAGACGCTCCGCCCGCTGCTCGAGGCGGTGCGGGATGCCGCGGGCTCCACGCCGCTGCTGGTGAAGATCGCGCCCGACCTCGAGGACGACGAGGTCGCCGCCGTGGCCCGTCTCGCGGTCGATCTCGGCCTGGCGGGACTGGTCGCCACGAACACGACCATCGCGCGGGACGGACTGACCGTGGATGCCCGCACCGTCGCGGCGATGGGCGCCGGAGGACTGTCCGGGGCCCCGCTGCGCCGCCGATCCCTCGAGGTGCTGCGGATCGTCCGTGCCGCGGTTCCTGACGATTTCTGCATCATCGCGGCGGGCGGCGTCGAGACCGCGGACGACGTGCAGGAGCGACTGGATGCCGGTGCGAACCTCGTGCAGGGCTACACGGGCTTCATCTATCGCGGGCCGCTCTGGGCGCGTCAGATCAACCGGGGGTTGGCTGCGCGTCGGCGACGCTGACGCTCGGCCGGCCTTCGGGCGCCCGATCGAAGCGCACCGTCTCCCGCCGGGTACGCGGGCGCAGTCCCGCCTGCTCGAGCGCACGGGTCATGCGGTGCTGCAACGGCGGCAGCTCGGACGCCGCACCGGCATCCTGGCGCACCATCCCGACGAGGAAGGTCTCGCTCCGGCTCGCCGTGTGGATCTCGAGCCGCGCCATGTCGCCGCGTGCGCACCATACGAGCCGTCGGATCATCGCGAACGGGACCACCCAGGGCGATCCGGCGGCCGTGTGCACCTCGATCGCGCCCGTGCTCCAGCGGACGGTCAGGCGTGAGCGGCGGCGGTTGACGAGGGCGCGCACCGCGGCGTAGAGGGGGAGGGCGATGAGCCCGCCGAACAGGACGACCAGCATCAGCGGCGGCAGGCGCAGCACCCACCGCTCGGCGAGGATCACGATCGTCAGCGTGAGTGCGCCGCCCAGCGCGACAGCCCCCACGATGAGGGCGGTCAGTCGCCGCGGGGAGAGGCGGGATGCCGTGACCGTGAGCTCCGGACGGCTGTCGGCTCCGCCCCAGGCGGGCGTCGCCATCGCCCGCGCCCGACGGGATGCGCTGCGGTCGATCTGACTCGACACCCGTCCCAGCAGCGTCACGAGCACCCAGCCGGCGGCCGGGGGGACGCCGAGCGCCGCCTGGAAGATTGGACGACGCCACGGCTCGGGAAGGCCTCGGATCGCGTCGAGCACGGCCATGCTCGTGGGCAGCAGCGCGATCGCGCACACGGCCAGGATCACGTGCAGCGTCCACTGCCGGCGAGGGGGGAGTGCGCTCAGGGAGTTGACGGCGGCGAAGGCGAGCGCCCATCCGCCGACGATGACGCTGAGGTAGGCCGGGAAGCCGTCGGCATCCCGCGCGGCCAGCGTCATGCCGACGATGACGAGCGCGAGCCCGGCCAGCGCCGGAGCGACGACGAACCAGCGACGCCAGCTGCGGTCCGGGCGCACCGGCACGTCAGGCGGGACGGCCGCCGCGCTTGACCTGCGGCTTCGGCAGACGCATGAAGCGCATCTGGATGGTGCGCATCGCCGCGTACCAGCCGAGGCCCTTCTCGATGCGGTCGCCGAACTTCGCGCGCGCGAGCTTCTTCACCCGGATGCTGGTGATCACCATGTCGATGACGACGAAGAGGATGTAGAGCCACAGGGCCGCGAACCCGTAGTACACGATCGCCGTGTTCGGGATGAGACTGAGCAGGATCACGATGAGCATCAGGGGCATCAGCAGCTCGCCCGCGTGCCAGCCGCCGTCCACGACGTCGCGGACGAACCGGCGCTGCGGGCCCTTGTCGCGGGCCGGGAGATAGCGGTCCTCCCCGTTGGCCATGCCGATCCGCGCCTTCTCCCGCTGCGTGGCGAGCTCGGCCTTCGCGCGGGCGCGCGCTTCCTTCGTGTCGGCGACGAGAGGGCGCTTGCGGGCCGCCTCCCGCTCGGCGCGCGACGGCGTCGGGCGGTTCTTGCCGGGACCGGTGGGGACGTCTGCGGCGGCGTCGGGGGCGGCGGGGTTCTTGGCCACGATGTGGATCCTCGTTGTCTTCACG
Source organism: Microbacterium hominis NBRC 15708 (assembly GCF_001592125.1). Classification (GTDB taxonomy): domain Bacteria; phylum Actinomycetota; class Actinomycetes; order Actinomycetales; family Microbacteriaceae; genus Microbacterium; species Microbacterium hominis. Next base: position 160,722 of record NZ_BCWI01000001.1, read on the forward strand.
GGTGGTGCGCACGCACGTGGATGCGCGAGAGCTGCCCCCTAAGATTACCCGCATGAGTTCGGACCTGTCCCGCCGTCACGCCGTCCGCGACGCCGCCGAAGCGGCCGTCCCCGCCGCCCTCGCCGATCTGGGGCGCCTCGTGCGGATCCCCTCCGTCGCCTTCCCGGGTTTCGATCGTGCGGAGGTGGCGCGCAGCGCGGAGGCCGTCAAGGAGCTCCTCGACGACCTGGGCATCTTCGACCGCGTCGAGGTCAAGACCGCCGTGGTCCCCGAGACGGGCATCGAGGGGATGCCGGCCGTGCTCGCCTCCCGCGCGGCGCGCAACGGCCGCCCCACGATCCTGCTCTACGCCCACCACGACGTGCAGCCCGTGGGCGACGAGACGCTGTGGGAGACGGCGCCGTTCGAGCCGACGGTGCGCGGTGGACGCCTCTACGGGCGGGGCGCCGCCGACGACAAGGCCGGGATCATGGCCCACGTCGGTGCGCTCCGCGCGCTCGTGGAGGTCCTGGGCGATGACGTCGACCTCGGCGTCAACCTGTTCATCGAAGGCGAGGAGGAGGCCGGCTCCGCGTCGTTCGCGGCGTTCCTCCGCGAGAACGCCGACGCGCTGCGCGCCGACGTCATCGTCGTCGCCGATTCCGGCAACTGGGACGCCGTCACACCGGCGCTCACCGTCTCGTTGCGCGGCAACGCCCGCTTCACCCTCACGGTGCGCACCCTCGAGCACGCCTCGCACTCGGGCATGTTCGGCGGAGCCGTGCCCGATGCGATGCTCGCGACGATCACGCTGCTGTCGACCCTCTGGGACGGCGACGGCGCCGTCGCCGTGGCGGGCCTGGCGGAGAGGGATGCCGCGACGCCGGAGTACACGGAGGAGACGCTCCGCGACGAGGCCGGCCTGCCCGACGGCGTGTGCCCGATCGGGCGGGGGACGATCCTCAGCCGGATCTGGAACAAGCCGTCCATCACGGTGACCGGCATCGACGCGCCGAGCGTGAAGAACGCGTCGAACACGCTGGCGCCGGAGGTTTCGGTGGTCATCAGCATGCGCGTCGCCCCCGGCCAGCCCGCACGGGAGGCGTACGCCGCGCTGGAGGCCCATCTGCGCGCGCACGCGCCGTTCGGTGCGGAGCTGACGTTCCGCGACGTCGACTGCGGCGACGCCTTCCTCGTCGACACGAGCGGCTCCGCGGTCACCGCGGCGCGCACCGCCCTGCGCGAGGGCTACGGCGTCGAGCCGGTCGACATCGGCATCGGCGGGTCGATCCCGTTCATCGCCGACCTGGTGCGCGAGTTCCCCGGCGCCGAGATCCTGGTGACCGGCGTCGAGGACCCCCACGCGCGTGCGCACAGCCCCAATGAGTCGCTGCACCTGGACACGTTCCGCCGCGCGCTCGTGTCGGAGGCGCTGCTGCTGGAGGAACTGGACGGCCGGACGGCAGCGGAGGGCTGAGCCGGACCGGGCCCCGGTCGGCTCCCGCGGCGTAGAATCGAGCAGACCCGCCGTCTCATCACGGCTTCGATCACCGAGGTTCCGGAGAGTGCCATGACCGACATCGCCACGAACGCCCCCGCCACCGCCACCGAGGCCGCCCACGGCGTGCTGCTCACGGATGCCGCGGCCGACAAGGTCAAGAGCCTCTTGCAGCAGGAGGGACGCGACGACCTGCGTCTGCGCGTCGCCGTGCAGCCCGGCGGCTGCTCCGGCCTCATCTACCAGCTCTACTTCGACGAGCGCTTCCTCGACGGCGACCAGGCCGTCGACTTCGACGGTGTCGAGGTCATCGTCGACGACATGTCGGTGCCGTATCTCGACGGCGCGACGATCGACTTCAAGGACACCATCTCGGAGCAGGGTTTCACGATCGACAACCCCAACGCGGCCGGCAGCTGCGCGTGCGGTGACAGCTTCCACTGAGTCCTGACGTCGGCGCAGATCAGGCCGGGAAAACCCCTCCGATAGTGGCAGACATCCTGGGCGGATGGCCTGAATCGTGTGGGAGGTTGCCCTAGACTGAACGGTGTTCGACCTTCATGACCCCGAAAGGTGCACCGTGCGCGTCAAACGCCGACTCCGGCTCGCCGTCATCCCGATCGGGATCGCCTCGGCGATCGCCCTCGCGGGATGCACTCCCACCGAGCTGAACGGCTTCCTGCCGGGTTTCACCGACGATGGAACGCAGGCCACGAACCACACCGAGATGGTGTCGGGGCTGTGGGTCAACTCGTGGATCGTCCTCCTCGCCGTCGGTGTGATCACCTGGGCCCTCATGGGATGGGCGGCCATCGCGTACCGTCGCCGTCGCGGCCAGCGGGGTCTGCCGGTGCAGCTGCGCTACAACATGCCGGTCGAGATCTTCTACACGGTCGTCCCGCTGATCCTCGTGCTCGGCTTCTTCGCCTTCACCGCCCGTGACCAGGCGATCCTGGAGACCCAGTACGACAACCCCGACGTGTGCGTCACCGCGATCGGCAAGCAGTGGGCGTGGGACTTCCAGTACAACGACGACACGGCCGACTGCCAGGCCGGCGACGACGCCGTCTGGACCATGGGCGTCCAGGCGCAGACCGACGCCAAGGGTGACATCACCAGCGAACTGCCGACCCTCGTCCTCCCGGTCAACGAGACGGTCAAGCTCAAGCTGACCTCGCGCGACGTGATCCACTCGTTCTGGATCATCGACTTCCTGTACAAGAAGGACATGTACATCGGGAAGGACAACTACTGGTCCTTCACGCCGACGCGTGTCGGCGAGTACGACGGCAAGTGCGCCGAGCTCTGCGGCCAGTACCACTCGATGATGCTCTTCAAGGTGAAGGTCGTCGAGCCGGCCGAGTACCAGGAGTACCTGGCGGGTCTGCGCGCTGCCGGACAGACCGGTGACATCAACAAGGCCTACGACCGGCTCCAGAACTTCCCGGGTACGGGCGCCTCCACCGAAGCCGAGGGAGAACACTGATGGCGACGACGCTTCCTCTCCAGGGTGAGACCTCCTCTCGCCCGACCACTCTGCCCCCGCGTCAGGCCGCGCTCATGAGCTCGACCCGCGTGGAGCAGAAGGGCAACATCATCGTCAAGTGGATCACCTCCACTGACCACAAGACGATCGGGTACATGTACCTCATCGCCTCGGTGATCTTCTTCCTCCTCGGCGGCGTGATGGCCCTCATCATCCGCGCGGAGCTGTTCGAGCCGGGCATGCAGATCCTTCCCACGAAGGAGCAGTACAACCAGCTCTTCACGATGCACGGCACGATCATGCTGCTGATGTTCGCGACGCCCCTGTTCGCGGGCTTCGCCAACGCGATCCTGCCGCTGCAGATCGGTGCCCCCGACGTGGCCTTCCCGCGTCTGAACGCCTTCGCGCTGTGGCTGTTCATCTTCGGTTCGGTCATCGCCGTCGCGGGCTTCCTCACGCCGCAGGGCGCCGCCGCCTTCGGATGGTTCGCCTACCAGCCGCTCGCCGGCGCGACGTTCTCCCCGGGTGCCGGAGGAAACCTCTGGATGCTGGGGCTCGGCATGTCCGGCTTCGGCACGATCCTCGGCGCCGTGAACTTCATCACGACGATCATCACGATGCGCGCGCCCGGCATGACGATGTGGCGTCTGCCGATCTTCTCGTGGAACACGCTGGTCACCAGCATCCTGATTCTGATGGCCTTCCCGGTGCTCGCCGCGGCGATCCTGGCGGCCGCGGCCGACCGCGTGCTCGGTGCGCACATCTACGACCCGGCCAACGGCGGCGTGCTCCTGTGGCAGCACCTCTTCTGGTTCTTCGGCCACCCCGAGGTGTACATCATCGCCCTGCCGTTCTTCGGCATCGTCTCCGAGATCTTCCCGGTGTTCAGCCGCAAGCCGATCTTCGGATACAAGACCCTGGTCTACGCGACGATCGCGATCGCGGCCCTGTCGGTGTCGGTGTGGGCTCACCACATGTACGTCACGGGTTCCGTGCTCCTGCCCTTCTTCGCGCTGATGACGATGCTGATCGCGGTTCCCACCGGCGTGAAGATCTTCAACTGGATCGGCACGCTCTGGCGCGGCTCGGTCACGTTCGAGACGCCCATGGTGTTCTCGCTCGGCTTCCTCGTCTCGTTCGTCTTCGGTGGCCTCACCGGCGTCATCCTCGCCTCGCCGCCGCTGGACTTCCACCTCTCCGACTCGTACTTCGTCGTCGCCCACTTCCACTACGTCGTCTTCGGCACGGTCGTGTTCGCGATGTTCGCCGGCTTCTACTTCTGGTGGCCGAAGTGGACGGGTCGCATGCTCAACGAGCGGCTCGGCATGGTGCACTTCTGGATGCTGTTCATCGGCTTCCACATGACCTTCCTCATCCAGCACTGGCTGGGCGTCGACGGCATGGTCCGCCGCTACGCCGACTACTCGGCCGCCGACGGCTGGACGTGGCAGAACCAGGTGTCCACCATCGGCGCCATGATCCTCGGTGCGTCGATGATCCCGTTCTTCCTCAACGTGTGGCTGACCTCCCGCAAGGCGCCGCGCGTGACCGTGAACGACCCGTGGGGCTACGGCGGCTCGCTCGAGTGGGCCACCAGCTGCCCGCCGCCGCGTCACAACTTCACGTCGATCCCGCGGATCCGCAGCGAGCGTCCCGCGTTCGACCTCAACCACCCCGAGGCCGCGTTGCCCGTGGGCGTGGGACCGGCGAAGGACGCGCCCGATGCGCCCGTCGTCGACGTGGCCGAGGGGAAGGTCAAGTAAGTGAAGACCAACGTCAACCTCTGGTGGATCCTCTCCGGGTTCTTCCTGCTCTGCTTCGCCCTCTACACGGGGTGGAACATCATCGAGCACTCCGATCGTCCGTGGTTCCACGCGATCGAGTGGGTCGGCAGCGTCGCGCTGCTGTTCACGGTCTTCATGGCGGCGATGATCGGCTTCTACGTCGACCGGGTGCACCGCGCCCAGGGCGGCGAGCTCCCCGAGGACTCGCTGACGGCCGACATCGACGACGGCGACCCCGAGATGGGTGAGTTCAGCCCGTGGTCGTGGTGGCCGCTCGTGCTCGCCTTCTCGGCGGCCCTCGGCATCCTCGGCCTCGCGGTGGGCACGTTCCTCCTTCCCATCGGTCTCGGCGTCTTCGTCATCGCGATCGTGGGCTGGGTGTTCGAGTACTACCGCGGGTACTTCGCGCGCTGAGCGGCGACGCCACGTCGGCCGTGACGGCTCTCTCCCTGCGGGCCGGCGTCTCCAGCGACGTCGGCGGATACCGCGACGCCAATCAGGACGCCGCCTTCGTCGCCTCCTGGGGCGTGGGCGTCGCGGACGGCGTGGGCGGGGGCCCGGCGGGCGATCTCGCCTCCGCCGCGTTCCTGCACCGGCTCGTGGCGGGCGGGGCGATCCTCGAGGATGCCGACGAGCTCACGGCTCGCGTGCGGATCGCGAACTGGGACCTCGGTGCACATGTGCGGCGCGATCCCTCGCTGGCCGGGATGGCGACCACCTTCACGGGTCTGTGGTTCGGCCGCGGCGGGGCGCTGCTGCTCGCGCACACGGGCGACTCCCGCGGCTACCTGCTCCGCGAGGGGCACCTCATCCGTCAGACACGCGACGACTCCTTCGTCCAGGTGCTGGTGGACCAGGGGATCGTGCGCGAAGAGGATGCGATGACGCACCCGCGCCGCAACATCATCACGGCATCCCTGCGCGGTGAGCCCTCCGATCTCGTCCGTGTCAGTGAGCGCATCGCCGTGCGAGGAGATCGCTGGCTGCTGTGCAGTGACGGCGTCAGCGACTATCTCCCGGACGATGCGATCGCCGACATCCTCCGCACCGTGACGCGTCCTCAGACGGCCGCCGAGACGGTGGTCGCGGCATCCCTTCAGGCCGGCTCCCGCGACAACGTCACGGCCGTCGTCGCCGACGTCGCGAACGGCGCACCCCGCGGCGAGCGTCCGAGCTTCGCGGGCGCCGCCGCCGATCGGTTCGCGGAGGGCATCGACACCCTCGCCGGGTGAGCGCCGTCGTCCCGGGTCAGTCGGAGGCGGGGCGCACCACCATGACCTGGGCGTCGAACACGCGGGGGAGCGGGCCCTGAGCGCCCTGGGCGGGCAGTCCTTCGCGCACCCAGTACTCGTAGCCGCCGATCATCTCGCGCACCTGGTATCCGAGGCGCGCGAACGCGACCGCGCCTTTCGCGCCGGCGTTGCACCCCGGGCTCCAGCAGTAGACCACGACGGGGGTGTCGAGCGGGATCTCGCGGGGTGCACGCGCCTCGATCTCCCGGTAGGGCATGTGCAGCGCGCCGACCGCGTGACCCTGCTCCCAGGCTTCTGCTCCGCGCACGTCGACGAGCACGAACTGCTCGCCGGCCTTCTGCGCGGCGTAGACGTCGGAGGGGTCGGTCTCGTGGGCGAGCTTCGCCGAGAAGTAGGCGAGGGTGTCATCGGTCATGGCGTCGACGCTACGGCAACGACGAAGCGGCGAGGAGGACCGGAACGGTCACTCCTCGCCGCTTGACTGCCAGCGTGCGGCGGACGTCAGTCCTTCGCGTCCTTCGCCTCGTCATCGGGGACGATCACGTTCGACGGACGCACGGCCGTCTCGCTGTTGTGGCCGTCGTCGATCGGGTGGTGCGGCGCGTCGGGCACTCCGGCACGCTCGTGCATGCCCTGGATCTCCGCGTCCTCTTCGGTGGCGATGTGGTCCAGCGTGTGGTGCTGGTGCGCGCGCGCCGCCTCGAGCTCACTCTGGGTGACGGGGGAGAGGCGGTCCTCGAAGAACCACCGCGACAGCGAGGCGCGGAAGTTCTCGTGCCACGGGATGCGTCCCTGGTCGTTGGGACGCACGACGAGCGGCTCGTTCGTCTCGAAGTCGACGAGCTTGACGACCTCGTACTGGTCGACGGGCTGGTGCACCTCGATGTACTCGCCGCCCGGAAGGCGCACGATGCGTCCGGACTCGTACCCGTGGAGCGCGATCTCGCGGTCCTTCTTCTGCAGCGCGATGCAGATGCGCTTGGTGATGAAGTATGCGAGGACGGGCCCGACGAACAGCAGCGCCTGGAGGGTGTGGATGACGCCCTCCATCGTGAGCCAGAAGTGGGTCGCGATGATGTCCGAGGATGCCGCGGCCCACAGCACCGCGTAGAAGGTCACGCCGGCGGCGCCGATCGCCGTGCGGGTGGCCGCGTTGCGCGGACGCTGTGCGATGTGGTGCTCGCGCTTGTCGCCCGTGATCCACGCCTCGATGAAGGGGTAGATCGCGACGAGCACGATGAACAGGCCGAGGGTGACCAGCGGGATCAGGATGTTGAACGACCAGGTGCGGTCCCAGAACACGGCCTCGAGGTGCGGGGGCACCAGACGCAGCGCGCCGTCGGCGAAGCCGATGTACCAGTCGGGCTGGGTGCCGGCGGAGACCGGCGACGGGTCGTACGGTCCGTAGTTCCAGATCGGGTTGATCGTGAACAGCGACGCGATCAGGACGATCACACCGAACGTGATGAAGAAGAAGCCGCCCATCTTGGACATGTACACCGGCATCATCGGGTAGCCGACGACGTTGCTGTTCGTGCGACCGGGGCCGGCGAACTGGGTGTGCTTGTTCACGATCATGAGCATGAGGTGCACCGCCAGCAGGGCGACCAGGATGGCCGGCAGGAGCAGGATGTGCAGCGTGTACAGGCGGCCGACGATCTGCGTGCCGGGGAACTCGCCGCCGAAGAGCAGGAACGAGGTCCACGTGCCGATGACGGGGATGCCCTTGACCATGCCGTCGATGATGCGCAGGCCGTTGCCCGAGAGCAGGTCGTCCGGCAGCGAGTACCCGGTGAAGCCCTCGGCCATCGCGAGGATGAAGAGGACGAAACCGATGAGCCAGTTCAGCTCGCGCGGCTTGCGGAAGGCGCCGGTGAAGAACACGCGCAGCATGTGCACGCCGATGCCCGCCACGAACACCAGGGCCGCCCAGTGGTGGATCTGGCGCACCAGCAGGCCACCGCGGATGTCGAACGACAGGCGCAGCGTCGAATCCAGCGCCGCCGACATCTCGACGCCGCGCAGCGGCAGGAAGGCGCCGTTGTAGTGGGTCTCGACCATCGAGGCCTGGAAGAAGAACGTCAGGAACGTGCCGGACAGCAGCACGACGACGAAGCTCCACAGCGCGATCTCGCCGAGCATGAACGACCAGTGGTCGGGGAAGATCTTGCGGCCGAGCTCCTTGACGAGACCCGAGATGCTCGTGCGCTCGTCGATGTAGTTCGCCGCGCCGGCCACGAAACGGCCGCCCAGCGGCGTCGCGTCGCGGGTCGCCTGGGGCTGGCTGGTGTCAGGGCCTGTCTCGGTGACAGTCGCGGTGCTCAATGGCGCTCCCAGAAGCTCGGGCCGACGGGTTCGGTGAAGTCGCTCTGCGCGACGAGGTAGCCCTCCGCATCCACCGCGATGGGCAGCTGCGGCAGCGGGCGGGCCGCCGGGCCGAAGATGACCGCGGCACCGTGCGTCACATCGAACTGCGACTGGTGGCACGGGCAGAGGAGGTGGTGGGTCTGCTGCTCGTAGAGGGCCACGGGGCAGCCGACGTGCGTGCAGACCTTGGAGTACGCGACGATGCCGTTGTACGACCAGTCCTTGCGGTCCTCGGCCTCGACGAGCTGCTCGGGCAGCAGACGCATGAGCAGGACGATCGCCTTGGCCTTCTGCTCGAGGTAGCCGTCGTGGTGGCTCAGGTCTGCGAGCGACTGCGGGATCACGTGCACGGCCGAGCCCAGCGTCAGGTCGGCGGCGCGGATCGGCTCGCCCGTCGGGTCGTGGGCGAGGCGCTCGCCCTTCTTCCACATGGTGTGGCTCAGCAGGGCCACCGGGTCACCGGCATCCGGGTGCGCCGTGCTGGACTCGGGAGCGAGGCCGCGGAAGAGCGTGATGCCGGGGAGCACGGAGGCCACGAGGGCGGCGATCAGCGAACCGCGGATGGCGGTGCGACGCCCGAAGCCGGACTCCTCGTTCGCCTCGCGGAACGCCTGGACGGCGCCTTCGCGGGTGACGTCGCGGCCGCGCGTCGCGTGGCGAGGCTCGATGTACTCCTTGTCGCTCATCACGGCCTTGGACCAGTGGATCGCGCCGATGCCGATGGCCAGCAGCGCGAGCGCGATGCCCAGACCGATGAAGAGGTTGTTGTGGCGGATGTCGATGATCCGGCCGCTCTCGATCGGGAACAGCATGTAGGCGGCGACCGCCCAGATGCTCCCCGCGAGCGAGAGGTAGAACAGGGTGTAGACCGTGCGGACGGCGCGCTGCATCGCGGCCGGATCCTTGTCGGTGATGCGCTCCCGGTGAGGCGGGAGGCCCGGGTTCTGCACGGGGTCGGGGACGGCGACGGCGAGCCCGGGGGAGGGCTTCCATGAAGCCCTCTCGTGCTCGAGTGCGTCTTCCTCGTGTGCCATGTCTCGTCCGTTCCCTACGTCAGTGCCGTTGTCCACGTATGCCCGATCAGTTCGACTTCGCCGTGATCCACACGGTGATGCCGATGAGGGCGCCGATGCCGAAGATCCAGATGAACAGACCCTCCGAGACCGGGCCGAGCGAGCCGAGGTTGAAGCCGCCGGCCGACTCGTTCTCCTGCAGGTACATCAGCGAGGAGATGATGTCGCGCTTCTCGTCGTCGGTGATGGTCATGTTGTTGAAGACCGGCATGTTCTGCGGGCCGGTGACCATCGCGGCGTAGATGTGCAGCGGGCTGGTCTTGGTGAGGGCCGGGGCGTACTTGCCCTCGGTGAGCGCACCGCCGGCCGCGGCGACGTTGTGGCACATCGCGCAGTTGATGCGGAACAGCTCGGCGCCGTTGGCGACGTCGCCCTGGCCGTCGAGGATCCGCTCGTCGGGATAGGTCGGGCCGGGAGCGACCGACTGGACCCACGCGGCGATCGCGCGGATCTGGTCCTCGGTGAACTGGGCCGGCTTCTGCGGCGCCTGGGGGCCCTGCATCTGCAGGGGCATGCGACCGGTCGACATCTGGAACTCGACGGCGAGCTCACCGACGCCGTAGAGCGACGGGCCGTCGGCCGTCCCCTCCATGTTCAGGCCGTGGCACGTGGCGCAGTTGGCCTGGAACAGCTTCTTGCCGTCGTCGACCGTCAGCGTCGTGGATGCCGACGCCGGCTCGGTCGAGGCCATCGCCGCGGAGGCGCCGGCATAGACGCCGCCGGTGACGAGCAGGCCGATGCCGATGAGCGCGGCGGCAGCCCACTTGCTGCGACGACCGGTCTTCGGGCGGGTGGTCTTGGATGCCATGGAGGAACTCAGCTCCGCTCTCACTTGACGACGTAGATGACGAAGAACAGGACGATCCACACCACGTCGACGAAGTGCCAGTAGTAGGAGACGACGATCGCGGACGTCATCTCCTTGCGTCCGAAGTTCTTGACGGCGTAGGCGCGCCCGATGACGAGGAGGAAGGCCAGCAGACCGCCCGTCACGTGCAGCGCGTGGAAACCGGTGGTGATGTAGAAGGCCGACGCGTACGAGTTCGCGCTGATCGGCAGACCCTCGGCGACGAGCGTCGCGTACTCCCAGACCTGGCCGGAGACGAACACGGCTCCCATGAGGAAGGTGAGGAAGAACCACTCGACCATGCCCCACTGACGGAACTGCCAGAACGAGCCGCGGCGGTAGGGCTGGAAGCGCTCGGCGGCGAACACGCCGGCCTGGGCGGTGAACGACGACAGCACCAGGATCCCCGTGTTCACGGCCGCGAACGGCACGTTGAGGTCTCCGGTGCTCTCGGCCCACAGGTCGGGGGAGGCGTTGCGCAGCGTGAAGTAGATCGCGAACAGACCCGCGAAGAACATGACCTCGCTGCCGAGCCACACGATGGTGCCGACGGCGACCGGATCCGGCCGCTTGACGGAACGCAAGGCTTGGGAATAGGTCGCTGGAGTGGTCGTCACGCTCCCCATTATGGCTGATTCCGGGCCGGGTTTTCGCATCACTGAAGGTGCGTTCGACTTTCGGAGGGATCGGAGGGCGCTTCGCGCGCGCCGGGAGTTCCCTGACAGAGTGCCGATAGGATCGGGGCTCATGGTGGAGCTCTATTCCTGGCCCGAGATCCTCACGGCCGTTCTCGACCGGCGCGACCTCAGTGTGTCGGAATCGACGTGGGCCATGCGGCAGGTGATGCAGGGCTCCGCGACCCCCTCCCAGCTGGGCGGATTCCTCCTCGCGCTGCGGGCGAAGGGCGAGACGGTCGACGAGATCGTCGGGTTCCGCGACGCCATCCTCGAGGCGGCACTGCCGCTTCCGGTGCCGGCGGACGTCCTCGACATCGTGGGAACGGGCGGCGACCGATTCGGCACGGTGAACGTGTCGACGATGTCGGCCATCGTCGCCGCAGCCACCGGCATCCCCGTCGTCAAGCACGGCAATCGCGCCGCCAGCTCGGCATCCGGATCTTCCGATGTGCTGGCCGCGCTCGGGATCGACCTGACGCTGCCGCCGGAGCGGGTGGCGGACGTGCTGGCCGAGGCCGGCATCACGTTCGCATTCGCGTCGGCCTTCCACCCGGGGTTCCGTCACGCGGGCCCGACGCGCGCCGAGCTCGGCGTCCCCACCGTCTTCAATTTCCTCGGGCCCCTCTGCAACCCCGCCCGCGCCGAGGCGAACGCCGTCGGCGTGGCGGCGCTGGACCGCGTGCCGCTCATCACCGGCGTGTTCCAGACGCGCGGCGCGACGGCTCTCGTCTTCCGCGGCGACGACGGGCTGGACGAGCTGACGACGACCGGGCACAGCCGGGTGTGGGAGATCAGCCGCGGCGACATCCACGAACACGATCTCGACCCGCGCGACCTCGGCATCCCGCTCGCCGACATCTCCGACCTCCTGGGCGGCGACGCGCACCACAACGCCGAGGTCGTCCGCCGTGTGCTCGACGGGCAGAAGGGTCCCGTGCGCGACATCGTCCTGCTGAACGCGGCCGCGGGCATCGTCTCGTACGAGCTGTTCCGCGACGCCACGCAGGTGCAGTACCCGATCGTCGAGCGTCTCGCCGCGGCGTGCGCGCGGGCCGCCGCCGCGATCGACGAGGGTGCCGCAGCCGGGGTCCTGGCACGGTGGGTCGAGGCGACCACGCGCACTGTGGACTGACCACAGGGTTTTCTCTGGCTCGTCCTCTGGTTGCCGCGCCGATGTGAGCGATACCGTGAGGCAACGGCCCGGCACCAAAGAGAGGACCCCCAACCATGTCAGAGAACACCGCCACCGCCGACACCCTCGAACCTCCGCAGAAGAAGGTCGGATTCGTCAAGATCGCCGGAATCCTCGGCATCCTCGGCGGAATCGCGCTGATCGTCGTCGGTCTCGTCGTGTGGGTCACGGTCTCGAGCCAGCTGCGCGCCGAGAACATCACCGTCCCCGATGACGCGATCGCCTTCCAGGGCCAGACCGTCCAGGGCCCGTTCACCGCGTACGTGCAGGCCGACATCATCCAGCACCACGCGCTGACGGCCTCCGGCGGCAAGACCTACGCCGAGCTCGACAAGGACGACCCGGTGCGCGCCACGATGATGAACGCGTCGTTCCTGCGGGCGTCGCTGTTCACGTCCGTCGTGTCCTTCGGCGTCGCCGCGTTCGCGATGGGAGTCGGCATCCTGTCGATCCTCTTCGGCGCCGCGCTCACGAGGCTCGCCTCCGTGCCCGTCGTGGTCCGTCGCTCGGCGGTCACGAGAGCCTGATCGATCGATGTCTCCCTCGGAACGGGCCCGCGCAGCGCGCGGGCCCGTTCCGCTGTCATGATGTCTTGCACATGGAGCCCATCGATGCCCTGAGGGAGATCGCGAGCCTGCTCGAGCGCGAGCGGGCCTCGCGCTACCGCTCCGCTGCCTTCCGTGCGGCGGCGGCGGCGATCTCCGATCTCCGCGCGGACGAGCTGGCCGACACCGCCGCCCTGCGCCGCCGGAAGGGGATCGGCGACTCGTCGTTCCGCGTCATCCAGCAGGCGCTGGCCGGGCAGGTGCCCGACTATCTCGCCGAACTGCGGGAACGATTCGCCCCGGCGCGGTCAGCGCTGCGCGCGACACTCCGCGGCGACCTGCACTGCCACTCCGACTGGTCGGACGGCACGACGCCGATCGGCGACATGGTCGACGCGGCGCGGGCCCTCGGTCACGAATATCTCGCGCTGACGGACCACTCGCCACGGCTGCGGGTCGCGAACGGACTGACCGCCGAGCGCCTTCGTACGCAGCTGGCGCAGCTGCCGGCGTACAGCGACGACGACTTCGCGCTGCTCAGCGGCATCGAGGTCGACATCCTCGACGACGGGCGGCTCGACCAGGAGCGCATCCTGTTGCGCAGGCTCGACGTCGTCGTCGCATCGGTGCACTCCGCCCTGCGGATGGAGGCCCCGGCGATGACCCGACGGATGGTGAACGCCGTCTCCAGCGGTGACGTCCACGTGCTCGGTCACGTCACCGGGCGTCTGGTGCGCGGTGACCGCGGCACCCGTCCGCCGTCGGCGTTCGACGCGCGCGCGGTGTTCGCCGCGTGCGCCGCGCACGACGTGGCGGTGGAGATCAACTCCCGGCCCGAGCGCGAGGATCCGCCGGACGGCCTCATCGCGCTCGCGCTGAGCGAGGGGTGCCTGTTCTCCATCGACTCCGACGCGCATGCTCCCGGCCAGCTCGGACTGCTGGACGAGGGCGCGGCGCGCGCCGAGCGTACCGGCGTGCCGCCCGAGCGGATCGTCACGACCTGGCCCCTCCCGCGCCTGCGCGACTGGCTCGACCGCTGAGGGCGGCGCCGCCGGCGGTGCCCGCCGGAGGCGGCCGTGCCCGCCGGGGGCTGCCGTGCCCCGCGGCGTCCGTGACGACCGTCGGATTCGCCGATTGTCGTCGCGGGCTGTCAGTGCCCAGGGGTCGGACCGTCTCAGAAAGTCCGACGAACGTCACCGACGTGCGGGGGTGCGGTCGCGTCGTCGTGTGGTGGCGGCGGCTGCCATGCCCTGCCGAGGCGGCCGTGACGACCGTCGGAATTCCCGGTCGTCACCGCGGGCCGTGGCTGCCCAGGGGTGGGACCGTCGCGGAAAGTCCGACGAACGTCACCGGCGTGCGGTGGTGCGGCGGTGCGGTGGAGCGGTCGCGTCGTCGTGTCGTGGCGGCTGCTGCCACGCAGGGCCGAGGTCAGGCGCGCGCGGCGACCGCGCTCACGGCGCGCGCGAGGGGCGTGCCCAGGTTCCACGCGGCATCCACACGCGCCACCTCCGCCGCATCGGGGGTGCGGAGCCGCGCGTCGACGTCGGGTAGGTCGAGCGTGCGGACCACCTCCACGACGCGCGGGGCGACGGCGACGTAGTCGCCCGCGGCGAGCAGCTTGGCGCGGATGCCGGCGGTGACGCCCTCGCCGGATGCGGCCGCCGCGAGGATGCCCGCGAGGTCGCCGTGGGTGGCGAGGAGGGTGGCGGCGGTCTTCTCCCCGATGCCGGCGACCCCGGGCAGGCCGTCCGAGGCGTCGCCGCGCAGCACCGCGAAGTCGGCGTACTGCTCGGCGAGCACCCCGTACTTCGCTGCCACGGCGGCGCCGTCGAGCACTTCGAGCTTGCTCATGCCGCGTCCGGTGTAGATGACCCGCACGTCCTTGTCGTCGTCGACGAGCTGGAAGAGGTCGCGGTCTCCGCTCACGACGTCGACGGGCCTCGTCGCCTGGGTCGCGTAGCTCGCGATGACGTCGTCCGCTTCGTGATGGGCGTGACCGACGATCGGGATGCCCAGAGCGTCGAGCTCGTCGCGGATCGCGGGGAGCTGGATCGTCAGGGGGTCGGGCACCTCCTCGACATCCGTGCCGCTCTCGACGACTTCGGCGACGCGGTGCGTCTTGTAGGTCGGGATGAGGTCGACCCGCCACTGGGGGCGCCAGTCGTCGTCCCAGCAGGCGATGAGATGCGTGGGCTCGTAGGTCGTCACGAGCTTCGCGATCATGTCGAGGAGTCCGCGTGCGGCGTTGACGGGACGGCCGTCCGGCGCCTTCACCGTGTCGGGCACGCCGTAGAACGCGCGGAAGTAGAGGGACGCGGTGTCGAGGAGCATCAGGCGATCGGCCACGCGCTCATCCTGTCACGCGGTCGCGTCGGCGTCGCGGTCAGCATCCCGGGCCGGTGGGGTTCTCCCCGCAGGTCCGCTCGACCAGGGCGGTCCGCACCTCCACGATCTGCAGCGTCGTGGTGCCCGCCGGGATCTCGAGAAGGCCCGGGACATCCGTCCAGCCCCCGCCGAAGTCCACCTGGGCCGCGTACCGCACGGTCGCGGCGGCCGTATAGGTGCCGCGGGTCGAGTAGGCGTGGCTCGTGTCGGTGGCGCTGAACTGCGCGCGGCCCAGCTGCGCCCACGTGCGGCCGCCCGTGACGGTCTCGCGCACGGTGCCGTCGCCGTGGACGAAGACGTACGACGTCGGTGTGAAACGCACGGTGACGGGCAAGTCGAACAGCACCCCGGTCTGTTCGTGGGCGCCGGCGGAGACCACGAAGTTGACGGGCATGCCGACGATCCCGACGCCGTCGGGCTCGTCGATGAGGGGCGTGGATGCCGGGGCGAACGACGCCACGTCGGCGAGAGTCGGCCCCAGCACGGCGACGGAATAGTTGCCGCGGCACAGGTTGTCGGTGCACGCCGGCGGGGGAGAGGCCGTGCCGCCCGAGTTCCCGCCGTCGCGCGAATCGTCGGGCGAGCCGTGAGAGCCCTCCGACCCGCCCGGACGAGTTGCGCCGACCTCGACGGAAGACCCCGTGTTCGAGATCGATGGGCATGATCCCTGCCAGCCGCTGCCGCATTCGGCGACGCCCGGCACCGCAAGTGACACTGCCAGGGTCAAGCCAGTAGCAACGATGCTCAGTGTCACGAGCACTCGGGGGCCCCTTCTCGTCCGCTAATGCTGGAGATACGGGGCACGGTCGACAAAGTCGCGACGGTGACGCTCAATGGCTGGACCGGTGGCCTATCAGTCGACACCTCAGATTCGCCCGCCGCGTTGATCAAAGTGACTTGGCTTACGTCGGCGCAGACGAGCAGTACGATCGACTCTGCCGCCGACTCAGGGCTGACTTCTAGCCGGGTTATGCGAGTCGCTCCGCCGACCTTCAGCCCCTTCGCCTGCAGAAAGCTGAACTCAGATCGCGCCTTCTCGTTCGCTTCTCCATCGGTCAGTTCGTACACCGGCTCAAAAGTGCGCGGGTCGGCGAGGTCGACGCGATTGAGGGCGTCGACGTAGGCGCGATAGGTCGCCTCGGCGGCGGCGAAGGCCTCCTCGTCCGACGCGAAGCCCGTCGCGGAGGCGCTCGGCGCGGGCGCGGGCTGAGGCGTGCAGCCGCTCATCGCCAGGCCCCAGACGACGGCGAGGGCGACCGCCGCCCCCGCCTGCCGCCGCGTCACCATGCCACCACGCTAGTCACGGCACCGGCCGTCCACCCCGGTTATCCACAGCCGCGCCGTAGAGTCGAGGCATGTCGTTCGGCGCCGTCTCTCCGTCGCACGGGCGCCGCCCGGCGCCGGGATCGCGGTGCGTGTGCGGCAGCGGCGACGCCTTCGCCGCGTGCTGCGGGCCCGTTCTCGATGGCGAGGCCGCGCCGACCGCCGAGGCGCTGATGCGTTCGCGCTACAGCGCGTTCGCGCTCGGCGACGCGGCACACCTGCTGGCCTCCTGGCACCCGGCGACGAGGCCCGATCGGCTCGAACTCGATGCGCAGACCGACTGGCGCGGGCTGGAGATCCTCTCCACGGAGCAGGGGCGTGCGGGCGACACCCGGGGTGTCGTCTCGTTCCGCGCCCGGTGGGCCGATCGGAGCAGCGGGGATCGCGGCGTCCTCGCCGAGACGAGCCGGTTCCGCCGCGTCGACGGACGCTGGACGTACCTCGACGGGGTGGTCGACCGGCGTAGCGTGTGAGCATGACCCCCGCCCGTCCGCCCGGCGCCCGTCCCGCATCGACGGATGCCGGCGCGCCGGAGGGACAGAGCGCGTCGCTGCTCACCGTGCTGATCGCCCTCGGCGCCAACCTCCTCATCGCGATCGCCAAGACCATCGCGGCGATGCTGACCGGCGCGGCGAGCATGCTCGCCGAGGCGGCGCACTCGTGGGCCGACACCGGCAACGAGATCTTCCTGTACGTCGCGGCGCGGAGGTCGGTGCGCCCGCGCGACGCGCGGCATCCCACGGGTTACGGACGCGAGGCGTACGTCTGGTCGCTGTTCGCCGCGTTCGGACTGTTCGCGGTCGGTGCGGGCGTGTCGATCATGCACGGCGTGCAGGAGCTGTTCTCCCCGGAGCCGGCCGGTCTGTTCGGTGTGTCCTACGCCGTGCTGGCCGTCGCCTTCGTCCTCGAGGGGATCTCGTTCCTGCAGGCGCTGCGTCAGTCGCGGCGGCATGCGAAGGAGAGCTCGCAGGACGTCCTCGACTACGTGATGGGAACGTCCGATCCCACGCTGCGGGCGGTGTTCTTCGAGGATGCCGCGGCGCTGATCGGTCTGGTGATCGCCTTCGGCGGCATCCTGCTGCATCAGCTCACCGGGTCGGCGGTCCCCGACGCGATCGGCTCGATCCTCGTCGGCGTCCTGCTGGCGGTCGTCGCGGTCGTGCTGATCCGCCAGAACCGTCGGTTCCTGGTCGGTGTCGCGGTCGATCCACGGGTGCGGGCGGCCGCTCTCCAGCGCCTGCTCGCCCAGCCGGAGATCGCTCAGATCACCTACCTCCACATCGAGTACGTCGGCCCCGGGCGCGTCTTCGTCGTCGCCGCGGTCGATCTGGTCGGCGACATCCCCGAGCACGTCGTGGCGGAGCAGCTCAACGCCATCGAAGACCGGCTCGCCGCCAGCCCGCGCGTCGCGTGGGCCGTGCTGACACTGTCGCGTCCCGGGGCGCCCGCCCTCGATCCCGACCACCCCGCCGACCCGCTGCGCGGCTGAGGCCCGCGACCCGGCGGGAACCCGGTGACTCTGATACCCTGGAGTGTCATTCGTGTGGCCCTGCCGCATGTTCCTGACACGCAATCCCTGACCGACCGCTCCGGCGGCGGCATCCGTTCGTCTTCGTACGGATGCCGCGATGCGATCTTCCGCGTCGGAGCCCGACATCCAACCCAACAAGGACAACCCACTACATGACTACCGCAACGACCGCCCCGGCCACCAAGCAGGTCGCCATCAACGACATCGGATCTGCTGAGGACTTCCTGGCCGCGGTCGAGAAGACCCTGAAGTTCTTCAACGACGGCGACCTCATCGAAGGCACCGTGGTGAAGATCGACCGCGACGAGGTCCTCCTCGACGTCGGGTACAAGACCGAGGGCGTCATCCCCTCGCGCGAGCTCTCGATCAAGCACGACGTCGACCCCAACGAGGTCGTCAAGGTCGGCGACGAGGTCGAAGCCCTCGTTCTCCAGAAGGAGGACAAGGAAGGCCGCCTCATCCTGTCCAAGAAGCGCGCGCAGTACGAGCGTGCGTGGGGCGACGTCGAGAAGATCAAGGAGAACGACGGTGTCGTCACCGGCTCCGTGATCGAGGTCGTCAAGGGTGGTCTGATCGTCGACATCGGCCTGCGCGGCTTCCTGCCCGCGTCGCTCATCGAGCTGCGCCGCGTCCGCGACCTCACGCCGTACCTCGGCCAGGAGATCGAGGCCAAGATCCTCGAGCTCGACAAGAACCGCAACAACGTCGTGCTCTCGCGCCGTGCCCTGCTCGAGCAGACGCAGTCCGAGTCGCGCACCACGTTCCTCAACAACCTGCACAAGGGTCAGGTCCGCAAGGGTGTCGTCTCGTCGATCGTCAACTTCGGTGCGTTCGTCGACCTCGGCGGCGTCGACGGTCTCGTCCACGTCTCCGAGCTGTCCTGGAAGCACATCGAGCACGCCTCCGAGGTCGTCGAGGTGGGCCAGGAGGT
This sequence comes from Microbacterium hominis NBRC 15708, assembly GCF_001592125.1. GTDB lineage: Bacteria > Actinomycetota > Actinomycetes > Actinomycetales > Microbacteriaceae > Microbacterium > Microbacterium hominis. The sequence continues at coordinate 179,593 of NZ_BCWI01000001.1, forward strand.
CACCGTCGAGATCCTCGAGGTCGACCTCGACCGCGAGCGCGTCTCGCTGTCGCTGAAGGCGACGCAGGAGGACCCGTGGCAGGTCTTCGCCCGTACCCACGCGATCGGTCAGGTCGCTCCGGGCAAGGTCACCAAGCTGGTCCCGTTCGGTGCGTTCGTCCGCGTCGCCGACGGCATCGAGGGCCTCGTGCACATCTCCGAGCTGTCGGGCAAGCACGTCGAGCTCGCCGAGCAGGTCGTCTCCGTCGGTGAAGAGGTCTTCGTCAAGATCATCGACATCGACCTGGAGCGTCGCCGTATCTCGCTGTCGCTCAAGCAGGCCAACGAGTCGGTCGACCCCAACGGCACCGAGTTCGACCCGGCGCTGTACGGCATGGCCACCGAGTACGACGAGAACGGCGAGTACAAGTACCCCGAGGGCTTCGACCCCGAGTCGGGTGCCTGGCTCGAGGGCTTCGACGCCCAGCGCGAGAAGTGGGAGCAGGAGTACGCCGCTGCCCAGGCTCGCTGGGAGGCGCACAAGCTCGCCGTCGCCAAGACGCTCGAGGCCGAGGCCGCCGCTCCCATCGAGTCCGGCTCGTCGTCGTTCTCGTCCGACTCCTCGAACGGCGGCGGCACGCTCGCCGACGACGAGGCTCTCGCGGCTCTCCGCGAGAAGCTGTCGGGTCGCTGAACCGCACCGCATCCGCACAGGGCCGTCGCACCGGAATCGTCCGGGCGGCGGCCCTGCGCCGTCCCCTCCCACCTGACCGCCTCGCTCGGCGGTAACGTCGTCCCATGGCGAACCCCCCTCGCTCCGCCGACGGCCGTATCGGCGGCGAACTGCGCGACCGCGTCGCAGCGAACAACCAGCTGGTGCTCTGCGCCGTCGTCGGCGTGCTGTTCGTCGTCGGCATCGCGACCGGATCCCTGGCGGACGGCGGTCTGTTCGGCGTCGCCGTGCTGCTCGTGGTGCTCGGAGGCGTCGCCGCGCTCGCGGTGCCCTGGTCCCGCCTCCCTCCCGCCGCGGTCGCCGTCATCCCCGTCGTCGACATCGTCGCGATCACGCTGCTGCGCATCTCCGACCCCGCGGCGGCGTTCGGGCTGCTCTGGGTCTTCCCGGCGATGTGGCTGTCGACCCTCGGCAGGCTCGGCTTCGCGGTCGCGGCCCTCGGCATCCCCGCCGTGTACTGGGTGGTGCTCGCGACCGGCTCCTCGTCCAGCGGCACGTACGCGGTCGTGCTCCTGCCGGTCGTCGTCATCGCCGTCAGCGCGGCCAGCTACGCGTCCGCGCGCCGATACAGCGCGCAGCGGAGCCTGCTCGATCGCCAGGCCGTCCGCGTGTCCGCGGCCCACCGGGAGGCGCTCCGGCAGGAGCAGCTCGTCAGCGAAGTGCTCGACACCGTCGACTTCGGCGTGATCCGCCTTGCGGAGAGCGGGGAGGTGGTGCTGGAGAACGATGCGCTCATCCGCTTCGGTCACATCCCCGGCTTCCTGCCCGCCGGCGCCGACGCCGCTGAGGTCCTGGACGAGAAGCTCGCCCCGCTCGTGGCGGAGCAGCATCCGCTGGTGCGACTGCAGCGCCGGGAGTCGTTCGACGACGTCGTGCTCTGGTTCGCCCTCGCCGACGGCAGCCGCCGCGCGATCGCGTTCTCCGGACGCCATCTGACCGACCACAACGGTGCGTCGGCGGGGGCCGTGCTGATCGCCCGCGACGTCACCGCCGAGCGCGACGCCCAGCGGGTGCGCGACGATCTCGTGGCGTCGATCTCACACGAGCTGCGCACTCCGCTGACCTCGATCCTCGGCTACCTGGAGCTCGCGCTCGACGGCGGGGGACTGTCGGAGGAGGCGCGGCGGCAGGTGGAGACCGCGTACCGCAACAGCGAGCGCCTGCTCGGCATCGTCACCGACATCCTCTCGGCCTCGTCGCGCTCGGGCTCGTCGATCGACACGCGGCTGCGTCCGCGCGCCCTCGACATGGCGGACGTCGTCCGCGCGGCGGCGGCCGGGCTGGAGCCCGTCGCGGCCGACCGGTTCGTCACGATCCGCGTCGATCAGGCCGGCTGGGCGGAGGCCTACGCGGATGCGGCCCGCATCCGCCAGGTGGTCGACAACCTCCTCGCCAACGCGATCAAGTTCAATCGCGACGGCGGCACGGTGACCGCGTCGACGTCCACCGACGGCGTGCACACCGTGATCCGTGTCGCCGACACCGGCATCGGCATGACTCCCGAGGCGACCTCCCGCGTCTTCGAGCGGTTCTTCCGCGCGACCCCGAGCGTGCCCGGCAACGGCCTCGGCCTCTCGATCACGCGCAATCTCGTCACGGCCCACGGCGGCACCATCACGGTCGAGTCGACGGCCGGCGAGGGCACCGTGTTCACCGTGGTGCTGCCGGCCACCCGGGACGTCTACGAGCGCGAGGTCGCGGCTCTCGGACTGGCCGGTCAGGACGATTCCGCCGTGGGGGAGCCGCGATGAGCCTCGACCTGTTCAGCGTGACCGTGATGACCGCGATCGTCGCGTCGGTCGCGGGCCTGACCTTCATCCTCGACACCCTCCTGCGCCGTGACACGGGTCCCGGGCGCCTGTGGGCGGTCGCCTTCTTCTGCGGGCTCGCGACGACGGTCGCCTACATGGCGTGGTCGGCGGGGGTGGGCGCCGCGGTGTCGGTCGCCGTCGGCAACACGCTGTTCGTCTGCGTCCCGGGGTTCATGCTGCTCGGCAGCCGGCGGTTCAACGACCGTCCGCTGACCGCGGTGTCGGTGGCGGTCGGGGTGCTGGCGGCGGTGACGTTCGTCGCCGTGCTGATCGAGTACCCCAGCCGTGGCAGCTGGGGCGGCTGGTGGGCGATGGCCGCCGCGCTCGTCGTGCTGTTCGGATGCGGTGCGGCGGAGTCTCTGCGAACGCCCATGCGGGGTCTGCGCAGCGCGTGGGCCCTCTCGGTCGTCCTGGGCCTCGCGGGCGTGTTCTACGCCGTGCGGCTGGTGGTCTTCCTCGCGGCGGGGCCGTACAGCGAGATCTTCTCGCGCTGGCTCGGCTCCATCAGCGCGAACATCGTGACGGTCATCCTCACGATGGTGGCGGCGATCGTGACGTCGGTGCTGCGGTCGCATCGCACCACGCTGCAGCGCTACGAGTGGCTGACGTCGAACGGTGTCGCCGCCGACGGCGTGATGCTGCCACGCACCTTCGCGGGGGCTCTCGCCGACATCGTCGAGCGGGCGTCGTGGCGCCGCGAGGGCATCGCGGTGATCGTGATGCGCGCCGACGGGGTCGACGAGATCGGCGACGCATTCGGCGGCGACGTCGTCGACACGATCTCCGCCGCCTGCCGCCACGCAGCGCGCTCCTACGCGCCGGCCGCGGCCCTGGTCGGCGAGGACGGCGACGGGCAGCTCGTCATCTGCGCACTGGCCGAGTCGACCGCCGACGCGCGCCGCATCGGCGGCGCGCTCTTCCGCGGGCTGATCGACGAGCTCACGGCGCTCGACCACGGGCGCCTCGCGTCGGTCGGCGTCGGGGTCGCGCTGACCCAGGTGCTGGGGCACGATCCCGAGGTGCTCATGACCGCCGCGCGTGAGGCCGCCCTGCGCGCGGCGCAGATCGCCGAGGCGTCGGTGATCGTCGCGGGCGCCGCATCGCCGTCCCCGTCGGCCGGCATGGCATCCTCGTAGTCATGCCTCTCATCGCGCTCACCGGCGGCATCGCGTCGGGCAAATCGACGATCGCCCGTCGGCTCGCCGGCCGCGGCGCCGTCGTCGTGGACGCCGACGCCATCGTGCGCGAGGTGCAGCAGCCCGGATCGGCGGTCCTCGCCGACATCGCGGAGGCGTTCGGTGCGGGCGTGATCGCGGGTGACGGCACGCTGGATCGGCCCGCACTCGGCGCGATCGTGTTCTCCGACCCCGCGGCGCGCGAGCGGCTGAACGCGATCGTCCACCCGGCCGTCAAGGCCGAGTCCGGCCGTCGCTTCGCCGCGGCCCTCGCCGCCGACCCGGCCGCCGTGGTCGTGTACGACGTGCCGCTTCTCGTCGAGGCCCGCGCGGACGATCCCTGGGACCTCGTCGTGGTGGCGCACGCCCCGGCATCCCTGCGGGCGGAGCGCCTGGTGACCCTGCGCGAGCTCCGTCCCGACGAGGCGCGGGCGCGCATCGCGGCGCAGGTCGACGACGAGACACGTCTCGTGGTCGCGGACGTCGTCATCGACACGTCGGGGACACTCGAACAGACGCACGTGCAGACCGACGCGCTGTGGGATCGGCTGACCGACGGGGTCCGCGCGGAGCGCTGACCTCGCGGCCTCACCCGGATGACGCGGGCGCCGCGGCGGCGTGCGGAGTGTGGCGGCGTCGTCGCCGGCGGAGCACGACGATCGCGGTCGCGACGATGCCCACGATCAGCGCCCCGGCGAGCAGCGGCGCGAAGATCGCCGCGAGGATGAGCCCCACCGCGGACACGTCCTCTCCGGCCGAGAGCGCCGGCGCGGCGAGGCCGAAGGTCGCGGCGTTCGCGATCGGCCGTATCGAGGCTTTGAGCGCGTGGATCGCGAGGACGATCACGACACCCACCACGACGGGCACCCAGGCCGTTCCGGCGAACAGCGCGGGGTCGTCCACGCGGACGGTCTCGGCGCTCGCGCCGGCTCCGAAGACGATCCCGCCTGATGCCGGGCGCACGACGGTCTGCAGCACGTCGTTGACGGAGTCGACCGCCGGCACCTTGTCGGCGACGATCTCGACGACCAGCAGGATGCCGGTGATCCAGAGCGCGACATCGCTCGACAGCCACGCCCACGCGGGCGGCAGCTGGAGGATCGACGGGAGGAACCGGTCGATCAGACCCAGGGCGAACAGCGGCATCCACGCGTTCAGGCCCGCCGCCGCGGCGAGGCCCGATCCGACGAGGAACTCCAGCATGGATCCAGGGTACGCGGCGCCGCCGACGCCGACGCCGACGGCGAACGGCGGGCCCGATGTCGGAGGCCGACCGTACGCTGGAGGAATGCAGACCACGCGATCCGTCCGGCCGTTCGAGGTCGTCAGCGAGTACGCGCCCAGCGGCGATCAGCCTCAGGCCATCGCCGACCTGGCCGCGCGCATCAACGCGGGAGAGACCGACGTCGTGCTGCTCGGCGCGACGGGAACCGGCAAGTCGGCGACGACCGCCTGGCTCGTCGAACAGGTGCAGCGGCCGACGCTCGTGCTCGCCCACAACAAGACGCTCGCCGCGCAGCTGGCCAACGAGTTCCGTGAGCTCATGCCGCACAACGCGGTGGAGTACTTCGTCAGCTACTACGACTACTACCAGCCCGAGGCCTACGTCCCGCAGACGGACACGTTCATCGAGAAGGACTCGTCGGTCAACGCCGAGGTGGAGCGGCTGCGCCACTCGACGACGAACGCGCTGCTGAGCCGGCGCGACGTCATCGTCGTCAGCACGGTCTCGTGCATCTACGGCCTCGGGGCGCCCGAGGAGTATCTGCGCGCCATGGTGGCCCTGCAGGTGGGGGAGCGGTACGACCGCGACGCCCTCATCCGCAAGTTCATCGCGATGCAGTACAACCGCAACGACGTCGACTTCTCCCGCGGCAACTTCCGCGTGCGCGGCGACACGATCGAGATCATCCCCGTGTACGAGGAGTACGCCGTCCGCATCGAGCTCTTCGGGGACGAGATCGAGGCGCTGTACATGCTGCACCCGCTGACGGGTGATGTCGTGCAGAAGCTCGACAGCGTGCCGATCTTCCCCGCGTCGCACTACGTCGCCGGCACCGAGACCGTCCACCGGGCGATCGGCACCATCGAATCGGAGCTGGCCGAGCGACTGGCGGAGCTGGAGGGGCAGGGGAAGCTGTTGGAGGCGCAGCGGCTGCGGATGCGGACGACCTTCGACCTCGAGATGCTGCAGCAGCTCGGCTTCTGCTCGGGCATCGAGAACTACTCGCGCCACATGGACGGTCGCGAGCCGGGCGAGCCGCCCCACACCCTCCTCGACTTCTTCCCCGACGACTTCCTGCTCGTCATCGACGAGTCGCACGTGACGGTGCCGCAGATCGGTGCGATGTACGAGGGGGATGCCTCGCGCAAGCGCACGCTCGTCGATCACGGCTTCCGTCTGCCGAGCGCCCTGGACAACCGGCCGTTGCGCTTCGACGAGTTCAAGAACCGTGTCGGACAGACGGTCTACCTCTCGGCGACTCCCGGGCGGTACGAGATGGGCATCGCGGACGGCGTGGTCGAGCAGATCATCCGCCCCACCGGTCTGGTCGATCCGCAGATCATCGTGAAGCCCTCCAAGGGACAGATCGACGATCTCCTGGAGGAGATCCGCCGGCGCGTCGAACGCGACGAACGCGTCCTGGTCACGACGTTGACCAAGAAGATGGCGGAGGAGCTGACCGACTTCCTGGGTGAGCACGGGGTCCGCGTGCGGTACCTGCACTCCGACGTCGACACGTTGCGACGCGTCGAGCTGCTCACGGAGCTGCGGCAGGGCGTGTACGACGTGCTGGTCGGCATCAACCTGCTGCGCGAGGGCCTGGATCTGCCCGAGGTCTCGCTCGTCGCGATCCTCGACGCCGACAAGGAGGGCTTCCTTCGCAGCGGCACGTCGCTCATCCAGACGATCGGACGTGCGGCCCGCAACGTGTCGGGCGAGGTGCACATGTACGCGGACAACATGACCGACTCGATGCGGTTGGCGATCGACGAGACCGAGCGTCGGCGCGAGAAGCAGATCGCCTACAACACGGCGCACGGCATCGACCCGCAGCCGCTGCGCAAGAAGATCGCCGACATCACCGATGTGCTGGCCCGCGAGGCCTCCGACACGAGGGAGATGCTCGCTCGCAAGGGCGGTGGCGGTCGCGCCGGCTCTCCGACGCCGCGCCTGCGGCGCGAAGGCATCGCGGCGGAGGGGGCGATGCAGTTGGAGGCGACCATCGAGGATCTGTCCAACCAGATGCTGGCGGCCGCGGGCGAGCTGAAGTTCGAGCTCGCCGCCCGGTTGCGCGACGAGGTGCAGGACCTCAAGAAGGAGCTGCGCGCGATGGAGCGCGCCGGACACGCCTGAGCGGCACGCCCAGGAACGCACGGCGCGCGTTCATGGGAGGTGGCTATCGGTTTGCTATCGTCACCGAGTGAGTATCGAGCAGTCCTGCGCGCCGGAACCCTCGGACGCGGGAACGAGCAGTACGGCGGGGGCCGTCGCGGCCGTCGTCAACCGACCCGACCACGTGACGCCGCGCACCCTGGATGAGGTTGCGGCCCGGCTTCCGAGCGCACGTGTGACGGGGTCGGCGACCGTGACGGGGATCTCGCTGACGACCGCGTCGACCCGCGCGGGCGACCTCTTCCTCGCCCAGCCGGGAGCGCGCACCCACGGCGCACGCTTCGTGGCGGACGCGGTCGCCGCCGGCGCCGCCGCGGTGCTCACGGATGCCGAGGGAGCCGCGATCATCGCGGAGACACCCGGCCTGGACCAGCTCGCCCGCATCGTCGTCGACGAGCACCCGCGCCGGTTCCTCGGTGCGCTCGCCGCCTGGTTCTATGGGTATCCCGCGCAGGCGCTGAAGACCATCGGCGTCACCGGCACTCAGGGGAAGACTTCGACGACCTATCTCGTGGACGCCGCGCGCGGCTCGATCCGCAGCGGCGTGATCGGTTCGATGGGGACCCGCATCGACGGCGTCGCGGTGCCCTCCACGCTGACGACCCCGGAAGCTCCGCAGATGCAGGCCCTCTTGGCTCTCATGCGCGAGCGCGGGGTCGAGGTGGTGTCGTCGGAGGTGTCCAGCCACGCGATCACGATGAATCGGGTCGCCGGGCTCCACTTCGACGTCGGCGTGTTCCTCAACCTCGGTCACGACCACCGCGACTTCCACGGCACGCAGGAGGCCTACCTCCTGGCCAAGCGCGAGCTGCTGACGAGCGCGATGTCGGGTGTCGGCCTGGTGAACGTCGACGACCGTGCCGGCCGTCGCCTGCACGCCGATCCCGAGCTGCACACGCAGTCGTATTCGGTCACGGGCCGAGAGGCGGACTGGCGGGCGGTCGACGTCGAGCTCGGCCTGCACGGATCCTCCTTCACGGTCGTGGGGCCCGAGGGGCAGTCGGCCCGCTTCACGACGCCGATGGTCGGCGAGTTCAGCGTCAGCAACATCGTCGCCGCCGTGGCGGCGCTCGACATCGTCGGGCATCCGCTGTCGGCGTCGGTCGCGGGCATCGCGACGTTCACCGGCGTCGAGGGCCGCGTGCAGTTCGTGCCGGTCGACGCGCCCTTCCAGGTCGTCATCGACGCCGGTCACAAGCCCGAGGCGATCAACGCCCTCCTGCGCGCCATGCGCCCGCTCACTCCGGCGCGGATCATCACGGTGATCGGCTCCAACGGCAACCGCGACATGCACAAGCGGCCTCTCATGGGCCGGTTCGCGGCGATGGCCTCGGACATCGTGATCGTCACCGACGACAACCCGGCCGACGAGGATCCCGCGACGATCCGCCGCGCGGTGGTCGCGGGCACCCGGGGCTCGCGCGCACAGGTCTTCGACGTCGCGGGACGCGCCGAGGCGATCCACAAGGCGGTCGAGCTGGCGGAGGAGGGGGACCTGATCGCGATCGTCGGCAAGGGCGACGAGCGTCACCAGATCATGCGCGACGGCGTGATCGTCCCGCACAGCGACCCCGACGAGGTCGAGTGGGCCCTGCAGCGGCGGCGTGCCGCCGCGGCGGCCGCGGCATCCGAGGGCTGACCGTCCGGCGGTCGTCCGGCGTCGGGGGAGTGCCTCAGGGGCAGTGCATGAGGGGCTTCGGGCCGCTGCGGTCGAACGTGTGCTGCGACATCGGCGCTCCGCACAGCGGGCACGCGCGCTCGGCGCGGGCGGGCTCCGGCTCGACGTCGTAGGGGCCCACCGAGGCCGGTCCCGCGAAACGGATCAGGCGCGTGTTGAGGTACGTGTACCAGCCGCCGGCCTCGCGGACCCGCTCGCGCAGCGGAGGGCGATCCGGATCGTTTCGTGTCATGAAGATTAGTGTACTAACGATTCGACTAGACTGGCGGCGTGGATTCTCGCGACGACCTCCTGAAGCTGGAGAACCAGCTCTGCTTCGCGCTCGTGACGGCGGCCCGCAACGTCGTCTCGATCTATCGGCCCGTGCTCGAGCCCCTCGGCCTGACGCATCCCCAGTACCTCGTGATGCTCGCGCTGTGGGAGAGCTCACCGCGCTCGCTGAGCGCGCTGGCCGACGAGCTCGCGATGGAGCCCGCGACGCTCTCGCCGCTCGTCAAGCGTCTGGAGGCGCAGGGCAGGGTCTCGCGCACGCGCCGGGCGGATGACGAGCGCGTCCTCGAGATCGCGCTCACGGCCGAGGGGCGTGCCCTGCGCACCGAGGCCCTCGACGTTCCCGGGCAGATCATGGCACGGGTGGGGGTCGACGCCACCGAGCTCGCGGCGCTCCGCGACGGTCTCGCGCCGTTCGCGGGGCGTCGGGTCGACTGAGCCGGCTACGCCGACAGCGCACGTCGGATCCGGTGTCGGAGGCCCCACCTAGACTTGTGCGGTGCCCATCGTCCCTGTCGCCTCGTCGAAACTCAGCGTCCGCGGAGCCCGCGTCCACAACCTCAAGAACGTCGATCTGGACATCCCTCGGGACGCCCTCGTCGTCTTCACCGGGCTGTCGGGTTCGGGCAAATCGAGCCTCGCGTTCGACACGATCTTCGCGGAGGGTCAGCGCCGCTACGTCGAGTCGCTCAGCGCATACGCGCGTCAGTTCCTCGGCCAGGTCGACCGTCCCGACGTCGATTTCATCGAGGGCTTGAGCCCCGCCGTCTCCATCGACCAGAAGTCGACCAACCGCAACCCCCGCTCCACCGTGGGCACGATCACGGAGATCCACGACTACATGCGCCTGCTCTGGGCGCGCATCGGCATCCCGCACTGTCCCGAGTGCGGCGCGCAGATCCAGCGGCAGACGGTGCAGCAGATCGCCGATCAGCTGATGGAGCTGCCGGAGCGCACGCGCTACCAGATCGTGGCGCCCGTCGTCTCGCAGAAGAAGGGCGAGTTCGTCGACCTCTTCAAGGAGCTGTCGGCCAAGGGCTACGCGCGCGCCGTCGTCGACGGCGACCTCATCCAGCTCGCCGAGCCGCCCACCCTCAAGAAGAGCTACAAGCACGACATCGCGGTCGTCGTCGACCGCCTCGTCGCGAGCCCCGACATCCTGGGCCGCATCACCGACTCGGTCGAGACGGCCCTCGGGCTGGCCGGCGGCATCGTCCAGGTCAACTTCGTCGACGAGGAGGGCGATGACGCCTGGGTGAGCTTCAGCGAGAAGCTCGCCTGTCCGAACGGCCACCCCCTGCAGCTCACGGAGATCGAACCGCGCACGTTCTCCTTCAACGCGCCCTTCGGCGCCTGCCCGGCGTGCTCCGGGCTCGGCACCCGGATGTCGGTCGACGTCGAGCTCATGCTCGGTGACGAGGACCTCTCGATCAACGAGGGCGTCATCATCCCGTGGACCACGCAGGGCAAGGGCCTCTACCAGTACTACGAGCGACTGCTCGTGGGTCTCGCCGACGACCTCGACTTCTCCCTCGACACCCCCTGGCGCGACCTCTCCACCGACGTGCAGGACGCGATCCTGCGCGGCGAGAACTACAAGGTCACCGTGAAGTGGCGCAACCGCTACGGCCGCGAGATGCGCTACTCCTCGGGCTTCGAGGGCGTGGTGCCGTACATCGAGCGGCAGTACACCCAGGCCGAGACCGACACGCAGCGTCAGCGATGGGCGGAGTACCTGCGCGAGGTGCCCTGCCCCGTCTGCCACGGCGACCGGCTCAAGCCCGAGGTGCTCGCCGTGCTCGTGCACGACCGCTCGATCGCCGACGCCTCGCGGATGAGCCTCGCGGAGGCGCAGGACTACTTCGCGCAGCTCGAGCTGACCGATCGTGAGGCCAAGATCGCCGCGGCCGTGCTGCGGGAGATCCGCGCCCGGCTGGACTTCCTGGTCCAGGTCGGACTGAACTACCTGAGCCTGGGCCGATCGGCCGGGTCGCTGTCGGGCGGCGAGGCGCAGCGCATCCGTCTCGCCACCCAGATCGGGTCGGGGCTGACCGGCGTCCTGTACGTCCTCGACGAGCCGTCGATCGGTCTGCACCAGCGCGACAACCGGCGCCTGATCGAGACCCTGGTCCGCCTGAAAGACCTGGGCAACACGCTGATCGTCGTCGAGCACGACGAGGAGACGGTCCACGCCTCGGACTGGGTCGTCGACATCGGACCGCGCGCCGGTGTGGACGGCGGCGAGGTCGTGCACTCCGGCCCCCTGGCCTCCCTGCTCGAGGAGGAACGATCCCTCACCGGCGCCTACCTGAGCGGCCGTCGGGCGATCGCGACCCCCAAGAAGCGCCGCAAGATCGACAAGAAGCGGATGCTGACCGTCGTCGGCGCGCGCGAGAACAACCTCCAGAACGTGACCGCGGAGTTCCCGCTCGGCGTCCTCACGGCGGTCACGGGCGTCAGCGGCTCCGGCAAGTCGACGCTGGTCAACGGCATCCTCTACGAGGTGCTCGCCACCAAGCTCAACGGCGCGCGTCGCGTGGCGGGCAAGCACACCCGCGTGACCGGGCTCGACAACCTCGACAAGGTCGTGCACGTCGACCAGGCGCCGATCGGCCGCACCCCGCGCTCGAACCCGGCGACCTACACGGGCGTCTTCGACCGCATCCGGACGCTGTTCAGCGAGACCCCCGAGGCGAAGGCCCGGGGCTACCAGCCGGGCCGGTTCAGCTTCAACGTCAAGGGCGGACGCTGCGAGGCGTGCTCCGGCGACGGCACGATCAAGATCGAGATGAACTTCCTGCCCGACGTCTACGTCGACTGCGAGGTCTGCCACGGCAAGCGGTACAACCGCGACACGCTCGCGGTGCACTACAAGGGCAAGAACATCGCCGAGGTGCTGGAGATGCCCATCTCCGAGGCCGCGGAGTTCTTCGAACCCATCCAGGCCATCCACCGCTTCCTGAAGACTCTCGTCGACGTCGGCCTCGGATACGTACGGCTGGGGCAGTCGGCCACCACCCTCTCCGGCGGTGAGGCGCAGCGGGTCAAGCTCGCCACCGAGCTCCAGCGGCGCTCGAACGGCCGCAGCATCTACGTGCTCGACGAGCCCACGACCGGACTGCACTTCGAGGACGTGTCGCGCCTGCTGCAGGTGCTCGGCGGGCTCGTCGACAAGGGCAACACGGTCGTCGTCATCGAGCACAACCTCGACGTGATCAAGTCGGCCGACTGGATCATCGACCTGGGGCCCGAGGGCGGATCGGGCGGCGGTCGCATCGTCGCCACGGGCACGCCCGAGCAGGTGGCCGACGTCGAGGAGAGTCACACCGGCGCCTTCCTCGCGGAGATCCTGGCATCCGAGCGCGAGCGGTCCGGCGCCGCAGCGAAGGCTCGGGGGCCGGTGCGGAAGGCGGGCTGAGGTGGCGTCCGACCTGCCGTACAAGCCGCGGCCGGGAGAGATCCCGACCCAGCCCGGCGTGTACCGGTTCCGCGACGCCGACGGCCGCGTGCTGTACGTCGGCAAGGCGAAGAACCTCCGGGCGCGGCTGTCGAACTACTTCGCCCCGCTGCACACCCTCCACGAGCGCACGCGCCGGATGGTGCTGACCGCGGCATCCGTGGAGTGGACCGTCGTCGCCAGCGACGTCGAGTCGTTGCAGCTCGAGTACATGTGGATCCAGGAGTTCTCGCCTCCGTTCAACGTGCGCTACAAGGACGACAAGTCCTACCCGTACATGGCGATCACGCTGGCCGACGAGGCGCCCCGCGTCATCGTGACCCGCAATCGGCGCATCCCCGGAGCGCGCTACTTCGGGCCGTATCCGAAGGTGTGGGCGGTGCACGACACCATCGATCTGATGATCAAGGTGTTCCCGATCCGCACCTGCTCCGACGCCTCGTACAAGAAGGCGATGGCCACCGGGCGGCCGTGCTTCCCCGGGCAGATCGGTCGGTGCGGGGGCCCCTGCTCGATGAAGGTGACGATCGAGGAGCACCGGGCGATCGTCGACGACTTCGTCGCGTTCATGTCCGGCGGAGACCAGCGGTTCGCGCGCGAGCTGACCGCCCGCATGCGCGAGGCCTCGGCGGAGATGGACTACGAGTCCGCGGCGCTCTACCGCGATCGTCTCCAGGCGATCGACGCCGTCCTCAGCCGCAGCTCGCTCGTGCTCGCGGAGGACACGGACGCCGACCTGTTCGGCATCGCCGAAGACGAGTTGTCGGCCGCCGTGCAGCACTTCGTCGTGCGCGGCGGCCGGGTGCGGGGTGTGCGCGCCACGACGATCGACAAGGAGCTCGACATCTCGGGCGCCGACCTCGTCGACCAGGTGGTGCAGCGCACCTACGGCTCCGCGACGGCGGCGGACATCCCGCGGCAGGTGCTGGTGCCGACGCTGCCCGACGACGCCGCCGACCTCGAGCAGTGGCTGCAGGAGCGTCGGGGCAAGCGGGTCACGCTCCAGGTCGCGCAGCGCGGTCGCAAGGCCGATCTCATGCGCACGGCGACGCTCAACGCGCAGCAGGCGCTCCTGCTGCACAAGACCCGCCGCACGTCCGACTACACGGCGCGCACGAAGGCCCTCACCGATCTGCAGATCGCGCTCGGGATGGACGAGGCGCCGCTGCGCATCGAGTGCTACGACGTGTCGCACCTGTCCGGCACGAACGTGGTCGCCTCCATGGTCGTCTTCGAGGACGGTCTGCCGAGGAAGGACCAGTACCGATCGTTCGGCGTTCCCGAGACCACGGACGACACCGACTCGCTCTACCAGGTGCTGACCCGTCGGCTCGCCCACATCGACCGCGACGAGGCGCTGCCGGATGCCGCCACGGTCGCCGTGGAGGGCGACCCGGACGCCGATCCGGACGCCCCCGTCGTCACGGAGCGCAAGCGTCCGCGCTTCGCCTACCGCCCGCAGCTGCTCGTGGTCGACGGCGGCGCGCCGCAGGTCGCGGCGGCGGCGCGGGCGCTCGAGGATGCCGGGCACACCGAGATCGCCCTGTGCGGCATCGCGAAGCGGCTCGAGGAGATCTGGCTGCCGGGGGAGGACTACCCCGTGATCCTGCCGCGCACCTCCGAGGCGCTCTACCTCCTGCAGCGCCTGCGAGACGAGGCCCATCGCTTCGCGATCACGCACCAGCGCAAGCGTCGCAAGCGCGACATCTCGACCGTGCTCGGTGAGGTGCCGGGACTCGGTGACGCGCGCATCAAGGCCCTGCTGCGTCACTTCGGCTCCGTCACCGCGCTGAGCGCCGCGACGGCCGACGAGATGACCGCCCTACCCGGCATCGGGCCGAAGCTCGCGGCGGCGATCGAGCAGCGCCTCGCGAATCGATAGGCTGTTCGTATCCGGATCGGCATGCGATCAGTCCTGGGGAGTGCACGTGGCAGATGACCAGCCCGCCGGCGAGGTGCTGATCGTCACGGGCATGTCCGGTGCCGGTCGCACGACCGCGGCCAACGCCCTCGAAGACCTCGACTGGTACGTCGTCGACAACCTCCCGCCCCAGATGCTGGGGCCGCTGCTCGAACTCACCGAGATGGCCGGCGGGGCGCTGCCGAAGCTCGCGGCGGTCGTCGATGTGCGCGGCCGCGACCTCTTCCAGGCGTTGCCGGCGGTCACCAGCGCCCTGCGCGCGGGTCGTCAGCTGCGCGTGCTGTTCCTCGACGCGGGCGACGACGTGCTCGTGCGCCGATTCGAGTCGGTCCGGCGCCCGCATCCGCTGCAGGGCGACGGCACGATCCTCGACGGCATCCAGCGCGAGCGCGAGCGGCTGGCGGTCATCCGCGAGAGCGCCGACGTCATCATCGACACGAGCGCGATGAACATCCACCAGCTGGCGAACCGCGTCGTCGACCTCTTCAGCGAGGAGGGCGCGGCGCGGCACACGATCACCGTCATGAGCTTCGGTTTCAAGTACGGCCTCCCCACCGACGTCGACCTCGTCGCCGACATGCGTTTTCTGCCGAACCCGTTCTGGATCCCGGAGCTGAAGGGGCACACCGGCGAGGAGGAGCCCGTGCGCGACTACGTGCTCGCGCAGGAGGGCGCGCGCGAGTTCATCGACGCGTACGCGACGGCCCTGCGCCCCGTCCTCGCGGGCTACCAGCGCGAGAACAAGCGCCACTCCGTTCTCGCCGTCGGGTGCACGGGCGGCAAGCACCGCTCGGTCGTGACGGCGATCGAGCTGGCCGACCGCCTGTCGCAGGTGCCGGGTGTGGCCGTACGGGTGAAGCATCGCGACCTCGGTCGCGAGTAGGCTGGATGTTTGTCCCCGCCCCCCGAACGAAGGATCGCCGTGTCGCCGACCGTTGACGTGAAGTCCGAGCTGGCCGCGGTCCGCGACCCTCGTCCCACGGCGCGGGTGGCCGAACTCACCGCGATCCTGCGCTTCTCCGGCGGCCTGCACTCGATCGCGGGACGCGTGGCCGTGGAGGCCGAGCTCGAGACGGATCCGCTCGCCCGACGCGTCGCGCGAGACATCATGGAGCTGTACGGCGTGCGCCCCGAGCTGCACCGCGTGCAGGCCTCAGGCGGACGCGCCGGCGGGCACTTCGCCGTGCGCGTCATCGAGGGCGGCGAGACCCTCGCCCGACAGACGGGACTGCTCGACGCGCGCCGTCGCCCGGTGCGCGGCCTGCCCAACAAGCTCACCACGGGGGCGCGCCACGACCTCGCGGCGGTCTGGCGCGGCGCGTTCCTGGCCAGCGGCACCCTCTCCGACCCCGGACGCTCGGCGGCGCTCGAGATCGCCTGCCCTTCGGGCGAGGCGGCCATGGCGCTCGTCGGCGCCGGCCATCGCATCGGGATCGCGGCGAAGGCCCGTGAGGTCCGCGGCGTTCCCCGGGTCGTCGTCCGCGACGGCGAGGCGATCCGTATCGCCCTGGCCGAGATGGGTGCCGTGCGCACCGCCCAGGCCTGGGAGGAGATGCGTCAGCGCCGCGAGGTGCGCGCCGGCGTCAACCGTCTGGTCAACTTCGACGATGCCAACCTGCGTCGGTCCGCACAGGCGGCCGTCGCCGCCTGTGCCCGCGTCGAGCGCGCACTGGAGATCCTGGGAGACGACGTCCCCGAGCATCTGCGCGAGGCGGGGGAGCTGCGGCTGTCCCACCGCGACGCGAGCCTCGACGAGCTCGGCCACCACGCCGACCCCCCGCTGACGAAGGATGCCGTCGCCGGCCGGATCCGGCGTCTGCTCGCGATGGCCGACAAGAAGGCCGTGAGCACCGGCATCCCCGGTACGGACTCCGCCGTGCCCGAGGGTCTCGAGGACTGACCCCCGCGTCACGGGGCGCGTGCGCGGCGGTACACGTCGGTCGCGGTGGGAACAACCCCCTGCCGGCAGCGTTGCACCTCAATAGGATGGCAATGTCCCATCGCCGCAGCGCAGTTGCGGCGCCGACGACAGGAAGAAGAGAACATGGCGATCTACACGCTGCCCGACCTCCCCTACGACTTCGCAGCCCTCGAACCGCACATCAGCGGCAAGATCATGCAGCTCCACCACGACAAGCACCACCAGGCGTACGTCACGGGAGCCAACACGGCGCTCGAGCAGCTGGCGGAGGCCCGCGAGAGCGGCAACCTGGCCAACGTGAACAAGCTCGAGAAGGACCTCGCGTTCAACCTCGGCGGCCACGTCAACCACTCGATCTTCTGGACCAACCTGGCGCCCGCGAACGACGGCGGCGGCGGACAGCCGGAGGGCGAGCTGAAGGCCGCGATCGAGGAGTTCTTCGGTGGCTTCGAGAAGTTCCAGGCGCACTTCACGGCCGCCGCGACCGGCATCCAGGGCTCCGGCTGGGCGGTGCTGAGCTGGGACCCGATCGGCGAGCAGCTGATCATCCAGCAGCTCTTCGACCAGCAGTCCAACACGGCGCAGGGCACCGTCCCGATCTTCCAGCTCGACATGTGGGAGCACGCCTTCTACCTCGACTACCTCAACGTCAAGGCGGACTACGTCAAGGCCGTGTGGAACATCGCGAACTGGGGCAACGTCGCAGAGCGCTTTTCGACGGCGCGCGAGAAGACGGCCGGACTGCTCAAGTAGTAGTCTCATGACCAGGTGAGGATGCCGGGTCCCTCCCGGCGACGGGCAGGTGACCCGGCATCCTTTTTCCTTCACACACCAAGTTCGCGACTGGCGCGTCGAAACGCCGTCGCCGTCGCGACATGAACCGGGAGACAACGTGTCTGTCAAGATCGGAATCAACGGCTTCGGCCGTATCGGCCGCAACTTCCTCCGTGCCGCGCTCGAGCAGGGGGCTGACCTCGACATCGTGGCGGTGAACGACCTCACCGACAACAAGACCCTCGCCCACCTGCTGAAGTACGACTCCGTCGGCGGCCGCCTCGACGCGGAGGTCTCGTACGACGCCGACTCCATCACCGTCAACGGCAAGGCCATCAAGGTCTTCGAAGAGCGCGACCCGGCGAACCTCCCCTGGGGCGAGCTCGGTGTCGACATCGTCATCGAGTCGACCGGCCGCTTCACCAAGGCCGCCGATGCCAAGAAGCACCTCGACGGCGGCGCCAAGAAGGTCATCATCTCGGCCCCCGGCACGGATGTCGACGGCACCTTCGTCATGGGCGTCAACGACGGCGAGTACGACTCGGCGACGATGAACATCATCTCCAACGCGTCGTGCACCACGAACTGCCTCGCGCCGCTGGCCAAGGTCTTCAACGACAACTTCGGCATCGAGCGCGGCTTCATGATGACCGCGCACGCCTACACGGCCGACCAGAACCTGCAGGACGGCCCGCACAGCGACCTGCACCGTGCGCGCGCCGCCGCGATCAACATCGTCCCGGCCTCGACGGGTGCCGCCAAGGCCATCGGCCTCGTGCTGCCCGAGCTCAACGGCAAGCTGAGCGGCTCGTCGTACCGCGTGCCGGTTCCCACCGGCTCGATCGTCGACCTCACGATCATCACGCCCACCGAGGGCCTGACCGCCGAGGTCATCAACGCGGCCTACAAGAAGGCTGCCGCGGAGGGCGAGCTCGTCGGCTACCTCAAGTACAACGAGGACGCCATCGTCTCCAGCGACATCCAGCTCGACCCGCACTCGTCGGTGTTCGACGCGGGCCAGACGAACGTCTCGGGCAACCTCGTCAAGGTCTCGTCGTGGTACGACAACGAGTGGGGCTACTCGAACCGCCTCGTCGACCTCACCGAGCTCGTCGCCGACAAGCTCTGAGGCTTCGCCATGGCTTTGCGCACCCTTGCATCCCTCGGGTCGCTGGCCGGTAAGCGCGTCATCGTCCGTGTTGACTTCAACGTCCCTCTGAAGGACGGCGTCATCACGGACGATGGCCGTATCCGGGCGGCTCTTCCGACCCTCAACGAGCTCATCAACCAGGGCGCGCGGGTCATCGCGTGCTCCCACCTCGGACGCCCCGACGGCGCGCCCGACGCCAAGTACAGCCTCGAGCCGGTCGCCCAGCGCCTGTCGGAGCTGCTCGGAAAGCCGGTCGTGTTCGCGCGCGACACGGTGGGCACCTCCGCACAGGAGGCCGTCGCGGCCCTCGAGGACGGCGATGTCACCGTCATCGAGAACCTGCGGTTCAACCCGGGGGAGACGGCGAAGGACGACGCCGAGCGTCGTGCGTTCGCGGAGGAGCTCGCCGCTCTGGGCGACGCCCTCGTCTCCGACGGCTTCGGAGTCGTCCACCGCAAGCAGGCGTCGGTCTACGACCTCGCCGAGCTGCTGCCCTCCGCGGCCGGGTACCTCATCGAGAAGGAGGTCGACGTCCTCGACCGCCTGACCGAGAACCCCGAGCGTCCCTACGCCGTCGTGCTCGGCGGCTCCAAGGTGAGCGACAAGCTGGGTGTCATCGCGCACCTCCTCCCGCGCGCGGACAAGATCCTCGTCGGCGGCGGCATGCTCTTCACCTTCCTCGCGGCCCAGGGTCACAAGGTCGGCAAGAGCCTGCTCGAGACCGACCAGATCGAGACCGTGAAGGGCTACATCGCGGATGCCGCCGCGCGCGGCGTGGAGCTGATCCTCCCGGTCGACGCGGTCATGGCCTCGGGCTTCGCGGCCGACGCCGACCACGTGGTCGCTGCCGCCGACGCGCTGGAGGACACCCCCTTCGGCGCCGACGGCATGGGCCTGGACATCGGTCCGCGCACGGCGGAGATCTTCGCCGACGCGATCCGCAGCGCGAAGACCGTGTTCTGGAACGGCCCAATGGGCGTGTTCGAGATGCCGGCGTTCGCTGCCGGTACCAAGACGGTCGCCCAGGCGCTCACCGAGGTCGACGGCCTGTCCGTCGTCGGCGGTGGCGACTCGGCCGCGGCCGTGCGTCAGCTCGGTTTCGCGGACGACCAGTTCGGTCACATCTCGACCGGCGGCGGCGCGAGCCTGGAGTTCCTGGAGGGCAAGAAGCTCCCCGGGCTGGAGATCCTCGGATGGGAGAGCTGATGGCGCGCACACCGCTCATCGCCGGCAACTGGAAGATGAACCTCGACCACCTGCAGGCGGTCGCGTTCGTGCAGAAGCTGCACTGGACGTTGAAGGACGCCGGGCACGAGGACGGCTCGGTGGAGGTCGCGGTCTTCCCGCCCTTCACCGACATCCGCACCGTGCAGACGCTGCTGGACGCCGACAAGATCCCCTTCGCGCTCGGCGCGCAGGACCTGTCGACGCACGACTCCGGCGCCTACACCGGAGAGGTGTCCGGCGCGTTCCTGAGCAAGCTGGCCTGCCGCTACGTCATCATCGGGCACTCCGAGCGTCGCGAGTACCACCACGAGAGCGACGCCATCGTCGCCGCCAAGGTGCAGGCTGCGCTCAAGCACGGTCTGGTCCCCGTCATCTGCGTGGGCGAGACGCTCGAGCAGCGCGAGGAGTCGGGGCCGACGGCCGTGTCCGTCGCTCAGCTGCGGGCCGCGCTGGAAGGCGTGCCGGCCGATGCCGACATCGTCGTGGCGTACGAGCCCGTGTGGGCCATCGGCACCGGACAGGTGGCGTCTCCCGAGCAGGCTCAGGAGGTGTGCGTCGCGCTGCGCGGCGTGCTCGCCGAGGTGCTCGGCGCGGATGCCGCCGCTCGCACCCGCGTGCTGTACGGCGGGTCGGTGAAGTCGGGCAACATCGCCAGCTTCATGCGCGAGCCGGACGTCGACGGCGCGCTGGTGGGTGGTGCGAGCCTCGTCGCGGACGAGTTCGCGGCCATCATCCGCTACCAGAAGCACGTCGGCGTCTGACGCCGTCCGACGCGCTTCGCTCTGCGTTTCGACTCGCTTCGCTCTGCGTTTCGACTCGCTGCGCTCTGCGTTTCGACTCGCTTCGCTCGCTCAACGACCGGGGGAGAGGCTCCGGTCGTTGAGCGAGCACCGCAGGCGCGAGCCGAAACGCAGGTATACTCGACCCTTGTGCGCCCGACGACGCGGGCGCCGCGAAAGGCTTCATCGACTGTGGACATCCTCGAGTTCGTGCTGCAGGTGCTGCTGGGCATCACCAGCCTCCTGCTGACCCTCCTGATCCTGCTGCACAAGGGGCGCGGCGGCGGTCTGTCGGACATGTTCGGCGGCGGCATGAGCTCTGCTCTCGGGTCGTCCGGTCTCGCTGAGCGCAACCTGAACCGCTTCACGGTCGTGCTCGCACTCGTCTGGTTCGTCGCGATCGTCGCGCTCGGACTCATCACCAAGTTCCAGGGGCTCTGATGGCAACGGGCGGAAACGCTATTCGCGGCACTCGTGTGGGTGCCGGTCCGATGGGTGAGCAGGACCACGGTCACCACGCCGACCGTATCGCCGTGTCGTATTGGGACGCGCTCGGCAACGAGACCGTGCGCTATTTCGCCGCGGGCATCGCCGAGGAGGAGATCCCCGAGGTCATCGACTCCCCGCACTCCGGGCTTCCCGCGGGCCGCGACAAGGAGAATCCTCCGGCGCTCGCGAAGACCGAGCCCTACAAGACGCATCTCGCGTACGTGAAGGAGCGTCGCACCGAGGAAGAGGCCGACGCCCTCCTCGACGACGCCCTCCAGCAGCTGCGCGAGCGCCGCGGCCAGGCCTGATCGCGGCGGCTGCCGCCGCCGACGCGTCCGCGAGGACGGCGTCCGCTCAGAAGTCCTGGTCGATCAGTTCGGCGGGCACGTTCGCAGCGGCGGCGTCGTCGACGAAGAACACCGTCTTCTTGCGCCCCTTCGCCCCGGCGGCGGGCACCGTCTCGTAGCTGGCGCCGGCGAGGGCGAGGCCCAGGGCCGCCGCCTTGTCGGTGCCCGAGACGACCAGCCACACGCAGCGTGCCGAGTTGATCACCGGTCGCGTCATCGTGACACGCACCGCCGGCGGCTTCGGCGCGTCGCGTACGGCGACCGCGGTGCGGTCGGTCACCTGGATCTCGCCGCGGTCGGGGAACAGCGAGGCGATGTGACCGTCGGAGCCGACCCCGAGGAAGCACACATAGAACTCGGGCCACGCGTGCTCGTCGGTGCCGAAGCGCGCGAGCTCGTCGGCGTACGCGGATGCCGCGGCATCCGCGTCGGGAGCGTCGCCGCTCGCCGCGATCGCGTGGACGTTCGCCGCGGGGACGTCGATGCGCGCGAGGAGCGCCTCCCGCGCCGCGCGCTCGTGGCGCTCGGGATCGTCGGCCGCCGCGAAGACCTCATCGCCCCACCAGACGTGCACGTGCGACCAGTCCACGTCCGCCCGTCGGGGGCTCGCGCCGGCCGCGCGCAGCACGGCCGTGCCGATCTGACCGCCGGCGAGGGCGATGTGGGTGGTCTTGCCGGCCGCCGAGCGGCGCGCCAGGCGCGCCAGCAGGCGGTCGGCGACGGCGGCGGCGAGCGTCGGAGCGTCCGGACTGATCACGACCCGTTTCTCGGTCCACATCTGCGCCATCGGAACTCCTAGGACTCGGTCGTGGTCGGGGGCCCCAGCAGCTCCCAGCCCTCCGTGATCACTCGACCATACAGGAGGTCGGGATCGAGCCGACGCAGCTCCTCGGCGAGGCATTCGCGGAGCGTGCGGCGCGGCAGGACGATGTCGTGCGAGGGCTGTCCGGGTTGCGTCAGCGTCGCGTCGATGTCGTTCGTCCGCTCGAGGACGATGTCTCCCGTCGCGCGCACGAGACGCACCTTCTGGATGCCGTGCTCCCACTCCTCGGGGGCCGAATAACGCCACTGCACGGGGACGTCGAGCTTCAGCCGCAGCCACGCGGCGAGCAGCCCCGTCGAGGGCGAGCTGCCGGCGCCGACGACCTCCACGGCCGTCACCGGCTCGTAGGGCGGCTGATCGAGCACGGCGGCGAGCTGCTCGCGCCAGTGCGTGAGCCGGGTCCAGGCGAGGTCCGTGTCTCCGGGCGCGTACGAGGGCCCGAGACGCGAGAGACGATCCTTCGCGTAGGGCTTGGTCGACGCATCCGTGATGCGCCGCTGCGCCATCCGGCCGATGTCGGACGCCGCAGGCTCGGCGGGCGGGAAGTCGGGCCACCAGGCGACGACCGGGGCGTCGGGCAGCAGCAGACCCGTGACGAGTCCCTCCTGGTTGGTCGCGACGTCGCCGCGGGCGCGCAGCACGACCACCTCGCTGGCCCCGGCATCCCCGCCGACGCGGATCTGCGCGTCGAGCTTGGCATCGCCTTCGGGGTCGGCGATGAGCACGATGACGCGCATCGGGTGCTCACGGGAGGCGTCGTTCGCGGCCTCGATGGCCTCCTCGTGCAGGCCGTGGGTCGTCACGATCACGAGCGTCAGCACGCGGCCGAGCGCGACCGCGCCACCCTCCTCCCGCACGCTCACGAGCGAGCGGGCGATCTTCGACACGGTGGTGTCGGGCAGGTCGACGATCACGGGCGCCTCCAGACGCGGCCATCACGGGCCAGGAGTTCATCGGCGGACGGGGGCCCCCACGAACCGGGGGAGTACTGCTCGAGAGGTCCGCCCTGCTGGGTCCAGTACTCCTCGACCGGGTCGAGGATCTTCCAGGAGAGCTCGACCTCCTCGTGGCGCGGGAACAGCGGCGGGTCGCCGAGCAGGACGTCGAGGATGAGGCGCTCGTACGCCTCCGGGCTCGACTCGGTGAACGCGTGGCCGTAGCCGAAGTCCATCGTGACGTCGCGCACCTCGTTGCCCGCGCCCGGCACCTTCGATCCGAACCGGATCGTCACGCCCTCGTCGGGCTGCACCCGGATGACGAGCGCGTTCTGGCCGAGCTCGAGCGTCTGGTTGCGCTGGAAGAGCAGCTGCGGAGCGCGCTTGAAGACGACGGCGATCTCCGTGACGCGGCGCCCGAGGCGCTTGCCCGTGCGCAGGTAGAACGGCACTCCCGCCCAGCGGCGCGTGCCGATCTCGAGCTTGATGGCGGCGTACGTCTCGGTGGTCGAGGCGGGGTTCATGCCGTCCTCCTCGAGGAAGGCGGTGACCTTCTCGCCGCCCTGCCAGCCGCCGCCGTACTGCCCGCGGGCGGTGGCGGTCGACAGGTCCTCCGGCAGCCGGACGGCGGCCAGCACCTTCTCCTTCTCGGCGCGCAGGTCCTTCGCGTCCATGGAGATCGGCTCCTCCATGGCGGTCAGCGCCAGCAGCTGCAGGAGGTGGTTCTGGATGACGTCGCGTGCCGCGCCGATGCCGTCGTAGTAGCCCGCACGGCCGCCCACGCCGATGTCCTCGGCCATCGTGATCTGCACGTGGTCGACGTAGTTGGCGTTCCAGATCGGCTCGTACAGCTCGTTGGCGAAGCGCAGCGCGAGGATGTTCTGCACCGTCTCCTTGCCGAGGTAGTGGTCGATGCGGAAGATCGAGTCGGCCGGGAAGGCGACCTCGAGCGCGGCGTTCAGCTCACGCGCCGTCTGCAGGTCACTGCCGAACGGCTTCTCGATGACGACGCGACGCCACGCGTCGGGGTTGTTGGACCGGTCGTCGACCAGTCCGGAGTCCTTCAGCTGCTTCGCGACGATGGGGAAGTCGCGCGGCGGGATCGAGAGGTAGAACGCGTGGTTGCCCATGGTGCCGCGTTCGACGTCGAGCTTCTCGACCGTCTCGCGCAGCCGGCGGAACGCGTCGTCGTCGCCGAACTCGCCGGAGACGAAGCGGATGCCCTGCAGCAGCTGCTTCCACGTCTCCTCACGGAACGGCGTGCGCGCGTGCTGGCGGACGGCGTCGTGGACGACGTTCGCGAAGTCCTGGTCCTCCCAGTCGCGGCGCGCGAAGCCGACGAGGGCGAACCCCGGCGGCAGGAGCCCGCGATTGGCGAGGTCGTAGACGGCGGGCATGAGCTTCTTGCGCGACAGGTCGCCCGTCACGCCGAAGATCACGAGCGCGCTCGGTCCGGCGATGCGATTCAGGCGTCGGTCATCGGGGTCGCGGAGCGGGTTGTGCTCGCGCGAGATCTCGGCAGTCATCGGGAAAAGACTCCTCCTGGGCCGCGGCTACTGCGCGGCCTCGAACAGCGAAAGCACCTCGACCTGCGGGTCGGTCAGGGTGAGGGTGACCACCGGTCGTCCGTGCGCGACGAGCACGTCGGCGTCGCCGGCCGCCTGAGCGGCGATCAACTGACCGAACGTGAAGGGGCGGCCCGGTATTTCCAGATCCACCTCTCCGGCGCCGATGATCTGCAGGAACACGCCGTTCGCCGGCCCGCCCTTGTGATACTGACCCGTGGAGTGCAGGAACCGGGGACCCCAGCCGAAGGTCGTCGGACGCCCGCTGTCGGCGGCGATGAGCTCGCGGATGCCGGCGAGCTGCGGAACCGCGGTGCGGTCCGCGTACGCCTGGATCGCGACATAGCCGTCGGCGCCGAGCCGCGCCCACAGCGCGTCGAGGACGCCGGCGAGCGTGCCGGAGGCGGCGAGGGCGGGGTCGGACACGCGCACCTCGACGCCGTCGACGGTGAACGCGGGTGCGCCGATGTCGGGCCGCGTCTCGAGCAGACCGCGCGCGGCCGCCTTCGCCGACTCGACATCGGGCTGATCGAACGGATCGATGCCCAGCATGCGGCCCGCGATCGCGGTCGCGTACTCCCAGACGACGAACTGCGCGCCGAGCGAACCGCTGACGAGCACCTCGTCGGGGTGCTGCTCGATGAGGCGGAAGTGCACCGCGTCGTCGACGAGGCGCACGATCTGCAGATCGGCGGGCGTGCGGTCGACCTCGGGCGACACCGGCAGCAGGACGACCGGCAGGATGCCGGTTCCGTTCTTGCCGGTGGACTCGGCGACGAGCTGCTCGATCCAGTCGGGCAGACCCACGATGTGCGTGCCGTCGCTGACGAGCCCCATCTTGTCGCGGCGCGGATCGCCGCCGGCGATCGCCGCGGCGAGGGTGAGCGCCGGGTTGCGCGGGTCGTCGATGGCGACCTCGAGCAGGGTGGCCTCGGCCTCGTCGAGCAGTTCGGCGATGTCGGCGCCGGCCAGTCCCGACGGCACGAGGCCGAACGCGGTGAGGGCGGAGTACCGCCCGCCCACGTTCGGGTCGGCCGTGAACACGCGGTAGCCCGATGTGCGCGCGGACTGCTCGAGCGGGGAACCCGGGTCCGTGACGACGACGATCCGCGCGGCGGGGTCGATCCCGAGATCGGACCAGGCGGCCTCGAACGCGCGTCGCGCCGAGTCGGTCTCGATCGTGGAACCCGACTTGGAGGCCACGACCAGCACGGTCCGCTCCAGGCCGCCGCTCTCGGCATCGCCGTCGATCGCGGCGAGCACCTGGGCGGGATCGGTCGAATCGAGGATCACGAGGGGCACACCGGCCGTCCGCGTGATGACCTCGGGGGCCAGCGAGGATCCGCCCATCCCGGCGAGGACGATGCGCGTGAGCCCGCGGGCGACGAAGTCCTCCCGCAGGGCGGCGATCTCGGGCAGCAGCGGCCGCGAGACGCTCACGGCCTCGACCCAGCCGAGACGCACGGCGGCTTCGGCTGCGGCATCCGGACCCCAGAGATCGGGGTCCCCCGCGGTGATCCCGCTCGCGACCAGGCTGTCGACCAGACCCGGCAGCGTCTGCGCGACGACGTCCTTGACGTGTCCCGAGACGTGGATCTCGAAACTCACCGGCTGGTCTCCGGGGCCTCGGCCAGCGCCTCGGCGACCGTCTTCTTCAGGTCCTGCCACGAGGCGATGAACTTGGCGACGCCCTCGTCCTCGAGCGTCTGGGTGACATCGGTGATGTCGACGCCGAGGTCGGCCAGCTGCGCGAAGACGAGATGCGCGTCCTCGTAGGCGCCCGTGACGGTGTCGCCCGTGACGACGCCGTGGTCGAAGGTCGCCTCGAGGGTCTTCTCCGGCATCGTGTTGACGGTGCCCGGGGCCACGAGCTCCGTGACGTAGAGCGTGTCGGGCAGCGCCGGGTCCTTGACGCCCGTCGAGGCCCACAGCGGGCGCTGGACGGTGGCGCCGGCGGAGACCAGCTCCTGCGCGCGCGGCGCGGAGAACTTCTTCTCGAACAGCTCGTAGGCGAGGCGGGCGTTGGCCAGGCCGGCGCGGCTCTTGAGCGCCTCGGCGTCTTCGCTCTCGAACGCAGACAGGCGCTTGTCGACCTCGGTGTCCACGCGGGACACGAAGAAGGAGGCGACCGAGTGGATGCCGGACAGGTCGTGACCGTTCGCCGCGGCCTGCTCCAGGCCGGCCAGGTAGGCATCGATGACCTCTTCGTACCGCTCGAGCGAGAAGATCAGCGTCACGTTGACGGAGATGCCCTCGGCGATCACCGCGGTGATGGCGGGCAGGCCCGCCTTCGTCGCGGGGATCTTGATGAGCGCGTTGGGTCGATCGACCTTGGCCCAGAGCTTCTTGGCCTCCGCGATCGTGCCGTCGGTGTCGTGGGCGAGATCGGGGGAGACCTCGATCGACACGCGCCCGTCGACGCCGCCCGTGGCGTCGTAGACACCGCGGAAGATGTCGGCCGCGTCGCGGACGTCGGTCGTGGTCAGCTCGAAGATCGCGGTGTCCACGTCGGCTCCCGAGGAGGCGAGCGCGGCCAGCGGGGCGTCGTACGAGTCGTCGTCCTGGTTGCCGATGGCCGCCTGGAAGATCGAGGGGTTCGTCGTCACGCCGGAGACGTTGCGCGTGTCGATCAGCTGGGCGAGGTTGCCCGAGTCGATGCGCGTGCGGGAGAGGTCGTCGAGCCAGATGCTGACGCCGGCGTCGACGAGCTGCTGGGTCGGGGTCGGGGTGCTCATGCGTTCTCCTTGACGGTTGCGCGGGCCGCTTCCACGACCGCGTCGGCGGTGATGCCGAACTTCTCGAACAGGGTCTTGTAGTCGGCGGAGGCGCCGAAGTGGTCGATGCCGACCGTGCGGCCGGTGTCGCCGACGATGCTGCGCCACAGCGGCGTGGATCCGGCCTCGACGGACACGCGCGCCTTCACGGCGCTCGGCAGCACGGACTCGCGGTAGGCGGCATCCTGCTCGGCGAACCACTCCAGCGACGGAGCCGAGACGACGCGGGCGCGGATGCCGTCGGCGGCGAGCGTCTCGCGCGCCGCGACGGCCAGCTGCACCTCGGAACCGGTCGCGATGAGGATCACGTCGGGCTCGCCGCCCTCGGCGTCGATCAGCACGTAGGCGCCCTTGGCGACGCCGTCGGTCGTGGCGAAGCCCGCCTCGCCGCGCGGGAACACCGGGATGTTCTGTCGCGTCAGGGCGATGCCCACCGGACCGCCGCTGGTGCGGCGCACGATCTCGTGCCAGGCCGCGGACGTCTCATTGGCGTCAGCGGGGCGCACCACCGTGAAGTTCGGGATGAGGCGCAGCGTCGACAGCTGCTCGATCGGCTGGTGCGTCGGGCCGTCCTCGCCGAGGGCGACGGAGTCGTGGGTCCAGACGAAGATCGACGGGATGTCCATCAGCGCGGCCAGGCGCACCGGGGGGCGCATGTAGTCGCTGAAGATCAGGAACGTGCCGCCGAAGGGACGCGTGGGTCCGTGCAGCTTGATGCCGTTGACGATCGCGCCCATCGCGTGCTCGCGGATGCCGAAGTGCAGCACGCGGCCGTAGGGGTCGCCCGACCACTCGTGCGTGGACCACTCGGCGGGGATGAACGACTTCGCGTCCTTGATGGTCGTGAGGTTCGACTCCGCGAGGTCGGCGGAACCGCCCCACAGCTCGGGCAGCTGCGCCGCGAGGGCGTTGATGACCTGACCCGACGCCGCGCGGGTGGACACCTCCTTGCCCGACTCGAAGCTCGGCACCGAGAGGTCGGCGGGCAGCTCGCCCGCCTCGAGGCGGTCCAGCAGCGCCTTGCGCTCGGGGTTGGCGGCGGCCCAGGCGTCGAAGTCGGCCTGCCAGGCGGCGCGCGCCTCGGCGGCGCGGTCGCGCAGGGCGCGGGTGTGCGCGATGACGTCGTCGGCGACGACGAAGGACTTCTCGGGGTCGAAGCCCAGCACCTTCTTCGTCGCGGCGAGCTCGTCGGCGCCGAGGGCGGAGCCGTGGATCTTGCCCGTGTTCTGCTTGCCGGGCGACGGCCAGCCGATGATGGTCTTCAGGATGACGAGCGACGGCTTGTCGGTCTCGCCCTTGGCCGCCTCGATGGCGGCGTACAGCTCGGCGACGTCCTCGACGTACTCTCCGGTCTTCTTCCAGTCGACGGTCTGCACGTGCCAGCCGTAGGCCTCGTAGCGCGCCGCGACGTCCTCGGTGAAGGCGACGTTGGTGTCGTCCTCGATCGAGATCTGGTTGGAGTCGTAGATCGCGATCAGGTTGCCGAGGTTCTGGTGGCCGGCGAGGCTCGAGGCCTCGCTGGTCACGCCCTCCTGCAGGTCGCCGTCGCCGGCGATCACGTACACGAAGTGGTCGAAGGGGCTCGTGCCCGCTGCGGCCTCGGGGTCGAACAGGCCGCGCTCGTAGCGGGCCGCGTAGGCGAAGCCGACGGCGGAGGACAGGCCTTGCCCGAGCGGGCCGGTCGTGATCTCCACGCCCTTCGTGTGTCCGTACTCGGGGTGGCCCGGGGTCAGCGATCCCCACGTGCGCAGCGCCTCGAGGTCGGAGAGCTCGAGGCCGAAGCCGCCGAGGTAGAGCTGCACGTACTGCGTGAGCGAGGAGTGACCGGCGGAGAGGATGAAGCGGTCCCTGCCCAGCCAGTGGGTGTCGGAGGGATCGTGGCGCAGGACGCGCTGATAGAGCAGGTACGCGGCCGGCGCAAGGCTCATCGCCGTGCCGGGGTGGCCGTTGCCCACCTTCTCGACCGCATCCGCGGCCAGCACGCGAGCGGTGTCCACCGCGCGCCGATCGATCTCATCCCAAGCCAGTTCCGACACGTGGTGCCCTTTCGAAAAGAGGGGGAGTGCGTCCGACACTCGAACCGGCCTCGGCGACGTCGGTCGCACCCTGCCGGCGCTCGGCGACGCCTGTGATTTCAGCTTAGCGAAGAGGCATGGGCCCGAAGCCCCGTATGTCATCCGTGACAATCCCGACCTGACCTCCTTGTTCAACATAGTGAATCATGTCCAGTGGAGTGGATGCAAGGGTGGGGAGAGCGTGACCTAGACTGGGTTCTGCCGAGAAAGGGGATCCGGGGCATGGTGCAGTCGAGCGTGTCCGCCGTGAGCGACCCCATCGCGCGGCAGGCCGTCGGTCGGAAGATCCGCGCCTACGTCACGCTCACGAAGCCTCGCGTGCTCGAGCTGCTGCTCGTGACGACCGTGCCGGTCATGATCCTCGCCCAGGGCGGGATGCCGGACCTCTGGCTCGTCCTCGCCACCGTCGTCGGCGGCGCGATGAGCGCGGGGTCGGCGGCGACCTTCAACATGTACCTGGATCGCGACATCGACGCCCACATGCGACGCACCGAGAACCGACCGCTCGTCACCGGTGAGGTGTCTCCGCGCGGAGCGCTGATCTTCGCCTGGACGCTGGCCGTCGCCTCCACGGTGTGGCTGCTGGTCACGACGAACGCGCTCGCGGCCGCGCTCAGCGCCGTCGCCATCTTCTTCTACGTGGTGATCTACACGATCCTGCTCAAGCGGCGCACCGAGCAGAACATCGTCTGGGGCGGGATCGCGGGCTGCTTCCCGGTGCTCATCGGATGGTCGGCCGTCACGGGCTCGCTGACCTGGACGCCCTTCATCCTCTTCCTGCTGGTGTTCCTGTGGACGCCTCCGCACTACTGGCCGCTCTCGATGAAGTACAAGGGCGACTACCAGGAGGCGGACGTGCCGATGCTGGGCGCGACCCGCGACGGCCTCCAGGTGGGCCTGCAGGTCATTCTCTATGCCTGGGCGACGGTGGCCTCCTCGCTGCTGCTCATCCCCGTCGCGGGGATGGGACTCGTCTACACGGCGTCCGCGCTCGTGTTCGGCGGCTGGTTCATCGTCGAGTCCCACGTGCTGTACAACCGTGCCGTCCGGGGCGAGCAGATCCGTCCGATGCGCGTCTTCCACGCGTCGATCACGTATCTCACGCTGCTGTTCGTAGCGATCGCGATCGATCCGCTGCTGCCGTTCTGATCCCCGAGGGCGCGGGCGGCGCCGGCACGTGTGCGTGCACACGCGAGAAGGCGCCGGCCCCCGTGGGGTACCGGCGCCTTCTCGATGACGCGGTGCGGGCGGATCAGACCGCGGGGCGGTCGGTACCGGCGTCGACGGTCTCGACGGGCGCGGACGCGACCGTCTCCGTCGCGGGGACGGACTCGACGACCTCGACGACCTCGATCTCCTCGGCGGCGACGACGGGCTCGATCTCGGTGCGACGCACGAGAGCGCCCAGCGTGCCGAGCGTGAGGGCCAGCGCGAGTCCGATGAGTCCGGCACCGATGAGGATCGCGCCGAGCACGGCCCAGATCTGACCGGCGTAGACCTCGACGCCGGTCGCGGTGCCGTCGGTGAGGGTGTTCGCCATGATCGTGAGCTTGTCGACGAGCAGGTACACGCCGCCGCCGATGGCGACGACCGAACCGCCCACGAGCACCCAGAACGGGATGCTGCGGTTCACACGGGCGGTGTTGGGCATGGGAAAGCTCCTTCTGTCACGTCACCGCACGCGCGGCGACAGATCGACTATCTGCGAACCACCAGGGGAGGAGTGATGCGCGGGCTATGAGGTCGCTGTGGACCGCACGCCGTCAGCCAGCATGGCACGGGGAGCCTTCAGGTGCAGCACCACGGCCGTCATCGCCGCCACGAGGCAGACGGCGAGCACCATGTGGATGTTGACCAGCACGATCGGCAGACCCGTGCGGGCCTGCCAGAGCCCGATCGCGATCTGCACGAGCTCCACGCCCAGCAGCAGCCCCGTCCACAGCGGCAGGCGCAGGGCGCCCGGCATCCGGAAGGACCAGGCGAAGAGCACGATCGTCAGGGCGAACAGGGTGTAGGCGGGCCAGCTGTGCACGTGCTGCCAGAAGATCGGGTCCAGACCGTTGCGGGCGGCCGCGTCGTCGCCCGCGTGCGGTCCCGAGCCGGTCAAGAGGATGCCGATCACGACCGTGATCAGCACGACCGCGCTGGTGACGTGGGTGAGGATCGCGTAGCCCCGGGCGACTGCGCGCTCCCGCGGCCCGGGTGTCGCGTACACGCGGACCACGTACGCGGCCGCGATCGCCACCAGGGCCGCCGACAGCAGGTAGTGCAGGCCCACGATGCTCGGGTGCAGGTGCAGCCACACGGTGATGCCGCCGATGACGGCCTGCAGGATGATGCCGATGCCGATGGCGAGCGTGAGGCGGGGCAGCTCGGGACGGGTGCGCCACAGGCGCACGACGGAGAGGAAGGCGAGGAGGGCCACGATCACCAGCACGCCGGTGAGGGTGCGGTTGCCGAACTCGATGAGGCCGTGGATGCCGAGCTCCTGGGTCGGCACCAGCGACTCGGGGGTGCAGTACGGCCACGTCTCGCATCCCATCCCCGAGCCGGTGAGCCGCACGAGGCCACCGGTGCCGACGATGACGACGTTGCTGACGAGGACGAGCCAGGCCAGGACACGGGTGCTGCGTCCGACACGCGCGGGAAGGCGCGAGGCCAGCGAGCGGCCGGAGCCCGAACCGCTCGCGGTCGTCGGGGCGTCAGGAGCGGAGGTCTGCGGTGCGGACATGGTGGGGTCGCCTCCCGGATGCGTGCCCGAACGGGCGCCGGCCACGCCCGTGTCGGGGTGTTGCCTGTAGACTGAAGGGGTGGGAACAGCGGCGCGCGAAGCGCGTCACGCCCCCTACAGTCTAGGCGCGCGAGGTGCGGGCCCCGACGCAGACCACGTCGGAGAAAACGACACGAAAACGGCCCTGAAAGCGGCATCCGACCTTCGCCCACGACACTCCGATCGTGAGACAGGCGCAGGCGCAGGAATGCCGGAGCGGATGACACCGCCGGGCACGAAGGAGGCAAACCCATGTCGGATGTGCTCATCGACCGCCCCGAACTCGAGGGGCTCGGCGTCTACGAGTTCGGCTGGCACGACACCGACGCCGCGGGCGCCGTCGCGCAGCGCGGCATCAACGAGGACGTGGTCCGGGGGATCTCGGCCCTCAAGGACGAGCCGGAGTGGATGCTGAAGACCCGTCTGAAGGGGTATCAGCTCTTCGGCCGCAAACCGATGCCC
The DNA here is from genome assembly GCF_001592125.1 of Microbacterium hominis NBRC 15708. Taxonomy (GTDB): domain Bacteria; phylum Actinomycetota; class Actinomycetes; order Actinomycetales; family Microbacteriaceae; genus Microbacterium; species Microbacterium hominis. The sequence continues at coordinate 212,105 of NZ_BCWI01000001.1, forward strand.
ACCTGGGGCGCCGACCTGTCGGACATCGACTTCGACAACATCAAGTACTTCGTGCGCTCCACCGAGAAGCAGGCGCAGTCCTGGGAAGACCTCCCCGCGGAGATCCGTGAGACGTACGAGAAGCTCGGCATCCCCGAGGCGGAGCGCCAGCGACTGGTCGCCGGCGTCGCCGCGCAGTACGAGTCCGAGGTCGTGTACCACCAGATCCGTGAGGACCTCGAGGCCCAGGGCGTCATCTTCATGGACACCGACACGGCCCTGCGCGAGCACCCGGAGTTCTTCCAGGAGTACTTCGGCACCGTGATCCCCGCCGGCGACAACAAGTTCGCCGCCCTCAACACGGCCGTCTGGTCGGGGGGATCGTTCGTGTACGTGCCGAAGGGCGTGCACGTGGAGATCCCGCTGCAGGCGTACTTCCGCATCAACACCGAGAACATGGGCCAGTTCGAGCGGACGCTCATCATCGCCGACGAGGACAGCTACGTCCACTACATCGAAGGCTGCACCGCGCCGATCTACAAGAGCGACTCGCTGCACTCGGCGGTCGTCGAGATCATCGTGAAGAAGAATGCGCGCGTTCGCTACACCACGATCCAGAACTGGTCGAACAACGTCTACAACCTCGTCACCAAGCGGGCCATCGCCCACGAGGGCGCGACGATGGAGTGGATCGACGGCAACATCGGCTCCAAGGTGACGATGAAGTATCCGTCGATCTACCTCATGGGCGAGCACGCCAAGGGCGAGACCCTGTCGGTCGCCTTCGCGGGCCCCGGTCAGCACCAGGACGCCGGCGCCAAGATGATCCACATGGCGCCGTACACGCAGTCCTCGATCGTGTCGAAGTCGATCGCGCGCGGCGGCGGCCGCGCCGGCTACCGCGGCGAGGTGCGGGTGTCGCCGGAGGCACACCACTCCGCCAACACCGTGCGCTGCGACGCGCTCCTGGTCGACACGATCTCCCGCTCCGACACGTACCCCGCCATCGACATCCGCGTGGACGACGTCCAGCTCGGTCACGAGGCGACCGTGTCGAAGGTGAGCGAGGAGCAGCTGTTCTACCTGATGAGCCGCGGCATGCCCGAGGACGAGGCGATGGCGATGATCGTGCGCGGGTTCATCGAGCCGATCGCGCGTGAGCTGCCCATGGAGTACGCCCTCGAGCTGAACAAGCTCATCGAGATGGGCATGGAAGGATCCGTCGGCTGATGACGACAGTGACGCAGACCCCCGCCGATGCGAGCACCCGGGCGGAGGGTCACATCGACCCTGCGGCCTCGCTGGTCTCCAAGGTGGTGCCGGTGCAGACCCGGTCGGAGCGGCCGACCTCGTTCGACCCCGCCGACTTCGGCATGCCGACGGGACGCGAGGTGAACTGGAAGCACACGCCGGTGGCCCTCCTCGGCGACCTGCTGCGCGACGAGCCCGCCCCGCACGACGTCATCGGCGTCGAGGTGAGCGCGCCCGACGCCGTCCACCAGTCGCGTCTCGCGATCGGTGAGGCTCCGCGCGGCGAGGTGTTCCGTCCCGAGGATCGCGTGAGCGCGATCGCCTGGACGCAGGAGGCCGACGCGCCTCTCATCCGCATCCCCGCGGGCGTCGAGCTCGACGAGCCGGTGCTCGTGCGACTCACCGGCCGCGGCGGCGTCGCCCACGCGCACGTCGTCATCGAAGCGCAGGCCCAGTCGCGCGCCACCGTCGTGCTGCGTCACGAGGGCAGCGCCCAGCAGGCCCAGAACGTCGAGATCATCGTCCGCGACGGCGCCGCGCTGACCGTCGTGTCCGTGCAGCGCTGGGACGACGATGCGATCCATCTCGCGTCGCACCAGGCGCGCGTCGACCGCGACGCCACGCTCACGCACGTCGTGGTGAGCCTCGGCGGACGCGTGGTCCGCGTGAACCCCTCGGTCGAGCTCGCGGGTGCGGGCGCCGAGGGCAAGCTGTACGGCCTCGCGTTCTCCGACGCGGGCCAGCACCTCGAGAGCCAGGTCTACCTGCACCACAAGGGCGCGCAGACCGTGGGCGACGTGCTGTACAAGGGTGCACTGCAGGGCGAGTCCGCGCGCAGCGTCTGGATCGGCGACGTGCTCATCGGGCCGGATGCCGTGGGCACCGACTCCTACGAGGCGAACCGCAACCTCGTGCTCACCGACGGGGCGCGCGCCGACTCGATCCCGAACCTCGAGATCGAGACGGGCGACATCCGCGGCGCCGGTCACGCGAGCGCCACCGGGCGGTTCGACGACGAGCAGCTGTTCTACCTGCAGGCCCGCGGCATCGCCGAGGAGGAGGCGCGGCGTCTGGTCGTGCTCGGCTTCCTCGCCGAGATCGTCCAGAAGATCGACGTCGCCGACCTGCAGGACGAGCTGATCGCCGCCATCGAGGACGAGCTCGCCCTCGCGTCGGACGCCGAGGGAGCGGCCGAGTGACCGCGCAGAAAGTGCTGAACCTGAGCGACCTCGAGCAGGACACGGCCGTGCGCGTCGAGATCGACGGTGTGCCGATGGCGGTCGTCCTCGACTCCAACGGCGAGGTGCACGCCATCGGCGACACCTGCACGCACGGCGACATCTCGCTGTCGGACGGCTTCGTCGAGGGCGACACGCTCGAGTGCTGGGCCCACGGCTCGGCGTTCTCGCTGCGCACCGGCCGGCCCCTGAACCTCCCGGCCTACGAGCCGGTGCCCGTCTATGCGGTCACGATCGACGGGGACGACGTCCTCATCGATCCCACCGTCCTCAAAGAAGTGAACTGAAGAAGGTAATTGACATGGCTGTTCTCGAGATCCGCGACCTCCACGTGACGGTCGAGACCGACGCGGGCCAGACCCCGATCCTCAACGGCGTCGACCTCACCGTCCGCACCGGCGAGACCCACGCGATCATGGGCCCCAACGGCTCGGGCAAGTCGACGCTGGCGTACACGATCGCCGGGCACCCGAAGTACACCGTCACGCAGGGCACGATCACCCTCGACGGCGAAGACGTCCTCGCGATGTCGGTCGACGAGCGCGCGCGTGCCGGCCTCTTCCTGGCGATGCAGTACCCGGTCGAGATCCCGGGCGTCACCGTCACGAACTTCCTGCGCACCGCCAAGACCGCGATCGACGGCGAGGCCCCGGCGATCCGCACGTGGACCAAGGACGTCAAGGCGGCCATGAAGAACCTCCGCATGGACCCGAAGTTCGCGGCGCGCAACGTCAACGAGGGCTTCTCGGGCGGCGAGAAGAAGCGTCACGAGATCCTCCAGCTCGAGCTGCTCAAGCCCGCCATCGCGGTGCTCGACGAGACCGACTCGGGCCTCGACGTCGACGCGCTCAAGATCGTCTCGGAGGGCGTGAACCGCGCCAAGGAGGCGACCGACCTGGGCGTTCTGCTGATCACGCACTACACCCGCATCCTCCGCTACATCACGCCGGACTACGTGCACGTGCTCGTCAAGGGCCGCGTCGCGGAGGAGGGCGGCCCCGAGCTCGCCGAGCGTCTCGAGGAGGAGGGCTACGACCGCTACCTCGAGCCCTCCGACGTCGTCGAGGCCTAGGATCGAAGGCATGACCGCGACGCTCAACCCCGAGAAGTACGACGAGGTCACCGAGGCCCTCAAGGACGTGATGGATCCCGAGCTCGGGATCAACGTCGTCGACCTCGGACTCATCTACGACCTCAGCTGGGACGAGGAGAACGACGCGCTCGTCATCCACATGACGCTGACCTCGGCCGGCTGCCCGCTCACCGACGTGCTCGAGGAGCAGACCGCGCAGGCCCTGGACGAGGTCGTCGAACGGTTCCGCATCAACTGGGTGTGGATGCCGCCGTGGGGCCCCGAGCGGATCACGGACGACGGCCGCGACATGATGCGGGCCCTCGGCTTCGCGATCTGAGCGTCATGTCGTGACGTCGGGCACCGGCCGCGGCGCCGCGCCTCGATAGGCTCGACGGGTGAGCACCCTTCCCCTCGAGGCCCTGCCGTTGGAGACGTTGCGACGCCGGTCCAGCACGAAATGGCGCACCTTCGGCGCCGATGTGCTGCCGCTCTTCGTCGCGGAGACGGACTTCCCGCTCGCCGCCCCGATCACGCGGGCCCTGGCGACGGCCGTGGAACTCGGCGACACCGGGTACACGCCGCCCGACCTCGGTCTGCGCGACGCGTTCGCGGCGTTCGCGCGGCGGCGGTTCGGCTGGGACGTGGACCCCGCCCGCGTGCGCTCCACCGGCGACGTCATGATGGGCGTGGTCGAGATCATCCGCGCCGTCACGTCTCCGGACGATGCGGTGGTGATCACGCCGCCGGTCTACCCGCCGTTCGCGATGTGCGTCGAAGAGGCCGGATGCCGCGTCGAGGCGGTGCCGCTGACCGACACGGGGGCCGGGTGGGAGCTCGACCTCGACGGGATCGAGGCGGCCCTCGCCGCCGGTGCCCGCGCCGTGCTGCTGTGCAACCCGCACAATCCGACGGGGACCGTTCACCGCGCCGCCGACCTCGCGGCGCTCGCGGAGGTCGTCGCCCGTCACGACGCCGTGGTGATCAGCGACGAGATCCACGCGCCGCTGACCTACGACGAGGTGCCCTACACGCCGTTCCTCGCCGCGTCGGAGACGGCGGCGGCGGTCGGCTACACGGTCACGAGCTCGTCCAAGGCGTTCAACCTCGCCGGCCTCAAGTGCGCACTGATGATCACGGCGGACGCGCGGACCGCGGCCGTGGTCGCCGGCCTGCCCGCCGAGGTCGAGTGGCGCACGGGCCTGTTCGGCGCGATCGCGAGCATCGCCGCGTTCGACGCGGCATCCGACGGCTGGCTGGACGGCCTGCGCACGCGGCTGGACCTCAACCGCCGCCTTCTCGCCGACCTGCTGGCCCAGCAGCTGCCGGCCGCGCGCTACCGGGTGCCGGAGGCGGGATACCTCGCGTGGGTCGATCTCGGCGCCTACGGGTGGGGCGAGGATCCCGCGGCGCGCATCTTGGCGGAGGCGCGAGTCGCGCTCCATCACGGCCCGCAGTTCGGGCGCCAGGGGGACGGGTGGGTGCGCATCAACTTCGGCTGCGCGCCCGAGGTGCTCACCGCCGCCGTCGAGCGGATCGGTGCCCTGACGACGCGCTGACCCGGGCCGGTGTGACAACGCCGGAAGGTAAGGCTACCCTTAGAGGGTGTCTGCCGCCCCGACCGCCGTCCGCCCTGCGTACCGCCCGTATTCCGTCCGCGTGCAGGCCGTCCGCAGACTCGCCCCGCACTACGTGCGCGTGACGTTCACGAGTCCGCAGCTGGAATGGTTCGGCACCGCCGGACTCGACCAGCGCATCAAGATCGTGCTGCCGCTCCCCGGCATCCCGGGTGGTTTCGCCGACCTGGGCCAGGACGAGGAGGCGGGGGACTGGTACGACCGGTGGCGCGCGCTGCCCGCCGATCAGCGCAATCCGTTCCGTACCTACACCGTGCGCCGGGTGGATGCCGCGGCGCGGGAGCTGGACGTCGACTTCGTCATCCACCACGATGCCGGCCCGGCCGGGGCCTGGGCGGACGGCGCTCGCATCGGCGACGAGCTGATCATCGTCGGTCCGGACGAGCGCAGTCCCCAGTCACGGGTCGGCATCGACTGGCACCCCGGATCGGCGCGCCGGCTCCTTCTCGCCGGCGACGAGACCGCGGCGCCGGCCATCTGCGGCATCCTGGAGTCGCTCGACCCGCGCTGCGAGGTCGACGCGTTCATCGAGGTGCCCACGGCGGAGGACGCCCTGCGCCCCGCGCTGCCCGCGACCTCCGCGACGCGGCTGAGCTGGATCGCCCGCGGCGATCGCGCCCACGGTCTCGCGCTCATCGATGCGATCATGACCTGGACCGCCGCGCACGGCGACGTGCTGGCGCGCGCCGCCTCGCCGCGGCCGCAGGTGCTCGACGACATCGATGTGGATCGCGATCTGCTCTGGGACAGCCCGGAAGACGGCGACGGCGAGTTCTACTCCTGGATCGCGGGCGAGGCGGGCACGGTCAAGACGCTGCGCCGGCTGCTCGTCTCCGGCTGCGGCGTCGACCGCAAGCGGGTCGCCTTCATGGGCTACTGGCGCCTCGGCCAGGCCGAGCGCGTCGAATGACCGCGCCGCGACGACCGCGACGCACCCTCGTCGTCGCGGTGATCGGTGCCGCCCTGCTGGCCGTGCTCGTGATCCTCTCATTGACGGTGGGCGCCCGTCCGATCGCGCCTGCCGCGGTGTGGCAGGCCCTCGTCGGGGGAGGCACCGCCGACGCCGATCAGGTCGTGGTCCTCACGCAGCGGGTCCCGCGCACGATCATCGGCGTCTGCGCCGGCGCCGCGCTGGCGCTCGCGGGCACCGTGATGCAGGGGCTCACCCGCAACCCCTTCGCCGACCCCGGTCTGCTCGGCATCAACGCCGGGGCCTCGGTCGCGGTCCTCGGTGCGATCACGCTGTTCGGGCTGTCGCGTCCGGACGGGTTCGTCTGGTTCGCGTTCGTCGGGGCCGCTCTGGCCGCCCTGGTGGTCACCGCGATCGGCGGCCGCGGGCCGGATGCGTCGAGTCCGGCGAGGCTCGCGCTGACCGGCGCCGCCGTCACGGCCGGACTCACCGCCGTGACCTTCCTCATCCTCAACACGAACGTCTACGCGCTCGACGTCTACCGCTACTGGTCGGTGGGTGGTCTGACCGCCCGCGGGCTCGACGCCGTGCTCCTGGTCCTCCCGGCGATCCTGGTCGGGGCCGTCCTCGCCCTCGCTGCGGCGCGCGGCCTCGACCTCATCGCTCTCGGCCCGGAAGCGGCGGCGGGCCTCGGACACGACGTCACCCGCAGCCGTGCCCTCGGCATCCTGGCGACCGTGCTGCTGTGCGGGGGAGCGACCGCCATCGCCGGTCCGATCGTGTTCCTCGGGCTGCTCGTCCCGCATGCGCTGCGCCCGCTCGTCGGCGGCAGCTACGGCCGCCTGCTCGCCCTCGCGATCCCGTACGGCGCGGCCATCCTGCTCCTGGCCGACATCGTCGGACGCGTCGTCGCGCTGCCGGGCGAGGTGCAAGCCGGCATCGTGGTGGCCGTCATCGGCGCTCCGCTGCTCATCGCACTCGTCCTCCAGCCCCGCCGGAGCGCCCTGTGAGCGCGTCGCTCGCCGTGCGCCGCACCGTCGCCCGACGGCGGATGCGGGTCGTCGGTGTCCTCGCGCTCGTCGCGGTCGTCGTCATCGCCGTCGCCCTGTCGGTGGGCGACTACCCGCTGGCCCCCGACCGGCTGTGGCAGACGCTGACCGGCTCCGGAACGCGCATCGAGCAGTACGTCGTGTTCCAGGTGCGCGCGCCGCGCGCCGCCATGGCGGTCGTCGCCGGCGCGGCGCTCGGGGTCGCGGGGGCCCTCCTGCAGACCTACCTCGGCAATCCGCTCGCCAGCCCTGACCTGCTCGGCATCTCCGGCGGCAGCGGCGTGGCCGCGGTCACCGCGATCCTCGTCTTCGGCACCACCGGTCCCGTGCTGGTCGCGTTCGCGTTCGCGGGCGGGATCGCGGTCGCCGCGCTCCTCCTCGTCGCGGGACGCACCCTCCGCGACGGAGGATTCCGCCTGATCCTGGCCGGTATCGGCATCTCGTTCCTCTCGGCCGCCCTCATCAACCTGATGATGGTGCGCGCGAAGGTCGAGGAGGCGCGGCTCGCCCTGCTGTGGCTGACCGGCACCCTGGCCTCCACGCCCTGGTGGCAGGTGGCGACGGTGGGCGCCATCCTGATCCTGCTCGTCCCCGCGCTCGTGGTCGCGGGCCGGTGGCTTCCGATCACGCAGCTCGGACACGAGACCGCGAACGGCCTCGGCGTCCCCAGCGGGGCCGTCCGCATCGTCGTGGTGGCTGCAGCGGTGCTGCTGACGGCCGCGACCTCCGCCTTCGTCGGTCCGATCTCGTTCATCGCGCTGTGCGCCCCGGCGATCGCGCGCGCCCTGTTGCGTCACGGCGCGGTCGGCTTGGTCACCAGCGGTGTGGTCGGCGCCGTGCTGCTGCTGGCGGCGGACCTCGTCGCGCAGTTCGCGATCCCCGGCATGTCGCTCCCCGTCGGCATCGTGACCGGTGCGGTCGGCGCCCTCTTCCTCCTCTGGCTCCTCGCCACCTCGAAAGGACGGCAGCTGTGATCCCGGCATCCGCCTCTCCCCGCCTCGCCGCTCGCGGCCTCGCCGCCGGATACCCCGGTCGGCGCGTGATCGACGGCCTCGACCTCGAGATCGCTCCCGGTCGGATCACGATGATCATCGGGGCGAACGCGTCGGGCAAGTCGACCCTCCTGGGAACCCTGGCCCGTCTCCACACGCCGCTCGCCGGTCGGGTCGAGGTGGACGACGTCGACGTGCGCTCCGTGCCTCGTCGCCGGTTCGCGCAGACGGTCGGACTCCTTCCGCAGCATCCGACCGCTCCGGACGGTGTGACGGTGTCGGAGCTCGTCGGTCGCGGACGCCACCCGCATCGCGGACTGCTCGCGCGGTGGAGCGCCGAGGACTCCGCCCGCGTCGACGAGGCGATGGCGTGGACGGGGGTGACCGACCTCGCGGCGCGACCCGTCGGAGACCTCTCCGGCGGTCAGCGCCAGCGTGTGTGGATCGCGATGGCGCTCGCGCAGGACCCCCGCATCCTCCTCCTGGACGAGCCGACCACGTTCCTCGACCTCAGCCACCAGCTCGACGTGCTCGACCTGCTGCGCGAGCTCAACCGCAGCCGCGGCACGACCGTCCTGGCCGTCCTGCACGATCTCAACCTCGCCGCACGCTACGCCGACGAGCTCGTCGTGATGCACGACGGCGCGGTGGTCGCGCACGGCACCCCCGCGGACGTGCTGACCGCGGAGGTCGTGCAGACCGCCTTCGGCCTGCGCGCGCTCGTGATGCCCGACCCGCTCACCGCCACCCCGCTCATCATCCCCGTCCCCGCGGCCTCCGGCGCACCCGTCGCCGCGGATGCCGCACCGTCAGAACGTCCCTGAGAGAGGAACCCCCATGATAAGACTGCGCACGGCCCTCGGCCTTGCCACGATCGTCACCGCGACAGCGCTCCTGCTGTCGGGCTGCGCCGCCGGAACGGCGAGCGCTCCGACAGACTCCGCCGCCGCGACCGACGGATTCCCCGTCACCATCGACTCCGCGCTGGGATCCACGACGATCGAGAAGAAGCCGGAACGCATCGCGACGTGGGGATGGGGTGCCACCGACGCGGTGCTCGCCCTCGGCATCCAGCCGGTCGCGATCCCGGCGGACACCTACTCCGGCGGCGACGACAAGATGCCGCCGTGGATCGCCGAGGCCGTCGACAAGCTCGGCGGCACCAAGCCCGAGATCCTCGACGCGAGCGCGAACGAGATCCCGGTCGAGGCGCTCCTGAAGACGAACCCCGACGTCCTGCTCGCCCCGTACTCCGGGCTCACGCAGAAGGAGTACGACGCCGTGACGGCCGCCGGCATCCCCGTCGTCGCCTATCCGGACGCGCCGTGGACCACCCCCTGGCGCGATGTCGTCACGATCACGGGCAAGGCCCTCGGGATGAGCACCGAGGCGAGCGCGCTGCTGGCGAGCCTCGATGCCCAGGTCGCGGATGCCGCGGCGGCCCACCCCGAGTTCGCGGGCACGACCATCGCCTACGTGGACGACGACGTCGACACGTTCTACCTCTATCTGCCCTCCGACCCGCGAGTGGAGATCCTCGAGGACCTCGGCTTCGTCTCGCCGCCCAACGTGTCGGCTCTCGACACGGGCGAGGGCACGTTCTACACGACCGTGAGCCAGGAGAACCTCGACAAGATCGACTCCCAGGTGCTGTTCACCCAGGCCGAGGACCAGGCCACTCTCGACGAGTTCCTCGGCTCGTCGCGGGCGTCGCTCATTCCGGCGGTGCAGAAGGGCGCCGTCGCGGCGATGGTGGGCGCGGAGAACGTCGCAGCTGTGTCGCCGACCGCGCTGACCCTGCCCTGGGCGCTGCCGACGCTGACCGAGAAGCTCGCCGCGGCCGTCGCCACGGCCAAGGGCTGAGCTCGTCGCCTGAAAGAGAGGAAGGCCCCGACCAGCATGGTCGGGGCCTTCCTCGTTCGCGCGGGTGTCAGCGTCGCGCGTTGCGCTCGATCGCTCGCACGCCGGCCCAGGCGGCGGGGATCAGGAGGGCGGCGAGCGCGGCTTTGACGATGCCGCCGACGATGAACGGCGTGACGCCGGCCGCAAGGATCTCCTGCACGCCGAGGTCCATCCCGAGCACCGTGTTCAGGATGAACGCCATGTACGGCACGCCGAACAGGAAGGGGACGATGCTGGCGGCGACGAAGCCGACGAAAGCGAGCACGGGCTTGCGGTCCCACGCGCGCTCGGCGAACCAGCCCGCGACGTAGGCGGCGAACACGAAGCCGATGATGAAGCCGAAGCTCGGCTTGGCGACGGCGGCGATCGTCCCCGTGAAGCCGGCGAAGACGGGGAGGCCGGCCAGTCCCGCCACCAGGTAGGTCGCGAGGGCGGCGGCGCCGCGGCGTGCGCCCAGTGCGGCGCCGACGACGACCACGGCGAGGGTCTGACCGGTGATCGGCACGGGCCAGAGCGGAACCTCGACCTGCGCCAGGATCGCGACGAAGGCCGCGCCGGCGAGCACGAGGGCGGCGTCGAGGGCGACGACGCGCGCGCGATCGGTCGGGCGTGCGATGAGGTCGGCGAGGACGGGGCGGCGGCCGGCGGCGGCGAGGGACATGCGGTCTCCTTCGAGAGGCGGACGGGTCACGGCTCAGCCTAGGGCGTCACCATCACCGGCACCTGGCCGACATCGATGGAAGAGGCGCGGTTTCGTTGTCGCTGAGGGACAACAGCAGGCGAGCCGAGTCAGCCACCACCGCCGGCGGGAGGAATCTCCACCAACCGGAACCATCGTCCGGCCGGAGCGAGCCGGGCCCACACGGGGAGGAAGTGCGGGTCGGTGACGTGTCCGTCGAACGTGACGAGATCGATGCCGCGACCCGCGAGGACGTCCAGCGAGCGTCGGACGCTCGCTTCGACCAGCCTCTCGCCGTCCGACGCGGCCCGGGACGTCGTCTCCGCGGTGAGGATCGCCGCCTACGGGCCGTCCGTCGATCTCCAGCACTGCCGAGCGCGCGTGTGCGTCGCGCCAGCGATCGGCGCGGAAAGGGATCGTGCCGAGGAAGGGCAGCGACAGGTCGTCATCGGCGAACGGGCGCACACGCATGCGATCGAGTCTGGCACCGTACCGGCTCGTCGGAGACGGGATGGAGACACCGCCGGGCGGACCGTACCCGTCGCGACGGTAGACTGGGAGGCTGGCCCGCCTCCGGGTCGCTCTCCCTCACTGAAGAATGGACGTCTGCTGTGCTGGCCGTGCACGATCTCGAGATCCGCGTGGGCGCTCGAACGCTCATGTCGGAGGTGTCGTTCCGCGTGTCGGACGGCGACAAGATCGGTCTGGTCGGTCGCAACGGCGCCGGCAAGACGACGCTGACGAAGGTGCTCGCGGGCGACCTCCTCCCGGCCGACGGCAGCGTCGAACGCTCCGGCGAGCTCGGCTACCTGCCTCAGGACCCGCGCTCCGGCGACCCCGAGATGCTCGCGCGTACCCGCATTCTGGACGCCCGCGGTCTCGGGACGCTCGCCCTGCAGATGCAGGAGTCGTCCCTGCAGATGGGGGATGCCGATGAGAAGGTAGCCGCCAAGGCGATGCGTCGCTACGGCAACCTCATGGAGCGCTTCGAAGCTCTGGGTGGCTACGCGGCCGAGTCCGAGGCGGCATCCATCGCCCACAACCTGTCGCTTCCCGACCGCATCCTCGACCAGCCGCTCAAGACGCTGTCCGGCGGTCAGCGCCGCCGCATCGAGCTCGCCCGCATCCTGTTCTCCGACGCGCAGACGATGATCCTCGACGAGCCCACCAACCACCTCGACGCCGACAGCGTCGTGTGGCTGCGCGAGTTCCTCAAGAACTACAAGGGCGGCCTGATCGTCATCAGCCACGACGTCGAGCTCGTGGGGGAGACGGTCAACCGCGTCTTCTACCTCGACGCCATGCGCCAGGTCATCGATGTCTACAACATGAACTGGAAGAACTACCTGCGCCAGCGGGTGGCCGACGAGGAGCGCCGCAAGAAGGAGCGCGCCAACATCGAGAAGAAGGCCACGGCGCTGCAGCTGCAGGCCGCGCGCTTCGGTGCGAAGGCGTCGAAGGCCGCCGCGGCGCACCAGATGGTCGCCCGTGCGGAGAAGATGCTGTCCGGCCTCGAGGAGGCCCGCCAGGAGGACCGCGTCGCGAAGCTGCGCTTCCCGAAGCCCGCGCCCTGCGGCAAGACGCCGCTCATGGCGAAGAACCTGTCGAAGTCGTACGGCTCGCTGGAGATCTTCACTGATGTCGACCTCGCGATCGACCGCGGATCCAAGGTGGTGGTGCTGGGGCTGAACGGTGCCGGCAAGACCACCCTGCTGCGCATCCTCGCCGGCGTCGACAAGGCGGACACGGGTGTCATCGAACCGGGCCACGGCTTGAAGATCGGGTACTACGCGCAGGAGCACGAGAACCTCGACGTCGACCGCTCCGTGCTGGACAACATGATGTCCGCCGCGCCCGACATCAACGCGACCGAGGCCCGCAAGGTGCTGGGATCGTTCCTGTTCACGGGAGACGACGTGCTCAAGCCCGCCGGAGTCCTCTCCGGTGGAGAGAAGACGCGGCTGTCGCTGGCGACGCTCGTGGTCTCCTCCGCGAACATGCTGCTGCTCGACGAGCCGACGAACAACCTCGATCCCGCCTCACGCGAGGAGATCCTCGGTGCGCTGGCGCATTACGAGGGCGCCGTGGTGCTGGTCTCGCACGACGAGGGTGCGGTGCAGGCGCTCAACCCCGAGCGCGTCCTCATCCTCCCCGACGGTGTCGAGGACATCTGGGGCCGCGACTACGTCGACCTGATCACCCTCGCCTGACGCCAGCCGCGCGCGGGACGCGTCAGCGGGAGGTGAGCTCGTCGAGGAGGGCGTCCTCTTCCTGCATGTCGCGGTCGCGCGGACGCTGCTCCCGGCGCCGCCGACGGCGTGCCGCAGCGGAATCCGCGGGCGCGGGGGCGCGAGGCGCGTCCGGCCCGTCGGGGCCACCGCTCCCATCCGCCCCACCGCTCCCACCGGCGCCGTTCGCCTCGTCGGCCGCGGCATCCTCGGCGTCCTCACGACGGTGGCGGATCTCGGTGCGGATCATGTACCAGATGAACACGAAGCCCATCACGGCGAAGAGGATCCACTGGATCGCGTACGACAGGTAGGGTCCGGGATCGTCGGAGGGCGATTCGAGCGCGTTGGGCACGTCGGCGACGGAAGGCTCTTCGGACACGAGGAGGCCGTACGCGCTCGTGATCAGTCCCGCCTGCCCCGTCGTCTCGGCCACCAGCGGCAGGTTGATCGTCGGCACCTGGCCGTCCGGGGCCGACCGTCCCGAGTTCGGCAGCGCTTCGCCCGGCTTGAGGCGCACGACCACCTCCACCTGACCGGACGGCGGTGCGGGGATGGCGTCGGGCTCCGGCTGCGCGGATCCCGGGGCCAGCCAGCCGCGATCGACGAGGAAGACGTCGCCGTCGACGGTGCGGAAGGGCACGAGCACCTCGAACGCGCTCGTACCGCCGTGCGCCCGGTTGCGGGCCAGCAGCGTCTGGTCGGTGAGGTATTCGCCGGTGAGCGACACCGGATGCCATTGGTCGTCCGGATCGAACGCGCCGTCGGGGCCGATGAGTTCGCGCAACGGCACCGGGGCGGCGTCGTAGTTCGCGGCGACGAGCGCGAGCTGGCGGCTGCGGTCGGCGTTGCGCGTGAACTGCCAGTTCGACAGGAAGGCGCACACGATCGCGAACACCATCGCGATCGCGACGTAGCCTGCCCAGCGCAGCGCGGTGGACTGTCGGGCGGTGCGCGGGCTCATGCGGTGGTCTCCGTCTCCCAGGCGATCACGTCAACGGGGAAGTCGCGGGCGGCGAGGTAGTCGCGCAGGTAGGTGACGTGCTCGTCGCACGCGGCCCACGTCTTGCGCCGGTCGGCGGTGTGGATGCGGGGATTGCGCCACACCACCTGCCAGCGGGCGTCGGAGCGGCAGCCCGCGCGCGAGCAGATCGCGGCGCTCACGTCGGATCCGTCGATGTCGTCGGAGGTGCGTGCGACTCGGTGATGCGGATGACGGTCGGCGCGGCCGGAGATGTCGGCTGCGCCGAGGCGGGCGGCGGGGCGGGCGGCTCGATCGCGCGCTCGGGCGGGATCGCCCGCTCGGCGGGACCGGCGGCCACGTTCGCGATCACGACGGCGAAGTAGGGCAGGAACATCGCGCCCGCGCCGAAGAGCCAGGTGTACCACCCGTAGGGGGTGACGGCGACCATCAGCACGAAGCACGCGACGCGGATCACCATCATCGTGAAGTACTTCGTCATCCGCGCGCTCGCGTCGTCGCGCGGAGCGCGCGGCAACGAGGTGGCGGACTGGGGACGAGAGCTTTTCACGGTCCCCTCAGCCTACGCCGATCGGCGGCGCGCGGACCTCGTCAGTACGAGCTGTAGCGCGTGCCCGCGGTCGCCCCGAGGATCACGAAGAAGAGGAAGAAGGCGATGCCGATGACGGCGATCGCCACCCCGATCCACCCCACGATCACGCCGGCCAGGGCCATGCCGCGGCCGCCCTCGCCCGTCTTCTTGATCTGGTTGAGGGAGATGTGCCCCATGATGGCGCCGCCGAGGGAGCCGATGAAGGGCAGGATCCAGACGAAGCCGAGGATCGCGGCGATCATCGAGATGATCGCGAGCACGTTGGTCTTCGGTGCGGGGGCGCCGTAGTAGGGCGCGGCGGCGCCGTAGACGGGCGGGGCGCCGGGAGCCGGCTGCATCGGAGCGCCGGTGGTCGCGCCGTAGGCGGGCGGTGCGGCCGGGTAGGTCGGGGGCTGGTAGGCGGGCGGCTGATAGCTCGGCGCCGGAGCCGCCGCGGGCGGAGGCGTGTACGGGGCCGCCGGCTGCGCGGAGGCGGGAGCGGGCGTGGGCGGCGTCACCGGCGGGGTGGCCGCGGCATCCGGGGACTGAGGGTTCGTCGCATCGGTCATGATCTCTCCTGTCTCGCGATGTCAGCCTATCGGGAGCCGTCGCCGCGGGGGAGGAGCGGGCGTGCGCCGACTAGGCTGAGGCGGTCACATCCCCAGCGAACGGAGCCCCCATGTCGCACGACCGCGTCGTCCTCGTCACCGGTGGAAACCGCGGCATCGGCCGCGCGATCGCCGCCCGCTTCGTCGCCGAGGGCTACCGCACGGCGGTCACGGCGCGCTCCGGGGAAGGCCCCGAGGGCACGCTGACGGTGCGCGCCGACGTCACCGACGCCGCCTCCCTCGACGCCGCCTTCGCGGAGGTCGAGCGGGAGCTGGGCCCGGTGGAGATCGTCGTCGCGAACGCGGGCATCACCAAGGACACCCTCCTGCTGCGCATGACCGAGGACGACTTCGACTCGGTCGTCGCGACCAACCTGGGCGGCACCTTCCGCGTCGTCAAGCGCGCCTCCAAGGGGATGCTGCGGGCCAAGTGGGGACGCGTCATCCTCATCTCCAGCGTCGTGGGGCTCTACGGCTCGCCCGGACAGATCAACTACTCGTCGTCGAAGGCGGCGCTGGTCGGCTTCGCGCGCTCGCTGACGCGCGAGCTCGGCGGCCGCGGCATCACGGCCAACGTGGTCGCCCCGGGCTTCATCGAGACCGACATGACCGCCGAACTGTCCGAAGACACGCAGGCCGAGTACAAGCGGAACATCCCCGCGGGCCGGTTCGCGACGCCGGAGGAGGTCGCCGGTGTGGTGACGTGGCTCGCCTCGGAGGATGCCGGCTACATCTCCGGTGCGGTGATCCCCGTCGACGGCGGCCTGGGCATGGGCCACTGACCGGGAGCGCGTTTTGACTCGCGGGAGCGCCGTCCGCTCGAGGGTCGGTGGAACCTCAGCGCGAGATGGCGGCGACGATCGCCTCGCCGAGGTGCTGCGGCTGGGAGAACTGGGGCCAGTGACCACTGCCCAGGCGCACGATCTCGGTGTCGTCGATGGCCGAGAACTCGTCGGCGTACCGGCCCCACTGCGCCAGAAAACCGCGGAACTCCTCGTCGCCGAGTGAACCGGACAGCACGGTGACGGGGACGCGGTAGCGGCGTTCGTCGTGCAGCGCGATGGCGTCGGTGGGAACCCGCGCCGGCACGTCGTGGGTGAGGGGAGCGGTCCGCGCCCGCGTCTGCTCATCGAGATCGGCGACGTCGTCGGCGTCGAAGAAGTCCCAGCCGGGGAACGGCACGACGCCGTCGACGAGGTCGAACTCGGAGATCATGCCCCCGTCGTAGGGCACCGCGGTGTCGACCAGCACGACGCGCGCCACCCGGTCGGGACGCGCGTCGGCCGCGCCCCACGCGACGTTGCCGCCGCCGCTGTGGCCGACCACGACGACGGGCCCCTCGGCCGCGTCGATCGCCTCGACGGTCGCGGCCACCCAGTCGGCGATGCCGATGTCGGCGCTCTCGGCGGCGGGGGCTCCGAGTCCGGGCATGGTCAGGGGTCGTGGGGTCAGCCCCGCGGCGCGCAGCGGCGGCAGCACGTCGTCCCACGACGACGCGTCGAGCCAGAGACCGGGAATCATGATGACGTCCATGCGGTCACGCTACGCCCGGTCCCCGACATCCGTGCGGGCGTGGCCGACGCCGCGGTGCGTCAGGGCAGCAGGGGGATGAGCTCGCGCAGATCGACGGGCCCGACGACGAGGTCGGCCTGCCGCCGCACGGCGGGCTTCGCGTTGAACGCGACGCCGAGCCCCGCCGCCGCCATCATCTGCAGGTCGTTCGCGCCGTCGCCGACGGCGATCGTTCGGCGGAGGGCGACACCGGATGCCGCGGCCCACTCGCGCAGCGCGGACGCCTTGCCGGCGGCATCCACGATCTCGCCGTCGACCAGCCCGGAAAGGGCCCCGTCGTCGACCGCGAGGCGATTGGCGCGCCAGACGTCGATCCCCAACGCCGGGGCGACGGTGTCGAGGATCTCGTGGAATCCGCCGGACACGACCGCGGCCCGCCCGCCGCGCCGGTGGATCGCCGTGACCAGCTCGGCGGCCCCCGCCGTCGGCTCGACCCGGGCCCGCACCCGATCGAAGGCGCTCAGCGGCACGCCGCGCAACGCCTGCACACGCGAGCGCAGGCTCGTCGCGAAGTCGACCTCGCCGCGCATCGCCGCCTCGGTCGCGGCAGCCACCTCGGCGCCGCGGCCCGCCTCGTCGGCGATGAGCTCGATGACCTCGTTGCGCAGCAGGGTGGAATCGGCGTCGAACACGACGAGGAAACGGGCGTCAGGCACCCGTCCAACCTAGCGGTCCGTCAGCGGGCGACGTACGCGTTCTTGCCCACCACCGTGATGCCGCTGTCGGTCACCGTGAAGCCGCGCGAGAGGTCGAACGCACGGTCGACACCGACCGTCGCGCCCGGCTCGAGCACGACGTTCTTGTCGAGGATCGCGCGATGCACGCGCGCCCCGGCGCCGACCTGGACGTGATCGAACAGCACCGAGTCGGTGATGGTCGATCCCCCTCCCGACAGCGTCCACGGGCCTACGACGGAGCGTTCCAGGTGCGTCCCCGAGAGCACGGAGCCGAGCGAGACGATCGAGTCGATCGCGTTGCCCATGCGGCCGACGCCGTCGCGGACGAACTTGGCGGGCGGGGAGTTCACCGACTGCGAGTGGATCGGCCAGTCGACGTTGTAGAGGTTGAAGATCGGCAGCGTCGAGATGAGATCCATGTGCGCATCGAAGAACGAGTCGATCGTGCCCACGTCGCGCCAGTAGTCGCGATCGCGATCGGTCGAGCCGGGGACGTCGTTGCGCTTGAAGTCGTACACGGCGGCCTCACCGCGCCCCACGAAGTAGGGGATGATGTCGCCGCCCATGTCGTGGTTCGACCCGGGCAGCTCGCCGTCCGCCTCGACGGCCGCGATGAGCGCGTCGGCGTCGAAGATGTAGTTGCCCATCGACGCGAGCACCTCGTGGGGGGCGTCGGAGAGCCCCGTGGGGTTCTGGGGCTTCTCCAGGAAGTCACGGATCGTGATGTTGTCCGTCGGGTCGAGGTCGATGACGCCGAACTGGTTGGCGAGCCCGATCGGCTGACGGATGCCGGCGACCGTCGCCTTGGCGCCGGACTCGATGTGGGCCGCGAGCATCTGCTCGAAATCCATCCGGTACACGTGGTCGGCGCCGATGACCACGACGATGTCGGGCTTCTCGTCGTGGATGAGGTTCAGCGACTGCAGGATGGCGTCGGCCGAGCCGGAGAACCAGCGTTTGCCGAGGCGCTGCTGGGCCGGCACCGAAGCCACGTACGAGTTGAGCAGCGCCGACATGCGCCAGGTCTGGGAGACGTGGCGGTCGAGGCTGTGCGACTTGTACTGCGTGAGCACCACGATCTGGCGCAGACCCGAGTTGATGAGGTTCGAGATGGCGAAGTCGATCAGGCGGTACTGACCGCCGAAGGGCACCGCGGGTTTGGCTCTGTCCTCCGTCAGAGGCATGAGGCGCTTTCCCTCGCCCCCGGCGAGGATGATTCCGAAGACCTTCGGCGCTGCAGGCATGCCACCACACTAGGCCCCCGTTCGCCCTTGTACTAGCGTTCGTGACATGCGCGTCGACATCGTCACCAAGGAGTACCCGCCGGAGATCTACGGGGGAGCCGGGGTCCACGTCACCGAGCTGGTCAAGGCCCTGCGCGTGGGGGTCGAGGTGCAGGTGCGGGCGTTCGGCGCCGACCGCGACGAAGCGGACACGACGGCCTACGGCGTGCCCGCCGAGCTGGCCGCGGCCAACCCCGCGGTGCAGACGCTCGGAACCGACCTGGAGATCGTCGGCGACGTCGCCGGGGCGGACGTCGTCCACTCCCACACCTGGTACGCCAACTTCGCGGGACACATCGCCTCGCTGCTGCACGGCATCCCGCACGTCATCACGGCGCACTCCCTCGAGCCGCTGCGTCCCTGGAAGGCGGAGCAGCTGGGCGGGGGCTATGCGGTGTCGAGCTACGTCGAGAAGACCGCCTACGAGAACGCCGCCGCCGTGGTCGCCGTCAGCGACGGCATGCGTCGCGACATCCTGCGCAGCTACCCGGCGCTGGACCCCGCCAAGGTGCGCGTCATCTACAACGGCATCGACGTGGAGGCCTGGCATCCACAGCAGGACGACGCCCTCCTCGAGCGCTACGGCATCGACCCGAACCGGCCCTCGGTCGTGTTCGTCGGCCGCATCACGCGCCAGAAGGGCCTGCCGTACTTCCTGCGCGCCGCCACGCGCCTGCCCGCCGACGTGCAGATCGTCCTCTGCGCGGGAGCGCCCGACACCCCCCAGATCATGGCCGAGGTCGAGGGCCTCGTCCGCGAGCTGCAGGCCCAGCGCGACGGCGTCGTGTGGATCGACGAGTTCCTGCAGCGCGATCAGCTCTGCGCGATCCTCACGTCGGCCACGACCTTCGTCTGCCCGAGCGTGTACGAGCCGCTGGGCATCGTCAATCTGGAGGCGATGGCGTGCGGAGCCGCCGTGGTCGGCACCGCGACCGGCGGCATCCCGGAGGTCGTGGTGGACGGTGTCACGGGCCGTCTCGTGCCGATCGAGCAGGTGCAGGACGGGACGGGCACACCGGTGGATCCCGAGCGCTTCGTGGCCGACCTCGCGGACGTGCTCACCGAGGTCGTCTCGGACCCCGAGCGTGCCCGCGCGTACGGGGCGGCCGGGCGGGAGCGTGCCGCGAGCGCCTTCAGCTGGCAGGCGATCGCCGAGGCGACCGAGGCCCTGTACCGGGAGGTGTCGGGGCGCGTCGGCTGAGGCGAAGACCCGGCGCGTGCCGCCGGCGGGCGAGGGCACTCCCGATAGGCTGGGAGCATGCCCCAGGTGCTCGAGTTCCTCGATGTCGTCGTCCGCCGCAACGCCCGCAACATCATCGATCACATCGACTGGGCGGTCTCGGACGACCAGCGCTGGGTGGTGCTCGGGCCCAACGGAGCCGGCAAGACGACCATCCTGCAGCTCGCGGCGACGCTGATCCACCCCACCTCGGGCGAGGTGACCATCCTCGACGAGCGCCTGGGCCGCACCGATGTGTTCGACCTGCGCCCGCGCATCGGCTTCGCCTCGTCGGCGATGGCGCGTCGCGTGCCGCCCGAGGAGACCGTGCTGGATGTCGTGCTGACCGCGGCGTTCTCGGTGCTGGGCCGCTGGAACGAGACGTACGAGACCATCGACGAGCGCCGCGCGCGTCGCGTGCTGGCGGAGTGGAAGCTCGAGCATCTCGCCGAGCGCACGTTCGGCACGCTCTCCGACGGAGAGCAGAAGCGCGTGCAGATCGCCCGCGCGGTCATGACCGATCCGGAGCTGCTGCTGCTCGACGAGCCGACGGCGAGCCTCGATCTCGGGGCCCGGGAGGAGCTGCTCGGGCTGCTCAGCGGCTACGCCCTGGCGCCCACGACGCCCGCGATGGTCATGGTCACCCACCACGTCGAGGAGATCCCCGTCGGGTTCACGCACGTGCTGCTGCTGCGCGAGGGGACCGCGGTCGCCGCCGGCCCGCTGGCGGAGACGCTCACCGAGGAGAACCTGTCGGCGACCTTCGGCATGCCGATCGCCCTCACGTCGGAGGCCGGACGCTTCGCCGCGCGGGCCACGGGCGGCGCCTGAGACATCCCCGTTCCCGCCGGGTGCGGGCTGCTGGTATGATCGATCCTTGGTGCATTCGCACCGCAGACTTCCCTCGCCCTGGCAAAATCCAGGGCACCACGTAAGGAAACCCATGAAGACTGACATCCACCCCGAGTACAAGGCGGTCGTTTTCCGCGACCTCGGCTCCGGCGAGACCTTCCTCACCCGTTCGACGGTGTCGAGCGACAAGACGATCGAGCTCGACGGCGAGACCTATCCCGTCATCGACGTCGAGATCTCCTCCGCCTCGCACCCGTTCTACACGGGCAAGCAGCGCATCATGGACTCGGCCGGTCGCGTCGAGAAGTTCAACCAGCGCTTCAAGAACTTCGGCGGCTCGAGCAAGTAAGCCCGGTCCCGCGAGACAGCCCCGCTTCGGCGGGGCTGTCGTCGTTTCGGGGCGACCTCGCCTCCGCCGTCAGCGGATCGGCCAGCTGCCGTCGACGCGGTCCTCGGGGTCGAGCCGTC
The DNA here is from genome assembly GCF_001592125.1 of Microbacterium hominis NBRC 15708. GTDB lineage: Bacteria > Actinomycetota > Actinomycetes > Actinomycetales > Microbacteriaceae > Microbacterium > Microbacterium hominis. Next base: position 233,274 of record NZ_BCWI01000001.1, read on the forward strand.
CGATGCGGATGAAGTACTCCGTGAGGCTGTCGGCCTGAGCGCGTGCCCACCCGATCTGTCGGGTGTGAAGCTCGTCGAGCGCGGCGTCGATCGCATAGCGCCGCGCGAGCGCCTGAGCGACCCGCCCGGCGGCGATCGCGTCTGCGGACGCGTCGTGGGCGCCGACCAGGGGAACCGCGTAGTGCGCCGCGACGGCCTCGAGCGTGCGCTTGCCCTTGCGGAAGCGATCGTGCGCTTTGTCGAGCACGAGCGGATCGATCACGGGCGAGGGGTCGAGGATGGGCGGGATGCCGTGGCGCAGCGCCTCGTACTTCAGCAGCGAGAAGTCGAACGGCGCGTTGTAGGCCACGACCGGGATGCCCGCGTCCAGCAGTTCCCGCAGCGCGGCGACGACCGCGGCGACGACCTGCGCCGCCGGAGCACCGTGCTCCCGGGCGTGCGCGGTCGTGATGCCGTGCACCGCCGTCGCCCCATCGGGGATCGGCACTCCCGGATCGGCCAGCCACGACTGCGCCCGGACCGCCGCGCCGTCGGCGTCGAGCAGGCCGACGTGGGCCGTGACGATGCGGTCGGTCGTGACGTCGATGCCGGTCGTCTCCAGATCGAACACGCCGACGGCATCCACCCATCTCGGCGGTCGCACGGGGGTGGTCTCGACGGTGGAGACGTCGTCCTCCCAGAGCGGGACGGCCTGCCACTGTTCCATGCCTCCGACGGTATGCGCCGGTTCCGACACCGACGCGCAGGCACGCGGAGGAGGACGGTCGCGGCGTCGGTCGCGAGTCGCCCCTCCTAGACTTCAAGGGTGACCGTCGACTCTCCCTACGCCGAGGCTCTCGCCGCCGTGCCCGTGTCGCGGCGCGAGATCGAGATCGACGGCGCCGTGACCGCGTACTGGGAGTACGGGCCCGCCGACGCCCCGGTCACGATGGTGGCCGTCCACGGCTACCGCGGCGACCATCACGGCCTGGAGCCCGTCGTCGCCTTCCTCCCGGGCGTCCGGGTAATCTCTCCCGACCTTCCGGGGTTCGGGGAGAGCGTGCCGGTCCCCGGTGCGGTGCACACCCTCGACACGTATGCCCGGTGGCTGTGCGCGTTCGTCGCCGCGGTGGCGCCCGGGGCCGTGATCCTCGGGCACTCGTTCGGTTCCATCGTCGTGGCCGCCGCCGTGGCGGCAGGGCTCCCGACGCCGCGCGTGATCCTGGTCAACCCGATCGGCGCGCCCGCGCTGGAGGGCCCCCGCGGCATCCTCACCCGCCTGGCGGTGTTCTACTACTGGGCCGGGGCCCGCCTGCCGAAGCGTCTCGGCGACGCACTGCTGCGCAACCGCGTCATCGTGCGGGTCATGAGCGTGTCGATGGCGAAGACGCGTGAGCCCGCGCTGCGACGCTTCATCCACGACCAGCACGACACGTACTTCTCGCTCTTCCACGACCGCGACGTGCTGCACGACGGCTTCGTCGCGTCGGTGTCCAACGACGTGCGTCGTTTCGCACCGGCCATCGCGCAACCCACGCTCCTGATCGCGGCGGAGAAGGACGACATCACGCCCATCGAGGCGGAACGCCACCTGCAGACGCTCTTCCCGGATGCCCGGCTCGTGGAGATCCCCGCCGTCGGCCACCTCATCCACTACGAGACGCCGCGCGAGGCGGCGGCGGCGATCACGCGCTTTCTCGGGCCTTCCGGCGACGGTACGCGTTGACGTTCATGCGGTTCCCGCAGTTGCCGGTGTCGCAGTAGAGCTTGGAGCCGTTTTTCGAGAAGTCGACGTAGACCGAGTCGCAGTCGTCCGCCGCGCACACCCGCACCCGCTTCCACTCGTCCGAGCGGATGACGTCGACGAACGCCATCGCCGACTCGACCAGCATGCGCATCGCCAGGGGGGCGTCGGGCTCGGTGGCGTGGATGTGCCAGTCGAACTCGTCGTGGATCACGAGCTGCGGAAGCGCCCGCCCGTCGCGGAGCATCGCGTTGACGAGGGGCACCGCGCCGTCGCGGTCGGTGGCCCAGAGCGCGCGCAGACGCCGCCGGTTCGCGCGCACGGCGTCGAGCTCGGCGTCGTCGCGTCGGAAGCTGCCCGTGTAGGAGAACTCCGACAGGTAGGCGTCGAGATCCTCCTGCGTCCGCAGGCGGTCGAGGCCTGCACCGTCGGTTTCGGGGAGGGTGTTGACGAGGGCCGCCGCGGCGCGCAGCGACATCTCGGTGTCATGGATGAAAACCACGTTGACTCCTGACCTCGGCGGGCGCTAGTGTCACCAGTGTAATTGCTGTTGAGTCCTGACAGTCCTCCTGCTCGATCCGAAGGAACGCCGGTGTCACGCACCGCTCCACCCGCCCGCACCGCGGGCATCGTCATGGCCGTCTTCTCCGCGCTGGCGTTCTCGTCGAGCGGCCCTCTGGTCAAGCCGCTCCTCGAGGCGGGCTGGTCGCTGTCGGCGGCGCTCATCGTGCGCATGGGGCTCGCCGGCCTCATCCTGTCGCCCGCGCTCGTGCGCGCGATGCGCCGCGAGCGCGGCTTCGTCCGCCGCCACGGGCTCTCCCTCCTGGCGTTCGGCCTGATCCCGGTGCTGGGCTGCCAGCTGCTGTTCTTCTCGGCGATGCAGCGGATGCCGGTGGCCGTCGCGCTGCTGATCCAATACCTCGCACCCGTTCTGCTCGTCGGCTTCGTGTGGCTGCGCACGCGCCGGGCCCCCTCGCGGCTCGTCATGATCGGTTCGGTGGTCGCGATCGTCGGTCTCGTGCTCGTGGTCGACATCGCCGGCGCGCGTTTCGACCTGCTCGGCACGCTCCTCGCGCTCGGAGCGGCGGTGTGCGTGTGCGTGTACTTCGTCATGAGCGAGCGCACCGGCGACGGCCTGCCGCCGCTGGCCCTCGCCGCCGGAGGGCTGCTCGTCGGCGCTGTGGTGATGGCGCTGCTGGGCGCCACGGGGGCCATGCCGTTCGCCGCGCCGCCGGTGTCGGTGACCTTCCGCGGCGTCGAGGTGCCCGGCATCCTGGCCCTGCTGTGGGTCGGGGCGGTGGGGACGACGCTCGGCTACGCGCTGGGCGTCATGGCGGTGCCGCGCGTGGGCTCGCGGCTGGCCTCGTTCATCGGTCTCAGCGAAGTGCTCTTCGCGCTCGGCTTCGCCTGGCTCCTGCTCGGGGAGGCTCCCTCCGCGGTGCAGATCTTCGGCGGTGCGCTGCTGCTGGCGGGAGTCGTCCTGGTGCGGATGGATGCGCGCGAGGCCGATGCCGTCGGCGTCGCCGCCGACGCCGTGCTGCCCGTGCCCGTGGTGCCGCTGCCGGCGGACGCCCTCCGTCCCGACGTCGTGCCGGTGGACGCGTCGCCGGTGGACGCGAGCGCGCTCAGCGCGTCGCGTCGTCGCGAGCCGATTCCAGGAGCGGCCGGATCCGATAGCCGATGACCTCGCCCATGACGAGGGAGGTCTCGGTGCGCTCCACCCCGTCGATCTCGAGGATGCGCGCGTCGACGTCGAACAGGTGCTGGGTGTCGCGCGCCGCGACCCGCACGAGCAGATCGACCTGACCGCTCATGCCATAGGCCTGCACGACCTCCGGGATGCTCGCGATCGCATGGGTGATCCGCGGCAGTTCCGCCTGCCGCACGGTGACGCTCACCATGGCCTCGATGGGCAGGCCCAGGGCGACCGGGGGGATCGCACGTTCGAAGGACTGGAAGACGCCGCCGCGCTCCAGGCGGGCCAAGCGCGCCTGGACGGTGTTGCGGGACAGACCCAGGCGTTCGGCGAGGGCCACCACGGTGGCGCGATGGTCATCGGCGAGCGCATTCAGGAGGTCGAGGTCCACGCGGTCCAGAGGTCCCATAGTGCCCAACTCTACCAGGGACCTTCGGGTCGGTCTGCGCAACATGCTCAGGCCACGGGTGAATGCTTGAGCTAGGTGCCAGACGGACGTAGCCTTCCAGGCAACCGGCGACGAGGCCGGCCCGGGCGGCGGTCGCTCTCCACGAGAGAGCGGCACGGCCAGAGAGGGATGACGACGATGTACACCCTGACCACAGACGAAGCGATGACGGCGCTGGACGACACGGCGCGACTGCTCACCCCCGAGGGGCGACGCGTCGCCGACCCCCGCCTCGACCCGTGGGTGCAAGATCTGGACGCCGCGGCGCTGCGCGCCCTGTACCGCGACATGGCGATCGTCCGTCGGATGGATGCCGAAGGCGTCGCCCTCCAGCGCCAGGGTCATCTGGGACTCTGGGCTCCGGCACAGGGCCAGGAGGCGATCCAGGTCGGCACGGCACGCGCCTGCCGGGAGGACGACTTCCTGTTCCCGAGCTACCGCGAGGTGGGCGTGACGATCGTGCGCGGCGGCGCACCGGCCGATCTCGTGCTCGCGTGGCGCGGTGAGGTGCATTCGACCTACGACCCCTTCGAGCTGAACCTCGCGACGCCGCAGATCATCATCGGCGCGCAGACCCTGCACGCCGTCGGGTACGCCATGGGCGTGCAGCGCGACGGCGGCGACCAGGTCGCCGTGGCCTATTTCGGCGACGGTGCGACCAGCCAGGGCGATGTGAACGAGGCGATGGTCTTCGCATCGTCCTTCGGCGCGCCGGTCGTGTTCGTCTGCTCGAACAACCAGTGGGCGATCTCCGAGCCGGTGACGGTGCAGTCGCGGTTCCCGATCGCCGGTCGCGCACCCGGCTTCGGCATCCCGAGCATGCGGGTCGACGGCAACGACGTGATCGCGTGCACGGCCGCCATGCGGTGGGCCCTCGACCACGCCCGCCGGGGGGAGGGCCCGGTGTTCCTGGAGGCCGTGACCTACCGGATGGGTCCCCACACGACCTCGGACGACCCGACCCGCTACCGCGAACGCGACGAGGTGGAGCGGTGGCGCGCCCGTGATCCGCTGACCCGGTTGGAAGCGCTGCTGCGCAGCACCGGCGACCTCGACGACGCGGCGCTCGCCGCGATCTCGCAGGAGGCGGACGCGCTGACGGGAGCCATGCGGGAGGCCGTGCTGACGGCGGTCACCCGCCCGCCGCTGGCCGTCCTCGACGACGTCTACGCGGAACCGCACAGCGGGCTGTCACGTCAGCGCCAGCGCTTCGCGGCTTACCTCGACTCGTTCGCCGACGGCGATGCGGAGGTGTCCCGATGACGCAGCTGACGATGGGCAAGGCGCTGACCGCGGGGCTGCACCGCGCCATGACGGACGATGACCGTGTGATCGTGATGGGGGAGGACATCGGTCGCCTCGGCGGCGTGTTCCGCATCACCGACGGCCTCCTCGGCGAGTTCGGGCCGAAGCGCGTGATCGACACCCCGCTCGCCGAGTCCGGGATCGTCGGCACTGCCGTCGGCCTGGCCATGCGCGGTTTCCGCCCGGTCGTGGAGATCCAATTCGACGGCTTCGTCTACCCCGCGTTCGACCAGATCGTGTGCCAGGTCGCGAAGCTGCACTACCGCACGCGCGGCCGCGTGAAGATGCCCCTCACGATCCGCATCCCCTGGGCGGGCGGTGTCGGTGCGGCGGAGCACCACTCCGAGTCGCCCGAGGCGTACTTCGTCCACACGGCGGGCCTCCGCGTCGTGGCCGTCTCGAATCCGCAGGACGCGTACACCGTCCTGCAGCAGGCCATCGCGTGCGACGATCCGGTCGTCTTCTTCGAGCCCAAGCGCCTCTACCACTCCAAGGGCGAGGTCGACCTGGACGCCGACGTCGCCGACGCGGCGCCGATGGGGCTGGCCCGCGTCGTCCGCGACGGCACCGACGTCACGATCGTGACCTACGGGGCGCAGGTCGCCACGGCGATGGATGCCGCCGTCGCGGCCGAGGACGAGGGCATCTCGATCGAGGTGATCGATCTGCGGTCGCTGTCGCCGGTCGACTACCGCACGGTGGGAGCGTCGGTGCGCAAGACGGGACGGCTCGTCGTGACCCACGAGGCCGGCGGGGAGGCCGGGGTGGGCGCCGAGATCGTGGCGAGCGTCACGGAGCAGTGCTTCCACTACCTGGAGGCTCCGCCGCAGCGGGTGACGGGTCACGACATCCCGTATCCGCCCGCGAAGCTGGAGAAGCATCACATCCCCGACCTCGACCGCATCCTCGATGCCGTCGACCGCGTCCTCGACCGCCCCCACAGCCTGACGGGGGTGGAGCTGTGATCGCGGAGTTCCGTCTGCCCGACCTCGGGGAAGGGCTTCCCGAGGCGGAGATCGTGCAGTGGCTCGTCGCTCAGGGCGACGAGGTGGCGCTCAACCAGCCGATCGCCGAGGTCGAGACCGCGAAGGCCATCGTCGAGCTGCCGTCGCCGTTCGCGGGCACGGTCAGCACCCTCCATGCCGAAGCGGGAGACGTCGTCGAGGTCGGAGCGCCGCTGATCGCCTTCCAGGTGGCGGGGGCGGAATCCTCGGAGGATGCTGCCGCCAGCGCCGCACCCGCCGCACCCGCCGCACCCGGCGGGACGTCCGCGGCCGCCGGCGCGCAGGACCCGGCCGAGGCCGCCGTGCCGAACCTCGTGGGCTACGGCGCAGCGCCCCGGGGTACCGCGCGCCCGCAACGCCGCCGGCGCATCGGCGGCGGTGCGCCCTCGAGCGCCCGCTCGACCGCCGCGACGGCGGCCGAGCGCGTCCTCACGGATGCCCCGCACGATGTCGTCGCCCCTGCGGCGCAGGAGCTGCGGCCGGAACGACCGCGCTCGACGCCCCCGGTGCGCGCGTATGCGCGAGAGCTCGGCATCGACCTCGCCCTCGTCGAGGCCTCCGGCGTCACCGACATCATCCGCCGCGAGGACGTCGACAGATTCGCCGCGACGCTGGACGATCGCGCACCCGGTGCGCACGAGGCTCCGGCCGACACCGCCGCGGCGAGCGGCGACGCCCCGCGGGAGACGCGCATCCCCATCCGCGGGGTGCGCAAGCACACGGCGGCCGCGATGGTGCGCAGCGCCTTCACCGCTCCGCACGTGACGACCTTCCTGGAGGTCGACGTCACGCAGACCACCCTGTTCGTGCAGAGCCTCCGGTCCGATCGCCGTCTGGAGGGTCACCGCATCGGGATCATGGCGGTGGCGGCGAAGGCCGTGTGCCTCGCACTGCGCGCCGAGCCGACGCTCAACTCGTCGTGGGACGAGGCCGCCGGGGAGATCGTCCAGTACGGCTACGTCCACCTGGGGATCGCCGCGGCGACCGAGCGCGGCCTCGTCGTGCCGCACGTGCCCGACGCGGACCGGCTCTCGCTCGTCGACCTCGCGGACGAGATCGGCCGCCTCGCCGAGACCGCGCGCGCCGGCCGGACGACACCGGCCGCGCTGAGCGGCGGGACGTTCTCGATCACGAACTTCGGCGTCTTCGGTATCGATGCGGGCACACCGATCCTCAATCCCGGTGAGGCGGGCATCCTGGGGCTCGGTTCGGTGCGGCGGCGACCGTGGGAGCACGAGGGGGCGATCGTGCTGCGCGACCTCATGACCCTGAGCCTGTCGTTCGATCACCGGTTGGTCGACGGCGAGCAGGCCTCGCGGTTCCTGACGATCGTCGGCGACGTCCTCCGCGAGCCCGCCCGCGCCATGCTGCTGGGCTGACGCGGGGGAGAGGTCACCGGGCGGCGAGTGCGGCGTAGGCCATGTCGGCCAGCACGTCGCGCAGCATCCCGTCGTCGCCGGCATCCACCGCCGCGTCGCGCCGGGTGCGTACGGCGTACGGCGTCGAGTTGATGAGACCGAACCCCGCGTGCGCGCGGACGCGGAGCTCCGGTTCGGTGAGGTCGGGGTGGACGGCGTGCAGCACGCCGACCCACAGCTCGACGTAGTCTCGCTGGAGCCGGCGCACCTCGTGACGGTCCTCCTCGCTGAGGCGGGCGAGATCGCGGTCGTGCACGCGGATGACGTCGGCGCCGCGGACGGCGAACTGGACATGGAAGTCGACGAGGTCGCGCAGTGACCGGTCCGGTCCGTGTCCGGCGTCGATGACGCGGCGTCCGCCCGTGAGCAGATCGTCGCTGGCGCGCAGGAGGATGGCGCCGAGCAGGGCGCGCTTGCTGTCGAAGTGGCGGTAGACGGCGGGACCGGTGATGCCGACGGCGGTGCCGAGGTCTTCCAGGCTCACACCGTCGAAACCGTGCTCGGCGAAGAGGCGGGCGGCGGCTTGCAGCAGGGAGTCGGCGCGCTGGGCCTTGGCTCGCTCACGCGAGGTGCGCGATGCCGCAGAACGCGTTGTCATTCCAGTTAATCCTCGCTAACCTGGACCTGTGGGTTAGTGCACACTAACCCACCCGCTCGCCCGCGCGCCACGAGATTGCGGGAGGCGTTATGCGACCGCGACATCGAAGGGGATGCCATGGCGATTCTGGATCCGTACGACCACGGACTGACCGACGAGGAGCGCGAGCTCGCGCGGATGGTGCGCGCCTTCGCCGATGAACGGGTCGCCCCGCAGGCCTACGAGGCCGACCGCACCAAGACCCTCCCGCTCGGGATCGTCGCCGAGATGGGGGAGATGGGACTGTTCGGTCTGCCGTTTCCGGAAGAGGTCGGCGGTCAGGGCGGCACCTACCTCGCGCTGGGGCTCGCGATCGAGGCGCTGGGGCGGGTGGACCAGTCGATCGCCATCACGCTCGAGGCCGGCGTGAGCCTCGGCGCGATGCCGATCCACCGCTTCGGCACCGACGCCCAGCGCGCCGAACTGCTTCCCGACCTGCTCGCCGGTCGCGCGCTGGCGGGGTTCGGCCTGACCGAGCCCGAGGCGGGATCGGATGCCGGGGCCACCCGCACGACGGCGCGGCGCGACGGTGACGAATGGGTCATCGACGGGGCGAAGCAGTTCATCACGAACTCGGGCACCGCGATCACCCGCTTCGTCACGGTCACCGCCGTCACAGGCGTCGAGGACGGGCGCAAGGAGATCTCGACGATCATCGTCCCCTCCGGCACGCCCGGCTTCGCCGTGGGTCCCGCCTACGACAAGGTCGGGTGGCATGCCTCCGACACCCACCCGCTCAGCTTCGACGGCGCGCGGGTGCCCGCCGAGAACCTCCTCGGCGAGCGGGGACGCGGGTTCGCGAACTTCCTCAGCATCCTCGACGAGGGCCGGATCGCGATCGCCGCTCTCGCCACCGGAGCCGCGGAAGGATGCCTGGAGGCGGCCCTCGACTACGCCGGCAGTCGCATCGTGTTCGGCGAACGGCTGGGGACGCGCCAGTCGATCCAGTTCACGCTGGCGAGGATGCAGCAGCGCGTGCACCTGTCGCGGCTGGCCTGGCTGCACGCCGCACGGCTGCGCGACGCGGGGCGCCCGTTCGCGTCGGCGGCGGCGCTCGCGAAGCTGACCGCCGGCGACGCGGCGATGGACAATGCGCGCGACGCGACGCAGATCTTCGGCGGCAACGGGTTCATGAACGAGTACCCGGTGGCGCGTCACTACCGCGACGCGAAGATCCTCGAGATCGGGGAGGGGACGACGGAGGTGCAGCTGCTCGTGATCGCCCGCGCGCTGGGACTGACCGCGCTGCCGCCGGTCGCGGCCGGCCCGGTAGCGTGAACGCATGACCGCCGCTTTCGACCTCGGACCTGCGCTGCTGTTCTGCCCGGCCGACCGCCCGGAGCGCCACGCGAAGGCCCTCGAGCGCGCCGACGCGGTGATCCTCGACCTCGAGGACGCCGTGGCTCCGGCGGACAAGGTCGCCGCGCGGGTGGCGCTCATCGACTCGCATCTCGACCCCGACCGCGTCATCGTCCGCGTCAACCCGCTGGACTCGCGCGAGATCGCCTCCGACCTCGCGACGCTGTCGCAGACCGACTACCGGCGCGTGATGGTCGCAAAGGCGGAGTCCGCCCCCGCGATCGCACGTCTGGATCCGCGGTTCGAGGTCATCGCCCTGTGCGAGACGGCCCGTGGTGTCGCCGCCGTCGAGCAGATCGCGGCGCAGGACCGGGTCGTCGCGGTGATGTGGGGCGCGGAGGATCTCGTCGCGTCACTCGGCGGCACGTCCAGTCGCACCCCGAAGGGCAAGTACCGCGACGTCGCCCGCGTCGCTCGGGCACGGGTGCTGCTCGCCGCCGGCGCGGCCGGCATCGCCGCGATCGACGCGGTGCATCTCGACATCGCCGACGAGAAGGGGCTGTCACGCGAGGCGAGGGATGCCGCGGCCAGCGGGTTCGCCGCGACGGCGTGCATCCATCCCGCGCAGGTCGAGACGATCCGGGCGGCCTACCGGCCCGACGACGACGCGCTCGCCTGGGCGCGCGGCGTGCTGGCGGCCGCCGAGGGCGAAGGCGGGGTGTTCCGCTACCGCGGACGCATGATCGATGAGCCCGTGCTCCGCCATGCGCGCACGGTCGTCGCCCGCGGCGCCTGAGCCCGCGGCATCCGCTCAGCCGACCGGGACGGCCGCGTAGGAGCGGACGCTGAGGCGGTCGCGCTCGAGCAGGAACGTGTGCGTCGAGGCGTTGGCCAGACGCTCGCCCTCGTGCGGGAAGGCGCCCGCCGACGCGTGACGGATCACCTCGCGGATGAGGGCGCCGTGCGAGACCATGACGAGCGTCGGTCCGAGCGGCGCGGTCGCCCGGCGGGCGTCGCGGACGGCCCGCTGCAGACCGGCGAGCGCGCGCTGGCGCACCTGGGCCCAACTTTCGGCGTCGGGAACCTCCGCCTGTGCCCACTCGCCCCAACGCTCACGGAACTCGTCGACGCCCGCACCCTCGGCGACGCCGTACGAGCGCTCGCGGAGCTGCCGGTAGGCGCGCGGTGCGGCGACGCCGAGCGTCGAGGCGATGATCTGCGCGGTCTCGGCCGCGCGGGACAGATCGCTGGATGCGACCACGACGGGTCCGACGCCCTCGAGCTCCTCTCGCAGCCGCTCGGCGACCTCGCGCGCCTGGGCGCGTCCCGTGTCGTTGAGCGGGATGTCGGTCGATCCCTGGATGCGGCGCGCCGCGTTCCAGTCGGTCTCGCCGTGGCGCACGAGGATGAGAGTCGTCACCCATCGAGCCTATGCGAGCGGGGAAGCCTCAGCGCACGTCGGGCAGGGCGTGCGCGAGCGCCCGGAGCACCTCGGAGGTGCCGGCGTCGATCTTGACGCTCGCGTGCACGTCGCCGCGCGTCTGTCCGCGATTGACGATCACGACGGGGAGCCGCCGGCGCCGGGCGCGCTCCAGTAGGCGGATGCCGGAGTTGACGACGAGTGACGACCCGGCGACGACGAGTGCCTCGCTGGTCTGGACCAGCTGCTCGGCCTCCGAGAACTTCACGAGCGGGATGTACTCGCCGAAGAAGACGACGTCGGGCTTGAGCATGCCCCCGCAGACGCTGCAGTCGGGGACGACGAAGCCATCGCTCGTGGACGGCAGCACGTCGCCGTCGGGCCCCAGCTCGACCGCGTCGGGAACCGTGATCCACGGGTTGTCCGCCTCGACCCGCGCCGCGAGGTCGCGGCGGTCGAACACCTGACCGCAGTGGGTGCACAGCACGCGTCGCATCGTCCCGTGCAACTCGACGACCCGGCGGCTGCCGGCGCGCACGTGCAGGCCGTCGACGTTCTGCGTGATGACGCCGTTCGCGACGCCGCGCTCCTCCAAATCGGCGAGGGCGCGGTGGCCGACATTGGGCTGTGCGGCGGCGAATGCGCGCCACCCGAGGTGACTGCCCACCCAGTACCGGCGTCGCGACGCGTCGCTCGAGAGGAACTGCTGGGCGGTCATGGGGGTGCGCGTGGGAGCCCCCTTGCCGCGGTAGTCGGGGATGCCCGAATCGGTGGAGACCCCGGCGCCGGTGAGCACGGCGATGCGACGGCCGGCCAGCGCGTCCACGGCGCGGCGGACCGCCGCGGTGGTCTCGGGGTCGAGCTCGGGAGCAGCCCCGGACGTGCGATCGAGAACCGTCGACATGGCGTCCTCCCTCCCTCAGACCTACCCCGAGCCTACGCGCCCCGCTTTTCGCGGAGGTTACAGCGGGGTGGGGGAGTGCGCGCGGGCGCGGTCGGGCGTGACAGCATGGGCGGATGCCTGTCGTTCGTATCGACGACCCCGCCGATGACCGTCTCGCCGACTACCGCGACCTCACGGACGTCGCGCTGCGTCGTGTGCTGGAGCCGGCCGGAGGGCTCTACATCGCCGAGTCGGCGAAGGTGATCGCGCGCGCCGTCGCCGCCGGACATCGTCCGCGGTCCGTCCTCGTGCAGCAGAAATGGCTCGATGACGCGCTGCCGCTCGCCGGCGACGCCCCCGTGTACCTGGTCGACGACGACGTGGCGGAGCGGCTGACCGGGTACACGGTGCACCGCGGTGCGCTCGCGGCGATGCACCGGCCCTCGCTGCCGAGCGTGGCCGAGGTGGTCGCCGGCGCGCGCCTCGTGCTGGTGCTGGAGGACATCGTCGATCACACCAACGTCGGCGCCGCGTTCCGCGCGGCGGCCGGGCTCGGCGCGGATGCCGTGCTGGTGACGCCGCGCTGCGCGGATCCGCTCTATCGGCGCAGTGTGCGGGTGAGCATGGGCACGGTGTTCCAGGTGCCGTGGACGCGGCTTCCGGACGAGGCGGACGGCGGGTGGACCGCCGGGCGCGCCCTCCTGCACGACGCCGGACTGCACCTCGCAGCTCTCGCGCTCGCCGACGACGCGGTCGGGCTCGACGCGTTCGTCGCCGCCCGCCCGCCGCAGGTCGCGCTGCTCATGGGCGCCGAAGGAGACGGCCTGTCGCGGCGTGCGCTCGCCGCGGCCGACACCGTCGTCACGATCCCGATGGCCGGCGGCGTCGACTCGCTCAATGTCGCATCCGCCGCCGCCGTCGCCCTGTGGGCGCTGCGGTAGAGCGGCGGCGAGCAGCCGCTCGGATCAGACCTGCTCGCCCGGTGCCGCGGTGCGGTCGCGCCCGGGGGCTTCCACGGTCACCGGCAGGGGCTCGGGGCGCTTGGCCGTGATGTTGTCGCCCGACGACTGGTGGCGCAGGCGCCGCAGCACCCACGGCACGAAGTGCGTGCGTGCCCAGACGAGGTCGTTCGTCCGGGCGGCGCGCCAGGTCAGACGCGGCAGCGGGTCGGGCTGCATGGGCTGCAGGTCGTTGGGCACGTTGAGGGCGCGCAGCACCATGCGGGCGATCTCGTGGTGGCCGAGCGCGTTGTAGTGCAGGCGGTCGTCGTCGAAGAAGCGCATGTCCTGCACCTCTTTGAGCGCCCATTGGTCGGCGACGATGCAGTCGTAGCGGTCGGCGATCGCGCGGATGTTCTCGTTGTAGATCGCCACTCGTCCGCGGATGCCGCGGAACACCGGTGTGAACTCCGTGTCGACCCCCGTGAAGACGACGAGCGTCGCGCCCTGCGAGCTCAGGCGCGCCACGGCGTCCTCGAACTGCTGCGCCACGGCATCCGGATCGCCGCCGGGGCGGATCACGTCGTTGCCGCCCGCGGAGAACGTGATCAGGTCGGGGCTGAGGGCGAGCGCCGGCTCGACCTGGTCGGCGATGATCTGGGCGATCAGCTTGCCCCGCACCGCGAGGTTCGCGTACGCGAAATCGTCGACCTGCGCGGCGAGGACCTCTGCGACCCGGTCGGCCCAGCCGCGGTGGCCGTCGACCGTGCCCGGGATGGGGTCGCCGATGCCCTCGGTGAACGAGTCGCCGATCGACACCATCCGGCGCCACGGGTGCGCGCTCTCGTTGGGGACGTACGGTGAGCGGTGGTCGTCGGGGGTGGGCTCGTTCCTGCGCATGACTCTCCTGACTCGTGGTCTTCTCCGAGGCTACCGGGGTCGGAGGTCACTGCCGAGGGCGGGCGTGGGGGAGGCGTCGTTTAGGGTGGTCAGTCGTGGACGGGACGGACGAGCGAGGACAGGAGCACTTCGGCAGCTTTGCCGCAGAGCACCTTTCGCCCGCCTTCCCCCAGCGTGCCCCGTGGGGGACGGCCCAGAACCTGCGCGCCTGGCAGGCCGAGGCCCTCGAGGCCTATTTCGCTCAGGACGGCCCCGACGGCGTGGGCGGTGGACCGCGTGACTTCCTCGCCGCCGCGACGCCCGGCGCCGGAAAGACGACCTTCGCCCTGCGCCTGGCGAGCGAGCTGCTGCGCCGCGGGATCGTGAACCGCCTGGTCGTCGTCGCGCCCACCGAGCACTTGAAGACGCAGTGGGCGGATGCCGCTGCCCGCGTCGGCATCCGTCTCGATCCCCGCTTCACCAACCGCCAGAGCGCCCCGGCGCGCCACTACCACGGCGTGGCGGTGACCTACGCGCAGGTCGCCGTCAAGGCGTCGGTGCACCAGCGGCTGACGATGGATGCCCGCACCCTCGTGATCCTCGACGAGGTGCACCACGGCGGCGACGCGCTGAGCTGGGGCGACGCGCTTCGCGAGGCGTACGGGCGCGCCACGCGCCGGCTCCTGCTGTCGGGCACCCCGTTCCGCAGCGACACGGCTCCCATCCCGTTCGTGGAGTATCACCCGAACGAGAAGGGCATCCGCCTCTCCCGCACGGACTACAACTACGGCTACGGGCGGGCGCTCGCCGACGGCGTGGTGCGTCCGGTGCTCTTCCACGTCTACGCGGGGCAGATGAAGTGGCGGACGAAGGCGGGAGACGAGTACGAGGCCCACCTCGGTCAGGACAACACGAAGGACATCAACGCGCAGGCCTGGCGGACGGCGCTCAACCCCGAGGGCGAGTGGATCTCCGCCGTCCTGCGCTCCGCCGATCGGCGACTCACCGAGGTGCGACAGGACGTGCCGGATGCCGGGGGTCTGGTCATCGCGACCGATCAGACGGCGGCGCGCGCCTACGCGGCGATCCTCCGCGACATCACGGGAGAGCCGACGACCGTGGTGCTGTCCGACGACAAGGCGGCGTCGGGCCGGATCGAGACCTTCGCGACCTCGACGTCGCGGTGGATGGTGGCCGTCCGCATGGTGTCGGAAGGCGTCGACGTTCCGCGGCTCGCCGTCGGCGTCTACGCGACGAGCGCCTCGACACCGCTCTTCTTCGCCCAGGCGATCGGTCGTTTCGTGCGCGCCCGCCGGCGGGGTGAAGCGGCATCCGTGTTCTTGCCGAACGTGCCGCCGCTGCTCGCCCTGGCGAACGAGATGGAGCGGGAGCGTGACCACGCCCTCGACCGCGAGGAATCGGACGACGACGGTCTCGAGGACACGCTGCTCGAGGAGGCCGAACGAGAGGACAAGGCCTCGGACGCGTTGATCGAGGAGGGCAGCTATCAGGCCCTCGGCTCGGTGGCGCACTTCGATCGGGTGCTCTACGACGGCAAGGAGTTCGGGCAGCTCGCGGTACCGGGCACCCTCGAGGAGGAGGAGTTCCTGGGCCTTCCGGGCCTGCTCGAACCCGAGCACGTCCACGAGCTGCTGATGCAGCGGCAGTCCCGCCAGAGTCGTCACCGTCGCGCCCGTGAGGCGAAGGAGGGCGCGGTCGCCACCGACAGCACGGATGCGGGCGAGGCGTCCCTTCCGCCCGCCCTCCACCGCACGCTGCGCGAACAGCGCCAGCTGCTGAACAGTCTCGTCGGCCTCTACGCCCGCCAGAGCGGCGAGCCGCACGGCGCCGTACACGCCGAGCTGCGACGGGTGTGCGGGGGACCGGAGGTGGCCCGCGCCACCGTCGCGCAGCTGCAGGCCCGCATCGAGGTCCTCCGCGCCCGCGTCCGATCCTGACATCGCACAACGCCGACACCGGCGCGCGTACACTCGCGCCCATGCGCCGCGGCTACGACTTCACGTCGCGATGGGTGGTCCCGGCATCCGTCGAGCGGTGCTGGGCGCTGTGCGAGCAGAGTCTCGTCTCGGGCGAGGTGCCGTGGTGGCCGTCCGTGCGGATCGTGCCCGGGGCGCGCGCTCCCGCCGTCGGAGACGTGCGGCATCTGGAGGTGCGCAGTCCCTGGGGCTACCGTCTGAGGGTCGCCCTGACGGTCACGGAGGTGCGACCCCCGCACCTGCTGGCCGCGACCAGCACGGGCGATCTGGTCGGCATCGGGCGGCTCGCCATCGCGGCGCGGCCGGGACCGCCCGCAGACGGCGCCGCGCTCACCTGGATCTGGCGGGTCGAGCTCACGCGGCGATGGATGCGCCTCGCCGCTCCCGTGCTGCGCCCCGCGTTCGTCGCCGCGCACCGTCTGGTCATGCGCCGCGGTGAGCGGGGGCTGAGGGCTGCGCTCGCCGGTGCTTCGGAGATCCGAAATCCTGACAATACCGGCGTGAGCGGTCGGCGCCGCCGCCGTCGACGGTACCGTGAAGCCCCGTGAGCCCGACCCCGAAACCCACGCAGAGAGACCGGCGCCGCTGGGCGCGCTATCTCGCCGACGAGCGTGCCGAGGCGCAGGTCTATCGCGCCTTGGCCGCACGGCGCGAGGGGGAGGAGCGTGAGATCCTGCTCGCGCTCGCCGAGGCGGAAGGACGCCACGAGGCGCACTGGCTCGAGCTGCTGGGCGGGGAGCCCGTCCGCCTTCCCGCGCCCGGGTTCGGCTCGCGCGTGCTCGGGTGGATGGCCCGCCGATTCGGGTCGATCTTCGTGCTCGCCCTCGCCCAGAATGCGGAGGGACGATCGCCCTACGACAGCGAGCCGTTCGCCACCGCGCGGATGGTCGCCGACGAGAAGATCCACCGCGAGGTGGTCCGTGGGCTCGCGGCGCGCGGGCGACGCCGGCTGTCCGGCACCTTCCGCGCCGCCGTCTTCGGCGCCAACGACGGACTCGTCTCGAACCTCGCCCTCGTGATGGGCATCGGGGCGACCGGCGTCGGCGCGCAGTTCGTGCTGTTCAGCGGGATCGCGGGACTTCTCGCGGGAGCGCTGTCGATGGGCGCCGGCGAGTACGTCTCGGTGCGCTCGCAGCGCGAGCTGCTCGATGCGACCGAGCCCAGCGGATACGCCGATCACGTGCTCCCAGATCTCGACCTCGACGCCAACGAGCTCGCTCTCGTCTATCGCACCCGCGGCATGGACGAGCAGGAGGCGCACGATCTCGCACGCCGCGTCGTCGAGACGGCGCACGCCGCGGACCGTGGCGAGCCCTACCGTCTGCCGCGGGCTGCCGGGGCCGACCACGAGGTCGTGGGCAGCGCGCTGGGGGCCGCCGGGTCGAGCTTCCTCTTCTTCGCGTCCGGTGCGATCATCCCCGTGCTGCCGTGGATCTTCGGGTTGAGCGGCCTGCCCGCGGTCGCCGTCGCGCTGCTGCTGGTCGGCACGGCGCTCACCGCGACGGGCGCGATGGTCGGGCTGCTGTCGGGCGCGCCGCCGCTGCGTCGCGGGCTCCGCCAGCTCGCGATCGGGTTCGGAGCGGCCGCCGTGACCTACCTGCTCGGTCTGCTGTTCGGCGTGTCGGCGGGCTGAGCGCGACCTCGATTCCACGTCTGGCGTCGGATCTGGTACTGTCGATCTTCGGTTGCGAAACCGAAAACCACCTGCGCGGGTGGCGGAATAGGTAGACGCGCTAGCTTGAGGTGCTAGTGCCCGTATAGGGCGTGGGGGTTCAAGTCCCCCCTCGCGCACAGAGAGAAGAAGGTCCCGTCAGGGGCCTTTTTCTTTTGCCCCGATGGATGTCGGGGCGAGGTCCCGTGTCGTCGTGTGTCACCGCGCGGAGGCCCCCTCCTGATCGCAGTACCGTGGTGAGCATGTCCGCATCCGAGCTGCCTGAGACCGAGCTGCCCGAGGTCGTCGCCGTCGCGCGCGATCTGATCCGCTTCGACACCACCAACTTCGGCGAGGGGCGCTCGCACGGCGAACGCGAGGCCGCGGAGTACGTCGGGGCCTACCTCGAAGGTCTCGGACTCCGCCCGGAGTACTACGAGCCCATCCCGCGCCGCACCAACCTCAGCGTGCGGGTGCCGGGACGCAATCGCGACAAGCCCGCCCTCGTCCTGCACGGCCACCTCGACGTGGTCCCCGCCGTCGCCGACGACTGGAGCGTCGACCCGTTCGGCGGCGTGATCAGGGACGGGATGCTGTGGGGGCGCGGTGCCGTCGACATGAAGGACATGGACGCGATGATCCTCACCTCTGTCGCCGAGCTCCTGAGAGCGGGGGAGCAGCCGGAGCGCGACCTCATCCTCACGTTCTTCGCCGACGAGGAGAACGGCGGGGTGGAGGGCTCGCAGCTGGTCGTGCGAGATCGGCCGCACTGGTTCGACGGCGCCACGGAGGCCATCAGCGAGGTCGGCGGCTACTCGATCCCGGTGGGCGAGCAGCGCGCCTATCTGCTGCAGGTGGGGGAGAAGGCCCTCGTGTGGCTCCGGCTGCGCGCTCGCGGCACCGCCGGCCACGGCAGCCGCTTCCACCCGGACAACGCCGTGACGCGGCTGTCCGAGGCCGTCGCCGCCCTCGGCCGGTCGGTCTGGCCGCTCGAGCTCACCGCCACCACGCGCCAGACCGTCGACGGTCTCGCGGCCCTGTGTGGCGTCGACCCCGCCGATCCGGATGCCGTGGCGGACGCGACCGGCGCGGCATCCGGTTTCCTGCGTTCCACCTTCCGCACGACGACGAACCCCACGGGTCTCGTCGCGGGGTACAAGCACAACGTCATCCCGGATGCCGCGGTCGCGACGATCGACGTGCGCACGCTCCCGGGCCAGGAGGAGCGGGTGCTCGCGGAGATCCAGCGCATCGTGGGCGACGACATCGAGGTCGAGATCTCGCATCGCGACATCGGGCTCGAGGTGCCCTTCCGCGGAGAGCTCGTGGAGGCGATGGTCGGGGCGCTCGAGCGGCACGATCCGGGGGTTCCGGTGCTGCCCTACCTGATGGGCGGCGGCACCGACAACAAGGCTCTCGCCGAGCTCGGCATCGCCGGATACGGGTTCGCGCCGCTGCGGCTTCCCACGGATCTCGATTTCACCGGTATGTTCCACGGTGTGGACGAACGCGTCCCCATCGACGCGTTGGTCTTCGGGCAACGCGTGCTCACCGATCTGATCCGCACGTACTGAAAGGGCCCCCATGCACCTGTTCGAGGCGATCATCCTGGGCCTGGTCCAGGGACTCACCGAGTTTCTCCCCGTCTCCTCCAGTGCCCACCTGCGCATCATGGGCGAGTTCCTCCCGTCCGCCGAAGACCCCGGCGCGACCTTCACCGCCATCACCCAGATCGGCACCGAGCTCGCGGTGCTCGTCTACTTCTGGGGCAAGATCGTGCGGATCATCTCCCAGTGGGCGAAGTCGCTGACCGGCCGCGTGCCGCGCAACGACCCCGACGCTCGCATGGGGTGGATCGTCATCATCGGCACGATCCCGATCGGCATCGCCGGATACCTGTTCCAGGAGTCCATCCGCAACACGTTCCGCAACCTCTGGCTGGTCGCGATCGTGCTGATCGTCTTCGGTCTCCTGCTCGGCGCCGCCGACGCGTTGGGGCGCCGCACCCGCACCGAGAAGGACCTGACCTACGGGCACGGCCTCGCTCTGGGCCTGGCGCAGATGCTCGCCCTCGTCCCGGGTGTCTCGCGCTCCGGTGCGACGACGACGATGGGCCTGGCCCTGGGCTACACCCGTCCGGCCGCGGCGGAGGTCGCGTTCCTGCTCGCGGTGCCGGCCGTGTTCGGCAGCGGCCTCTACGAGCTGGTGCAGGCCATCAAAGACCCGGGCGACCAGGTGTACAACATGCTCGAGACGGGCGTCGCCACGGTCGTCGCGTTCGGTGTGGGCCTCGCGGTGATCGCGTTCCTGATGCGCTACCTCAAGCGCGGCAGCTTCCTGCCGTTCGTGCTCTACCGCGTGGCGCTCGGACTCGTGCTGATCGTGCTGCTGAGCTTCGGAGTGCTGCAGGCGTACTGATCAGGAGCGGCGGGGGTCGTCGCGACCGGGTTTGCCGGGGCCCTCGCCGCTTCCGCCGCGGCGCAGATAGCGCTCGAACTCCTGCGCGATGGCGTCTCCGGACGCTTCGGGGGAGTCCCAGGTGTCGCGGGTCTGCTCCAGCTGGTGGATGTACTCGGTCATCTCCTCGTCGTCCGCCGCCGCGGCATCGATCGACGCCTCCCAGGCGAGGGCCTCGGCGGGCAGGTCGCCGCGGGCGACCACCGCTCCGGTCAGCGCCATGACGCGATCGAGCAGCGCGAGCGTGGCCTTCGGTGACGGCGTGTGGCCGGCGACGTAGTGCGGGACGCTCGCCCACAGGGCCGCGGTCGGGATGCCGGCCGCCTCGGCGGCCGCGGAGAGCACGGTGAGGATGCCGGCCGGCCCCTCGTACGTCGGCTTCTCCAGTCCCAGCGCGGCGCGCAGCTTCTCGTTGTCGCTTCCCGCGAACACCGAGATCGGGCGGGTGTGGGGCACATCCGACATCATCGAGCCGAGCGCCACGATGCCCGTGATGTCCTCGCTGAGGGCGGCGTCGATCAGCTCGGCCGCGAACGACTGCCAGGCGCGGGCGGGCTCGACACCGGAGAGCACCCACAGCCGTGTGCCCTCGGCGGGATGCAGCGGCCGCCACACGGTCGCGTCGGGCCAGCTGAGGGTGCGCGAGCCGTCGGCTTCCACCTTGAGCTGCGGTCGCGTGTACTGGTAGTCGAAGTAGAGCTCCGGGTCGACCGAGAAGACCTCGCGGTAGGCGCCCGACTCGCGGATGTGCGCCGCGGCGGCGGAAGCGGCCTCGCCCGCGTCGTTCCATCCGTCGAAGGCCACGACCAATACGCGGTTTCCGAGTTCGTCCACTCCGCCCCTCTCGCACGGTGAATCGATCCCTCAACGATACGCGTCGCGACCGGCGACAGGGCGGCGCCCGCGCGCGACGCGCGGTGCCGGCGGGACGCCGCGGAGCGCGTCGGTAGCATGGTCCGGTGAGCCCCGCCCTTCCCGTCGCCGTCCTGTGGGACATGGACGGCACCCTCGTCGACACCGAGCCGTACTGGATGGAGGCGGAGACCGCGCTCGTCGAGAGCTTCGGCGGCACCTGGACCCACGAGCAGGCGCTGACGCTGGTGGGGCAGGGCCTCGAGACGTCGGGAGCGATCCTGCAGGAGGCCGGCGTGCGGATGTCGGTCCGCGACATCGTCGACCACCTCACCGCCGAGGTCACCCGGATGCTGGCCGAGCGCGGCAACCCCCTGCGGCCGGGCGCGGCCGACCTGCTGAGCGCTCTGCGTTCGGCCGGGGTGCGGTGCGCCCTCGTGACGATGTCACTGCGGTCGATGGCGGAGCAGGTGGTGGCGCCCTTCGGCGACACCTTCGAGCTGATCGTCGCCGGCGACGACGTCACCCGCCCCAAGCCCTACCCCGACGCCTACCTGCAGGCCTGCCGGGCGCTCGGCGTCGATCCGTCGGAGGTCGTGGCGATCGAGGACTCGCCGACGGGGGTGCGCGCCGCGGTCGCCGCCGGGGTCACCACCATCGGGGTCCCGCTGATGGTCTCGCTGGTGGGTGCCGGCGCCCACACCCTCTGGTCGACGCTCGCCGAGCGGACGCCCGATGACATCGCCGCCGTGTACGCGGCACACCGCACAGGAGATCGCACATGACAACGCCCACCCCCCTCGTCGACCTCCGACCGAGCGGGCCGTTCCGGCTGGGCGACCGGGTGCAGCTGACCGGCCCGAAGGGGCGTCTGCACACCGTGACGCTCCGCGAGGGCGGCGAGCTGCACACGCATCACGGCGTCCTCAAGCACGCGCAGCTGATCGGCCAGCCCGACGGATCGGTCGTGACCAACTCGGGCGGCCACGAGTACCTGGCGCTGCGCCCGCTGCTGCGCGACTTCGTCATGTCCATGCCGCGCGGCGCGGCGATCGTCTATCCGAAGGATGCGGCGCAGATCCTCGCCTCCGCCGACATCTTCCCGGGCGCCACCGTCGTGGAGGCGGGCGTCGGCTCGGGCGCGCTGTCGATGTGGCTCCTGCGCACGATCGGATCGGCCGGCCGCCTGGTCTCCTTCGAGCGTCGCGAGGAGTTCGCCGAGGTGGCCCGCGCCAACGTCGAGACCTTCTTCGGCCATGCGCCCGAGGCCTGGGAGGTCGTGGTCGGCGACCTCGTCGCGGAGCTGCCCGGCGCGGTGGACGCGGCATCCGTCGACCGTGTCGTCCTCGACATGCTGGCGCCCTGGGAGTGCATCGACGCGGTCGCCGACGCCCTCACGCCCGGCGGTGTCGTGCTGTGCTACGTGGCCACCGCCACCCAGCTCAGCCGCGTCGCCGAGTACATCCGCGGCACGGGCCTGTTCACCGACCCCGAGGCCACCGAGACGATGGTGCGCGGCTGGCACGTGGAAGGTCTCGCCGTGCGCCCCGACCATCGGATGGTGGCGCACACCGGCTTCCTCATCACGGCGCGCCGTCTGGCGCCCGGAGCGATGCCGCCCGACGTGCGCAAGCGTGCGCTCAAGAAGCCGAGCTATGCCGACGCGGATGTCGAGGCGTGGACCCCCGGTGCGGTCGGCGACCGCGAGATCACCGACAAGAACCTCCGCAAGCGGGTGCGCGAGGCGCAGCGCGCCGCCGACGGGGCGCGACAGGCCACCGCCGGCGCCGACGCGGACACCGGCCCCGACGGCGCGGGGGAGCGGGCCGCGGACGACGTAGACTGATCCGGTGCGCCGGATCCCTGCTGCCCTCGCCGTCGTCGGCCTCTCCGTCCTGACCCTGGTCGGGTGCGCGTCCGCATCCCCATCGGCCGCCGCGTGCCACCGTGGGGCCGACCCGTCCGGCGTGCTCGACACCGTGAGCGTCTCCGGCGCCGAAGGCACCCCCGAGGTGACCCTGAGCGCTCCCGTCTACGTCGATCACACCGTCGCCGTCGACGAGACCGTGGGTTCGGGCCAGCGCGTGACCTCCGACATGCAGGACGTGCAGTTCGCCATCACGATCATGAGCGGCTCGACCGGGCAGAAGATCCTGACCTCCGGCACGCAGGTCACCCCGCTGTCGAAGTGGCGCGAGCAGTACGCCGGCTTCGCGGACATGATGATGTGCGCGACGGAGGGCTCGCGGATCGTCGGGGCCGTGCCGGCCAGTGACCTCTCCGACGCCGCGGCTCAGGGCTGGGGCCTCAGCGGCAGCGATGCGATCGTCGTCGCGATCGACCTCCAGAAGGTGTACCTCGCCGCCGCCGACGGTGTCCCGCAGTACAACGACCGCCGCGGCATGCCGTCGGTCGTGCTCGCGCCCGACGGCACACCCGGCGTCATCATCCCCGACACGGCCCCGCCCACCGATCTCGCGGTCGAGGTGCTGAAGAAGGGCGACGGCCCGGCCGTCGGCGGAACCGACAGCATCCGCATCAACTACACCGGCGTCACGTGGGCCGATCGCAAGGTCTTCGACTCGACGTGGGAGAACGGCGCCTCGGCGGCCGTCACCCTCGACGCGGTGGTGCCCGGCTTCGCTCAGGCGCTCGACGGCCAGACGGTCGGGTCGCAGATCCTCGTCGTGATCCCGCCGGCGCTCGGATACGGCGACACGGCGAGCGGCTCGATCCCCGCAGGATCGACGCTCGTGTTCGTCATCGACATCCTCGGCGTCGACACGCCCGCGACGAGCTGACGACCGCGACCGCGCGGCAGCGCCGCCGGCGCACAGGCGACGCCTAAGATTGTCGGGTGCCCACCGAGACCGTCCGCAGCGCGCCCGAGGAGCGTCTGGTCAACCTCGTCGTCGCCCTCATGGCGACCGAGCAGGGGCTCACGAAAGACACCATCCTCGCCTCCGTCGCGGGCTACCGCGAGCAGAGCAGCGCCGGCGCGTCCAAGGATGCGCTCGAGAAGATGTTCGAGCGCGACAAGGAGAACCTGCGCTCGCTCGGCATCCCGGTCGAGACGATCGGCGACTACGCCGACCCGGACGATCTCCGCGAGGCGCGCTACCGCATCCCGACGGCCGAGTACGAGCTGCCCGCCGACATCGAGTTCACCCCCGCCGAGCTCGCCGTCCTGAACCTCGCCGGCGGCGTGTGGAGCGAGAGCTCCATGTCGGCCGATGCGCGCAGCGGTCTGCGCAAGATCCGCGCGCTCGGCATCGAGGTCGACGCGCCGACCATCGGATACTCGCCGCGCGTCAACCTGCGGGAGGCCTCGTTCGGGCCGCTGCAGCGGGCGATCGAGCAGGGGCGCGTCGTCGAGTTCGCCTACCTCAAGGCCGGCGACGAGACCGCACGGGTGCGCCGCGTGCAGCCGTACGCCCTCGTCGAGTACGAGGCGCGCTGGCACGTGTACGGGTTCGACCTCGCGCAGGACGACGTGCGCACCTTCCTGCTGTCGCGCATCGTGTCGGATGTCGCGATCACCCGCGCCGGCTTCGACCTCGCGCTGCGCGAGGGCGCCGGTGAGCGCGCGCTGGCCGGTCTCGAGGCCCTCGCGGCCCGTCAGCAGGCGCTGCTCGAGATCGCGCCTGGCACCGAGGCCGCCCTGCGTCTGACCCGCCGCGCGACGGATGCCGAACAGGGGATCCGGGTGCCGTACGTGGACGTCCACATCCTCGCCGACGAGCTCGCCTCCTACGGCCCGGAGGTGCGCGTGGTCGAGCCGGCCGCGCTGCGCGATCAGGTCATCGCACGACTCGAGCGCACGCTCCGGCTGCACGCCGGCCCGGACGCCGCGACCGACGAGGGGGCGGGATCATGAGCCGTCGTCGCAAGCCGCTGCTGGCGACCGATCGGGCGGCGCTCATCCTGCAGCTCGTGCCCTACCTGATCGGGAAGGGCGAGGTGTCGCTCACCGAGGCCGCCGACGAATTCGACGTGACCGTCGAGCAGATGCGCGGGATGGTCGAGAAGCTCACCGTGATCGGCCTGCCCGGCGACGGCGGCTTCTGGCAGATGGCCAACGACCTGTTCGACATCGACTGGGACCTCCTGGACGAACAGGACCTCATCGTGATCACGAACACGGTGGGTCTGGAGCGCACCCCACGGCTGACCGCACCGGAGGCGGCCGCGCTGCTGGCCGGGCTGCGTGTCGCGGCGACCCTGCCCGGCGTCGGCGACAGCGGCGTCGTCCAGGGCCTGCTCGCCAAGCTCGCACGGGGCGCGTCGGGCGTGCCGGCCGATGTCATCGTCGCCCCCGACACGGTCGACGACGTGCGCCTGACCGTCGCGCAGGCTCTCCGCGAGCACGTCGCCGTGGCCTTCTCGTACCAGGCTCCCGATGCCGCGCCCACGACCCGCACGGTCGACCCGGTCAAGGTGCACATCGCGGGAGGACAGTGGTACCTGCAGGGATGGTGCCATCTGCGCCAGGCGATGCGCACCTTCCATCTCGACCGCGTCTCCGACGTACGTCTGACCGACATCGCGAGCACCCACGGCGAAGACTCGGTGCCCGCGCTGTTCGAGGGCGCCGCGGGAGACGTCGAGGTCGAGGTCCGCTATCGCGCGTCGGCGGCGCCGCTGCTGGCCGACTACGTCGTGCTGGACGACCCGGCCACGATCGACGCGGAGATCCGGTCGGCCCGCGTCCGGGTGGGCGACGCGCGGAGCCTCAAGCGGGTCGCGACGCGGCTCGGCGGCGACCTCGAGGTCGTCTCCCCGGATGCCGCGCGCCGCGCGACCGCCGCGTGGGCCGAAGCGGGGCTCGCCCAGTACCGCTGAACCCATCCGTCGGGGCGGCAGGTAGACTGGCCAGCAACCCCACACCCGAGGAGACCCTCATGCTCGGAGGCTTGACCGGCTGGCACCTGCTGGCCCTCGTCATCATCATCCTGCTCCTGTTCGGGGCGGCGAAGCTCCCGGCTCTGGCCAAGAGCGTCGGACAGTCCGCTCGTGTCTTCAAGGGCGAGATGAAGGCGATGAAGGAAGAGGACGCGCCCGCCGCGCCGACCGCACCCAACGGCACCAGCCCCGCCCCGACGGCGGAACCCGGTACCGACACCAAGCCCTGACACTCGTGGCCACGGTCGACTCCGCGCGCATCGCCGAAGAAGAGGGTCCGCGCCGTGACCGGCGGATGTCGCTGGGCGAGCACCTCAAGGAACTGCGCCGTCGGTTCATCATCGGGATCATCGCGCTCGTGGTGGGGATGGTCGTCGCGTGGATCTTCACCGATGCGATCATCTGGGCGATGACCGAGCCCATCCGCGTCGTCGCCGAGCAGCGCGGCGACGCCGACGTCGTCACGCTCATGTACCAGAGCATCACGGGCCCGTTCGACATGCGGCTGCGGATCTCGCTGGCCGTCGGCGTCATCATCTCGGCCCCCGTGTGGCTGTGGCAGGTGTGGGCGTTCCTGGTCCCCGGCCTCACGCGCAAGGAGGTCCGCTACACGATCGGCTTCGTCTCCGCGGCGATCCCGTTGTTCGCCGCGGGAGTGTTCGTCGGGTGGCTGATCATGCCCCACATCGTCGAGCTGATGGCGTCCTTCACGCCAGAGGGCGCCTCGAACATCTATGACTCGAAGTACTACTACGACTTCGTCTTCAAGCTCCTGCTCGTCGTCGGCGTCTCGTTCGTCCTGCCGGTGTTCCTCGTCGCGCTGAACCTCGCGGGCGTCATGAGCGGCATGGCGATCCTGAAGGGCTGGCGCGTGGCCATCCTCGTCGCCTCGGTCTTCGCGGCGCTCGCGACACCGGCCGCCGACATCGTGAGCATGCTGATGCTGGCCGGCATCCTCACCGTCCTCTTCTTCGCGGCCGCCGGTCTGTCCGTCCTGTTCGACCGTCGACGCGCCAAGCGCGAGAAGGCCCTCGGTCTCGAGCTGTGACGGATCCCGCCACTCGCTACGCACAGGCGCAGGCGCGTCAGGCCCACCCTCTCACCGCCGCCTTCGCCGACGAGCAGAGGTTCGAGCTCGACCCGTTCCAGATCGCCGGATGCCACGCCCTGGAAGAGGGGCGCAGCGTGCTCGTCGCCGCACCCACCGGGGCGGGAAAGACGATCGTCGGAGAGTTCGCCGTGCACCTCGCCATGCGCGAGCCGGGCGACAAGGCCTTCTACACGACCCCGATGAAGGCGCTGTCCAACCAGAAGTTCCGCGAGCTGCAGCAGGTCTACGGCGAGGACGAGGTCGGACTTCTCACCGGCGACACCAACATCAACGGGAACGCGCGCGTCGTCGTGATGACCACCGAGGTGCTGCGCAACATGCTCTACGCCGACTCGCCGGCGCTGCGCGGCTTGCGGTACGTCGTGATGGACGAGGTCCACTACCTCGCCGACCGCTTCCGCGGCGCCGTGTGGGAAGAGGTCATCATCCACCTGCCCGCGCGGGTGCGGCTGGTGTCGCTGTCGGCGACCGTCTCGAATGCCGAGGAGTTCGGCGACTGGCTCGACACCGTGCGGGGGGACACCGCCGTCATCGTGTCCGAGACGCGACCGGTGCCCTTGGAACAGCACGTTCTCGTGCGCGGCGATCTGCTGCCCCTGTTCGACGACCGCGCCGGCATCGCGACCGCGCAGGTGAACCAGGAGCTGATGCGCCTGAGGTCCGTGCGCGGCTCGTCGTTCGAGAGCAACCGGCGCGCGCAGGAGCACCGCTCGCAGGAGCACCGTTCGCAGGGACACCGCGCCCACGGTCAGCGGTCCGCAGGCGACCGTGCGCCGGGACAGCGACCGTCCTCCGGCGGGCGGCGCCCCATGCGTGCGGCGAACGCCCAGCGCATCGAGCGCATCGATCGCCCGCAGGTCGTCGAGCTGCTCGCGCGCGCCAACCTGCTGCCCGCGATCTTCTTCATCTTCAGCCGCGCGGGGTGCGAAGGCGCCGTGCAGCAGGTCCGACGTGCCGGCGTGCGGCTCACCGACCGTGACGAACGCGACGAGATCCGGCGCATCGTTGACGAGCGCACGGCCGCGCTTCCCGACGAGGACTTGGCCGTGCTCGGCTTCTGGGAGTGGCGCGAGAACCTGGAGCGCGGCATCGCCGCCCACCACGCGGGTCTGCTGCCCGCCTTCAAGGAGATCGTCGAGGAGCTCTTCCAGCACAAGCTCGTCAAGGTCGTCTTCGCGACCGAGACCCTCGCCCTCGGCATCAACATGCCCGCGCGCACGGTTGTGCTCGAGAAGCTCGAGAAGTTCAACGGCGAGGCGCGGGTCGCGATCACCTCGGGGGAGTACACCCAGCTCACCGGACGCGCGGGACGCCGTGGCATCGACGTCGAGGGTCACGCCGTGATCCAGTGGACCGAGAGCCTCGATCCGCAGGCGGTGGCCGCGCTCGCCTCGCGGCGCACCTACCCGCTCAACTCCAGCTTCCGCCCGACCTACAACATGGCCGTGAACCTCATCGACCAGTTCGGGCGCGCCCGCGCGCGGGAGATCCTCGAATCCTCCTTCGCCCAGTTCCAGGCCGACCGCGCGGTCGTCGGCCTGGCGCGCGAGGTGAAGGAGGCCGAGGACTCGCTCGCCGGGTACACGGCGGCGATGACGTGCGATCGCGGCGATTTCGCCGAGTTCGCGCGGATGCGGCGTGAGCTCACGGATCTGGAGCGCAAGGGCGACCGGTCCAGCTCACCGAAGCTCCGCCAGCAGCGGCAGGAGCAGCTGGAGTCGTTGCGACGGCGTCTGAAGCGGCATCCGTGCCAGACCTGTCCCGATCGCGAGAAGCACGCCCGGTGGGCGGAGCGGTTCTGGAAGCTGCGGCGGCACACCGACAAGCTGCGTCAGCAGATCGATGCGCGCACCGGCACCGTCGCGCGCATCTTCGATCGCGTCGTCGACGTGCTCGCGGCGCTCGACTACGTCGCGGTGGACGCCGACGGCGTGACCACGCTCACCGCGGCCGGCGCGACGATGAAGCGCATCTACGGCGAGCGCGATCTCCTCGTCGCCGAGTCGCTGCGCACCGGCATCTGGGCAGACCTGGATGCCGCGGGGCTCGCCGCGCTGGCCTGCAGCCTCGTCTACGAGCCGCGTCGCGACGAGAGCGGCCCGGGGGAGCGCGGGCTGCCGCGGGGCGCGTTCCGCGACGCGCTGGCGGCCACCCAAGAGCTCTGGGCGCGACTGGACGACCTCGAGCAGGACCATCGCCTTCCCGGGTCCGCGCCCGTCGCCACCGGCCTCGCCCCGGCGATGCACGCGTGGGCGCGCGGCGCGAGCCTCGACCGGGTGCTGCAGGAGGCCGACCTCGCCGCGGGCGATTTCGTGCGCTGGACGAAACAGACCATCGATCTGCTCGATCAGCTGTCGATGGTCGCCGACCCGCCGATCGCGACCACGGCGCGCTCGGCGCTCGACGCCGTTCGTCGCGGCATCGTCGCTTACGGCTCGTTCTGATCCCGCTCGCTTAGGCTCGTTCCGTGCCCCGACGCCCGCGACCGTCCTCGCCGCCCCCGAGGCCGCTTCTGCCGCTGTGGGCCGCGGCGGTGACCTCGGCCGCGGCGGGGCTGCTGTTGACGCTCGCCTTCCCCGCCCTCTCGTGGTGGCCGGTGGTGTTCGTGGCCGTGCCCCTCGCGCTGGTCGGGCTCATCGGACGCAGCGTGCGTGGTGCGCTCCTGGTCGGGCTGCTGTTCGGAGCCGGGCTGTTCTTCGTGAACTTCTCCTTCACGGCGCGCTATCTCGGTCCGGTGCCGTGGATCGCGCTCGCGAGCCTCGAGTCCGTCCTCACCGCCGTGATGGCGGTGCCGATCGCCCTGGCCTACCGCTGGCTTCCGCGGTGGGCGCCGGGAACGGCGGGTCGTCTGGTGGCGCTTCCGGCGCTCGTCGCGGGACTGTGGGTGTCGCGGGAGGAGCTGCAGGGGACATTCCCCTACGGAGGGTTCCCCTGGACGCGGATCGCCGTCACCCAGGCCGACTCTCCCCTGGTCGACGTGACGTCGTGGACGGGGATGAGCGGGCTGTCCTTCCTGATCGTCTTCGCCTGCGCCGCCGCCGTCGAGGCCGTGCGTCTGGGACGCCTGCGCGATCTGCGCACCGCGCTGCCGGCGGCGCTCACGGTGCTCGTGATGTTCCTGCTGCCGGCCTTCCCCACGACGGATGCCGGCAGCATCCGCGTGGGCGCGGTGCAGGGCAACGGGCCCGCCGGCTACTTCGACCAGCGGGCGGCCTACGACGTCCTGCGGGCTCAGCTGGCGGCGACGGCGCCGATCGAGGATGAGGACATCGACGTGCTGCTGTGGCCGGAGGGCGGCATCGACGCCGACGCCCTGTCGAACACGTCGGTGCGTGCCGCGCTCGACGCGCTCGCGGGCCGCATCGGCGCGCCGCTGCTCGTGAGCGGCGTGACCCAGCGGGGCGATCAGTACTTCAACTCGTCGATGCTCTGGAAGGACGGAGCCGACAACCCCGTCGCCCTGTACGACAAACGGCATCCCGTGCCCTTCGGGGAGTACGTGCCCGATCGCTGGTTCTACGACATGCTGGCCCCGGATCTCATCGGGCTCATCCAGCGGGAGTACACGCCGGGCACGTCGACACCGATGTTCGACGTCGACGGTGTGGGCGTCGGTCTCGCCATCTGCTTCGACGTCATCTACGACGACGTGATCCGCGAGGGCGCTCTGGCCGGTGCTCAGGTCTTCATGTTCCAGACCAACAACGCCGACTTCCGGGGCACCGACGAGAACCTGCAGCAGCTCGCGTTCGCGCGGATCAGGGCCGTGGAGTCCGGTCGTGCGGTCGTGAACCTCTCCACCGTGGGAACCAGTCAGGTCATCGGTCCGGACGGGCGCACGATCGACGCCCTGCCCGCCGACGAGCCGGGGGCGATGGTCACCGACGTGCCGCTGCGCACCGGTCTGACGCCCGGCATCCTGCTCGGCGAGGCCCTGCAGACCCTCCTCGGGTGGGGGAGCGTCCTCGCTCTGGCGGTGGTCGGCCTCGTCGCGCGGCGCCGCGCGCGCACGCCGAAGACGCCGACCCCCGAAGGGGCCGGCGTCATCACGGGGGAGTGAGCGTCAGGCGCTGAGGCGAGCGTCGCCCGTGGCGCCGCGGCGGGCGCGCAGCAGAGCCAGGCGCTCCTCGAGCAGCTCCTCCAGCTCGGGCACCGTGCGACGCTCCAGGAGCATGTCCCAGTGCGTGCGGGGAGCCTTGTCGCCGGAGTGGTCGATCTCGACGACCGAGTCGCCGACGCGGAGCACGGCCTCGGCGCCGCAGGTGCGGCACTCCCAGGCCTCGGGAAGCTCGGCGTCCGCCGCGAAGGTCATCACGGTCTCGCGTCCGCACTGCGTGCAGACATACGTGTGGTTGGCGCGCTCATGGAACACGACGCCTTCCTCGCTCTGTAGGCTGGAGGCGCCGAGTCGGATGCCGCGCAGGCTGCGATCTGCCATTGTGTGGTCCTCTCGTCGTGTCAGGTATAACGCGCGCACCTGTGTGCATCATCCGAACGGGCGTCCGGCCACCCCCTTTCACAGGGGATGCTCAGCCCGGATCAGTGCCGCGCGGCGACCGCCTGAAGTGCGAGGTCCGCACGGTCGGTGACGAGGCCGTCCACCCCCAGATCGAGCAGCCTGTCCATGTCGTCGCGGTCGTTGACCGTCCACACGTGGATCTCGACGCCCGCCGCGTGCGCGGCGCGGAGCAGGCGCGGGGTGACGATGCGCACCGCACCCTGGCGCTCCGGAACCTGGAGCGCGTCGACGTCGCGCAGCGCGCGGGCGACAAGGCGCGCCGAACCGGTGGACACCGCCGCCAGGACACGCGCGATGGTGGCCCGGCCGGCGGACGTGGCGGGCTCGCCGCCGAGGTGGCGCGCCGCGTCCAGCGCGTCACGGCGACGCGCGTCGGAGAAGCTCGTCAGCAGCACGCGACCCGCGTGGGGGACGACGAGGCGTCCCACGGGCCGCGCGGCCGCCGCCGCCTTCACGTCGAGGTTGAAGCGCAGCGTCGGGAACGCCGAGAGGGTGTCCGCCGCGGTGGCGAGCCCACCCCGATCGGCCATGATGCGTTCGAGCTCCGCGTGGTGCACCGCCGCGATCGCGCGCGGGTCGCCGGTCACGCGTCGCAGGTCGTCGTCGTGGAAGAAGACCACGACGCCGTCGGCCGTGAGGTGACAGTCCGACTCGACGTAGACCGCTCCGGCGGCATGGGCCGCCGCGAACGCGGCGACGCTGTTCTCCACGATGCCCTCGGCATCCGGGGGAACGAACCCGCGGTGGGCGAGCACCCGCGGCGACGACGTCCCCGTGAACCAGGGGTGGGTCACGACGGGTCGACGGGAGGCGTGTGCGGTGCGGGCGCGGCGCTCGGCGGCGGGGTCGGCCCGGATGCACCCGCGGCCGCCTCGGTGCGTGCGGCGAACGCGCCGCCCAGGCCCTTCATCGCTTCGGTGAACTCGCTCGGGATGATCCAGAGCTTGCTCGATGCGCTGTTGCTGATCTTCGGCAGCGTCTGGAGGTACTGGTACGCCAGCAGCTTGTCGTCGGGGCGTCCGGCGTGGATCGCGGAGAAGACGTTCTGGATGGCGGCCGCTTCACCTTCGGCCCGCAGGATCGCCGCCTGCTTGTCGCCCTCCGCCCCGAGGATGGCGGCCTGACGGCGTCCCTCCGCCTCGAGGATCTGAGACTGCTTCGAGCCCTCGGCGGTCAGGATCGTCGCGCGGCGCTCCCGCTCGGCGCGCATCTGCTTCTCCATCGAGTCCTGGATCGAGTGGGGCGGGTCGATGGCCTTGAGCTCGACGCGCGACACCCGCAGACCCCACTTCCCGGTCGCCTCGTCGAGCACGACGCGCAACTGGCCGTTGATGTTGTCACGGCTGGTGAGGGCCTGCTCGAGGTTCAGCCCGCCGACGACGTTGCGCAGTGTCGTCGTGGTGAGCTGCTCCACCGCCGACAGGTAGTTGGCGATCTCGTAGGTGGCCGCGCGTGCGTCGGTGACCTGGAAGTAGACGACCGTGTCGATCGAGACCACGAGGTTGTCCTCGGTGATGACCGGCTGCGGCGGGAACGAGACGACCTGCTCGCGCATGTCCACGAGCGGGCGCAGGCGGTCGATGAACGGGACGAGCAGGTTCAGGCCGGGGGAGAGGGTGCGCTGGTAGCGGCCGAGGCGCTCCACGACACCGGAGTAGGCCTGGGGAATGATGCGGATGGACCGGAAGAGGACCACGATCACGAAGATCGCGACGACGACCAGGAGGACGATCACGAAGATCTGTCCGACGAATGCTCCGACGTCGACCATCAGTCGGTGCTCCTTTCGGGGGAGTCGGATGCCGCGGGGGACCCCGGGGCGGGAAGCGGGGCGGCGGGCGCGACTTCGACGGTCGCCCCGCGCACGGCGGTGACCACGGCACGGTCGCCCGGGCCGAGCGGCGCGGCGGACGGCGCGAGCTCGGCGGTCCACTGCTCTCCGTTGTCGAGGCGGACGTATCCGCGCCCGTCGACGAAGGCGGCGCTGACGCGCGCACCCATCCCGTAGAGCGCGTCGACGTTCGTCGGGTGCGGCTGGCTGGAGCGGTGCAGTGCGCGCAGCAGGAGCGGGCGGATCGTGAACAGGAGCAGGGCCGACACGGCCGCGGCGATGAGCACCTGCAGCCACCAGGGGCCGCCGAGGAGGTTCACGCCGAGGCCGCCGATGAGCGAGCCCGCGGCCAGCATGAGGAAGGTGAACTCGAGGGTCAGCAACTCGATGATCACGAAGATCACGGCCAGCACGAGCCAGGCGATCCACAGATACTGCGTCAGATCGGGCAGCATGCGAGCTCCCTTCGAGTTCTTGTTCGAACCCTAACACCCGGTCTCTCCGTTGCGGTGGCCGCTCGCCGGTCGGCGCGAGGCCCCGGTTGATAGTGTCGAGAAGGCCACGGCGAACTCCGCCCGGCATCCGTCATTTCGCAGGAGCAATCATGTCCCAGCCCATTCCCGCCGGTTCGCTCGCCGGAAGGACGGCGCTCGTCACCGGGTCCTCGCGCGGCATCGGCGCCGACACGGTCCGTTACCTCGCCGAAGGCGGCGCGAACGTCGTCATCAACTTCCGCAACAAGGCGCCGCGCGCGGAGAAGCTCGCCGCGCAGCTGCGCGAACTGGGCGTCGAGGTGCTCGTCGTGGGGGCCGACCTCACCGACCCGGGTTCCGTCGAGGCGATGATGACCGCCGTGCAGGAGACCTTCGGGCAGCTCGATCTGCTCGTCCTCAACGCCTCCGGCGGGATGGAGAGCGGCATGGGCGAGGACTACGCGCTCGTGCTCAACCGTGACGCGCAGCTGAACGTGCTCGATGCGGCCCTGCCGCTTCTGCACGACGGTTCCCGCGTCGTTTTCGTGACCAGCCACCAGGCCCACTTCATCCGCACGACGCCGACCATGCCCGAGTACGAGCCGGTCGCCCTGTCCAAGCGCGCCGGCGAGGATGCGCTGCGTGAGCGGATCCCGGCTCTCGCCGAGCGCGGCATCGACTTCGTGGTCGTCTCCGGCGACATGATCGAGGGCACGATCACCGCGACGCTGCTCGAGCGCGCCAACCCGGGGGCCATCGCCGACCGTCGCGAGTCGGCGGGCAAGCTCTACAACGTGTCGGAGTTCGCCGCGGAGGTCGCTCTGGCCGCCGTCGAACCCGTTCCCGCCGACAACACGAGGCTCGTCGGAGACGTGAGCTCGTTCGGCGGGGAGTGAGCATGCGCGCCGTCGACATCACCTCCCTGACCACGGTCGGTCGCCCGAGCATCGCCCCCGACGGCGCGTTCTCGGTCTTCGCGACCTCGCGCCCCGACATCGACGCCGACCGCAACGTCGGCCAGATCTGGCGGATCGACCTGCCCGACGGCGCGCCGCGTCGACTGACGCGCGGCACGGCCGACGCCGAGCCGCAGGTGTCACCGGACGCCGGACGCATCGCCTTCGTCCGCGGCGACGCCGACGGCACTCCACAGGTGTTCGTCATCCCCGCGACGGGCGGCGAGCCGGTGCAGGCGACCGACGCCCGCGGCGGCGTCGGCTCGTACGCCTGGTCTCCCGACGGCACGCGCATCGCCTTCACCGCCCGCGTACCCGAGCAGGGCCGCTACGGCACCGTCGAGGGCCGCTCCGCCGATGCGGAGTCGCCGCGGCGCATCACCGGGGTGCGCTGGCACGCGAACGGTCTCGGCTACATCGGCGACCGTCCGTCGCACGTCTTCGTCGTCGATGCGCCGGATGCCGGTGCGGAGCCGTTCTACACGCCCGCGCCGACCGCGGACGGCGAGAACGCGGGCGCCAAGGCGAAGCGGGTCGCAGCGGATGCCGTCGCCCTGACCTCTGGGGCGGCATCGCACCACGGCGTCGTCTTCACCGCCGACGGTTCCCACGTGCTCACGGTGGTCGACGAGATCGAGCACGACCGCCGCGACCTGCGCACCCCCCTCATCGCGGTCGCCGTCGACGGCTCGGGCAGCGTCGAGGTGATCGCGCGCGAGGCCGGCTATTCCGTCGACGAGGTCGCCGTCGCGGCGGACGGCACGATCGCGATGCTGGCATCGCGGCCGGGTGCGTCGGGCATCGACTTCATCGCCCCCGACGTCGCGCTGTACGTCCTCGACGGTCCGGTGTCGGCGGTCGTCCCGCGTCGACTCACCGATCCCGAGGCGACCGACCTCGGCGAGGTCGGTTCGCACATCACGCCCATCGGTGCCGAGTTCCTCGTGCAGAACCGCACGCGCGGCCGTGTCGAGTTGCTTCGTGTCACCCGCGACGGCGACGTCTCGGTGCTCGTCGACGGCGACGTCGAGGTCGGTGGACACGCGGCGGCGGGGGAGCGGATTGTCTACGCCCACGCGACGCCGCGAAGCCTCGGCGAGCTTTCGCTCGTCGGCGAGGGTGCCCTCACGGCGTTCGGAGACGCGACGGAGCGCTCCATCGTGGTGCGTCCGGAGGAGCGGGAGATCGTCGGTCGCGACGGCTATCCCGTGCACGGCTGGGTCGCCGTCCCCGCGGGGGAGGGGCCTTTCCCCGTCATCCTGCAGATCCACGGAGGACCGTATGCGTCCTACGGCATACACGTCTTCGATGAGACCCAGGTTCTCGTCGACGCCGGCTACGCGGTCGTGTACTGCAATCCGCGGGGGAGTGCGGGCTACGGCCGCGCGCACGGACGCAGCATCCGTGGCGCGATGGGCACGCTCGACCTCGCCGATGTCCTCGACTTCCTCGACGGCGTGGTCGACGGCGACGACCGTCTGGACGGTGCCCGTGTCGGTATCCAGGGCGGCTCGTACGGCGGCTATCTGACCGCGTGGACGATCGCTCACGATCACCGGTTCGCGGCGGCGATCGTCGAGCGCGGGTTCCTCGATCCGGTCAGCTTCCAGGGAACGAGCGACATCGGCTCGTTCTTCGGCGACGAGTACGTCGGCACCGACCCAGAGGACATGGCGCGGCAGAGTCCGATGGCCGTCGTCGGTGCGGTGCGCACGCCCACGCTGGTGATGCACTCGGAGCTCGACTTCCGGTGCCCGCTGGAGCAGGCGACGCGCTACTACACCGCCCTGAAGCGGCAGGGCACCGAAGCGGAGATGCTGATCTTCCCCGGCGAGAACCACGAGCTCACCCGGTCGGGTCGACCGCGACACCGCGTCGAGCGCTTCGATGCGGTGCTCGACTGGTGGGCGCGCCACCTGCCGGCCGGCTGACCGACCGCATCCGCGATGCAGAAGCGCCCCGCGACCTCTCGGTCGGCGGGGCGCTTCTGCATCGGATCACTTGCCGAACGAGAAGGCACGTCCGATCTGGATGACACCCATCACGACGGCCGAGATGCCCAGCAGCCACCACAGCACCACGGCGCCCCAGAGCGGCGAGAACAGCAGGGTGACGCCGGCGATGATCGAGATGATCGCGTAGAAGATCGTCCAGCCGCGCGACGGGGCCAGGTCGAGGGTCGACAAGGCGACGACGCCCTCGATGATCCACATGATGCCGACGAGGATGCCGAGGAACGCGGCGAGGGTGACGGCGGTCGCACCGAGGTTGGTGAACGCGACGATGCCGGCGACGACGAACAGGACACCGAGCAGCACGTGTCCGATCCGCGACCAGCCGCCCTTCCCGGCGGCGAAGATGCCCAGGCCCGCGTAGACGAGACCGGCGATGATCGCGTAGACCGCGATGAGCGCGGTGACGACCATCGCGGTCTTGCCGGGCCAGACGAGGATGACGATGCCGAGGATGACCGACAACACACCACCCAGACCCAGTGCGGTCCGGATGCCGTTCGTTGCCGTCTTCTCGAGGGACGGTTCAGCAGTCATGGCGAAGCCCTTTCTGAAAATCTCCTGTGAGCGGAGATGTTCTCAGGGTAGCGCTGTTGCGCGGACGGTGCGGAAAGTGACGCGCGGAGTACGCGACGGTTTCGCCGACGGGGGAGAGGGGGTCAGGGCCTCGCGGAGCCGGAATCCTTCTCTGGCTCGCCGCGGCGCTCGATCGCCCCGAGGGCGAACGGAAGGCCGACGGCGAGGGAGGTCAGCATGAGGCCTCCGATGAAGACGAGCCCTTCGTACTCGGTGACGTTGAAAGCGAACCCCATGAGGTACATGCCGCCGAGGAACAGGACGAGGTAGAGGACGAACACGGGGGAGTCTCCTTCGGAGGGAAGCGATCACACGCAGGTGATTCGTGTGCGTACTATTAGTGTACTAACTAATGATCTGCGCGGGTGTCATCACGACCCCGCCGGCGACCCCCAGCCGAGAAGAGCATGACCGACCAGACTCTCCCTCCCTCCGCGGACTCCGATCTGCGGGGGATGATCGACCACACGCTGTTGACGCCGGAGGCCACCGCCGCCCAGGTCGACGCGCATCTCCGCGAGGCGCTCGACCTCGGTGTCGGCGCGGTGTGCATCCGTCCGACGCTGATTCCCGCCGATGCGTACGGGCTCCGCGTGGTCACGGTGTGCGGGTTCCCGTCGGGTGCCCACGATCCGCGGGTGAAGGCGCTCGAGGCCGAGCTGGCGCTGGCGCGGGGTGCGGACGACATCGACATGGTCGTCGACCTCGGCGCGGTGGCTTCGCACGACTGGGCTGCCGTTCGTCGTGACATCGATGCCGTCCGCGCGGTCGTGCCGAGCGAGAAGACGCTGAAGGTGATCATCGAGTCTGCGGCGCTCTCGGAGGACGAGATCATCCGCTGCAGCGAGATCGGTGCCGAGGCGGGTGTCGACTACATCAAGACGTCGACGGGCTACCATCCCGCCGGCGGGGCCTCGGTATCCGACGTCGCCCTGATCGCACGGATCGTCGGGCCCCACGTCGGAGTGAAGGCGTCGGGCGGCATTCGCACCCGGGCGCAGGCGATGGCGCTCGTGAACGCGGGAGCCTCCCGCCTCGGCGTCTCGTCGACACGCGCATTGCTCGTCGACGCAGCTGCGGATGCCGCAACGGTCGGCGGGGGTGCCGTGTCGTACTGACGCGCCCGGGGGGCGCGCATGGGGCGCTCGGTGGCACCTGTCGCGTTCCCGGTCGGCCTTCTCCTGTAACGCCGATAATGCACATTATGTCAACTCGAAGAGAGCATCCGATGGTCGAGTGGTGTGCGGCGACGGCCGATGGTCGGTGCGCGAGCGGTTTCCGCTGCCAGCCTCGCTACCCTGAACGGATGACGGACTCCCCCGAGACCTGGCGCGCGATCATCGCGGCGTTGCGCGACGACGACGTCCGTGCGGTCCTCGCGGAGACGGCGTCCCCGCCGCGAACGCCACGAGCGCGCGAGCGAGCCCTCGACCGCCTCACGGCTCTCGGCCTGGTGGTGCGCGGCGGCGACGGCATCCGCTTCGACGATGCCCCGCTGCAGGCTCTTCTGGTGGCGCCGCCTCGCCCTCGCGGGCCCGAGCGCTTCCTCGACCACGACGGTCGCATCGATCGGTATCCCTCGCAGCAGGGTGAGCGTGTCGCGCTGCTCCGTCTCGTCGCGGAGCGCGCCTTCTCCCCCGGCGTCGTCATGAGCGAGCGCGACGTCAACGAGCGGCTCGAGCCGTACGCGCCGAGCGGCGATGTCGCCGTGCTCCGTCGTCACCTGGTCGATCACGGACTCCTCGTCCGCACGCCGTCCGGGTCCGAATACACGCTCGCACGCGAGTAGCGTTGAGGGGTGAGCTCGCCCCGCCTCTCCCCCGCGTCCGTCGGGCCGGATGCCAGAGCCTGGCTCATCTGGGGCGTGGGCGTCGCGGCCTACATGCTCGCCGTGATCAACCGCTCCTCGCTGTCGGCGGTGGGCGTCGACACCGCACAGCGCTTCGGGGCGGATGCCGCGACGCTCTCGATGTTCGCCGTCGTCCAACTCGCCGTCTACGGCGGCATGCAGATTCCGATCGGCCTCCTGCTCGACCGTTACGGCGCCCGCCCGATCATGACGGCGGGGATGCTGCTCATGGCGGCGGGACAGCTGACTCTCGCCTTCTCCCCCAGCGTCGGCGTCGCGATCTTCGCCCGGATGCTGCTCGGCGCCGGCGATGCGGCGATCTTCCCGGGGGTGCTGCGCCTCGTCGCCGTGTGGTTCCCGGCGCAGCGCGGTCCGCTGATGAGTCAGCTCACCGGACTCGTCGGACAAGCGGGACAGCTCCTGGCCCTCGCCCCGCTCGCCGTGATGCTCCACGCCACGAGCTGGGAGATCGTGTTCGGCGGCATCGCCGGGCTGTGCGTGCTGTTCGGCATCCTGGTGTGGGCCGTCATCCGCAATCATCCGCCCGCGCTGCGCGCCGATGTCTCGGTCGACACCAGCACCGGGGCGATCAGGGTGGTGCGCTCGTCCATGGACACCGGCGTCGGCATCCGCGCCGCCTGGGCGCACCCCGGCACCCGCCTCGCATTCTGGTCGCACTTCACGGCTCCCTTCGCCGGCACGGCGTTCGTGCTGCTGTGGGGAACGCCCTTCCTGACGGCCGGTGAGGGGCTCAGCGCCGCCCAGTCGGCGGGCGTGCTGTCCACGTACGTCGTCGTGGGCATGGCGCTCGGCCCGATCATGGGCGACATCTCCCGCCGCATCCCGCATCTGCGCTCGCGCGCCCTGGTGCTGCCGGCGGTGGCGACCCAGTTCAGCGTGTGGATGGTGGTCGTCGCCTGGCCCGGACCTGCGCCGCTCTGGCTGCTGTACGCGCTGGCGGTCGCTCTCGCCATGGGCGGTCCCGCCTCGATGATCGCCTTCGACCATGCGCGCACGCACAACCCGGCGCACCGGTTGAGCACGGCGACGGGTATCACCAACGTCGGCGGCTTCCTCGCCGCGCTGATCGCGATCTTCGCGATCGGTCTGGCCCTCGACCTGCAGGGTGCGGGCACGCCCGACACCTACCGGCTGGACGCGTTCCGTATCGCCTTCCTGGCTCAGGTGCCGCTGTGGGCGCTCGGATGGACCTTCATCGTCATCGAACGGCGCAAGACCCGGGTTCTTCTGGGCATGGACCCGCCGCGCCGCCCGCGCGCGAAGGGCTGAACGGGGCGAGGGTGAGCGCGCTCAGACGGTGCCGTCGCCGGAGGTGCGCGACTCGGTCTGGGTGATCCGCTCCCCCACCCCGGGCTCGACGGTGCGCGTCACCTGCTGCGTCGAGCGACGACGAAGCAGGAGGACGAGCCCGATGATGAAGACGAGCACACCGGCGCCCATCAGGATGTAGCCGATCATGTCGAGGTCCACGTACGGGACGTCGACGTTCACCGCGAAGACCAGGATGGCTCCGATGACGAACAGCGCGATGCCGGCTCCGATGCTCATGGCGTTCTCCTTGGGTGGGGTTCGGGTGACGGGATGAGACGTCCCCATCGTGGCCGACCCGTGATCGCGTGCCCATGCCCTTGACAGTCACGGGCGCGCGACGCTAGCGCGGGGCGATCTCCACCCATCCGCCGCCGAACTTCGGCTCGCGTCCATCCCCCGACGACGTTCCGGTCAGCCGCCGGCGCACCCAGGGGCCCAGGTGCTCGC
This sequence comes from Microbacterium hominis NBRC 15708, assembly GCF_001592125.1. Classification (GTDB taxonomy): domain Bacteria; phylum Actinomycetota; class Actinomycetes; order Actinomycetales; family Microbacteriaceae; genus Microbacterium; species Microbacterium hominis. The sequence continues at coordinate 273,889 of NZ_BCWI01000001.1, forward strand.
GGACGTAGTCGCGCTGAGCAAGCCGCACGGCATCGGGGATGGCCGGCATGCTCCACCATCCGTCGGGCACGGCCTCCCCCAGGGCGTCGAGCACGCGGGCGGCGACCCGATGGTGGCCGCGGCTGTTCATGTGGAGGCGATCCTCGGACCAGTACGAGGGGTCGGACAGTTCGGCATCGGGCCAATTGAGGGCGCGGACGACGTCATCACGGTCGCCGACACGGTCGATGACGGCATCCGACATCAGATCGCCCCGCCGCTGGATCAGGCGGCCCATCGGCAGTTGCGCCGACGGGTTCGCGCCCGAGAGGAGGACGAGCGTGACGCCCTCCTCGTCGCAGCGGCGCAGCACCTGGCTGAAGGCGTCGGCGATGTGCGCGATGGACGTCCGCGGGCGCAGCATGTCGTTGCCGCCGCCGTTGAAGGACAGATGCGTCGGCTTCAGCGCCAGTGCCGCCTCCAGCTGCTGACGCACGATCGGCCAGATCAGCTTCCCGCGGATCGCGAGGTTCGCGTACTGAAGGGGTTCCCCACGCGAGTCGGCCCACCCCTGCGCCGCGAGATCCGCCCAGCCGCGGACCCGGCCGTCGGGAAGCTCGTCGCCGACACCCTCCGTGAACGAGTCCCCGATCGCCACGAAACGCACGTCTGTCACCCGCTCAGCCTACGCCGCGCGTCACCCGACACGTCTCCTTCATTCGTCCCCCGTGGTCGCATCCCTGTGCGCAGAGCGACCACAGGGGACGGATGAAGCGGATGCCGGGGCGTCAGCGGTCGTCGAGGGCGGCGCCGCGGTGGTCGGCCGACCCCCATGCCGCAGCGGCGGCGAGGACGAAGAACGCGGCGAACACCACGAACAGCAGCGGGGCTCCGCCGCCCGCGAGCAGCGGCGGCACGCTCAGCGGTGCGACGATCGACGCGATGCGTCCGACGCCGGCCGCCCATCCGGCCCCGGTCGCGCGCAGCGACGTCGGATAGTTCTCGGGCGTGACCGCGTACAGCGCGCCCCACGCGCCCAGGTTGAAGAACGACAGGGCCATCCCCGCCCCGATGATCATGCCCTCGGTCGATGCGGTTCCGAAGACGACGGCGGCCGCGGCGGATCCGGCGAGGAACACCGAGAGCGTGAGGCGGCGCCCCCAGACCTCGATCAACCAGGCCGCCACCGCGTAGCCCGGCAGCTGTGCGAGGGTGATGATCAGCGTGAACCCGAACGACTTCACGAGACCATAGCCCTGCGCGAAGAGGATCGTCGGCATCCAGATGAAAGCGCCGTAGTAGGCGAAGTTGACGCAGAACCAGACGGTCCACAGCGCCGCGGTCCGCACACGGAACTCGCTCGACCAGAGCGCGCGGACGCCTCCCGTCGCGAGCGCGGGGCCGTCCGCCGACCCCGCCGGCGCGTGGCGGCGGTGCCCCCCGCCGAGCACGGGCGACGACTCGAAGCCGACCGTGATCGCCTCCGCCTGCGCGACGCGCCCGCGGCGCACGAGCCAGCGCGGCGACTCCGGCAGGCCCCAGCGCACCACGAGCGCGTACACGGCCGGAACCGCACCCAGCGCGAACGCCCAGCGCCAGCCGTCGGCGGATGCCGGGACCACGAAGAAGCCGATGAGGGCCGCCGCCGTCCACCCGACGGCCCAGAACGCCTCGAGGATCACGATGAGCCGTCCGCGCATCCGCGCCGGGGCGATCTCGCTCACGTAGGTGCTCGCCACGGGGAGCTCCGCGCCGAGTCCCAGCCCGACCAGCACCCGCAGGGCGATCAGGGCGGCCAGCCCGCCGGCGAGGGCGCTCGCGCCCGTCGCGACGCCGTAGACGAGCAGTGTGATCGCGAACACCGACCGACGGCCGAACCGATCGGCGAGCAGGCCGCCGAGACTCGCCCCGATCGCCATGCCGACGAAGCCCGCCGAGGCGATCCACGACGCCTGCTCCCCCGTCAGCGACCATTGCGCGATGAGCGCCGTCAAGACGAAGGAGACCAGGCCGACATCCATCGCATCCAGTGCCCACCCGAGGCCGGAACCGGTGAGCACCTTCAGGTGCCGACGAGTGAACGGCAGCGCGTCCAGCCTCTCGCCCACGTCGGCGCGCGCCGAGACGCGGGGGGCGGCCGCAGCATCCGTCATGACTGAACCCTTCTCAGGATGCCGCGAGCATCTCGCTCACGAGCGGTGCGACCCGGGTGCCGTACAGCTCGATGGAGTGCATCAGCTTCGCGTGCGACAGGGTGCCGTTCGCGTACTTCAGGTCGAAACGCGTGGCGCCGAGGGTCTTCATCGTGGCCGCGATCTTGCGGGCCACGGTCTCGGGCGAGCCTGCGTAGACGGAGCCCTCGGGCCCGATGTCGTGCTGGAACTGCAGCCGGCTGTACGGCGGCCAGCCGCGCTCGGCGCCGATCGCATTGCGGTTGATCTCCATCGCCGGGTACAGCTCGTCCCAGGCCTGGGCGTCGGTGTCGGCGATGTGGCCCGGCGAGTGCACGCCCACCGGCATCGGGGCGGTGTGACCGAACGAGGCGAGCGAGCGGTGGTAGAGATCGACGTAGGGACGGAAGCGGTCCGCGGACCCGCCGATGATCGCGAGCATGAGGCCGTACCCGTACCGCGCGGTGCGCACCACCGACTCCGGCGAGCCGCCGACACCGACCCAGGCGCGGAGACCGTTCTCCGTCTTCGGGTAGACGTCCGCGGCGGTGAGCGACGCGCGTGTCGTCCCCTGCCACGTCACGGGCTTCTCGGTCAGCAGCTGCGAGAAGAGGTCGAGCTTCTCGTCGAACAGCACCTCGTAGTCGCTGAGGTCGTAGCCGAACAGCGGGAACGACTCGATGAACGAGCCCCGTCCGAGGATCACCTCGGCGCGACCGGACGACAGCGCGTCGAGGGTCGCGAAGCGCTCGTAGACACGCACCGGATCGTCGCTGGAGAGCACGGTGACGGCCGTACCGAGATGGATCTTCTCGGTACGGGCCGCCGCCGCGGCGAGCACGAGTTCAGGGCTCGACACCGCGAACTCGTGCCGGTGGTGCTCCCCCACGCCGAAGAACGACAGGCCGACCTGATCGGCCAGCACCGCCTGATCGACGATGTCGCGGATCGTCTGCGCGTCGCTCAGGCGCGTGCCGTCATCGCCGACCGTGACGTCGCCGAAGGTGTCCAGTCCCAACTCTGCATTCATGTGAATGAGAACCTTCCGCGCGTCGGCCGCATTCCCCGTCAGCCCTGCGCGAGGGCCATCCGCAGGGTGTCGAGACCGACACCGCCCAGGCGCAGCGCCCGCATGTGGAAGCGCTTGATGTCGAAGTCGTCGCCCTCGCGTTCGGCGGTCTCGTCGCGGATCTGCTCCCAGATACGCTGTCCGACCTTGTAGGAGGGCGCCTGACCCGGCCAGCCGAGGTAACGGTTCACCTCGAACTGGATGAACTCGTCCGACATGTTGACGTTGCGGCGCATGAACTCGAGCGCGAAGTCGGCATCCCAGATGCCCTCGCCGTCGGGGCGCGGCTTGCCCAGGTGCACGCCGATGTCGAGGACGACGCGGGCGGCGCGCATACGCTGACCGTCGAGCATGCCGAGACGGTCGGCGGGGTCGTCGAGGTAGCCCAGCTGCTCCATGAGGCGCTCCGCGTACAGGGCCCAGCCCTCCGCGTGACCGCTGGAGCCCGCGAGGAGGCGGCGCCAGGAGTTGAGCTCGGCACGGTTGTGGACGGCCTGCGCGATCTGCAGGTGGTGACCGGGGACGCCCTCGTGGTAGACCGTCGTCAGCTCGCGCCAGGTATCGAAGGAGTCGACGCCCTCGGGCACCGACCACCACATGCGACCGGGACGGGAGAAGTCGTCCGTGGGACCGGTGTAGTAGATGCCGCCCTCGTTGGTGGGCGCGATCATGCACTCCAGGCGACGGATCTGCTCCGGGATGTCGAAGTGGGTCTTGCCGAGCTCCTCGACCGCGCGGTCGCTCGTCGCCTGCATCCACTCCCGCAGCGCGACGGTGCCGCGAAGCTTGCGGGCCTCGTCGTTCTCCAGGAACGCGACGGCCTCCTCGACGCTGGCTCCCGGAAGGATCTCGTTCGCGATGGCCTCCTGCTCGGCGACCATGCGGGCGAGCTCTTCCAGACCCCACTCGTAGGTCTCATCCAGGTCGATGACCGCGCCGAGGAAGCGCCGGGAGTGCAGTGCGTACAGCTCACGACCGACGCCGTCCACCTCGGAGGCCGCGGGAGCGAGCTCGGTGCGCAGGAAGTTCGCGAGCTCGTCGTACGCGACCCGCGCCGCACCGGCATGACCGGACAGCGTCTTGGCGAGCGAGGCGGGCAGCTGCCCCTCGGCGGGGGCGGCGTCGGCGGCGAAGGTCGCGAAGAAGCCGTTGTCGGACGTGTACCGCGCGATCTGACCGATGACCTCGGTGACCTGGCGGCGGGCCGGCACGACCCCGGTCGCGATCCCTTCGCGGAGGGTCTCGATGTAGCCGCCGATCGCCTCGGGGATGGCGGACAGCCGCGTGGCGATGACCGACCAGTCGTCGATCGTGTCGGTGGGCATGAGGTCGAAGACGCTGCGCAGCTCCTGCGCGGGCGAGGCGATGACGTTGACGTCGCGCAGGTGGGCGCCCGCCTCGTACAGCGCGATCGAGAGCTCCAGGTCTCCGCTCAGGTCGGCCTTGGTGACGACGTCGACGTCGTCGACCGGCTCGGCGGCCTGCAGGGCGGCGAGGGCGGCGCGCGCGGCGTCCACGCGCGCGGCGGCGCCGGCCAGCGAGTAGTCGTCGAGTCGACCGTTGTGCTCGAAGCGTCCGATGTAGGTGGCCAATCCCGGGGAAAGCTCGGCACAGGTGTCGACCCATGCCTCAGCGATCGCGTCGATCGGCGTGGGGGTACGGGGGGAATCAGTCATTCTTCGAGCCTAATCCCGACACGGCCTCGACGTGGGGCGGGATGCCGACGACCGCGGAACCGGATGCCACCGCGGCCGCGCCCGCTCAGTGCCCCGCGATGTCCCAGTTCTCGCCCCGGCCGATCTGGACGTCGAGCGGCACCGACAGCTCCGCGGCGTCGCCCATGCGGTCGTGGACGATCTTCTCGACCGTGTCCCACTCCCCCGGTGCCACCTCCACCACGAGCTCGTCGTGGATCTGGAGCAGGACCCGCGATGCGACGCCCTGCGCGCGGAACTCGTCGTGGATGCGGAACAGCGCGATCTTCATGATGTCCGCGGCGCTGCCCTGGATCGGGGCGTTCAACGCGGCGCGCTCCGCGTTCTCGCGCAGCACGCGGTTGGGGCTCGCGAGATCGGGGAAGGGGCGGCGGCGCCCGAAGATCGTCTCCGTGTAGCCGTCGATGCGCGCCTGCTCGACGGAGGAGCGCAGGTAGTCGCGCACCGCGCCGAAGCGGGCGAAGTACTCGGTCATCAGCAGCTTCGCCTCGGACTGTTCGATGCGCAGTTGCTTCGACAGGCCGAACGCGCTCAGGCCGTACACCAGGCCGTAGCTCATCGCCTTGACCTTGGTGCGCATGGCGGACGTCACGTCGGCCGGCTCGACGCCGAACACCCGTGCCCCGACGAACCGGTGCAGGTCCTCGCCCGAGTTGAACGCCTCGATCAGACCGGCGTCGCCCGAGAGGTGCGCCATGATGCGCATCTCGATCTGCGAGTAGTCCGCCGTCAGCAGGGTCTCGTAGCCCTCGCCGACCTCGAACGCGGCGCGGATGCGCCGAGACTCCTCGGTGCGGATGGGGATGTTTTGCAGGTTCGGGTCGGTGCTCGACAGACGCCCCGTCTGGCTGCCCGTCTGCACGTACGTCGTGTGGATGCGGCCGTCGGAGCCCGCGGCGCGATCGTTGCCGATCGACGAGTCGAGCGACTCGATGATCTGCCGCAGCTTGGTGGCTTCGCGGTGCTGCAGGAGCAGATCGAGGAACGGATGCGGGTGCGACTCCTGCAGGTCGGCGAGCACCGCGGCATCGGTCGAGTACCCGGTCTTCGTCTTGCGCGTCTTGGGCAGCTCGAGCTGCTCGAACAGCACGTCCTGCAGCTGCTTGGGCGAGCCGAGGTTGACCTCCCGCCCGATCTCCGCGTAGGCGAGCTGGGCCACGGCGTCGGCCCGCGCGCCGAGCTCCGCGGAGAACGCCGAGAGCTTCTCGTGCGAGACGGCGACGCCGGCCAGCTCCATGTCGGCGAGGGTGTCGAGGGTGGGCAGCTCGATCTCGGTCATGACGCGGGCGACGGATGCCGGGATCTGCGCGCGCATCTCGTCGGCGACCCGCAGCGCGTACCACGAGAGCTGGCCCGGGGTCGCGCCCTCGGTCTCGGGCACGAGCTGGGTGGGATCCGCCTCGGGGAGCTTCTCGTCGAGGTAACGGTCGACGAGGTCGGACAGCCCCTTGTCGGGAAAGCTCGGACGCAGCAGCCAGCCGGCGAGGATCGGGTCGAAGACGAGCCCCCGCAGGCGCACGCCCGCGCGGCGCAGGGCCTTCACCTGGGGCTTCGCGTCGGCGATGACCTTGGGCGCCGCGCTCTCCAGCCACGGCCGGAGCACGGCCGCCGTGTCGGGCGACCACGTCGTCTCGACGGCGCTGTCGGCCAGGGCGAGTCCGACGCGGGCGGGAAGGCCGGCGTCGGTCGTCACCGTCACGGCGACGTCGGCGGCATCCGGGGTGAGATCGCGGGCGCCGATCCAGGCGGCCAGCGCGGCGGCATCCGCCTCTGCGGGCTTCGGGGCGGCGACCGCGGCCGCGGCGTCGTGGGCGCCCTCGTCGGGGTCGGCGCCGACGGCCTCGAACACGCGCGGCAGGAGGGTGCGGAACTCGAGCCGCGCGAAGATGTCGCGAACGGCCTGCGCGTCGATGGGCTGCACCACGAGGTCGGACGGCTCGACGCCGAGCTCCACGTCGCGAAGGAGCGCGTTGAGCGATCGATTGCGGCGCACGTCGTCGAGATGGTCGCGGAGGTTTCCTCCGACGACACCGGTGATCTTGTCGGCGTTCTCGATGAGCGCATCCAGCGTGCCCCACTGCGTGAGCCACTTCACGGCGGTCTTCTCCCCCACCTTCGGCACGCCGGGCAGGTTGTCGCTCGTCTCGCCGACGAGGGCGGCGATGTCGGGGTAGTTGACGGGCGGGAGGCCGTACTTCTCGACGACCGCGGCGGGCGTGTAGCGCTTGAGCTGCGAGACGCCCTGCACGCTCGGGTAGAGCAGCGTGACGTCGTCGGTGACGAGCTGGATCGTGTCGCGGTCGCCCGAGCACACGAGCACGTCGAAGCCCTCCGCGGCTCCCTGCGTCGCGAGCGTCGCGAGGATGTCGTCGGCCTCGATGCCCTCCTTGGTGAGCACCGGGACGTTCATCGCGGCGAGGCAGTCCTGCAGCAGCGGGATCTGGCCCTTGAACTCCGCCGGCGACTCGGACCGGTTCGCCTTGTACTCCGGATACACGTCGGTGCGGAACGAGTGGCGCGAGGTGTCGAAGGCCACCGCGAGGTGGGTGGGCTGCTCCGCCTTGACGAGGTTGACGAACATCGACAGGAAGCCGTAGATGCCGTTCGTGTGCTGCCCGTCACGGGTCGTGAAGTTGTCGACCGGGAGGGCGAAGAACGCACGGTAGGCGAGCGAATGGCCGTCCACGACGAGAAGGGTAGGCTTTGCGGAGTCCGTCACCCTGCAACTCTAGACGGGGGCATGGACACCGCAGCCTCCGATCCGATCGCTTCCGAAGGTGGATGATGACCGCTGAGAACACCCCTGCAGACCTCGACGGCATGGCCTGGGCGCGGCAGCGCGGGATGGGCGCGCTGGCCGAGAAGATGGGCATCGAGTTCGTCGAGTTCACGATCGAGCGCTCCGTCGCGACCATGCCCGTGGCGGGCAACACGCAGCCCGTCGGGCTGATGCACGGCGGTGCCTACGTCGTGCTCGGCGAGTCGCTGGGCTCGATGGCCGCGAACCTCCACGCCGGGCCGACGCGCCTGGCCGTCGGCGTCGACATCAACGCGACGCACACGCGGTCGGCGACCAGCGGCATCGTGACGGGGGTGTGCACGCCGGTGCACCTCGGGCGCAGCATCACGGTGCACGAGATCGTCGTGACCGACGAACAGGGACGGCGATGCTCCACGATCCGGATCACCAACATGATCACGGATCGCCCGGCGGTCTGACCCCCTCAGCGGGGCGCCGAGCCGCGGGAGACCGCGGGCGGCGTCAGGACTTCTTCGGCGAGAGCTGCTCGATGATGGCCTTGGCGACGTCCTGCATCGTCAGGCGACGGTCCATCGACGCCTTCTGGATCCAGCGGAACGCCTCCGGCTCGCTGAGGCCCATCTTCTCGTTGAGCAGCCCCTTGGCGCGGTCGACGAGCTTGCGGGTCTCGAAACGCTCGACCATGTCGGCGACCTCGGCCTCGAGCGTGATGATCTGCTCGTAGCGCGCGAGGGCGATCTCGATCGCGGGCAGCAGGTCGTTCGGCGTGAACGGCTTCACCACGTAGGCCAGGGCGCCGGCCTCGCTGGCGCGCTCGACGAGCTCCTTCTGGCTGAACGCCGTCAGCAGCACGACGGGGGCCACGTGGTTCTTGCTGAGCTTCTCGGCGGCGCTGATGCCGTCGAGCACGGGCATCTTGACGTCCATGATGACGAGGTCGGGGCGCAGCTCGGTGGCGAGCTGGACCGCGGTCTCACCGTCGCCGGCCTCGCCGACGACATCGAAGCCGTTGTCCCGGAGGATCTCGACGATGTCGAGGCGGATCAGCGATTCGTCCTCCGCGACGACGACGCGTCGGGGGGCGGATGCCGTGGGAGTCGTGCTCGGTTCCTGCTCAGTCACCTTTGAATCCTACGGTATGGTCAATCCCGGACGCGCGCCGACGAGCGTCCGCGTGCGCCGGTGTGGCGGAATGGCAGACGCGACCGACTCAAACTCGGTTGTCTTCGGACGTGTGGGTTCGACTCCCACCACCGGCACGGAAGATGCGCAACGCGAAAGGGCGGATGCCGGGAACCCCGGCATCCGCCCTTCGTCGTTCGTGCTGCGACCTACTTCTCCGTCTGGTAGATCGGCGCCTTGCCGTGGACGGCGTCGCCGATCCGGTGCACCCGGATGTCGTTGGTCGAGCCGATGATTCCGGGAGGGGAACCGGAGATCACGACGACCTTGTCCCCTTCCTGGGCGAGGCCCTGGCCGAGGAAGAACTCGTCGACCTGGAGGAACATCATGTCGGTGTGGGCGACGTGCTCGACGAGCGTCGACTGCACGCCCCACGTCAGCGCCATGCGGCGGCGGATCGCCGGGTCGACGGCGAAGGCCATCATCGGGATGCCGGGGCGCAGGCGCGACATGCGACGCGCCGTGTCACCGGACTCCGTGAAGATCGCGATGTACTTCGCCTCGATGAACTCGGCGACCTCGTTCGCGGCCAGGGTCAGGATGCCGCCCTGCGTGCGGGGCTTGGCGCTGAACGGACGGATCCGCTCCAGGCCGTGCTCCTCGGTCGACTCCACGATGCGGGCCATCGTCTGCACGGTGACGACCGGATAGTCGCCGACGCTCGTCTCACCCGACAGCATGACCGCGTCGGCGCCGTCGAGCACCGCGTTGGCGACGTCGGACGCCTCGGCGCGGGTGGGGACGGGGGCGTGGGTCATCGACTCGAGCATCTGCGTCGCGACGATGACGGGCTTGGCCATCCGGCGGCACATCTCGACGGCGCGCTTCTGGACGACCGGCACGGCCTCCAGCGGCAGCTCGACGGCGAGGTCGCCGCGGGCGACCATGATGCCGTCGAACGCGTCGATGATCTCCTCGAGGTTGTCCACCGCCTGCGGCTTCTCGATCTTGGCGATCACGGGGACCTTGCGGCCCTCCTCCGCCATGATCTCGTGCACGCGGGTGATGTCGGCCGCGTCGCGGACGAAGGACAGCGCGATCAGGTCGGCACCCGCCTTCAGCCCCCAGCGGAGGTCGGCCTCGTCCTTCTCGGAGAGCGCGGGGACGCTCACGGCGACGCCCGGGAGGTTGATGCCCTTGTTGTTGGACACGGTTCCCGCGACGATGACCTTGGTCGTGACGACCGGACCGTCGACGCTCTCGACCTGGACGCGCACCTTGCCGTCGTCGATGAGGAGGAAGTCGCCGGGCTTGACGTCGCCGGCGAGGCCCTTGAAGGTCGTGCCGACGAGATCGCGGGTACCCACGACGTCATCGGTGGTGATGCGGAAGGTCTCGCCGACGGCGAGGTCGTGCGGTCCATCGCTGAACTTGCCGAGACGGATCTTGGGGCCCTGCAGGTCGACGAGGATGGCGACGGCGCGTCCCGCGTCGTCGGCGGCCTTGCGCACGTTGGCGAAGCGGACTTCGTGCTCGGCGTACGAGCCGTGGCTCAGGTTCATTCGGGTGACGTCCACGCCCGCCTCGATGATCGCGCGGATCATCTCGTACGATTCGGTGGCCGGTCCCAGGGTTGCGACGATCTTCGCGCGTCTCACTGAAGACTCTCCGGTCTCTATGGGTTGTTCGGGGTTGATTTCAGCCTACGCGGGCTGAAGGCCGATCGCGACGTCCGTCGGGCGCACCGGTGACGGCAGGCTCGTGCGGCCCATCAGGTACTCGTCGACGGCGGCGGCCGCCGCGCGCCCTTCCGCGATCGCCCAGACGATCAGGGACTGGCCACGGCCGGCGTCTCCGGCGACGAACACGCCGGGCGCGGTCGTCTGGTAGTCATCGCCGCGCTCGACGTTGCCGCGGCCCGTGAACACGGTACCCAGCTGCGACTCGAGCTCGGCGCGCTCGGGGCCGGTAAAACCCATCGCGATGAGGATGAGGTCGGCGGGGATCTCGCGCTCGGTGCCGCTGCGGGGCACACGGCGCCCGTCGGGGAGGTACTCCGTCTCGGCGACGCGGAGCGCGCGCACCTCGCCGGCCTCGTTGCCGAGGAACTCGACGGTGGAGGCCAAGAAGCTGCGCTCCCCGCCCTCCTCGTGCGCCGAGGAGACCTCGAACACCGTCGGCGTCATCGGCCACGGCTGGTGGTCCGGGCGGCCCGCCGGGGGCTGCTTGCCGATCGCCAGGTTGGTCACGCTGAGCGCGCCCTGACGGTGCGCCGTGCCGATGCAGTCGGCACCGGTGTCGCCGCCGCCGATGACGATGACGTGCTTGCCCTCGGCGTGGATCTGGTGGGGCACCTGGTCGCCGGCGACGGCCTTGTTGGACTCGACGAGGTACTCCATCGCGAAGTGCACGCCCGCGAGGTCGCGGCCCGGGATCGCGAGTTCGCGAGGCAGCGTGGAGCCGGTCGCGATGACCACCGCGTCGTAGCGGGCCCGCAGCTCGCTCCAGGTGATGTCGGTGCCGATCTCCACACCGGCGCGGAACCGCGTGCCCTCGTCCTGCATCTGACGCAGGCGCGACTCCAGGTGGCGCTTCTCCATCTTGAAGTCGGGGATGCCGTAGCGCAGCAGGCCGCCGATGCGGTCGTCCCGCTCGTAGACCGCGACGGTGTGACCGGCCCGGGTCAGCTGCTGCGCCGCCGCGAGTCCCGCGGGGCCCGAGCCGACGACGGCGACGGTCTTGCCGGTGAGCCGCGCGGGCGGCTCCGGCTCGACCCAGCCGTTCGCGAACGCCTCGTCGATGACGGAGACCTCGATCTGCTTGATCGTGACCGCGGGCTGGTTGATCCCGAGGACGCAGGCGCTCTCGCACGGCGCCGGGCACAGCCGCCCGGTGAACTCCGGGAAGTTGTTCGTCGCGTGCAGACGCTCGATGGCGGAGCGGCCCTCGCCGCGCCACGTCAGGTCGTTCCACTCCGGGATCAGGTTGCCCAGCGGGCAGCCCTGGTGACAGAACGGGATGCCGCAGTCCATGCAGCGGCCGGCCTGACGACGCAGCACGGCGGAGTCGCCGGGCTCGTAGACCTCTTTCCAGTCCATGATGCGCACGGGAACCGGCCGGCGCGCCGGGAGCTCGCGCTCGGTGGTCTTCAGGAAGCCCTTCGGGTCAGCCACCGGTCACCTCCAGGATGCGGGTCCAGACGACGTCGCCGTCGGGGTCGAGCCCCTCGGCGGCCGCCTCCTGGCGGGTCTGCAGCACCGCGGCGTAGTCGCGCGGCAGGACACGGACGAAGTTCGCGGCCTCGGCCTCGAGATCGTCCAGAAGTGCGGCGCCGAGCGCCGAGTCGGTCTCGGCGACGTGACGCTCGAGCAGGTCGCGGAGGATCTCCACGTCACCGGAGCCCATGTCGAGCAGCTCGAGCTCGCCGGTGGCGAGCGCCTCGCGGTTGACGAGGTCGCGGTCCAGCTTGTAGATGTATGCCGTCCCGCCCGACATCCCGGCGCCGAGGTTGCGCCCCGTCGGACCGAGGATGACGGCCAGACCGCCCGTCATGTACTCGAGCGCGTGGTCGCCCACGCCCTCGACGACGGCGGTGGCGCCCGAGTTGCGCACCAGGAAGCGCTCCCCGACCACGCCGCGCAGGAAGAGCGTGCCCTGCGTGGCGCCGTAGCCGATGACGTTGCCCGCGATGACGTTCTGGGCGGCGTCGAAGCTCGCGCCGCGCGGCGGGCGCACGACGATCTCGCCACCGGACAGCCCCTTGCCGACGTAGTCGTTCGAGTCGCCCTCCAGCCGCAGGGTGATGCCCGACGGCAGGAACGCGCCGAAGGACTGGCCCGCGGAGCCCGTCAAGTTGATCTCGATGGTGCCGGACGGCAGGCCGTGCTCGCCGTGGGCGAGCGTCACGCGGTTGCCGAGCATCGTGCCGACCGCGCGCTCCGTGTTGCGGATCGGCAGGTCGATCGAGAAGTGACCGCCGTGCACGATGACGTCCTGCGCGCGCTCGATGAGCTGCACGTCGAAGTGCTCGTCGAGTTCGTGGTCCTGGTCGCGGAGGTGGCGACGGGGCACGTCGGGCGCGAACGCCGGGCCCTCGAGGATGGGCGCGAGGTCGAGTCCGCTGGCCTTCCAGTGGTCGATCGCGCCGTTCATGTCCAGCACCTCGGTGCGCCCGACCGCCTCGTCGATGGAGCGGAAGCCGAGCTCCGCGAGGTACTCGCGCACCTCCTGGGCCAGGAACTCCATGAAGTTGACGACGAACTCGGGCTTGCCCGAGAAGCGGCTGCGCAGCACCGGGTTCTGCGTCGCGACGCCGACCGGGCAGGTGTCCAGGTGGCACACCCGCATCATGATGCAGCCCTCGACGACCAGGGCGGTCGTCGCGAAGCCGAACTCCTCGGCGCCCAGCAACGCCGCGATCACGACGTCGCGGCCGGTCTTGAGCTGACCGTCGGCCTGCACCACGACACGGTCGCGCATGTCGTTGAGCATGAGCGTCTGCTGCGTCTCGGCGAGCCCCAGCTCCCACGGGGTTCCCGCGTGCTTGAGCGAGTTCAACGGGCTCGCGCCCGTGCCGCCGTCGTGCCCCGAGACGAGGATGACGTCGGCGAGGGCCTTGGCGGTGCCGGCGGCGACCGCGCCGATGCCGGACTGGCTCACGAGCTTCACGTGCACGCGGGCCTTGGGGTTCGCGCGCTTGACGTCGAAGATGAGCTGCTTGAGGTCTTCGATCGAGTAGATGTCGTGGTGCGGCGGCGGCGAGATGAGCCCGACACCGGGCGTCCCTCCGCGCGTGCGGGCGATCCAGGGGTACACCTTGCCCGGGGGCAGCTGCCCGCCCTCACCGGGCTTCGCGCCCTGGGCGAGCTTGATCTGGATGTCGTCCGCGTGCGTGAGGTACATGCTCGTCACGCCGAACCGGCCCGACGCCACCTGCTTGATGGCGCTACGGCGCTCGGGGTCCAGCAGACGGTCGACGTCCTCGCCGCCCTCCCCCGTGTTCGATTTGGCGCCGATCGAGTTCATCGCGATCGCGAGCGTCTCGTGCGCCTCCTTCGAGATCGACCCATAGCTCATCGCGCCGGTGGAGAACCGCTTCACGATGGAGGACACCGGCTCGACCTCGTCGATCGGCACGGGCGGGCGCACGCCGGTCTTGAGCTTGAACATCCCGCGCAGGGTCTTCAGCTCGGCCGCCTGGTCGTCGACGAGCTTCGTGTACTCGCGGAAGATGTCGTACCGACGGGTCCTGGTCGCGTGCTGCAGCCGGAACACCGTGTCGGGGGTGAACAGGTGGGGCGCGCCGTCCCGGCGCCACTGGTACTCGCCACCGGTCCAGAGGCGCTCGTGCGCGCGGACCGCGCCGTCCTCGGGGTAGGCGTAGTCGTGGCGAGCCTGGTTCTCGGCGGCGATCTCGCGGACGCCGACGCCGCCGAGCTTGGTCTCGGTGCCGGTGAAGTACTTCTCGATGAGCTCCTCCGACAGGCCGACGGCCTCGAAGACCTGCGAGCCCGCGTAGGACGAGACGGTCGAGATGCCCATCTTCGACATGATCTTCAGCACGCCCTTGCCGAGCGCGTAGATGAGGTTCTTGACGGCCTTCTCGGGCGTGATGCCGGTGATGAAGCCGGCGCGGACGAGATACTCGACCGTCTCCATCGCGAGGTAGGGGTTCACCGCCGAGGCGCCGTAGCCGATGAGGGTCGCGACGTGGTGCACCTCGCGGACGTCGCCGGCCTCCACGACGAGGCCGACCTTCATCCGGTTCTCCTTGCGGATGAGGTGGTGGTGCACGGCCGACAGCATGAGCAGCGACGGGATCGGCACGAGGTCCTTGTTCGAGTCGCGGTCGCTCAGGATGATGAACTCGGCACCGTCGGCGATCGCGGCATCCACTTCGGCGGAGATCTCGTCGAGGCGACGCTCGAGGGCGTCCTCGCCGTGCTCGAGGTGGTAGAGGCCGCGGATCGTCACGGAGCGCCGTCCGGGCAGGGCCTTGTCGATGTTCTGGAGCTTCGCCAGCTCGTCGTTGTCGATCACCGGGAAGTCGAGCGTGATCGTCCGCGTGTGCTCGGGACCCCACTCGAGGAGGTTGCGCTCGGGGCCCAGGCCCAGGGCGAGCGAGGTGACGACCTCTTCGCGGATCGAGTCCAGCGGCGGGTTGGTGACCTGCGCGAACTGCTGCACGAAGTAGTCGAACAGCAGGCGCGGCCGCTTGCTGAGCACGGCGATCGGGGTGTCGGAGCCCATGGCGCCCAGCGGCTCCGCGCCGTTCTGGCCCATCGGGGTCAGGAGGATGCGGACCTCCTCCTCCGTGTAGCCGAAGGTGCGCTGGCGGCGCGTGATGGAGGCGATCGGATGCACGATGTGCTCCCGCTCCGGCAGTTCCTTCAGGCGCACGCGGCCGGCGTCCAGCCACTCCTGCCACGGCTGCAGAGCCGCCAGCTCGGCCTTCACCTCGTCGTCCTCGATGATGCGACCCTGCGCGGTGTCCACGACGAACATGCGGCCCGGGCGCAGGCGTCCGCGGCGCTTGATGCGCTCGGGCGCGAAGTCGAGCACACCGGTCTCGCTGCCGATGACGACCAGTCCGTCGGTCGTCTCGGTCCAGCGGCCGGGGCGCAGGCCGTTGCGGTCGAGCGTCGCGCCGACGAGCGTGCCGTCGGTGAAGATGAGCGCGGCCGGGCCGTCCCACGGCTCCATCTGCATGGAGTGGTACTCGTAGAACGCACGCAGATCCGGTGCGATGTCGGCCTGCTTCTCGTAGGCCTCCGGCACCATCATCATGATCGCGTGCGGCAGGCTGCGTCCCGTCAGGGTGAGCAGTTCGAGCACCTCGTCGAAGGATGCCGAGTCGCTCGCGCCCTCGGTGCAGATCGGAAGCAGCGGGCGGATGTCGCCGATCAGCTCGGACTCGAGCTGCGACTGACGTGCGCGCATCCAGTTGCGGTTGGCGCCGACGGTGTTGATCTCGCCGTTGTGGGCCAGCATGCGCAGCGGCTGCGCGAGGGGCCACGACGGGAACGTGTTGGTCGAGTAGCGCGAGTGCACGACCGCCAGCTCGCTCTGGAAGCGCTCGTCCTGCAGGTCGGGGTAGAACGGCTCGAGCTGGAGCGTCGTGACCATGCCCTTGTAGCCGAGCGTGCGCGCGCTGAGCGACACGAAGTAGGCGTCGTGCTCGCGACGGGCCCGCTTGCGCAGGCGGTAGACGCGCCGGTCGAGCTCGATCCCGCTGAGCGCGGGGGCGTCGCCCACGGCGGGGCGCGACACGAAGAGCTGCTCGAAGTGGGGACGGGCCTCGTAGGCCAGCTTGCCGAGGTGCTCCTGCTCGGTCGGGACGTCGCGCCAGCCGAGCACCGTCAGGCCCTCGGTCTCGGCGATGCGCTCGACGCCCGCCTTGATGTCGGCGCGGGCCGCCTCGTCGAGCGGGAGGAACGCCATGCCGGCGGCGTACTCCCCCACCGGCGGCAGGTCGAAGTCGACGACGGCGCGCAGGAACGCGTCGGGCATCTGCGTGAGGATGCCGGCGCCGTCGCCCGTGCCGGCGTCGGAGCCGATCGCGCCGCGGTGCTCGAGGTTGCGCAGCGCCGTCAGCGCCAGCTCGACGATGTCGTGGCCCGGCTCGCCGCGGAGCGTGGCGACCATCGCCAGGCCGCAGGCATCCTTCTCGAAGGCCGGGTTGTACATCCCCTGCTTGGCGGGGAAGCCGGATGCGGGGCGCATCACGGGCTGTTCGTGGGTCTCTTCACGACGGGGGCTCGAAGCCATGGCAACCGTCCTCATGGTCAAACTGATCGGGGACGACGTCGGCCCTGGGCATTCAGCGGAGGTGTGTTCAGCGGAGGAGAAATCGAAGCGTGGCGGGCACCGGGGAGGTGACTGCGGTGCTACTTCGATGCGACGGTGCTTGTGGCTGCGTCCGCGATGGAGCCGGGCGTCGGGGGTGCGCTGACGTCCACGAATTCATCGGTGTTCTGCGATTGTACAGCCCCGCCCCGCTCGCGGCCGCGCATGTACGGCGACGGCTCGAAGCCGGGGTGACGACGCGTCTGCACCACGAAGATGGCCAGACCCACGATGACCCCGAAGATGGCCGCCCACACGTTGGTGCGCAGGCCGAAGAACACCTCGCTCGGGTCGATGCGGATGCTCTCCCAGACGATGCGACCGGCGCTGTACCAGACGAGGTAGATCGCGAACAGACGGCCCCACTGCAGCCGGAAGCGGTGGCCGGCCCACAGGAGGACGAAGACACCCATCGTGTTCCAGATGACCTCGTAGAGGAACGTCGGGTGGAACAGCGTGCCGGCGGGCAGGCCGACCGGCCAGGCCGCGTTCGGGTAGTCGATCTGCAGGCCCCACGGGAGGTCGGTGGGCAGGCCGTACAGCTCCTGGTTGAACCAGTTGCCGAAGCGTCCCATCGCCTGCGCGAGCAGCAGCCCCGGGGCCAGGGCGTCGGCGAAGGTCCAGAAGCGGATGCCGGTCCACTTACAGCCCAGCCACGCACCGATGGCGCCGCCGATGAGAGCGCCGAAGATCGCGATGCCCCCGTCCCAGACGTTCCAGATCGCGTCGCGGACGAAGGGGTTCCACCAGTCGCGGCCCTGCTCGAAGTAGAAGCCCCAGTGGGTGACGACGTGGAAGGCGCGCGCCCCGACGATCGCCAGCGGCACCGCCAGCAGGCAGATGTCGATGACGACCCACGCCTCGGCTCCGCGCTTGGTCAGCCGGTGGTTGGTCATGAACGCCGCGACGACGATCCCCGCGAGGATGCACAGGGCGTAGAAGTGGATCGTCAGCGGGCCGATCTGGAAGGAGCTGATCGACGGGCTCGGGATGCTGGCGACGACGGAGGCGGAGGAAAGCACGAGGGGCAGTCTACTTCGCCGTCGGGATCGTCACGTGTCGCCGCGGACGGCTCAGGAGCCGGTGCCGCCCGTGAGCGCGCGGGTCTCGGCGGCGAGGGCCGCCACGCCGCCGTCGCGGAGGGCACGGACCAGAGCCGTCCCGACGATGGCGCCGTCGGCGTACTCCAGCACTCCGGCGACCTGTTCGGCGGTCGAGATGCCGATTCCGACGCAGGCGTGCTCGACGCCGAAACCGCGGAGACGGGCCACGAGGGTGCGGGCGGCGGCATCCAGTTCTGCGCGCTCCCCCGTGATGCCCATCGTGGAGACGGTGTAGACGAAGCCGGTGGAGGCCTCTGCGATCATCCGCAACCGCTCGTCGGTGGAGGTCGGTGCGGCGAGGAAGACGCGGTCCAGTCCGGTGCGCTCCGAGGCGGCGATCCAGTCGGGTGCGGCGTCGGGGGTGATGTCGGGGGTGATCAGGCCGGCTCCCCCCGCCGCGGCGAGCTCGTCGGCGAACCGGTCCACGCCGTACTGCAGCACCGGGTTCCAGTAGGTCATCACGAGGATGGGCACGTCGACGCGCGCGGCGATGGCGCGGACGGCCGTGAAGGTGTCCCGCAGCCGGAAACCGCCGGCGAGGGCCGCCTGCGTGGCCTCCTGGATGATGAGCCCGTCCATCACGGGGTCGGAGTAGGGCGGCCCCAGCTCGAGGATGTCGGCGCCGTTGTCGGCCAGGGCGACGGCGGCGTCGATGCTCGTCTGGAGGTCGGGGAACCCGAGCGGCAGGTAACCGACGAACGCCCCCCGCCCTTCGGCCTTCGCGGCGTCGATCGCCGCGGCCACGCGCGAGGTCACTGCGCGGCCCCCTCGTCGTAGAGCCCGAACCAGCGGGCGGCGGTGTCCATGTCCTTGTCGCCGCGGCCGGAGAGGCTGACGGCGATGATGGCGTCCGGGCCCAGCTCGCGGCCCAGGCGCAACGCGCCCGCGAGGGCGTGGGCGGACTCGATCGCCGGGATGATGCCCTCGGTGCGCGAGAGCAGGCGCAAGGCGTCCATGGCCTCGGCATCCGTGGCGGGGATGTACTCGGCGCGGCCGATGTCGGCGAGCCACGCGTGCTCCGGCCCGACACCCGGATAGTCCAGGCCCGCCGAGATCGAGTGCGACTCGACGGTCTGGCCGTCCTCGTCCTGCAGCACGTAGGTCTTCGCGCCGTGGAGCACACCGGGCCGTCCGCGCTCGATGGATGCCGCGTGCTTCGGGGTGTCGACGCCGTCGCCGGCCGCCTCCACGCCGTACAGCTTCACCTTCTCGTCGTCGAGGAACGCGTCGAACATGCCGATCGCGTTCGAGCCGCCGCCGACGCACGCGACGACGGCGTCGGGCAGGCGCCCGGTCTCGTCGAGGAGCTGGGCGCGCGCCTCCTCGGAGATGATCTTCTGGAAGTCCCGCACCATGGCCGGGAACGGGTGGGGCCCCGCCGCGGTGCCGAAGATGTAGTTGGTCGTCTCGACCGATGCCACCCAGTCGCGGTACGCCTCGTTGATCGCGTCCTTGAGCGTGCGCGAACCGGTCGTGACGGGGATGACCTCGGCGCCGAGAAGACGCATGCGGGCCACGTTCAGTGCCTGGCGCTCGGTGTCGACCTCGCCCATGTACACCGTGCACTCGAAGCCGAACAGCGCGGCGGCCGTCGCGGTCGCGACACCGTGCTGGCCGGCGCCGGTCTCGGCGATGACGCGCTTCTTGCCGAGCCGTTTCGTCAGCAGAGCCTGCCCGATGACGTTGTTGATCTTGTGCGAGCCGGTGTGGTTGAGATCCTCGCGCTTGAGGAAGATCCGCGCGCCGCCCGCGTGCTCGGCGAAACGGGGCACCTCGGTCAGCGCCGACGGGCGCCCCGCGTACGAGTGCAGCAGGCTCTCGAACTCCGCCTGGAACGCGGGGTCGGCCTTGGCCGACTCGTACTCCGCGGTCAGCTCGTCGATCGCGGCGATGAGCGATTCGGGCATGAATCGACCGCCGAAGTCGCCGAAGAACGGTCCGTGCTGGTCACGCAGGCTCATGATCCGGCCTCCAGGAAGGCATGCAGGGTGGTGACGGGGTCGTTCGTGACGAGCGCCTCCCCCACCAGGACGACGTCGGCGCCGCCGGCGCGGTAGTGCGCGACGTCGGCGGGGGCGAGCACCGCGGACTCGGCGATCTTCACGGCATCCGCCGGGAAGTGCTCGGCGAGCGAGCCGAACAGGTCGCGGTCCAGCTCGAAGGTGGACAGGTTGCGGGCGTTCACGCCGATGAGCTTCGCGCCCAGGTCGGCCGCGCGCTCCAGCTCCTCGCGGGAATGCGTCTCGACGAGCGGCGTCATGCCGAGCTGGAGCACCAGCTCGTGCAGTCGGCTCAGCAGCGGCTGCTCGAGGGCGGCGACGATCAGCAGCACCAGGTCGGCGCCGGACGCACGTGCCTCCAGCACCTGGTAGGGGGTCGCGATGAAGTCCTTGCGCAGGACGGGCACGCCGACGCGTCCCTTCACCGCCTCGAGGTCGGCGAGGGAGCCCTTGAATCTGCGCGCCT
This sequence comes from Microbacterium hominis NBRC 15708, assembly GCF_001592125.1. Taxonomy (GTDB): domain Bacteria; phylum Actinomycetota; class Actinomycetes; order Actinomycetales; family Microbacteriaceae; genus Microbacterium; species Microbacterium hominis. Next base: position 294,120 of record NZ_BCWI01000001.1, read on the forward strand.
CGGTGAGCACGGAGATCGCCGAGGCTCCGCCCTCCTCGTACAGCGCGGCCTGGAGGGCGGGATCGGGGATCGCCGCAAGATCGCCGCGGGACGGGCTCGCGCGTTTGACCTCGGCGATGATCTTCACCCGGTCGGCGGGGGCGAGGGCGGCGAGGGCGTCGAGCGCGGGGGCCTGTGCGAGGGCGTCACGCTCGACATCGCGAAGAGGACGTGCATCCTCCCGCGACCGGGCATCTTCCACCGCACCGGCCGTCAGGCCATCGAGCATGTCAGTGCTGCTTCGGGGCGTACTTCGGGCCCTTGGCGCCGTAGCCGGCCTTCGCCATGCCCCAGCCGACGAGCGCGCCGACGATGAGCAGGCCCACCGAGGCCCAGACCAGGATCGGCATGTCGAACCAGTAGAAGACCGTGCCGAGCGTCACGGCGAGCAGCATGATGACCACAGCCGTCCAGGCGGCGGGCGAGTGTCCGTGGCCGGGGTCGTCGATGCTGTTGCTCATGATGCTCCTCGGAGTGATTCGGGGGTTCTCCGCCAGTCTAGCGGGCGGTGGGATCGTCGCCGTGCGACAGGTCGTCCCAGGAGTCGATCGCGTCGTAGGGCCGGGACGCCGCCGCGGACGGCGCGGCGGCTCCCGCGCCGGTCCCGCCGTCGGTGCGGTAGCGCCGGCCGCTGCGGCGCCAGAGGTGCGCCGTCGCGATCGTCAGCGCGCCCCCGGCCACGATGAGCACCCCCGCCACGACGGTCAGCCAGGGCCACGGCGTGGCGGTGACGGACGTCACGAGGCCGGCGATCGCGGCCGTACCCGACAGGCCCGTCGACGTCGTGACCGCGGCGGCGACCGCATCCAGCGGCTGCTCGATCGCGATGCGGGCGGCGGCGATGGTCAGCGTCCCGCCGATGAGGAGGGCGAGCGCGCCGAACGCATACCGCAGCGCGCGGCCCACCACCGTCAGCGCGAGTCCCAGCGCGAGGGCCGCCAGACTCAGCGGTGCCAGCATCGTGAACGCCTTCGCCCCCGCCACCTGCAGGGCCGCGGTCGCGCCCGCGTCGAGGGTCACGTCGAGCCAGGTCTGGGTCGACGAGATGATCGCCAGCGCTCCGCCGGCGATGATCGCCAGCACCGCAAAGCTGCGCGCACGTGCCGTCACGACGCGTCGCCGCCGGAATCGAGGGGCGCCCAGGCGACGACGGGCGACAGGTCGTCGGCGTCGAAACAGGTGTGGTCACCGGTGTGGCAGGCCGCGCCGATCTGCTCGACGGCGATCAGCAGGGTGTCGCCGTCGCAGTCCAGCCGCGCGCCGCGGACGTACTGCGCGTGTCCGGAGGTGTCGCCCTTGCGCCAGTACTCCTGGCGGGACCGCGACCAGAACGTCACGCGGCCCTCCGTCAGCGTGCGGCGCAGCGCCTCGGCATCCATCCACCCGAGCATGAGCACCTCTCCGGTGTCGTGCTGCTGGATGATCGCCGGGACGAGCCCGTCGTCGTTGAAGGCGACGCGGCCGATGCGGGGATCGTCGACGGCGGTCATCGGCGCACCTCGATGCCGTCCGCGCTCAGCGCGTCCTTGACCTCGCCGATCGTCAGCTGGCCGGAGTGGAACACGGATGCCGCGAGCACGGCATCGGCTCCGGCGTGCACGGCCGGGGCGAAGTGGTCGACGCTGCCGGCGCCGCCGGAGGCGATCACCGGCACCGACGACAGCTCGCGCATGAGCCCGACCAGCTCGAGGTCGAAGCCGTCCTTGGTGCCGTCGGCGTCGATCGAGTTGACGAGCAGCTCGCCGGCGCCGCGGTCGATGGCCTCACGGGCCCAGTCGAGGGCGTCGAGGCTCGTGGCCGTGCGTCCGCCGTGGGTCGTCACGACGAACCCGGAGCGGGTGCCGGGTGCGCGCTTCACATCGAGCGAGAGCACGAGCACCTGGGCGCCGAAGCGGTCGGCGATCTCGCCGACGAGGTCGGGGCGCGCGATGGCCGCGGAGTTCACGCCGACCTTGTCGGCACCGACGGCGAGCAGGCGCGCGACGTCGTCGGCGCTGCGAACGCCCCCACCCACGGTGAGCGGGATGAAGACCTCTTCGGCCGTGCGCCGCACGACGTCGTACGTCGTCGCGCGGTCGTCCACCGTCGCGGTCACGTCGAGGAACGTCAGCTCGTCGGCGCCCTGGGCGAAGTAGAGCGCGGCCAGCTCGACCGGGTCGCCCATGTCGCGCAGGTTCTCGAAGTTCACGCCCTTCACGACGCGGCCGGCGGCCACGTCGAGGCACGGGATCACCCGTCGTGCGAGCGACATGTCAGAGCCTCGCGTTGTGGATCGGCGTCACCAGGATGGCGCGGGCGCCGATGGCGTAGAGCGCGTCCATGACCTGATTGACCGTCGTGCGCGGGCTCATCACGCGCACCGCCACCCACTCCGGGTCGCGCAGCGGCGAGATGGTGGGCGACTCGATGCCGGGTGCGATCGCCACCGCGTCGTCGACCAGCGACGCCGGCAGGTCGTAGTCGATGAGCACGTAGCGGCGCGCGACCATGACGCCGCGCAGGCGCCGCAGCAGGGTCTCGGTGCCCTCGGCCTCGGTGGGAGCCCCGATGAGCACGGCCTCCGACTGCAGGAGCACCGGTCCGAAGATCTCCAGGCCCGCCTGCTTCAGCGTCGTGCCGGTGGAGACCACGTCAGCGACGGCATCCGCCACGCCGAGCTGCACCGCCGACTCGACCGCACCGTCCAGCGGCACGAGGTCGACGGCGACGCCCTGCTCGTCGAGGAAGCCGTCGACGAGGCCCGGGTAGGCCGTCGCGACCCGCAGGCCCTCGAGGTCGGTCACCGCGGTGAAGCGTCCGGGAGGGCCGGCGAAGCGGAACGTCGAGCCGCCGAAGCCGAGCTGCTCGATCTCACGTGCCCCCGGCATCCGGGCGTCGAGGAGCAGGTCGCGGCCGGTGATGCCGACATCGAGGGCGCCGGAGCCGACGTAGGTCGCGATGTCCTTCGGACGCAGGTAGAAGAACTCGACCTCGTTGATCGGGTCGATGACATGGAGATCCTTGGGGTCGCGACGGCCGGTGTATCCGGCCTCCGCGAGCATCTCGGCGGCGGTGTCGGCGAGCGACCCCTTGTTCGGCACGGCGATGCGCAGCATGGGTGAAGGGCTTTCGGTAGCGGGACGAGCAGAGGCGGGAGCGCGCTCAGAGATGTCGGTACACGTCGTCGAGGGTGAGGCCCTTGGCCAGCATGAGCACCTGCAGGTGGTACAGCAGCTGGGAGATCTCCTCGGCCGTCTCGTCGTCGGACTGGTACTCCGCGGCCATCCACACCTCGGCGGCCTCTTCGACGATCTTCTTCCCGATGGCGTGCACGCCGCGGTCGAGCTGCGCGACCGTGCCGGAACCCTCGGGACGGGTCTCGGCGGTCGTCGTCAGCTCCGCGAACAGGGCGTCGAACGTCTTCACCCTGACAGGCTACCGGTCCGCGCCGGGGGCGAGCGCCGTCCGGGCGGCCGGCGGGCGGGTCAGTGCCGGTGGTGATCGGCGGCGAGGCGACGCAGGGCGGCGATCGCGCGGTCCGGCTCCCCCGCGCCGAAGACGGCCGAGCCGGCGACGAACGTGTCGGCGCCGGCCTCGGCGGCCTGGGCGATCGTCGACTCCGAGATGCCCCCGTCGACCTGCAGCCACACCTGCGAGCCGCGCCGACGGGCCTCGTCGTGCAGTCGCGCCAGCTTGGGCATCTGGTCGGCCATGAACGACTGTCCGCCGAAGCCGGGCTCCACGGTCATGACGAGGATCTGGTCGAACTCGTCGAGCACGTCGAAGAGCCCCTCGACCGCTGTCGCGGGCTTCACCGCCACCCCGGCGCGGGCACCGATCGCGCGCAGGCGGCGCGCGAGGGCCACGGGATCGGTCGCGGCCTCGAGGTGGAAGGTGACCGATGCCGCACCCAGCTCGGCATAGCCGGGAGCCCAGCGGTCGACGTCCGAGATCATGAGGTGCACGTCCAGCGGCACCGGGCTCGTCGCCTGGATGCGCTCGACCATCTGCGGCCCGAACGTCAGGTTCGGCACGAAGTGGTTGTCCATCACGTCGACGTGGACGAAGTCGGCGGTCCCGATACGGGCCAGCTCCGACTGCATGTTCACGAAGTCGGCGGCCAGGATGCTGGGGTTGATGCGGATGTCGCCGGTCACGGCACCACCCTAGCCGCCGCCGACGGGCCCGCCGGGCCGCTCAGCGCTTGCGCAGCAGCGAGATGGACATGGCATCGGTGCCGTGACGGTGCGGCCACAGCTGCGCGCGCCCGGACCCGTCCGCGGGTGGGGCGAGATCGATCGGTGCGTCGGAGATCCCCGCGACGACCGCACGCGCATCGATCTCCTCGATGGTGTCGCCGTGGGTGCGCAGGGCGTCGGCGACGACCGCGGCGGTCTCGGCCAGGTGCGGCGAGCACGTGACGTAGGCGACGATGCCGCCCGGGCGCAGTGCCGCGATCGCGGCATCCAGCAGTTCGGTCTGGAGCGCGGCGAGCTCGGGGACGTCGGCGGGCTGCTTGCGCCAGCGCGCCTCGGGACGACGGCGCAGGGCGCCCAGGCCGGTGCAGGGGGCATCGACGAGGATGCGGTCGTAGCGCCCGCGGGCGGCCCGTGTGCGACCGTCCTCCTCCGACACCGGAACCTCCAGCGGTACTGCCGCGACCGAGTCGCGCACGAGCGGCGCGCGAGCCGGCGACAGCTCGTTCGCCTCCAGCTCGGCGCCGTGGGCGAGCGCCTCCGCCGCGAGCACCGCCGTCTTGCCCCCCGGCGCGGCACAGAGGTCCAGCCAGCGCTCGCCGGGTGCCACCGGGAGGGCGCGGGAGAGGGCGAGCGCCGCCAGTTGGGATCCCTCGTCCTGCACGCGGACCAGGCCCCCGGATGCCGCGACCAGCGCCCCGGGATCGCCCCCGGCGGAGCGGAACCCGAGCGGCGAGTACGGCGTCGGCGCGGCGTCGGCGGGCCGGTGCGCCAGTCCGGGGAGAGCGGCGAGGGTGACCACCGGCGCCGCATTGTCGGCGGCGAGGAGCGCTTCGAGCTCGTCGGCGCGGCCTTCCGCGGCCAGGGCGCGGCGGAAGGCGCGGATCACCCACACGGGATGCGCGTAGCGGAGGGCGAGGCGCTCGTCGTCCGACCGCGCCCCCGCCGCGAGACGCTCGTCCCACTCGTCCGGCGTCCGCTCGCTGACGCGACGCAGCACCGCGTTCGCGAAGCCCGCCGCCGACGCGCCGACGGCTTTGCGTACCTGGCGCACGGTCTCGTTGACGGCCGCGTGCGCGGGCGTGCGCATCGCCACCAGCTGATGGACCCCCAGCAGCAGGGCGTCGCGCACGGCGGGGTCGATGTCGGCGACCGGGCGACGTGCGGCATCCGCGATGATCGCGTCGTAGGTGCCCTCGCGGCGCAGCGTGCCGTAGGTCAGCTCGGTGGCCAGTCCGGCGTCGGGGCCGGTGAGCCCGGCCCGCGTGATCGCACGCGGCAGCAGGAGGTTGGCGTACGCGTCGGAGTCGTGCACGGCGCGCAGCACGTCGTAGGCCACCCAGCGCGGCGACCCGCTCACGAGGCCGCCTCCCCCGACGACGGCAGCTCGATGCGCGGGTCGTCGACCCGCACGCCGCGCCACCAGTCCCCCGCCGCCATCGCGCTCTTGCCGGCCGGCTGGACGGTCTTCAGGACCACGCTGGTGCCGCCGCCGGCACCGAGCAGGATGTCGCGGCCCGAGGCGCTCACCACGCCCGGCTCCAGCCCCGCATCCGGCCCGCGGTGCGCCGCGAGGATCTTCAGCCGCGCGCCGTCGAAGCTCACGTGCGCCCCGGGCTCGGGCGTCGTGCCGCGGAAACGGTCCAGCACGACGTCGGCGGGAGCCGTGAGGTCGAGGGCGCCATCGGCGATGGACAGCTTCGGAGCGAGCGTGGCCGTCCCCGTCTGCGGCGCCGCGCGCGCGGTTCCCGCCGCGATCTCGTCGACGACGCGCACGAGCAGCTCGGCGCCGGCGTCGGCCAGCTCGGTGAGCACCTCCCCCGCGGTCGCGCCGCGGGGGACGTCGTAGCGCACCTCTGCGAAGACGTCACCCGCATCCAGGGCGGCGACGAGCTGGAACACGCTCGCCCCCGTGGTCCGGTCCCCCGCGATGAGCGCGTGCTGCACCGGGGCTGCGCCCCGCCAGCGCGGCAGGAGGGAGAAGTGCAGGTTGATCCACCCGTGCTTCGGCATCGACAGCAGCGGTTCCCGCACGAGGCCGCCGTAGGCCACGATGACGCCGAGATCGGGCGCGAGGGCGTCGATCGCGGCGCTCGCCGCGGCGTCGAGGCGGTCGGCCTTGACGATCGGCACCCCCAGGTCCGCTGCCGCCGCGGCCACCGCGGACGGCGTCAGCACCCGCTTGCGACCGAGGGGCGCGTCGCTGCGGGTGACGACCCCGACGAGATCGTGAGCGGATGCCGCGACCGCCCGCAGGGACGGGACGGCGGGCGCCGGTGTGCCGGCGAAGACGATGCGCATGGGATACCTCGGTTGATGACGACGATCACGGCGGCGAGCCCGCCGGATCAGAGATCGAGTTCGGGGACGTCGAGCCGCACCCGCAGTGTAGTGCGCGCGCCGCTGTTCGCCCCGCGCGCCGGTCCGCGACGGGCCGCGCGACGCCCCCGCAGGGCCTCGGCGACGACGGCCGCGCGCAGCGTATCGGCGACCGCCTTGCCGTGGGCGTAGTCGAAGCGCACGAGGGCGCGGACCACCCCCTCCTCAAGGGGGACGGGACCCAGGATCGCGCCCGCGGGGGCGGCGAGCGTGGGAACGGCGTCGCGGACCGCGCTGAGCGCCCCCTCGACGGCGGTCACGCTGCCCTCGACCGCCGCGACGCGGATCACCGGTGGCATCGCGAGCGGCGCGCGGTCGGCGAGCTCCGCGCGCGCGTAGGCCGGCTGCGTCCAGGTCGCGAGGGCGCGTGCGACCGGTCCCGCGACACCCACGAGGTGCACGGGGGCCGTCGGGGCCGCGAGCGCGGCCGCGTTCGACCACCAGCGCAGCGCGGACTCCCCGATGCGCAGCTGCTCGGCCAGCAGCATCCGGTCGCCGTCGAGCAGGATCACCGCCCGATAGCCGCCGCGCGCGAACGGCTCGGCGCCGCGGGTCGCGATGACGAGCGCCGGCCGCTCGTCGACGTGGGTCACGGGATGCGCGCCGTCGGCGACGATGACGCGGGTGTGGGGGAAGGCGCGTCCGAGCTCGTCCGCCGTGCGCTCGCTGCCCGACGACGCCATGCGCAGCTTCACCGAGCCGCAGTTCGCGCACGTCCAGGCGGGGGCGGAACGGCCGCACCACCCGCAGTCGGGGGTCGCTCCGGGGCGGCGCGCCCGCAGCGGGCCCGTGCAATGGCGGCAGCGGGCGGGCGTGCGGCAGTCGGCGCACACCAGCACCGGCGAGTAGCCCGGGCGGGCGACCTGCACGAGGACCGGTCCCTCGTGCAGGGCGTCGCGGGCGGCGGCGAACGCGCTCGACGGCACGCGGGCTCCCCGCGACTCGCCCTCGCGTGTGGCCGACAGCACGACGGTCGGGCTCGGCCGCCGGGCCGCCGGCAGGTCGCGCACCCAGCCGAGCTGCACCAGCCGCTCCACGTCGGTCGTGCGCGTGTGACCGGCGAACACGAGCGCCGAGCCCTCCAGCTCCTGGCGGAGGAGGGCCGCGTCGCGCGCGTGGACGCCGGGACTGAGCGGCTCGGCCAGCAGGGGGTCGCCGTCGTCCCACACGACGACGCAGGCCGTGTCGTGCGCGGGGGCGTAGACCGTCGACCGGTTGCCGACCACGATGCACGGCGACGGCGTCAGCAGCCGCAGGTAGGTGGCGTAGCGCTCGGGGCCGGAGCGGCGCGCGTCGTCGCGCACCACGGCGTCGTCGGGTGCGCGCCCCGCGAGCGCGGTCAGGAGCTGGTCCTGGTCGCGGTGATCGGGCACCACCAGCACGGTGCTGCGCCCGTCCGCCAGCGTGCGCACGGCGATCGCGGCGACCAGGTCGGCCCACGCGCCGACCGGGCGATCGGGCGCGGGGCGCGGCGGCGCGTCGAGGGCGAGCCGCTCCCCCGCCGCGACGGCCCCGGACAGCCCCGGATAGGCCGCGAGCACGCCGTCGGCCCAGGCCGCGGCATCCGTCGACACCTCGGCGGCGGAGGCGTCCGCATCTCCGGCGGCGAGCCACGCCTTCTCCGCGCGCACCATCCGCTTCGGGATCACCAGCCTCAGGATGTCGCTCGCCGAGCCGGCGGCGCGGTCGGCCGCGCGTCGGGCGAGCGCGTACAGCGCCGGGGTCAGCACGGGCACCGACGAGACGACCGCGTCGAGCTCGGAGAGCGGCCGCTCGGGCGCCTCCGCCGTGTGCACCTCGACGAGGTAGCCGTCCACGACGCGCCCCGCCGTCCGCAGCGGCACGCGCACCCGGACTCCCGGCACGGCATCGGCGACGAGCGATGCCGGGACCTCGTAGTCGAAGAGCCGGTCCAGCTGCGGCAGGGGCGAGTCGATGAGGACCCGGGCGACGACGATCACGGCGTCGGTCAGAGACCCGCGGCGGCGCGCAGCTCCTCGACGCGGTCGGTGCGCTCCCACGTGAACTCGGGAAGCTCCCGGCCGAAGTGGCCGTAGGCGGCCGTCTGCGCGTAGATGGGCCGCAGCAGGTCGAGGTCGTCGATGATCGCCTTCGGACGCAGGTCGAACACCTCTCGGATCGCCCGGGTGATCTTCTCGTCGGACACGTGCGCGGTGCCGAACGTCTCGACGTAGAGCCCGACGGGCTCCGCGCGACCGATCGCGTACGCGACCTGCACCTCGAGGCGGTCGGCGAGACCGGCCGCGACGGCGTTCTTGGCGACCCACCGCATCGCGTAGGCCGCGGAGCGGTCGACCTTGGACGGGTCCTTGCCGCTGAACGCGCCGCCGCCGTGGCGGGACGCGCCGCCGTAGGTGTCGATGATGATCTTGCGGCCGGTGAGACCGGCGTCGCCCTTCGGGCCGCCGGTGACGAACGGGCCCGCGGGGTTGATGACGTAGCGGACGTTCGACACGTCGAGGCCGGTGGTGGCGAGGATGGGGTCGATGACCTCGGCCTGCACCGCGGCCCGCAGGGCGGGCAGCGAGATGTCGGGGTTGTGCTGGGTGGAGAGCACGACGGTGTCGACGGTGCGCGGCACCGGACCGTCGTAGCCGAGGGTCACCTGGGTCTTGCCGTCGGGACGCAGGAACCCGAGCGCGCCGGAGCGGCGGGCATCCGTGAGACGCTCGGCCAGCCGGTGGGCGGTCCAGATCGCCATCGGCATGAGCTGCGGTGTCTCGTTCGTCGCGTAGCCGAACATGATGCCCTGGTCGCCCGCGCCGAGCGCGTCGACGGGGTCGACCGAACCGCCCTCGCGGTGCTCGATCGCGTTGTCGACGCCGGCCGCGATGTCGCCGGACTGCTCGCCGATCGACACCGTGACGCCGCAGGAGTCGCCGTCGAAGCCGGTTTCGCTCGAGGTGTAGCCGATGCGGTTCACGACCCGGCGGACGATGCCGGGGATGTCGACGTAGCCGTCGGTACGGACCTCACCCGCCACGTGCACGAGGCCCGTCGTCACGAGGGTCTCCACCGCGACACGGCTGCCCGGGTCGACCGTCAGCAGGGCGTCGAGGATCGAGTCGGAGATCTGGTCGCAGATCTTGTCCGGGTGCCCCTCGGTGACGGATTCGGACGTGAACAGACGCAGCGCGCTCATCGGTGCTCCAGACGACAACGGGTACTCGACAATCATGCCCGCGATCTCCGACACGACGTCGTCGTAGCGGGGATCACGGGCATGGCGACGCCATACGGCGTCATGAAGTCAGCGGAGGATCACTCGGCCGCGCGCAGGCGCAGCTTGTCCTCGTGGATCTCGTGCAGCGCGATCGTGAGCGGCTTGTCCTCGACGCTCGAGTCGACGAGCGGACCGACGTTGTCGAAGAGGTTCCCCTCGTGCAGGTCGGAGTAGTAGTCGTTGATCTGGCGCGCGCGCTTGGCCGCGTAGATCACGAGCTGGTACTTGGAGTCGACCTTGTCGAGCAGTGCGTCGATGGGCGGGTCGATGATGCCCTTGTCACGTCCGGCCATGATGAACCTCCAGGATCGAATGGCGGTGGGAAAACTCGCGGGGACACGCCCACGCGGGAGAACTCGTGGCCGCAGGATGCCGCGGCATCCGTTCATTCTATCAGCGCGGACTCGGCGATCGCTTTCATCCGTCCCGCGACCTCGCTTCTGCGGGTGCGATCCGACCTCGCGGGACGGATGAAGCGGCGCTCAGCGGGCGAGGGCCGCGATCTCGGCGGCGGCGCGGGCGACGTCGTCGTTGACGACGCGGTAGTCGAACTCGCCCTGGGCGGCGAGTTCCACCTTGGCCGTCTTGAGGCGTCGGGTCCGCTCCTCGGCTCCCTCGGTCCCGCGCCCCACGAGGCGGTTGACGAGCTCGTCCCAGCTGGGCGGGGTGAGGAACACCAGCGTCGCGTCGGGCGCGGCGGCGCGCACCTGGCGCGCGCCCTGCAGGTCGATCTCCAGCAGCACCGTGCGGCCCGCGGCCAGCGCCTCGTCGATCGGCCCGCGCGGTGTCCCGTAGCGGAACGCGTTGTGCACCGTGGCGTGCTCCAGCAGGGCGCCGTCGGCGATGAGCCGGTCGAAGCCGGCGTCGTCGACGAAGAAGTAGTGCTCGCCGTCGACCTCGCCCGGTCGCGGCGAGCGGGTGGTGGCCGAGACGGACAGCAGGATCTCGGGGTGGTGCTCCTTGATGTGGGCGGCGACGGTGCCCTTGCCGACGGCGGTGGGGCCCGCGAGCACGATCAGCCGGCTGCGGCCGCCGCGGGGCTGCAGCGGCGGGAACCGGGTGTCGAGCCACTCCTTCAGCGCGATGCGTTGGCGGGCGCCAAGGCCGCCGAGCCGCTTGACGGGGGCGATCTCCAGGTCCGCGAGGATGCGGTCGCGCTTGCCCTCGCCGATGGCCGGCAGCGCCGTCAGGAACTCGGTGATCCGCATCGCGCCGGCGGGGCTCTCCGGCGCGTCGAGCGCGCGCTGCAACAGCTCCTGCGGCGTGATGACCCGCATCGCGACGTCGTGCTTGAGGGCCGCGCGTTCGCGGCGCGCGGCGACGGCGCGACGGGATGCCGCGACACGGTCGACCTCGGGAGGTGTGCGGGAGTCAGCCATGGGATCCTCCACGGTACAGGGCGGCGCGTTCGGCGATCCGCGCGGCGAGCCGGTCGGGTCCGGCGGACAGGATGCTGCGGCTCTCGCTCGCGATCACGCCGTCGGCGAGGCCGCCGAACACGCGCGTCAGGTCGGCGGGCTCGGCGCCCTGGGCTCCGAAGCCGGGGGCGAGGATCGGCACGGTCCGCCCGAACGGTCGCAGGCCGCGGTCCGCGAGGTCGACCGTCGCGCCCACCACGAGGCCGAGCGAGGCCCAGTCGCCCGTGGAGGAGTCGGCGGCGACCACCTCGGCGGCCACGGCGGCGGCGACCGGGGCGCCGGTGTCCACGTGCGCCGTCTGCAGCTGCGCCGCCTCGGGGTTGCTCGTCGCGGCGAGGACGAAGGCGCCCTTCCCGTGGGTCAGCGCGGAGGCCAGGGTCGAGGCCAGCGCGCCGACGCCGAGGTACGGGCTCAGGGTGAGGGCGTCCGCCTCCAGCGGCGCCCCGGGGGGCAGCCACGCGGCCGCGTACGCGTCCATCGTCGTGCCGATGTCGCCGCGCTTGGCGTCGGCGATCACGATCAGCCCCGCGGCGCGGGCGGCCGCCATGACCTCTTCGAGGGCGGCGAGCCCGGCGGACCCGAACCGCTCGAAGAACGACACCTGCGGCTTGACGATCCCCACGGTGGATGCCGCGGCATCCACCGTGCGCAGCCCGAACTCACGCACGCCCTGCGCGTCGACACCGAGCCCCCACTCCCGCAGGAGCGTCTCATGGGGGTCGATGCCGACGCACAGGCGTCCGCGCGTGGCGACGGCCCTCTGCAGTCGCGAGCCGAACGAGCTCACACCGCGGCCCGCTGCTCGGCGGCCTGGAGAGCCTCGGCGCGGTCGACCGCGTACTCCTGGAGGCTGCGCACGGCGAAGCCTTCCCGCAGCACCGGCAGCGCGCTGACCGCGGCGCCGAGGACGGCCATCGTGGTGAACAGTGCCTTGTCGGCGGCCACGGCCGCCGCGCGGATCTCGTACCCGTCGGCGCGGGCGATGCCGCCGGAGGGGGTGTTCACGACGATGTCGATCTCGCCCGCGTTGATGAGGTCGACGACGTTGCGCTCCCCCGACTCCTGCGTGTCGGAGTACTTGTTCACGACGTCCACGCGGATGCCGTTGCGCGCGAGGATCTCGGCCGTGCCCGACGTCGCGACGAGGCGGAAGCCGAGCTCCTGCAGGCGGTGCGCCGGCAGGATCACGGCGCGCTTGTCGTCATCGGCCACCGACAGGAATACCGTGCCCGAGGTCGGCATGCCGCCGTAGGCCGCCGCCTGGCTCTTGGCGAACGCAGTCGGGAAGTCGCGGTCGATGCCCATGACCTCGCCGGTGGAGCGCATCTCCGGGCCGAGCACGGAGTCGACGGTGTGGCCGTCGGCGGTGCGGAACCGCTTGAACGGGAGCACGGCCTCCTTGACGGCCACGGGAGCGTCCAGCGGCACGCGCGAGCCGTCCTCGACGGGCAGCAGGCCCTCCGCCTTGAGCTCGGCGATGGTGGAGCCGGCCATGATGCGCGACGCCGCCTTGGCCAGCGGGATGCCGAGCGCCTTGGACACGAACGGCACGGTGCGCGAGGCGCGCGGGTTCGCCTCGATCACGTAGAGCACGCCCGCCGACACGGCGAACTGCACGTTGAGCAGACCCCGCACGCCGACGCCTTCCGCGATCGCCTGCGTGGCGGTGCGGACGCGGTCGATCTCGGTGCGACCGAGCGAGATGGGCGGGAGGGTGCACGACGAGTCGCCGGAGTGGATGCCGGCCTCCTCGAGGTGCTCCATGACGCCACCGATGTACAGCTCGTGGCCGTCGTAGAGCGCGTCGACGTCGAGCTCGATCGCGTCGTCGAGGAAGCGGTCGACCAGCAGCGGCTTGCCCTCCTCGATGACGACCTCACCGGCGGTGCGCACGAAGTAGTCGCGCAGGCTCTCGGTGTCGTAGACGATCTCCATGCCGCGGCCGCCGAGCACGAAGCTCGGGCGCACGAGCACGGGGTAGCCGATCTCCTCGGCGATCGCGACGGCGCCCGCCTCGTCGACGGCCGTGTCGTGGCGCGGGGCCACGAGTCCGGCGCGGTCGAGCAGCTGCGAGAACAGCTCGCGCTCCTCGGCGATGTCGATGGCGGCGGGAGAGGTGCCGAGGATCGTGTAGCCGGCCTCCTCGATGCCCTTCGCGAGTCCCAGCGGCGTCTGACCGCCGAGCTGGCAGACCACGCCGAGGATCGTGCCCGACGCGCTCTCGGCGTGCAGGACCTCCAGGACGTCTTCGAGCGTGAGCGGCTCGAAGTACAGCCGGTCGCTCGTGTCGTAGTCGGTCGAGACGGTCTCCGGGTTGCAGTTGACCATGATCGTCTCGTAGCCGGCGTCCGACAGGGCGAACGAGGCGTGCACGCACGAGTAGTCGAACTCGACGCCCTGGCCGATGCGGTTCGGACCCGACCCGATGATGACGACCTTGGTGCGATCGCTCGGCGTGACCTCGGTCTCGTAGTCGTAGCTGGAGTAGTGATACGGCGTCAGGGCGGGGAACTCCCCCGCGCACGTGTCGACCGTCTTGTACACCGGGCGGATGCCGAGGCCGTAGCGGACGCCGCGGATCTCGGCCTCGGTCACGCCCCGCAGCTGCGCGAGCTGCGCATCGCTGAAGCCGTGCTCCTTGGCCAGACGCAGGGTCGCGGCATCCAGCTCGGCGGCGGCCTGCACGAAGGCGGCGACCTCGTTGATCAGTGCCATCTGGTCCAGGAACCACGGGTCGATCTTCGTGGCCTCGAACGCCTGGGCGACCGTGGCGCCCTTGCGCATCGCCTGCTGCAGCGTCACGATGCGCCCGTCGGTGGGGACCTTCGCGATCTCCAGCAGCTCCTCCACCGAGCGGGGCTCTTCGCCCCAGTGGAAGCTCGATCCGCGCTTCTCGAGCGAGCGCAGCGCCTTCTGCAGCGCCGTCGTGTAGTTGCGGCCGATCGCCATCGCCTCACCGACCGACTTCATGGTGGTCGTGAGCGTCGCGTCGGCGTTCGGGAACTTCTCGAAGTTGAAGCGCGGCACCTTGACGACGACGTAGTCGAGCGTCGGCTCGAAGCTCGCCGGCGTCGCCTGGGTGATGTCGTTCGGGACCTCGTCGAGGCGGTAGCCGATCGCGAGCTTCGCGGCGAGCTTCGCGATCGGGAAGCCCGTCGCCTTGGAGGCGAGGGCCGACGAGCGCGAGACGCGCGGGTTCATCTCGATGACGATGATGCGCCCGGATGCCGGGTCGACGGCGAACTGGATGTTGCAGCCGCCGGTGTCCACGCCGACGGCGCGGATGATGTCGATGCCGATGTCGCGGAGCTTCTGGTACTCGCGGTCGGTCAGGGTCAGCGCGGGGGCCACCGTGATCGAGTCGCCGGTGTGCACGCCGACCGGGTCGACGTTCTCGATGGAGCAGACGACGACCGTGTTGTCGGCCATGTCGCGCATGAGCTCGAGCTCGTACTCCTTCCAGCCGAGGATCGACTCCTCCAGGAGCACCTCGGTGGTCGGCGAGTCGCGCAGGCCCGCACCGCCGATGCGACGCAGGTCCTCCTCGTCGTAGGCGAAGCCGGAGCCCAGGCCGCCCATCGTGAACGAGGGGCGCACGACCAGCGGATAGCCGAGCTCGGCGGCGCCGGAGATCAGATCGTCCATCGTGTGGCAGATGACGCTGCGGGCCACGTCGGCCCCGGCATCCAGCACGAGCTGCTTGAAGATCTGACGGTCCTCGCCCTTGCGGATGGCGTCGACCTTGGCGCCGATGAGCTCGACGCCGTACTTGTCGAGGATGCCCTGCTCGTGCAGCGCCATGGCGGCGTTGAGCGCGGTCTGGCCGCCCAGGGTCGGCAGGATCGCGTCGGGCTTCTCCTTCTGGATGATCGTCTCGATCACGGCGGGCGTGATCGGCTCGATGTAGGTCGCGTCCGCGAAGTCGGGGTCGGTCATGATCGTCGCCGGGTTCGAGTTGACGAGGATGACGCGCACGCCCTCCTCGCGCAGCACGCGGCAGGCCTGGGTTCCCGAGTAATCGAACTCGCAGGCCTGGCCGATGACGATCGGGCCGGAGCCGATGACGAGGACGCTCGTGATGTCGTCGCGCTTGGGCATCAGTTCTTGTTCTCCAGAGAGGTGCGCACCATGTCGGCGAAGCGGTCGAAGAGGTAGTTGGCGTCGTGCGGGCCGCCGGCGGCCTCGGGGTGGTACTGCACGCTGAACGCCGGGATGTCGAGGGCGCGAAGGCCCTCCACGACGTTGTCGTTGAGGCCGATGTGGCTCACCTCGACGCGGCCGTAGCCGTTCGGGCTGAGGGTCTCGCCGTCCAGCGGAGCGTCCACGGCGAACCCGTGGTTGTGCGCCGTGATCTCCACGCGCCCGGTCTGCTTGTCGAGCACCGGCTGGTTGATGCCACGGTGGCCGAAGGGCAGCTTGTACGTGCCGAAGCCGAGCGCACGGCCGAGCAGCTGGTTGCCGAAGCAGATGCCGAAGAAGGGCAGGCCGTCGTCGAGCACGTTGCGCAGGAGCGTGACGTGGTCGTCGGATGCCGCGGGGTCGCCCGGGCCGTTGGAGTAGAAGACGGCCACGGGGTCGATCGCGCGGACCTCGTCGATCGTCGCCGACTGCGGCAGCACGTGCACGTCGAACCCGCGGGCGGCGAGGTTGAGCACGGTCGCGCGCTTCACGCCGAGGTCGAGCACGGCCAGGGCGCCCAGCCTCTGCACGTCGGCGGCGGCGGGCGTGACCTCGACCTCGCTGACCGAGACGGCTGCGGAGAGGTTCTGGCCGGCCATCTCGGGCGCTTCGCGCACGATGCGCAGCTGCTCCTCGGGGTCGAGGGCCGCGGCCTCGCCGGAGAACACGCCGCCGCGCATCGAGCCCGACGAGCGGAGCACGCGGGTGACGGCGCGGGTGTCGATGCCGGCGATGCCGACGATCCCGTCGCGCACGAGGGCGTCGTCGAGCGACTCGTCGGCACGCCAGTTGGAGACGACGCGCGAGGGGTCGCGCACGATGTAGCCGGCGACCCAGATGCGGCGTGACTCGGGGTCTTCGCCGTTCATCCCGGTGTTGCCGATGTGCGGCGCGGTCTGCAGGACGATCTGTCCCGCGTAGGAGGGATCGGTGAGCGTCTCCTGGTAGCCGGTCATGCCGGTGGAGAAGACGACTTCGCCGAGGGTCGTGCCCCGTGCGCCATAGGCGCGGCCGGGGTGGCGGGAGCCGTCTTCGAGGACGAGGACGGCGGGGTCGAGCAAGAAGGTCATGCGGCGTTTCCCGTCGAGGTGGTGGAGGTCTGGTCTGTCGCGGTCGGGGTCGAAGGCGGCAGGAGGGCGGAGATCGCAGCGGCGAGGGCGGAGGCCGACTCGTCCTGCGGGCGGAGGTAGCTGTCGACGATCTCGGTGGAGCCGTCCGAGCGGTCCGCGAGCCAGGCGATGCGCACGAGCCCGCCCGCCTCGACCACACGGTCGATGGCCGTGTTGGCGAGGTCGACGCCGGAGATCCGCTCGAGAGCGAGGAACATGCGCGGCTGGCCCACGAGGTCGAGGGCGACGCCCCGATCGGTGACCGTCACGTCGAGGCGCGAACGGAAGCCGAGCCCGCGGATCGCGAGGCGTTCCAGGGCGTCGTCGTGCCGGGTCGTCGCGACGTAGAAGCCCGAGCTGCGAACCTGCTCGCGGGCGTCCGTCGGCGCCTCGCCGAACGGTGCGGCGAGCCCGCCGTCCCGCCGGGATCGTCGTCGCCACGCGACCACACCGAGCGCCAGGAGCCCGACGGCCACGGCGATCATGACGAGCAGTGCCCCTTCACGGGTCATGACGTGACCTCCTTCATGCCGGTGGCCACGACGCCGTCGGCGACCGTCGGAGCGCCGCGGAAGAACGTCCACCGCACCTCGCCCGGCAGTTCGCGGCCCAGGTAGGGAGAGTTGACGCTGCGTCCGCGCAGATCGTCGCGGCCGAACGTCCGCACCGGCGCCGGGTCGTACAGCGTGAGCGAGGCCGGTGCTCCCACGGTGAGCGGCGTGCCGGCGTCGGCGAGGCGGCCGATGCGGGCCGGTGCGGCCGACATCACGCGGGTGACGTCGTCCCACGACAGCATCCCGGTCTGCACCATCGCCTGGTGGACGACCCGCAGCGCGGACTCCAGCCCCACCATGCCGTTGGCGGCCGCCTGCCACTCGCACGACTTGGCCTCCGCCGGGTGCGGGGCGTGGTCGGTGGCGACGATGTCGATCGTGCCGTCGGCGAGGCCTTCGCGCACGGCCTGCACGTCCTCGTCGCGGCGCAGCGGCGGGTTCACCTTGTAGCGGGCGTCGTAGCCGCGCACGAGATCCTCGGTGAGGAGCAGGTGGTGCGGCGTGACCTCGGCGGTGACGTTCACGCCCCGCTTCTTCGCCCAGCGGATGATGTCGACCGACCCGGCCGTCGAGAGGTGGCACACGTGCAGGCGGGAGCCGACGTGTTCGGCGAGCAGCACATCGCGGGCGATGATCGACTCCTCGGCCACGGCGGGCCAGCCGGCGAGGCCGAGCTCGGCCGAGACCGTGCCCTCGTTCATCTGGGCGCCCTCGGTCAGCCGCGGATCCTGTGCGTGCTGCGCGACGACGCCGTCGAACGCCTTCACGTACTCCAGCGCGCGGCGCATGATGAGCGGGTCGAAGACGCAGAAGCCGTCATCGCTGAAGACGCGCACGCGGGCGCGGGAGGATGCCATCGCGCCCAACTCGGCGAGGCGTTCGCCCTTCTGCCCCACCGTCACGGCGCCGATCGGCTGCACGTGCACGTAACCGGCCGCCTCGCCCAGCGCGAGCTCCTGCTCCACGACACCGGCCGTGTCGGCGACCGGCGAGGTGTTCGGCATCGCGAACACCGTCGTGAACCCGCCCGCCGCGGCGGCGCGCGAACCTGTCAGCACCGTCTCCGACGCCTCGTAGCCGGGCTCGCGCAGATGCACGTGCAGGTCGACCAGGCCGGGCAGGGCGATCAGCCCGTCGGCATCCACCACATCGGCGCCGGCGCGGGTGAGCCCGGTGCCGATCTCGGCGATGCGGCCGCCTTCGAGCACCACGTCGGCGGCCTCTGCCCCGTTCAGGCGGGCGCCGCGGATGATCGTCGGGCGCTCCGGGGTGTGTGGAACCGTCACGGGGCGTGCTCCTCTGCGTTCGTGTCGCGCTCGCCGGGTCGTTCGCCGGCCAGCACCAGGTACAGCACCGCCATCCGCACCGAGACGCCGTTCGCGACCTGCTCCAGCACGGTCGAGCGCGGGGAATCGGCGGCGTCGGCGGAGATCTCCAGGCCCCGGTTCATGGGGCCCGGGTGCATCACCATGCTACCGTCCGGCAGAGCGGCCAGACGCTCGGCATCCAGTCCCCATCGACGCGAATACTCCCGTTCAGTGGGGAAATACGCCGCGTTCATGCGTTCGAGCTGAATCCGCAGCATCATGATCGCGTCCGGTGCGCCCGCGATGGCCTCGTCGAGGTCGTAGACGATGCGCGCTGGCCACGCCGAGACATCCTGAGGGATCAGCGTCGGAGGAGCGACGAGAGTGACCTCCGCGCCGAGCGTGTGCAGCAGCCAGACGTTCGAGCGCGCGACGCGCGAGTGCAGGATGTCGCCGACGATCGCGACCCGCACGCCCGCGAGGTCTCGGCCGCGGCTGTCGTCGCCGAAGCGGCGCTTGCGGATCGTGAAGGCGTCGAGCAGCGCCTGGGTGGGGTGCTCGTGCGTGCCGTCGCCGGCGTTGACGACGCCCGCGGTGATCCAACCGCTCGTGGCGAGGGTGTGCGGTGCTCCGGACGCGCCGTGACGGATGACCACGGCATCCGCGCCCATCGCCTGCAGCGTCTGGGCGGTGTCCTGCAGCGACTCCCCCTTGCTGACGCTGGAACCCTTGGCGGAGAAGTTGATGACGTCGGCCGACAGTCGTTTCGCGGCCGCTTCGAAGGAGATGCGCGTGCGCGTCGAGTCCTCGAAGAAGAGGTTGACGATCGTCTTGCCGCGTAGCGTCGGCAGCTTCTTGATCTCCCGCGACTGGGTGTCGCGCATGTCCTCGGCGACGTCGAGGATGCGCAGGGCCTGCTCGCGTGCGAGCGTGCGGGTGTCGAGCAGGTGCCTCATGATGCGATCGTCACCTCTTCGACGCCGTCGACTTCCGCGAGGTGCACGTTGACGCGCTCGCTGCGGGCGCTCGGCAGGTTCTTGCCGACGAAATCGGGGCGGATCGGCAGCTCACGATGGCCGCGGTCCACGAGGATGGCGAGCCGCACCGCGGCGGGGCGGCCGATGTCGCCGATCGCGTCCAGGGCGGCCCGGATGCTGCGTCCCGAGAACAGCACGTCGTCCACGAGGACGACGGTCTTGCCGTCGATCCCCCCGGCCGGGATCTGCGTCGGGCGCGGCGTGCGGGTGGGATTGCGGTGCAGGTCGTCGCGGTACATCGTGACGTCGAGGGCGCCGACGGGGACGCTCGAGCCGGAGATCTCGCCGAGGAGGCCGCCGATGCGCTCCGCGAGGGTCACCCCCCGGGTCGGGATGCCGAGGAGGACGAGGCCGTCCGCCCCTTTGTTGGACTCCAGGATCTCATGGGAGATCCGAGTCAGTGCGCGGGCGATGTCGGCTGTCTGCATCACGGTACGCGTGTTACCGGTGCTCATCCGTCGCTCCCTTCTCCGCCTCACGGGACGGTGTTAAAGGTTGCTGTGGTACGTCACCCACTCTACCCGACCCGGGCGGCGCTTCAGGTGGTGGATCGCCCCGGCGCGATCGCGCGTCGTACCCCGGCGCGGGCGGCCGTGAGACCGAGCACGAGCAGCGTCACCGACCAGAAGCCCCCGAGGGAGACGGCGTCGCCGAAGAGCAGGTCCTCGAGCCACAGCACGACGAACTTGCTGCCGGGCAGGATCAGCACCAGCATCACGATCGAGGTGACACGCCGCGCCGCCGTCGACGCCGCGCGCAGCCGTGCCACGACCCTCTTCTTGACCCGCAGCACCAGCTCGAGGACGAGCTTGAGCATGACCGCGGTCGCGAGCGAGACGGCGAAGCTCTCGGTGATGACGCCCGGGACGAACTCGGCGGTCAGGTTGAGGATCACGAGGTAGACGAGGACGTCCACGAGGTGCAGCGGGTCGATCTTCATGCCAAGGTCCTCCCTTGCGGACCCCCGGTGTAGTGGTCGCGCTCACTCTAGGGCAGGCCGTTGAAGCGCATGAGAACACTCTCACGCGGCGTGTGACGTTTCCTCTCTCGATCTGGACTTTTCCACCGTGTGGTGTCGGAGGCCCTCGGCAGAATGGGGGTATGGACCTCCTCGCACCGCACCTCGACGACCTGCGTTCGCAGGTCGTGCACGTGCTGCGCGCGGCGGCCTCGAACCGTGTCTTCGAGCGGGGCACCGAAGGCGAGCTCGCCCGGCAGATCGCCGCGATCGCCGAGATCGGCCGCTTCGTCGAGGCGCTCCTGATCGACGCGGCCGGCGAGGTCATGCGCCGGTCGGAGAACCCCGTGCGCGACGAGCGGATGACCTCGCACCTCGGATGCCGCGACGTCACCGATCTGCTGCAGACGCTCACCCGGCTCGAACCGCGCTCGGCGGCCCGGCTGCAGCGGGCGGCGACGGCTGTCCGCCGCGCCGTGTCGCCCACGACCGGCGAGGCGCTCGACGCGCCGTTCCCGTCGGTGCGGGCCGCGATGGTCGACGGGGTGGTCGGTACCGACGGCATCCTTGCGATCACCGGACCCCTCCAGCAGACCGCGCCGCGCGTCTCCGCGGCCGCGCGGAGGGACGCCGCCGACGTCGTCGTCGCCGAGGCGCGGGGCGAGGGGCCGGATGCCGCGCCGCCCGCATGCGCCGAGCTGCTGCGCATCCACGCGCAGACGTGGGCGCTCGCGCTCGATCAGGACGGCGCCGAGCCGCGCGAGCGGGTGGCCGAGCGGAAGCGCTCGCTCGTGCTCGGTGTCGCCACCGCGGCCGGAGTGCCCGTCCGAGGAACCCTGCTGCCCGAGGTGGCGGCGCAGCTGCAGACCATCTTCGATGCCCACCTCTCCCCCGCGATCGCCTTCGACGACCCGTTCACCGCCCTTGACGACGACCCGCTCGTCGCCCGGGACGAGCGCACCCACCCGCAGAAGCAGCACGATGCGCTCGCGGCGGCACTCGGTGTCGCGGCATCCAGCGGGCTCCTGCCCACGGTCGGCGCCCACGCGCCCACCCTGGTGGTCTCCGTCGAGGCCGACGATCTCATCGCGGGCACGGGTTTCGCCCACGCGCAGGGCTGCGATCAGCCCGTCAGCACCATGGTCGCCCGCCACGTCGCCTGCGCCGGCGCGATCCAACGCGTCGCCACCCGCCCAGGCGGACGCGTCGTCGCGATCGGTACCGAGGAACGGGTGTTCAACCGGCATCAGCGTCGTGCCATCGCCCTGCGTGACGGCGGGTGCATCATTCCCGGCTGCGGCGTTCCCGCCGGCTGGTGTGAGATCCACCATGTCACCGAACATGCCCAAGGCGGCCCGACGCACACCGACAACGGCGTGCTGCTGTGCTGGTACCACCACCGCTTCCTCGACCGCATCGGCTGGAAGCTGCGCATGAACAGCGGCGTGCCCGAGGTCACGGCACCGCCGTGGCACGGCAGGGATCATCGGTGGCGGCCGGTGACGACGTCGCCCGTGCGACTCACGAAGCGCGCGAAACGAATCCTGACGACGTGAATCCCGTGCGTCAGAGCCGGGTCACGACGTCGGCGAGGCCGCCGTCTCGCTGACGCGCGCCGCGCGGATCGGATGCCCCGGTGCGGTGAGGCACTGTCCGCTCGCCAGGTCCCACTTCCAGTCGTGGAGGGCGCACGTGAGCACGCCGTCCTCGATCTTGCCGGTCTTGGTGAGGTCGGCGCGCAGGTGCGGACAGCGCCGCTGCACGTTCCAGCCGTCGATCTCGGCATCCTCGGTCTGATCCGACTGCTCGGCGTACCAGTTCTCGACGTACTCGATGCGGTCGCGCGACAGGCACTTCAGGAACGTGGTGAGGAACTCGTTGAACTTGCCGCTGCGGCCCACCTCGAACTGCATCGACAGGAAGATCGAGTTCGACCAGTCGATCTCGTGGTCGCGGATGTTCGTCGAGACGAGATCGGCGGGGATCGTGTACCAGTAGATGCACTCCTCCCCCGCGTACGCGCGCACCTTGGCCTTCGGGAAGTCGACGACCATGTCGAGCTCGCCGATGCGGAAGCGGACGTTGCCGCCCACCCCGGTGCGGATCGTGCGAGCGCGGCGCAGCAGCGGCTCCCACCACTCCTGCAGTGCCGCGAGCATCTCGTCGGGTGCCATCGGCTCGGCGCGGGTAGCGATCTCGGCGATGACCTCTCCCTGACGGCTGTCGCGCTGTTCGGCGAGGTAGGCCCATTTGTCGTCGAAGACGCGGTCGATCTCCTCCGCCGAGTAGAGGGTCTGGGTGATCTCGATCGCCCCGCCGTCGAGGTCGACCTGCGTGCCGGGCACGAACTCGTAGCCCTTCTGGTCGGGACGCTCGTCGCGCATGTGCGCGAGGAACTGACGCTGATCGGTGAAGATCGAGTCGTCCTCCAGGCCCCACCCGTTGAAACGGAACAGGTCCTCACGCAGGAACATGGGCGGACCCGCCATCGGGAAGACGTGCTCGGCATCCACCTTCTCGATGTAGTACATCGCGCGCTTGTTCTGCGCGTCGCGCTTGAGCTTCGCGAAGTGCTGCTTGGAGTCCTGCGGCAGGTCGTAGACCATGGGCCACCAGATCGCCCCCGACACCTGCGTGAAGTACGCGTCGGGCTTCGAGAACGAGAGCAGCCGGTCGAGGTCGAGCGGATGCGAGTCGTTCTGGTCCAGGATGCTGGCGGTGCCGTCGTCCACGCTCAGCGAGGAGTCGCCGATCGGGCCGTCACTGGGCGCGCGCAGCGGCGTGACCATGATCTTCAGCCCGCCGGGGTACTCGATCGTCCGGCCCGCCTGGGTGTAGACGATGTTGTCGTAGCCGAGGCGGCGAAGGTCCACCTCGAGGTCGTCGGTCGGGTACTCCGGCAGCAGGACGCGGATGTCCTTCGGCACGTACCGCTCCAGCAGCGTGGGGTCGAAGTGGTCGCGGTGACGGTGGGAGATGTAGAGGAAGTCCGCCTTGCCGAAGCGCTCCCAGTCCAGGCCGCGGTTGTCGGGGAAGGGGAACCAAGAACCGAAGAAACTCGGCCCCATCACGGGGTCGCACAGGATGCTGCCGCCCGTCGTCTCGATGAACATTCCGGCGTGGCCGAGGCCTGTGATCCGCATGGGTCCTCCTGGTCGAACAGCTCCCGAGTCTACGCGCGAGAGGCTGTGCGCCCGCTCAGGCGAGGCGGGAGTCAGGGTGCGGAGAGACCGAGGCGCGGGTACAGGCGGGCGAAGCCCTCGGCCAGACCGCCCTCCAGGGCGTCGACGACATGGCCGGCCCCGGGCACCACGTGGCTGTCGGCCTGTCGGCCCGCCGCGGAGAGGAGATTCCCCCCAGCCATACGGATGTGACGTCAGGCGGTGCGGGCGATACGTCCGAGCACGCCGTGCACGAACGAGCCGGAGTCGTCGGTGGAGAACTCCTTCGCGAGCTCCACGGCCTCGTCGATGGCGACCGCGGAGGGCACCTCATCGTTGAACATGAGCTCCCAGACGGCCAGGCGCAGGATGGCACGGTCGACCGCCGGCATCCGCTCGAGCTTCCAGTCGCGCGCGTGCGTGACGATCTGCTCGTCGATCTCGTCGCGGTTGTCGATGACGCCGTCGACGATCTCGCGTGCGTACAGCCAGGACGCCTCGCGGGCGGGCTCGTTCGCCGCGCGCTTGGCCTCGGCCGCGAGCGTCACGGCGAGGGCGTCACCGCGGACGTCGGACTGGTAGAGGATGTCGAGGGCGCGCTTTCGCGCCTTGGAGCGTGCGCTCATGTGATCGGATGCCGCGCGTCAGTTGACGCGGCCGAGGTAGTCGCCCGTCCGGGTGTCGACCTTCACCTTGGTGCCGGTCTCGAGGAACAGCGGGACCTGGATCTCATAGCCGGTCTCGACGGTCGCGGGCTTCGTGCCCGCCGACGAGCGGTCGCCCTGAAGACCGGGCTCGGTGTAGGTGATCTCCAGCACGACGGAGGCCGGGAGCTCGATGTAGAGCGGGTTGCCGTTGTTGAGCGCGATCTGCACCTGCTGGTTCTCGAGCAGGAAGTTCGCCGAATCGCCGACCGTCGCGGCGCCGACCGTGATCTGGTCGTAGTCGGCGACGTCCATGAAGACGTAGCCCTCGCCGTCGTTGTAGAGGTAGGTGAAGTCGCGGCGGTCGACGTTCTCGATCTCCACCTTCGCGCCGGCGTTGAACGTCTTGTCGACGACCTTGCCGGTCATGACGTTCTTGAGCTTGGTGCGGACGAAGGCGCCGCCCTTGCCGGGCTTCACGTGCTGGAACTCCACGACGCTCCAGAGCTGTCCGTCGATGCTGAGGACGACGCCGTTCTTGATGTCTGCGGTCGATGCCATGAGTGTGGAGTTTCCGTTCGTGAGTTCGAGGTGGCGCACGCGGTGGCGCGCGGCCGACAGTCGATCTTAGCCCACGCTCCTCCGCGGGCCCGGGCGTCAGCCCTCCGCCGCACCCGTGATGACGTCGATGAGCAGAGCGACCGCGCGCGCGTAGCCCGAGACGCCCTCGCCGATGACGTGGACGGCGGCGACGTCCGCGACGTAGGAGTGGTGCCGGAAGGCCTCGCGTTCGAGGATGTTGGAGATGTGCACCTCGGCGACCGGCAGCGAGACGCCCGCGAGCGCGTCGCGGAGCACGACGGACGTGTGCGTCAGGCCCCCCGGATTGATCACGATCCCGGCGCAGTCGGTGCGCGCCTCGTGGATCGCGTCGAGGAGCACGCCCTCGTGATTGCTCTGCACGGCCCGCACCTCGAAGCCGCGCTCCGCGGCGGCATCCCGGGTGAGGCGTTCGACGTCCGCGAGGGTGTCGCGACCGTAGATCTCGGGCTGGCGGGTGCCGAGGAGGTTGAGGTTGGGGCCGTTGACCAGCAGCAGTCGTCGCGTCTCGCTCATCGTCGGCACACTATCAGCGCGGCCGCTCACCGGGCGGCGTCGCCTTGCGCGGTGAGGCGGATCGGGGCGTTTCCGGCTCCGAAGCCGGCGTAACCGTCGCGGCGCTCCACGAACTCCCAGAAGATCTGCCCGACGGTGCGCGTGTAGACGTGCAGGTACTCGCCGTCGGCGTCGCGGTCGTATGCGATGTCGAGCGCGCGCAGCTCGCTGATGACCTCGGCGGGCAGGTCGAAGCGGGCCGCGAGGTCGTCGTAGTAGTTCTGCGGCATGCGCAGCAGCTGCATCCCCCGCGCGCGGGACGCGCGGGCCAGCGCGCGGACGTCGTCGCACGCGAACGCGACGTGCTGCGCCAGACCCGTGGCGCTGCCCTGTTCGGCCACGATCGGGGGTGCGACGTTCAGCGGCAGCCGCACGCCGTCCTCTCCGGGCCCGGCGAGGACCCGGCTGCGCACCAGCCCCTGCGGGCCCGGCACGTCGGTGCTGCTGGCGACGTGGAGGCCGAAGGCCGCCGTGTAGAACAGCGTCGTCTCGTCGATCTCCTGCCACGGCTGCGTCATGCTGACATGGTCGAAGCCCGTCACGGCGCTCGCGGCGGCGACCTCGCCGTGCTCGAACTCGCGGGTCCAGGAGGGTTCGCCGGCGTCGGCGGCCTGCGTCCAGAACACCGCCATCCCGCCGGGGGCCACGGCGGCGTCGAGCTGCTGCTCGCGGGCGTACGTGCGTCGGTACGCCCGGGGCGTCTGCAGGGCGTCGACGCGGCGCGACACGGCCTCCGCGTCGTCGACCTCGAAGCCGACGGCCGCCAGGTGAGGCGCCATTTCGCGCGCGTGCTGCTCGTTGAGCACGACCCGCGCCCGCCCGGCCGACCACAATGTCACCGGCTTGGAGCGGTGGCGTCCGCGGGAGGTGAACCCCGCCTGCGAGAGCAGCGCTTCGACCGGAGAGGTGTCCTCGGCGCGGATCTCGACGAAGTCGATGCCCGAGGGCGCTGCGGAGTCGGGCAGCATCTCCAGGTTGGGCAGATCGGGATACCGTCGCGCCACGGCGTCCTCGAGCCACCTCAGGGACCGGTGCGCGTGCAGCGCCGTGCGCGCGGAGTCCGTCTGCCGGAAGGTGTCGTTGAAGACCTCGAGCGACCACGGCCCCGAGTAGCCGGTGTGCAGCACCTGACCCATGAAGCCGACGAGATCGAAGCTGCCCTCCCCCGGGAACAGGCGGTGGTGCCGGCTCCACGACAGCACGTCCATCGACAGTCGCGGCGCGTCGGACAGCTGCAGGAAGAAGATGCGCTCGCCCGGGATGTCGCGGATCGCGGACGGGTCGTGGCCGCGGGAGAGGATGTGGAACGAGTCGAGGCACAGCCCCACGGCCGGGTGGTCGGCGAGCTGCACGACCCGCCACGCCCGGCGGTAGTCGTCGATGAAGCGTCCCCAGGCGAGCGCTTCGAACGCGATGCGCACACCGTGCCGCGCGGCGACATCGCCGAGGCGGCGCAGCTGCACCGCGCTCACCTCGTCGTCGTCGACCGTCGCCGTCGCCACGTTGCTGCAGCACAGCACGAGGTCGATGCCCAAGCGCGCGGCGAGGGCGAACTTCGCCTCGGCGCGGTGCAGCACGCGGGCGAACTCCGCCTCGTCGACGCCTTCGACGTCGCGCAGCGGCTGGAAGAGATCGAGCGTCAGGCCGAGGCGGTCGGCGACGGCGCGGATCTCCTCCGGGCTCTCGGGCGCCGCGACCAGGTCGGGCTCGAAGACCTCGACGCCGTCGAAGCCGGCCTCGGCGCAGGCGTGCAGCTTGTCGACGAGAGTGCCGCTGACGCACACGGTCGCGATCGAGGTTCTCATGCCGGGAAATGTACCATCCGGTACATACGTGCGGTAGGCCTCGCCTGCGAGGTTCGGTCTCGCCCGTCGATATCCTGAGCGGATGGTGGTCCAGCAGCGCGACGCGGAACGCACCCGGGCGGAGCTGCTCGCGGTGGCGACGGAGGTGTTCGCGCAGGACGGCTACTCGGGTGCGCGTGTCGACGACATCGCGGAGCGCACCCGCACGACGAAGCGGATGATCTACTACTACTTCGGCAGCAAGGAGGGCCTGTATCTCGCGGTGCTCGAGAACGCGTATCGCGGCATCCGTGATGCGGAGCGCGGGATCGACCTGGCCCACACCGATCCCCTCGCGGCGATCCGGGAGCTGGCGGAGCTGACGTTCGACTATCACGTCACCCACGACGACTTCATCCGTCTGGTCTCGATCGAGAACATCCATCGTGGAGCGTTCATCCGCCGCATCGAGGCGCTGCGCTCCCTCTCCCAGCCGGCCAAGACGCTGCTCGACGACATCTTGGAGCGCGGGCGCGCCGACGGCGTCCTGCGGTCCGATGTCGACGCGATCGACGTGCACCTGGTCATCAGCGCCTACTGCGTGTTCCAGGTGGCCAACCGTCACACCTTCGGCTACCTGTTCGACATGGACTTCGACGACCGCAGTGCGCACCTGCGCGCGCTCATCGGCGACGTCGTCGTCTCCTGGCTCGCCGCGCGCTGAGCGCGAGGATGGCCGGGGTTTTTCCCGGCCGATCCTTGACGTCGTGGATTTGCCGTGGTTCACTCTGAACGTACCGGTTAGTACATAGACCGGAGCGTACGAAGGAGTACACCCGTGATCGTCACCCACACCGCTCGGCGTCCCTATCTCGTGGGACTCGTCGGCAGCGGGGTCACGCCCTCGCTCACGCCGCCGATGCACATGGCGGCCGCACGCGAGCTCGGTCTCGAGTACGTCTACCGCCCTCTCGACATCACGGCGCTCGGCCTGTCCCCCACCGCAATCGGCGACATCCTCACGTGGGCGGAGCGCCTCGGCTACGACGCCCTCAACATCACGCATCCGTGCAAGCGGCTCGTCCTGGACCACCTCGACCACGTCGACCCGCTGGCCGCGGCGCTCGGCGCCGTCAACACCGTGCTGTTCACGCCGGAGGGCCGTATCGGCCACAACACCGACACGACCGGCTTCGCCGCCGGGTTCGTGTCCGGCCTCCCCGGCGTCGCGACCGACCGCGTCGTGCAGCTCGGTGCCGGCGGTGCGGGGTCGGCGGTCGCCGATGCGCTCCTGCGCGGTGGCGTCGGTCGACTGATCGTGGTCGACATCGACGGCCGTCGCGCGGCGGAACTGGTCGACGATCTGCGGTCGCGCCACGGAGTCGAGCGCGTCGCCGTCGGTGCCGCCGACGACCTGGCCGTCCTGCTCGCCGCGGCGGACGGACTGGTCCACTGCACGCCCACGGGGATGGCCGAACACCCCGGGATGCCCGTCGACGCGGCGCTCCTGCGGCCCACCCTCTGGGTCGCCGACATCGTCTACCGGCCCTATGAGACGGCGCTGCTGCGGGCCGCGCGCGCTCTCGGGGCCCCGACGCTCGACGGCGGACGGATGGCCGTGTTCCAGGCCGTCGACGCCTTCGAGCTGATCACCGGCATCCGGCCCGACGCCGATCGGATGTCCGCCCACTTCCACGCTCTCGTGGCCGCCGACCACGACGTGCTCACCCGCTGACCCGAGTCCGGCGCTCACGTCCCCTTCGAAGGAGAACCACCGATGTCCGAATCCGCAATGGCGCGGAAGACCCCTGTCAGAGCCGCCGTGGCCTCTTTCATGGGCAGCGCCGTCGAGTACTACGACTTCTTCCTGTTCGGCTCCGCCGCCGCGCTGATCTTCCCCACCGTCTTCTTCCCCAGCGGCGACCAGGCCGCACTGGTGATGTCGTTCGCCACGTTCGGGTTCGCCTACATCGCGCGTCCGTTCGGCGCGGTCATCCTCGGCCACTTCGGCGACCGCATCGGCCGCCAGAAGGTGCTGATGTTCACCCTCATCCTCATGGGGGCATCGACGTTCATCATCGGCTGCCTCCCCGGCTTCGCACAGATCGGCTGGGCCGCCCCGGCGCTGCTCGTGCTGTGCCGGCTCCTGCAGGGACTGTCCGCCGCCGGCGAGCAGGCCGGCGCGTCGTCGCTGACCCTCGAGCACGCACCCGACGACCGACGCTCGTTCTTCACCTCCTGGACGCTGACCGGCACACAGGGCGGGCAGATCCTCGCGGCGCTGATCTTCATCCCGGTGGTCGCCATGCCCGACGAGCTCAAGTTCAGCTGGGGCTGGCGCATCCCCTTCTGGCTGAGCGCCGTCGTCGTCGTGGTCGCCTACGTCATTCGCCGCTCCCTTCACGAGACCCCCGAGTTCGAGGACGCGAAGGCGGAGGGCAAGATCGCCCGTCTGCCCCTGATCCCGTTGCTGCGCGATCACTGGCGCGACGTCCTGCGCGTGATCTTCTGCGCCTTCATCGCCGCCGTCTCGACGGTCTTCGGCAACCTCGCCCTGGCCTACGGCAAGCAGGTGGGACTGGCGGAGAGCCTGACCCTCTGGCTCGTCGTCATCGCCAACGTCGTCGCGCTCGGCACGCAGCCCTTCTTCGGTACCCTCGCCGACCGCTACGGACGCAAGCCCGTCTTCATCTACGGCGCGGCCGCGTCGGCGGCGCTGATGCCCTTCTACATGCTCTCGATGAGCAGCGGCAACACCTTCCTCACCCTCGTGCTCGCCGTGCTGACCTTCTCGTTCGGCTACGCGGCGGCCAACGCGGTGTGGCCGTCGTTCTACGGCGAGATGTTCTCGACGCGGGTGCGCTTCTCCGGAATGGCGATCGGCACGCAGCTCGGCTTCCTCATGGCCGGATTCGCTCCCTCGATCGTCACCGCGCTGGGCGGCGTCGCCCCCGGCGGGTGGGTCGTCATCAGCATCTTCACCGCCGTGATCGCCCTCATCGCCATCGTCAGCGCGGCGACGGCGCGCGAGACCCGCAGCGTCCCGACCGCACAGCTGGGCCTCCCGCGCACGACCGTGCGGACGCGCGAGAGCGTCTCGGCCTGACGCGCCGGAACGGCCGCACGCCGCGTCCCCTCGCCGGGGTGCGGCGTGCGGCCGTGTGCCGCTCAGGGGCGGGGGCGCCGCATCACGATCTCGGCGCCGATCGCGCTCGAGAACGTCTCCCCCGTCGGCACGAAGCCGAGCCGGCGGTAAGCGGCCTGCGCGCGGGCGTTGTCGACGTGCACGTCGAGGGTCAGCGCCTCGGCGCCGCGGTCGCGGGCCCAGTCGTGGGCGGCGTCGACGAGTCGCCCGAGCAGCCCCGTCCCCCGGTGCGAGGGCGCGACGTAGACGCCCACGAGGTCCGCTCGCGACGCCGTCACGGCGCGATCGAGATGATCCGATGCCCCCGGCTCGCGCAGGAGCACCGTGACCGTTCCGACCCAGCGGCCGCCGTCGTCGGCGATGAACTGCGCCGCATCCGCGCCGATCGCGGCGCCCGCGGCCCGCTCACGCCAGAAGGAGTCGTCGCGCGCTCGCTCCTGCTCGATGGTGGTCAGGAACGCGATGGATGCCGCGGGATCGCCGACGGCCTCGATCCGCAGGTCGCGCACTTGGCGCCATTCCGGCATCCGCACGCGGCGGACGTCCGGCTCGTCCGTCACTCCGCGACGTCCTGATAGGCGGCGAAGAGCAGCGACTCGTCCGGTGCCTGGAGGACCGTCGGCTTGGCGATGTCGTCGAGCACGATGAAACGGAGCATCGCGCCCCGCGTCTTCTTGTCGCGCTGCATCGTCGCCAGCAGCTGCTTCCATGCTCCCGAGCGGTAGGAGGTGGGCAGGCCCAGCAGCTCGAGGATGCGGCGGTGCCGGGCGGCGGCGTCGTCCGAGAGACGCCCCGCCAGCCGCGACAGCTCGGCGGCGAACAGCATCCCCACCGAGATGGCGGCGCCGTGGCGCCATTGGTACCGCTCGGCGTGCTCGATCGCGTGACCCAGCGTGTGCCCGTAGTTGAGCACCTCCCGAAGCCCCGCCTCGCGCAGGTCCTCCCCCACGACGCGAGCCTTCATCTCGATGGCCAGCTCGATGCAGCGGCGGAAGGCGGGCGACTGCGGGTCGACGGCGGCGTCGGGGTCGGCCTCGATCAGGTCGAGGATCTCCGGGTACCAGATGAACCCCGCCTTGACGACCTCGGCGAAACCGGCCACCCGCTCGTTGCGGCTCAGCGAGTCGAGCATCGCCAGATCGCAGACGACGGCGCGCGGCGGCCAGAACGCTCCGACGAGGTTCTTGCCCTCCGCGGTGTTGATCCCGGTCTTGCCGCCCACGGCGGCGTCGACCATGCCGAGCACGGTGGTGGGCACCTGGACGACCGCCACGCCGCGCAGCCAGGTGGCGGCCACGAACCCGGCGAGATCGGTGACCGCGCCGCCGCCGAAGCCGACGACGGCGTCGGTGCGGGTGAAGTCGGCCTGTCCCATCACCTGCCAGCAGAAGGCCGCGACCTCGACCCGCTTGCCGGACTCGGCATCGGGGATCTCGGCCAGGAGCACCTGACGCTCGGTCGTCATCAGCAGCTCTCGCAGCTGCGCCGCCTGCGCCGCCAGGGTCGGCGGGTGGATCACGAGCACCTTGCGGGCCGTCTCGGGCAGCGCCGAGCCGACGAGGGGAAGGATGTCGCGGCCGATCGTGATGTCGTAGGGCTGATCTCCCGCGACGGTGATGACGGTGTTCTCGCTCATGAGTCCTCCTGACGCCGGGCGTCTGCGTGCACCCAGTCGACGATGCCGGCCACGACATCGGCGAGGGGTCCGGTCGAGGTGTCGAAGGTGATGTCGGCGACCTGCTCGTACACGGGGCGCCGTTCATCGAAGATGCGGGTCCAGCGCGCCACGGGGTCTTCGCCGGCCAGGAGCGGGCGCGCGCCGCCCCCGATGCGCGAGGCGATGATGTGCGGCTGAACGGTCAGCAGCACGACGTCGTGCCGTCGGAGGTCATCGCGGGTGGCGGGGTCGAGGACCGACCCGCCGCCGAGGGCGACCACCCCGCCGACGGCGAGGGCCTCCTGCACCGCGAGGCGCTCGACGGAGCGGAAGTGCGCCTCGCCGTGCGTGGTGAACAGGTCGGCGATCGCCCCGTGATCGCGGACGACGATCTTGTCGGTGTCGGTGAACGGTCGATCCAGGGCCCTCGCGACGCGGCGGCCGACGCTCGTCTTGCCGGCTCCCATCGGCCCGATCAGGACGAGTGCGCGCCCCGTCATCCGAGCGACAGGGCGTCGTCGCTGTCCGACGCCGTCTGCAGGGTGCCCGGGATGGCGGCGAGGTAGCCCTCGAGGTTCCGCCGCGTCTCGGCGACGCTGTCGCCGCCGAACTTCTCCAGCACCGCCTCCGCGAGCACGATCGCCACCATCGCCTCGGCGACCACGCCGGCCGCGGGCACCGCGCACACGTCGGAGCGCTGGTGGTGGGCCGTCGCGGCCTCGCCGGTCGCGACGTCGATCGTGCGCAGCGCGTGCGGGACGGTCGCGATCGGCTTCATCCCGGCGCGCACGCGCAGGACGGTGCCGGTGGACATGCCGCCCTCGGTGCCGCCCGCCTTGTCGGAGGCGCGCGTGATGCCCTCCGACGCCGCGAACAGCTCGTCGTGGGCGGCCGACCCGCGCCGGCGCGTGGTCTCGAAGCCGTCGCCCACCTCGACGCCCTTGATGGCCTGGATGCTCATGAGGGCCTGCGCGAGCCGGCCGTCGAGGCGGCGGTCCCACTGCACGTGCGAACCGAGGCCGGGCGGCAGCCCGTAGGCGAGCACCTCCACGATGCCGCCGAGCGTGTCGCCGTCCTTCTTCGCGGCATCCACCTCGGCCACCATCCGCGCCGATGTCGCGGGGTCGAAGCACCGCAGCGGATCGGCGTCGAGCGCCTCGACGTCGTCGGGGGTCGGCAGCGCCGCGTCGGAGGGCACCTGCACGGGACCGATCGAGAGGGTGTGACTCACGAGACGGATGCCGAGCTCGCCGAGGAAACCCCGGGCGATCGCACCGAGGGCGACGCGCGCCGCGGTCTCGCGGGCGCTGGCGCGCTCCAGGATCGGGCGGGCTTCGTCGAAACCGTACTTCTGCATGCCGACGAGGTCGGCGTGTCCGGGGCGCGGGCGGGTGAGAGCGGCCCCGCGGCCGCGGGACTTCTCCGTCAGCTCGACGGGCTCCGCGCTCATGACCTCGGTCCACTTCGGCCATTCGGTGTTGCCGATGCGCAGGGCGATCGGGCTTCCCATGCTGAAGCCGTGTCGGACGCCGGACGAGATGGTGAGTTCGTCCTCTTCGAACTTCATCCGCGAGCCGCGGCCGTAGCCGAGCTTGCGGCGCGCGAGATCGGCCTGGATGGCGGCGCGCGAGACGGGGACGCCGGCGGGCAGTCCCTCCATGAAGGCGACGAGTTCGGGGCCGTGCGATTCGCCGGCCGTGAGCACGCGGAGCATTCGCCTAGTCTCCCACGAGCGCGCGGGCCATGACGTCCACGACGGCAACCTCGTCGGCGAGCGGCACTTCCGGATCCCCCGTCAGGAACGCCCGGATCTGCAGCACCGCCTGGTGCAGCAGCATCCCGCGCCCGTCGACGGCGGGAGCGCCGGCGTCCTCCCACGCCCGGGCGAGATCGGTGGGCCAGTGCCCGTAGACGACGTCGTAGAGGAGCCCGCCGCCGGCGGCCAGGCGGCGGCAGGTCTCGTCGGCGAGGGTGGTGCCGCCCGGCAGCGTCGAGACGGTGAGATCCACGGATGCCGGGGCCTCGGCATCCGTCGGAGCCGTCGTCACCCGCACCGACAGGCGCGCGCCGAGCTCGAGGAGGGCGGCGGCCGCCTCGGGGCGCCGCGCGACGACCTCGACCGTCTGCGCGCCCAGCTGGGCCAGGGCGACGAGGGCGGATGTCGCCGTCGCGCCGGCGCCCACGATGCGCGCCCGTTCCACGCCGTCGACGCCCTGCGCGCGCACGTCCGCGACGATGCCGCCGACGTCGGTGTTGAACCCGACCCGGTCCCCTTCGGTGAGCACCAGCGTGTTGACGGCACCGGTGAGCGTCGCGGTGCGGTCGCGGCGGGTGGCCGCGGCGAACGCCTCGGCCTTCAGCGGGAAGGTCAGCGACAGCCCGCGGAAAGCGGGCGGCAGGCCGTCCAGAACGGCGCGGAGATCGGCCGCGGCCACGCGCCGCCGACCGTAGGTCCAGTCGAGGCCGAGCCGCGCGTACGCGGCGCGATGCAGCCGCGGCGACAGGCTGTGGTCGATGGGGTCGCCCCACACCTCCAGAGCGGTGCCCGAGGGCAGCGCCGCGGAGGCGGTCGAGGCGTCAGCAGTCGTCACTGGCGTTGGCGGCGCACCACTGCTGCCACTGGGCGACGGCCTTCTCGTGCTCGGCGTAGGTCGTGCTGAACACGGTCTCGCCCGTCTCGAGGTTGACGGTCACGAAGTACAGCCAGGGGCCGTCGGCGGGGTGCATGGCGGCGTCGATCGCGAGGTCGCCCGGGTTCGCGATGGGCCCCACCGGCAGTCCCGGGTGGAGGTAGGTGTTCCACGGGTTGTCGTTGGCGAGGGCCTCGGCCGAGGAGCTGGCCGTGCCCTTGTTGATCTCGTTGTAGCCGTACTGCGCGGTGGAGTCCATCTGCAGGAGGCCGTGGGTCTCCTCGTTGTCCGGGTCCAGGCGGTTCTCGATGACGCGCGACACCTTGTAGAAGTCGGCGGTGAACCGCGCTTCGCGCTGGATGATCGAGGCGACCGTCAGGATGCGCTCACGCTGGTCGACGGGAACGCCGGCGGCATCCAGCGACGAGACCGTGCGGTCCACGAGGGTCTTGATCACCTGCTGCGCACTCGTGCCGGGGTCGAAGGTGTAGGTCGCCGGGAACAGCCAGCCCTCCAGCGTCGTCGCCGCGACGCCGTACTGCGACGGGTCGGCGGCGGCGGCCTGCAGATCGGCGAGCGGGATGCCGGTGCCGTCGGCGAGCCGCGTGAGGGTCGACTCCATGGTGAGGCCTTCGGGCAGCTGCGCCGTGTTCTCCCGACGACTGGCCGGATCCTCCAGGGCCTTCAGGGCCGCCGCGGACGACATCTTCTGCTTCAGCGCGTAGACGCCGGGCTGGAAGGTCGGGTTCTGGCCGGTCTTGATGAGGTAGTCGTAGAACGCGCCGTCGGTCTTCGTGACCCCGGCCTGGAAGAGCGTCGTGGAGATCGTCGAGCCGGTGTCGCCGCTGACGATGGTTACCGTCGCGTCGCCCTCCGCGATGCCGTCCTCGTAGTCCTTCGGCTCCTCCCAGCCCATGAACGAGCGGATCTTGTCCTCGTACGTGTTCCACACGTAGAAGCCGCCGCCGGCGATCCCGCCGACGATGGCGAGGATCACGCCGAAGATCACCCAGCCGGCGATGCGGCTCTTGCGGCGGTCCCGGTCGTGCTGCTTCACACGCTCGCGTTCGGCGTGCTCTTCGGCCTGGAACAGCGCGGCGAGCTGGTGGTGCTCCGACGGCGGCTCCTCGCGGCGCTCCGGTGCGTCGACGGCGCCCTCGCCGGCGGCATCGGCCGCGGCGACGGGGCCGGCCGGCTCCCCCCTGCGCGCCGACACGGGCGGCGCGCTCGCGGCGAGGTCGGCGGGCGGCTCGGCGGCGGCGGGCACGTTCGCGACCGGGGAGGTCGCGGCGCCCGCCGCGGCCGCTTCCCGGGCGGCGCGGCGCGACGGCGGGACGGCCGGCGGCTCCTCGGCGCGGGGTCGGTCGCTCGCACGGGTCTCGGAGCCCCCGGGAGCACCGGACGACGGCGCCGCGCTCCGCGGCGTCGGGAGTTTGCTGAACAGGTCCGCGAACTCATCGTCGTTCGGCGGGGTTTCGGGCATCAGACGGGCTCCTGCAGATCGGGCACGGCGGCGCCGGCGGGGGCACCGGTGCTCTTCTCGACATCGATCGCCTGCTGCAGCAGGACCACCGCGGCGACTTGGTCGACAATCCTACGAGACGAACGCTGAGAGCGCCCGGCGCTGCGCAGGGCCGCGTGGGCGGTCACCGTGCTGAGCCGCTCGTCCACCAGTCGCACGTCGATCCCGGATGCCGCGCGCAGCGCCACCGCGAACTCCCGCGCGTCCGCGGTGGACGCGGTGTCCCCGCCCGCGAGGCTGATCGGCAGGCCCACCAGCAGCTCCATGGCGGAGTACTCCTCGGCGAGCTCCACGATGCGCGCGACGGCGGCGTCCGTGCGCGCCACCGTCTCGACCGGGACGGCCAGCAGGCCGTCGCGGTCGCACCGCGCCACCCCGACGCGCGCTTTCCCGACGTCGATGCCGAGGCGCACGCCCGGGCGGAATCCGCTCACGCGCCCGGGGTCTCCAGCGCGCGGGTGAGGGCGGTGAGCGCGCTCGGAAGGGCGCTCACATCCGTCCCGCCGCCCTGGGCGACGTCATCGCGGCCTCCCCCGCCGCCGCCGAGCACGCCGGCGGCGGTCTTGGCGAGCACGCCGGCCTTCGCACCGGCGCCGCGGGCCGCATCGTCGGTGGCGACGATCACGATCGGCCGCCCGCCGACGTCGGCGCCGAGCGCCACGACGGCTCCGGCCCCGACCCGTTCGCGGATCTGCAGCGCGAGCGTACGCACATCGTCGGCGGATGCCGCCGTGCCGAGCGTCTGCGCGACGACACGGTAGGCCCCGATCTGCTGCGCCGTCGCCGCCAACTCGGGCAGGCGGCTCTCCAGCGCCTTCGCCTCGAACTGGGCGATGCGCTTCTCGGCGGCCTTGAGGCTCGCGGCGAGATCCGCGACGCGGGCGGCGAGCTGATCCTTCGGCGTCTTCAGCGAGCTGGTCAGCTGCGACACGATGGCGCGCTCGGCCGCCAGCTCGCGGAAGGCGTCCAGCCCGACCAGGGCCTCGACGCGGCGCGTCGACGCCCCCACCGAGGACTCCCCCACGAGGTTGATCAGACCGATCTCGGCGCTGGACGCGACGTGCGTGCCGCCGCACAGCTCACGCGACCACGGGCCGCCGATGTCCACCATGCGCACGGTGTCGCCGTACTTCTCGCCGAACAGCGCCATCGCGCCGGCGGCCTTCGCCTCGTCGAGGGGAAGCACGCGCGTGGTCACCTGCAGGTTGTCCCGCACGGCGTTGTTCGCGATCTCCTCGATCTCCGTCTTCGTCGCCTCCGACAGGGTCTGGCCCCACGAGAAGTCGAAGCGCATGTAACCGGCGCGGTTCAGCGATCCGGCCTGCGTCGCGGACCTGCCGAGGGTGTCGCGCAGGGCCGCGTGCACGAGGTGGGTCGCCGAGTGGGCCTGCTGCGCGGCGCGACGGTTGACGGCATCCACGACGCTCGTCGCCGGCTGCCCGACGCCGACCTCGCCGGCGGTGACCTCGACCGTGTGGCTCACCAGGCCCGGGACGGGACGCTGCACATCGAGCACCTCGAGCTCGTAGCCCGGGCCGACGATGACGCCCTTGTCGGCGACCTGCCCGCCGCTCTCGGCGTACAGCGAGGTCTCGGCGAGGATCACCTCGGCGATCTGGCCCTGCAGCGCGCGCTGGGCGGGAGCGCCGTCGACGAGCAGGCCGAGCACGGTCGACGGGGTCTCCCACTCCGTGTAGCCGGTGAAGACCGTCTCGCCGTGCGCGCGGAAGTCGCGGTACACGCTCGTGTCGGCGAGCTGACGCTTGCGCGAGCGGGCGTCGGCCTTCGCGCGGGCGCGCTGCTCATGCATCAGCGAGTCGAACGCGTCACGGTCGACGGACAGGCCCGCCTCCTCCACGATCTCCATCGTCAGATCGATCGGGAACCCGTACGTGTCGTGCAGGAGGAACGCCTCCGCGCCGCCGATCGCGGTGGCGCCGGCATCCTTGGCCGCGGCGATCGAGGCGTCGAGGTTCTCGGAGCCCGCCGCGAGCGTGCGCAGGAACGTCGCCTCCTCGGCGAGGGCGTAGGCGACGAGACGGTCGTAGTCGATGCCCACGACCGGGTACGCCTCCTTCATCGCGTCGCGCGACGCGGCGAAGAGGATCTCGAAGGTCGGGCCGTCCACGCCCAGCAGCCGCATCGAGCGGATGACGCGGCGCATGAGGCGACGCAGGATGTAGCCGCGGCCCTCGTTGGCGGGAGTGACCCCGTCGCTCAGCAGCATCAGCGACGAGCGCACGTGGTCGGCGACGACGCGGAAGCGCACGTCGTCCTCGTGGTTCGCGCCGTACGCCTTTCCGGAGAGGGCGACCGCGGCGTCGAGCACGGGGCGCACCTGATCGGTCTCGTACATGTTGTCGACGCCCTGCTTGAGGAACGCGATGCGCTCGAGCCCCATGCCGGTGTCGATGTTCTTGTTCGGCAGCTCGCCGACGATCGTGAAGTCGTACTTGCTGCGCACGTCGGTGATCTCGTACTGCATGAACACGAGGTTCCAGATCTCGACGTAGCGGTCGTCGTCGGTGGCCGGGCCCCCGTCGATGCCGTAGGCGGGACCGCGGTCGAAGAAGATCTCCGAGCACGGACCGGCGGGGCCGGGAAGACCGGTCGACCAGTAGTTCGTGTCCTTGCCGAGGCGCTGGATGCGCTCCTCGGGCAGGTCGGTGAGGCGAAGCCACAGGTCGTGCGCCTCGTCGTCCTCCTCGTAGACGGTGACCCAGAGGTCCTTCGGGTCGAAGCCGAGGCCGCCCTCCTCCTCCGCCGTGGTCAGCAGCTCCCACGCGTAGCGGATCGCGCCTTCCTTGAAGTAGTCGCCGAACGACCAGTTGCCGAGCATCTGGAAGAACGTGCCGTGGCGCGGCGTCTTGCCGACCTCTTCGATGTCGTTCGTGCGGATGCACTTCTGGTTGTCGGCCGCGCGCGCGTAGGGCGCCGGCACGTCGCCGGACAGGTACGGGATGAACGGCACCATGCCGGCCACGGTGAACAGCAGCGCCGGGTCGTCGGTGACCAGGGATGCCGAGGGCACGATCGTGTGCCCGTTCTTCTCGAAGTAGTCCAGGTAGCGCTGGGCGATCTCGGCGGTCTTCATCTGTGGGTTCCTCGGCAGAGCACGGGCGTGCGGGATCGGGCGGTCCCGGACGGGGACGATGCGGGGTGGGTCAGTCGGCGTTCTTGACGGCGTCGGCCGCGGCGTCGACGGCGCTGGAGGCGGCATCCTTCGCGGCCTCCACGGCGTGGGCTGCGGCATCCTTGACGTTCTCGGCGATGCCGTCGATCTTCGCCTCCTGGGCGCGATAGGCCTCGCCGATGCGATCGGTGAACTCGGTGATGCGGGCATCGACCTCCGCGAGCACCTCGTGGCCGCGCGGATCCTTGTTCACCAGGTGGGCGGCGACGAAGCCCCCCGCGAGTCCGACGACGAACCACAGCACGCTCTTCATGGGTTCCATGTTAGGTGCACGGGTGATCCGGATGGGCGCGGGGACGACGAAGGGCGCCGGGGGAACCCCGACGCCCTTCGGGCGGCATCCGATCGCTGAGCGGATGCCGCGAGTCGAAACGGCTCAGCGCGCGGCGTAGTACTCGACGACGAGCTGCACGTCACCGGTCACGGGGACCTCGGCGCGCTTGGGGCGACGCACGAGACGCGCCTGGAGCTTGTCGAGCTCGACCTCGAGGTAGCCCGGAACGGGGGGCAGGACCTCGGCGTGGCCACCGAGCGCGGCGACCTGGAAGGGCTCCAGCGACTCGCTCTTCGGCTTGACGTGGATGAGCTGACCCGGCTTCACACGGAACGACGGGCGGTCGACGAGCTGGCCGT
This sequence comes from Microbacterium hominis NBRC 15708, assembly GCF_001592125.1. GTDB lineage: Bacteria > Actinomycetota > Actinomycetes > Actinomycetales > Microbacteriaceae > Microbacterium > Microbacterium hominis. Next base: position 334,043 of record NZ_BCWI01000001.1, read on the forward strand.
CCACGAGGATGTGGCGGTGCACGACGAGCTGACGGGCCTGCGCGGTGGTGCGGGCGAAGCCGGCACGCAGCACGAGGGCGTCGAGGCGCATCTCGAGCAGCTCGACCAGGTTCTCACCGGTCAGGCCGTCCTTGCGGCGGGCCTCGTTGAACGTGTTGCGCATCTGCTTCTCGCGGATGCCGTACTGCTCGCGCAGACGCTGCTTCTCGCGCAGACGGACGGCGAAGTCGCTGTCCTGCTTGCGCTTGGTGCGGCCGTGCTCGCCGGGGGCGTACGGGCGCTTCTCGAGGTACTTGGCTGCCTTGGGGGTCAGCGCGATGCCGAGGGCACGCGACAGACGCACCTTGCGGCGGTCCTGGGACTTCGTAGCCACGAAGTGTTCCTTTCGTTACGCGGACGCGACTGTCGCGCCTCGCGGACGTATCGCCTCTCCTCGCCCTGTCCGGACTGCACGCCGGGGCATGCCGGAAGGTCGGTCAAGAAGAGAGGGGATGCCCGAAAACCGGTTTCGAGCCCCTCAAGCCTATCAGAGCGCTCCCCCGCTGAGCGCGGACCAGCCCAGCGCGAACAGCGGCACGTACAGGAGCGCGATCAGCAGCGCGTGCGTCAGGACGAAACCGAAGGCCTCCAGCGCCTTCCCGCGCAGGCGGAGGTGCCCGGCGAGCTTGCGGATCATCGAGGTGGGATGGCGCACGTCCCAGCTGTTGAACCGCAGGTAGCGGCCGAGGTAGACCCCGACGGCGCCGAGCACGATCACGACCCCGGCGAACACCCAGCTCCCGCCGGGAATGCGCCGGTCCGCCGGATCGAGCAGCAGGACGACCATCGTCTGGACGACCGCCAGGCTGAGGACGGCGTTCGCGATGCCCGACAGCGTCAGCGCCAGCGTCTGGACGATGTCGTACCAAAGCGGGACGGGAGTCGCCCGCGCGCGGTGGCTGAAGTTCAGCTCCGTGATGAGGTAGACCGAGTTCGGGAAGAACAGCAGCCAGACGGCGGTCGCGATGACGAGGTAGACCCAGATCGCGACCGTGCCGCCGCCGTCGACCACCTGCGCCGCGCGGCCGAACACGGGTGTCAGCAGCAGGAAGCCGACCCCGAAGACGATCGCCAACAGCACCGGCAGGAAGGACAGGCCGATGTTCACGAGCATCGGCCGGTACAGCCGCACGGCGTACACGCGGGCTCGCAGCACGACGAGCACGGCGGCGTAGACGTTGAGCAGCGCGACCGCCAGGACACCGAGAAGCAGAGCCGACACCCCGCCAGCCTGGCACATCGCCCGCGCGCCGGGGCGCGCGGGTCAGCCGAGCAGGTCGAGGATGCCGACGGGGTAGACGGGCCGTGTCATGTCCCGCGCGGCGGCGGCGATGTCGTACCAGCCGACGCTCGTGTGGCTGTCGCGGACCGCGATCCGCCCGTCGACGGGGAGGGCGCTGAGCGTGCGCGAGCGCACCCGGAAGACGTGCACGATCTCGTGGCCGCGTCCGGCGGGGCCATCGAAGATGTTCTCGGTGACGCCGAGCGCCTCGACGTCGTCGAGCACGGCGTCGAGCTCCTCCGCGAACTCGCGGGCGAGTGCCACCGCGGCCGGCTCGCCGAAGGCGATTCCGCCGCCCGGCGCCCGGAGGAACTCGCCGTGCCGGTCGTTCGCGGGGTACGACTCCAGCAGCACGCGACCGTCGTGCACGACGAGCCCGACGGCGATGGCGCGGACGCGATCGGGTGCGCTCAGCTCTGCCGCATACGCGCGGACCGCGCGCTGATAGCGCGGCAGTCGCGGAGCGAGGGTGGTGAGGGCGGTGGTCAGCGCGCGCGCCGGCTTCTCGTCGGAGAACAGCGCGAGCGAGAGGAAGGCGCGGGCGGCGTCGATGAGGGGGTCGTCGTCGGCGACGCCCTGCAGGAGGGCGATGGCGGCCGAGGACTCGCCGACGTTTCGCAGGGAGCTGGCCAGCTGGATGACCGCGCGTGTGCGGTGCGGGGTCGCCAGTCCCCGTCCGAGGGCGTCGCGATAGAGCGGGATCGCCTCCCGCTCCTCTCCGAGGGAATCGTGCAGAGAGGCGCGTTCGTAGCTCGCGCGGGCGTCGTCCTGCCCGCGAGCGGCCAGGATCGCGGCCAGCTCGGCGCGGGCCCGCTCCGGTCGCTCGAGGTCGACGTGCTCCCAGAAGCGGTCGAGGTCGTCCTCCGCTGCCGCCGGATCCGCCGCCGTCGCCGTCGCCGTCGCCGTCGCCGCACCGACCGCGGCGCCGTCGCGCCCCGTGCACGCCGAGCCGACGACGCCCTGCAGGTCGCGGAGGGTCGGATCGTCGAGGTCGGATCGCAGGAAGACCTGCAGGCCCCGCACCGCCTCCCCCGCGTCGCTCAGGTCTCCCGACAACAGGTGGGCGATGAGGGCGTCGAGGGTGACGGTGAGGACGGTGCCCGTCTCGCCCGTCTCCCATCGCGGTTCGCCGACGCGGCGGCATCCGGCGGCGATCACGACGTGCTTGCGCCGCGTCGAGTTGGCGCCCGACCACTCCGAGCCGGCGTGGAACAGGGCCGCCGCGCGGTGGCCGGTCTCCTCCCGCAGCTCCCGCGCCGCTGCGGTGACCGGGTCCTCACCGGGATCGATGAGGCCGCCCGGAAGCTCCCGCACGGGCATGCGCGGGCCGACGCGGAACTGCTCGAACAGCAGCGCACGGCCCGCGTCCGTCACCGCGATCACCGCGACCGTGTCGCCCTGCACGAGGACGTCCCAGTCCGAGACGGAGCCGTCGGGAAGACGGTAGGTGTCACGGCGCACCGTGGTGTAGCCGTCGTAGACGGTCTCCTGGCCGAGGCGGACCCAGGGGGTTGCTGCGCTGTCGTCGTCCATCATCCGATCCTCGCACCGGGGCGGCCGCGTCAGTCGCCGAGGATCTTCCTGATCTTCTCGACGCGGGCCGCGATGTCGCGCTCGAGCCCGCGTCCCGTCGGCTCGTAGTAGTGACGGCCGCGGAGCTCGTCGGGCAGGTACTGCTGCGTCGCCACACCGACCTCGAGGTCGTGCGGATAGACGTACCCCTTGCCGTGGCCGAGGCGCTTGGCGCCCGGGTAGTGGGCATCGCGAAGGTGGGTGGGGACGCGGCCGAAGCCGCCCGCGCGGACGTCGGCGATCGCCTTGTCGATCGCCGTGTACGCGGCATTCGACTTCGCCGTCGTCGCGAGGTAGGCGGTCGCCTCCGCGAGCGGGATCCTGCCCTCGGGCATGCCGATGAACGCCACGGCGTCGGCGGCCGCGACGGCGATGACGAGCGCCTGAGGGTCGGCGAGCCCGATGTCCTCGGATGCCGAGATCACCAGGCGCCGCGCGATGAAGCGCGGGTCCTCACCGGCCTCGATCATGCGCGCGAGGTAGTGCATCGCGGCATCCACGTCGGATCCGCGGATGGACTTGATGAACGCGCTGATGACGTCGTAGTGCTCGTCGCCCTGCCGGTCGTAGCGCAGCAGGGCGCGATCGACGGCCTGGGCGACCTGAGCGGCGGTGACGGTCGGCGCCTCGACCTCGGACTCGTCTGCCGTCTCGTCGCCGTCGGCGACCATCGCGGCCGCCGCCTCCAGCGACGTCAGCGCCCGGCGGGCGTCGCCCGACGCGAGCTGGATGAGCGCCGTCCGCGCCTCCGCGTCGAGCCGGACGCGGCCGGCGAGCCCGCGCGCGTCGTCGACGGCGCGGTCCAGGAGCAGGCCCAGATCGTCGTCGGTCAGCGGCTGCAGCGTCAGCAGCAGTGAGCGCGACAGCAGCGGCGAGATGACCGAGAACGACGGGTTCTCGGTCGTGGCCGCGATGAGGATGACCCAGCCGTTCTCGACGCCGGGAAGCAGCGCGTCCTGCTGCGCCTTGGTGAATCGGTGGATCTCGTCGAGGAACAGGATCGTCGAGATCCCGTAGAGGTCGCGCTGGGTCATGGCCTCCTGCATGACCTCGCGCACGTCCTTCACGCCCGCTGTCACCGCCGACAGCTCGACGAAGCGGCGCCCCGAGGTGCGCGCGATGGCCTGTGCGAGCGTGGTCTTGCCCGTGCCCGGCGGTCCCCAGAGGATCACCGAGACGGCGGTCTTGGCCGCGCCGGACGGATCCGCGAGCGCGACCAGCGGCGACCCCGGGCGCAGCAGGTGCGCCTGCCCGGCGACCTCGTCGAGCGACGTGGGGCGCATCCGGACGGCCAACGGGGTCTGACCCTGGAAGAGAGCGGATGCCGATGCCACGCACCCAGGCTATCCGCGCCCCTCGACGCCGGGGGCGCCGACGGGGACGCGACGGCGCCGTTTGTGGGCGGGAACGGACGACACGTAGTCTTCGCGTAGTGTTTGTGCGCCCCCGGATCGCGGGGAACGAGGGAGGTCCGGGTGGCTGCGGCGACAGGGAAGAAACAATCGCGCGTCGAGAAGGAGCGGGCGCGGGCCTACCGTGCGCGCCAGGAGTTCCATGAGGGCCTGATCGCGCGTCGCCGTCGCGACAACCTCATCGCCGGAGTCGCCGGCGGTCTGCTGATCCTCGCGGTCGTCGGCGGCCAGGTCGCCTACTACACGACGGGACCGGGCGCCCCGACGCCGGTTCCCACCGACACCGGCACCCCCGCGCCGACCTCGATCGAGCTGCCCGGGTCGTCGCAGATCCCGACGCCGACCCCCACTCCCTGACGCGTCCGGCCTCGGGTCCGGCGGGTGCGTGCGCCCACCACGGACGACGGGGTCGCGCATATAGGCTGTAAGCCGACCGAACCCCCATGCGGCGTGCGCCGCGACGAGGTGCTATCCGTGACTGACGTCTCCCCTTCCCAGCCCGACCACGAGCCCGCAGAGCAGGCCGCCGTCGAGGAACCCGTGCTCGCCGACGACGGCGTGGACGCCGACGCTCCGACCGCGCCCGCGCCCGTCGACGAGGCGCCCTCCGACGAGGCGCCGGTGGAGTCGGCTCCCGTCGAAGAACCCGCCGCCGACCCTGCGCCCGCCGCGGCTCCCGTGCCGACGCCGCGAGCCGTTCCCGTGCCGCGCCCGCCGGCGCGTCGGGCGGCCGTCGCACCCCTGCCGTCGGCGGTGCCCGACACGTTCGGCCGCGTCGACGACGACGGCACCGTCTCGGTGCGCGAGGGCGATGAGTGGCGCGTCGTGGGCCAGTACCCGGACGGCACGCCCGCGGAGGCGCTGGCCTACTTCGAGCGCAAGTACGTCGACCTCGCCGGCGAGGTCACCCTGCTCGAGGTGCGCCACCGCAACGGCGGCGCCTCGGCATCCGATCTGCGGGCCACCCTCGCGACCGTTCGCGAGCGTGTGACCGGCGCGGCCGCGGTGGGCGACCTCGCGGCGCTGGAAGAGCGCCTCTCCGCCCTGGATGCCGCGCTCAGCGAGGCGTCCGCGGAGGAGGCCCAGGCCCAGCGCGAAGCGGTGGATGCCGCGATCGCCGAGCGGACCGCTCTCGTCGAGCGCATCGAGGCCATCGCCGCCCGCGATCCGAAGTCGATCCAGTGGAAGCAGACGACCGCCGAGGTGGGCGAGCTCTTCGCGCAGTGGCAGGCGCACCAGGCCACCGGGCCGCGCCTTCCCAAGAGCACGGGCCAGCAGCTGTGGAAGCGATTCCGCGACGCGCGTGCGGTTCTCGACAAGCACCGTCGTGAGTTCTACGCCGGCATGGACGAGCAGCACCGCTCCGCGCGCGACGCCAAGGCGCGGCTCGTCGAGCGGGCCGAGGCCCTCGCCAGCAAGGGCGAGGACGGCATCGGCGCGTACCGCACGCTGCTGGACGAGTGGAAGAGCGCGGGCCGCGCGGGCAAGAAGGCGGACGACGCCCTGTGGGCCCGCTTCAAGGCGGCCGGCGACGCCCTCTACGCCGCGCGCAGCGACCGCGAGCAGGCCGACGCCGAAGCCTCGCGCGAGAAGATCGACGCCAAGCGCGAGCTGCTCGCCGAGGCGGCCGCGGTTCCGCAGGAGAAGGACCTGGTGAAGGCCCGCACGCTCCTGACGGGCATCCAGCGCCGCTGGGACGAGATCGGACGCGTGTTCCCCCGCGAGGCCGAGCGGGGCCTCGACGACGACCTCCGCAAGATCGAGCAGGGCCTCAAGGCGCGCGAGGACGCCGACTGGAAGTCGAACAACCCCGAGACGAAGGCGCGTCAGAACGACATGACGCAGCAGCTGCGCGACGCGATCGCGGGTCTCGAGGCCGATCTCGAGAAGGCGAAGGCGTCCAAGAACGCCGGGGCCATCGCCAAGGCCACCGAAGCGCTCGAGGCGCGCAAGGGCTGGCTCAAGGCGCTCGGCGGCTGACATCCGGAGCCGGCGGTCTCTCCGCCGGCTCCCCTGCCCCTGCTCCCCGCCTCTGCGGCTTCCTCCCCGGCGGGGGCGTCGCTCGCGATTGTCCACAGTTCGGTGCCTGTCGTGCCTGCGCGCACGCCGGGGGCGTGAGACTGCCGTCATGCCCTGGCCGTTCCTCTACTTCCCCGGCGACCGTCTGTCACGAACCGAGCTGTCGGCCGCGCGTCTCGACGGTCATGTCGTCGAGGTCGGCGAGGCGTACATGCCCGCCGACGCCGTCGAGACCCGGGAACTTCGCGCCGGATCGGCGCGGCCGTGGCTGTCGGCCGCGCTGGCGTTGACGCACGAGTCGGCGGCCTGGGTGCACGGCGCCCTCGCCGAGCCCCCGGTGCGCCAGCGGGTGCAGCGCGTAACGGCGCGCCGCATCCCGTCGGTGCTCGACGTGCGGCTCGTGTACCGCGATGTCGCGCTCCGGCCGGAGGACGTCGAGGTCATCTCGGGCGTCGCGGTGACCACACCGGAGAAGACCCTCGGCGACCTGGTCCGCGATCTCTGCGGCGGCATCGCCACGCAGGGCGCCGTCGACGCCCTCGTGGCGTGGCGCCCCGGCATCGCCCGGTCGACGGCGGATGCGGTGGCAGAGGGGCCGCCACTGCATCACAAGCGCGCGGCGATCGTCTACCTCCGCGCGCGGGCGCAGGAGGTCCGGGCTCAGGAGGAGGTGACGCGGTAGACGTCGTAGACGGCGTCGATGCGGCGCACCGCGTTCAGCACGCGATCCAGGTGCACGATGTCGCCCATCTCGAAGACGTACCGGCTCAGCGCCAGGCGATCGTTCGTGGTCTGCACGGAGGCGGACAGGATGTTCACGTGGTGCTCGCTGAGAACACGCGTGATGTCGCTCAGCAGCCCGGAACGGTCGAGGGCCTCGACCTGGATGTGCACGAGGAAGACGCTCTTGGTCGTCGGGGCCCACGAGACGTCGATCATCCGGTCGGGGTCGTCCTTGAGCGAGCGCACGTTCGTGCAGTCCGCGCGATGCACCGACACGCCGCTGCCGCGCGTGACGAACCCGACGATCTGGTCTCCGGGGACGGGCGTGCAGCATTTCGCGAGCTTGACGAGGATGTCGGGCGCCCCGCGCACCAGCACGCCGGAGTCTCCCCCGCGCGGAGCCTTCGAGCGCCCGATGTGCGGGATCTCGATCGGCCCGGTGGAGGTGTCCTCCTGCGAGCTGACGAGCGCCGTGACCTTCTCGAGCACCGACTGGGTGGACACGTGTCCTTCGCCGACGGCGGCGTAGAGCGCGGTGACGTCCTCGTAGCGGAGCTGATGGGCGACCTCGGTGAACGAGTCCTGGTTCATCAGCCGCTGCAGCGGCAGGTTCTGCCGTCGCATCGCGCGGGCGATGGCGTCCTTGCCCTGCTCGACGGCTTCCTCTCGGCGTTCCTTCGTGAACCACCCGCGGATCTTGTTGCGGGCCCGGGTGCTCTTGACGAACCCCAGCCAGTCCTGGCTCGGGCCGGCATCCGGGTTCTTCGAGGTGAACACCTCGACGACGTCACCCGAGTGCAGTTCGGACTCGAGGGGAACGAGGCGCCCGTTGACCTTGGCGCCCATCGTCCGATGGCCGACCTCGGTGTGCACGGCATACGCGAAGTCGACCGGCGTGCCGCCGGCGGGAAGACCGATCACGCGTCCCTTGGGCGTGAAGACGTAGACCTCTTTCGCCCCGATCTCGAAGCGCAGCGAGTCGAGGAACTCGCCCGGATCGGCCGTCTCGGCCTGCCAGTCGGAGATGTGGGCGATCCACGCCATGTCGGTGTCGACCGACTTGGCCTCGGACTTGCCGCCGGCCATCCGCTCCTTGTACTTCCAATGCGCCGCCACCCCGTACTCGGCCTGCTGGTGCATCTCGTTGGTGCGGATCTGGATCTCGACGGTGCGTCCGCCGGGACCGATCACCGTCGTGTGCAGCGACTGGTAGAGGTTGAACTTCGGGGTCGCGATGTAGTCCTTGAACCGGCCGGGGATCGGTGTCCACCGCGCGTGGATCGAGCCCAGCACCGCGTAGCAGTCGCGCACGGTGTTCACGAGCACGCGGATGCCGATGAGGTCGTAGATGTCGTCGAACTCGCGGCCGCGCACCACCATCTTCTGGTAGACGGAGTACAGCTGCTTGGGCCGCCCCATCACGCGACCGCGGATGCGCAGATCGCGGAGGTCCGCCTCGACCGCCTCGATCACCTTGTGCATGTACTCCTCGCGCTGCGGCGTGCGCTGCTTCACGAGGCTGTCGATCTCGGCGTAGAGCTTCGGGTGCAGCACGGCGAACGAGAGGTCTTCGAGCTCGCTCTTGACGGCCTGGATGCCGAGGCGATGCGCCAGCGGGGCGTAGATCTCGAGCGTCTCGGTCGCCTTCTTCGCCGCCTTCTCCGGCGGGACGAAGCCCCAGGTCCGTGCGTTGTGCAGGCGGTCGGCGAGCTTGATGATCAGCACCCGGATGTCCTTGGACATCGCGACGATCATCTTGCGGACGGTCTCGGCCTGCGCGGCATCCCCGTACTTGACCTTGTCGAGCTTGGTGACGCCGTCGACGAGCATCGCGACCTCGTCGCCGAACTCCGCGGCCAGCTCGTCGAGGCGGTAGTCGGTGTCTTCGACGGTGTCGTGCAGGAGGGCCGCGGCAATCGCGCGGGGACCGAGGCCCAGGTCGGCGAGGATCTGCGCGACCGCGAGCGGATGCGTGATGTAGGGCTCGCCGCTCTGACGCTTCTGCGCCGCGTGCGCCCGGGCGGCCACCTCGTAGGCGCGCTCGATGATGGCGACATCGCCCTTGGGGTGGTGCGTGCGCACCGTGCGGATCAGCTGCTCGAGGCCGTTCCGCGACGGCGCGCGGGAGAAGATGCGCGGCACGAGGCGGCGCAGGGAGGAGCTGGGCGGTGGCGCGACGTTTCCGGCACTGTTGGACGTGGGAACCGTCTCGGCCATCCGCTCACCTCCGCCTTGAATGATCCGTCAATCCTACGCCCGGGCCCACGGCGCCGCGTTCACGCCTCGACGCGTGCGCGTTCGCGTGCCGCGAGCACCCGGGTGTCGCGCGCCTTCAGCTCCGTCTCGTTCTCGCGCAGCAGCGAGTACAGGGGGGCGGCGACGAAGAGCGTCGAGTAGGCCGCGACGATCGTTCCGACGAAGATCGACAGCGAGATGTCGGTCAGCGTCTGCGCACCCAGCCAGAGCGCACCGATGAACAGGATCGCGCCGGTGGGCAGGGCCGCGACGACGGTCGTGTTGATCGAGCGGATCAGCGTCTGGTTGACGGCCAGGTTGACCGATTCGCCGAACGTCCGCCCCGACTTCTCGCCGTCCTCGCGCGTGTTCTCCCGCACCTTGTCGAAGACGACGGTGGTGTCGTACAGCGAGTAGGACAGGATCGTCAGGAAGCCGATGACGGCGGCCGGCGAGATCTCGAACCCGAACAGCGCGTAGACGCCGACCGTGATCACGAGGACGTCGACGAGGCCGATGATGGCCGCGACGGACATCTTCCACGTCCGGAAGTAGATCGCGAGGATGACGAAGGTCAGCGCGAGGAAGATCGCGAGACCCCACAGCGACTGGCGCGTGACGTCCTGACCCCAGCTGGGTCCGATGAACGACGAGCTGACGTCCGACTCCTGCACGCCGAACTCCTGCGCGAGCGCGGTCGTGACGGCCTGTGTCTGGGTGTTGGTCATCTGGTCGGTCTGGATGCGGAGCGCGTCCGAGCCGATCGTCGTGACCTTGGTGGTCGCCCCCGGGACGACGGACTGCACGGCGGCGGTCGCGGCGGTCTGGTCGGGGCTCGCGACCTGGTTGACGGTGAACTGCGATCCGCCGGTGAACTCGATCGAGAACTGGATGGGGCGGAACAGCGGGACGAGGGCCGCGCCGATGACCAGCACCGCGGCGATGATGAACCACAGGCGACGGCGTCCCACGAAGGGGAAGGAGGTCTTGCCGGTGTAGAGGTCGTTTCCGAACTCGTTCATGGAGCGCATCAGTCGTCTCCCTCCGTCGTCGAGCTCGGTCTGGTTCCGTTCTTGGCCGCCAGTTCCGCCTGCTTGCGTTCGGCGATCGTCTGTCGGCGCTCCGCCTCTCCGCGCGAGCGTGCGGCGCGCCGGGCTGCGGCACCCTTCGCGCCCTCCGACACCGGCGCACGGAACTGCGCGCGGCCCCGGTAGACGGCGCCGAGTGCTTCGGGGTCCAGGCCCGACAGGGGGTGACCCCCGCCGAAGAAGCGCGTGCGCGCCAGCAGCTGGAGCACGGGGTGCGTGAAGAGGATGAAGATCAGGATGTCGATCAGCGTCGTGAGGCCGAGGGTGAACGCGAAGCCCTTCACCGTCGCATCGGCGAGGATGTAGAGCACGACGGCGGCGAGGATGTTGATCGACTTCGAGATGTAGATCGTGCGCTTGGCGCGACCCCACCCGTCCTCGACGGCGCCCGTGATCGACTTGCCGTCGCGCAGCTCGTCGCGGATGCGCTCGAAGTACACGATGAAGGAGTCCGCCGTGAACCCGATCGTGACGATCAGGCCCGCGACACCGGCGAGCGACAGGCGGAAGCCCATCCGCCACGCGAGGATGCACAGGGTGATGTAGGTCAGCACGCCCATCACGCCGAGCGACGCGATGATCACGAAGCCGAGGGCGCGGTAGACGATCAGCGAGTACAGGGCGACGAGAGCGAGTCCGATCAGACCCGCGATGAGGCCGATCTGCAGCTGCTGCGAGCCGAGCGTCGCGGAGATCGCGTTGTCGCTGACGATGCCGAAGCTGAGCGGCAGGGCGCCGTACTTGAGCTGATCCGCGAGCGTCTTGGCGCTCTCCTGGTTGAACGAGCCGCTGATCTGCGGCTTGCCGTCGAGGATGACGCCGTTCATCGACGGAGCGGAGATGACCGCGCCGTCGAGCACGAAGGCGAACTGGTTCTGCGGGCTCTTGCCGGCCTGCGTGAACGCGTAGAGGCGCTGGCTCACCTCGCCGAAGGTCTTGGTGCCCTGCTCGTCGAACACGATGTTGACGACCCACTGGCCGTTCTGCGTGTTCATGCCGCTGGTCGCGTCGGTGATCGCCGATCCGTCGAGCTCGACGGGACCGAGGAGGTACTTCGCGGTGCCGGTGGGGTCACAGGCGATCAGCGGCTCACCGGCGGGGCTGTTGGCGGGGTCGTTGTCGGCGGCGGCGCAGTCGTACGCCAGGAACTTCGCCTGCAGCGCGGGGGTGATCCAGTTCAGATCGCTCCCGTCGGTGGGCGACGCCGTCGGCGTCGAGGCCAGGCCCGGGTCGGGCGTGGGATACGGCGTGGAGTTGCCGTCTTCGCCGACGTAGGACGTGCTCGCGGCGGTCGTGGCCAGCACCGCGCGCAGCTGCATCTGCGCCGAGGACTCGATGCGCTTGCGCGTCTCCTCATCGGCCTGGCCGGGGATCTGCACGACGATCTGGTTGCCGGCCTGGGTCGTGATGTCGGCCTCGCCCACGCCGGACGCGTCGACGCGCTGGCGGATGATCGCGGCGGCCTGGTTCATCTGGTCGGTCGACGGCGTCGCACCGTCGGGCGTCTTCGCCTCGAGGATGATCTGCGTGCCGCCCTGCAGGTCGAGGGCGAGCTCGGGCGTCCAGGAGCTCTTACCGAAGACGTAGACGCCGAGCGCGTTCACGCCGAACAGCAGGGCTGTGATGACGAGGAGACCGGTCAGTGCGCGCCAGGCACGGCGCACCGGGGTGGGTGTGGCCACGGAGGGTCAGCTTTCTTCGGGAGCGATGCGCGTCTGGATCAGGCCTGGGGCTTCGCGTCGCCCGCGTCGGAGGCCTCGGTCGAGGTCTCGACCTTGCTCGCGGCGCGGTCGTCGCTCACCGAGGTGATCTCGCCGTCGGCGACATCCGCGGCGTACTCGGCCTGGTCGGACTCCGCCTCGATGAACTCGTCCTCGGTGACGGTCCCCTCCTCTTCGTCCACGACGCGCAGGATGGCCTGGCTGTGGACCTCGACCTCCATGCCGGGGGCGAGCTCGACGAACGCGGGCTTGGACAGGTCTTCCCCGTCGTACGCCACGAGCGTGCCGTAGAGGCCGCCCTGGAGGAGCACCTTGACGCCGGGGACCATCGCGCGGGCCTTGGCCTCCTGCTCCGCCTTCATGCGGGTGGCACGACGCCGCGAGCTCCAGAACATGAAGCCGAGCAGCGCCGCCATCGCGACGAGCAGAATCCAATCCATGCGGACACACCTTTCGGGAGCGCGCCGATCGACGCGAAGAAGGCGGCAGAAAGCCTTCAGTGATTATAGGTCATCGAATCTCAGCGCCTCGCCGGGCTGTGCGACGCGTAGATGCGCGTAGGCCTCGGGCGTCGCGACGCGCCCACGCGGTGTGCGCCCCAGGAAGCCGATGCGCACGAGGTAGGGCTCGACGACCGACTCGATCGTCTCCGCCTCCTCTCCCACCGTGACCGCGAGGGTGCTCAGGCCGACCGGACCCCCGCGGAAACGGCGGACCACGGCATCCAGCACCGCGCGATCGAGCCGGTCGAGGCCGATCGCGTCGACGTCGTACAGCTCCAGCGCCGCGGCCACGTGCGCGTCGGATGCGGTCCGGTCCGGCGTGCCGTGCACGATCACGTAGTCGCGCACGCGGCGCAGCAGTCGGTTCGCGATGCGGGGTGTGCCGCGGGAGCGGCGGGCGATCTCCGCACGTGCCGACCGCGGCAGATCGACGCCGAGGACGGCGGCCGATCGCGAGACGACCTGCTCGAGCTCGTTCGGCTCGTAGTACTCCAGGTGCGCCGTGAACCCGAACCGGTCGCGCAGGGGGTTGGGCAGAAGGCCCGATCGCGTCGTCGCGCCCACGAGCGTGAACGGCGCGAGGTCCAGCGGGATGCTGGTGGCGCCGGCGCCCTTGCCGACCATGATGTCGATGCGGAAGTCCTCCATCGCCAGGTACAGCATCTCTTCCGCGGAGCGCGCCATCCGGTGGATCTCGTCGATGAAGAGCACCTCCCCCGGCACCAGGCTCGACAGCAGCGCGGCCAGGTCGCCGGCGTGCTGGATCGCCGGTCCGCTCGACAGGCGCAGCGGTCGGCTGCTCTCGTGGGCGACGATCATCGCGAGGGTCGTCTTGCCGAGCCCGGGCGGGCCGGACAGGAGGATGTGATCCGGAGGACGCTGCTGGATGCGCGCGGCATCGAGCAGCAGCTGGAGCTGTCCGCGCACCTTCTGCTGGCCGACGAACTCGGCGAGCGACCCCGGTCGCAGCGCCCCCTCGACCGCGAGCTCGGTCTCGTCCTCGGCGAGGCTCGGATCGCGCGGGTCAGACACCGGCACGCTCCGGACGGGCCGGCCCCAGCTGCGCCAGCGCGAGCTTGAGCAGCGAGGGCACGGATCGACGATCGGCGTCGCCCGCGGCATCCACCACGATCGCGACGGCCTCGACGCTGGTGCGCTCGTTCCAGCCCAGTGCGGTGAGGGCGGCGACCACCTGGCCGGCGATGTCGTTGCCCGCGGATGCCGCGGGCGTCGCCGTCGCGCCGACCCCCGCCGGCAGCTTGCCGGCGAGCTGCACCACGATGAGCTTCGCGGTCTTGGGGCCGATGCCCGACACGCGGCGGAAGGGAGCGTCGTCCTCGGCGGCCACGGCGTCGGCGATCTGCGCCACGCTCAGGGAGGACAGCACGCCCAGAGCCGACTTCGGACCCACGCCGGACACGCTGAGCAGATGCTGGAACACCGTCAGCTCCTGCCGCTCGGCGAAGCCGAAGAGGGAGAGCGCATCCTCGCGGACGATGAGCGCGGTGTGCAGCATCGCGTCGTCGCCGATGTGGAGGGCGCGGGCGACCTGGGCGGGCACGGCGACGCTGAAGCCGACGCCGCCGACCTCGAGGATCGCCGACTCCGAGTCGAGGTGCAGCACGCGGCCGCGCAGCGAGGAGATCATGCCACCACCCTAGACACCGGTTCGCAGATTTGTTCGATCGACACGCGCCCCGGCCGCCTCAGCGTCGGCTCGCGCGTTCGGCCTCCGCCCATGCGCGCTGGGCGGGCGTGAGGGTTTCGCCCGTGCCGCCCGCGACCGGCGTCCCCCGCCGCCATCCGTGGCAGAGGGCGATCGCGAGCGCATCGGCGGCATCGGCGGGCTGGGGCAGTGCGTCGAGGCGCAGCACGCGGGCCACCATGGTCTGCACCTGGAGCTTGTCGGCCGAGCCGTAGCCGGTGATGGCCGCCTTCACCTCCGAGGGCGTGTGCGTCGCGGCGGGAAGTCCGTGCTCGGCCGCGAGCAGCAGCGCGATGCCGCTGGCCTGCGCCGTGCCCATGACCGTGCTGCGGTTCTGCTGCGCGAACACGCGCTCCACGGCGACGACGTCGGGTCGGTGCGCCGCGAGCACCTCGCGCAGCCCCGCCGCGATGAGCGCGAGCCGCTCCGACACCGGCAGATCCGCGCCCGAGCGCACCACCCCGACGTGGACGAGGGTCGCGGACCGGTCGGCCCGCACGTCGACCACGCCGACGCCGCAGCGGGTCAGGCCGGGGTCGATGCCGAGGATGCGGAGAGCGGATGCCACTCCCCCACGCTAAGCGCCGATGGCTGCGGACGGCGTTTCGACTCGCGGCTTCGCCGCTCGCTCAACGACCGGTTCTCCCGCTCCCCCCGGTCGTTGAGCGAGCGGAGCGAATCGCCCCCCGGTCGTTGAGCGAGCCGCCCCCCGGTCGTTGAGCGAGCGGAGCGAGTCGAAACGCGGTCGTTGAGCGAGCCGCCGCCCCCGGTCGTTGAGCGAGCGCAGCGAATAGCCCCCCGGTCGTTGAGCGAGCGCAGCGAGTCGAAACGCGGTCGTTGAGCGAGCCGCCCCCCGGTCGTTGAGCGAGCGGAGCGAGTCGAAACGCGGTCTACTCGTCGTTCTCGAGCTCGGCCTGCACCTCGGCGCTGAGGTCGAAGTTGCTGAAGACGTTCTGCACGTCGTCGCTGTCCTCGAGGGCGTCGATCAGGCGGAAGATCTTGCGCGCGGTCTCCGCGTCGATCTCGACCTTGAGGTTCGGCACGAACTCCACGTCGGCCGACTCGTACTCGATGCCGGCATCCGTCAGCGCGGAGCGCACCGCCACGAGGTCGGAGGCCTCGGTGATGACCTCGAAGCCCTGAGCGTGCGGCTCGATCTCCTCGGCGCCGGCCTCGAGGGCCGCGAGCATCACGTCGTCCTCGCTCGTGCCCTCCTCGGAGACCACGATGACGCCCTTGCGGGTGAAGTTGTAGGCGACCGAGCCGGGGTCGGCGAGCGTGCCGCCGTTGCGGCTGAGCGCGGTGCGCACCTCCGCGGCGGCGCGGTTCTTGTTGTCGGTCAGACACTCGATCATCAGCGCGACGCCGTTCGGGCCGTAGCCCTCGTACATGATCGAGGAGTACTCGACCGACTCGCCGCCGATGCCGGCGCCGCGCTTGATCGCGCGGTCGATGTTGTCCTTCGGAACGGACGTCTTCTTGGCTTTCAGGACCGCATCGAAGAGGGTCGGGTTGCCCTGGAGGTCCGGGCCGCCGAGCTTGGCGGCGACTTCGATGTTCTTGATGAGCTTCGCCCACGACTTGGCGCGGCGGGAGTCGATGACCGCCTTCTTGTGCTTGGTCGTGGCCCATTTGGAGTGTCCGGACATGATCTCCAGTTTACTCAGGCGACACCGCTGCTTCTCAGCGCAGGATCTTGACGAGTGTGCGCAGGTTGCGCGTCGTGGTCGTGGGCTTGTACTCGGACCGGCCGAGCAGCCTGCCGAACGGCGTGTCCAGCGTGCGTCCCTTCTCGGGGCTCCAGTAGACGACGCCGAATCCGGGCTGTGTGGGGTCTTCTGCAGGGTCGAGGGATGCCGCGGCATCCACCAGCGCGTCGCGCACCGCCAGTTCGCTGCAGAAGACGACGTAGGGCTGTCGGGTCTCGTCGTCGGCGTCGAACGGGTACGTGGTCGTCGCGGCTTCCAGCTCGTCGAGCGTGATGAGCACGATCCACGCGTCGTAGTCGAACTGCTCCAGCAGAGCCGCCTCGATCCGCGCCTTGAGGTCGGCCCGTCCCGTGACGTCCACGTCGGTCGAGAAGCGGGCGTTGCCGCTGGCGAGCACCGTCTTCACGTCGTCGAATCCGAGCCGGCGCAGCAGCGCGGCCAGGTCCGCGCTGCGGATCGTGATGCCGTTGACGTTCACGCCGCGAAGCAGCGCCACCCAGGTCGTCATGCCGCCACGTTAGCCCGCCGCACCGACACCACACGCTCGAGGACGGTCAGTGGGGCGGGCGCAGGTCGCTGAGCGCGGTCGTTCCGCGGCAGCCGAGCTCGCCCGGCTGCAGGTACACGCGCGGCGCGTACACCCGCTCGGTCACGCCATCCACGCGGCGCACGAGCACGCATCTGCTCTCGGTGCCCATCGAGGCTCCGAGCGCGCCGTCGGCGGTCCGCACGACCTCGAGCGGGGCGAGGTGCTCGTAGGGGCCGGTGGGCGGGGTGAGTCGGGCCAGGATCGCGCTCTCCAGCTCGCTCGTCGAGGCCGTCGCAGAAGCGTCGCCGACCACCGCGAGGATCGCGTCGGCCGCCTCCTCGGGGACCACGAACACCGGAGAGGTGTCGGGTGGCGCCGTCACGGCCGCCGCTCCGTCGGGGCAGTCGATCGTGCGGACCGGGCTGGGAGCGCCCCACGGCCGCTCGTGAGCGACGGCGCCGTACCTCGTGAAGTCGACGGCGTAGCACGACGTGCTCGACACGGTGTCGGCGGACCACATATCGGTGCTGCGTGCGGTCATCTCGACGCGGAAGGACAGCGTGCCGAGCGGGTCGATCGGCTCCTGCGCGGTCTGCGGCGTGATGCCGATGAGGGTGATCGTGCTCCGGTCGCCGGTGGCCTCCGTGGCCAGCCGCGCCCATCCGTCGATGTCGGATGCCTGCCGGGGTGAGATCTCCCCGACGAGCCACGCGACCGCGTCGCGCGCGGCCGCGTCCGCCGGGTTCTCGGGGGCCGCGCATCCCGCGAGGAGGACGACCGAGGCCGCACCCGCCACCGCGCTTCCGATCATCCGCGATGCGCGTCGTGCCATGGTGCGATCCTACGCAGCCGCCTCTGCGGGTCGCAGCATCCGCTCAGCGCGCGCGGGCGGCGACGAGGTCGAGCAACAGTGCGTGGAAGCGCGTCTCCCCCGACATCTCGGGATGGAAGGCGGTGCCGAGCAGTGCCCCCTGGCGCACGGCGACGACCGCCCCGTCCGGCAGGGAGGCCAGCACCTCGACGTCGGGTCCGGTCTCCACCACCCGCGGTGCGCGGATGAAGGTGGCCGAGACCGGCTCATCGAATCCCGCGACCGCGAGCTCCGTCTCGAAGGAGTCGACCTGCGACCCGAACGCGTTGCGCTGCACGGTGACGTCGAGTCCGCCGAAGGTCTCCTGTCCACGGATGCCGTCGGTGATGCGATCCGCCAGCAGGATGAGCCCCGCGCACGTGCCGTACACCGGCATCCCCTCCGCGATCGCGGCGCGGATCGGCTGCTGCAGGCCGAAGGTGCGCGCCAGCTTGTCGATCACGCTGGACTCGCCGCCCGGGATGACCAGACCGGAGACGGCGGCCAGCTCGGCCGGCCGGCGCACCGCGACCACCTCCGCTCCCAGCGTCTCGAGGCTCCGGACGTGCTCGCGGACGTCTCCCTGGAGGGCGAGGACGCCGACTCGCGGCATCCCCGTCGTCACCATCCGCGCTCGGCGAGGCGGTGCGGCGCCGGGAGGTCGGAGACGTTGATGCCGACCATCGCCTCGCCCAGGCCCCGGGACACGTCGGCGATGACGGCCGCGTCGTCGAAGAAGGTGGTCGCCTTCACGATCGCGGCGGCCCGGGCGGCCGGGTTACCGCTCTTGAAGATGCCCGAGCCGACGAACACGCCGTCGGCGCCCAGCTGCATCATCATCGCGGCATCCGCGGGTGTGGCGACGCCGCCGGCGACGAACAGGACCACAGGGAGCGTCCCGGTCTCCGCGATCTCGGCGACCAGATCGTAGGGGGCCTGCAGCTCCTTGGCGGCGACGTAGAGCTCGTCGCGCGACAGCGCCCCGAGCGCGGCGATCTCGCCGCGGATCTTGCGGATGTGCTTCATCGCCTCGGAGACGTCGCCGGTGCCGGCTTCGCCCTTGGAGCGGATCATCGCCGCACCCTCGGTGATGCGCCGGAGGGCCTCGCCGAGGTTGGTGGCGCCGCAGACGAAGGGGACGGAGAAGTCCCACTTGTCGATGTGGTTGACGTAGTCGGCGGGAGAGAGCACCTCGGACTCGTCGATGTAGTCGACGCCGAGCTCCTGGAGAACCTGCGCCTCCACGAAGTGGCCGATGCGGGCCTTCGCCATGACCGGGATCGAGACCGCCTCGATGATGCCGTCGATCATGTCGGGGTCGCTCATCCGCGACACGCCGCCCTGGGCGCGGATGTCGGCGGGCACGCGCTCGAGTGCCATGACAGCGACGGCCCCGGCATCCTCGGCGATCTTCGCCTGATCGGGGGTGACGACGTCCATGATGACGCCGCCCTTGAGCATCTCGGCGAGTCCCCGCTTGACGCGGGACGATCCGGTGACGGGAGTGGACACGGCGGGCTCCTTCGGGAGGGTTCGGATGCCGGATATTGGCCTAGGCCAAAACGTAGCATGATCTGTCACATAGACTTCACGGTGTGACCAGCCCCCGCGGATCGACCACCGAGGTCCGCATCGTCGGCGCCACCGCCACCGAGATCGCCGACAGCGTCCGTCAGCACGTCGAGCGCGGCGTCCTCTCCCCCGGTGCGCCGCTGCCACCGGTGCGAGCGCTCGCCGATGAGCTCGGCGTCAACCGCAACACCGTGGTGGCCGCCTACCGCCTCCTCACCCAGGCGGGCCTGCTCGAAGCGCGCGGCCGCGCCGGCACGCGCGTCGCGGAACGCACCCCGGTCGCGCAGGAGGGCTTCGCGCGGGGCACCGTGCTCCGCGACCTCGCGGCGGGCAACCCCGACCCCGCGCTGATCCCCGACCTCCGCCCGGCTCTCGGGCGCATCGCCGGCCGGCCGGTGCTGTACGGAGAGCCCGTCATCGACCGCGATCTCGCCGCCTGGGCCGAGGCGTGGATGCGCGACGCCGTCGGTGACGACCGCGCCCTGCGCCTGACGATCACCGGCGGCGCCTCCGATGCGATCGAGCGCCTGCTCGCACAGACGCTCACCCGCGACGACGCCGTCGCCCTCGAAGACCCCTGCTTCCTCGCGAGCCTGAACACCGTCCGCCTCGGTGGCTACCGCCCGGTCGCGGTTCCGGTCGACGACGAGGGCATGACCGTCGACGGCCTCCGCGCCGCGCTGGATGCCGGGGTGCGCGCCGTGCTGCTCACGCCGCGCGCCCAGAACCCGACCGGCGCCAGCCTGACGGCCGAGCGCGCCGCGGCCCTCCGCGCCCTGCTCGCGGACCACCCGTACGTGCTCGTGATCGAGGACGACCACTTCTCGCTGCTGTCCTCGCGGCCGTTCCACTCGGTGATCGCTCCCGGCCATCATCGCTGGGCGCTCATCCGCTCCGTCTCGAAGTTCCTGGGCCCCGACATGTGCCTCGCGGTCGTCGCCTCCGACCCCGACACCGCCGATCGGCTCGCGGAGCGTCTGAACCCGGGCGCCACGTGGGTCAGTCATCTGCTGCAGCGGCTTGCTCTGGAGCAGCTCACCGACGCGGAGGCCGTCGCCGCGGTGGCCGCGGCATCCGCCCACTACGCGGCGCGCAACGCCGCCGCCGCGGCGGCGCTGACCGGGCACGGCGTGCCGGTGTCGGCCGGTGACGGGCTGAGCCTCTGGGTGCCGCTGCCGGTGCCGGCACGCGCGGCATCCGAGCAGCTCATGCGCCGCGGCTGGCTGGCGCGTCCGGGCGACGAGTTCGTGCTCGAGAACGCCCACGCCGCCCGCCATCTGCGCCTCACGGTGCACGACCTGTCCGACGCCGATCTCGCGCGTCTGGCCACCGACCTGGCCGCGGCGATCCCCGCCGCAGCCGCGACTTCGAAAGCAGGATGATCGCCCGATGAAGATCCTCTCCATCCAGTCCGCCGTCGCGTACGGACACGTCGGCAACTCGGCCGCCGTGTTCCCCTTGCAGCGCATCGGCGTCGAGGTGCTGCCGGTGTACACGGTGAACTTCTCCAATCACACCGGCTACGGAGCCTGGCGCGGACCGCTCATCTCGCCCGACGACGTCCGCGACGTCATCACCGGGATCGAGGAGCGGGGCGTCCTCGGGGAGATCGACGTCGTGCTCAGCGGCTACCAGGGCGGGGAGGGCATCGCCGACGTCATCCTCGACGCGGTCGCGCGCGTGAAGTCCGCGAACCCGGAGGCGATCTACGCGTGCGATCCGGTGATGGGCAATGCGAAGAGCGGATGCTTCGTCGCCCCCGCCATCCCGATCCTGCTGCGCGAGCGCGTCGTGCCGGCGGCCGACATCATCACGCCCAACCAGTTCGAGCTCGGCTTCCTCACGCAGACCGAGCCGGGCGACCTCGCCTCGACCCTCGCGTCGGCCGACGCCGCGCGCGCGATGGGTCCGCGCACCGTGCTCGTGACCTCGGTCGAGCGCCCCGACGCGCCGGAGGGCACGATCGAGATGCTCGCCGTGACCGACGACGGCGCGTGGATCGTGCAGACGCCGCGCATCCCGATGAAGGCGAACGGGTCGGGCGATGTCACGGCGGCGCTGTTCACGGCCCACTACCGGGCGAGCGGTGATGCCGCGGATGCCCTCGCGAAGACCGTGTCGAGCGTGTACGACCTGCTGCAGACGACGTTCGACGCCGGTGCGCGCGAGCTCCAGCTCGTGGAGGCGCAGGAGTTCTACGCCCACCCGCGGCTGCAGTTCCCCGTCACGCAGGTGCGCTGAGGTTCGGCGTTTCGACTCGGCGCTGCGCGCCTCGCTCAACGACCGGGACTCCCCCCGCTCCCGGTCGTTGAGCGAGCGCAGCGAGTCGAGACGCGCCTCGCCCGCGTTCCCGGTCGTTGAGCGAGCGAAACGCGCCTCGCCGCGTTCCCGGTCGTTGAGCGAGCGCAGCGAGTCGAAACGCCCCCACCCCGTCAGAACAGGTCGTACGGCCAGCGTGCGCTGAGCTCGGGCGAGATCGCCTCCAGTGCGGCGCGGGTGCGCTCCACAGCGGTGTCGCTCGTCTCGTCAGCCGCCTCGAACGACGCGAGCACGTGCCCCACCATCAGCCACTCCGTGATCGAGAGGTGCATCGGCGCGAAGCGCGACACGGCCCTCTCGCCGTCGACGTGATCGAATAACCAGACGTCGCCGCGCGGCCCGAGCCACCATTCGTCGCCCTGGCCGTTGTCCCCGACGATCACCCATCCCGCGGCGACCTCGAGGTCCACCCAGTACAGCGGATCCTGCCGCTCCCGCGTCTCGGTGACGGCGCGGGCGACATCGAACGCGGTGATGTCGCCGCTGAGCTCGACAGTGGATGCCGGCAGCGCCCGGAGCCGGCTCTCGTCGACGGCCAGGGGCTCGGCGCCGTCGTCAGGCCCTCCGACGCTCACCACGACGGCACTGTCCTCACGCGTGCGGCCAAGCTGAGGCGACGGCTTCGCGCACCTCGCCGAGCAACTGGGGCAGGGCCTTCGTGCGCGCGATGATCGGGAAGAAGTTCGCATCGGACGCCCACCGCGGCACGATGTGCTGGTGCAGGTGCTCGTCGACACCGGCACCCGCGACGGCACCCTGGTTCATCCCGATGTTGAAGCCGTCGCAGCGCGAGACCTCGCGCAGCACCCGCATGCCCACCTGGGTGAGCGCGCCGATCTCGGCGACCTCCTCCGCCGTCGCCTGGTCGTACGTCGCGATGTGGCGGTACGGGCACACGAGCATGTGGCCGGAGTTGTAGGGGAACAGGTTCAGCAGCACGTACGACGTGACGCCCCGGTGCACGATGAGGCCGTCGGCATCCGACTTCTGCGGCGCCGCGCAGAACGGGCACCCCGATCCGCGGAGGGCGTCGGCGCCCGTGTTGATGTAGGCCATGCGGTGCGGCGTCCAGAGCCGCTGGAAGCCGTCGGGGACGCCGGCGAAGGCGCTCGCCTGCTCGAGAGAGGCGTCTGCGTTTCGACTCGCCTCCGGCTCGCTCGACGACCGGGGGGTCGCCTCCGGCTCGCTCAACGACCGGACCCTCTCATACGAGGTCCTCCGCGGTGTTCACGAGCAGCTTGCCCGAGATCGCGGCGACGATCTTGTCGATCGCCTCGTCGACGGGGATGCCGTTGGTCTGCGACCCGTCGCGGAAGCGGAACGAGACCGTGCCGGCGGAGCGGTCCTGCTCCCCCGCGATCAGCTGCAGCGGCACCTTCTGGGTGGTGTGCGTGCGGATCTTCTTCGGCATCCGGCCGTCGGAGTGATCCACCTCGGCGCGTACGCCGGCGGCCCGCAGGCGCGCGACGATCTCGTCGAGGTACGGCGCGAAGTCGTCCGCGACGGGGATGCCGACGACCTGCACCGGTGCGAGCCACACGGGGAACGCGCCGGCGTAGTGCTCCAGGAGGATCGCGAAGAACCGCTCGACCGAGCCGAAGAGCGCGCGGTGGATCATCACCGGGCGGTGCTTCTCGCCGTCGGGTCCGGTGTACTCGAGCTCGAAGCGCTCGGGCTGGTTGAAGTCGAGCTGGATGGTCGACATCTGCCAGGTGCGGCCGATCGCATCGCGCGCCTGCACGGAGATCTTCGGTCCGTAGAACGCGGCGCCGCCCGGGTCGGGCACGAGCTCGAGCCCGGATGCCTCGGCCACCTCGCGCAGGGTCTCGGTCGCTTCGGTCCAGAGCTCGTCGGCCCCGATGAACTTCGGGTTGCCGTCTTCCTTCGTCGACAGCTCCAGGTAGAAGTCGTTGAGACCGTAGTCGCGGAGCGTCTGGAGCACGAAGTCGAGGCTGTGGGTGAGCTCGCCCTTAACCTGGTCGGCCGTCACGTAGATGTGGGTGTCGTCCTGGGTCATGCCCCGCACGCGCGTGAGGCCGGAGAGGGTGCCGCTCTTCTCGTAGCGGTACACCGACCCGAACTCGCTCAGCCGCAGCGGCAGCTCGCGGTACGAGCGGCCGCGCGAGCGGAAGATCAGGTTGTGGAACGGGCAGTTCATGGGCTTCAGGTAGTACTCCTGGCCCTCGCGGCTGACGTGGCCGTCGGCATCCACGACCTCGTCGAGCACCATGGGCGGGTACATGCCGTCGGCGTACCACTGCAGGTGTCCGCTGGTCATGAACAGGTCGCCCTTGGTGATGTGCGGGGTGTTGACGACCTCGTAGCCGCTCGCGAGCAGACGCTCGCGCATGTAGCGCTCGATCTCGTAGCGGATGATGCCGCCCTTGGGATGGAACACGCTGAGGCCGGGGCCGATCTCGTCGGGGAACGAGAAGAGGTCGAGCTCCTTGCCGAGCTTGCGGTGGTCGCGCTTGGCCGCCTCTTCCAGACGCTGCTGGTAGGCGCGCAGCTCGTCCTTCGTGGGCCACGCGGTGCCGTAGATGCGCTGCAGCTGCGGGTTCTTCTCGCTGCCGCGCCAGTACGCACCGGCCACGCGGGTGAGATCCCAGCCGTTGGACACGTAGCGGGTACCGGGAACGTGCGGACCGCGGCACAGGTCGCGCCAGGCCACCTCGCCGTCGCGGTTCACGTTCTCGTAGACCGTGAGCTCGCCGGCGCCGATCTCGGCCGACGCGCCCTCGGCTGCGTCAGCACCAGAGCCCGGACCGCCGGCGAGCGAGATGAGCTCGAGCTTGAACGGCTCGTCGGCCATCAGCTCGCGCGCCTCGGCCTCGTCGACCACGCGGCGCACGAACCGCTGGTTCTCGCGGACGATGCGCTCCATCTCCTTCTTGATGGCCTTGAGGTCGTCGGGAGTGAAGGGGTCGACGTTGCCGAAGTCGAAGTAGAAGCCGTCGGCGATGGGCGGGCCGATGCCGAGGTTGGACTGCGGCTTGATGCGCTGCACGGCCTGAGCCATGACGTGCGCGGTCGAGTGGCGCAGGATCGACAGGCCGTCGGGGCTATCGACGAGGACCGGCTCGACCTCGTCGGCGGCCGTGACGACCGTCGCGAGGTCTTTGAGGTCGCCGTTGACGCGCAGAGCGACGACGGAGCGGTCGGGGAACAGGGTGAAGCCGTCGGCGGGGTAGGTCACGGCCGCCGCGGGTGAGACGTCAGTCAAGGAAGGTCTCCAGAAGATGGATCGGATGGGATGCTCAGCTTCGGGCGCCGCGCGCCCTGCCCGCTCAGGCCCAGATCGTTCGTGCACCGGGCGTTCGGGTGCCGGTCGCGAAGGCGCTGATCCGGCTCTGTTCCATGTGTGCAGTCTATCGCCGCACCGGACCGCTCGATGAGGGTCCATGATGGATGCCGTGATGCTTGCCGTGGTCGGAGCGGTGCTGCTGCTCCTGGGCGGCGCCGCCGTCGTGTTCGGGGTGCTGCCACCGGAGGCCGCCCTCGAGATCGGCGATCGGGTCTGGCCGATCCTGCTCTTCGTCGTGGCCGTCACGGTCGTGGCCGAGCTCGCGGCGCAGGCCGGTGTCTTCGACGCCGCCGCGGCCCGGCTGGCGCGCCTGTCACGGGGGCGCGTGATCGTCCTGTGGCTGATGGTCGTCGCGTTCGCGGCGGTGGTGACCGCCTTCCTGTCGCTCGACACCACCGCGGTGCTGTTGACGCCCGTGGTCGTCGCGGTGGCGCGCGCGAACGGGCTGTCGCCGATGCCGTTCGCGTTCGCGACGGTGTGGCTGGCGAACACGGCGTCGCTGTTCCTGCCCGTGTCGAACCTCACCAACCTCCTCGCCGCGCACCGACTGGGCGATCTCGACGCCCTCGGTTTCCTCGTGCTGCTCGGCCCGTCGGCGGTCATCGCCACCGTCGTCACGGTCGTGCTCCTGTGGCTGACGAATCGCCGCGACCTGCGCGGTCGGTTCACCCCCGCGCGGCCGCCGCGCGTCGCCGATCCGGCCCTGCTGCGCATCTCCGCCGTGGTGCTCGTCGTCATGATGCCGCTGCTGGTCATCGGCATCCCGCCGTGGATGCCGGCGCTCGGCGCCGCCGTCGTGCTGTCGGTCGTCTTCGCTTGGCGCTCGCCGCGTGTGCTGCGGTGGGCTCTGGTGCCGTGGCAGCTGGTCGTGTTCGCCTCGGGGCTCTTCCTGGCGGTCGGTGCCGCCGAGGCGCTCGGGTCGGGGGCGCTGCTGGCTGCGGCGACCGGAACGGGTGAGGATCTCGTCTCGCTGTGGCAGGTCGCCGGCGTCGGGCTCCTGGGTGCGAACGTCGTCAACAATCTGCCGGCGTACCTCGCGCTCGAGTCGGCGGCGGGCTCTCCCGTGCGTCTGGCGGCTCTGCTGATCGGCGTGAACGCGGGACCGCTCATCACGCCCTGGGCATCGCTGGCGACGCTGCTGTGGCACGAACGGCTGCACGCCGTGGGCGTCGATGTGCCGTGGAAGCGCTACATCCTGCTGGGGCTCGTCGTCGCCCCGGTCACGGTGGCGCTGGCCGTCCTCCCGCTCGCGCTGCGCTGAGTCCGGCGCGGGAGACCCGGTCGGATCGTGGGCAGGCGGGCTCAGAGGTTCTTGAGGGCCTCTCGGGCGCTGAGGGGGCTCAGACGGTGTGTGGCGACGAACGCGCGCACCTCGTCGGGTCTCGTGCGCGCGGCATCGCGCAGCGCCCACCCGATCGCCTTGCGGATGAAGAACTCCGGATCGTCGGCGTTCTGCTCGATGACATCGGTGAGCAGATCGAGGTCGAGACGGTCGCGTCGGCCGAGCTGCGCGATGATCGCGAGCCGCCGCATCCACAGGTCGTCGTCGACGCTCCAGCCGCGCACGAGCAGGGTCGCCTCCGCGGGGTGGGCGTCGAGCAGGTCCGCGACGCGGTGCGCGAGCTCGTCCGTGATGTCCCACCACTGACCCGTCCGCACCATGTGCGCGATCATCGGGACGATCGCGAGGTCGCCCTTCACCGGTCGCAGCGCGAGCAGGGCCAGCGCGGCATACCGCTCCTCACGGAACTGCGCGCCGTCCAAGAGCGTGAGCGCGGTCTCCTGCAGCACGACGCCGTCGCGGATGCCGCGCGCGCGGGCGTGCGCGAGCCGCCTCGCGGCGGGCACCCGCACGCCGAGGAACGGCATCGCCGACTTCATGTAGGCCTGCTGGCCGGCGGCGCGCGAGGGGTCGGCGGAGAGCCGCAGATCGGCGCGGATCGCGTCGGCGAGCTCGTCCATCTCCGGCGTCAGCCGACGGTGAGATCGACCTGGATCTCGCCGGCGAGCGCTTCGAGGGCGTTCGAGAGGGCACCGGCATCCGCATCGGCCGGCAGGCTGACGGTGACGGTCGCCTCGAACAGGGTGCCGCCCGCCATGGGGGCGTCGAGCGTACGGCTGCGGAAGGTGTCGATGCTCAGGGCGTGGGCCGCGATGGCGGCGGTGACGTCGCGGACGATCCCGGGGCGGTCGTTGCCGAGGACCGTGAACGAGACGGCGTGCGGTGTCGCGATCGACGTCGGTGACGGTGCGTCGTGGGTCGTGATCCGCAGCAGGCCGTCGAGGCCGTTCAGCGCCGTGATGAGGGACTGCTGCTGGTCATCGGGCACCGACACGAGCACGATGCCGGCGAACGCGCCCGCCAGTTCGGCGAGCTCGCTCTGCTCCCAGTTGCCACCGTGGTCCGCGACGGTGTGGGCGAGGGCGCTGACGAGACCGGCGCGGTCGTCGCCGACGACGGTGAGCACGAGGTGGGCCATGCCGCGAGCCTAATGCTCAGGCCACGGCGGGTGTGAGCGTCGCTCCGCGGCGGCGCATCGATTCCACCAGGACGATCAGGAGCAGCGTCAAGGCGAGCGCCACCCACCCCGACCCCAGGCCCGCCCCGCCCTCGGCGATCGGCTTCGCGAGGGCATCCGCGACGGACGCGCCCCAGGGACGCGTCAGGACGTAGGCGGCCCAGAACGCCGGCACCGCGGGCCAACGGCCCCACCGGTGGCCCGCGGCGATCACCGCGATCGCGACCGTGAACAGGGCGATCGAGCCGACGTAGCCGATGCCGAGTCCCACGGCCGTGAAGTCTCCTACCGCGGTCCCGAGCGCGAAGGTGCCGACCACCGCGGCCCAGTAGAACAGCTCGCGGCGGGTGGTCGTGGTCTGATGCACCGACACGGTTCCTTCGACACGTCGCCACAGCACGAACACGATCGCGAGGGCGACGGCGTAGGCTGTCGCGGCGACGGGGTAAGGGACCCCCAGGGCCACGTGCATGACATCGGCGGCCATCGTGCCGAACACGCCGACCGCGGCGACGGCGAGCCAGTAGGCACGCGGACGGTACCGGCGGCGCGTGAGCTGGAAACCGACGGCGCCCACGAAGAACGCGAAGCCGAGGAGCACGGCGACCTCGGGCGGCATGATGCGGATGGAGTAGTCGGAGACCGCCTCCCCCAGCGCCGTCGATGCCGCTTTGGCGGCCCAGAAGGCGGCGGTCGGTTCGGGAACCCGCGACCGCGGCGGAACGGGGTCAGACGTCTGATCGGCCTGGGCTCGCGTGGGGGGCACGACCCGAGTTTGACGACATCGCACCAAGACGGCACCAAGAAATCATCGGCGGAGCGCGACGGCGCCACGCCGGATCCCAAAGCGTCGTCTGTGATCGCGTGTGGTTACGGTGAGGAGGTGAACGGTCTGGGGACCATCACGATCGCAGCACCATCTCCCGAGATGGACTGCGCAAGGCGGGACGTCAGATGCAAACGTCCCGCCTTTTTCGTCTGCGGTGGGAGAGGCGGATGCCGCGGCGGCGACGCGCGACCTGCACGGCCCGCACCCGGGCACAAAAAAACCCCGGCTGACCGGGGTTGTTCTTGTGCGCGATACTGGGATCGAACCAGTGACCTCTTCCGTGTCAGGGAAGCGCGCTACCGCTGCGCCAATCGCGCCTGTACAGGCATGTTCAGTTATGAGGCGAGGTGGCGACGGGATTCGAACCCGTGTAAACGGCTTTGCAGGCCGGTGCCTAGCCGCTCGGCCACGCCACCGTGTGGATTAACCGTGTGGTTTGACCCCACGTGCCGTGATCACTTCGAAAAGAGATCCCTGCACTCGAGCGGATGACGAGACTCGAACTCGCGACCCTCACCTTGGCAAGGTGATGCGCTACCAACTGCGCTACATCCGCGTGCTCCCTGGTTGCCCCGGGAACTTGATCGACTTTAGCCGACTATCCGCGCATCGCAAAACCGGGCGCACCCCGCGCGTGTCTCGGCATCCGAGCGCTGACGGATTCGTGCCTGGGGCCCGCATCCGGTAGCATCGGATCTCGGCCCGCACGGGCCATGGGCGATTGGCGCAGTTGGTAGCGCGCTTCCTTCACACGGAAGAGGTCATCAGTTCGAGTCTGGTATCGCCCACCATCCCCCCCTCCCTGCGGGCCATTTCACGGCCGTGCGCGGATGCTCGGTCGCCGGTGCGCCGGTAGGGTCGCGCCCATGAGGGTTCCCCGCGCAATCCGGCTGTCCCTGCTCATCGTGGCCTGGTTCAACCTGGTGTCCGCCGTCATCGGGCTTCTACTGCTCACGGTCGTGGGCGGCGACAGCGTCGGGATGCCGCCGGAGTGGCTCGAGCGCACCCCGTTCACCTCGTGGCTCTGGCCCGCCCTCATCCTCGGATTCGTCGTCGGCGGGGCGCAGGCGCTCGCCCTGGCCGCGCAGCGACGGCATCTCTCCGTCACGTGGGGACTGCACGCAGCATCCGGCCTCGTGATGATGATCTGGATCTTCGTGGAGATCGCGATGCTGCTCGTCTGGTCGCCCCTCCACGGCATCTATTTCACGACCGGCCTCGTCCAGACGGTGCTCGCGGTGCTCGCGCTCGGTGCCTGGCCACGGCCGTTCCTGGCACCGGAACCGCGACGAGTGGGCTCCGGCGGCGGGAAACACCCCCGACATCGGGCGCTGGCAGACTGACGCCATGACCACGGCGCGCATCATCGTCCTCTTCCTGCTCGCCGCGGTCGCGGAGATCGGCGGCGCCTGGCTCATCTGGCAGTCGGTGCGGGAGAACAAGGGCTGGCTGTTCGCGCTGCTCGGTGTGCTCGCGCTCGGGGCCTACGGTTTCGTCGCGGCCTTCCAACCCGACGCGCACTTCGGACGCGTGCTGGCGGCGTACGGCGGTGTGTTCGTGGCGGGCTCGCTCGCCTGGGGCATCGTCATCGACGGCTTCAAGCCGACCATCTGGGACTACGTCGGCTCGGGGGTGGCGCTGCTGGGGGCGGCCATCATCATCTTCGCGCCGGTCGTGCAGCGCGCCGTCTCGGAGTGATCGCGGGCGATCGCGTCCGCTACAGGTCGCTGGTCCAGCCGTACCGCTGCTGCAGCGCCGCGGCCACCCCGGCGAAGCGGCGACGGTCGAGTGTCGCCGCTTCACGTCGCATGCCGCGCACGTGCACGCTGTACAGCTGCTCGATGTCGACCCACGAGGGTCTGCCCTGCGCGTCCCACGCGCCCGGCCCGATCGACAGGTAGTCGCGGTCGCCGTCGTGCGACTTGCTGGTGAGCCGCACGGCGTAGACGCGGTCGGCGCCGTGGCGACCGATCACGAGCACCGGGCGGTCCTTGCCCCGACCGTCGTTCTCCTCATAGGGCACCCAGGTCCAGACGACCTCCCCCGCATCCGGCGCACCGTCGCGCCGCGGGCTGTAGGAGATGCGCAGCCCGCCACGGGCGGGAGGCCGTACCTCGCGCGTGGCGGTCTCCCCCTCGCGTCCCGGCGAGGACGGCGACGTGGGTGCTCCCGCCGACCGGGACGAGGGCGCCGCCCGCCGCGACCCATTGCGGCTGAAGAGGCCGACGACGCCGCGCAGCAGTGCCGTCAGAGATCCGTTCCGCTGGCGCTCCGTCATGGACACACGCTACCAACCACGCTCCCCTCCCCCACCCCGCTGATCTCCGAACCGCTATCCCGCGTGCGAGCCGCTACCCCGCGGGCGGTCCGTCCCGTGGCGGCTGGTACAACGCGTAGCGGCTGGCGCACCGCGAGCGTGCGTGCACGCCGAAGGGGCGCCGGACCGGGAGATCCGACGCCCCTTCGGGCTGGTGACGCGGGAGCGTCAGTCGACGAGCGCGTAGCCCTCTTCACCGTGGACGGCGGTGTCGATGCCGGCGACCTCGTCCTCGTTCTTGACGCGGAAGCCGATCGTCTTCTCGATGATGAAGCCGAGCACGTAGGCGACGACGAAGGAGAAGATCAGCACGGTAACCGCCGCGATCGCCTGCAGGATGAGCTGCTCGGCGTTGCCGCCGAGGAACAGGCCCGTGCCGGTCGCGAAGAAGCCGAGGAACAGGGTTCCGATCAGACCGCCGACCAGGTGGACGCCGACCACGTCGAGCGAGTCGTCGAACCCGAGGCGCCACTTGAGCTCGACGGCCAGGGCGCAGACGGCACCGGCGATGATGCCGAGCAGCAGGGCCCAACCGGGAGCGAGGTTGGCGCAGGAGGGGGTGATCGCGACGAGACCCGCGACGGCACCGGAGGCGGCGCCGACGGCCGTGGGCTTGCCGTCCTTGAGCTTCTCGACGATGGCCCAGCCGAGGATGGCGGCAGCGGTCGCGCCGAGCGTGTTGAGGACGATGAGGCCCGCGGGCGAGCCGACACCGGCGATACCGCTCAGGATGTCACCCGTGGTGCCCTCGGGAGCGGCGTAGAAGGCGGCCGCGCCGGCGTTGAAGCCGAACCAGCCGAACCACAGGATCGCGGCTCCCAGCATCACGAGCGGCACGTTGTGCGGCTTGTGGATGCCCTTCTGGAAGCCGACGCGCTTGCCGAGGACCAGGGCGAGCGCGAGGGCGGCCGCGCCGGCGTTGATGTGGACAGCGGTGCCACCGGCGTAGTCGATCACCTCGGTCGAGAAGCCCAGCGTCGTGCCCAGGTTGAAGATCCAGCCGTTGGTGTTCCACACCCAGCCGGCGACGGCGAAGTAGTCGATCGTCGCGAAGAAGAACGCGAAGATCATCCACGAGCCGAAGCGGGCGCGGTCAGCGATCGCGCCGGAGATGAGGGCCACGGTGATGATCGCGAAGGTGGCGCCGTAGGCGACGGCCGTGAGGTTCACGGTCGCGTCCTCACCGGTCGCCATCGTGCCGAGGCCGAAGTCGGAGAAGGGGTTGCCCAGGATGCCGCCCCACCAGTCGGCGGTCTGCATGTTGAATCCGTAGAGGATCCAGAGCACGGCGACCAGTCCCATCGCGCCGAAGCTCATCATCATCATGCTGATGACGCTCTTGGCCTTGACGAGCCCGCCGTAGAACAAGGCCACTCCGGGCGTCATAAAGAGCACGAGCGCCGTTGCGGCGATATACCAAGCGAGATTTCCGCTGTCCATGAAGGTCCTCACTGATGTGTTGTGTAACTCGGACCGGGTCGTCGCGGTTTCGGGGTCGGGACGTCCCAGCGCAATCAGTGTCGCGGCGTGCCGTTTCCGACGGCATGCGTCTCGTGTTTCGCGTCGGTTACACGGGCACCGCTCAGGTAAACATCACGTTTCGTCCGGGCGGTCGACGCCGGTGAATCCCCTCAGGAATGCGTGAGCGCGTTGAGGCGCGAGATCGCGCGGAGGTACTTCTTCCGGTATCCGCCGGCGAGCATGTCGTCGCCGAAGACCTCGTCGAGGGGGCGGCCGGTCGCGCGGACGGGGATCTGCGCGTCGTAGGCGCGGTCGACGAAGGCGACCAGGCGCAGGGCCGCGGACTGATCCTGCAGTGTGACCACGTCGCGCAGGCCGATGGCCGACAGCCCGTCGAGCAGGCGCACGTAGCGGGACGGGTGCACGGTGGCGAGGTGGGTGATCAGGTCGCCGAAACGGTCGTCGGAGACCACGCCGGATGCGGCGGCCTCGTCGATCGCGGCGCGATAGCCGTCGTCGTCCCACACCTCGGCGTGGCCGTCGATGGCGCGCTGACGGTAGTCGGTGCCGTCGATGCGGATCGTCTCGAAGCTCGCGGCCATCGCGTGGATCTCGCGGAGGAAGTCCTGGGCGGCGAAGCGGCCCTCCCCCAGTGCGTTCGGCGGGGTGTTGGAGGTGGCGGCCAGCCGCGTGCCGGTGGGCACCAGCTCTCCCAGCAGCCGCGTCATCACCATCGTGTCGCCGGGGTCGTCGAGCTCGAACTCGTCGATGCAGAGCAGATCGGCGCCGCGGAACAGCTCGACGGTCTTCTGGTAGCCGATCGCTCCGACGAGGGCCGTGTACTCGATGAACGAGCCGAAGTACTTCCGGCGTGCGGGCACCGCATGGTAGATCGCGGCGAGCAGGTGGGTCTTGCCGACGCCGAACCCACCGTCGAGATAGACGCCGGGCTTCATCTCGGGTGCCTTCTTCGCCCGACGGAACAGTCCGCCGCGCTCGGCCGGGCCGCTCCCCCGGCTGAACGCGATGAGGCGGTCCTTCGCCTCCTGCTGCGACGGGTAGGCGGGATCGGCGCGATAGGTCTCGAACGTCGCGTCGTCGAACTGCGGCGGCGGCACGAGTGCGGCCACCATCTCGGCGCCCGACACGGCGGGCTGGCGCTCCGCGAGCCGGACGATCCCGGTGGTCGTCGACGTCATCGTTCTCCCTCGTCGGTCGGGTGCGTCGCCGGCACCGGCAGCAGGTCGCGGTCGCGGAGCCAGTCGCCGATCGCATCGGTCCACCGCTGCTGGTCGTAGTTCCACAGCTTGGTGTGGCGGGCCGTGCGGAACACCTGGAGGTCGACCAGATCGGGCCGCGCTGCGGCGAGCCGATGGGAGGCGCTCGAGGGCACGAAGCCGTCGTCGTCGCTGTGCAGGATGAGCACGGGATGCCGCAGCTCGCCCGCCCGGGCCACGATGTCGAGCCGGTCGAACGGGATCGCCCCGTCCGCACCGGTGGCCGGCGCGGTCCAGTCGGAGCGCAGCGCGCCGATGGCCAGACCAGTGACCGGAGACGGCACGTGCAGGGCCTTCGCCTGGTAAGCGAGCACGGTGCGCCAGTCCACGACGGGCGAGTCGAGGATCACGCCCGAGATCTGTTCGCGATGCGCCGAGCCGAGCGAGGTCTGCAGGGCGATGGCCCCGCCCATGGACCACCCCATCAGGAGCACGCGGCGCGCTCCGTGTCGGAGGGCCCAGCCGACGGCGGCATCCACGTCGCGCCATTCGGTGGCGCCGAGCGCGTAGGCGCCCGCACGGCTGCGCGGGGCGTCGCCGTCGTTGCGGTACGACACGACGAGGGAGGTGATGCCGAGCGCGTGGAAGACGGGGACCGCGCGGAGGCATTCGGCCCGTGTGGTGCCGCGCCCGTGGATCTGGATGACCCAGGTCTCGTCGTCGAGGTCGCGGGTGGGCTCGGCGGGGAACAGCCAGGCCGGGCAGGGTCCGATCGCCGCGTGGACGTGCTCCGTCGTGAACGGAAGGTGCAGTTCCTCGGGCCGCTGATAGTACCAGCCGCTGAACGCGGCGGCGGGCGCAAGCGTCGACTGCCCGCTCACCTGGGTGAGCAGTTTGCGCTTGACGGTGGTCTCGTCGCTCGAGAGGACCGACCCGACCTTCAGGTAGTCGGCCGATCCGGTGGTGAACAGGCCGTAGCGGCCGGGCAGCACGGTATCGGCGGTGCGCGCCAGCGTGATCGTCTGCGCGGGGACGTCGATGTCGACGATGCGCGTGTCGGGTACGCGCCCCGAGGGGGTCACGACGCGACGGGCCATCCGGAGGGCGACTCCCGCGGCCATCGCCACCACCGCGAACAGGGCGGCGGCGAGAGCGAGAGCCAGCATCCGCAGAGTCGCCGCAGGGCCGATTCGTGAGGCGCCGAAGGCGGCGCGCCTGGGTGCCTTCATCGTGGGGCCATCCTAGTCTGTGAGCGTGGATGACACCCGTCCCGCCGCTGAGACGCCCGCCTTCGCGCGTGCCGCGCAGCAGCTGCGCGCCCTCACGTTCCGATCCGACTTCTCCGTGCGCGAGATCGCCGCGCCGACGAGTCTCGCCCCGGAGGCGATCGCGTTCGCCGGCGACGTGCGACCGGATGCCGAGGGCATCGACTCCGAGTACGGCACCGGGCGCTTCGTGCTCATGCACGACCCCTCCGAGCCGGACGCCTGGGGCGGCGCGTGGCGTATCGTGTGTTTTGCGCAAGCTCCGCTCGAACCTGAAATCGGCGTCGACCCGCTGCTCGCGGACGTCGCCTGGTCCTGGCTCGTCGACGCGCTCGACACGCGCGGCGCGGCCTTCCATGCGGAGTCCGGAACGGCGACGAAGACCCTGTCGAAGGGATTCGGATCGCTGGCCGACGAAGGCGACGGGGCGCAGATCGAGTTGAGGTCGTCCTGGACGCCCGACGGCGATCTGTCCGCTCACGTCGAGGCCTGGGCGGAGCTGGTGTGCATGCTGGCGGGACTTCCGCCGGGATCAGAGGGCATCGCCGTGTTCGGCTCGCAGCGGGGTGCAACGGGAAGGGGAACGCGTGGCTGAGTACGACGTCATCACGGATGCCGCCGGTCTCGCCACCGCCGTCGACGCGCTCGTCGCCGGCACGGGCCCGGTCGCGGTCGACGTCGAGCGGGCCTCCGGCTTCCGGTACTCGCAGCGGGCGTACCTCATCCAGGTCTTCCGGCGGGAGGCGGGTGTCTTCCTCATCGACCCCCCGGCCGTCGGCGACCTCAGCGCGCTTCAGGACGCGATCGGCGACATCCCCTGGATCCTGCACGCCGCGAGTCAGGATCTGCCGTCGCTGCGCGACGAGCGTCTCGAGCCGCCGTCCCTCTTCGACACCGAGCTGGCCGCCCGCCTGCTCGGGCACGAGCGCGTGGGACTGGGCGCCGTCGTCGAGGACACGCTCGGCATCAGCCTCGCCAAGGCCCACTCCGCGGCCGACTGGTCGACCCGTCCGCTGCCGCAGCCGTGGCTGGAGTATGCGGCGCTCGACGTCCTCCATCTCGTGGACGTCCACGACGTGCTGGTGGCCGAGCTCGAGGAGCAGGGCAAGACGGAGATCGCGGCGCAGGAGTTCGAGACGGTGCGCACGCGACCGGTGAAACCCGCCCGCGAAGAGCCGTGGCGTCGCCTCAGCGGCCTGCACACCGTCCGCGGACGTCGCGCGCTGGCGGTCGCCCGTGCGCTGTGGCTCGCGCGCGAGGAGTTCGCGCGCGAGCAGGACACCTCCCCCGGCCGCCTGGTTCCCGATCGCGCGCTGGTCGCAGCGGTGCTGGCCGACCCGGCCAGCAAGCAGGACCTGGCACGCGTGAAGGACTTCACGGGGCGAGCCAGTCGTAGCCAGCTCGACCGCTGGTGGGCCGCGATCGAGGCGGGCCGCGCCGATCCCGTGCTGCCGGCGGAGCGCGCGACGGGCGACGGGATGCCGCCGCCTCGCGCCTGGGCGGATCGCAATCCCGCCGCCGACCTGCGCCTGAAGGCCGCGCGACCGCTGCTCGAGCAGCTCGCGGTCGAGCTGCGGATGCCCACCGAGAACCTCCTGACCCCCGACACTCTGCGTCGCATCGCCTGGACTCCCCCGGCCGAGATCGACGCGGCATCCATCGGTGACGCGCTCGCGTCGCACGGCGCGCGCCCGTGGCAGATCGCGCTCACCGCCCCCGTCATCGCCGGCGCTTTTGTCGAATCCGTCCAGACACCCGAGGCTGCGTCCGACCTGGCATCGTAGAATCGTCCCAAGCGTTTCGGTGAGACTGAGTTTCACCGTACGCTGGACTGAATCTCAACCCTTGGAGGCAGTGTGGCCGAGCTCTCGGACGTCTACTTCGTCGATGGAATGCGCACCCCGTTCGGGCGTGCCGGCGAGAAGGGCATGTACTGGAACACCCGCGCGGACGACCTCGCGGTCAAGGCGACGATCGGTCTCATGGCGCGCAACGCCGCGGTGCCCGCCGAGCGCGTCGACGACGTCGCGATCGCCGCCACGAGCCAGACGGGCGAGCAGGGACTCACCCTCGGGCGCTCCGTCGCCATCCTCGCGGGCCTCCCGCAGACCGTGCCCGGATTCGCGATCGACCGAATGTGCGCCGGTGCCATGACGAGCGTGGCCATGATGGGCGCGTCGATCAGCGCCGGCATGTACGACGTCGCCCTCGCCGGCGGCGTCGAGCACATGGGGCACTACCCCATCGGCGGAAACGCCGACCCCAACCCGCGCTTCGTGGCCGAGAAGATGGTCGACCCGGGCGCGCTGAACATGGGTGTCACGGCCGAGCGCATCTTCGACCGCTTCCCGCAGCTGACCAAGGAGCGCTCCGATAGGTTCGGCATGCTCAGCCAGCACAAGGCGCAGGCCGCGTACGAGGCCGGCAGGTTCCAGCCCGACCTCGTGCCCGTCGCGATCAAGGATGCCGAGGGCACCTGGGGCCTGGCGACCGAGGACGAGGGCCGCCGCCCGCAGACCACGATGGAAGACCTCGCGGCGCTGAAGACGCCGTTCCGCCCCCACGGTCGGGTGACGGCCGGCACGTCGTCGCCCCTGACCGACGGCGCGACGATGTCGCTGCTGGCCGGCGGCGGCGCGGTCAAGGAGCTCGGGCTGACGCCGAAGATGCGCATGGTCTCGTTCGCCTTCGCCGGTGTGCAGCCGGAGATCATGGGCATCGGCCCCATCCCGTCGACGGAGAAGGCGCTGAAGAAGGCCGGGCTCACGATCGACGACATCGGCCTCTTCGAGCTGAACGAGGCCTTCGCGGTGCAGGTGCTGTCGCTGCTCGACCACTTCGGCATCGCCGACGACGACCCGCGCGTCAATCAGTGGGGCGGCGCGATCGCCCTGGGTCATCCGCTGGCCGCCTCCGGTGTGCGCCTGATGATCCAGCTCGCCGCGCAGTTCGCCGAGCGGCCCGACGTCCGCTACGGCCTGACCGCGATGTGCGTCGGGCTCGGGCAGGGCGGATCGGTGATCTGGGAGAACCCGCACTACAACGGCAAGAAGCGCTGAGAGGTACGGACATGACCAACTACGAAGAGATCGACTTCTCGCCCTTGACCGCTCTCGCCGACGGCGAGGTCGTCACGCACTCGCGCGTGCGCGACATCACCCTCCCGTCCGGGAAGGTGCTCGCCCTCATCACGCTCGACAACGGCCGCGACCACACCCGCCCCAACACCCTGGGTCCGGCGACGCTCACGGAGCTGGGCGAGACGCTCGCGACGCTGAAGGCGCGCGCCGCCGCCGGCGAGATCCAGGCCGTCGGCATCACCGGCAAGCAGTACATCCTCGCCGCCGGTGCGGACCTCTCCGACATCACCCGCGTGGGGTCGAAGGACAACGCCCGCCTGGTGGCGCAGCTCGGTCACAAGGTGATCGGCGCGCTCGGTGACCTGGGTGTGCCGTCCTTCGCCTTCGTCAACGGCCTCGCCCTCGGCGGCGGCCTGGAGATCGCCCTGAACTCCACCTACCGCACGGTGGATGCCTCGGCGGCCGCGATCGCGCTGCCCGAGGTCTTCCTGGGGATCATCCCCGGGTGGGGCGGCGCCTACCTGCTGCCCAACCTCATCGGCATCGAGAACGCGCTCGAGGTCGTCATCAGCAACCCGCTGAAGCAGAACCGCATGCTGAAGCCCCAGCAGGCGTTCGAGTACGGAATCTTCGACGCGATCTTCCCCGCGGCGACCTACCTGGAGAGCTCCCTCGCCTGGGCCGACGGCGTCCTCACGGGTGCCGTGAAGGTCGACCGCAAGAACGAGCCGGGCAAGATCGAGCGTCTCACCAAGTGGCCGATCGCCATCAAGATGGCACGCGGCATGCTCGAATCGAGGATCGGCACCGTCCCCCGCTCCCCTTACGCCGCGCTCGAACTGCTCGACAAGGCGAAGAGCGGCACGAAGGCCGAGGGCTTCGCGCGGGAGGACGAGGCGCTGGCCGACCTCGTCACGGGCGATCAGTTCGCGGCATCCATGTACGCCTTCGACCTGGTGCAGAAGCGCGCGAAGCGTCCCGTCGGCGCGCCGGACAAGGCCCTCGCCAAGAAGGTCACCAAGGTCGGCATCATCGGCGCCGGTCTCATGGCGAGCCAGTTCGCGCTGCTGTTCGTGCGCAAGCTCCAGGTGCCGGTGCTCATCACCGACCTCGACCAGGCGCGCGTCGACAAGGGTGTCGCGTACATCCACGACGAGATCGGCACGCTCGAGGCCAAGGGGCGCCTCGACGCCGACTCGGCGAACAAGCTGCGTGCGCTCGTCACCGGGACGACCGACAAGAGCCTGTACGCCGACTGCGACTTCGTCATCGAGGCCGTCTTCGAGGAGGTCGGGGTCAAGCAGGCCGTTTTCGGCGAGATCGAGAAGATCGTCGCCGAAGACGCGATCCTCGCGACCAACACCTCGTCGCTGTCGGTCGAGGAGATCGGTTCGAAGCTCGCGCACCCCGAGCGCCTCGTCGGCTTCCACTTCTTCAACCCCGTGGCGGTCATGCCGCTCATCGAGATCGTGAAGACGCCGCAGACGACGGATGCTGCGCTGTCGACCGCCTTCGTGGTCGCGCGGGGGCTGGGCAAGAACGCGGTGCTGACCGCCGACGCCCCCGGCTTCGTCGTCAACCGGTTGCTCGCGAAGGTCATGGGTGAGGCCGCTCGCGCCGTGTACGAGGGCACCCCGGTCGCCGACGTCGAGAAGGCGTTCGCCCCCCTCGGCCTGCCGATGGGGCCGTTCCAGCTCATCGACCTGGTCGGTTGGAAGGTGGCGGCGCACGTGCAGGACACGATGGTCCACGCGTTCCCCGACCGCTTCTACGCGAACGAGAACTTCCACCAGCTCGCCGAGCTGCCCGAGGTCGTGGAGAAGGACAAGGGTGGACGGGTGACCGGCTTCTCGAAGGCAGCGGAGAAGGCGCTGAAGGGACACGTCGGGTCCGCACCGGCATCCGCTGACACGATCCTGCGTCGCGTGCAGGACGGCCTCGCCACCGAGATCAAGCTGATGCTCGACGAGGGCGTCGTGCCCGAGGTCGAGGACATCGACCTGTGCCTCATCCTCGGTGCGGGCTGGCCGTTCATCGACGGCGGCGCCTCGCCCTACCTCGACCGCGAGGGGGCGTCCGAGCGGGCGTTCGGCGACACCTTCCACCACCCGCCCATCCGCGGCATCGGCGGCTGACGACCGCCGGATCCGCCGTCACGGATTCGGATGATCACAACGGAATCGGATGCCGCACCTCGCGGCATCCGATTCAGTTCTTCATGTCCGTATCCGGTGGCTGCGCCGTCGCCTGCTCAGCGCGTGGGCTGTGCCGCCCGCACCCGCAGATCGCGCGCGAGGCCGTCGCGCTGCTCGATCACGAGACGGCGGAGGGCCCCCGGCGCGTCCGGGTGATCCCGCAGCCACGCGTCGGCGGCGTCGAGCGAGGGGGATGCCGGGAAGAGGCCGATCACGAGGCGCCGGGCGATCTCGATCGAGCGCGACCGCCATGCGGGCAGGATGCGCGCGTAGTAGTCGTCGTCGAAGCCGGCGATGAGGTCGCGGCGTCCGCCGGCGCGCACGCCGGCGATCGTCGCGTCCAGATGGTCGTTGGTCAAGGTCGCGTCGGTCCAGGCGTCGTTCCAGGCGGCGGCGCGGACCGCGGCATCCGGACGCGCCGTCCGGGCGGTGCGTGCCGCGACGCGTCCCGACGCCGTGTCGTCGGCGGCAAGCTCGTCCGCGATGTCCGCGTCATCCGCGTGTCCGGTGGCCGACAGGGCGACGGTCCAGGCCCAGCGGAGGTCGGGGTCGAGCCTCAGCCCTTCCGGTGCCGGGGCGGCGCCGGCGAGGATCGCACGCAGGTCCGGCGCGCGCACGGCGCAGACGGATGCCGCGGCGCCGACCGTGCGGGCCCAGATGAGCTGCGCGTCAGACCCGGCCGTCGCGTGCTGCAGCGCGTTCCACGCCGTCTCCAGCCACTGCGCCGCCAGGGCGGACCGGTCGCCGTCCGCCGCGAAGTGCGCGATCGTGAAGGCCGCGCGGGCGGCGGCCTCGGTCAGCAGCGCGGCATCGGTCTCCGACGGCGCGTGCCGCGCCACGATTCCGACGTACTGCTGAGCGGGCAGGATGCCGTCGCGCACCGCGTTCCAGAGGGCCGCCCAGACGACGGCCCGCGCGAGAGCGTCGTCGATCGTCGAGAGGCCGCGCGCGACGGCGTCCGTCGACGCGTCGTCCAGCCGGACCTTCGCGTACGTCCGGTCATCGTCGTTGGGGACGATGAGAACCACGTCCTCCAGAGCCGCGCCGGTGAGCGCGGTGCGTTCGGCGGTGATGTCGGTCGCCAGGCCGCCGCGGCGGACGAGGCGGCCGTCGCGCTCGACGTAGAGCCCGACGGTCACGCGATCGGGGCGCACCGTGGACACCGTCAGCTCGAGCGCGTCGGCGGTGCGCTCGGCGCGCAGCTCGGTGACGCCGGTCGTCTGCAGCCACGCCGCGCTCCAGGAGCGCAGGTCGCGTCCGGACGCCTGTTCGAGGGCGCTGAGCAGGTCGGGCAGGGTGGTGCTGCCGTACGCGTGGTCGGCGAAGTAGCGCTGCGCGCCGCGGAAGAATGCGTCTTCGCCGACGAAGCCGACGAGCTGCTTGAGCACGGAGGCGCCCTTGGCGTAGGTGATGCCGTCGAAGTTGAGCTTCGCGGCCTCGAGGTCGGGGATGTCCGCGACGATCGGGTGCGTCGTCGGCAGCTGGTCCTGCGTGTAGGCCCAGCCCTTGCGTCGCGTGGCGAAGCTGACCCAGGCATCCGGGAACCCGCCGACCGCGGCCGCGGCATGCGTGCCCATGTAGTCGGCGAACGACTCCTTCAGCCAGAGGTCGTCCCACCACCGCATCGTCGCGAGGTCGCCGAACCACATGTGGGCCATCTCGTGCAGGATCGTGTTCGCCCGGGCCTCGTGCTGCGCGGCGGTGGACGCGCCGCGGAACACGTAGGCCTCGGTGAAGGTCACCAGGCCCGGATTCTCCATGGCACCCAGGTTGTACTCCGGCACGAAGATCTGGTCGTACGTGCCCCAGGGGTACGGGAAGTCGAACGCCTCCTCGAAGAACGTCAGCCCCCGTCGCGTGATGTCCAGGATCTCGTCGGCATCCAGATGAGGAGCGAGGGAGGCGCGGCACAGCACTCCGAGAGGGATCTCGCCGGCTGCGCCGTGGTGCGTGCCGTCGACGCGGTGATACGGACCCGCCGCGACCGCGGTGATGTAGCTCGACAGCGGCAGGGTCTCGGCGAACCGGGTGCGCACTCCCCCGTCGACGGGCTCGCGGCGGGTCTCGGCGCCGTTGGAGAGCACCTGCCAGCCGGCGGGAGCGGTGACCGTGAAGCGCCAGCGCGCCTTCATGTCGGGCTGCTCGAAGCAGGGGTACACGCGCCGGCAGTCGGCCGGCTCGTACTGGGTGTACAGGTAGGTCTCGCCGTCGACGGGGTCGCGGAAGCGGTGCAGGCCCTCGCCCGACGTGCTGTATCGCCCGGTGGCGACGATCGTGACGGTGTTCGTGGTGCCCGCTGCGGTGCGCAGCCCGGCGACGCTCACGCGTGCGCCGTCCCAGTCGACTCCCTGCTCGACGCCGTTGACGACGACCGCGTCCACCGCGGCGCCGATGAAGTCGATCCACGTGCTCTCCGCCCGAGCGGTGATGGTGAGGGTCGCGCGTGTGCGGAAGGTGCTCTCGGCGGCATCCGGGGCCGAGCGGAGGTCGAGATCGATGTCGACGGTGTCGAGGTGGATGACCGCGGCGCGTGCCGCCGTCTCTTCGCGCGTGAGGTTGGCGGAGCTCATCCCTCCATGCTGTCACGGGGCGGGTTGTGCTATTTTTCGAACATGTTCACTTCTGAGGCACCCGCGATGTCGAAGAGCGACCGGACGCGGGCGCGGCTGCGCGAGATCGCGCTGAAGTCGTTCCGCGACCGGGGCTACGACGCCACCACGATGCGTCTGATCGCGCAGGAGGCCGGCGTCTCGGTCGGCAACGCCTACTACCACTTCGCCACCAAGAACGACCTGGTGCAGGAGTTGTACCTCGACGTGCAGCGCGGACACCGCGAGGCCGCCGCGCCCCGTCTCGCCGACGCGGACGACCTCGTCGACCGCATCGCGATCGTCTATCGCACGGGGCTCGATCAGCTCACCGCCTACCACGGGCACGCGGCCGAGTTCCTCTCCGCCGCCGTCTCGCCGCGCTCGGAGATCAACCCGCTCGCGGAGGCCTCCCGTGAGGCGCGCGCCATCACCGAAGGCCTGTTCGCGGAGGCGGTGCAGGGCGCCCGCTCGGGCGCGGTGCCGACAGAGCTCGCCCGCTCGCTGCCGACCGCGCTCTTCCTGGGGCATCTCCTCCTCGCGCTGTTCTGGGTCTACGACCGCTCCGAGGGGCAGGAGCGCACCCGGCGACTGCTCGATCGCGGACTCGCGCTGCTGCGGACCACCCTGCCCCTGGCGCGGCTGCCGCTCGTGCGCGGCGTCGTCCGCGATCTGCTCGAGCTCATCGCGGAGGCAGGGCGGTGAGCGCACCGGTGCGACCGGCAGCCTTCACGCGCGACCAGCTCTGGCGCGGTGCGCTGCACGCGTGGCTCGGTTTCGTCGCGCTGCTCGTGATCGCTGCTGGGGTGTGGACGCTGGTGGTCAGCGCCGCGCGGTTCGACCTGTCGACCGTCTCCGTGGCGGTCTACGCCGCCGGATGGTTCGCCGTTCTCGGCGCGCTCATCTCGCTGGTCGTGACGATCGTCGGACTTCCCGTCGCCGCGCTGATCGGCCACGCGCTTCGCGGCGTGCGTCGCCGCTGGGTCCACCTCGTT
This sequence comes from Microbacterium hominis NBRC 15708, assembly GCF_001592125.1. Lineage (GTDB taxonomy): Bacteria > Actinomycetota > Actinomycetes > Actinomycetales > Microbacteriaceae > Microbacterium > Microbacterium hominis. The sequence continues at coordinate 377,091 of NZ_BCWI01000001.1, forward strand.
GCTTTCGCGGCTTTCGGCGTCGGCATCGGTGCGGCGGTGGTCGGTGTGTTCGTCGCGCTGTCGAGAGCGGTGGCGCTAGATCCGACGATCGCCACGGTACTGCTCGCGCTCTGCGCGGCCGCCACGGTCTACGGACGGTGGCAGGGAGCGCGGACACCGAAGCGTCGCGCCCCCGCGATCGAAGAGGAGGACCGCCTGCTCGGCGGGTGAGCGGCCTCAGCCGCGGCCGTCGCCGTGCTCGGCGTGCTCGGAGCTGCCCGCCCCGCCCTGCACGGTCCAGATGGCGCCCGTGTCGCTGGATGGGCGCGCCACCGGGATCCGCGTCCCCAGCACCTGGGCGACGACGTCCTGCGCGATCTTCGCCGCCGACAGTCCGGCATCCTCGAGGATCTGCTCTCGCGTCGCGTGATCGATGAAGGCGTCGGGCAGACCCAACTCGTCCACCGCGGTGTCCACGCCCGCTTCGCGCAGAACCTGCCGCACGCGCGTGCCGACCCCGCCGACGCGGATACCGTCCTCGATCGTGATCACGAGACGGTGCGCGGCGGCGAGCTTCACGATCGACGGCTGAACGGGCACGACCCACCGCGGATCCACCACGGTCGCCCCGATCCCCTGCGCGCGAAGACGCGTCGCGACCTCGACGGCCAGCTGCGTCATCGGTCCGATGCCGACCAGCAGCACGTCCTCCGCGCCGTCGCGCCACAGCACGTCGACGCCGTCGGGCAGACGCTCGATCGCCGGCTGCTCCGTCGCCACGGCGCCCTTGGGGAAGCGGATGACGGTCGGTGCGTCCTCGACGGCGATCGCCTCGTCGAACTCCTCCCGCAGGCGGGCCTCGTCGCGGGGTGCGGCGATGCGGATGCCGGGGACGAGCTGCAGCATCGCGAGGTCCCACACGCCGTGATGGCTCGGACCGTCGGGGCCGGTCACTCCGGAGCGGTCGAGCACGAACGTGACACCGGCGCGGTGCAGCGCGACGTCCATCAGCACCTGGTCGAAGGCGCGATTCATGAAGGTCGCGTAGATCGCGACGACCGGGTGCAGGCCGCCGAACGCGAGCCCCGCGGCGGATGCCACGGCGTGCTGTTCCGCGATGCCCACGTCGTAGACGCGGTCGGGGAAGCGCTGCGCGAACGGCTGCAAGCCCGTCGGTCGCAGCATGGCCGCCGTGATCGCGATGACGTCGTCGCGCCGCTCCCCCGCGTGGAGGAGGGCGTCGGCGAAGACGTCGGTCCAGGCCACGGCGTCCGAGGAGCCCAGCGGCTCCCCCGTGGCGGGATCGATCTTGCCGACCGCGTGGAACTGGTCCGCCTCGTCGTTGCGAGCGGGCTCGTACCCGCGCCCCTTCTCGGTGATGACGTGGACGATGACGGGTGCGCTGTAGTCCTTCGCGAGCTGCAGCGTCTCCTGCAGGGCGACGAGGTCGTGACCGTCGATCGGACCCAGGTACTTGATGTCGAGGTTCGAGTACAGGGCTTCGTTGTTCGAGAACCGGGAGAGGAAGCCGTGCGTGCCTCCGCGCACCCCGCGATAGAGCGCGCGACCCATGGGTCCGAGGCGACGGAAGAAGGATGCCGAGCTCTTGCGCAGGCTCTCGTAGCTCTCGAGCGTGCGCACGCGGTTGAGGTAGCGCGCCATGCCGCCGATGGTCGGCGCGTAGGAGCGGCCGTTGTCGTTGACGACGATGACGAGGTTGCGGTCGTTGTCGTCGGAGATGTTGTTGAGCGCCTCCCACGTCATGCCGCCGGTCAGGGCGCCGTCGCCGACGACCGCCACGACGTGGTGGTCCTTGCGGCCGGTGCGGGTCAGCGCGCGCGAGATGCCGTCGGCCCAGCTGAGGGAGCTGGAGGCGTGCGAGGACTCGACGACGTCGTGGACGCTCTCCGCTCGCTGGGGGTAGCCGGCCAGTCCGCCGCGGGAGCGCAGCTCGCGGAAGTCCTGACGCCCCGTCAGCAGCTTGTGCACGTACGACTGGTGTCCGGTGTCGAAGACGAACGGGTCGTTCGGCGAGTCGAAGACGCGGTGCAGGGCGATCGTCAGCTCGACGACACCGAGGTTCGGGCCGAGGTGTCCGCCCGTGCGGGCGACGTTCTCGATCAGGAACTCGCGGACCTCCTGCGCGAGCTGCGCGAGCTGCTCCGCGGACAGGGAGTCCAGGTCCCGCGGACCGGTGATCGAGGCGAGCAGACTCATCCTCCGAGTCTACTTCGCGCGCACGCGAACGCCCCGGCATCCGCGTCCCCTTGCGGGGACCGATGCCGGGGCGTTATACGCGGCGATCAGACGAGCGAGCGCAGCACGTACTGGAGGATGCCGCCGTTGCGGTAGTAGTCCGCCTCACCGGGGGTGTCGATGCGCACCTTGGCGTCGAAGACGATCGTCTCCTTGCCTTCCGGCGAGAACTCGCTGGGGGCCGCGGTGACCTTCACGGTCTTCGGCGTGACGCCCTCGTTGAGCTGCTCGAGGCCCTCGATCGAGACGATCTCGGTGCCGTCGAGGCCGAGCGACTTCCAGCTCTGGCCGTCGGGGAACTGCAGCGGGACGACGCCCATGCCGATGAGGTTCGAGCGGTGGATGCGCTCGAAGCTCTCGGTGATGACGGCCTTCACTCCGAGGAGGGACGTGCCCTTGGCCGCCCAGTCGCGCGACGAGCCGGAGCCGTACTCCTTGCCGCCGAAGACGACGAGCGGGGTGCCCTGGGCGCGGTAGTTCTCGCACGCGTCGAAGATGTACGACTGCGGGCCGCCCTCCTGCGTGAAGTCGCGGGTGAAGCCGCCCTCGATGATCTGACCGTCGTTGACGGCGGCGACCAGCTCGTTCTTGAGGCGGATGTTCGCGAAGGTGCCGCGGATCATGACCTCGTGGTTGCCGCGGCGCGAGCCGTAGGAGTTGAAGTCCTTCTGCGCGACGCCGTGCTCCGTGAGGTACTGCGCGGCGGGGGTGCCCGCCTTGATGTTGCCGGCCGGCGAGATGTGGTCCGTCGTGACCGAGTCGCCCAGCGCCGCCATGACGCGTGCGCCGTGGATGTCGCTCACCGGGGTGAGGTCCATCGACATGCCCTCGAAGTACGGGGCCTTGCGGACGTAGGTCGAGTCGGCATCCCACTCGAAGACCGGGCCCTCGGGGGTGGGCAGGCTCGTCCAGCGCTCGTCGCCGTCGAAAACGGTGGCGTACTGCTTGATGAACTGGTCGCGCGAGATCGACGAGTCGATGACCTCCTGGACCTCCTCGGGCGACGGCCAGATGTCCTTGAGGAACACGTCGTTGCCCTCGGCATCCTTCCCGAGCGGGTCGGTCTCGAAGTCGAAGTGCATCGACCCGGCCAGGGCGTACGCGACCACGAGGGGCGGCGAGGCGAGGTAGTTCATCTTCACGTCGGGGCTGATGCGCCCCTCGAAGTTGCGGTTGCCCGAGAGGACGGCCGTGACGGCGAGGTCGTTCTCGTTGATGGCCGCCGACACCTCTTCGATGAGCGGTCCGGAGTTGCCGATGCAGATCGTGCAGCCGTAGCCGACGGTGTAGAAGCCGAGGCCCTCGAGGTCCTTGTCGAGTCCGGACTTCTCGTAGTAGTCGGTGACGACCTTCGATCCCGGGCCCAGCGTCGTCTTGACCCACGGCTTCTGCTTGAGGCCCCGGTTGCGCGCCTTGCGGGCGAGCAGGCCCGCGGCGATCATGACCGACGGGTTCGAGGTGTTGGTGCACGACGTGATGGCGGCGAGGGTGACGGCGCCGTTGTCGAGCAGGTACGAGTCGCCCGCGGGCGAGGTCACCGGCACCGGGTTGGATGCCGCGGCCGGAGCGCCGCTGGAGATGTGCACGTCGCGCGTCTCGGGCTCTTCGTCGCCCGGGGCGGAGCCGGGGTCGGAGGCCGGGAACGAGTGCTTCGACTCGAGGTCGACGATCGAGTTCGACACCGACGGCGTCGTGTAGTCGACGATGTCCTTCTCGAACTGGGTCTTGGCCTCGCTGAGCAGGATGCGGTCCTGCGGGCGCTTCGGGCCGGCGATCGACGGAACGACCGTCGAGAGGTCGAGCTCCATGTACTCGCTGAAGACGGGCTCGCTGGCGGCGTCGTGCCAGAGCTTCTGCTCCTTCGCGTACGCCTCGACGAGGGCGACGGTCTGCTCGTCGCGACCGGTGAGGCGCAGGTAGTCGAGCGTCACGTCGTCGATCGGGAAGATCGCCGCGGTGGAGCCGAACTCGGGGCTCATGTTGCCGATGGTGGCGCGGTTGGCGAGCGGCACCGACGCCACGCCGGCACCGTAGAACTCGACGAACTTGCCGACGACGCCGTGCTTTCGCAGCATGTCGGTGATGGTGAGCACGACGTCGGTGGCCGTCACGCCCGCCGGGATCTCCCCGGTCAGCTTGAAGCCGACGACGCGCGGGATGAGCATCGACACGGGCTGGCCGAGCATCGCGGCCTCGGCCTCGATGCCGCCGACGCCCCAGCCGAGCACGCCCAGGCCGTTGACCATGGTGGTGTGCGAGTCGGTGCCGACGCAGGTGTCGGGGTACGCGCGCAGCACGCCGTCACGACCGGTGCGGTCGTAGATGACCTTCGCCAGGTGCTCGATGTTGACCTGGTGGACGATGCCGGTGCCCGGCGGGACGACCTTGAAGTCGTCGAACGCCGTCTGGCCCCAGCGCAGGAACTGGTAACGCTCGCCGTTGCGCTCGTACTCGATCTCGACGTTGCGCTCGAGCGCGTTCTCGGTGCCGAACAGGTCGGCGATGACGGAGTGGTCGATGACCATCTCGGCGGGCGAGAGCGGGTTGATCTTCGCCGGGTCGCCGCCGAGGGCCGTGACGGCCTCGCGCATCGTGGCGAGGTCGACGATGCAGGGCACGCCGGTGAAGTCCTGCATCACGACGCGCGCGGGCGTGAACTGGATCTCCGTGTCGGGCTCCGCGTCGGCATCCCAGTTGCCGAGGGCCTCGATCTGGGACTTGGTGACGTTCGCGCCGTCCTCGGTGCGCAGAAGGTTCTCCAGCAGCACCTTGAGGCTGAACGGGAGCTTCTCGTAACCGGCGACGGTGTCGATCCGATAGATCTCGTAGTCGGTGCCACCGACCGTGAGGGTGCTCTTGGCTCCGAAGCTGTCAACAGTGGACACGTCTGCTCTCCTTCGTTGGGAGTTCCTGAGGCCGCGGGCTCAGTCGTCGGCGGATGCAGGGTTCGGCATGGAGGGCCGTTGCCTGATCCTCCATCTTCCCCGCCGCCGCGTCGCCGGGCTAGTGAGGCTGGCCTTACCCGCGGTGGGCGCCGGTGGCGTACCGCGAGGGGACGAATTTATCTTGATATCAAGATAAATCTATCACGCCGCGACGTCGCCGTCGTCCTCGACGCGGCGCGGGTAGACCGCCCGGACGGCGAGCCAGGTCACGGCGACGAGCGGAGCGAACAGCGGCAGACCCATCACGAGCTTGAGGGTCCCGAGGGTCGTGACGTCGCCGGAGAAGTAGAACGGGAGCTGCACGGCGAGACGGAGGTAGAAGAGGCCGGCCCAAGCGATCGCGAGCCAGAAGAAGACGCGACGTTCGCGGTTGTCGGCCCGCCAGGCGGTGCCCTCGTTCATGAGGAAGCCGACCGCCAGGCCGATGATCGACCATCCGATGAGGGCCGACACGAGGAACGCGGTGCCGTACACGGCGTTGGTGATGAGGCCGGGGACGAAGTTGTCCTGGCCGCGTCCGGTCCACAGCGCGAGCGCTGCGGCGGCTGCGGCGGCGATGAGACCGCCCAGCGCAGCGCTGACGGGCGAGCGCTGCACGAGTCTCACGACGGTGAACAGCGCCGCGGCTCCCACCGAGATCGCGAGCGAGAGCGCGAGGTCCTGCGTCACCGTGAAGAGGATGACGAACGCCAGCCCCGGCAGTACGCTCTCCAGCACGCCCCGCCAGCCGCCCATGGCGGCCCATACGACGTGACCGGTGTGCGACTGGCGCGACGGGTCCAGTCCGGCCCGCCGCGCGGCACCGCCGAGCGCCTGTCCCAGGATGTCGGAGGCCGACGGCGGCGTGAGGGGGTCGGATGCCGACGCTCGCGCGTCGTCGTCGGGGATGCTCATGCCGTACCGGGAGCTGCCGGCATCTTCAGCGGGATCAGGTCGCGCGGGGGCATGGGGCTGCCGCCGCGGACGACCACGATCGAACGGAAGAGGTCTTCCACCCGTGCCGCGGCATCGACGTCGGTGGTGGCCGCGCCGCCGATGACGCCGCGCAGGAACCACCGGGGACCGTCGACGCCGACGAACCGCGCGAGGCGCTTGCCCGCGACGGCGTCGGGTCCGCTGACGACCGGCACCTCGGCCAGCAGCTCCGGTCCGAGCGGGCCCTCGCGCTCCTCCACCCGTCCGCCCTGCTGGCGGATCTGCTGGCGGATCTGCTCGCGGGTCTCGTCCCACAGGCCGCTCGAGCGGGGGGCGGCGAAGGGCTGCACCTGCAGGGTCGACTCGGCGTAGTCGAGGCCGACGGCCACGATCCGCTTCGTCTGCTCTTCCACTTCGAGACGGAGGTTGAGGCCCTCCCGTGGGAGCACCTTTATGCCGCCGAGGTCGATGTACGGCCGAACCGGGTTGGCCTCCGACTCGTCGAACGGGCCGGTCGAGGCGCGGTCGCCGGCGCCGGGGGTCTGCGGTTCGTCGCTCATGCGATGACTCCTGTCTGGTAGCCCGTCGAGCCGAAGCCGCCCTCGCCCCGGATGGACTCGGGCAACGTCTCGACGGGAAGGAAGCGGACGCGCGGCACGGGCATGACGATGATCTGCGCGATGCGGTCGCCGGGGGCGATCTCGTACGCGTCGCGGGGGTCGGTGTTCAACAGCGCCACCTTGATCTCGCCCCGGTAGCCGGCGTCGATCGTTCCGGGCGCGTTGACGATGGTGATGCCGTGCTTGGCGGCCAGCCCGCTGCGCGGGACGACGAACGCGACGTAGCCGTCGGGCAGTGCGATGCGCACGCCCGTTCCCACGAGCGCCCGCTCGCCGGGCTCGAGGCGGACGGCCTCGGTCGCGACCAGATCGGCGCCGGCATCGCCCGGGTGCGCGTAGACGGGAACCTGCGACGCGATAATGGGAACGTCCACGGATTCGATCACTCCACGAGGGTAATGCACATCGCCGCCACAGCCCCCTTCTCGCCCACCGACCTCGTCTACCGCGAGCGGCTCAGCCCGTCGCTGTGGACATTGCTGAGCGCCGCCGTGCTCGCGCCCATGGTGGCGCTGGTCTTCGTGCCGCTCGATCCGACGATCGCTCTCGGGGCCGGCATCGCCGTGGCGGCGGCCCTGATCGCACTGATGGTGTTCGCCTCCCCCGTCGTCGAGGTGCGAGGCGGCGAGCTGCGGGTCGGTCGCGCGCACATCGGCGTCGACGACCTCGGCGAGGCGGAGGCCCTCTGGGGCGAGGAGGCCCGGGCGGCGCGGGGGCCGGAGCTCTCGCGTGACGCGTGGCATCTGCTCAGGGGCGGCATCGACCCGGTGGTGCGGATCGCCGTCACCGATCCGGGCGACCCGGTGACGCAGTGGGTGTTCGCGACACGCACGCCTGACCGGGTCATCGCCGCGATCAGGCGTGCGCAGACGCGCTGACGTCAGATCAGGCGCACTCGACGCAGACGGCGCCGCCGGCGGTCTCGTGGTCGATCTGCGTGCGGTGCTTCACGAGGAAGCACTCGATGCAGGTGAACTCGTCCTCCTGCGGCGGGAGCACGACCACGTCGAGCTCGAGGTCGGAGAGATCGGCTCCGGGCAGTTCGAAGCCCGAGGGGTTGTCGGCATCCTCGACGTCGACGGCCCCGGACATCTTGTCGGGAACGCGCTCCTTCAGAGCCTCGATCGACTCGCTGTCGTCGTCGGTCTTGCGGGGGGCGTCGTAATCGGTCGCCATGCTCTCAACTTCCAGGTTGTTGCCAAATGCCGACCAGCGGCGGGCGGACCGACGTGGGGCGGCGATAGTTTGCACGACGGGTCGGGATTTCGCAAATGATCGTCGTGCGCGTGCCCGCTTCCGGCGGGTGCGTCGCATGGAACTCGCGGCACGCCCGCGATATTCCCAGGGGCGGCGATCTGCTGTGACAGCATGGGCGCGGCAACGGAATCGTGCCCGAGCAGGGAACGGGAGGGGTGTTTCGCATGGAACAGCTCAAAGTCATCGGAACCGAAGAGGGCATCCTCGTCCTCGCCACGGAGGCGGGCGAGCGCTATGCCCTGCCGGTCGATGAGACGCTGCGCAGTCAGCTGCGCCGCTCCCAGCGTGAGAGCGAACCGCGTTCCGCGCGACCGAGCCCGCGCGACATCCAGGCCCACATCCGCTCCGGCCTGTCGGCGCAGGAGGTCGCCGAGCTCCTCGGTGCGCGGATCGAGGACGTGCAGCGCTTCGAGCGCCCGGTGCTGGCCGAGCGCGAGCACATCGTCGGTCAGGCCCTCGCCGTTCCCGTGCTGATCGCCGGCGAGCTCGACGCGAACGCGCAGCCGACGTTCGGCGTGGCGGTGCGCGCCAAGCTCGCGGAAGCGGGCGCCACCGGCGAACGCTGGACCAGCTGGAAGGACGAGGACGGCTGGGTCGTGAAGCTCGAGTTCACGGCCAACGAGGTCGACCACGACGCGCGGTGGAGCTTCGACCCGCGCCGGAGCAGCCTCGCGCCCCTCAACGCCGACGCGACGCAGCTCTCGCGTCAGGGCTCGCTGCCGGAGGGGCTGATCCCCCGACTGCGCGCGCTCGACGCCTCGCCCCTGAAGGATGCGTCCCGATTCGACTCGGGGGCGTTCGGTCCCCGCCGCCTCGACCTCGACCCCTCCGCAACGGCACCCGAGGCGGACATCGTCCGGCCCGACGTGCGCACGCCGGTCGCGCCCGCCGTTCAGGATGCCGCGATCAAGCGGGCCCCCGATCACGCCGTGACCTCGGCGGAGACGGCGGACCTCCTGGAGGCGTTGCGCCGGCGCAGGGGTCAGCGCGAGCCGATGCCGGCCGAGGAGTCGGCACCCGAACGCGCCCACTCCCCCGTCGCACTCTTCGACGCGCTCGAACCGGGCTACGACGACGCCGACGCCGAGACCGACGACAGCGCCGCCGGCATCGAGGACACCGTCATCAGCGAGGCGTCGCGGCGCAAGGGCCGCACCTCCATGCCGTCGTGGGACGAGATCGTCTTCGGCGCGCGGACCGAGGACGGCTGAGCCGCCTCGAGTCGCGCCGCGCTACCGGGTGGTGAAGGCGCCGAGCCGGATCAGCGGGACGATGCGCTCCTGATCGGTGAGCGAGCCGTGCTGCCCGACCATCCGCTGCGGCTTCTTGTCCGAGAGCCGGTCGTCGTAGTACGCCACGGCCCCGCGGGCCGCGACGAGCACATCGCCGATGCGCGGCAGCACCTCGGCATCCACCACGGGACCGTAGAGGCCGGCGGCGATCGCCTCCGCGCGGGTCAGCACCCACGAGCGTGAGCCCTCGGCCTCCCGCCAGCGCGCGGCGACGCCGTCGGCGGCGCCCTCCTCGCTGTACAGCTGCAGCAGACGCGGCTCGCCCGCGACCAGCTCGACGCCGTCGAGGAGCGCGTCGCCCTCGCGCAGCAGCACGTGGCGGTGAGCGGGGACGTCGACCATGCCGTGATCCGCCGTGACGAGCGCGCCGGTGCCCGGATGCAGCGCGTTCTCGAAGCGGCGCAGCTCGGCGTCGAGGTCTTCGAGGCCGCGCAACCAGTTCTCGGACTCCCATCCGTGTGCATGCCCGAGGGTGTCGAGCTCGGGGAGGTAGACGTAGATGAGAGCGCCGGCGTGGGTCGCGGCGAGGTCGGCGGCCGTGGCGAGGCGCTCGGCGGGAGTCGCCGCACCGACGAACGTCGCCCCGCGCTGGATCGCGCGGGTGAAGCCGCTGTCGCGGTACACGCTCTTGCTCACGACGAAGCACGCCCGCCCGGCGTCCGACTCGCGCTGCAGCAGCGGCTCCGCCCGCTGCCACGTCAGGGGGTCGAGCCGGTCGGTCTCCCATCCCTTGAGCTGGTTGGGAGCGGAGGAGGTGCCCGGCACGCGGCCCCGGTAGCCGACGATGCCGTGGACGCCGGCATCCACTCCGGTCAGCAGGCTCGTGAGCGCCGTCGCCGTGGTCGACGGGAAGGTGCTGCGCGCGGTGTCCTTCTTCGTCAGGCGTTCCATGAGGAAGCGGGCGTGGCCGGCGCGGGCCGCGAGGTTGCCCCGACCGAGCCCGTCGACGAGCACGAGGACGGCCGAACGGGCGGGCGGGAACCAGTCCGCGGGGCCGTTCAGAGAGCGCAGCAATCGCGGCACGATACCGGTGAGGCTCCGGGCCGATGGCGGGTCCGCGGGTAGGCTGAGAGACATCGGGGCCAGTCTCGCACACGGCGCACGGGCCCCTCTTCCCGGCCCACCCGAGCACCGAGGGAACCGCACATCCATGGCAGCTTCGCGCACCGCGTCCATCCCCGAGGATCACGGCCGCATCGAGGACGTCGACGTCTCTGCGGAGATGCAGGACTCCTTCCTCGAGTATGCGTACTCGGTGATCTACTCCCGCGCCCTTCCCGACGCCCGGGACGGGCTCAAGCCCGTGCAGCGGCGCATCCTGTTCCAGATGGCCGACATGGGCCTGCGGCCCGACCGCGGACACGTCAAGAGCGCGCGCGTGGTCGGCGAGGTCATGGGCAAGCTCCACCCGCACGGCGACTCGGCGATCTACGACGCGCTCGTGCGCCTCGCTCAGCCGTTCGCGCTGCGCGTTCCCCTCGTCGACGGGCACGGCAACTTCGGGTCGCTCGACGACGGTCCCGCCGCGGCCCGCTACACCGAGGCGCGACTGGCCCCGGCCGCTCTCGCGCTGACGGAGAACCTCGACGAGGACGTCGTCGACTTCGTCCCCAACTACGACGGTCAGTTCCAGCAGCCGGCGGTGCTGCCCGCGGCGTTCCCGAACCTCTTGGTCAACGGCGCCTCGGGCATCGCGGTGGGCATGGCCACCAACATGGCGCCGCACAACCTCATCGAGGTCGTCGCGGCGGCGATCCACCTGCTGGACAACCCCGACGCGACGACCGCGGAGCTCATGGAGTTCGTTCCCGGGCCGGATCTGCCCGGCGGCGGCATCATCGTCGGCCTCGACGGCATCACCGAGGCGTACGAGACCGGGCGCGGCACCTTCCGTACCCGGGCCAAGACCTCCATCGAGTCGCTCGGGCCGCGTCGCACCGGCATCGTCGTCACCGAGCTGCCCTACATGGTGGGCGCCGAGCGCGTGATCGAGAAGATCAAGGATGCCGTCAACGCGAAGAAGCTGACCGGCATCGCCGACGTCAACGATCTGACCGACCGCAACCACGGGCTGCGGCTCGTGATCGGCATCAAGACCGGCTTCGACCCCGCGGCCGTCCTGGAGCAGCTGTATCGCCTCACCCCGCTCGAGGACTCGTTCGGCATCAACAACGTGGCGCTCGTCGACGGCCAGCCGCAGACGCTCGGGCTCAAGCCGCTCCTGCGCGTCTACCTCGACCACCGCATCCAGGTGGTCACCCGGCGCAGCCGCTACCGCCTTGCCCGCAAGCAGGAGCGGCTCCACCTCGTGGAGGGTCTTCTCATCGCGATCCTCGACATCGACGAGGTGATCCAGGTCATCCGCGCCTCCGATGACAGCGAGCAGGCGCGCTCCAAGCTGATGAGCGTCTTCGACCTGTCGCAGGTGCAGGCGGAGTACATCCTCGAACTGCGCCTGCGCCGTCTCACCCGGTTCTCCCGCATCGAGCTGGAGACCGAGCAGGATGCGCTGAAGAAGGAGATCGCCGAGCTGGAAGCCCTGTTAGCCAGCGACGTGCTGCTGCGTCGGCAGGTCGCGCACGAGCTGGATGCCGCGGCGGAGACGTTCGGCACACCGCGGCGCACGATGCTGCTCAACGGCGGGCCCGTCGCCGCGCGCTCGCGCAGCGCGGCGCCGGCCGACCTGCAGATCGCCGACGCGCCCTGTCGGGTCTTCCTGTCGGCCACCGGTCGCATGGTGCGCGCGGAGCTCGGCGAGTCGGGCGAGGTGGTCGCCCCCACGCGGCGTGCGAAGCACGACGGCATCCGCGCCGCCGTCGATGCCACGACGCGCGGCGATGTGGGCGCCGTGACCAGCCTCGGACGCCTCGTGCGCTTCTCCCCCGTCGACCTGCCCTCCGTGCCGGCCAATGCCGTCCAGCTGGCTGCGGGGACGCGCGCGGATCAGTACCTGGGCCTGGCGGCGGGCGAGCACGTCGTCGGCATCGTCCCGCTCGGAGAGGTCGTCGTCGCTCTCGGCACGGCGCAGGGCGTCGTCAAACGCGTCTCCACCGCGGAGCTGGCGCCGGGCAAGCACGACGTCGAGATCATCTCGTTGAAGGACGGCGACCGCGTCGTCGGCGCGGCGATCGCGCCCGACGGCGCAGAGCTCGTGTTCGTGGCATCCGATGCGCAGCTGCTGCGTTTCGATGCGTCGAGCGTGCGTCCCCAGGGGCGCTCGGCGGGCGGCATGGCGGGCATCCGGCTCTCGGACGGCGCGAGCGTGATCGCGTTCACGGCCGTCACGGATGCCGACGCCGCGGTGGTCGTCACGATCGCGGGCTCGCTGCTCGCGATCGCCGGCACCGATGCGGGAAGCGCGAAGGTCTCGTCCTTCTCGGAGTTCCCGCCGAAGGGCCGCGCCACGGGCGGCGTGCGCGCGCAGCGCCTGCTCAAGGGCGAGGACGCGCTCACCCTGGCGTGGGTCGGCGTCGAGCCGCGTGCGCTCGCGGCCGACGGTGCGGTGCGAACGCTCCCCGACGTCGGCGCCAAGCGCGACGCGTCCGGACAGGCCCTGGATGCCGTCGTCGCCGCGGTCGGCACCGCGATCGTCTGAGGGGCGTCAGCCGAGCGAGACGAGTCCGTACTGCGTGGCGCGGATCAGCACCTGGATACGGTCGCGGACACCCCACTTGGCGGTGATGCGGCCCAGGTGCGACTTCACGGTCGCCTCCGAGACGAACATCGCGGCGGCGATCTCCGCGTTGGACATGCCCTGGGCGAGGAGGGTGACCACCTCGAGCTCGCGCTCGGTCAGCTCCTCGTCCCGTCCGACCTGGCGCGGCGCCGGGGGCTCGTTCTGCTGGACCGAGCTCACGAGTTCCTTCGCCACCCGGGGTGAGAGCACGTATCCGCCCTCGTGAGCGAGACGAGCGGCGTCGAGGATGCGGTCGGGCGACGTGTCCTTCACGAGGAAGCCGGAGGCGCCCGCGCTGAGCATCGGCACGATCACGCGTTCGGACGAGAACGTGGTCAGGGCGACGATCTTGATGCCCGGGAACTCCCGCGTCAGCCGCTGCGTCGCCTCGATGCCGTCCATCTTCGGCATCTGCACGTCCATCAGCACGACATCGGGGTGGGTGCTGCGTACCAGCGCGATCGCGTCGATGCCGTTGTCGGCCTCACCGACCAGGTCGAAGCCGTCAGCCGAATCGAGGAAGACGCGCAGTGCTGCGCGCACCAGCGACTCGTCGTCGACGATGATCACCCGAATCGGTTCCGTCACATCCCCATCTTACGAACAGCGCTGTGGAGCCGATTCCACGCGATATCGACGAAAGTCGCAACTGATGTAGCTATACGTCGGTCGTGCGAGAGGACCTCTGTTTGAAGAATCGATTCGAGAGATTGCAGGAGGTGAAACACATGTGGTACTGGCTTGGACAGCTCATCGGTATCTTCAAGTGAGGGTGCACATTCGCGAGATAATCGCGAGGTGACCTCCGTTCGAGAGAACCTTCTTCGCTTCGTGCGAGCGCCCTTCTGGGCGTACCAGCCGCTGCGGCCCGCCGCTCGGCGCATCGTCATTATTCTCGCGGCAGTGGCCCTGATCCTCGACTCGCTCTTCCGGGCGACGTCCGGAGGTCCGGGCAACATCATCTCTGCCGCCATCACGACAAGCATCACCCTTTCGGTTGCCCTCTTCGCATGGCGTCCGCCGGTCGCGGCCATCGTCCTGGTGGTTGCGGCGCTGCTGGCCGGTGTCACGGGAATTGCCGACAGCCTCCTCGCGGGGGCGGCGATCCTCGGCCTGGTGGCGTTCAGCTGCAGTGGTCTGCTCACGGCCGTGTACTTCGTGGCATGGCTCGTCTGGCTTGTCGCGGTCGTCTGGAGGCCTGATTCCGTCTTCCAGCCACTGGGCGGGCTCATCGTCGCCATCCTCAGTGTCGTGAGTCTGATGATCGGTCTGGCGATCCGGCAACAGTACGAGAGGGCGCAGTCTTTGGCATTACAACTCGAAGTCAGCGAGCGCGAAGTCGCCGAGCAGCTCAAGCACGAGCGCGATCTCATCGCGGACGAGCTGCACGACATCGTCGCGCACGAGATCACCATCGTCGCCCTGCACGCCGCGGTCCTGGACCGCACCGAAGACGTGCAGACGCGGTCGCAGTCGCAGACGGCGATCCGCGAGGCGGCCGTTCAGGCCCTCACCGACATCCGCCGCGTTCTCGGCATGGTGCGCGGTGAAGAGAACCTCTCGCCCGACCGCGTCTCCTCTCCGGACGGCATCAACGGCACCATCGCCGCTGTGACGAAGGAACTCGGTCAAGCCGGCATCCAGGTGCACGCGGACATCCCCGCCGACCTCCGCCTGCCGAGCGCATCGCTGGTCGCTCTCACCCGCGTCATCCGCGAGAGTGCGACGAACGTGTTGAAGCACGCGACGGGTGCCCACAACGTCAAGATCGTCCTGCGGGTCGAACGCGGCTGGGTGCATCTCACCTTCGCCGACGACTCCCCGCCGGCGCGCACCGCGGGTCTTCCCGCGTCGGGCTACGGCATCATGCGGCTCCGCGAGCGCTTCCGCCTGTTCGGCGGAACCTTCGAGTCCGAACGCAAGTCCAACGGCTGGGTCGTGAGCGCTTCGCTCCCCCTGACCGGCTGATCCCGGCGGGATGTCCTCGCGCCACAGGTCTATACGAAAGTCGCAGGCGAATCCGCCTATCGTCGAGGTCGTGGCCATCTTCGCGCGCCTACTGTTTATCTAGCCGAAGAGCTGATCCCCAGTCGGTTCTTCACAGGGCACGGCGCGTGACGTCCGTGATTTCGGGGACGAGGAGACCGATCTGGTTTCGTCGTCATCCGGATGTCCCCCGTAGCCGCGGCGATGGCCCGAGACCGAATCCCCCCAGATCGGTTTCGGGCCCCGCGCGTTTTCAGGGGCCCTCAGGCGTCGATCGCCTCGCGGTCCAGCTTGTCGCTCGAGGTGACGATGAAGTCGCGCCGGGGTGCCACGTCGCTGCCCATGAGGAGCTCGAAGACGCCCGAGACGGCCTCGGCATCCTGGACCCGGACGCGCCGCAGCAGCCGCCCGGCACGATCCATGGTGGTCTCCGCCAGCTGGTCCGCATCCATCTCGCCGAGACCCTTGTAGCGCTGGACGGGCTCCTGCCACCGGCGCCCCGACTTCTGCACCTTCGCGAGCAAGGCGTGCAGCTCCTGCTCGGAGTAGGTGTAGATCGTCTCGTTCGGCTTCGATCCCGGATTCACGACGATGACCCGGTGCAGCGGCGGCACGGCCGCGTACACCCGTCCCGCCTCGATGAGCGGGCGCATGTAGCGGAAGAACAGCGTCAGCAGGAGCGTGCGGATGTGCGCACCGTCGACGTCGGCGTCGCTCATGAGGATGATCTTGCCGTAGCGCGCCGCCTCGAGGTCGAAGCTGCGGCCGGAGCCGGCACCGATGGTCTGGATGATCGCGGCGCATTCGGCGTTCGAGAGCATGTCGCTGATGGACGCCTTCTGCACGTTGAGGATCTTGCCGCGGATCGGCAGGAGGGCCTGGTACTCGCTGTTGCGCGCGAGCTTGGCCGTGCCGAGGGCGGAGTCCCCCTCGACGATGAACAGCTCGGACTGCTCGACGTCGGAGGTGCGGCAATCCGCGAGCTTGGCGGGCAGCGACGACGACTCCAGCGCGTTCTTGCGGCGCTGGGTCTCCTTGTGGGTGCGCGCGGAGATGCGCGCCTTCATCTCCGAGACGACCTTGTCCAGCAGCAGGGCGGTCTGCGACTTGTCGTCGCGCTTGGTCGAGGAGAACCGCTCCCCGAGCTCCTTGGCGACGACGTTCGCCACGATCGTGCGCACCGCCGGGGTTCCCAGGATCTCCTTGGTCTGTCCTTCGAACTGCGGCTCGGGCAGACGCACGGTCAGGACCGTCGTCAGCCCGGCGAGGATGTCGTCCTTCTCGAGCTTCTCGCCCGCGCCCACCTTCAGACGCCGCGCGTTCTGCTCCACCTGCGTGCGGACGACCTTCATCAGGCCCTGCTCGAAGCCGGCCTGGTGGGTTCCGCCCTTCGGCGTCGCGATGATGTTGACGAAGGACCGCGTGACCGTGTCGTAGCCGGTGCCCCACCGCAACGCGATGTCGACCTCGCACTCGCGCTCGACCTCGGTCGGCACCATGGCGCCGCCGGCCTGGAGCACGGGGACGGTCTCCGTGAACGTGCCCGTGCCCGTCAGCCGCCACGTGTCGGTGATGGCCGCGTCGGGCGCGAGGAACTCGGCGAACTCCGAGATGCCGCCGTCGTAGCGGTGCGTCGTCTCGACGACCTCGGCTCCGCGCTGGTCGACGATCGCGATCTCGAGGCCGGGGATGAGGAAGGCCGTCTGTCGCGCGCGCTGCTCGAGCTCGTCGGCATGGAACGTCGCATCCTTCGTGAAGATCTGCCGATCGGCCCAGTAGCGGATACGCGTGCCCGTGACGCCCTTGGCCGCCTTGCCGATGACCCGCAGCTCGGACGCGCGCTCGAACGGCGTGAACGCGGAATCGGGGCTCGGGCCGTCGAAGCGACCGGGCTCTCCCCGGCGGAACGACATGGCGTACGTCTTGCCGCCGCGATCGACCTCGACGTCGAGACGCTCGGAGAGGGCGTTGACGACGGAGGCGCCCACGCCGTGCAGACCACCGGATGCCGCATACGAGCCTCCGCCGAACTTGCCGCCGGCGTGCAGCTTGGTGAAGACGACCTCGACGCCCGTGAGGCCGGTGCGGGGCTCGACGTCGACGGGGATGCCGCGGGCCCGGTCGCGCACCTCCACGCTGCCGTCGTCGTGGAGGACGACGTCGATACGCGATCCGTAGCCGGCGAGGGCCTCGTCGACGGAGTTGTCGATGATCTCCCAGACGCAGTGCATGAGTCCCCGGGAGTCGGTGGACCCGATGTACATGCCGGGGCGCTTGCGGACGGCCTCCAGGCCCTCGAGCACCTGCAGGTGGTGGGCGGAATACTCGGCTGTCACAATCCTCAAGCGTATCCAGCCCCGCCGACACTGCGGCCGCGACACACACTCCGTTCCCGAACCGCCGTATTCCCGCACCGCGGCGGGGTACGCGCACAGCGAAATGTGACCGGATCGCGGCATTCCTGCGGCCAGGGCGTGGTTGTATGTCATGACACCGCACCGCAACTCATGTACCGAGGAGGACCCGAAATGAGCATGTCGACCACCGCAGAGCCCGACGTCCTCGAGTACCGACTGAGCGCAACGGACCGTTGCGACTCGTGTGGTGCGCAGGCCTACATCGCCGCCGAGGTGAACGGCAGCGAGCTGCTGTTCTGCGCGCACCACGGACGCAAGTACGAGGAGAAGCTGCGGGCCGTCGCCACGTCGTGGCACGACGAGACCGCGCGCCTCGCCGAGGCGCGCTGAGCCTCACGCAGGCCCCCACGTAGACTGAGGGGAACCCCGTTCCCGCTCGTCCCTGGGAGGACTCTGCCATGGCATCTCGAGGCCTTCCGCTGTTCCACCGCTTCGCGGTCCTCGTCGAACGCGCCCGCGGGCTCGACGTCGCCTCGCTGACGGAGCGGGCGCGGTTCACCGCGAACGTCCACGGCAAGAGCTATCCGCTCGTGCTGGTGGACATGCTCTGGTCGGCGGCGCGCCACCGCGTCGGGTTCAACGACTACATGGAGTTCGACTTCGCGATCCTCACGCGGGCAGAGCGCGCCACCTGGGTCACGAGTCCCCTCGCCCTCGAGCTGTCCAACCGCTACGACGATCCCGCCCAGGTCCACCGGTTCCACCACAAGGTCGACTTCAACCGCGACTTCGATCGTTTCCTCGGGCGTGAGTGGCTCGAGCTCGTACCGGGCAACGTCGAGGAACTGCGAGCCTTCGCGCAGCGGCATCCGGTCTTCATCGCCAAGGTTCCCGTCAGCAAGTCCGGGCTCGGCGTGCGCCGCTACGACGCCGCCGACGTGACCGACTGGGAGGCGTTCCACGCGGAGCTGAGGAACAAGGGCGAGGTGCTCATCGAGGAGCGCATCGTCCAGCATCCGGATCTCGAGGCGATCGCCCCCGGAACCGCCAACACGACGCGGGTGACCACGTTCGTCAAGGACGACGGCACGGTCGAGATCATCAACATGGCCCAGAAGTTCGGGCGGGGCCAGGTGAGCGACCAGGCGTCGTTCGGCGGCTTCTACACGGCGCTGCACGAGGACGGGCGCGCGATGGGCATGGGCTACTCCACGTCGGGCGAGCTGTTCGAGACCCACCCCGACACGGGGTTTCGCATCGCGGACTATCGACTGCCGATGATCGACGAGGTGCGCGCCCTCATCTCGGACGTCGCCCTGGTCATCCCCGAGGTGCGCTACGTCGGCTGGGACATCGTCGTGACGCCGACCGGTCCCGTGCTGGTCGAGGGCAACTGGGGCGCGGGCGTCTTCGAGAACAAGCCGTCGGCCACCGGCATCCGGCACGGACACCTGCCGCGCTATCGCGCCGCGATGGGGTTCTGAGCGCACGCGGCAAGACACTCCCTCGACGCGAGAGAACGCCGGCGCTCCCGAATCGGAGGCGCCGGCGTTCTCGCGTCGTGGGGCTCAGACGGTGCGGATGATTCCCAGCGGAGTCGACTCGTGGCCCTGCCCGAGCGGGTTGTCGGCGAGGATGCGCACGAGCCGGCGCTCCCCCGCCTTGTCGAGCGTCGAGCCGAGGATGTTGCCGCCGATGTCGTTGATGTCGACGACGGCGACCTCCACCTGCCCGCCGAGGAGCGTCCGCAGTCGCGTCGCGACCTCGGTCGGCTTGGTCGGTCCGAGCACGACCGCGCGGTTGTAGGGCGGGATGGTGCCGTTCGTGGGCCCGTCGATCGCGCGCGCCTTGTCACCGGCGATGCGGTAGAAGTCGCCCCGTCGCCCGAACAGCTTCGTGACGGCGCTCACCGCGGCCGCGAACAGGATGCGCACGGTGCCGCACTCGCGCAGCGCCATCTCCATGGTCTCGGGCATGCCGAGGCCGATGCCGTACGAGGTCTTGGTGACGTACTTCGAGAGGAAGCGCGCGAGGGCACGCGGCTGGATCTCGTCGAGGGTGTAGGAGCGGCCCTGCGTGATCGCGACGATCTTCTCGGTCACGAAGAGGAGGTCCCCCGCCGTCACCTCGGCCGCGGCGTACTCCGTCACGAACGCGTCCAGGTCGTCGCCGGGCATGACGACGCGCGTGCGGATCGGGATCCGCGCGAACGTCGTCCCCTCGACGGTGACGGTGAGCACCTTGCCGTCGTTGGGAACGTCGGCGCTCATTCGAGATAGTCCCGCAGCGATTGCGACCGCGACGGGTGGCGGAGCTTGGCCATCGTCTTCGACTCGATCTGGCGGATGCGCTCGCGGGTGACCCCGAACGTGTCGCCGATCTGGTCGAGCGTCTTCGGCTGCCCGTCGCCGAGACCGAAACGCATGCGGATCACGCCCGCCTCGCGCTCGCTCAGCGAGTCGAGCAGCGACTCGAGCTGACGCTGCAGCATCGTGAACCCGACGGCATCCGCGGGCACGACGGCCTCGGTGTCCTCGATCAGGTCACCGAACTCGCTGTCGCCGTCCTCGCCGAGCGGTGTGTGCAACGAGATCGGCTCGCGGCCGTACTTCTGCACCTCGATGACCTTCTCGGGGGTCATGTCGAGCTCGCGCGACAGCTCCTCGGGCGTGGGCTCACGTCCCAGATCCTGGAGCATCTGGCGCTGCACGCGGGCGAGCTTGTTGATGACCTCGACCATGTGCACGGGGATGCGGATGGTGCGCGCCTGGTCCGCCATGGCGCGGGTGATGGCCTGGCGGATCCACCACGTCGCGTACGTAGAGAACTTGAAGCCCTTGGTGTAGTCGAACTTCTCGACCGCGCGGATGAGACCGAGGTTGCCCTCCTGGATCAGATCCAGGAACTGCATGCCGCGGCCCGTGTAGCGCTTGGCCAGCGAGACGACGAGGCGCAGGTTGGCGCCGAGCAGGTGGCTCTTGGCGCGCTGTCCGTCGCGGGCGACCCACTGGAGATCGAGGCCGAGCTGGCTCGACTTCTCGGCGGCCGACATGTGCGACAGCTTCTCCTCGGCGAACAGACCCGCCTCGATACGCATCGCGAGCTCGACCTCTTCGGCCGCGTTCAGCAGCGGCACCTTGCCGATCTGCTTCAGGTAGTCCTTGACCGGGTCGGCGGTCGCGCCGGTGATCTGCGTCGAGTAGACAGGGACATCGTCCTCGTCGCTCGACGAGATCACGATCGCGCCGGTCGGCAGCGGCTCGGAGAAGGCCGGCTTGGTCGCGCCGTCCTCTTCCTCGTCGTCGTCCTCGCCGTCGCCCTTCTTGGCGGCCGCGGCCGCGGGAGCGTCTTCCGCGTCGTCGTCCGTCGCCTCGTCGGCGGTGTCGTCGATGTCGGCCTCATCGAGCTCGACGTCGTCGTCCAGCTCCTCGTCGTCGTCCGACGTGGCCTTCTTCGCAGCCGTCTTGGGGGCGGCCTTCGCCTTCGCCGGCGCCTTGGCAGGAGCCTTCTTGGCCGCCGGCTTCCTCGTGGCCTGTTCCGTGGTGGACTCCGTGGCTTCCTCCTCCTCGACCTTGCGGGAGCGGGTGGTCTTCGTGCCTGAGGTCACGTCTTGCCTTTCACCGACGGGAGCGCCGGGTTTTCGGACAGGAGTAAGACCCTTGTCAAGTCCGCAGCCGCTTCCAGGGGAAACGGCCTTCGGTCGACAACGGGTCAGGGATCCATTGTCGCATACATCATCGGATCCACCGTGCGCAACAGTCGATCAGGATCCCCACAGCATCCACAACGTCGTGGGACGGGCGGGCATTCCCCTCAGCGCCGGCCGCGCCGGTCGTCGCCGCGCCATTCGTCGCCCTTGCGGTCCTCGCCGCGGCGGTCGTCGTCGCGGCGGTGGTCATCGGTGCGACGATCGGCGAGGAAGCGCTCGAGCTCGGCGGCGAGCTCATCGGCGCTGGGCAGATCTCCGGTGTGGATGATCGGTTGGCCCAGGTTGGAGCCGGCCATGTAGGAGTCGTACCGCTCCTCGAGAGTGCGCAGCATCGCGGTCAGCTCGGGATTGCCCTCGACCTGGTCGTCGACCTTCGAGACGTACTCCCGGTTCTCCTCGCGCACGCCGTCCGCGTCGAAGACGAGGCCCGTCGCGACCGACAGGCTGTCGAGACCGGCCAACGCCGCTGCGGGATAGTCGGTGTCGGCGAGGTAGTGCGGCACGAGGAGAACGAACCCCGAGACGGAGGCGCCGCTCTGCGCGAAGCGGTGCTCAAGCAGATGTCCCACGGTCGCCGGCACCTGCGTGTGCGGCTGCCACACGGAGTGCGCCTGCGTCAGATCGCTGCGGGTGCCGCTGACGGTCGTTCCGATGGGGCGCGTGTGGGGCACCGGCATCGGGATGGCGTGGACCCAGGTCACCGAGGACACCTGAAGGCCCTCGGCGAGCCCGATGACCGTCTCCGCGAACGACTCCCAGGCGAAATCGGGCTCGTACCCGGCGAGGAGCACGAACGGCTGGCCGATCGCGTCGTGCGCGAGCGACAGCTCCAGCCGCGGAGGGCGGTAGTCCGAGAGATGGTCGGCGTCGAAGGTGATCGTGGGGCGCCGCGCACGGTAGTCGAGGAGCACGTCGGCCGAGAAGGTCACCAGCGGCGCCGGATCCAGGTCCTCGCGGAAGATGTCGACCATCTGCGAGACCGCACCGCCGGCATCCGTGAATCCGGTCAGCACGATCACCATCGGGATGCCCGCGGGCACGGGTGGGGCCGACGCGACGCGCTCGTAGAGGGGACCGCTCAAGGGCATGGTTCCACTGTACGAGCCCCCGCCGCGTGCGGCGCCGCGTGCCGCTGACAGCGAACACGACCCGCGGGCGGCGCGCCGGTGGGGGGGCGGGCGCACGCCACCGCGGCGAACGGCAAACCTAGGATGGAGGTCATGGCGTTTCCCGAGCTGTCGTACACCACCGACCCTCTGCGCGGGATCGAGGCGGATGCCCTCGTCCTGGCCCTGCCGCCTCTCGAGGAGGTCGCCGACGAGCTGGGGCACTGGCCCGGCCTGTCCGACGCTCTCGAGGCGGTCGGCTTCACGGGCGCTCCGGGCGGGGCGATCCGCGTCGCGGTGGCCGACTCCACCCGCCTCCCCCTGATCGTCGTCGGAACAGGTTCGCGCCCCGGGGCGTCGGCGCTGCGCGACGCGGTCGGCGCCGCGATCCGCACCACGGCGGGCTTCGACACCATCGCGATCGAGGCCGTGGGCGCGGATGCCGACGGCTGGCGCGGTGCGGCGGAGGGCGCCGTCCTCGGCGGCTACCGGTTCGACGGATACAAGACCACCGCGGCGCCGGCTCGTGCCCGTCGCGTCATCCTTCGGGCGGACCACGCGCCGTCGGAGTCGGAGCTCGAACGCGTCCGCGCCGTCGGTGCGGCGGCCGCGCTGGTCAAGGACCTCGTGCACACCCCCGCCGAATGGCTCGGCCCCCAGGATGTCGCGGACGCCGCCGTGGACGTCCTGCGTGACCTCCCCGTCGAGGTCGAGGTGCTCGACGAGACGCAGCTGGCCGACGGCGGATACGGCGGAATCCTCGGCGTGGGCCAGGGGTCGGATCGCCCCCCGCGACTCGTGCGGGTGGACTACCACCCGGCCGACGCCCTTCGGCATGTCGCGCTCGTCGGCAAGGGCATCACCTTCGACACGGGCGGCCTGTCGTTGAAGCCCGCGGCCGGCATGGTCGGTATGAAGTACGACATGTGCGGTGCGGCGACGGTGCTCGCCGTCGTACGCGCGGCGGCGCAGCTGCGGCTGCCGGTGCGCGTGTCGGCATGGCTGTGTCTCGCCGACAACATGCCCTCCGGCCGCGCGATCCGCCCCGGCGACGTGCTGCGCATCCTCGGCGGGACGACCGTCGAGGTGCTGAACACCGACGCGGAGGGGCGACTGGTGCTGGCCGACGGTCTGGTGGCGGCGAGCCGCACCCGCCCCGACGTCCTCATCGACGTCGCGACGCTGACCGGTGCGATCTCGGTCGCGCTCGGATCGCGGCACACCGGGGTCATGGGAAGCGAGGACGCGGTCGCGGAGTATCTCGAGGCCGCCGCATCCGTCGACGAGCCCGCGTGGCCGCTGCCGCTTCCCGCCCACATGGAGGAGGAGCTCGACTCCCCCATCGCCGACCTCGTCAACGCGAAGATCGGCGACCCCACCGGGGGTTCGCTGTTCGCGGGACTGTTCCTCCAGCGATTCGTCGGACGCACGTCCGATGCCGAGGACGCGCCCCGCATCCCCTGGGTGCACCTGGACATCGCCGGCAGCGGATCCACGAAATCCGCCACCGGTGCCACGGACAAAGGTCCGACCGCGGCGACCATCCGTTCGCTGCTCGCATTCGTCGAAGGAGACGCACGATGACCGAACACCGCGCCGACCTGGTGGTCCTCGGCGGAGGCTCCGCCGGCTACGCCGCCGCCCTGCGAGCGGCCGAGCTCGGCCGTTCGGTGGTGCTCGTGGAGAAGGACAAGCTCGGCGGGACCTGCCTGCACCGCGGCTGCATCCCGACGAAGGCGATCCTGCACGCGGCGGAAGTCGCCGACAGCGTGCGCGACGCCGCCCAGGTGGGCGTGCGCGCCTCGTTCGAGGGCATCGACGCGGCCGCCGTCACGGCGTTCCGCGAGGGCATCGTCGCCAAGAAGTACAAGGGTCTCGAGGGTCTCGTGAAGGCGCGCGGGATCACGGTCGTCGCCGGAGCCGGACGGCTCGCGGTGGATGCCGACGGGCCGGCGGTCGCCGTCGGTGAGGACCTCTATCGCGGCACCGACGTGCTGCTCGCGACCGGTTCCTACACGCGCACGCTCCCGGGGATCCAGATCGGCGGGCGCATCCTCTCGAGCGAGGAGGCCCTCGCCCTGACCGAGGTGCCGGCATCCGTCATCGTCCTCGGAGGCGGCGTGATCGGCGTCGAGTTCGCGAGCGCCTGGCGGTCGATGGGGGCCGAGGTCACGATCGTCGAGGCCCTCGATCACCTGGTCCCCGCGGAGGACGTCTCCTCGAGCAAGGCGCTGGAACGTGCCTTCCGCAAGCGGGGCATCACGGCACGGCTCGGGTCGCGCTTCGCGTCGGTGACGCCCACGGATGCCGCGGTCACGCTCGTTCTCGAGGACGGCAGCGAGCTGTCGGCCGAATACCTGCTGGTCGCCGTCGGGCGCGGCCCGGCGACGGCCGACCTGGGATTCGAGGAGGCCGGCGTCGGCATCGAGCGCGGCTTCGTCGTCGTCGATGACCGCCTGCGCACGAGCGTGGCCCACGTGTGGGCGGCCGGCGACATCGTCCCCGGCCTGCAGCTGGCCCACCGCGGGTTCCAGCAGGGGATCTTCGTCGCGGAGGAGATCGCCGGGCTCTCCCCCATCGCGGTGCCCGAGCACACGATCCCGCGCGTGACCTACTCCCACCCGGAGGTCGCGTCGGTGGGCATCACGGAAGCCGCAGCGCGCGCGGCCCACGGCGACGCCGTCGTCGCGTACGAGTACAACCTCGCCGGCAACGGACGCAGCGAGATCATCGGCACGGGCGGCATCGTCAAGGTCGTGCGGGTCGCCGACGGCCCCGTCGTCGGGGTCCACCTGGTCGGGGATCGGGTCGGCGAGCTCATCACCGAGGGTCAGCTGGCCGTCGGCTGGGAGGCCCATCCCGAGGACATCGCCCCCTACGTCCACGCCCATCCCACGCAGAGCGAGGCCCTCGGAGAGGCCTTCCTCGCCCTGGCGGGCAAGCCGCTGCACGCCATCTGAGCCCCATCCGCCACCCCAACCCGCGTCCGACGCCCGGGCCGCTGTGCGGTCGCAAGGGTCACTAAGCTAGTTGTCGGACATCGAACTTCTGAAGGAGACACAGTCATGAGCACATCCGTGGTCCTCCCCGCGCTCGGAGAGAGCGTCACCGAGGGAACGGTCACCCGTTGGCTCAAGAAGGTCGGTGACACGATCCAGGCCGACGAAGGGCTGCTCGAGATCTCGACCGACAAGGTCGACACGGAGATCCCCTCCCCCGTCAGCGGTGTGATCGAGGAGATCCTCGTGGCCGAGGACGAGACCGTCGAGGTCGGCGCCGTCCTGGCGAAGATCGGCGACGGCTCCGCCGCCCCGGCCTCCGACGACGCGCCCGCCGCCGCGCAGAGCGCGCCCGAGGCCGAGCCCGCGCCCGCCGCGCCCGCACAGAGCGAAGCGCCTGCCGCGCCCGCGCCGGCCGAGGCGCCCGCCGCCTCTGGCGACGCGAAGGACGTGGTCCTGCCCGAGCTGGGCGAGAGCGTCACCGAGGGCACCGTCACGCGCTGGCTGAAGCAGGTCGGCGACGACGTGGCGGTCGACGAGCCACTGCTGGAGATCTCGACCGACAAGGTCGACACCGAGATCCCCTCGCCCGTGGCCGGCACGCTGCAGGAGATCCTCGTCTCCGAGGACGAGACGGTCGCCGTCGGCGCCACGCTCGCCCGCATCGGCTCCGGGGCGCCCGCTCCGGCCGCCGCGGCGCCCGCTCCCGAGCCCGCCGCACCGGCTGCCGCTCCCGCTCCGGCTGCTGCTCCCGCTCCGGCTGCTGCTCCCGCCGCTCCGGCTGCTGCTCCCGCCGTGCCGGCCGCTCCTGCACCGGCTGCCGCTCCGGCTCCCGCCGCCGCGGCGACGGACGACGACGTCGCGACCTATGTGACGCCGCTGGTCCGACGCCTCGCGCAGCAGCAGGGCGTCGACCTCGCGTCCGTCGTCGGCACCGGGGTCGGTGGACGCATCCGCAAGGAGGACGTCCTCAAGGCCGCCGAGGCCGCTCAGAGCGCCCCGGCCGCGCCCGCTGCGGCTCCCGCCGCCGCGGCGCCCGCGCCTCTGGAGGTGTCGCCGCTGCGCGGCACGACGCAGCCGATGTCGCGCCTGCGCAAGGTCCTCGCCGAGCGCGCCGTCGCATCCATGCAGCAGACGGCTCAGCTGACGACCGTCGTCAAGGTCGACGTGACCAAGGTCGCGGCGTACCGGGCCGCGGTCCAGAAGGACTTCGTCGCCAAGACGGGCGGCAAGCTGTCGTTCCTGCCGTTCTTCGTGCTCGCCGCCGCCGAGGCGCTGCAGGCGTTCCCGGTCATCAACGCGACCGTCGACGGCACCGACATCGTGTACCCGGCGACCGAGAACATCTCGATCGCGGTGGACACCGAGCGCGGTCTGCTCACCCCGGTGGTGCGCGATGCGGGCGGCAAGACGCTCGCCGGCATCTCCTCGGAGATCGCCGACCTGGCGGCGCGGACGCGCGACAACAAGCTGAAGCCCGACGAGCTCGCCGGTGGCACGTTCACCGTGACCAACACGGGTTCGCGCGGCGCGCTGTTCGACACTCCGGTGGTGTTCCTTCCGCAGTCCGCGATCCTCGGTACGGGTGCGGTCGTCAAGGAGCCCGGCATCGTGAAGGTCGACGGCGTCGAGGCGATCGCGGTCCGCTCCTACGTGTACCTCGCGCTGTCCTACGACCACCGCATCATCGACGGCGCCGACGCGGCGCGCTTCCTGGGCGCGGTCAAGACGCGCCTCGAGGACGCGCAGTTCGAGAGCACGCTCGGCATCTGATTCGGGCGCCCCGCTCACCCGGGTCGTCCTCATGGCTGGTCCGCGACGTCGTACACGTCGCGGACCAGCCATTTTCCGTCGGTGCTGACGAGGACGACCACCTGCGGCGCCCGCCCGTCGGCGCTGACGCGGTAGACCGCGACGCCGCCGTACTCGTCCAGCACGTCGATGCGACGCGCGGCAGCGGCGTCGGTCGCGACCCCGACCGGCATCGAGGCGGTCGGATCCTCCAGGACGCCGTCGCACACGCCGCCGGCGACGCACGCGGCGAGCTCCGACAGCAGGCCGTCGACCTGTGCGCGCTCGTCTGCGGCGTCCGCGCCCGCTCCCGCGGTCGGCGCCGCGGTCGGGGCGGCCCGCGGTGCCGTCGCCGTCGGGGAGGGCGTGCTCGCCCCCTCGGAGGCGGAGCCGTGCGCGCCCGTGGAGGCGGTGCCGATCGCCGCCGACGGCGCGTCGTCGACGGGCCATGCCACGCCGACGCCGACCACGACCAGGGCGATGGCCGCGGCGACGAGCGCGGGAGCGCGGTGACGGTGCGAGCGCCGCGCCGGCGACGCCGCGGCGCTCGGAACCGCCGGCTCACCGCCACGGGCGTGCCGACGCGGCGTCACCTGCGCGCGTCCGCGGATCTCGCGCAACCGCGAGATCGACGAGGCGGTCGCACGGATCGCCTCATGCGCACGCTCGACGAGGTGATGATCGAACAGCCGGCCGGCCCCTCCGGAGAGGCGTGCCGTGCCGGTCACGGGAATGTCGTCCGCGGTCCATACCGTGGCCGCGCGCCGCGGGCGCGACGTCGCGTCCTCCTGCCGCTCGTCGCCGATCAGCGATGAGGGCTCCGCCGCCGAGAACAGGGCTTGCTCCACGCGCTCGTGCCGACGCGGAGTGATCTCGTCGGCGGACACGAGCTCGATCGCCTCCGCGAGCGCGGCACCGAGTGCGCCGCGAGAGCCGCGAGAGCCGCGAGAGTCGTCGGACAGCAGTTCCAGCATCCGCACCGTCTCCTGCCGCCACGGCGCGGAGCCGCCCGCGGCCAGGACGGGGCGACCATCGGCATCCACCCACCATGATCCCGTCGAGATGCCGCAGCGCAGGGCCTCGGCGGCGCCGCGCAGCATGCTGATCGCCGCGGTGACCACGGCTCCGGGCGACAGCGGCGCACCGGCGGCGATGACCGTCGTCAGGCGCTGCGCGCAGTGCGGCAGCAGCGCCACATGGCCGTCGGCGGAGCGCGCGACATCCACCGGCGCCAGCACGTGTTCGTCGCCGCGCGCCCGCCACACGGCGTCGGGAAGCTCATCGGCGGGCACCCACACCGTCGGCGGGTCTCCGGCCCGCAGGACGCCGGGGAACGGCGATTCGTCCGCGCGCAGCGTCCGCAGCATCGGCGGCGGGGCGAGCGGAGAGGCGTCGAACGTCATGCTCCGAGCGTCGTGGAGCGGCCTGGCGCGCTGACCCCGCCGCCCCTCATCTGTGGACGATGCGGGAAATCCGACGGCTGGGGAGGAGGTGCGTGGGCAGGCGTACGCCCGCGCGTGCGGGCTGCCCCGCGACGGTAGGCTGTGTGCCATGGCATCCCGCAGTACCGCTCCCGAGAAGGGCCCCGGCTTCTTCTCCCAGCTCCGCTCCCTGTACACCTTCACGAAGGCCGAGTTCTCGTGGCTTCCGTGGGTTCTGGCGGCGGTCGTCGTCGTGGGCATCGGCATCGGCGTGCTCGTGGGCTTCCTGATCCCGCCCACCGCCATCTGGAGCATCATCCTCTGGGGCGTCACCGGTCTGCTGTTCGGTCTGCTCGGCGCCATGATCGTGCTCACGCGCCTGTCGACGCGTGCGATGTACATCAAGCTCGACGGGATGCCGGGCGCCGCCGGGCACGTGCTCTCCACCTCGCTCGGGCGCAGCTGGGTCGCCTCCGACATGCCCGTCGGCGTCAACCCCAAGACGCAGGACGCCGTCTACCGCGTCATCGGACGCGGCGGCGTGGTCATCGTCGGAGAAGGTGCCCGTGGACGCCTGACGCGGCTCGTCAACGACGAGAAGATGAAGGTGCAGCGCGTGGCATCGGGAGTGCCGATCAACGTGCTCTACATCGGTCACGGCGAGGGCGACATCCCGATCTCCAAGCTCTCGGCCACGATCAAGTCGTTCCCGAAGAAGGTCGACCGCGCGACGATGGCGGCCGTCGTCAAGCGCGTGGACTCCGTCTCTCAGTCGGTGACGTCGTTGCCGATCCCCAAGGGCATCGACCCGATGCGCGCCCGCGCCCCGCGCCCGCGGTGACCGTCACCCTCTGACGAGAACGGTCCCTGCGGCCTTGTCGTGCAGTCCCCGCTGATCCGCATCCCAGATCACGGCGGGGATGACCAGCGCCAGCAGCAGCGTCCGCACGAGCGGCCGCCACAGTCCCGTCCACCCGCCGCCGACACGGATCACCCTCATGCCGAGCAGCCGGTGCCCCGGGCTGCCGCCCAGGGTGGGGATGAACAGGATCTGCACCGCGAGGAAGATGATGTTCGATGCCACCGGGTTGGCGTTGCGGAAGCCGGTGACCTCGTCGATCGTCGGGAAGAACGCGTACGCGATGAGGGTCGCCGTGGCCAGATCGATCGCCAGGGCGCCGATGCGGCGCCCGATCCGGGCGATGCTTCCCGCGCCGGTCTGCGGCAGCCCGAGCCGCTCGCCGGGATAGCTGTCGTCGGAATGTCCCGTATTCTCAGTCGTACCGGCTGTCACCGGCTCAGCTTATCCGCGCCGCCGTAACATCCCCGAAACACAGGGGATACTGCCGGGCAACCGGTCCTCGATAGCGTCGAGGAGAGCCTGATCCCGTTCAGGCGTGTTTCACACCCGATCTTGGAGACTCCATGTTCAAAGATTCATCCGAGGTTCTGAAGTTCATCAAGGACGAGGACGTCAAGTTCCTCGACATCCGTTTCACGGATCTGCCTGGTGTGCAGCAGCACTTCAACATCCCTGCCTCGACCGTCGACGAGGAGTTCTTCACGGTCGGTCAGCTCTTCGACGGCTCGTCGATCCGCGGTTTCGCGAACATCCACGAGTCCGACATGCAGCTCATCCCCGATGTCTCGACCGCCTACATCGACCCGTTCCGCGAGGCGAAGACGCTCATCATGCTCTTCGACATCTACAACCCGCGCAACGGCGAGATCTACAGCAAGGACCCGCGTCAGGTCGCCAAGAAGGCGGAGAAGTACCTCGCCTCCACCGGCATCGCCGACACGGCCTTCTTCGCCCCCGAGGCGGAGTTCTACATCTTCGACGACGTGCGCTACGAGGTGAAGCAGAACGCTTCCTTCTACAGCGTCGACTCCGAAGAGGGCGCCTGGAACACCGGTCGCGCCGAAGAGGGCGGCAACCTCGCCAACAAGACGGCGTACAAGGGCGGCTACTTCCCCGTCTCCCCCGTCGACAAGACGGCCGACCTCCGCGACGACATCAGCCTGCACCTCATCGACTCGGGCCTCATCCTCGAGCGCGCTCACCACGAGGTGGGCACCGGCGGCCAGCAGGAGATCAACTACCGCTTCGACACCATGGTGCACGCGGCCGATGACATCCTGAAGTTCAAGTACATCGTCAAGAACGTCGCCGAGCAGTGGGGCAAGGTCGCGACCTTCATGCCGAAGCCGCTCTTCGGCGACAACGGCTCGGGCATGCACACGCACCAGTCGCTGTGGCTCGAGGGCAAGCCGCTCTTCTACGACGAGAAGGGCTACGGCGGCCTGTCCGACCTCGCTCGCTGGTACATCGGCGGTCTGCTGGCGCACGCGCCGGCCGTGCTCGCCTTCACCAACCCGACGCTCAACTCCTACAAGCGTCTCGTCAAGGGCTACGAGGCCCCGGTCAACCTGGTCTACTCGGCCGGCAACCGCTCGGCCGCGATCCGCATCCCGATCACGGGCAGCAACCCCAAGGCCAAGCGCATCGAGTTCCGTGCGCCCGACGCCTCGGGTAACCCGTACCTCGCGTTCGCCGCGCAGATGATGGCGGGCCTCGACGGCATCAAGAACCGCATCGAGCCGCACGAGCCGGTCGACAAGGACCTCTACGAGCTGCCGCCCGAGGAGGCCAAGAACATCCCGCAGGTGCCGAACTCGCTGCTCGACTCGCTCGAGGCGCTCCGCGCAGACCACGAGTTCCTCCTCGCCGGCGGTGTGTTCACGCCCGAGCTCATCGAGACCTGGATCGAGTACAAGATCGAGAACGAGATCAAGCCGCTCGCCGCGCGCCCGCACCCGTTCGAGTACGAGCTGTACTTCGGCGTCTAGTCGGCCCGCGGCAGGGCCGGAGTGACCGGTGACGATCCGTCGTCGCCGTCTCGCCGGATCGAGTCGCCCAGAGCCCCAGTGGCACCGCTTCCTCCCCTGGAGGAACCCGGTCGCCGCTGGGGCTCTGTCGTTTCGGGTCTCGGCGCGTCGGAGGCCCGCGGTCACCCGCCACGGTCCCGAGCCGATGCCGCTGTGGTGCTCGATCTCGGGCCGCGGCATCCATAGGATCGACCCGGCACCATCCGTACGCCGCCTCGGCGACGGAGCATCGGGCCGATCACAGAGACGAGGTCACCATGTTCGCTGTCACCACGAACGACGTTCCGGGTTATCGCATCACCAAGGTCCTCGGCGAGGTCATGGGGCTCACGGTGCGGTCGGCCAACTTCGGTCAGAACTTCACCGCCGGCTTCCGCTCGCTCGCCGGCGGCGAGATGCCCGAGTACACGAAGGTCATCTACGAGTCGCGCTTCGAGGTGATGCAGCGGATGTGGGCCGAAGCGCAGCAGCGCGGCGGCAACGCCGTGGTGGCGATGCGGTTCGACTCGGGTGCGATCGGCAGCTTCACGGAGTTCTGCGCGTACGGCACGGCCGTGGTGGTGGAGCCGCTCGATCCGGCGCAGGCGTAGCGGCATCCGGGCACGGATGCGGGTCGTCGGCGCGTCGCGGCATCCGCATCTGGTGAGTCGCGCTCGCGGCCCGCTAGATTTGACGCACCCGATTGCGTCAGCGCGCCGAACCCGGAGGTGCCCGTGGGCGTGCTCTCCCGCCGCCAGTTCCTCGCCGTCGTCGGCGGTCTCGCCGCTGCCGGCGCACTCCCCCGCGACGAGCTCGCGCACGCTCTCGCCGCACCGCCGCGCGCGGTCGCCGACGCACCGAGTACGCTCCTGCAGACGATCCTGCAGGGGCCGGTTCAGAAGGGCTCCTACCGCACGCTCGTCGCCGGCGCGGGTGAGCCCCACATCGCACGCTTCGACGTGCTCGGGCGCTCCGCGGACGCCGGGCGCGCCGCATCGCGTCGGTCGCTCCTCTACCTCGCCCACCTCTCGGACATGCACGTCATCGACGCGCAGTCGCCCGGCCGCATCGAGCCGATGATCGTGCAGGACCACGCCGCGTGGGGATCGGCATTCCATCCGCAGGACCCGCTCAGCCCGCACGTGATCGCCGCGATGACCAGGTCGATCTCCGATCTTCGGTACAGCCCCGTCACCGGCGCTCCGATGGATGCCGCCGTCGTCACCGGAGACAGCGCGGACATGCACTCGCACCGCGAGCTGCGCTGGTACATCGACCTGCTCGACGGACTGACCGTCGACCCGCGCACGAGCGACACGTTCCAGGGCGTACAGGCGTGGGCCGAGGCCGTCTGGGCCTATCGGCCGGCCGATCCGACGGGCGGCGCGTTCGGCGCCTACGGCTTCCCCACCCTGCCGAGCCTGCTCGACGAGGCGATCGCCCGCCCCGTGTCGTCGGTGGGCTTGCCCGCCCCCTGGTACACGGTCTACGGAAACCACGAGACGCTCCTGCTCGGAACGTTCGACCTCGACACGCAACTGCGCGCCCTCGCGGTGGGCGGACGCAAGTCGTACACCCTGGAGGCGACGGCGGCGATGGCGCTCGGCGGCTACGCGGCGCGCACCAGCGCCGTGCAGCAGACCCTGGATGCGTGGGGGCTCGAGCTGGGGCTGCGTCCCGGATTCAAGGCGGTCCCCGCCGATCCGGGGCGTGCGCTGTTCACGCAGCAGGAGTTCATGACGGAGCATTTCCGCACGGCGGATCGTCCCGGCCCGGTGGGGCACGGCTTCACCGAGGAGAATCTGCGCTCCGGCCAGACGTGGTGGAAGGCCGATCTGTCGCCGCGGGTGCGGGTGTTCGGCCTGGACACCTGCAACCAGGTCGCGGGCCCCGACGGCGCCGTGCCGAAGAACCAGTTCGACTGGCTCGAGGCGGAGCTCGTCACGGCCACCAAGGAGAACCGGCTCGCGATCGTGCTCAGCCATCACAACAGCGACACCCTGGAGAACCGGGCACAGCGGCCCGGGCAGGAGGAGGTGCTGCTCGGAGCCGACGAGTTCGTGGCGATGCTCGTGAGATACCCCGTGGTGGTGGCGTGGCTGAACGGACACACCCACCTGAACCAGATCCTCGCGCACCGGGCGCCCGGCGGTGGCGGCTTCTGGGAGATCACGACCGCATCCTGCATCGACTTCCCACAGCAGCAGCAGACCGTGGAACTCGTCGACAACCGGGACGGCACGCTCTCGATCTTCACGACCGTCGTCGACCACGCCGCCGATCCGCGGCCGGGAAGCGGCGGCGACTATCTCGCGCTCGCTTCGCGCAGTCGCGAGCTCGCGTCCAACGACTGGGCCGAGACTCCACTGATGCGCCGCGGATCGGCGCTCGACCGCAACACCGAGCTCCTCCTGCCCGCGCCGTTCGATCTCGCGACGATCAGCGACGCGGCGCTCGAAGCGCAGCATCTCGCCGCGCGCACGCGCATCCTCGCGCACGAGGGGAACCTCTGATGCGCGCCGCTCGGCTCGTCTGCGCCCTCGTGGCGTGCGCCGTCGCCGCGAGCCTGGCGGGCTGCTCGCAGGTCGCCGCCCTCGCGCCGGTCGGAGGAAACGGCCTGGCCGAAGTGCGCTTCGGAGCGATCGACGTCCTGCAGCAGAAGGGCATCGATCTGCTCGAGGCGCCCGTCTGCGCGACCGTGGGGGCAGGGCCCGCGGTGACCTGCACCGGCCGCACGCTCGACGGCCGCGACGTCTCGGTCGCCTCCAGCGTCTCGTCGGACGCGCGACTGGACGTGCTCGTCGGCGGACAGACGCTCTTCTCCGGCCTCCTGTCGGATGTGCTCGACGCGGCGGCGCGCGGATGAGCGCCGCTCCGACGTCGCTGACGCGGGTGGCCCTCGCGGGGGTCGTCGTGGTGGCCAACGCCGCCGCACAGGCTGCGCTCGTCGCGGTCGCGCCGCGTCAACCGCTGGATGCCGCTGCCATCGCCCTCGCCGTCGTCTCCGGTGTGGTCCTCGGTGCGGGGGCGGCCGCGCTGTGGGTGATCGCCCAGGGGCGGTTCCGGGCGCGGACGGTGGGCCGCACGGCGGTCGCCGCGGTCGCCGTCGCCCTGTTCGCGGTGGCGGCACCCGTCGCGATCCCGGTCGTGGTCGCGATCGCCTGCCCCGTGATCGCGGCGGACCGCCCGGTCGTCGCCGGGACGGGGCTGCGGCGGCATCCCTGGCGCACCGCCTTCCATCTGGTGCTGACGGCTCTGGCGGTCGTCCTGGCGAGCGTGGTGGCGATGCTTCTCGGGCTGCTCGCGCCCGGCGCGATCGGGTCCGCCGCCGCGTGGCTGATCATCGGAGCCGGCGCCGCCGTCATCACCGGGAGCTGGCAGCGCTGGGCACGCCGTGCTGAGTCCGAGCACGGCACGCGCACGGCCCCGGCATCCGCTCAGCCGTAGAAGAGCTTCTCGAAGTCGCGGCGCGCCCGTCGCGCCGTGCGCAGCCACTCCTCCTCGACGAGGGTGGCCGACCGCGGCGGGTACTCCAGCAGACGGCCGATGCCGTCGAGCTTGCCGCGATCGGTCGGAAGGACGTCGCTCGTCTGGCCGGACAGCAGCGTGTTGGCCGACCGCAGTCGACTCGCGAGCCGCCACGCGTCGTGGAGACGCTGCGCGGCGGCATCCGGCACCAGTCCGGCCGCCCGGGCGGCCTCGAGCGCGTCGAGGGTGGATGTCGTGCGCAGCGCTGGGACGTCGTGCGCGTGCTCGTGCTGCCAGAGCTGCACGAGCCATTCGACATCGCTCAGCCCGCCGGGGCCGAGTTTGAGGTGTCGCGACCGGTCGGCGCCCTGGGGCAGTCGCTCGTTCTCGACGCGCGCCTTGATCCGCTTGATCTCCCGCAGGTCCTGCTGCACGGGATGCCGGGGGTAGCGCACCTCGTCGGCGAGGGCCATGAACCGGCCGACGAGCTTCACGCTCCCGGCGACGCCGCGAGCGCGCAGCAGGGCCTGGGCCTCCCACGAGAGCGACCACCGTCGGTAGTACTCCGTGTAGGAGTCCAGCGACCTCACGAGCGGTCCGTTGCGCCCTTCCGGACGCAGGTCGGCGTCGAGCTCGAACGGGACCCGATGATCTTCGGAGTAGGTGCGGATGCCGGCGACCAGGCGCAGCGCGAGATCGTGCGCGCGCTGCGGGTCGAGGCCGTTCGCGTCGTAGACGTAGAGCACGTCGGCGTCGGATCCGAAGCCCAGCTCTCCCCCGCCGAAGCGGCCCATCGCGATGACCGAGAAGTCCAGCGCGGCGTCCTCGGCGCCGACGATGTCGCGGCGGACCGCGCGCAGCGTGGCCTGGATGGTCACCTCGCTGACCGTTGTGAGGCCCTGTGCGAGCTCGTCGATCGTCAGCGTGCCCAGCACGGCCCCGAAGGCGAGCCGCAGCAGCTCCCGACGACGCAGAGCGCGCACGGCGCGCATGGCCTCGACCACCGTCTCGTGCCGCGTCTGGATCGCGCGCGCCTCTTCCTGGAGGGCGACGCCGGGGCGCGGGCGGAGCTGGTCTTCGGAATCGAGCCAGGCGACCGACTCGGGGATCCACTCCATCAGCTCGCCGATGTAGCGCGATCCCGACAGCACGCGGGTGAGCCGCTCGGCGGCACCCGCCGAGTCGCGCAGCATCCTCAGGAACCAGGGCGTGTCGCCCAGACGCTCGCTGATGCGCCGGAAGGCGAGCAGGCCGTAGTCCGGATCGACCCCGTCGGCGAACCACCGGATCATGACCGGCATCAGATGACGCTGGATGGTGGCCTTGCGGCTCAGACCGCCCGTGAGCGCGCCGATGTGACGCAGCGCCCCCGCCGGATCGCGGAACCCGATGGCCGCGAGGCGATCGTGCGCCTGCGCGGTCGACAGCTGCTGCTCGTCCGAGCTCAGCGCCGCGACCGCCGACAGCAGCGGGCGGTAGAACAGGCGCACGTGGATCTCGCGCACCTCGCGCTTGATGCCCTCCCACAGCGCCCAGACGCCGGGCCCGCCGTCCGCCAGGCGCGACGCGCGAGCGAGCACCCGCAGACCGTCGGGCTGCTGAGGCATGAGGTGGGTGCGGCGCAGGTCACGCAGCTGCACGCGATGCTCGAGGACCCGCAGCACCCGGTAGTCATGCGAGAACGTCGCGGCATCCTCGCGCCCGATGTAGCCCGCGCCGACGAGCGCCTCGAGCGCATCGAGGGTGCCCCGTTGCCGGATCGTGTCGTCGGTGAGCCCGTGCACGAGCTGGAGCAGCTGAACGGTGAACTCGATGTCGCGGATGCCGCCGGGACCGAGCTTCAGCTGGTACGGGACCTCCGCTGCGGGGATGTGGTCCGTCACCCGCTCGCGCATGCGCTGCACGCTGTCGACGAAGTTCTCCCGGGCCGCGCTCGTCCAGATCTTCGGCTGGACGGCCGCGACGTATGCCTCGCCGAGAATACGGTCGCCGGCCAACGGGCGTGCCTTGAGGAGGGCCTGGAACTCCCAGCTCTTCGCCCAGCGGTCGTAGTACGAGAGGTGGGAGTCGAGGGTCCGCACGAGGGCGCCCTGCTTGCCTTCCGGGCGCAGATTGGCGTCGACCTCCCACAGGGGAGGCTCGATCTCCATCCCGGAGATGCCGCGCATCGTCTGCACTGCGAGCCGCGTCGCGATGTCGATCACGCGGCTCTCGCCCACCTGCTCGACGAGTTGCGGGTCTCCCCCGCCCACGAAGATGACGTCGACGTCGCTGACGTAGTTGAGCTCGCGCGCGCCGGTCTTGCCCATACCGATGATCGCGAGCTGCGTCGCCGCGACCTGGTCGCGCGGGAACAGACCCGATCCGGGCGCACCCCCGGCGACCCGCGTCCGCGCGACGCAGAGGGATGCCTCGAGTGCGGCACCGGCGGCATCCGCCAGGCTCGCCGCGACCGGTGCGAGCACGGCGACGGCGTCGTCGGCACCGAGGTCGTGGGCGGCGATGCGCGCGAGCATGCGCCGGTAGCGGACACGGAGGGCCACCCACGCGCTCTCGTCGCCCGTCGCGGCGAAACCGTCGGCATCCGCGCCGACCGCATCGGTCAGCTCGCGGCGCAACTCCTCCGCCGTCGGCAGCGGCACCTCGGGGCCGACGAGGTGGGCGAGCTCGGCGGGGTGTCGGAGGAAGAAGTCGGCGAATCCCGTCGACGCGCCCAGCAGGCGCCACAGCGCGGAGCCTCCCCGCGTGAGCGCCTCCGCGACGGCGGTGGCGTCGCGGCGCGCGATGCGCGCGAGCGCCGCCAGAGCGCCGTCCGGATCGGCCGCGTGCTGGGCACCGCGCAGGATGTCCTCGCGGGAGAGGCCCAGGGCCTCCGCCAGCTCGGTCAGCAGCGCGTCGGCGTCGCCGAGGTCACCGAATCCGTCGCGCGCCAGCAGCGTCAGAACCGACGTGCGCTCGCTCGATGTCATGACGGATCAGAGCATCTCCAGGTTGCTCTTCAGCTCGAAGGGCGTCACCTGTGCACGGTACTCGTGCCACTCGCGGCGCTTGTTGAGCAGCACGTAGTTGAACACCTGCTCGCCCAGCGTCTCGGCGACCAGCTCCGACTCCTCCATGTACTCCAGCGCGTGGTCGAGGCTCGCGGGCAGCTGCGCGTAGCCGAGCGCGCGTCGCTCGGCATCCGTGAGCGACCAGACGTTGTCCTCGGCCTCCGGCGGAAGCTCGTATCCCTCCTCGATGCCCTTCAGGCCCGCGGCGAGCATCAGCGCGAAGGCGAGGTACGGGTTCGCCGCCGAGTCGAGCGCGCGGTACTCCACCCGCGTCGACTGCCCCTTGTTCGGCTTGTACATGGGCACCCGCACGAGGGCGGAGCGGTTGTTGTGACCCCAGCAGATGAAGCTGGGCGCCTCGTCGCCGCCCCAGAGCCGCTTGTACGAGTTGACGAACTGGTTGGTCACCGCGGCGATCTCGTTCGCGTGGGTGAGCAGTCCGGCGATGAACTGGCGACCGGTCTTCGACAGCTGATACTGCGCGCCCTCCTCGTAGAAGGCGTTCTGGTCGCCCTCGAAGAGCGACATGTGCGTGTGCATGCCGCTTCCCGGCTTGCCGGACAGGGGCTTCGGCATGAAGGTCGCGTACACGCCCTGCTCGATCGCCACCTCCTTGACCACGGTGCGGAAGGTCATGATGTTGTCGGCGGTCGCGAGGGCGTCCGCGTAGCGCAGATCGATCTCGTTCTGCCCGGGGCCGCCCTCGTGGTGGCTGTACTCCACCGAGATGCCGAGGTCCTCGAGCATCCGCACGCTGCGGCGGCGGAAGTCGTGGGCCGTGCCGCCGGGGACGTTGTCGAAGTAGCCGGCGGAATCCACCGGCTCCGGGCCTTCGGGTCCGAACGACGACGACTTCAGCAGGTAGAACTCGATCTCGGGGTGGGTGTAGAACGTGAACCCGGCATCCGCCGCCTTCGCGAGCGTGCGCTTGAGCACGTGACGCGGGTCTGCCACGGCCGGCTGCCCGTCGGGCGTGGTGATGTCGCAGAACATGCGGGCCGTCGGGTCGATCTCACCGCGCCACGGGAGCGTCTGGAACGTCGTCGGGTCGGGGTGGGCGAGCAGATCCGACTCGTACGAGCGGGTCAGGCCCTCGATGGCCGATCCGTCGAAGCCGAGTCCTTCGGTGAAGGCGCCCTCCACCTCGGCGGGGGCGATCGCGACCGACTTCAGCGTTCCGATCACATCGGTGAACCAGAGGCGGACGAACTTCACGCCCCGCTCTTCGATCGTGCGCAGTACGAAGTCCCGTTGCTTGTCCATCGCGTCCTCTCAGATGCCGCTTCGAAGGGAAGCCGGGCCGAAGGCCAGACTATCGGTCCCCGTCGGTGTGCGAAGCGTCGCCCGACGTACCCCAGTCGCCCTCGCGGGCGTCGTCCTCGGCCCACTCGCGCGAACGCTTCGCGAGCAGCTCCGGAGCCTTCGCCGCCTCTTCGGCCGTGTCGAACGGTCCGGCGCGGTCGATGGCGGGCGACTCGAACCCGCGCTCGACGGCGCCGGTCGTGAGGTTGTACCAGTACTTCTCGTCGCCTGACGTCATGGCAGGTCCTTCCTGTGGGGGCTCTGGCTCGATCCTAACGATGGGCGCGGAGGACCTGGATAGGCTGGACCGCATGACGACGAAGGCGACCCGCGCGGTCGGTGTGGACATCGGCGGAACCGGCATCAAGGGTGCCCTCGTTGACCTCGAGGAGGGAAAGCTCCTCAGCGACCGCGCGAAGGTGGCGACGCCGACCGGCGCCGAGCCCGACGACGTGCTGGCGGCGGTGCAGACCGTTCTCGACACGCTCGGCGTCACCGACGCCGACATCCCGCTGGGCGTCGCGTTCCCCGCGATCGTCAAGAACGGCAAGACCCTCTCCGCGGCCAACGTCGCCGACACCTGGGTCGGCTTCGAAGCCGAGAAGTTCTTCGAGGACGGCCTCGGCCGTGAGATCCACTTCGCGAACGACGCGGATGTCGCCGGTGTCGCGGAGGCGCGATACGGTGCCGCTCGCGACGTGCCCGGCCTCGTGCTGCTGACGACGCTCGGCACCGGCATCGGGACCGCCATGCTGTACAACGGCGTCCTGATCCCGAACGCCGAACTCGGACATCTCCAGCGTGCGCATCACGGCAAGGATGCCGAGGCGTGGGCGGCCTACTCGGCGATGGAGCGCGACGAGCTCACGTGGAAGAAGTGGGCCAAGCGCCTGCAGTGGTATTACAGCTACCTCGACTTCCTCCTGAGCCCCGATCTGTTCATCGTCGGCGGAGGGGTCTCGAAGCACGCCGACGAGTTCCTGCCGCTGCTGCAGCTCTCCACACCCATCGTCCCCGCCACGCACCGCAACAACGCGGGGATCATCGGCGCGGCGGCGCTGGCGGTGTAGCGCGATCGACTGTTGCCACGCGCGTCCTGTTCGCTCTATGGTGAGCCTGACGGTCTGGGGACTGTCGAGCTCCACTTTCACACGCTGATGCAAGCGGCGGAGAGGCGGGACGCAGAGCTGCGTTCCGCCTCTCTCCGTCTTACCGTCGTCGCGCTGCGCGGCGTAGGCTCGTCGCCATGTCGACCCAGCCCGCGGATCCCGAAGCGGTCATCCAAGAGATCGTCGAACGTCTCGAAGTGCGTTTCCCGAACGCCCCGGCCTCCGCGGTGAGGGCTGCTGTCGAGGAGGCTCGCGATCACTTCTCGCGCGCTCGCGTCAAGGACTTCCTGCCGGTGTTGATCGAGCGCGAGGCGAAGGCCCGGCTCGAACGACCCCTCTGACCCCTCCGGCGGTCGGGTCGCGAACCCTGCCGGACGGGGTGAGGCGAATGGGCCGGCCTGTACGCCGGGTTCTGTCCGGGAGCTCGCGCTCCGTGGACGGTCATCTCTCTCGGCGACACGTTGCCGTGCCGCTCCAGCGGCCTACCCGGGGACTCGGCGAGCCGCGTCGGCATCCCCTGTCTGGCCTTGCTCCGGGCGAGGTTTACCGTGCGGACCGTGTCACCACGATCCCGGTGGTCTCTTACACCACCCTTTCACCCTTACCCCGGTGCTCCGACGAGCGGAGTCCGGGGCGGTCTGCTCTCTGTGGCACTGTCTCGCGGATTGCTCCGGGTGGGTGTTACCCACCGCCCTGCCCTGTGGAGCCCGGACGTTCCTCGGTGCGGGTGTGACCCCGCCACGCGACCGTCCAGCCGACCCATTCGCTCCCCCGATCCTACTGGTTCGCGTCGTTCCGACGTGGTACGGTGTCGCCACGAGGCCCGGCTGGGGGGGTTTGGGCTCGCATCGCCTGGGGGAGGCATCATCATGCGTAAGTACGCGCTGCCCGTTTTTCTTGCCGTCGTTCTGCTGTCGGGGGGTGCGTCGGCCGCGTCGGCTGCCGATACCGGCGACGACTACGGCCCCGACACGCCGTCATCGCCGTCGCTGAGCGGGACGACGGTCTCGCCGTCCTGCGACGCGAACGTGCCGTGGATCGACTACTCGGTGGTCCTGAACGATCCGGACGGCCAGGCCACGAGCCACACGGCGCGCCTGGTGCTGACCGACGGTGAGCAGAGCACCACCATCGCACTCGGAGAGATCGTCGACGGGACGCTGTCCGGACGGGTGCTCTGGCCCGGCGCATCGGTGGACGAGAACGGGCAGGGGAACGGATGGCCCGGGTGGGCCTTCGAGAACGGCCAGTGGGTCGCGTCGCCGGGCAACTTCGCCTGGACGAGGGGCGACATCTCGGCCACCGTCGAGGTGAACCCGTCACTGCGGGTCGCGCTCTCCTACCCGCCGTCGACGCCGGCGTGTCTGACGGACCCCGCCGGTGTGGCGACGTCGGGAGCCGTCGCGGCGGCGGGGATGTCGCTGCCGGCGACGGGCGGCGACGGCGCAGCCGTGCTCCCGCTCACGGGCCTCGCGCTCGCGCTCGTGGTCGGCGGCGGTGCCCTGCTGTACGTCCGGCGCGCGCGCCGCGCCCGTGACTGAGGTCGCGCCGCCCACCACCGCGACCGGATCGCGCCGCCGGAAGCGGCGGCGGGGCGCTCTGGTCGCCGTCGTGGTGGTCGGGCTGCTCCTCGCGGTGGCGGGATGGCTCGGCATCCGCGGGTGGATGGCGAAGAACGAGCTCGAGGAGGTCGTCGCGCTGCAACCGCGCCTGTCGGCGGCCCTCGCCGCGGGCGACCTGGCCGCGCTGACCCCCGTCGTCGATGCCGCACGGGAGCATGCGTCGCGCGCAGCCGCCCT
The DNA here is from genome assembly GCF_001592125.1 of Microbacterium hominis NBRC 15708. Lineage (GTDB taxonomy): Bacteria > Actinomycetota > Actinomycetes > Actinomycetales > Microbacteriaceae > Microbacterium > Microbacterium hominis. The sequence continues at coordinate 418,996 of NZ_BCWI01000001.1, forward strand.
GACGTCGGACCCGCTGTGGCGAGCCAGTGAAGCGATCCCTGTCGTGGGGGCGAACACCGCCGCCGTGCGGATGCTGGCGGACACCGTCCGCGATGTCGCCGCCGCGACCGGCGATGTCCTCGTCGCGGCGCAGCCCACCGGCGGTGCGGACGGAACGATCGACCTGTCGGGGGTCGCCGCGGTCTCGGCTCCGCTCGACGCTCTCGCGCAGCGCGTGGCCGCCGCCGACGGCGCCCTCACCGCGCTCCCCCGCGACCAGCTCGTCGGTCCGCTGCGGGATGCCGCAGACAGCGCCGGCGTCGCGGTCGCCGCCGGGGCGCCGCTGCTGCGGGACGCGGCCGCCGCGGCGAACGCGCTCCCGGGGATGCTGGGTGCCGACGGTGCGCGGACGATTCTGGTCATGATCCAGAACACCGCGGAGGTGCGCACCGGCGGCGGCATCACCGGCTCCTTCCTCGCGATACGGGCGGTCGGCGGTCGCCTGGAGGTGACCGACCACGTCGACTCCCGCGCCTTCCACTCGCTCGATCATCCGATCGCGGAGCTTCCTCCCGATCTCGTGGCGCTCTACGGTGAGGCTCCCGGGCGGTTCGTCATGAATGCGACGATGACCCCCGACTTCGCCCTCAGCGCACGGCTCGCGTCGGCGTGGTGGCAGTCGCTCGGCCATGCCGCGCCGGACACGGTGGTGGCGGTCGATCCCGCCGTGCTCGCGTCTCTCCTCACGATCACCGGGCCACTGACCCTCTCCGACGGCACCGTCGTCGACCGCGGCGACGTGGTCGAGGACATCCTTGTTCGGCCCTACCTGGAGAAGACGGCCGACGAGCAGACGGCGATGCAGAGTGATCTCACGGATCGGCTGTTCGCGGCGCTCTCGTCGCGTCCCCTCGATCCGCTCCGCTGGATGGACGCCCTCGCGAAGCCGGTCGCGCAGGGGCGCGTGTCGGTGTGGAGCGCCCGGGCGGATGAGGGGTCGGCGCTGGCGCAGGGCCCGCTCGGCGGAGCGCTCGCCCGCCTGCGCGCGGCGGGACCCGACGCCGTGGGCGTCTTCTTCAACGATGCCACGACGGGGAAGATGGACACCTATCTGCACACGCGCATCGCTCCGTCGGTGCAGACGTGCCGCGCCGACGGCGCCGCCGACGTGACGCTCGCCGTGACGCTGCGCAGCAGCGCGACCGTGGCGGCTCGCGACTTCTCCGTGTGGATGACGGGAGCGGCGAACCCGTCCGCCCCCGGCGACATCACGACGGATGTCACGGCGATGATCCCGGACGGATGGTTCCTGGGCGGCGTGGAGCTCGACGGCGAACGGGCTTCCTCCACCGACGTCGACGGCGACGCGTCCGCGGCGACCCTCGCGCGTGTGACACTCGCTCCCGGACAGGAGCGCACATTGACGTTCCACTTCGTCGCCCCACGCGGCGCCGGGCTGCAGCCCGTCGTCGTGCACACCCCGATGATGAACGATGTCGACGTGGAGGCAACCAGCGCGCCCGGGTGCCGGTGACCCCTCAGTCCTTCGCGGCGTCGACGGCGATCCGCAGATCCAGGGGGAAGTCGATCGGGAACGAGCCGAAGAGCAGCCGAGCGGCGTTCGCGGCCGCCTCCCGCACCGCCTCGGCGACGGCTTCCGCGTGCGGGGCGGGGGTGTGCACGATGATCTCGTCGTGAAGGAAGAAGGCGAGGTGCGCGCGTCGGCCGAACACGGGCCCCGATGCCGCCGCGCCGTCTGCGGCGTCCACCTCGGGCAGGGCCGCGAGGCGGCCGCGCAGGTCGGCGAGCCACGCCGCCGCCCATTCGGCGGCGGTGCCCTGCACGACGAAGTTGCGGGTGAAGCGCCCGCGATCGCGGGCGGAGCGGCGGGCGCGGACGCGGTCTGCCTCCGTCGCGTCGGGAAGCGCGGCGGAGGCCTGGATCTCGCGCCAGGAGGATGACGGAGGCGGGCTGGAGCGACCGAGCCAGGTCGAGACGACTCCTCCCCGCTCCCCCGTCGCTGCGGCGTCGTCGACCAGTCCCATCGCCCGCGGGTAGGCGCGCCGCAGCGCCGGGACCAGGCGGCCGCTGTCTCCCGTCGTCGCACCGTACATCGCGCCGAGGACCGCGATCTTGGCCTCCTGGCGGGTCTGGACCACCCCGCTCGCGACGATGCCCTCGTAGAGATCGCGCCCGCGCGCCGCCGACGCGAGCGATTCGTCGGACGCCATCGCCGCGAGCACCCGCGGCTCCAGCTGCGCGACATCGGCCACGACGAGGGTCCACCCCGGATCGGCCCGGACGGCGCGGCGCAGCTGGCGCGGGATCTGGAGTGCGCCGCCCCCGGATGATGCCCATCTGCCCGTCACGACCCCTCCGGGCACGTAGACGGGACGGAACCGGCCGTCGGCGGCCCACTCGTCGAGCCAGGCCCAGCCGTTCGCGCTCATCAGGCGCGTGAGCTTCTTGTAGGCGAGGAGGGGCCCGATGGCGGGATGGTCGTACTCGGCCAACTCCCACCGACTCGTGGATTCGGCGCGCACCCCGACGCGGTGAAGGCTGCGCAGGAGCTTCGGGTGCGAGTCCAGACTCGCCGCCGGGTCACCGAGCGCAACGCGCACGGCCGTCGCGAGGTCGCGCACGCGGGCGGGGAGCTCGCCGGGCGCGGGGCGGGCGCCGAGAACGTCCTCGAGGATCGCCTCGTGCGTCCGCCGATCCCAGGGCAGACCTGCCGTGTTCATCTCCGTCGCCAGGAGCGCGCCGGCGGACTCGGCGGCGATCAACAGCTGCAGACGAGCGGGGTCTGCGCCGTCGCGGAGCGCGCGCTGCTGGCGCCGGAACTCGGCGAGCGCCTCGTCGGGATCGTCGGGCACGCCCGCACGCGCGGTGCCGTCGAGATCGAAGAGCGCGGGTGCGGTGGGTGTCGCGGGCTCGTCCACCGCGACATCCCACACCGTCGCGGCACGCAGCGCGGCCGCATCCGTGACGAGAGCGCTGTCGCGCAGGATCGCGTGCGCGAGCCGCAGGTCATGGCACCGTGCGAGGACGGCGCCGGCGCGGAGCGCCCGCGGATACCAGCGTGTCGTGTCGGACCAGACCCACCGGGTGAGCGGGTCGTCGTCCCACCACGCGTCGAGCGCGCGGCGCTCGACGTGCTGGACGTCGAGGTCCGCACCGATCGTGGTGACGACCGCCTGCTCGCCCGACGTCGTGACCAGGCGCCAGCGCGGCGTGCTCCGTGCCGCGCTGGTGGCGTTCACAGCCCCGATTCGTCCGTGCGCACGAGGATGCCGCCGCACTCGGGGCACTGGACGACGTCGTCGTCGGCGGCCTGGCGGATCGTCTGCAGATCGGTGCCCGCGAGCACCATGTTGCACCCCTCGCACGTGCGGCGGCGGAGCAGTCCGGCGCCGACACCGCGAGCGGACAGGCGCTCGTACAGCGCGAGCAGATCCGCGGGCACACGGGCGGCGATGGCGGCGCGGTCGCGGGTGGCGGCCTCGCTGCGCGCGGTCGCGGCGGCGACGCTCTCCTTCGCGGCGGCGCTCAGTCGCCCGCCCTCCTCGTTCACGGCGGCGATGGCCGCCTCCTGCGCCGCGACGGCGGCTTCGGCGGCCTCGAGCCGCTCCATCAGCTCGAGCTCGGCATCCTCGAGGTCGCTCTTGCGCTTCGCGAGCGACGCCAGCTCGTGCTCGAGTCCCTGCGCCTCCTTGGCGTTGGCCGAGGCCGCGAGGCGTTCCCGGTCGCGGGCGACACGAGCCTCGACGAGCGCGACATCCGACTCCAGACGCGCCAGCTCGGCGTTCACGTCGTCGCGGGCCCCGAGCAGCGTCGTCAGTTCGGCGGACTGGGCCTGGCGCTGCGCGAGCAACTCCTGCACACGGCCGGCCTGCTCCGGGTTGCGGCGGGCATGCTCAGCGTGCTGGATCGCGGCGTCGAGCGTCGCGAGTTCGAGCAGGAGCTGCTGGTCGGCGGGTCGTGACTTCACCGTCCCAACCTACCGCTCCCGACGCAGGGGCGTTCCGGTCGGCGCGGACGTCGCACTAGCATGTTCACCCTGACCGCAGTGCTGCGCACCGTGCTCTGCGGATCCTCAGAGGAGGCGCCATGAGCGTGATGCGCACGAAGTCCATCGAGCGATCGATCGCCGACACGGAGGAACCGGAGTTCCGGCTGCGAAAGTCGCTCTCCGCGCTCGACCTGACCGTCTTCGGGGTCGGCGTGGTGATCGGCGCCGGCATCTTCACCCTGACCGGCCGCGCCGCCCACGAGGTCGCCGGACCCGCGGTGGTCGTCAGCTTCATCGTGGCGGCGGTCGCCTGCGCTCTCGCGGCGATGTGTTACGCCGAGTTCGCATCGACGGTTCCGGTGTCGGGCTCCGCGTACACGTTCTCGTACGCCTCGCTCGGCGAGCTGTTCGCCTGGATCATCGGATGGGACCTCATCCTCGAGATGTTCCTCGGCGCGAGCGTGGTCGCCCAGGGGTGGAGCGCGTACCTCGGCGTGCTCCTCGGCCAGCTCGGCATCCCCTTGCCGGAGGCCATCGGCTACGGCGGCGTGGTCGATGTCATGGCGATCCTCCTGGTCATCGTCCTCGGCATCCTCATGACGATCGGCATCCGCGAGTCCATGCGTGTCAACCTCGTGCTCGTGGGGGTGAAGCTCTTCATCGTCCTGTTCGTGATCGTCGCCGGGATCATGTTCATCAACCCCGCCAACTACACGCCGTTCGTCCCGGATGCCGCGCCGCGCGAGGCGGCGACGGGTCTCATGCAGCCGCTGCTGCAGTTCCTCTCCGGCTCGGCGCCGATGGCGTTCGGCGTGGGCGGCATCTTCGCGGGCGCGGCCCTCGTCTTCTTCGCCTACATCGGCTTCGACGTCGTCGCCACGACGGCCGAGGAGACGAAGAACCCGCAGCGCGACCTCCCGATCGGCATCATCGCGTCGCTCGTGATCTGCACTGTTCTCTACTGCGCCGTCGCGCTCGTCGTGACCGGCATGGTGCGCTACGACGAGCTCGACCCCGCCGCCGCCCTCGCGAACGCGTTCACGGATCACGGTCAGGCCTGGATGGCCACGGTCATCTCCGCCGGAGCGGTGGCCGGCCTCACCACCGTCGTGCTGACGCTGATGATCGGTGCGACGCGCATCATCTTCGCGATGTCGCGCGACGGTCTGCTCCCCCAGCGGCTCGCCAAGGTGCACCCCACCCGACGGACCCCCTGGGTGATCTCCATCGTGGTCACCGTGATCGTCGCCGTCGTCGCCGGACTGACCCCCATCGGTGTGCTCGAGGAGATGGTGAACATCGGCACGCTGTCGGCGTTCGTGCTGGTGTCGGTCGGTGTCGTCGTGCTGCGGCGCACCCGCCCCGACCTCAAGCGCGGCTTCCGGGTGCCCGGCAACCCGGTGCTTCCGCTCCTTTCGGCGCTCATCTGCGTCTACCTGATGCTGAACCTGACGGTGGAGACCTGGCTGCGGTTCCTCATCTGGCTCGTGATCGGGTTCGTGGTCTACTTCGCCTACTCCCGCGGTCATTCCCGACTGGGCAAGGACGACGGGATGTACCTCAATCCCGCCGAGCCGCGTGTCGTCGGGCGCGACGGCTGACCGCAGCCCCTCCTCATAGACTGAGGGGGTCAGGGCCTTTAGCTCAGCTGGTAGAGCGCCACGTTTACACCGTGGATGTCGTCGGTTCGATCCCGGCAGGGCCCACTCGCGTCCCGCGCGGTCCACCCCATCGCGATGTGACTAGGCTGATCCAGGACGCGTTGTCGACGCTGCACAAAGCCGCGCGCATCCCAAGCCCCATCCCTGGCACGATCTGCCAGACGACGAAAGGTGTCTCGTGACGGTCAACGATCAGGATCCGTACTCTCAGGGACCGCAGGACAGCGACCCCGAAGAGACGCACGAGTGGCAGGAATCGCTGCAGCAGCTCGTCGACAGCAAGGGGGCGGGGCGCGGTCGCGAGATCATGCTCAGCCTGCTGAACAAGTCGCACGAGCTGCAGCTGAACGTGCCCCAGGTCCCCACGACCGACTACATCAACACGATCGCGCCGGAGAACGAGCCCGCCTTCCCCGGTGACGAGGAGATGGAGCGTCGCTACCGCCGGTGGATCCGCTGGAACGCCGCGCTCACCGTGCACCGTGCTCAGCGCCCCGGTATCGGCGTCGGCGGACACATCTCGACCTACGCGTCGTCCGCGTCGCTGTACGAAGTCGGCTTCAACCACTTCTTCCGCGGCCTCGATGACCCCACGGGCGGCGACCAGATCTTCATCCAGGGCCACGCCTCCCCCGGCATCTACGCCCGCTCCTTCCTCGAGGGGCGTCTGTCGGCCGACCAGCTCGACGGTTTCCGTCAGGAGAAGTCGAAGGCACCGCTGGGCATCCCGTCGTACCCGCACCCGCGGCTCATGCCCGAGTACTGGCAGTTCCCGACCGTGTCGATGGGTCTCGGACCCATCAACGCGATCTACCAGGCGATGACCAACAAGTACCTCACCAACCGCGGGATCAAGGACCTCTCGGGCTCGCGCGTCTGGGCCTTCCTCGGCGACGGTGAGATGGACGAGGTCGAGAGCCGCGGACAGCTCCAGGTCGCAGCCAACGAGGGTCTGGACAACCTCACCTTCGTGGTGAACTGCAACCTCCAGCGCCTCGACGGACCGGTGCGCGGCAACGGCAAGATCATCCAGGAGCTCGAGGCGTTCTTCCGCGGCGCGGGCTGGAACGTCATCAAGGTCGTCTGGGGCCGCGGCTGGGACGACCTGCTCCAGGTCGACACCGACGGTGCTCTCGTGCGCCTCATGAACACGACGCCGGACGGCGACTTCCAGACCTATCGCGCGGAGGACGGCAAGTTCATCCGCGACCACTTCTTCGGCCGCGACGAGCGCACCGCCGCCATGGTGAAGGACTGGTCGGACGAGGACATCTGGGGCAAGCTGCGCCGCGGTGGCCTGGACTACCAGAAGCTCTACGCCGCCTACAAGGCCGCCACCGAGCACAAGGGCCAGCCCACGGTCATCCTCGCGAAGACCATCAAGGGATACGGTCTCGGTCACCACTTCGAGGGGCGCAACGCGACCCACCAGATGAAGAAGATGACGCTCGACGACCTCAAGCACTTCCGCGACTCGATGCGCATCCCGGTCTCCGACGCGCAGCTCGAGGAGAACCCATACGCCCCGCCGTACTTCCACCCGGGCATGGAGGACGAGACCATCCAGTACATGGTGGAGAAGCGTCGCGCCCTCGGCGGGTTCCTGCCGGAGCGCCGCACCCACCACGTGCCGATCAGCCTGCCCGACGACAGCGCGTACGCGCTGCCGAAGAAGGGCTCCGGCACGCAGGAAGTCGCCACGACGATGGCCTTCGTCCGCCTGCTGAAGGACCTGCTGCGCTCGAAGGACTTCGGCAACCGCATCGTCCCGATCATCCCGGACGAGGCGCGCACCTTCGGTCTCGACGCGTTCTTCCCGACCGCGAAGATCTACAACCCGAACGGTCAGAACTACACCTCGGTCGACCGTGAGCTCCTCCTCGCCTACAAGGAGAGCCCGCAGGGGCAGATCATGCACGTCGGCATCAACGAGGCGGGTGCGGTCGCCGCCTTCACCGGCACGGGCACCTCGTACGCCACGCACGGCGAGCCGCTGATCCCGGTCTACATCTTCTACTCGATGTTCGGCTTCCAGCGCACCGGCGACGCGCAGTGGGCGGCGGCGGACCAGATGGCCCGCGGCTTCATCATGGGCGCGACGGCCGGTCGCACCACGCTGACCGGTGAGGGCCTCCAGCACGCCGACGGCCACTCGCACCTGCTGGCCTCGACGAACCCCGCCACCGTGTCGTACGACCCGGCGTACGGGTACGAGATCGCCCACATCGTGCGCTCCGGCCTGGACCGCATGTATGGCGGCAACCACCCCGACCCCAACGTGATGTACTACATCACCCTCTACAACGAGCCGCTGGTGCAGCCGGCCGAGCCCGAGGGCGTCGACGTCGACGGCATCGTCCGCGGCATCCACCGCATCTCCGAGGGTTCCGGCGACGGTCACCGCGTGCAGCTGCTCGCGTCGGGCGTCGGCGTGCCGTGGGTGCTCGAGGCGCAGCAGCTGCTGCGCGACGACTGGGGTGTGGCCGCCGACGTCTGGTCGGTCACGAGCTGGACGGAGCTGCGCCGCGACGGTCTCGCCGCCGACGAGCACAACTTCCTCAACCCGCTCGCCGAGCCGCGCACCGCGTACCTGACCGAGAAGCTCCGCGACACCGCGGGTCCGGTGCTGGGCGTGAGCGACTACATGCACGCGGTCCAGGACCAGATCCGCGAGTGGGTGCCCCGTCGCTACGTGACGCTGGGTGCCGACGGCTTCGGCTTCTCCGACACGCGTGCCGCGGCGCGTCGCTTCTTCAAGATCGACGGACCGTCGATCGTGGTCCGCGCGCTGCAGGCGCTGGCCGACGAAGGACTCGTCGACCGCTCGCTGTCCGCCCAGGCGATCGAGAAGTACCGTCTGCACGACGTGACGGCCGGAACGACCGGGAACGCCGGCGGCGAGAGCTGACCGGTTCGATGCCCGCCCGCCCCACACCTCAGGAGAAGGCGGAGACACTCGCGTGGCTCCGCCGCATCTCCGGGGACCTGGCCACGGCGACCATCAAGCGACTCGAAGACTCGCTGCCGTGGTATGCCGACATGCCGCCGGCACGCCGGTCGGCCGTGGGCCTCGTGGCGCAGGCGGGCATCGCCTCGTTCATCCAGTGGTACGAGGATCCGGGCTCCACGCCCTGGATCGCCGCCGACATCTTCGCCGCAGCCCCCCGTGAACTGCTGCGCAGCGTCAGCCTGACGCAGACGCTGCAGCTCATCCGGGTGACCGTCGCCGTCACCGAGGAGCGCGTCGCGGGCCGGGCGGAGGACCTGCGCGAGAGCATCCTGCTGTTCTCCCGCGAGGTCGCGTTCGCGTCGGCCGACGTCTACGCGCGCGCCGCAGAGGCCCGCGGGCTCTGGGACGCGCGACTCGAAGCGCTCGTCGTCGACTCGATCCTCACGGGCGAGGCCGACGAGGAGCTGCCGAGCCGTATCGCCGCGCTCGGCTGGCACGGCCACGGAGAGGTCGCCGTGCTCGTGGGTACGACGCCCCCGCAGCTGGATGTCGATCATCTGCGGCGGCTCGCGCGCAAGCTCGGCGTCGACGTGCTCATCGGCGTGCAGGGGTCGCGCCTCGTGCTGGTGATCGGGCGTGCGGTACTGCCCGGACGCGAGCCGGTGAGCGACGAGCTGCCGTTCCCCGAGATCGCATTACGGCTGGAGCCCGGCTTCGGTCCCGGCCACCTCGTCCTCGGTCCCACGGTGCCCGCGCTGGTGGATGCCGGGCTGAGTGCGCGCGCGGCGCTGGCGGGGTTCGCCGTCGCCGGGGCGTGGCGTCACGCCCCGCGTCCGGTCGAGGCCGACGATCTGCTGCCCGAGCGTGCGCTGGCCGGCGACGCCATGGCGAAGGCGACCCTGGTCGAGCGCATCTACCGTCCGCTGCAGGCGCACTCCGCCGATCTCGTCACGACGCTCTGGAGCTACCTCGACAACGGGCGCTCCCTCGAGGCGACGGCGCGCGAGCTGTTCGTTCACCCGAACACCGTGCGGTACCGCCTCAAGCGCGTCTCGGACGTCATCGGCTGGGATGCGACCGGGCCGCGAGAGGCGCTCATCCTGCAGACGGCCCTCATCATCGGGTCGATCGGCACCGAGGCGACGCGCCGTCGGGGAAGCGCGGCGCGACGCCCCCCTCGCACCGACTGACATCCCACCGTCCCGGTGCTGTTATCGATCGGATACAAAGCAATCCGCGTTTGTTGTGACGTGTTCGCCAGCGCGGCGGCGCAGAAGTTGGAAGGATAGGCACGTGATCATCACCGTCTTCCCCGGGCAGGGCTCACAGACCCCCGGGTTCCTCGCTCCGTGGCTCGAGCTCGACGGGGTCCGCGAGCGCGTCGAGCGGTACGCGGAGGAGGCGGACGTCGACCTCCTCGCGGCCGGCACCGAATGGGACGCCGACCGCATCCGCGACACGAGCGTCGCGCAGCCGCTGATCGTCGCGGCGAGCCTGGTCTCGTACGCCGCTCTGCAGGATGCCGCGGCCACCGCGCCCGGCGGTGTCGCCGGCCACTCCGTGGGTGAGATCGCGGCTCTCGTCGCGGCGGGAGTGCTCACGGACGACGACGGGATGCGTCTCGTCGGTCTTCGGGGACGAGCGATGGCCGATGCGGCTGCGCGCGAGCACACCGGGATGAGCGCCGTCCTCGGCGGTGACCGCGACGCGGTCCTCGCCCTCCTCGATGAGCTGGGCCTCACCCCGGCCAACCACAACGGTGCCGGACAGATCGTGGCGGCCGGCGCGCTGGACGCGCTGGCGGAACTCGCGGCCCACCCGGTCGCGGGAAGCCGCGTCATCGCGCTGCAGGTGGCGGGCGCCTTCCACACCTCGTACATGGCCCCCGCGGTCGAGTCGTTGCGCGCCGCCGCCGCAGAGGTGACGGCATCCGACCCGACCGTCGCCCTTTGGACCAACCGAGACGGTGCGCGGGTCGTGGCAGGTCGTGAGGCTCTCGACCTGCTCGTCGCACAGGTCTCCTCCCCCGTCCGCTGGGACCTCTGCATGGACGCGTTCTCGGCTGCGGGCGTGACCGGCATCATCGAGCTCGCCCCGGCCGGCACCCTCACGGGTCTCGCGAAGCGAGCCCTGCGCGGCGTGCCGACCGTGGCCGTGAAGACACCCGACGACCTCGCGGCTGCGGCCGCCCTGCTGACAGGAGGCGACGCGTGACCGACGCGCCCACCCGACCCGCCCTCGTCCAGTCGACGGGGCCGGCCCACACGCGCATCTACGCCTACGGCGCGGCGCGCGGCGAGAACGCCGTTCCCAATGACGATCTCGTCGGTCCCATCGACTCCAGCGACGAGTGGATCCGTCAGCGCACCGGCATCGTCACGCGCGTGCGGGCGGATGCCGCCACCACCGCGATCGACCTGGCATCCGACGCAGCGGCCGAAGCGGTCGCCACCGCAGGGATCGACCCCGCGCTCATCGACGCCGTGATCGTCGCGACGATCTCCAACCCGAAGCAGACCCCCTCGGTGTCGGCGATCGTGGCCGACCGGATCGGCGCGAACCCCGCGGCGGCGTACGACCTCAACGCCGCCTGCGCCGGCTTCGCCTACGGCGTCGCGCAGGCCGACGCGCTCATCCGCGCGGGCTCGGCGCACTACGCGGTCGTGGTGGGCGCCGAGAAGCTGAGCGACATCGTCGACCCGACCGACCGGTCCATCTCGTTCCTCCTGGGCGATGGCGCCGGTGCGGCCGTCGTCGGACCGAGCGACTTCCCCGGCATCGGACCGACCGTCTGGGGCTCGGACGGCTCGAAGGCCGAGGCCGTGGGCATGAACCACACCCTCGTCGAGTTCCGCGACGGCCAGTCGCCGTGGCCGACGCTGCGCCAGGAGGGTCCGACGGTCTTCCGCTGGGCCGTCTGGGAGATGGTGAAGGTCGCCCGGCAGGCGCTCGAGGTCGCCGGAGTGCAGGCCTCCGATCTGGCGGCCTTCGTGCCGCACCAGGCCAACATGCGCATCATCGACGAGTTCGCCAAGCAGCTGAAGCTGCCCGAGACGGTCGTCATCGGCCGCGACATCGAGACCACCGGCAACACGTCGGCGGCATCCATCCCGCTCGCCACGCACCGCCTGCTCGTCGAGCACCCGGAGCTGTCGGGCGGACTCGCCCTGCAGATCGGTTTCGGCGCCGGGCTCGTGTTCGGCGCCCAGGTCGTCGTCCTGCCCTGACGGCCCGAGATCCGCGGGCGCGGCGGCCGCCGCACCTAGACTGAACGTCGGCCCCGCAGGGCCGGTGAAACCCCGATAAACAAGGAGAATCCCATGGCATTCAGCAACGACGAGGTCCTCGCAGGGCTCGCCGAACTCATCACGGACGAGACCGGCATCTCGGCGGACGAGGTCGCGCTGGAGAAGTCGTTCACCGACGACCTCGACATCGACTCGATCTCGATGATGACGATCGTCGTCAACGCCGAGGAGAAGTTCGGTGTCACCATCCCCGACGAAGAGGTCAAGAACCTCAAGACCGTCGGCGACGCCGTCACCTTCATCACCACCAACCAGGCCTGACCTCAGGCCTCGCCACCTGCACCCCGGTGGGGGCCTGAGCGCCCCCACCGGAGCAACGAGGAGACCATGAGCATTCCCCGAATCGTCGTCACCGGCATCGGCGCCTCCAGCCCCATCGGTGGGACCGCGCCGGAGAGCTGGTCCGCGCTGCTGGGTGGCGCCTCCGGCGCGCGCACGCTCGAGTACGACTGGGTCGAGCAGTACAACCTTCCCGTCACGTTCGCCGCGCAGGCCGCCGTCCGCCCCGACACGGTGCTGGAACGGCCGATCGCCAAGCGTCTCGACCCGTCCTCGCAGTTCGCGCTCGTCGCGGCCATGGAGGCGTGGGCGGATGCCGGAAGCCCGGAGGTCGACCCGGAACGCCTGGGAGTCGACTTCGCGACCGGGATCGGCGGCCTCTGGACCCTGCTCGACGCGTGGGACACGCTGCGCGAGAAGGGCCCGCGTCGCGTGCTGCCGATGACGGTGCCGATGCTCATGCCGAACGCGGCGGCCGGCAACCTGTCGCTGCACTTCGGTGCGCGTGCCTACGCACGCACGGTCGCGAGCGCCTGCGCATCGAGCACCGAGTCGATCGTGAACGCGATCGAGCACCTGCGTGACGGTCTCGCGGATGTCGTGATCGCCGGTGGCACCGAGTCGGTCATCCACCCGGTCACCATCGCGTCGTTCTCGTCGATGCAGGCGCTGTCCAAGCGCAACGACTCCCCCGAGACCGCGTCGCGCCCCGGCAGCATCGATCGCGACGGATTCGTCATGGGCGAGGGCGCGGGCGTCCTGATCCTCGAGACGGAGGAGCACGCCAAGGCGCGCGGAGCGAAGATCTACGCCGCGGTCGTCGGAGGCGGCGTCACGGCCGATTCGTACCACATCACCGCCAACGACCCCGAGGGCACCGGCGCCGCGCGCGCCGTGAACCTCGCGCTCGCGATGGCGGACGCGTCGCCCGACGACGTGACCCACATCAACGCCCACGCCACCTCCACCCCGGTCGGCGATCCGAACGAGTACGTGGCGCTCAAGAGCGTCTTCGGCGACCGGATCGATGAGATCCCCGTGTCGGCGACCAAGGCGTCCACGGGACATCTGCTGGGCGGGACGGGAGCGCTCGAGGCGATCTTCACGATCCTCGCGCTGCGCGACCGTGTCGCACCGCCGACGATCAACCTGACGGAGCAGGACCCCGCGGTCCCCTTCCGTCTGTCGGGCGCGCCGACCCCGCTCGGCGACGGACAGCAGCTCGCGATCAGCAACTCGTTCGGCTTCGGCGGACACAACGCGGTCGCCGCGTTCGCCTCGGTCTGATCCGGCCTCGAGCCGGACGCGAAGACGCCCCCGCATCCTTTCGGATGACGGGGGCGTCTTCGTGTCAGACGAGGATGCGCTGTCTCGGTCTCCGGGAAGCCGTCCGAAGCCGGTACCGGCGCCTCGACTCGTCTGGGCTCAGGGGGTCGGCGCTCAGCCGACCTTGTGGAGCCAGACGACGGGGGCGTCGTCGCTGGCGTGACGGAACGGCTCGAGCTCTTCGTCCCAGGACGAGCCGAGGGCGACCTGGAGCTCGCGCTGCAGGTCGTACGGGTCGCCGGCCGCGATCTCGAGTGCGTAGCGGATGCGGTCCTCGCCGATGACGACGTTGCCCGCGGTGTCGGTCTGGGCGAAGTGGATGCCGAGATCCGGCGTGTGCATCCAGCGACCGCCGTCCGAGCGCGGCGTCGGGTCCTCGCTGACCTCGAAGCGCAGGTGCTCCCAGCCGCGGATCGCGGTGGCGAGAGCGGCGCCGGTGCCGGCGGGGCCTTCCCAGTAGAACTCGGCACGACGGCTGCCGGAGAGCACTGGCTGTTCCGCCCACTCGAAATTGACCGCCCGTCCGAGGGTGCGACCGACAGCCCACTCGAGGTGGGGGCACAGCGCTCGTGGCGCGGAGTGGATGTAGATCACTCCGCGCGCCTGTGGGGTCGACGTGGTCGCCATCGCGATTCTCCGTTTCTTCAGGTACGTCTTCCCCTACGACCTGAGTCCGGATGCATGGCGGCTATGTGGTTGTGCGCCCATTATTGCCGATATCGACGTGGAATCACAACCGTGTCATTGGTAGGGCGGGTGGGACTTGAACCCACGATCGTCGGGTTATGAGCCCGCTGCCTTGACCAGCTTGGCCACCGCCCCCTGTCCCGGGAATTCTAGCGGGGTCGCGGGTCGTCCTTGTCGCGCACCGGCGGCTCCGGCCACACCTTGGCGACGGCGTCCGTGAGGCGCTGGGCGCTCGGCGAGACGCCCTCTCCGCTGCCGCGGGTGATCGGGATCTCCTGGCTGTCGCTGACGATCTGCGGATGGTGTCGTGCGAGTTGGAACACGCCCGTGACGGCGAGGGCGCCGGCCGCGACGAAGCCCACGTACGCGCCCCAGGGGGCGCCCTCGGCCTCGCGGAGCACCGCGAGACCGATCACGATCGCGACGATCGGGTCGATGACGGTGAGGCCCGCGATGACCAGGTCCGGGGGCCCGGACGCGTAGGCGGTCTGCACGAAGTAGGCGCCGATCGCCGTGCCGGCCAGCAGTGCCACGATGCAGACGATCGTCAGCCACTCGAAGTCACCCGAGCGGATGCGGCTGAGCACCACCTTGGCGAGCGTCGCCACGAAGCCGTACATGATGCCGGCGGCGACGATGTAGAACAGCGCTCCCATGCGTGCGCGCAGCCAGACCCACAGGGCGGTGAGCACGATCGCGACGCCCGCCAGGATGAGGAGCACCGTGATGAGCTGCCCGTCGCTGATCGGGGTCTCGGTCGCGTAGAGAGCGGCCACGGTGACGAAGACGAAGATGCCGGCGACGCACAGCCCGATCGCGGAGAGCGAGCGACGCGTGGGGCGCAGGCCGCTGATGCGGGCGTTCAGGAGGGTGGTGATCACCAGTGAGACCGCGCCCACGGGCTGGACGAGGATCAGCGGCGCGAACGTCAGCGCCGACAGCTGGCAGACGATCGCGAGGCCCAGCATCACGGTGCCGGCGACCCACGAGGGGCGCCGCAGGAGGTTCCACATCTGTCCGCCCGTGAGGCCGGACGAGCCGTGCGTGGCCGTGAGGCGTTCGACCTTCTGCACGCCGCGGTGCTGATACTGCGCACCGAACGACATGAAGACGGCACCGAGGAGGGCCAGCGGGATGCCGATGAGGATGCCGGGGTCGGCGAAGACGCCGACGAGCTTGTCAGTCACGTCTCCGAGGTCGGTCATGGCGGCATACACCCCTCGACACTAACCGCCGGGTGCGCTCGATAGGCTCAGGACGTGGCTGTTCTTCCGATTCGCATCATGGGCGATCCCGTCCTCCACTCCCCCGCCGATCCCGTCACGGAGGTGACGGAGGAGATCCGAACCCTCGTCGCCGACATGTTCGAGACGATGGATGCCGCCCCCGGCGTCGGGTTGGCGGCCCCGCAGGTCGGGGTGGGCCTGCGCATCTACACCTACAGCTACCAGGACGACGACGGCAATCCCTGGCGCGGAGTGATCATCAACCCGCAGCTGTGGATGCGTCCTCCGGTGCCCGGCGCGCCGGATCCGGACGACGAGTCCGAGGGATGCCTGTCGTTCCCGGGCGAGCGGTTCCCGCTGCGGCGCTCCGACGAGGTGCTCGTGACCGGCGTCGACCTCGACGGCGCTCCCGTGCGCATCGAGGTGGACGGGTGGCGTGCGCGCATCATGCAGCACGAGTTCGATCACCTCGACGGCATCCTCTACATCGACCGTCTCGACGACGGCGACTGGAAGACGGTGCAGAAGATCGCGCGCAAGCGCGGGTGGGGACGTCCCGGCGCGTCCTGGACCCCCGGCGTCGACGACCTCGACGCCTGATCGCCGTTCACCCCTCCCGCGGGAAACGAAAACGGCCCCAGAGTGGAGTCTGGGGCCGTTCGCTCCCCGGCTTGGACTCGAACCAAGAACCTGCCGGTTAACAGCCGGCTGCTCTGCCAATTGAGCTACCGAGGATCAGTCACCCGCGAGCGGGCAACCCGTCCATATTAGCAAAGGTCGGGGCGTGGTCGTGACAACCGACACGCGATCACGACACGAGTCGCACGCCGCCGTCCGGCGTCCACAGCAGGTCGGCCGTGCCGTGGCCGTAGGCCACCGGACGTCCCCCGCGGAGCACGAGCACATCGGCGTCGATCTCGCGCACGGCTTCCGCGTCGTTGGTCACCATCAGGATCGCCATCCCGCCCTCGTCGCGGCGGCGCAGGAGCGCGTCGCGAACCGCCTGCCGCACCTCGAGGTCGAGGTTGGCGTAGGGGTCATCGCCGATGAACACCCGCGGCTGCAGCACGAGGGCCCGCGCGATCGCGACACGCTGGCGCATGCCCGAGCTGAGCTCATACGGATACCGGGCCGCGGCGCCCAGCGGAAGCTCGAACTCGTCGAGCAGACTGGCCACCCGCACCGCGAGCGCCCGCTGGTTGACGCGTCGGTCGCGACTCGTGATGGGCTCGCCGATGACCTCCCCGACCGTGAGCCGCGCCGGCAGGTCGGCGCCGGCGCGCTGCGGCACGTAGCCCGTGTAGTAGGCGCGCACACGGGCCGCGCGCCCCTTCTTGCGGATCGGGGTGCCGTCGACCCAGGCGTCGCCGCCGACGACCGTGAGCGAGCCGTCATCGGTTCCGGCCAGGAGTGCGGCCAGGCTCGACTTCCCGGCGCCCGTGGCGCCCATGACGGCCAGGGCTCGGCCGGCGTCGAGGCGCACGCTGACGCCGTCGACGACGCGCACGCCGCCGCGGGCCACGGACAGGTCGTCACACCGGACCGCGGCGGTGACGGCGTCGAGGGAGGATCGACGAGGCATGGGGTTCATCCTGCCCTCTCCGGCGCCGTCGCGCCAGCGGGGCTCGCGCCGACGCCGCGCGGCGTCAGGACGCGTTGTCCGTCAGAGCCCGTCGGCGTGCGTCGAGCTCGCGCAGCGCGAGCCGCACGGTGCGACCCTGCTCCGACTCGGCGGGCAGACGTTGGATGGCGCCGAGCATCTCGCTCTTCTCACGATCGAGCGCTCGGATCCGCAGCCGGCGGGCGAGCGCGTGCGTGGATGCCGCGGCCTCCGCCTCCGTGAGAGCCGGGAAGTCGGCGGTGAGCAGTTCGACGGCCAGCGACCGGTACGGCTCTCGGACGGCCTCCACGGCCGTGGAGGCCCAACCGATCCGGGTGCGATCGGTGTGCGAGAGGAGCGCCTGGCGCACGGCATCCAGGGCCGGCACGGTCATCGGCAGCGCGAGGGCGGCATCGAGCTCGCCCCCGTCGACGAGGTGACCGTACTGCAGCACCCCCATCAGGGCGTCCCGCTCCAGCGCCGCGTCGGCCGAGCGCGGCAGCGTGCGCAGGCTCATCCGCAGCGCCGGCTCGCCCGCTGCCGAGGCGTCTGCCGACCGTTCACCGCGCGGCGTCGCGTCGGATGACGCCGCACCGCCGGTCCGTGCGTCGTCGCCGCGTCGCGCCGCCTCGCGGCCCGCCCGCTCGACCTCGCGTCGCACCGCCTCGGTGTCCATCCCGAGGCGGCGCGCGAGCACCCGGGTGTACTCGGGCTGCAGCAAGGGATCGCGCAGCTCCCCCACGACCGGCGCAGCGGCGCGGAGGGCGCCCACGCGTCCCTCCACACTCGACAGATCGAACCCCGCGAGTCGCTGGTCGATGACGAACTCGAACATCGGGACCTTGGTCTCCATGAGCGAGCGGACGGCGGCATCCCCGCGCTCGAGGCGCAGGTCGCACGGGTCGAGCCCCTGCGGGCCCGTCGCGACGTACGTCTGCGCGTTGAACCGCTTCGCGTCGGCGAAGGCCCGCAGTGCGGCCTTCTGGCCCGCCGCATCCGGGTCGAAGGTGAAGACGACCTCCCCGGCGGCCGAGTCGTCTCCCATGACCCGTCGGAGCACGGTGATGTGGTCGGAGCCGAACGCGGTGCCACACGTGGCGACGGCGGTCGTGACCCCGGCCAGATGGCAGGCCATGACGTCGGTGTAGCCCTCGACGACGACCACGCGGTGCGAGCGCGACACGTCCTTCTTCGCCAGGTCGAGCCCGTACAGCACCTGCGCCTTCTTGTAGATGGTCGTCTCAGGGGTGTTGAGGTACTTCGGCCCCTTGTCGTCCTCGTACAGCCGTCGCGCGCCGAAACCGATCGTCTGTCCCGTCACGTCGCGGATGGGCCACACGACGCGTCCGCGGAAGCGGTCGTACACGCCGCGCTGGCCCTGCGAGACGAGGCCCGCCGCCGACAGCTCCTCGTCGCTGAATCCCTGCCCGCGCATCGCGTCGCGGAGTTTGTCCCAGCCCTGGGGCGCGTACCCGACGCCGAAATGCGCGGCCGCGCCCGCATCGAACCCCCGCTCCCCGAGGAAGCGGCGCCCGGCATCGGCCTCGGGCGACGAGAGCTGGCCGCGGAACCACTCGGCGGCCGCCGCGTTGGCCTGGTACAGCCGCGTGCGTCCGCTGTTCTCGGGCGCGGCGCCGCCGTCCTCGTAATGCAGGGTGTAGCCGACGCGGGCGGCGAGGCGTTCGACCGCCTCCGTGAAGGACACGTGGTCCATCGCCCGCAGGAACGAGTAGACGTCGCCCGATTCCCCGCACCCGAAGCAGTGGTAGTAGCCGACCTGCGGTCGCACGTGGAAGCTCGGGCTGCGCTCGTCGTGGAACGGGCACAATCCCTTCAGTGACCCCACCCCGGCCGACTTCAGGGCGACCCGCTCACCGATCACGTCGCCGATGTTGATGCGGGCCTTCACCTCGTCGACGTCCGACTGTCGGATGCGCGCCATCAGTGCCCCTCGGCGGGCCAGAGTCCGGCGATCGGCTCCGGAAGGGCGAAGCCGCTGGGGGCGATCGTCCGGTCGTCGCCGGAGCGCAGTCCGAGCTCGCGCAGGTCGACGGGACCGATGAGGCGCGCGTGCCACTCGATCGCGAAGCGGTCCGTGAGGCTGGAGACCTGGTCGACGACGACGCGCTTGCGCGCGGCATCGGTGGATGCCGCGGCGAAATCCTCCGCGTGCAGGCGGTCCAGGTGCTCGGGGCGCTCCCACAGGGCGCTCGCGAGCCGCTTGAGCACGCGCCGCTGCTCCTTGTAGAGGCCGCGGCGGCCGTCGATCGTGACGACGAAGGCGCCGATGATGCCCTTGAGCACCGCCATCTCCGCCTCGATCACGCGCGGGACGATGACGCGCCCCCGGTAGCGCGTGAGCACCGGAACCGAGTAGTGCTCGCGGGTCGCGGTCGTCGCGGCGCGCGCGAAGCGGCCGATCAGGTCGGAGGTGAGGTTCTTCAGCCCGGCCAGCGCGGCGCGCGACCCGTCGAAGCCGGGCAGCCACTCGGGCATGCGGGTGAGCCGGTAGAGCGCGTCGGCGAGCTCGTCACGCGTGAACCCGAAGCCCACCCACGCCTGGATCGCCGTCAGCAGCGCCTCGTGCTCGCGGGCGTCGGCGAGGCGGGCCGGGTCGAGGTAGCCGTTGAGCACGGCGTCCTCGAAGTCGTGCACCGAGTAGGCGATGTCGTCGGAGAGGTCCATGACCTCCGCCTCGATGCAGCGCACCCTCCCCGGCGCGCCGAGGCGCATCCAGCGGAAGACGGCTTCGTCCTCGGGGTAGACGCCGAACTTCTCCCGGCCGCCGGGATCGGGCACACCGTGCTCCACCGTCCACGGGTACTTGCAGGTGGCGTCGAGGCTGGCGCGGGTCAGATTGAGACCGGCGCTCTGGCCCGCGGCATCCATCACCTTCGGCTCCAGGCGGGAGAGGATGCGCAGCGTCTGCGCGTTGCCCTCGAACCCGCCGATGTCCTCCGCCCAGTCGTTCAGCGCCCGTTCGCCGTTGTGCCCGAACGGAGGGTGCCCGATGTCGTGGCTCAGACACGCCGTGTCGACGACGTCGGGCGACAGCTCGAGGGCGATCGCGAGCTCGCGGCCCACCTGCGCCACCTCGAGCGAGTGCGTGAGACGGTTGCGGGCGAAGTCGGCGGGGCTGGCGGGGCTCAGCACCTGCGTCTTGGAGGCGAGGCGCCGCAGCGCCGCAGAATGCAGCACGCGGGCCCGATCGCGGGCGAAGCCGTCGCGCTGCGAACGGTGCTGTTCCGGGACGAAGCGTTCCGCGTCGTGATCGTCGTAGCCGGACGGGCGGCCGGAGGCGATGCCGACGCCGCTGCCGTCACCCGCCACTGGTGTCGACCTCCGCCTCGGCCAGCTCGCGCGCGGCGTCACCACTCATCTCGCGGCTGTGCAGCCACCCGTCGGGCAGGGCGGGCCGCTTGGGCGTGCCGGCGCGCCCGCGCTGGCCCTCCGCCGCCGCCCCCGGGTACGGGGCATCGAGATCGAGGGTGGCGATCAGGTCGTCGATCTCGGCGAGAGTCGACACCGTCGCCAGCTGGGCGCGGGTCTCGCCGCCGACGGGATAGCCCTTGAAGTACCAGGCGACGTGCTTGCGGATGTCGCGGCATCCGCGGCCCTCGTCCTCGAAGAACTCGACCAGCAGCTCCGCGTGACGGCGGAACGCGGCTGCGACGAACCCGAGTGTCGCGTCGACGGGCGCGCCGGCGGCGGCCCCCGGGCCCCCGAGGCCGCGGGCGAGGTCGCCGAACAGCCACGGGCGGCCGAGGCAGCCGCGGCCGACCACGACGCCGTCGCATCCCGTCTCGGCCATCATGCGCGCGGCGTCGGCCGCCGACCAGATGTCGCCGTTGCCGAGCACCGGGATGGACGTGACGGCCTGCTTGAGGGCGGTGATGGCCGACCAGTCGGCGTGGCCGGAGTAGAACTCCGCGGCGGTGCGGGCGTGCAGCGCGACGGCGGCGACACCGGCATCCTCGGCGATGCGTCCCGCATCGAGGAAGGTGAGGTGGTCTGCATCGATGCCCTTGCGCATCTTCACCGTCAGAGGCACATGGCCGGCGGCGCGCGCGGCGCGGGTGACGATCTCGCGGAAGAGCCCGAGCTTCCAGGGCAGCGCCGCTCCCCCGCCCTTGCGGGTCACCTTGGGAACCGGGCAGCCGAAGTTGAGGTCGATGTGGTCGGCGCGGTCCTCCTCGACGAGCAGGCGCACCGCTGCTTCCGTGGTGGCGGGATCGACGCCGTACAGCTGGATCGAGCGCGGCTTCTCCGACTCGTGGTGGGTGATCAGGCGCATGGTCGTCGCGTTGCGCTCGACGAGCGCGCGCGTCGTGATCATCTCGGAGACGTAGAGGCCGGCGCCGTACTCACGGCACAGTCGACGGAACGCCGTGTTGGTGATCCCCGCCATCGGCGCGAGGACGACCGGCGCGTCGAGCGCGATGGGCCCGATGCGCAACGCGGGGCCGGTGGAGACGGAGAGGGACATCCTGTCCATTCTCCCAGACTCCCGCGGTCACGAAGGCGGCGTACGGCCCTATCGTGGAGAACATGGCCGAGACACAGACGGTGGACATCCGCGACATCCCCTACACCGACGCGTCGGGCGTCGAGCACACGCTCTCCGAGTGGGGCGACAAGGCCGTGCTCGTCGTGAACGTCGCCTCCAAGTGCGGGCTCACGCCGCAGTACGAGCAGCTCGAGGAGCTCCAGCGCACCTACGGCGCGCGCGGCCTGCAGGTCGTCGGGTTCCCGTGCAACCAGTTCATGGGGCAGGAGCCCGGCTCGATGGAGGAGATCCTCGAGTACTGCGCGGTCACGTGGGGCGTGAGCTTCCCGATCATGGACAAGGTCCGTGTCAACGGATCGCACGCGGCACCGCTGTACAAGGCGCTGAAGAAGGCGAAGAACGCCGAAGGCGCGAAGGGTCCGGTCATGTGGAACTTCGAGAATCGAGGCGAGCCTGCCCGCCTGATCGTCGCGGGCGGGCGTTTCGACGCGCTGCGCTCGCTCAACGACCGCGTCGCGCCACGGCCTCCGGTCGTTGAGCGAGGCGCGCAGCGCCGAGTCGAAACGCAGCCGAGTCGAAACGCAGCGGCGAGTCGAAACGCAGCCGAGTCGAGACGCAGCCGCCTCAGGCGCCCTGCTTCTCCGTCCAGACCTGCCGTGCGATCTGCGCGAACGCGTCCGCCGGCTGTGCGCCGCTGACGCCGTACTTGCCGTCGATCACGAAGAACGGCACGCCCTGGATGCCGTAGGCCTGCGCCTGCGCCTGATCGGCGCGGACATCGGCGAGATGACGGCTCGACTCCAGCGCATCGCGCACCTCGTCGGCATCCAGCCCGATCTCGGACGCGAGCGCGACCAGGTCGTCGACCCGACCGACGTGCTTGCCCTCGGTGAAGTAGGCCGACATCAGACGCTCCGCCATCTCGTTCTGGCGGCCCTGCGCCTTCGCGAAGTGCAGCAGTTCGTGCGCCTTCACGGTGTTCGTGTGCTGCAGCAGGTCGAAACGGTACTCGAGGCCCGACCCCGCGGCGACCCCCGTCACCTGGTCGAGCATCTCGCGGACCCGCTCGCGCGGCATCCCCTTGTGCCCGGCGAGGAAGTCCAGCTCGTCGCCCTCGAAGTCCACCGGTGTGTCGGGTGAGAGCTCGAAGGAGTGGAAGGTCACCTCGACCTGGGGAGCGTCGGGATCGTCGGCGATCTGAGCCAGCCCGGTCTCGAGGTTGCGCTTGCCGATGTAGCACCACGGGCAGGCGATATCGCTCCACACGTCGATCGTGATCTTCTCCGTCATGCCTGGTGCAACTCCGTTCGCATCGCGGTCTATTCCGCGGAGTCGGCGGTCGGGGCGTCGACGGCGCCGCCGAAGCGGCGGCTGCGGCCGAGGTAGAGCTCGATGGCGCCCCAGAGATCGGTGCGCGAGAAGTCCGGCCACAGGGTGTCGAGGAACACCATCTCGGCGTAGGCGGACTCCCAGAGCAGGAAGTTCGAGGTGCGCTGTTCACCGCTGGAGCGCAGGAACAGGTCGACGTCGGGCATGTCGGGCACGTACAGGTGCCTGCGGAGGGTCTTCTCCGTGATGGCCGACGGCTTCAGGCGTCCCGCGGCGATCTGCTCCCCCATCGCCCGCATCGCGTCGACGATCTCGTGGCGGCCGCCGTAGTTGATGCACATCGTGAGCGTGAGGGTGTCGTTGCCCGCGGTCAGCTGCTCGGCGTACTGCAGCTCCTTGATGACCGAACCCCACAGGCGCGGCTTGCGTCCGGCCCAGCGGATGCGCACGCCCCACTCGTTGAGCTGGTCGCGGCGGCGGTGCAGCACGTCGCGGTTGTAGCCCATGAGGAAGCGCACCTCGTCGGGCGAGCGGGCCCAGTTCTCGGTCGAGAAGGCGTAGACGCTGAGGTGCTTCACCCCGGCCTGGATCGCGCCGGCGACCACGTCGAGCAGCACCTCCTCGCCCGCGCGGTGCCCCTCGATGCGCGTGAGCCCGCGCCGGTTCGCCCAGCGGCCGTTGCCGTCCATGACGATGGCGACATGGTTCGGCACACCGCCCTTCGGAAAGCGCGGTGGGTGGATGCCGGTCCAGTCGAGGGGACGGTACGGGACCGCATCGCGGTGCGTGTAGGGCTTGGGGCTCACCGGGGGGACTCCACGTGGGACAGGGATCGGATGCCGCGCTCGAGGTGCCACTGCGCGTAGGCTGCGACGAGACCGGAGGCCGACGCCGTGGCGGCGTGCGTCGCGGCATCCACGATGTCCCATTCTCCCGCGATCAGCGCGCGCAGCAGCACGCCCGTCTCGGGGCGCAGCCGTGCGGAGCCGGCCGGGGCACAGTCGCCGCACACCACGCCGCCGAGCTGGGCGACGAACCAGTCGTGCGGACCCACGGCGCCGCAGCGTGCGCAGTCGGTGAGCGCCGGCGCCCACCCCGACAGGGACATCGCGCGCAGGAGATACGAATCGAGCACCGAGCGCGCGGCGCGCCCGCCCTGCGAGAGCGTGCGGAGCCCGCCGACGAGCAGGAGGTACTGCTGCGGCGTCGCCTCCGCCTCGTTGAGACGGTCGGCCGTCTCGACCATGGCGTGGGCGGCGGTGTAGCTGTCGTAGTCGGCGACGATCGCGGCGCCGTAGGAGCCGAGCGACTCGGCCTGCTGCACGATGTCGAGCGAGCGCCCCTGGTACAGCTGCACGTCGGCGACCATGAACGGCTCGAGGCGGGCGCCGAACTTCGATGACGTGCGCCGCACACCCTTCGCGACCGCGCGCACCTTGCCGTGGCGACGGCTGAGCATCGTCACGATCCGGTCCGCTTCCCCGAGCTTGTGGGTCCGCAGGACCACGACCTCGTCGCGGTAGGTGGGCACCCCTCGATTATCCCCGTCGGCGCGGACATCGGGCGGTATTGGAGACAATGGACGGGTGACGGAGCAGCTGTTCGTGATCCCCCTCTGGGCCGACCTCCTCGCCGTGGGTCTCGGCGGCGTGCAGGGGGCGCTGTTCTCGTCGGGATTCGTCGGGCAGCGCCGGCTCGACCTGCTGGGCGTCGTCATCGTGGGCACCGTCATGGGCATGGGCGGCGGCATCATCCGCGACCTGCTGCTGAACGTCGAGCCCGCGACGCTGCAGAGCAACTGGTACCTCATCACGGCGGTCGGTGCGGCGCTGGTCGGCATGCTGCTGGCCAACATCTTCGAGCGCCTCAACGGCGTGATCGTCGCGTTGGATGCCGTGGTCATCGGGCTCTTCGGCGCGTTCGGCACCTCGAAGGCGCTGGCGCTGGGACTGCCCGTGGTGCCCGCCGTGTTCGTGGGTGTCTGCGCCGCGGTGGGCGGCGGCATCCTGCGCGACGTCATCATGGGGCTGCCGGTGGCGATCATGCACGTCGGCTCCCTCTACGCGGTCGCCGCGGCGGTCGGCTGCGCCATCCTCGCGTTCGCGCACGCCCTGGGCGCGCCGCTGGTCGCGGCAGCCGTCGCGTGCGTGATCGTGACGACGGTCATCCGGCTGCTCGCCGTGATCTTCGACATCTCGCTGCCCGAGCAGCGAGCCCTGTACCGCCGCAAGGTCGCGGTGGAGACCAGCGCGATCCCGATCATCCGGCCCTGAGGCGTTTCGACTCGCTGCGCTCGCTCAACGACCGGGGGTGGGCGTCGCTCAACGGCCGGGGGTGGTGGGCGTCGCTCAACGACCGGGGGCGGGAAGCCTCCCGGTCGTTGAGCGAGGAGCGCAGCGACGAGTCGAAACGCGGCGACCTCAGACCGCGGCCAGCGACGCCGAGCGCTCGCGGGTGCGGATCGCGCGGTTGACGCACGACACGATCGCCTTGAGGGATGCCGTGGAGATGTCGCCGTCGATGCCGACGCCCCACAGCCGCTCGCCGTCGACCTGCAGCTCGACGTACGAGGCGGCCTGCGCGTCGCCGCCGGCGCTGAGCGTGTGCTCGACGTAGTCGTACAGCGTCACCTCGAAGCCCTGCGCACGCACGACCTCGAGGAACGCGGACACCGGGCCGTTGCCGACGCCGCGGGTCGAGAAGGTCTCCTCGCCGTCGCGGAGGGTGACCTCCAGTGACACCTCGCCCGACATGTCGCTCTGCGTCCGGGTGGACAGCAGCTCGAAGCGGCCCCACTTCTCGTCCGCGTCACGGGCCGGCAGGTACTCATCGGTGAAGATGTCCCAGATCTGCGCGCTGGAGACCTCGCCGCCCTCGGCATCCGTCTTGGCCTGCACGACCCCGGAGAACTCGATCTGCAGCTTGCGGGGCAGATCCAGCGCGTGGTCGGTCTTCAGCAGGTACGCGACGCCGCCCTTGCCGGACTGCGAGTTGACGCGGATGACGGCCTCGTACGAGCGGCCCAGGTCCTTCGGGTCGATCGGCAGGTACGGCACCGCCCACTCGATCTCGTCGACGGTGACTCCGGATGCCGCGGCCCGCGCCTCCATCGCCTCGAAGCCCTTCTTGATGGCGTCCTGGTGCGAGCCGCTGAAGGCCGTGAACACGAGGTCGCCCGCCCAGGGGCTGCGCTCGTGGACGGGCAGCTGGTTGCAGTACTCCGCGGTGCGCTTGACCTGGTCGATGTCGCTGAAGTCGATCTGCGGGTCGATCCCCTGCGTCAGCATGTTGATGCCCAGGGCCACCAGGTCGACGTTGCCGGTGCGCTCCCCGTTGCCGAACAGGCACCCCTCGATACGGTCGGCGCCCGCCATGTAGCCGAGCTCGGCGGCGGCGATCGCCGTGCCGCGGTCGTTGTGCGGGTGCAGCGACAGGATGACGTTCTCGCGGTGCGCGAGGCGGCGGCTCATCCACTCGATCGAGTCGGCGTAGACGTTCGGCGTCGCCATCTCCACGGTCGCGGGCAGGTTGATGATGACCTTGCGCTCGGGCGTCGGTTCGAACACCTCGATGACCTGGTTGCAGATGTCGACGGCGAACTCGAGCTCCGTGCCGGTGTACGACTCGGGCGAGTACTCGTAGTAGACGGCCGTCTCGGGGATGCGCTTCTCGAACTCACGGCACAGGCGCGCCCCGTTCAGCGCGATGTCGATGATGCCCTGCTTGTCGCTGCGGAACACGACCTCGCGCTGCAGCACGCTCGTCGAGTTGTAGAGGTGCACGATCGCCTGCTTGGCGCCCGCGATGGCCTCGTAGGTGCGCTCGATGAGGTGTTCGCGCGCCTGGGTCAGCACCTGGATGGTGACGTCGTCGGGGATCCGGTCCTCTTCGATGAGCTGGCGCACGAAGTCGAAGTCCGTCTGGCTGGCGGAGGGGAAGCCGACCTCGATCTCCTTGTAGCCCATGCCGACGAGCAGCTCGAACATGATGAGCTTGCGCTCGGGGCTCATCGGGTCGATGAGCGCCTGGTTGCCGTCGCGCAGGTCGACGGCGCACCAGCGCGGCGCGGTCGTGATGCGGGCGTCGGGCCACGTGCGATCGGGCAGGTCGACACGGATCTGCTCGTGGAACGGACGGTACTTGTGGATCGGCATGCCGGACGGCTGCTGCGTGTTCTTCATGGGGTTCGCTTCTCTCGTCTGATGAGGGCGGGCCGCCGGCGGCAGGAAATGCCAAGCTCCGCGACGAGGAAGGCCCTAGAACGAGGTCTCGTCGCGGCGGCTAAGAAGGAGGCCGAACGCGCGCATGTCGACAGCGTACACCGCCACGCGAGGCGGTGCGACTCACGGGATCAGCGCCAGCGCTCCGCCGGGGTGTCCTTCCGCGAGCAGCGCGAGCGCAGCCGGCGCCTCGCTGAGCGGGAACGTCCGAGCCACCGGGACGACGAGCGTGTCGGCCTGCGCGGCCGCGACGAGCCCGGCGCGCGCCTCGTCGCGGAAGCGGGCGCTGTCCGGCAGGGCGCCGGCGATCCAGCGGAAGCCGTCCTGCCGGGCGCGCGCGGGATTCACGATCGTCACGATCCGATGCCGGTCGGAGACGACGGCGAGCGAGACGTCGATCGCCTCGTCGGTGCCGACGGCATCCAGCGCCGCGACGATCGGAACGTCGCCCGTGACGGCGGCCAGGCGCTCGGAGAGGCCGGGTCCGTAGACCACCGGCTCGCCGCCGAAGCGGCGCACGCGGTCGAACGAGGTCTCGGCTGCGGTGCCGATGACGTGGATGCCGCGCAGTGCGGCCAGTTGCAGCACGGCCACGCCCACGGCGCCCGAGGCGCCGTGCAGCAGGATCGTCTCCCCCGGCTTCGCCTCCACGACGTGCAGCATCTCGGCGGCGGTCGTGCCGGTGAGCAGGAGGTTCGCCGCCTCCGGGTGGGTCAGCGGCGACGGCTTGTGGAACGCCGTGGCGGCATCCACGGTCAGAGCCGTCGCGTAGCCGCCGGCGATCCGGAACGCGACGACCTCGTCGCCGATCGCGGCGGGCCCCGACCCGATCACCGTGTCGGGGCCGAGAGCGACGATCTCACCCGAGACCTCGTACCCGATCGCGACGGGCCAGGACTGACCGTTCTCGGCGGCGACGTGCTTCCCGTCGGCGGGGTTCACCCCGGCGGCGTGAACGCGGATCGTGACCTCGCCGGGGCCGGGAGCGGGCACCTCGACATCGGCGAACTCCCACGTCGCGGGCGTTCCGGCCCGGCGGGCGATCCACTGGCGCGCCACGTCAGAACCCCAGCCGTCCGAGCTGCTTGGGATCGCGCTGCCATTCCTTCGCGACGCGCACGTGCAGCTTCAGGAACACCTTCGTGCCGACGAGGGGTTCGATCTGCGCCCGCGCCCGCGCGCCGACGGCCGCCAGTCGCGACCCCTTGTGGCCGATGATGATCGCCTTCTGGCTGTCGCGCTCGACGACGAGGTTCGCGTAGATGTCGGTGAGCTCACCTTCGTCGCGGCGGGAGATGTCGTCGATGGTCACGGCGATCGAGTGCGGCAGTTCGTCACGCACGCCCTCCAGCGCCGCCTCGCGGATGATCTCCGCGATCCGGTCCTCGAGGGACTCGTCGGTGACCACCCCCTCCTCATAGAGCGCGGGGCCGGTCGGCATGAGCGTGAGCAGCTCGTCGGCGAGCACGTCGAGCTGTTCGTTCGCGACGGCCGACAGCGGGATCACGGCGTCCCAGTCCTCGCGCAGGCTGTCGACCTCCATGAGACGCTCGGTGATCTCGTCGCGGGAGGCGATGTCGGTCTTGGTGACGATGGCCACCTTCTTCGCCCGCGGGTAGCCGTCGAGGGATGCCGCGATACGGCGGTCGCCGGGGCCGACCTTCTCGGTCGCCGGAACGAGGAAGCCGATGGCGTCGACGTCGCCGAGTACCTGCTCCACGAGGTCGTTCAGGCGCTGTCCGAGCAGCGTGCGCGGCTTGTGGATGCCGGGGGTGTCGACGATCACCAGCTGGCCGGCCGGGCGGTTGACGATGCCGCGGATGGCCCGCCGGGTGGTCTGCGGCTTGTCGGAGGTGATGGCGACCTTCTCGCCCACGAGGGCGTTGGTGAGGGTGGACTTGCCCACGTTGGGCCGACCCACGAAGGTCACGAATCCCGATCGGGTGCGGTCGTCGGCGGGAGGGGTCATCGGCCGGCCTCTTCTCGTTCGGTGCGGCGTTCATCGCCCCAGGCGGCGTCGACGGCCCGGAGCCGGTCCGTGGCCTCGACGAAGACGGTGGCCAGACCCCGACCGCGGCCGCGCGAGGTGCCGCCGGTCAGTCGCAGGCCGGAGTACTCGGCGGTCGCGCCCGGAAGCGGCACCCGTCCGAGGAGCTTGCCGAGCAGACCGCCGATCGAGTCGACGTCGTCATCCTCGAGCTCGAGGCCGAACAGCTCCCCCACCTCGTCGAGGCCGAGGCGTGCGCTCACGCGGTAGCGTCCCGCGCCGAGCTCGACGACCTCGCTCGAGCGCGGGTCGTACTCGTCGGAGATTTCGCCGACCAGCTCCTCGATGAGGTCTTCCAGGGTGACGAGGCCGGAGACGCCGCCATACTCGTCCACGACGAGGCAGACGTGCACGGCATCCCGCTTCATCTGCTGCAGGAGGGTCTCGGCCTTCATCGATTCCGGCACGAACACGGCGGGGCGCGCGATCTGCGCGACGGGCGCGTCGCGCCACGCCGTCTCGTCGCGGTAGGCGAACTGCACCAGGTCCTTCAGATAGACCACGCCGGTGATGTCGTCGGCCTCGCCGTCCGCGACCGGGACGCGCGAGACGCCCTTGTCGAGGAACAGCTGCATGGCCTCCTGGGTCGTCGCGGCGGCATCCATCGTCACCATGTCGGTGCGCGGGACCATGACCTCGCGCACGAACGTGTCCGTGAACTCGAACACCGAGTGGATGAGTTCGCGGTCGTCCTCCTCGATGAGGTCCTGCGACGCGGCTTCGTCGACCATGCTCAGCAGCTGCTCCTCGCTGGCGAACGAGGTGCCGCGGTGGATGCCGGGCGTCACCCGGTTGCCGACGATGACGAGGAGGTGCGCGAGCGGGCCCAGCACGATGCGTGCGCCGCGTACGAGAGGCGCGCAGGCGTGGAGGAGTCCGCGGGCGTGCTGGCGACCGACGGCGCGGGGACTGGCGCCCACGAGGACGAACGAGACCACGGTCATCAGGATGGCCGCGGCCAGCATCGCCCACCAGATGCTGTCGAAGGCGAGGGTGAAGGCCACGGTGACCACCACCGCCGCCGTCGTCTCGGCCAGGATCCTGATGAACACGACCGCGTTGCCGTGCGCCTCGGGATCGGCGCCGATGCGCGCCAGCGCCACGCCGTTGCGACCGGTGACCGACATCTCCGCCAGGTCGGCGCGGGAGGTCACTCCGAGCGCGGCATCGAGGGCGGCCATCAAGCCCCCCAGCGCGACGAGGAGGGCGGCGGCGACCAGGAGGAGGATCTCGGTCATGCGCGTCGTCGGCGCTCGGACACGTGGAAGGCCGCGACGAGGTCGCGCTGGAGCCCGAACATCTCGCGCTCCTCCTCCTTCTCGGCGTGGTCGAATCCGAGCAGATGCAGCAGGCCGTGGGTGGTCAGCAGGATGAGCTCGTCCATCGTCGTGTGACCGGCGGCCTGGGCCTGCGTCTCGGCGACCTGCGGGCAGAGCACGATGTCGCCGAGCAGCCCGGGCGGCGTGGGCTGCTCCTGGGTGCCGGGACGCAGCTCGTCCATCGGGAAGCTGAGCACGTCGGTCGGCCCCGGCTCGTCCATCCACTGCACGTGCAGGGCTTCCATGGCGCCCTCGTCGACGAGCAGGATCGCCACGTCGGCGTCGGGGCTGACGTGCAGCTCCGCCAGGTTGTTCTCGGTGAGGCGCAGCAGCACCGTCTCGTCGATGTCGACGCCGGACTCGTTGGTGATCTCGATGGTCATGCGCGTCCTCGCTGGGTTCCTCGCGGCGGCAGGTGGTCTCGGGGGCCGCCGCCTCGGGTCTGGCCCCGCCGCTCGGCGCGGCTGGCGAACTCGGAGGCCTCGTCGCGTTCGCGTCGCGACGCGAGCCGCTGCTCGTCGTACACGCTGTACGCGTCGACGATGCGTCCGACGAGGCTGTGGCGGACGACGTCCTCGCTGGTCAGCAGCGAGAAATGGATGTCGTCGATGTCCTTCAGCACGCGGGTCACCAGCCGGAGTCCGGAGGCGCCCTGCGGCAGGTCGATCTGGGTGATGTCGCCGGTCACGACCATGCGCGTGCCGAAGCCCAGCCGGGTGAGGAACATCTTCATCTGCTCGGGCGTCGTGTTCTGCGCCTCGTCGAGCACGACGAACGAGTTGTTCAGGGTGCGCCCGCGCATGTACGCCAGCGGGGCGACCTCGATCGTCCCCGACGCCATGAGCTTGGGGACGATCTCCGGGTCCATCATCTCGTTGAGCGCGTCGTAGAGCGGTCGCAGGTACGGATCGATCTTGTCGGTCAGCGTGCCCGGGAGGAACCCGAGGCGTTCGCCGGCCTCGACGGCCGGTCGCGTCAGGATGATGCGGTCGACCTCCTTGCGCTGCAGCGCCTGCACGGCCTTCGCCATGGCGAGGTAGGTCTTGCCGGTACCGGCCGGGCCGATGCCGAACACGATGGTGTTCTCGTCGATCGCGTCCACGTACCGCTTCTGACCGAGCGTCTTCGGTCGTATCGTGCGGCCGCGCGAGCTGAGGATCGCCTCGCCCAGCACCTCGGACGGCCGTTCGCCCGTGTCGGCGCGGAGGATCCGCTCCGACGTGCGCACGTCGGCGGGCTCCAGGCCCTGGCCCGCCCGCGCCATGGCGATCAGCTCGTCGACGAGTGCGCGCGCCCGGGCCACGACATCCCGATCTCCGCTGAGGGTGATCTCGTTGCCCCGTACGTGCACCTCGACATCCGGGTGCTCACGCTCGACGACCCGCAGCAGGCGATCCTGCGGTCCGAGCAGCTGCACCATCGCGATGCCGTCGGCGAGGATCCGCTCGACGGCCGCGCCCTGTTCGCTGTCGGCGGGTTCAGCCACCGAGGCTCCCTTCGTCGAGTCCACCGGCGAGGACGTGGGCATGCACGTGGAACACCGTCTGCCCCGCGCCGGAGCCGGTGTTGAAGATCAGACGGAAGTCGCCGTCGGCGTGCTCGGCGGCGAGCGTGTGGGCGAGGCCCACCATCTCGCTGAGCAGAGCGGGGTCGGATGCCGCGAGCTCGACCACGTCGCGGTGCGCGGCGGACTTGGGGATGACCAGCAGATGCACGGGCGCCTGCGGTGCGATGTCGCGGATCACGAACACGTTCTCGGTCTCGGCGAGGATCTCGGCCGGGATCTCCCCCTGCAGGATGCGCGTGAAGATGGACGGTTCGCTCATACTCCGAGTGTAGTCAGCGCCCGTCACCAGCGGCCGAGCCGGGCGTTGACGATGGCCAGGGCGGCGGGCCCGGCCGTCGAGGTGCGCAGCACCGTATCGCCGAGGCGCACGGCGATCGCGCCGGCCTCCGTGAGCTCGGCGATCTCCTCCGCGCTGACCCCGCCTTCCGGGCCGACCACGAGCACGACCTCCGCGACGTCGTCGAGCGCAACGGCGGTGAGCGCGGTGCGGGCGGTCGGCTCCAGCACGAGCACGCGCGCCCGGTCTGCGCGCGCGGCCAGTTCGCGCGTCGTGAGCACGGCGCCGACGGTGGGGGTCCAGGCGCGGTGCGCCTGCTTCGCCGCCTCGCGCACGATGCTCTGCCAGCGGCCGACGCCCTTGACGGCCTTTTCGCCCGTCCAGCGGGAGATGCTGCGTGCCGCCTGCCACGGGACGACCTCGTCGATGCCGAGCTCGGTGGCCGCCTGCACCGCGAGCTCGTCGCGGTCCCCCTTCGCGAGGGCCTGGGCGAGGACGATGCGGGGGGTCGCGGCCGCCTGGTGAGACCGCGACGTCACCGACACCACGACCCGCTTGGGGGCGGAGGCGGTGACGACGCCGGTCAGCCAGACGCCCCGGCCGTCGCCGACGGTCACCTCCTCGCCGATGCGCACGCGCCGCACGACGGCGGCGTGATGCGCCTCCGCGCCCGTGATGACGACCTCGTCGCCGGCGTCGGCGGTCGACACGTCGGCACCGTCGACCGATGGCTCATCGACGAGGAAGTGGAGCGCCATGTCAGCCGCGGAACCGGTCGCGGAGCTTGGAGAACATGCCCTGGTGGAACTGCGCCAGCCGGGGGGCGGGAGCCTTGGTCCGCTTGGCGAAGTCCTCGATGAGGGCGCGTTCCTTGGCGTCGAGCTTCGTGGGCGTGACGACCTGCACGCCGACGCGCAGGTCGCCGCGCGTGCCGCCGCGCAGCGGCGTGATGCCGCGACCCTTGACGGTGAGCACATCGCCGGACTGCACCCCCGATCGGACCTCCAGGTCGACGTCGCCGTCGAGCGAGGAGATCGTGGTGCGGGTACCCAGGATCGCGTCCGGCATCGACACCTCCAGCGTGGCGAGCAGATCGTCGCCTTCGCGGCTGAAGACCTCGTGGTTCGCGACGGTGACCTCGAGATAGAGGTCGCCGTTGGGTCCGCCCGCGGGACCGACCTCGCCGGACCCGGGCAGCTGCAGGCGCAGGCCGGTCTCGACGCCGCCGGGGATGTCGACCGACACCGTGCGGCGCGCGCGCACCCGGCCCTGCCCCTGGCACGTGGCGCACGGGTAGGGGATCGTCGTGCCGTAGCCCTGGCACGTGGTGCACGGCTGCGACGTGACCACGTTGCCGAGCAGGCTGCGCACCGTCCGCTGCACCTGGCCGGAGCCGTGGCAGATGTCGCAGGTGGTCGGCTGCGTGCCGGGCTGGCAGCACGAGCCCTGGCAGGTGTCACAGAGCACCGCGGTGTCGACCTCGATGTCGCGGTGCGTGCCGAAGACCACGTCGGCGAGATCGAGCGTGACGCGCACGAGCGCGTCCTGGCCCCGCTCCCGGCGCGATCGGGGTCGTCCGGTCCGGGCTCCGCCGCCGCCGAAGAAGGTCTCGAAGATGTCGCCGAAGCCGCCGAAGCCGGCGCCCGCTCCCCCGCCGAAGGGCGAGCCGTCGCCGCCCATGTCGTAGCGCTGACGCTGCTCGGGGTCGCTCAGCACGTCGTAGGCGTGCGTGACGAGCTTGAACCGCTCGGACGCATCGGCGCCCGGGTTCACGTCGGGGTGCAGCTCGCGCGCCAGACGCCGGTACGCCTTCTTGATCTCCTCGGGGCTCGCGTCACGGGAGACGCCCAGGACTTCGTAGTGGTCGGCCACAATCGCCTTTCCTGCCCTCTCGGGCGCGGGTGGGTGTTCGGGAGCGGATCGCTCAGCGGGACGCGTCGTCCTCGTCGAGGAGCCGGCTCAGATAGTGCGCGACGGCGCGGACCGCCGCGAGGTTGGTGGGATAGTCCATGCGCGTCGGACCGAGCAGGCCGACGCGGGCGCGGGTTCCGGTCGTGTCGTAGTCGCTCGTCAGGACCGAGGCCTCCGTCAGACCGAACGCCGCGTTCTCGCGCCCGATGCTCGCGGCGAGACCGTGTTCGTCGGCGACCATCTCCCCCATCAGCCGCAGGAGCGTGACCTGCTCCTCGATGGCCTCGAGGAGCGGATAGATGCTGCCGCGGAAATCGCTCTCACGTCGGGCGAGGGTCGCGCTGCCGGCCATGACCAACCGATCCTGGCGGAAGTCGTCGAGCTCCTCGCCGACGATCCGGGCGACGACCCGCAGCGCGTCGTCGATGCGGGTTCCGGCGGGCACGGATGCCGCGAGCTCCGCGATCGCGGCGGCGGCGTCTCCGACGGGCTTCCCGGTCACGAGTTGGGCGATCGCGGTCTTCACCTGTGCGGCGGACTGCTCGCTCAGCTCTTCCGCGAGGAAGGCGACCCGCTGCGAGACGCGCCCCGTGTCGGTGACCACGATGACGACCACCCGCGCGCCTCCGAGGTGGACGAACTCGACGTGCGAGACGTTCGCCCGCGCGAACGAGGGGTACTGGACGATCGCGACCTGTCCGGTGAGCTGGGTGAGGGCGCGCACCGTCCGCATCAGCAGATCGTCGAGATCGCCCGGGTCGCTGAGGAAGGACGAGATCGCCGAGCGCTGCGCGCCCGAGAGGGGACGCAGCTCCGCGAGGTGGTCGACGAAGACGCGGTAGCCCTTGTCGGTCGGCACGCGCCCCGACGAGGTGTGCGGCGCCGCGATGAGCTCTTCGTCTTCGAGCAGCGCCATGTCGTTTCGGATCGTGGCCGCGGAGACCCCGAACTGGTGTCGTTCGACGATCGCCTTGCTCCCGACCGGCTCGTGCGTGTCGACGTAGTCCTGCACGATCGCGCGGAGGACCTGCAGGCCGCGTTCCGAGACCATCACTCCTCCTCGTTGGCACTCCGGGTTGTCGAGTGCCAATCCTACCGCGTGCGCCGCCTCAGACGGTGAGGGCGCGGACCACGGCGTCGGCGAGAAGGCGTCCCCGCCGCGTGAGCACCACACGTCCGCGCACCGCGGCGGCGCCGTCGATGAGGCCGTCGGCGATCAGGGCGGCGATGGCGTGACGGCCCTCGCCGGTGAGATCCGAGACGGCGATCCCCTCCGCGATGCGCGAGCGCAGGAGCACGTCTTCGAGCCGGCGCGCCGCGGCATCCGGGCGCTCGCGCGCCGCCGCGGGCGACTCGTCGGCGGCCAGGCGCTGCGCGTACGCGGCCGGATGCTTGACGTTCCACCAGCGCAGCCCGCCCACGTGGCTGTGCGCCCCCGGGCCGTAGCCCCACCAGTCGGTGCCCCGCCAGTAGGCTAGGTTGTGCCGGGAGCGCTGCTGCGGGCTGCGCGCCCAGTTCGACACCTCGTACCAGTCGTAACCGGCGGCGGCGAAAGCCTCGTCCGCCAGCTCGTACATGTCGGCCTGCAGGTCGTCGTCGGGGGCCGCGACATCGCCGCGGCGGATCTGCCGCGCCAGTTTGGTGCCCTCTTCGATGATGAGCGCGTATGCGGAGATGTGGTCGGGCTCGAGCCCGACGGCCGTCTCGACAGAGCGTCGCCAGTCGTCGAGCGACTCCCCCGGCGCGCCGTAGATGAGGTCGACGCTGACGTCGAGACCGGCGGTGCGCGCCGCCTCGACGGCGGTGCGCACGCCTGCCGGGTCGTGCGTGCGGTCGAGCACCGCGAGCACGTGCGGCACGGCGGACTGCATGCCGATCGACATCCGCGTCACTCCGGCGGCGGCCAGCTCGCGCGCGAGGGCATCCGTGACGGTGTCGGGATTGGCCTCGACGGTGACCTCCGCGCCGTCGGCAAGGCCGAAGCCGGTGCGGACGCCGTCGAGCATGCGGGCGAGGTCGCCCCCGGGCAGCAGGGTGGGGGTGCCCCCGCCGAAGAAGACGGTGGATGCCGCCCGCAGCGGCCCCCGCGCGCTCAGCACCTCCCGCGACAGCGCGATCTCGCGCAGGACCTCGTCGGCGTAGGCGTCTTGCCGTGCCCCGCGCAGCTCGCCGGCCGTATAGGTGTTGAAGTCGCAGTAGCCGCAGCGGACACGGCAGAAGGGCACGTGCAGGTAGACCCCGAAGTCACGATCGGGGTCGATCACGATGTCGGGGGGCAGGGCGCCGTCGGAGGGCGCGGGATCGCCGAGAGGGAGGGCGGATCCCATCAGGCGGGGGTCGTGTACATCGGGGAGATGGCGCGCAGATAGCCCCGGAAGAGCTCGCGGCGGCGGCGCTTGAGCAGGGGCGGGATCAGTCGGTACAGCGCCGAGACCGGGCGGTCGAAGGCGCGCACCGTGAAGCGCACCTCGTCGTTGTCGGCCCACGTCACGACGAAGGACTCCTCACCGCTGACGACCGAGCCGCCCACGGTGCCGAGCGCGAAACCGACCCGACGGGGCTCCTCGATCGCGTAGATGACCCGCAGCTCGCCGTCGGCGCTCATGCGCTTGACGTGACCGTGGACGCGGATCGTGGTGCCCGCGGCCACGTACGGTGTGCCGTCCGCATCGAAGCGCTGGTCGGCCTCGAGGCGGCTCGCGACCGTGGGCGTGCCGTCGATGTCGTAGCCGACGCCCGTGTACATCGGGCCTGCCGCCGGGCGTACATCGCTGATCTGCAGTCCGGCGCCGCGCAGGGCCGACCACGACAGGAGGGCCTCCGCGGACGACTCGAAGCGAGCCTGTCCGCTGCCCAGCAGCAGCGAGTCCTCGGCCGGGACACTGTTCTCCGGCGGGTAGCTCATGAGGTCGTGCGCCTGCGTCGCACCGACCGCGGCGTAGTCGACGGTGTCGTCCTGAAAGCTTCCGCGACGCATGGTCTCCAGCCTAACGGGGGCGTCCTACTTCTTGTCCTTGCCCTCGACGTCGCCCGAGAGGGCGGCGATGAAGGCCTCCTGGGGCACCTCGACGCGACCGACCATCTTCATGCGCTTCTTGCCCTCCTTCTGCTTCTCGAGCAGTTTGCGCTTACGCGTGATGTCGCCGCCGTAGCACTTCGCGAGCACGTCCTTGCGGATGGCGCGGATGTTCTCGCGGGCGA
This sequence comes from Microbacterium hominis NBRC 15708, assembly GCF_001592125.1. Classification (GTDB taxonomy): domain Bacteria; phylum Actinomycetota; class Actinomycetes; order Actinomycetales; family Microbacteriaceae; genus Microbacterium; species Microbacterium hominis. Next base: position 456,399 of record NZ_BCWI01000001.1, read on the forward strand.
TGATGCGGGCGCCGATCGCGGCCTGGATCGGCACCTCGAACTGCTGACGCGGGATGAGCTTGCGCAGGCGCTCGGTCATGAGGGTGCCGTAGGCATAGGCCTTCTCGCGGTGCACGATCGAGCTGAAGGCATCCACCTTCTCGCCCTGCAGCAGGATGTCGACCTTCACGAGGTCGGCCTCCTGGGAGCCCGCCGGCTCGTAGTCGAGGCTCGCGTAGCCCTGCGTCTTCGACTTCAGCTGGTCGAAGAAGTCGAACACGATCTCGCCGAGCGGCATGTTGTAGCGCAGCTCGACGCGGTCCTCGGAGAGGTAGTCCATGCCCAGCAGCGTTCCGCGGCGCTGCTGGCACAGCTCCATCACCGTGCCGACGTAATCCTTGGGCAGCAGGATGCCGACCTTCACGACGGGCTCGGACACCGACGCGACGCGGCCGTCGGGGTACTCGCTGGGGTTGGTGACCACGACGTGCTCGCCGGTGTCGGTCGTGACCTCATACGTCACCGACGGCGCGGTGGTGATGAGGTCGAGGTCGAACTCGCGCGAGAGGCGCTCGGTGATGATCTCGAGGTGCAGCAGACCGAGGAATCCGCACCGGAAGCCGAAGCCGAGCGCCACCGAGGTCTCCGGCTCGTACTGCAGCGAGGCGTCGGACAGCTTCAGCTTGTCGAGCGCTTCGCGCAGATCCGCGTAGTCGCTGCCGTCGATGGGGTAGACGCCGCTGAACACCATCGGCTTCGGGTCGGTGTATCCGGCCAGGGCCGTCGTCGCCGGCTTGCGATGGTTGGTGATCGTGTCGCCGACCTTCGACTGGCGCACGTCCTTCACGCCGGTGATGAGATAGCCGACCTCGCCGACACCGAGCCCGCGCGTCGGCACGGGTTCGGGGCTGGACACACCGATCTCCAGCAGGTCGTGCGTCGCGCGCGTCGACATCATCTGGATGCGCTCTCGCGGCTCCAGCTTGCCGTCGACCATGCGCACATAGGTGACGACGCCGCGGTAGGCGTCGTACACGGAGTCGAAGATCATCGCCCGTGCCGGAGCCGACGCGTCGCCGACGGGCGCCGGGATGCGCTCGACGATGCGGTCGAGGAGCTCTTCGACGCCCATGCCGGTCTTGCCCGATACGCGCAGCACGTCGTCGGGTGAGCCGCCGATGAGGTTGGCGAGCTCCGCGGCGTACTTCTCCGGGTCGGCGGCGGGGAGGTCGATCTTGTTGAGCACGGGGATGATCTGCAGATCGTTCTCGAGCGCGAGATAGAGGTTCGCGAGCGTCTGCGCCTCGATGCCCTGAGCGGCGTCCACCAGGAGGATGGCGCCCTCGCAGGCCGCCAGCGACCGGGAGACCTCGTAGGTGAAGTCGACGTGACCCGGGGTGTCGATCATGTTGAGGGCGAAGGTGCCGTCCGAGGTCGCCCACGGCATCCGCACGGCCTGCGACTTGATCGTGATGCCGCGCTCGCGCTCGATGTCCATGCGGTCGAGGTACTGCGCGCGCATGTCGCGGTCGGACACGACGCCCGTGATCTGCAGCATGCGGTCGGCCAGCGTCGACTTGCCGTGGTCGATGTGGGCGATGATGCAGAAATTGCGGATCAGCTCTGGAGGGGTCGCAGACGGCTCGAGAGGCTTCAGGGCGCGCGGTGACATGTCCCGAGCAGTCTACCGGCGTCGCCGCGTCGCGCCCGCCCGCGGCGGCGGCACCCTATCCGACGGCGACGGCGGCGCGCCAGAGAACCGGCCGATGAGAAAGAGTTAACGCTTCCCGCCCTTGTCCGGGCGGCCCGGCGCCGCCGATGCTCGATCTCAGACCCGATGACACGGGGTGCCGTCGCGTGTTCACCTGCACGCAACCGCCCCGCCCCCCGGCATCCCCATCATGGGTCCGAATCCACACTGACGGACGACCGCTCGGCGGCCGTCGCTTGTTGCATGCGAAACCAGGGAGAACACGTGTCAGATCAGACACCGGACGCACCGCGTCCCACCGCCGACAGGCGGAAGCGACGCTCGGTCGTCGCCGCCATCACAGCCGGAGCCCTCGCCTTCAGCGGTCTGGGGCTCGCCGCCCTTCCGGCGCGAGCCGCCGTCGACACCGGCGCGGCTGTGCTCATCAACGAGGTCTACGGCGGGGGTGGCAACAATGGCGCGACCTACACGCACGACTTCGTCGAGCTCGTCAACGTCTCCTCCTCGGCGGTGAGCCTGGAGGGGTGGTCGCTGCAGTACGCCTCGGCCACCGGCACCACGTGGACCAAGAACGCCCTCTCCGGATCGATCCCGGCGGGATCGACCTTCCTCGTGCAGGAGAAGATCGGTGCCGGCGGCACGACCGCCCTGCCCACGCCGGACGCGATCGGCGACCTGGCCATGAGCGGCACCACCGGCAAGGTCGCACTCGTGTCGAGCGCGGCCGCGATCACGGGCCCGACGGATGCCGACGTCGTCGACTACGTCGCCTGGGGCTCGGCCGCCGCCCCCGCCGCCGGCGGATCGCCCGCCCCCGCGACGACGAACGCGACGAGCATCACGCGCGACGCCGCCCACACGAACACCGCCGTCAACGGCGCCGACTTCGTGGCGGCCGACCCCACGCCGCAGAACGCGGCCGGCAACGTCCCGTCGCCCTCGCCGACGGCATCGCCGACGGCGTCGCCGACGGCATCGCCGAGCCCGAGCCCGACGTCCACGGCTCCCGGCACCGACACCGTGACTCCCATCGCCGCGATCCAGGGCACGGGCGACGCCACCCCCCTCAACGGCCAGACCGTCACCACGGAGGGCGTCGTCACCGCGCACTACCCGGTGGGCGGCTACAACGGCTACGTCATCCAGACGCCCGGCACCGGCGGTGCGATCGATCTGGGCAGCCACACCGCATCCGACGCCGTCTTCGTGTACACCAGGACCGCGTCCGTCGCGAACGAGGTCGCGCTCGGCGACACCGTGCGGGTGACGGGGACGGCGGGCGAGTTCAACGGACTCACCCAGCTGAGCGTCGAGGCCGGCAAGACGACGAAGATCGCGGATGCCGCGAAGCCGGTGCCGGTCACGCTCACGAGCTGGCCGACGTCGATCGCGCAGCGTGAGAGCCTCGAGTCGATGCTCGTCACCGTCTCGAGCACCTTCACGGTCACCAACACGAACAACACGAACCGCTACGGCGAGGTCGGTCTCGCCGCCGGAACGGGCGTGCTGCGCCAGCCCACCGACGTCGCGCGCCCCGGATCCGCCGAGGCGGAGGCCGTCGCGGCCGACAACCTCGCGCGCGGCGTCGTCCTCGACGACGGCGGATCGCTCGACTACGCCGCGCGTGCGAACAGCGGCACCGGAGCGCTCCTCAACGGCGACCTGACCCCGGCCTACGTCTCCGTCGACCACCCGGTCGTCGTGGGCGGCACCGCCACCCTCACCGGCTCGTTCGTCCTCGACTACCGCAACAACGCGTGGAAGCTGAACCCGGCATCGTTCCTGCCCGGCGACGGTGTCACGCAGGGTCAGGCCACGTTCAGCAATCCGCGCACGGCGGCGCCGGCCTCCGTCGGCGGCGACCTCAGCGTCGGCTCGTTCAACGTGCTCAACTACTTCACCACGCTGGGCTCGTCGAACGCGGCGTGCCAGCCGTACACCGATCGCGCCGGCGTCGGCACCAACGTCCGCACCGGGTGCGACCTGCGTGGCGCCTGGGGTGCTGCCGACCTCGCGCGCCAGCAGTCCAAGATCGTCTCGGCGATCAACACCCTGGACGCGTCGGTCGTGGGTCTGATGGAGATCGAGAACTCGGCGAAGACCACGCCGAGCACGCCCGACACGGCGGTCTCCACGCTCGTCGACGCACTCAACACCGCGGCGGGCTCCTCGAAGTGGGCATACGTGCCGGCATCCGCGCAGCTGCCCGACGCGTCCGAGCAGGACGTCATCCGCAACGCGATCATCTACCAGCCCGCTCGTGTGGAGCGGGTGGGCGACGCGCTCGCGCTGGGAACGCTGTCGGGCTCCGGCCAGGCGTTCGACAACGCCCGTGAGCCGATCGCGCAGAAGTTCGCACCGGTCGCGGGCGGCGAGCCGTTCCTGTTCGTCGTGAACCACTTCAAGTCGAAGGGCTCGTCCGGCGCGTCGGGCGCGCAGGCCGACCAGAAGGACGGCCAGGGCGCCTGGAACCCGGCGCGCGTCGCGCAGGCGACCGCGCTGCGCGACTGGGTGACGTCGCTCACGAGCACCGGAGACGCCGCCGTCCTCGTCGGCGACTTCAACTCCTACACTCAGGAGGACCCGCTGAAGGTCCTCTACGACGCCGGGTACACGGATGCCGAGTCGGGGCTGGAGCTGGGTCGCTCGACCTACTCCTTCGACGGTCTCTCCGGTTCGCTCGACCACGTGCTCCTCAACGAGGCCGCGTGGAAGCGCGTGACCGGCGGCGACGTCTGGAACATCAACTCCGGTGAGTCGGTGGCGCTCGAGTACAGCCGCTACAACAACCACGGCACGCTGTTCTGGCAGGAGGGGCCCTATCGCTCGAGCGACCACGATCCGTTGAAGGTCGGGCTGTCCGCGGGCGCCGGAGCGCCGACGACGATCGACATCCTCACGATCAACGACTTCCACGGACGCATCGAGGCCGGCACCCAGGGCGAGGCCGGCGCGGCCGTGCTCGCCGGTGCGGTCGCGACGAAGAAGGCGCAGAACCCGAACACGGTTCTCGTGTCTGCGGGAGACAACATCGGTGCGTCGACGTTCACCTCGCTGATCCAGCAGGACTCCCCGACGATCGATGCGCTGAAGGCCTCCGGGCTCGAGGTCTCGGCGGTCGGCAACCACGAGTTCGACCGTGGCTTCGCCGACCTCAGGGACCGTGTCATCCCGCGATTCGGCGGCAACGTCGATCCGTCGGGCGCGACGCCGGAGCAGATCGCGGCGGGTGCGCCTTACGCACTCGGGGCGAACGTCTACCTGAAGGGCACGAAGACGCCCGCGCTGGCCTCGTACGCGATCAAGACGATCGACGGCGTGCGTGTCGCCTTCATCGGCACCGTCACCACCGACACCGCCACGATGGTCGACCCCGCCGGTATCGCGGACCTCGACTTCGGCGACCAGCTGGAGGCCGCGAACCGGGTGGCGGACGAGATCGCAGACGGCGACCTCGCCGACGTGACGGTGCTGCTGACGCACTCCGGATCGTCGGTGTCGAACCAGTGCGAGGCGGTCGCCACCGACCCCTCGGCCTTCGGCACCCTGATCCGCGGCGCATCCGCCCACATCGACGCCATCGTCTCGGCGCACACGCACCAGACGTACGCGTGCGAGGTGCAGGTGGCATCGACGGGCGGGCTGCGTCCGGTCATCCAGGCCTCGGAGTACGGCAAGGCGCTGGGTCAGCTGACCGTGACGTACGACAAGCGCGCCGACGAGCTCGTGTCGATCTCCCCGACGATCACGACCTTCGCCAGCACGCCGTTCACCCCGGATGCCGAGGTCGCGGCACTCGTCAAGGGATTCAGCGACCAGGCCAACACCATCGGAGCGCAGCCCGTGGGCACGATCACGGGCGACATCCTGCGCGGCGGGACGAAGGGCTCCGACCGCGGAGTGGAGTCGACGATGGGCAACACCGTCGCCGACGTCTACCTGTGGGCGACCAGCACGAACCCGGCGTACGCGGGGAAGAAGGCGCAGATCGCGCTCATGAACCCGGGCGGGCTGCGCGCGGACCTCACCTACGTCGGCGACGGCACGGTGACCTACAAGCAGCTCGCCGACGTGCAGCCCTTCGCGAACACGCTCGTGACGGTGACGCTCACGGGTGCCCAGCTCAAGGACATCCTCACGCGGCAGTGGCAGGCGACGGGTGACCGCCCGAAGCTGCACCTCGGCGTCTCGCAGGGCTTCTCCTACGAGTACACGGAGGACGCGCCGCCGGCCGGTCAGAGCGCATCGCGGTCGGGGCACATCGTCTCGATGTCGCTGAACGGCACGAAGATCACCGACACCGACACCTTCACGGTGGTGACGAACTCGTTCCTCGCCAACGGCGGTGACGGCTTCGCGCCCTTCGCGCAGGGGACGGATCGCACCGACACCGGCCAGGTCGACCTGGCGGCTACGCTCGCGTACGCCGCGGCGGTCGACCCGATCGCCCCGTCGGCGCTCGGCCGGGCGAAGCTCGTGACCGGCACGCCGACACCGGAGCCGTCGCCGACGGGCACTCCGACCGGCTCGCCCACCGCGTCGCCGACCGGCTCGCCGTCGCCGTCTCCGACGACGACTGCGCCGTCGACGGGCGGATCGGGCGTGGGCGTGTCGACGACCGGCCTCGCCGCCGGCGGTCGCATCGAGCGCGGCTCGTCCTTCACCGTGACCCTCACCGGTCTCGGCGCCGGAGAGCAGGTCGCGGCGACGCTGAACAGCCAGCCCATCGTGATCACCGGCATCCCCGCCGCGGACGCGAGCGGACGGGTCACCTTCACGGTGGCCGTGCCGCGGACGCTCGAGACCGGCACGCACCACCTCATCGTGCTGGGCGCCGACGGTCGCGTCGTGTTGAACCTGCCGCTGGAGGTGGTGGGTGAGGGCGTGCTCGCCACGACGGGCGCCGAGCTCCCCTGGGGCCTCGCGCTCGGCGGTGCGTTCCTGCTCGCAGCGGGCATGATGCTCGCGATGACGACACGCCGCCGCCGCGTCGTCGGCTGATCCGCGCGTCCCGGCGGCCCCGGCCCCGCTTCGGCGGGTGTCCGGGGCCGTCGGCGTGCGTGGCCACCGTTTAGGCTGGCCGGGTGAGGACGACCGTGGTGATGGTGCACGGCATCCGCACGTCCGCCACGATGTGGCGCGCGCAGGTGGAGCATCTCGAGGACCGCGGGGTATCCGCGGTCGCCCTCGATCTCCCCGGTCACGGCACGCGGATGGCCGAGGAGTTCACCCTCGACGGCGCCTTCGCGACGATCGACACCGCCGTCCGCGCGGCGGCCGGGCAGGGTCGCGTGCTGCTCGTCGGGCATTCGATGGGCGGACTGCTCTCGATCGCGTACGCCGGCGATGAGACGCGCCCCCCGCTCGACGCCTTCGTGGCGGCCTCGTGCACGGCCATCCCGCGCGGACTCGCGCTGCAGACCTACCGGACGCTCGCGCGCGGCTTCGACCGTCTCCCGGGGCGGGGCGCTCCCATCGCCGAATGGGTTCTCGATCGCACACTGCCCTCGGAGACCCGTGCCGACTTCGGCGCCGGCGGCTACGCCTACGACGCGCAGGACATCGCGCTGCGGAGCCTGTCGGTGCTGGATCTGCTGGCCGCCCTGCGCCGGATCGACGTGCCCACGTGGTTCGTCAACGGGCAGTTCGATCAGCTGCGCGTCAACGAGCGGCTCTTCGCCTCTCTCGTGCCCGGCGCGGAACTGATCGTCGTGCCGCGCACGTCGCACCTGGTCACCGCGATGCGCCCGCGGGTCTTCAACGCCGTGCTCGATCTGGCGCTGGCGACGATGGATGCCGCCGGGGAGCCCGCACCATCAAGGTCATGAGGCCGCCCACCACCGACATCACGGCGGAGCCCAGGAACAGCAGCCAGAATCCGCCCACCGCCGCGACGAGTCCCGCGCCGATGAGCGGCCCGAGGAGCTGACCGAGGCTCGCGGCCACGTTGACGAAGCCGAGGTCGCGCGCACTGTCCTCCGCGAACGGGAGCAGGTCGGTGCCGAGGGCGAGACCGACCGACATGTACGCGCCGTAGCCGACGCCGAGCAGACCGGCCGCCACGAGCGACATCTCGAACGACGGGAACACCGCGAGCAGGAGTGCCGCGCCGCCCTGCACGAGCGCGGCGCCGACCGTCAGCCCCCGTCTGTTGCCGGTGCGATCCGACACCGCCCCGGCGAGCACCGAGGCGAGCACGACGAACACCGTGTACACGACGATCAGCAGCAGGAGCTCGTCTTGAGCGGCGGCCGGGTCGCGGTGGAGGCCGTACAGCAGGAAGAAGAGCAGCAGCCCCGTGCCGAGTGCGTTGCCGATGTTGGCCACGAGGCGGCCCCACAGCATCCACGCGAAGTCTCGATCACGGAAGGCGGCGAACCGGGCCGACAGCGCGCGGCGCGTGCGCGCGGTCGCCGACGCCGCCGGTGCGGGCGGGTCGGGCAGCAGCAGCGCGCCCGCTCCTCCGGCGACGAGCAGGATGGCGCCGAGCATGAGGTAGCCCGCGACCACGCCGAGTCCGAGCAGCACGACGACGCCGACGCCGACCACGATGCCGAGCGCCTGCGAGGAGGAGATCGCCGCCGAGGCGGTGCCCCGCTGAGCCGACAGCTGGTCGGCGATCATGGCGGTGAAGGCGGCGGAGGCGACGGCGACGCCGACCGACACCCCCACCCATGCGGCGCCGACGCCGAGGGGGCCGGTCGCGAAGGCGATCGCCACCAGCGACCCCGCCCCGAGGAGCACACCGCCCAGTGCCCACGGGCGCCGGCGCCCGAACCTGCCGCGCGTCCGATCGCTCATGCCCCCGGCCAGCGGTCCGGCGATGACCCCGGCGAGGCCTCCCGCCGCGAGCACCAGGCCCGAGGAGACGACCCCGGAGATCCAACGGTCGGCATCACCCGGGGTGTCCAGCTGCAGCGGGATGAGGAGTTGGAGCGGGGTGAGCTGCGCGGTCCAGATCGCGAGCCACGCGAGGGTGAACAGTGCGAACCAGCCCGCGCCCGCGCGGCGGCCGGAGGTCGGGGCGGTCGGGGCGTTCTGGGGGGACCCTGCGCTCACGGGAGGCTCCTTCGTCGGTGCTCCGTCGGATCGGCCGGATCGGGCCCGGTCGATCCGATCATGCCCCACGCGCGCGGGTGCGCGGCGCATTGCGGGGTCGCCACGCGGCAACCTGATAGACTCGGTGATTGGCTTGCGTGTGGGTCCCACCCCGCACGCCGCCGGAGGCGTCCCTCTACCGCTACCCCGGCACATCCATCGAAAACCGAACGAAAGAGCCGTCGAACGTGGCGAACATCAAGTCGCAGATCAAGCGCAACAAGACCAACGAGAAGGCGCGCGAGCGCAACAAGGCCGTCAAGAGCGAGCTGAAGACCGAGGTGCGTCGCACCCGCGAGGCCATCGCCGCCGGCGACAAGGCCGCCGCCGAGAAGGCTCTCGCCAAGGCGTCGAAGAAGCTCGACAAGGCCGTGAGCAAGGGCGTCATCCACGAGAACCAGGCCGCGAACCGCAAGTCGTCGATCGCGAAGCAGGTCGCCGCTCTCTGAGCCGCATCCCGTCGCACGAAGGCCCGTCCCGCATCCGGGGCGGGCCTTCGTCGTGTGCGGCGCGGGTCAGGCGCCGTAGGGGGCGCGCGTCGCGATGATCGTGATCAGGCGCTCGACCGCGAACACGGGGTCGCGCGAGGCGCCCTTGACCTCGGCATCCGCGCGCGCCGCCGCCTGGATGGCGCGCCCCAGGCTGGTCTCGTTCCAGCCGGTCAGGTCGCGGCGGGCGCGGTCGACCTGCCAGTCCTTCATCCCGAGGCGTGCGGCGATGGATGCCGACGACTCGCGCAGGCCGGCGACCCGCGCCATCGTCCGCAGCTTCGAGGCGATCGCGGCTACCAGCGGCACCGGGTCGGCTCCGCTCGCGAGCGCGTGGCGCAGGGCCACGAGCGCCTCGCCGTAGCGGCCGGCGATCGCGGTGTCGGCGACGGTGAAGGCCGACGTCTCGACGCGGCCGCCGTAGTAGCGCTCGACGACCTGTTCGGTGATGTCACCGGGCACGTCGGAGATGAGCTGCTGGCAGGCGGCGGCCAGTTCGGTGAGATCGTCGGAGAAGGCGCCGACGAGGGCGCGCAGGGCGATCGGCGCGATCTTCTTGCGCGCGGTCTGGAACTCACCGGCGGCGAAGTCGAACCGGTCGGAATCGCGCTTGACCGCGGGGCAGGCGATCTCCACTCCCCCGCCCGTGCCGGAGCGGATCGCATCGAGCAGCTTCTTGCCGCGGACGCTCGATCCCGTGTGGCGCAGGACGACGGTGGCGCCGTCCTGCGGGGCCTCGATGTAGGCGAGTGCCTCCGTGAGGAAGGCCTCGGAGCACTTCTCCACGCCACCGACCCGCACGAGGCGCGGCTCGCCGAACAACGACGGCGAGGTCAGTGTCAGCAGACTGCCGGAGGTGTAGTCGTCGGCGCGGAGGTCGGAGACCTCGAGGCTCGCGTCCTCGGCGCGCAGGAACTCGCGGATGCCGGCGGTCGCCCGCTCCGCGCAGACGTCCTCCGGCCCCGAGACGAGCACGATCGGCGCCGGCTGGGGGCTGCGCCAGGAGATCTGAGGGATCGCCGACGCGGTGCGGGAACCCCCGCGCGCGGCGGGACGACGGGCGGCGGGTGGCATGCCTCCAGCCTATCGACGCCGTCCGACGTCGCGTCGCCCGCCGCGTGGTCGCGGGCCGCCGCCGTCACGGCGGAGACCTCTCGCGCCAGACGCGGAGGGCCGACTCCTCGCTCCACAGGACGATGAGGCCCTCGGCGTCGGTGCGGTCGATGCGTGCGCCCAGCCCGGAGAGCATCGTGAGGGTCTCCGCGCGCGGATGCCCGTAGGTGTTCGCGCCGACCGAGACGATCGCGAGAGCCGGGCGCAGGCGGGCGTAGAACCGGGCATCCTGATCCGCGCTGCCGTGGTGGGAGACCTTGACCACGGCGTAGGACGTCAGCAGCGGTGCGCTCGCGGCCAGACGACGCTGCCCGTCCGCCGAGAGGTCGCCGAGCATCAGCGTCGTGGGGACCGCGGGACCGGTGACCTCGATGACCACGCTGGCGTCGTTGCCCGCCACCGCGTTGCTCTCCGGCCCTCGCACGCGCCACCGCGCGTCTCCCAGCAGGCCGGTCATCCCCGCGGTGGCACGGACCGGTCGGGCTCCGCCCTCGGCGAGACGTCGGAGCGTGCGCTCGTCGTCGGGGGTTCCGGCCGGTCCGTGAACGACGACGTCGACACGGCCCACGACGGCCGCGACGCCGCCGTCGTGGTCGTGGTCGAAATGGGTCAGCACGAGCAGCTCTATGCGGTCGACGCCGAGCGTGCGCAGACAGCGCTCCAGCGCTGCCGGGTCGGGACCGGTGTCGACCAGCGCCACGTGCGCCGTCGACCGCACGACGAGCGCATCGCCCTGGCCGACATCGCACGCCGCGATCGTCCAGTCCGGCGGGATCCGGGCGCGCTCCCCGATCTCCGTGACCGGTCCCACGCCCAGCGCCACCGCGGCGGTGACCGCCAGCACGAGCAGCGAGGCGATGCGCCAGACCCGGCGCGTGCGCACGAGAACGAGCCCGACCGCGAGGACCACCACGGCGAGGGCGAGGAGCCCGACCGGACCCTGCGGCCACCACACGGCGCTGCCCGGAAGCTGCGCGACGACGGTGGCCGTCGCGGCGATCCAGGCCGCGGGAAGCCAGGCGAGTACGGCCATCCCCGCTCCGAGGGCGGGGATGCCGGCGCACACGCACGCGGCGAGGCCGAGGACCGTGCCGAGCGGAGCGGCCGGTGCGGCGAGGACGTTCGCGAGCACCCCGTAGAGCGATACCTGCGGCGAGATGAGCACGATGAGCGGGGCGCAGGCGAGCTGCGCGGCCAGCGGCACCGACAGGGCCAGGGCGAGGGGATGCGGCATCCACCGCGCCAACCCGTCTGCCAGGGGGCCGGCCACGACGAGCAGAGCGGCCGTCGCCGTGACGGACAGGGCGAAGCCGAGCGAGCGCGCCAGCCACGGATCCATGATGACGAGCACCGCGACCGAGACGGCGAGCAGAGACAGTCCCGCGCCGGTGCGTCCGAGGAGCACGCCGAGCATCGCCACCGCAGCCATGGTCGCGGCGCGGACGACGCTCGGCTCGGGCGAGACGAGCACGACGAACGCCACCAGGGCGGCGAGGCCCGCCCCGACCCGGATGCCGCGACGCGCGCCGCAGACGGCGGCGCCCCCGAACGCCATCCCCACGACCAGCGCGCAGTTCGCCCCGCTGACGGCAGTCAGGTGCGAGAGCGACGACGCCTTCATCGCGGTGTCCAGCCCCGGGTCGACGGTGGAGGTGTCACCGACGGCGAGTCCCGCGATGAGTCCGCGCCCGGGATCGGGCAGTCCGGCCGTGACCTCGACGAGGCCGCGGCGGAGCTCCGACGCGACGGACAGCGCTCCTGTCGGCCCCGACAGCAGCGTGGGCACGGACGCGGCGTCGATGACCAGCACCGCCCGGTCGCCCGCCTCCGGTCGCCAGCCCGTGCCCCGCAGTCGCACCCGCGCGCCGAGGTCGAGGCCGGTGGGCACCTCGGCCGTCCGCACGAGGACGGGCGCCGCCGCGGAGATCACGGTGTCGCCGTACTCGAGCCGCTCCAGGATCGCGTCGAAGCGCCACCCGGTCGCGCTGCGCTCGATCTTGCCGACCGCGGTCACCATCACCGACAGGGCGCGGCCGCCGGTCGTGTCGGCGGCGGCGACGACCGCGCGCGTCGGCTGGGCTGCGGCGACCTGCATCGCCACCGCGCCGCTCGCGGCGAGGGCGACCGCGATCAGTGCGCACGCGGGCGCCGCACGGCCGCGGCGCACCGCGAAGAGCAGCACGGCCGCGGATGCCGCCCACAGCGCCGTCGCGACGACGCCGGAGACCTCGGCCTGGGCGGTCAGCAGGCCCGCGACGAGCCACGCGGCGGCCGCGACCGGCACCAGCCGGGCGTCGCGTCGCCGGAGGCGGCGTCCGCCGATCGCCCGCTCCGTCCGCGCGCCGACCCTCACACCGTCACCCGATCGCGCAACCCCGCCAGCATCTTCTCGCCGATCCCGGGCACCGAGAGCAGGTCGTCGACGCTCGTGAACCGTCCGTTCTCGGTGCGCCACGCGATGATGCGCTCCGCGATCGCCGGGCCGACGCGGGGCAGCGCGTCGAGAGCGGTGGCATCGGCGGTGTTCAGGTTCACCCGTCCCTCCCCGGTCGCGGCTGCGGCCGGTGGCGCGCTCTCCCCCACGCGCGGGACGTGCAGCTGCTCGCCGTCGCTGAGCGGGCGCGCGAGGTTGATGGCCGCGGCATCCGCGTCGTCGGCCAATCCGCCGGCGGCGGCCACGACGTCGACCACCCGCGCGCCGTCGTCGAGCCGGTACAGCCCGGGGTGAGCCACCGCGCCGGACACGTGCACGTACACGGGCGGCGGCGTCGGGTCCGCGACCGCCACGGGAACCGAGGCGGCGGGCGCCGCGGCCGAGCGCACCAACCCGATGACGACCGCGATCGCCGCGATCGCGAGCACCAGCACGATCGCCGCGCCGGTGCCGAGGCGGCGTCGCCGCACACGGGCCAGGGCGGCGTCGGCGGATGCCGCGGCCATCTCCTCGGGAGAACTCACCCGCCCACGCTCACACCCTCAGCGCGGCGACGATCCCTTCCGGCGGCTGTTCGTGGAGAGCCGGCGGGGCGAGCGTCCTGGGGAGGAGGGGCTCCTCCCCTCGCGGGGTCAGGCGGTCGTGAAGCTGACGACCTTCGGCGCGCGCACGACGACCCGGGCGATCTCGCGGCCGGCGAGGGAGCGCACGACCTTCTCGTCCGCGCGCGCGAGCGCCTCGAGCTCGTCGGACGAGATGCGAGCGGGCACCGTCAGGGTGCCGCGCACCTTGCCGTCGATCTGGACGACCGCGGTCACCGACTCCTCGACCAGGAGGGTGGGGTCGGCCTGGCGCCACGTCGCGAGACCCACGAACGGCTCATACCCGAGCTGCTCCCACATCTCCTCCGCCGTGTGCGGGGCGAACAGGTCGAGGATCATCGCCACGGCCTCGGCGGCTTCGCGAACGGCCGGATCGGAGGGGCCGGCGGGGCCGTCGATCGTCTTGCGCGTCGCGTTGACGAGCTCCATGAGGCGGGCGACGACGACGTTGAACTTGGTCTGCTCGATCAGCGCCGGGGCATCCGCCCACAGGCGGTGGGTCACGCGGCGCAGGGCCGTGTCTCCCTCGGCCCACACGACGTCCGGGTCGCTCGACACGTCGTGCGCGATGCGCCAGGCGCGGGCGAGGAACTTGGCGGCGCCGGTGGTCGAGACGTCGCTCCAGTCCTTGTCGTCCTCCACGGGGCCCGCGAAGGCGAGCGCGACGCGCAGTGCGTCGGCGCCGTGGGCGTTGAGCTCGTCCTGGAAGAGCACGAGGTTGCCCTTGCTCTTGCTCATCTTGGCGCCGTCGAGGATGACCATGCCCTGGTTGATGAGGTTCGAGAAGGGCTCGGTGAACTCCACCAGGCCCATGTCGAACAGCGCCTTCGTGATGAAGCGGGCATACAGGAGGTGGAGGATCGCGTGCTCCACGCCGCCGATGTAGAAGTCCACCGGACCCCAGCGGTCGGCTTCCTTCGACGAGAACGCCCGTGCGGCGTCCCCCGGCGACAGGAAGCGCAGGAAGTACCACGAGCTGTCGACGAACGTGTCCATCGTGTCGGGGTCGCGGAGGGCCGGCTCGCCCGTCTCGGGGTCGACGGTCTCGACCCAGCCGGTCGCCGCGCCGAGGGGCGAGGAGCCCTTGGGCGTGAGATCCAGACCCTCCATCGCCGGGAGTTCGACGGGGAGCTGATCGTCCGGCACCGGGACGATGCGACCGTCGGCGGTGTGCACCATCGGGATCGGCGTGCCCCAGTAGCGCTGACGCGAGATGAGCCAGTCGCGGAGGCGATAGGTCTTCGCGGCGCGACCGGTGCCGGCGGCCTCGAGCTGCTCGATGGCGCGGGCGATGGCGTTGCGCTTGCTCAGTCCGTCGAGCGGGCCGGAGTTCATCATGCGGCCGTCGCCCGTGAGCGCCACGCCCGTCACGGCGGGATCGATCTCGTCCAGGCCCGGGGCACCCGGATCGATCGGCACGCCCTCGGCATCCAGCTCGATGACGGGGATCGCGCCGGTGACCGGCGCCGTCGTGTCGACGACCACCTTCACGGGCAGGTCGAACGCGCGCGCGAAGTCGAGGTCGCGCTGGTCGTGGGCGGGCACCGCCATGACGGCGCCGTGGCCGTAGCCGGCGAGCACGTAGTCGGCGGCCCAGATGGGCAGCCGCTCCCCCGTGACCGGGTTGATCGCATACCGCTCCAGGAAGACGCCGGTCTTCGGGCGGTCGGCCGTCTGCCGGTCGATCTCGCTCGTCTTCTGCACGGTGTCGAGGTAGTCCTGGAAGCGCATGCGCGCCTCCGGGGATGCCGAGGCCACCAGCTCCGCGGCCAGGTCGGAGTCGGGGGCGACGACCATGAACGTGGCGCCGTAGAGGGTGTCGGGGCGCGTCGAGAACACCGTGATCTTCTCGGTGCGACCCTCGATCTCGAAGTCGATGTCGGCGCCGACGGAGCGGCCGATCCAGTTGCGCTGCATCTGCAGCACCTTGTGCGGCCAGAAGCCCTCGAGCTGGTTGAGGTCGTCGAGCAGACGGTCGGCGTATTCGGTGATGCGGAAGAACCACTGCGTGAGCTTCTTCTTCACCACGACGGCGCCGCTGCGCTCGGACGTGCCGTCGGGCAGCACCTGCTCGTTCGCCAGCACCGTCTGGTCCACCGGGTCCCAGTTGACCAGCGCGTCCTTGCGGTACGCGAGCCCCTTCTCGTACAGGCGCTGGAACAGCCACTGGTTCCAGCGGTAGTACTCGGGGTCGGAGGTGTGCAGCACGCGTGACCAGTCGAACGAGACGCCGTACTGCTGCATGCTCGAGCGCTGCTGGGCGATGTTGCCGTAGGTCCAGCCGCGCGGCTCGACACCGCGCTTGATGGCGGCGTTCTCGGCGGGCAGGCCGAAGCTGTCCCAGCCGATGGGGTTGAGCACGTTGTAGCCGCGGTGCCGCCAGAAGCGCGCGACGATGTCGGAGTACAGGTAGTTCTCCGCGTGACCCATGTGCAAATCGCCCGAGGGGTAGGGGAACATCGCGAGCACGTACTTGCGGGGGCGCGTGTCGTCGTCGCCGCCGGCGCGGAACGGGTCCTTCTCGGCCCAGATGCGCTGCCACTTCTCCTGCACGGCGTGCACGTCGTACGGTCCGTTCTCGGCGGCGGTGGCGATGTCTGTGGGGCTGCTCATGGGAAGGGGAAGACCAATCTGAAAGCTGGGGAACGCGCGAGAGGCGTGCTTCCAGGTTAGCGGACCCGCCCTACCATCCCGGCGGGAGGGTGGCGCCGAGCGCACCGAGCGGACCCCGGGCCTTGACGCCCACCTCGGCCACCTCGGCATCGGGGTCGGAGAGCCAGGTGATGCCGCCCCCGGCCCCCACGTAGGCGCCTCCCGGATGCAGCACGATCGAGCGGATGGTCATCGCGAGATCGGCGCGTCCGTCGTCGCCGACCCAACCGAAGCAGCCGGAGTAGAGTCCGCGCGCTCCGGCCTCGAGCCCGTGCAGGATCCGCATCGCCGACAGCTTCGGCGCCCCGGTCATGCTGCCGGCGGGAAAGGTCGCCGCGAGCAGCTGCGCCCACGTCGTCCCCGGCCTGAGCCGTCCCGCGACGGTGCTGACCAACTGGTGCACCGCCGAGTACGACTCCACCTCGAGCAGGCGTTCCGCGCTCACGGTGCCGGGTGTGCACACGCGCTGGAGGTCGTTGCGCATGAGGTCGACGATCATCACGTTCTCCGCGCGCTCCTTGACGCTCTCCGCCAGCTCGCGGGCAAGGGCCGCGTCCTCGGCGCTGTCGCCGCCGCGCGGACGCGTCCCCTTGATCGGGCGGGTGCGGACCATACCGTCGGCCACCTCCAGGAAGCGTTCGGGACTCGCGCTGAGCAGGGCGAACGCACCGCTGCGGATGATGCCGCCGTGGTGCGCGGGCAGCGCCGCGCGCAGGCGCAGATAGGTGTCGACGGGGTCGAGCGGGTCGGATGCCGCGACGTCGAAGCGCGTCGTCAGGCACAGCTGGTAGGCGTCCCCCGCGCGGATCGCCGCCCGGCAGCGCTCGATCAGCGCGCGGTACTCCACGGGTCGCTGGCGGGCGGATGCCGTGGCGACGACGCCCCCGGCATCCGTCCGCGGCGGCGCATCCCGGCGCGCGTCGAGGAGCGCGAGCGCCGCGGCCAGCTCCGCCGGCTCGGCGACCAGCCACATCGCGCGCGCGGCGTGGTCGACGGTGACGAACCAGCGCACGCGCAGCCACGCCTCCTGCGGTCCGTCCCGGTCGTCGACGGTGGCCGGTGCCCCCGCCGCGCGTGCGGCGGCATCGAAGCCCGACCATCCGACCCACCCGCCGCGGAACGGTCCCGGCGGGACGGGATCGCCCGCGCCGCCGTCCGCTGCCAGCACGACGTCGGAAGGACCGATCTCGTCGGGGACGCCGACGCCCATCCAGCTGTACCCGGTCGTCGCGTGCGGCCCGGCATCCAGCCAGAACGCGTGCTCGTGGTCGCCGAGACCGCCGCGGAACAGTGCCGCGGGATCGGTCCAGGCGAGCGGATGTGCGACGAGGCGCGCGGGCATCCTCCCAGGCTAGACGGCGGCGCCGCGCCGACCGGGACCCGCCGCGCGGCATACGCACACCCAGGTGCCGCATAGGCTGGTCGCGTGAACGAGTTCCTCTCGTGGCTGCTCGATGCCGTGCAGAATGTCGACCCCGTGCTGCGCACGGTTCTCGCCGGGATCGCCATCCTGCTGGAGACGAGCGTCCTCGTCGGACTGATCGTCCCCGGCGACACCGTCGTCATCGTCGCCGCGACGGCGGTCGGGTCGGTCGCGGAGGCCGCGGTGCTGATGGTCGTCGTGGTCGTCGGGGCGCTGGTGGGCGAGAGCATCGGCTTCTGGCTGGGCCGGTGGCTCGGCCCGCGCATCCGCTTCTCGCGGCTGGGGCGTCGCATCGGCGAGGACAACTGGACCCGCGCGGAGCTCTACCTGCGTCGCCGCGGCGGCCCCGCCATCTTCCTGTCCCGCTTCCTTCCGGTGCTGCACTCGCTCGTGCCGCTCACGGTCGGGATGAGCGGTTTCTCCTACCGCCGCTTCCTGGCGTGGACCGCGCCGGCCTGCACGGTCTGGGCGGTGGCGTACGTCAGCGTCGCGGCGGCGGCGGCGGGCACCTACCGCGAACTCGCCGACCGCCTGCACGTCGCCGGATACCTCTTCGTGGCCGTCATCGCCGTCTTCCTCGTGCTCGCGTACATCGCCAAGCGCGTGATCGTCGCGCGGGAGGCGCGGCACATGCGCCTCGACGACGCGGACACCCGTCCGACCGAGGACATGAAAGACTGAAGCGATGCACGCCGAACCCGCACCGCGTGTCAAGGTGCTCTGGATCGCTCGTCTGGAGTACAGATTCCACGCCTGGCGCGAGCGTCGCTGCCGCGCCCGCGGGCTGCGGCCGAGCGTGTCCGCCTACCCGGGTTACGGCGGCGAGGACTGGGTGCGGGTGCTGGGCCGGGTGCTCATCGTGCCGCCCGTGCGCACACGCCGCCGCACGCGTCATCGCGGCGAAGACATCGGCGTCCGCGGCTGGCGGAGCTTCGCGGCGGTGCCCGTCGGATACGCCCACGTGACGGTCACGATCGACGGTGTGAGCCATGACGTCGTGGCCGACCGCGGCGGCGTGGTCGACACCGTGCTGCCCGCGCGTCTCCAACCGGGATGGCAACCCCTGACGATGACCGTCGAAGGCTCCGAGCCCTTCGAGACGCGCGTGTTCGTCGTCGGCGCCGACGTGCGCTTCGGCGTCATCTCCGACGTCGACGACACCGTGATGGTCACCGCCCTGCCCCGTCCTCTCGTCGCGGCGTGGAACTCCTTCGTCCTGGACGAGCACGCCCGTCAGCCGGTGCCCGGCATGGCGGTGCTCCTCGAACGCCTGGTGCGCGAGAGCCCCGGGGCTCCGGTCGTCTACCTCTCCACCGGTGCATGGAACGTTGCGCCCACCCTGCAGCGCTTCCTGCGGCGACACCTCTTCCCGCCGGGTGCGCTGCTGCTGACGGACTGGGGGCCGACGCACGACCGGTGGTTCCGCAGCGGTCGCGCCCACAAAGAGGAGAACCTGCGGCGCCTCGCCCGGGAGTTCCCGCAGGTGTCCTGGGTGCTCATCGGTGACGACGGCCAGCACGACGACGCGCTGTACACGGCCTTCACGAGCGAGAACCCCGAGCGTGTGCGGGCGGTGGCGATCCGCCGGCTGTCCTCCGCCGAGGCGGTCCTCGCCGGAGGCCGGACCGCCGTCGACGATCACTCGGCCGCGGCGGTGCCGTGGGTGACGGGTGACGACGGCGCCGCGCTTCTGGATCGTCTCGCGGAGATCGGCGTGCTCGACGCCGACGGCGTCGGAGGCCCCGCGTAGGCTGGCCGCATGTGCGGTCGTTTCGTCGTGGGCAGTTCCGGGTCCGAGCTCGTCGGCGTCCTCCGGGTGGACGTGATCGGTGACGATCTGCCGGCGCCCTCGTACAACGTCGCACCCACCGATCGTGTCGCGATCGTCCTCGACTCGGCGAAGACCGAGCCCCCCACACGACGGCTCGAGGCCGCCCGGTGGGGACTCGTGCCCTCCTGGTCGAAAGATCCCGGCATCGGTGCGAAGGCGATCAACGCGCGCGCCGAGGAGGTCGAGGACAAACCGATGTTCCGTCAGGCGCTGATCGCGCGGCGCGCGATCATCCCGGCATCCGGGTACTACGAATGGAAGACCGAGGACGGCGTCAAGACGCCGTACTACATCCACCCGGCCGGTGATGAGCCGCTGTTCTTCGCGGGGCTCTACGAGTGGTGGAAGGATCCGGCGAAGGCTCCGGACGATCCCACGCGGTGGATGCTGAGCTTCACGGTGATGACGCGTGGCGCGGTCGGTCAGCTGGGGTCGATCCATGATCGGATGCCGCTGTTCATCGACGCCGACTACGCGGATGTGTGGCTCGACCCGACGACCGAGAACGTCGGCGACCTGCTCGACGCGACGATCGACGCCGCTCCGGCGCTCGTCGACGGGCTGATGATGCGTCAGGTGGGTCGCGAGGTCGGCAACGTGCGCAACAACGGTCCGGAACTGATCGAACCCGTCTCCTGACACGGCGAGGAGCGGGCTTTTCCGCCCGCTCCTCGCGCGGATCGCCGTCGGTCAGACGAACTCGACGGTGGCGTTCTCGTTGTTCAGCACGATGACCGGTGTGATCGCGGAATGTCCCGCGGCGCGGATCTTGTCGGCGTCGAAGCGGAGGAGCGGCGTGCCGGCGCTCACGGCGTCTCCGGTCTTCACGAGGGTCTCGAATCCGTCGCCCTTCATGTCCACGGTGTCGATGCCGATGTGGATCAGCAGTTCGGTGCCGTCGGCCAGAGCCAGTCCGATCGCGTGGCCGGTCGGGAACACCGAGGCGACGGTTCCTGCCGCGGGCGCCACGATCGTGTCGCCCGCGGGGTCGATCGCGAGTCCGGGACCCATCGTGCCCTCGGCGAACATGGCGTCGGGCACCTCGGACAGCGGGAGCACGGTGCCGGCGACGGGCTGACGCAGCTTCAGCGTCGCCGCGGGCACGGTCCGCGCCCGCAGTCGCTGTTCGGCGGCGGCGCCCGCCGCCACCGCCGCGCCCCCGACGCCGCCCACGAAGCCCGCCGCCGCGCCGGTCTGGCCCGCATCCGCACCGCGGAAGGCCTCGATGTTGCGGTCGTTGAGGATGTCCTCCATCGCGTCTTTGACGAACTGCACGTTGAGGCCGTACACGACCTGCACGGAATGCCCGCCCGGCTTGATGGTGCCCGCAGCGCCGGCACGCTTCAGCGCGTGCTCGTCGACCTGAGAGGTGTCGGCGATCTCCATGCGCAGCCGCGTCGCGCAGTTGTCGACGTCGATGATGTTCTGCTTCCCGCCCAGCGCCGCGATGAACTTCTCCGCCGTGCCGTGATAGCCCGTGAGGCTCGTGCCGACGTTGTCGGCATCCTGTTCGTCGAGCTCGTCGCCGCGGCCCGGAGTCTTCAGCTTGAACCGCTTGATCAGGAAGTAGAACGTGAAGAAGTAGATGAAGAACCAGGCGATGCCCAGCAGCAGGAGGATCCACGGGTTCTCTGCCATCGGATTCGTCCACTGCAGGAACATGTCGATGAATCCGGCGGAGAAGCCGAAGCCCAGTCGCGTCGGGAGCATCGCCGCGATCATGACGGAGATGCCGGTGAAGACGGCATGGATGAGGTAGAGCCAGGGAGCGACGAACATGAAGGCGAACTCGAGCGGCTCCGTGACGCCGACGAAGAAGGAGGCGATCGCGCCCGAGAGCATGATGCCGTAGGTGACCTTCTTGCGTCGTGAGTCGGCGGTCATATACATCGCCAGGGCGGCGCCCGGAAGACCGAACATCATGATCGGAAAGAACCCCGCCATGTACTGCCCGGTGACGCCGTAGGTCCCGGTGCCGTTGAGGAAGTTGACGAGATCGTTGATACCGGCGACGTCGAACCAGAACACCGAGTTGAGCGCGTGGTGCAGGCCGGTGGGAATCAGCAGCCGGTTCATGAAGCCGTAGAGGCCGGCGCCGAACGGGCCGAGCGTGGAGATCCACTCGCCGAAGGTGACGAGGGCGCCGTAGACGACGGGCCAGACGAACATCAGGACCACGGCCACCACCAGGGAGAGCCCGGCCGTGACGATCGCGACCGAGCGCTTCCCGGAGAAGAACGAGAGCGCGTCGGGCAGCTTCGTGTCTTTGAACCTGTTGTAGCACCAGGCGCCGATCAGACCGGCGACGATGCCCACGAACACGTTCTGCACCTTGCCGAACGCCGGATTGACGTTCGCGAGGTCTTCGATGCCGAGCAGCTTCTGCATTGTGGCAGGGGCCAGGAGGGTGGTGATCGTCAACCAGGAGACCAGGCCGGCGAGAGCCGAGGTGCCGTCCGTCTTGTTCGCCATGCCGATCGAGACGCCGACGGCGAACAGGAGCGGCATGTTGTCGAGCAGGGCGCCACCGGCGGCGCCGAGGAAGGCGGACACGATGTTCGAGCCGCCGGCGGCAGAACTGATCCAGTAGGAGATGCCGGAGAGGATCGCGGCGACCGGCAGCACCGCGACCGGGAGCATGATCGATCGGCCGAGTCGTTGGAAGAACTTCATCGGTGAACTCCGTCCCTGAGGGAATCGGGTCGCGCGTCGCTGCGGACCACTGAGGGGACGCTACCGCTGATCAATGGTCGCGCACAGCATTCATTCAGCTAATTCCGCTGCGACCTGACCCCTCCGCACGCCCTCCTGCGATCGCGTCGATGACCTCCCCGCGACGCGGAAGCGCGCCGTTGACGCGGAGGCGCACGGCGCGAGCGCGATCGGCGTCGAGAGAATCCATGGCCTGCAGGTGAAGGTGCGGCTCGGTGCTGTTGCCGGAGTTGCCGCAGCGGCCGACGACGTCGCCGGTCCGCACGCGCTGACCTGGGCGCACGACGAGGCTCCCCCGCTGAAGGTGGCACAGCGCCACGATGACGCCGTCCCGGTCGATGAGGACGTGGTTGCCGGCCAGTGCCACCCATCCGCCGCGGACGCGTCGTCGCTGAGTGAGCGCGTAGGCGATCGAGGGCAGACCGCGATGGGCGAGGTGATCGGACTCGGTGTCATGGGCGGCGACGACCACGCCGTCGACGGGCGCCAGCAGAGGGCGTCCGAACCCGGGAAACAGCGACGGCGGCTCCGCGCGCACGAGCGAACGGGCCGTGATCGGCGCCGTGCGCCCCGCGTCGTCGACGGGAACGAAATCGATGGCGTAGGACGTGGCGAAGAGAGTCGTGCCGTGACTCGGCACCCGATCGGCCGGGCTGTTGCCAACGAGCCAGCGACCCGCGAACGGATATGCCAGGTCGACCGCCGCAACCATGCCGTTCCTCTCCGTCATCCGAGCGGCTGACCATGCGGGACCGCCGACGAGAGCGAGTGTGCCTTGTCGGCGGCCGATGTAGACGAAAGCACCCACTTTGAGGCACTCGCGTCATGGCATCAGCCCCTTCGTGTCAGAGCATATGTGACTCGTTCGCGGATCTCAGTTCGCCGCGGACGCGCATTCGCACTCGCCTGCGCCGCAGCTCTCCTCCTCGTCCTAGTTCGTCGAAACACCCAGCTCGTTCGCCGCGCGTCCTATTCCGACGACCCCGGCCAGCCCGAAATAGTCTGGATTGTCATGCGCGCGTGGCTTTTCGGGCGAAGAGCAATTGCACGTCGTATCTCGATGTTGAGGCCGCCGAATCCGACAGCGCGGGCGCGCAACATGTGCATAATCGGAGGGCAACCCAATGCGCCCACGATTAATGCACCAGCAGTAGGCGAAAGTCGTATACGTGTCCCCCAAGGCGGTGGTCGGCATGTGCAGCCTGTTCGTACATCCAGCTACAGGCGAATCTCGCCCAGAGTGACAAGCCAAGGTCGTGTCTCTTCTTCAACGTCGTCCCCGCACCGGGTAGCATCTGGCGCGTGGGTTGCTGACGAACGAGGAGACAAGATGAACGAGATGCTCGTCTACACGATCACGGCCCTTATCGCCGTGAGCACGGGTGTGACCTTTGGCGCAGTTCCCGCTAGCCCGCTGCGCGTGATCACCACGACGGCCGGAGTAATGTCTACCGGCGCCATTGTCATTGGCGCCGTCGTCATCGGTCCCGAAGCTCCGTGGATGGGGCCGCTTTTCGCAGTTACGGCAGGACTGTCTGCGCTGCTCGTTGCTGCAGTCGCGCGTTCTGCAGAGCCCGGACTCATCGGCGAGCCGTACTGGCGGCGAGTGAAGCTCATCGCCTTCCACAACGGCAGATTGCGCACGGTCGAGGGCCACTGAATCTCGACGAAGAGACGGCACGACGAAACGCAGTGCCGCCTCTTCTGTGCCGCCTTCTGGTGTGCGTGCGAGAAGTGCTCCACGCGCTCCGGGGTCGGCTCCATCTGTGATGCTGGCTCGACGGAGCCGTAATACTCGAAACACGACCACGAATCAGCTTCAACAGAAGCTCTCGGGGACCTTCGAGGGATGCCGAGAACAGCCTTTGATCAGCAATATTGGTGGACCTGAGGGGACTCGAACCCCTGACCCCCTGCATGCCATGCAGGTGCGCTACCAGCTGCGCCACAGGCCCATTTTCAGTTGTCTGCCGCTCGCGGCAACCCCTCTACCTTACTACATCTCGCGGGGTGCAACGAACACGTGTCACTCCGCGGCGGCCGGCGCGGCGACCTCGATGGGAACGATCGGGCAGTCCTTCCACAGCCGTTCCAGACCGTAGAACACCCGCTCCTGCTCGTGGAAGACGTGCACGACGAGATCGCCGAAGTCCAGGAGGATCCAGCGCGACTCCTGGCGGCCCTCGCGGCGCAGCCGCTTGACGCCCTGTTCGAGCATGGCCTCCTCCACCGCGTCGGCGATCGCCGCGACGTTACGCTCACTCGATCCGGTCGCGAGAAGGAACACATCCACGAGGGGCAGCGGCTCGGACACATCGAACGCGAGGAGATCCTCGGCGCCCTTGCTCTCTGCCGCGGCCGCGGCGATCGCGACCAGGTCGCGGGTGCTGTCGGCGGCGGTCATCGGAAGGCTCCTGTCACGAGTGCGACGATCAGCACGCCGGTCAGGGCGAGGGCGAGCGCGCCGGCGGTGATGACGAGGGCCAGCATGAGCCGGCTCCCCTTCTCCGGCGCCGGCGGCTTGATGATGTCTTCTGCGCTCTTGATCGTGCTGATCGCGGAACTCGCCGCGATCGGGGTGGGTGAGGACGAGGCCGGAAGCTCACCGTCGACGAGGACGGCATCCGTCTCCTTGTTGTCGGCGAGGCCGGGCAGCGTGCCGGTCGAGCCGAAGGACTCGGGCAGCGAGAAGGTGCCGGTGATGAGCACTTCGCCGGTGGCCGTGATGGGCGAGACGAGCGCGCCCGTCTCGGGCGTCTGCGACAGGATGAGCGCGTTGGGGGCCGAGAGTGCCCCCGTCGCGGTGCTGCCGCGGGTGAGGAGCTGATCGAACGACGCGGGCAGCTCCAGATCGACGTTCTCACCGGCGAGGAGGCCCGACCCGAAGGTCGGCGCGACGATCGGCCGCTCCTGCTCATCGGTCTCGCGAGACTCGGGCGCCTCCGCGAAGGGCTCGCGGGTCACGGCGGGGGTCTCCTCCGGCGATGCGGGAGCCTCGACACCGGAACCCGCCGCGGCATCGTGCGCCTCGGCGGGCGCGGCGGATCCGTCGCCCTCGTCGGTCGCCGTGTCGTCGGCGACGGTCACGGATGCCGTGCGCAGGCGCTCCTGCCGCCTCGAGGCCCGGCGGGTGACGGGCTGGGCGTCGAGGTCGATGTCGGCTGCCGCCGGGGGCGCCTCGGGCACGTCTGCGGGCTCAGCGGCGCGCGGCAACGGCGCGACGACCGCGGGGGCCGGCTCGGCGGCGTGCGCGGCCTTGTCGGCCTCTTCGGGGGTGATCACCGGCGTCGAGGCGGTGTTGCGCATCTCGCGCAGCTGCCGCCGGGTCAGCTGGGGAGTTTCGGGCTGGTCGGGTGTGCTCATGCCTCGCTCCGGTAAAGGTGGTGCTTCGCAATGTATTGGACGACGCCGTCGGGGACGAGGTACCACACGGGGTGTCCCTTCCGGACGCGTGCGCGGCAGTCCGTCGACGAGATCGACAGGGCGGGGATCTCGAGCCGGCTGACGACCTCCTCGGGCAGTCCTTCCGTGGACAGCACGTGTCCCGGCCGCGAGACCGCGACGAAGTGGGCGAGGTCCCACAGGCCGTCGTGGTCGCGCCATCCGAGGATCTGCGCGATCGCGTCCGCTCCTGTGATGAAGAAGAGCTCGGCGTCGGGGCGTGCGGCCTTGAGGTCGCGAAGCGTGTCGATGGTGAAGGTGGGTCCGCCGCGGTCGATGTCGACGCGGCTGACGGTGAACTGCGGATTGGATGCCGTCGCGATGACGGTCATCAGATAGCGGTGCTCCCCCGCCGTCACGTCTGCCTTCTGCCACGGCATCCCCGTGGGCACGAAGACGACCTCGTCGAGATCGAAGGACTGCGCGACTTCGCTCGCTGCCACGAGGTGTCCATGGTGGATCGGGTCGAAGGTTCCACCCATGACCCCGATGCGTGGGGCGCGCGTCGAAGTCATCCTGCCGTCCTAGTGGTGGCCGTGTCCCACCTGCGCCTGGTCGACGGGGTGCGCCTTGGCGTAGGCCTCGGCCTTGTGCGAGTGACGGTTGGCGACGTTGCGGTACGACAGCGTCACCAGTCCGAGCGCCAAGAACACGATGAACGCGATCAGGCCGAAGATGAACGTCTCGGCCTGGACGTTGCCGTGGTGCTCCGCCTCCGCCGAGGCGAGGGCGAGGATCGTGGCGAGGGTCATTCGGACTCCTTCGAAAGTCGGGTCTTCCCAGTTTAGGCGGTCAGGCGCGGATCTGCCCGGACCCACGCGCCAGCCACTTGGTGCTGGTGAGCTCGGGAAGGCCCATGGGTCCCCGCGCGTGGAGCTTCTGCGTGGAGATGCCGACTTCCGCTCCGAAGCCGAACTCGCCGCCGTCGGTGAACCGGGTCGAGGCGTTGGCCATGACGACCGCGGAGTCGACCTCGGCCAGGAAGCGCTCGGCGTGCGCGTCGTCCGCCGTCACGATCGACTCGGTGTGGTGCGTCGAGTAGCGGCGGATGTGCTCCAGGGCCTCGTCGAGGTCGTCGACGACGCGCATCGACAGGTCGAGGCTCATGTGCTCCGTCGACCAATCCGCGTCGGTGGCCGCCACGGCATCCGCGACGAGGGCGCGGACCGCGTCGTCGCCGTGGATGGTGACACCGGCATCCTGCAGTGCGGCGGCGACCGGCGGTACGAGCCGGTCGGCGGCGTCGCGGACGACGAGGACCGTCTCGACGGCGTTGCACACGCTGGGCCGCTGCGCCTTCGCGTTGACGACGATCTGCTGGGCCCACTCCAGCGGCGCGGACGAGTCGAGCACGATGTGGACGACGCCCGCTCCCGTCTCGATGACGGGCACCGCCGACTGCGTGACGACGGTCTCGATGAGCTGGGCGCTCCCCCGAGGAACCAGCACGTCCACGAGTCCGCGGGCCTGCATGAGGGCGTGGGCGCCGTCGCGGCCGAACTCGTCGACCGTCTGGATGGCCTCGGGATCGATGCCTCGGTCGGCGAGGGCCGATCTCATGGCTGCGACGAGGGCGGCGTTGGTGGCCAGCGCCGCCGTGCCGCCGCGCAGGACGACGGCGTTGCCCGACCTGAGCGCGAGCGCCGCGATGTCGACGGTGACGTTGGGACGCGCCTCATAGATGGATCCCACCACGCCGAAGGGGACGGAGACCTTCTGCAGGTGCACCCCGTTCGGCAGCGTGCGCTCGTCGAGCACGCGTCCGACGGGATCGGGCAGGTCGGCGACGTCGCGCACCGCGTCGGCCAGGGCCTGCACACGCGAGGCGTCGAGCCGGAGGCGGTCGCGCAGGCCGTCCGTCAGACCGTCGCGGATGCCCCGTTCGAGGTCGTCGGCGTTTGCGGCGACGATGTCCGCCGAGGCGGCCTCGATCGCCGCGGCGATGGCCCGGAGAGCATCGGCCTTCTCGACGTCGGTCAGCAGTCCGAT
Source organism: Microbacterium hominis NBRC 15708 (assembly GCF_001592125.1). GTDB lineage: Bacteria > Actinomycetota > Actinomycetes > Actinomycetales > Microbacteriaceae > Microbacterium > Microbacterium hominis. Next base: position 483,872 of record NZ_BCWI01000001.1, read on the forward strand.
CCTCCGCGCGGCGTCGTGCGCGCGCTCGATGCGCTCGCGGGCACCGGCGGCGACAGAGACGGTGGGAGTGGTCATCCGCTCAGTGTATCGAGGCCGACCAGCCGTCTCGGTCGTCCGGCGTCGCGCGGATGCCGGGTCACGCCGAGGGGACGGTCGGCATCGGCGTCGTGCCGCTGCGTACCGGGGCGACCGGATTGGGGGCGAACCAGGTGCCGACGTCGGCGCCCGACAGCGCGGACGAGACGAGGTCGGCGCTCGTGACGAGCACGCCCACTCCGGCAGCGGCGGCCAGACGCGCGGCCGAGACCTTCGTCGCCGCACCGCCGGTGCCGACGCTGTTGACGACCACCGAGCCGAACTCGTACCGGCTGAGATCGTCGCCGAAGTCGACGGTGGAGATGGCCTCGGCCCCGGGCTCGGACGGCGGTCGCGTGTACAGCGATTCGATGTCGCTGAGCAGCACCAGCGCGTCGGCGCCGATCAGCTCGGCGACGAGCGCAGCGAGCCGGTCGTTGTCGCCGAAGCGGATCTCGTGGGTGGCGACCGTGTCGTTCTCGTTGACGATCGGGAGCACGCCCAGCCCGAGGAGCCGGTCGACGGCACGGCGCGCGTTGGCGCGGTGCGCCGGGTTCTCCAGGTCGCCGGCGGTCAGCAGCACCTGCCCCGCCAGCATCCCGTGCCGGTCGAGCGAGGTCTGATAACGCCACATCAGCACGTTCTGGCCGACCGCCGCGGCGGCCTGCTGGGTCGCGAGGTCGGACGGCCGCCCTTCGAGGTGCAGGAAGGGCAGCGCGGTCGCGATCGCGCCGGAGGAGACCAGCACGACTTGCGTGCCCCGCGCGCGCGCCGCGGCGAGGGCGTCGACGATGGACTCGATGCGGTAGTGGTTCTCGCCGCTGATCGACGACGAGCCGACCTTCACGACGACCCGCTGCGCTCCTGCGATCTGTGACCGGTCCTGCACGCTCACGCTTCCTCGTCGTCCTCCCACTGGTACGCGTCCGCCGCGCCGCCGAGGCGCTCGGCCTCGAGGTCGGCGCGCGCTTCCGCCTTGGCGTCCATGCGCTCGTGATACCGCTCGCGTCGCTGCGACGTGGTGCGTCGCGGGTTCAGGTCCAGACGCGGGTCGGTGCCGCGGGGCGCCGTCATGAGCTCGGCCGCCGACGAGAGCGACGGATGCCAGTCGAACACGATCCCGTCGCCGGGGCCGATGACGACGGTCGAGCCGGCCACCGCGCCGACGCGGTAGAGCTCGTCCTCGACACCGAGCTTCTCGAGGCGGTCCGCGAGGAAGCCGACGGCCTCCTCGTTCTGGAAGTCCGTCTGCTGCACCCAGCGCAGCGGCTTGTCGCCGAGGATGCGGTAGACGTTGCCGTAGGTGCCGCCTTCGACCCGGATCTCGAAGTCCCTGTCGGCGCCCTTCGGTCGGATGACGATCCGCTCCGCGACCGGGGTCTCGGCCAGGTGCGCGCGGTGCGCGGCGACGATGTCGCCGAGGGCGAAGGTGAGCTGACGCAGGCCCTCGTGGCTCACGGTCGAGATCTCGAAGACGCGGTAGCCACGCTCCTCGAGCTCGGGGCGGACGAGGTCGGCGAGATCCTTCGCCTCGGGCACGTCGACCTTGTTCAGCGCGATGAGCTGCGGGCGCTCGAGCAGGGGCGTCTGCCCCTCGGGCACCGGATAGTTGCCGAGCTCCTCGAGGATGACGTCAAGGTCGCTCAGCGGGTCGCGACCCGGCTCGAGGGTAGCGCAGTCGAGCACGTGCACCAGGGCGGTGCAGCGCTCCACGTGGCGCAGGAACTCCAGTCCGAGCCCCTTGCCTTCGCTGGCCCCTTCGATGAGGCCGGGCACGTCGGCGACGGTGTAGCGGGTCTCCCCCGCCTGGACGACGCCGAGGTTCGGATGCAGGGTCGTGAACGGGTAGTCCGCGATCTTCGGCCGCGCCGCGGACACCGCGGCGATGAGGCTCGACTTTCCCGCAGACGGGAAGCCGACCAGGGCCACGTCGGCCACCGTCTTCAGTTCGAGGAGGACGTCGCCCTCCCAGCCCGGTGTTCCGAGCAGCGCGAACCCCGGCGCCTTGCGCTTGGGGTTGGCGAGGGCGGCGTTGCCGAGACCGCCCTGGCCGCCCGGGGCGACGACGAAGCGGGTGCCGGGGACGATGAGATCCGTCAGGGTCTCGCCGTCGGCATCCTTCACCACGGTGCCGACGGGGACGGCGAGCTCGAGGCTCTCCCCCGCGGCGCCGGAGCGGTTGTCGCCCATGCCGAAGCCGCCGTTGCCCGCGGAGCGGTGCGGCGAGTGGTGGTACGAGAGCAGCGTGGTCACCTGCGGATCGGCGACGAGCACGATGTCGCCGCCGTGGCCGCCGTTGCCGCCGTCGGGACCGGCGAGCGGCTTGAACTTCTCGCGGCGGACGGACACGCAGCCGTTGCCGCCCTTGCCGGCTCGCAGATGAAGCGTCACTCGATCGACGAAGGTCACCATGTCGGTCTCCTGACGGGATGGGTCGAGGTGGGGGTGGATCTCGGTGGTAAAGAAGGAGGGGCGAGCCGAAGCCCGCCCCTCACCTCATGTCTGTGGTCGACCGCGCGGTCACTCCGCTGCGGCGACGATGTTGACGACCTTGCGGCCGCCCTTGCTGCCGAACTCGACCGCACCCGCGGCGAGGGCGAACAGCGTGTCGTCTCCACCGCGGCCGACGTTGGCGCCCGGGTGGAAGTGCGTGCCGCGCTGGCGGACGAGGATCTCGCCGGCGAGGACCTGCTGGCCGCCGAAGCGCTTCACGCCCAGTCGCTGGGCGTTGGAGTCACGACCGTTACGGGTAGAGCTTGCGCCCTTCTTGTGTGCCATCTCGTCTGCCTCTTCCGCTTACTTGATGCCGGTGATCTTGACGCGCGTGAGGTCCTGACGGTGGCCCTGGCGCTTCTTGTAGCCGGTCTTGTTCTTGAACTTCTGGATGACGATCTTCGGACCGCGCTCCTCGCCGAGGACTTCGGCGGTGACGGTCACCTTCGCGAGCTTGTCGGCGTCGGTCGTCACGGCGTCGCCATCGACGAGCAGCACCGCGGGCAGCTCGAGCTTCTCGCCGACCTTGGCCTGCTGACGATCGAGGACGACGATCGTGCCGACCTCGACCTTCTCCTGACGGCCACCGGCGCGCACAACTGCGTAAACCACTTCACACCTGTTTTTCTTCTGCGGAACCTGCGGCTCCGGCTGTCTTCATGGGACGAGCACGTCCCGGGAAGGTCGTGCCCAAACATCCAGTGCGGAGGCGGAACTCGACGCACCAAGGGTCTACTTTACCGGATGCCGGGGACATCGGCAAAAGCAGAGTGAGGCGTGTCGCGCGTCGACCTAGACTGCGGGCATGGCGATCCTCATCGATGACCCCCGCTGGCCGGCCCATGGGCGGCTCTGGGCGCATCTGGTCAGCGACAGCGACCTGGAGGAGCTCCACGCCTTCGCCGCGGCCAACGGCATCCCCCGTCGCGGATTCGACCGCGATCACTATGACGTCCCGGAGGACGCGCTCGACCGTCTCGTGGCCGCCGGTGCGGAGCACGTCAGCGGCCACGAGCTGGTCAAGCGCCTCATCGCGTCGGGCTTGCGGATCACCGCCCGCGAGCGCCGCGAGAGCTGAGGCTCACTCGCCCGACGCGGCCTCCGTGGACTCCCCCGCGGGCGTCGCCGCCACCGGCGTGCCGGTGAGTGCAGCCGTGGTCACGCGGCGTCGGCCGCGTCCCTGTCCCGGCGCCTTCGGCTCGGGAAGGGCGCTGAGGACCGAGTCGAGGAGGATGTCCTTCTCGGTCTTCTTCTCGGCCGTCGCGCGCGTGGAGGGCTCGCGCTTCTTGCGCGGGCGCTTGGGGCGCTCGGCGGCGGCGTCGTTCTCCGGGTCGGGCAGCGTGATCACGGGCGTCGCGTCGGCCTGCGCCGCGGCATCCTCGGCCGTCGTGTGGATCGTGGAGGCGGCGATCTGCGCGAGCGCGGACTTCGCGCTCTCCGTGATCACGTGCGTGCCTCCGTTGGCGCTGGCGCCGTTGCCGCCGGCGGGCGCGCTCTGACGCGAGCGGCGACCGCCGTTGGAGGACGGAGCCTGCGAGCCGCGGTGCTTGACCACCGGGTCGTGGTGCACGATCACGCCACGGCCGGCGCAGACCTCGCAGGGCTCGCTGAAGGTCTCGAGCAGACCCAGCCCCAGCTTCTTGCGGGTCATCTGCACGAGGCCGAGGGAGGTGACCTCGGCGACCTGGTGCTTGGTCCGGTCGCGGCTGAGGCACTCCACGAGGCGGCGGAGCACGAGATCGCGGTTGGACTCGAGCACCATGTCGATGAAGTCCACGACGATGATGCCGCCGATGTCGCGCAGCCGGAGCTGTCGGACGATCTCCTCGGCCGCTTCGAGGTTGTTCTTGGTGACGGTCTCTTCGAGGTTGCCGCCGGAGCCGACGAACTTGCCGGTGTTGACGTCGACGACCGTCATCGCCTCGGTGCGGTCGATGACGAGCGAACCGCCCGACGGCAGCCACACCTTGCGGTCGAGAGCCTTCTCGATCTGCTCGGTCACGCGGAACCGGTCGAAGGGATCCTGGTCGTCCTCGTACTTCTCGACGCGCTCCAGCAGGTCGGGTGCGACACCCGCGAGGTAGGCCGTGATGGTCTGGTAGGCGTCCTCGCCCTGGATGAGCATCTTCGAGAAGTCCTCGTTGAAGACGTCGCGGACGATCTTCACCAGCAGGTCCGGCTCGGAGTGCAGCAGGGCGGGGGCGCCGATCGTCTCGACCTGCGTGGAGATGTGCTCCCACTGCGCGGTGAGGCGCTGGACGTCGCGGGTCAGCTGCTCCTCGGTGGCGCCCTCGGCCGCCGTCCGCACGATGACGCCGCTCGACTCCGGAAGGACCTCCTTCAGGATGCGCTTGAGGCGGGCCCGCTCCGTGTCGGGGAGCTTGCGGGAGATGCCGTTCATCGCGCCGCCCGGGACGTACACGAGGTAGCGGCCGGGAAGGGAGATCTGGCTCGTCAGGCGGGCGCCCTTGTGGCCCACCGGGTCCTTCGTGACCTGCACGAGCACACGGTCGCCGCTCTTGAGGGCGAGCTCGATGCGTCGCGGCTGGTTGCCGGTCTCGACGGCGTCCCAGTCCACCTCGCCCGAGTACAGCACCGCGTTGCGGCCGCGGCCGATGTCGACGAAGGCCGCCTCCATACTCGGGAGCACGTTCTGCACGCGCCCGAGGTAGACGTTGCCGATGAGCGACGACTCCTGGCTGCGGGCGACGTAGTGCTCGACGAGCACGTTGTCCTCCAGGACGGCGATCTGGATGCGACCGTTCTTGGAGCGGACGATCATGTCGCGGTCGACGGCTTCGCGCCGGGCGAGGAACTCGGCCTCCGTGACGACGGTGCGACGGCGGCCGGCCTCGCGGCCGTCGCGACGGCGCTGCTTCTTCGCCTCCAGGCGCGTCGAACCCTTGATGCGCTGGGGCTCGGTGATGAGCTCGACGGCGCGGCGCCGCGGCTGGTTCTGCTCGCGGGGCGCGTCGTCGGCGTCGGATGCCGAGCCGCCTCCCCCGCGGCGACGGTTGCGCCGGCGTGCGCTGGAGCCGCTGTCGGGCCCCTGCTCCTCGCGCTCGTCGCGGCTCTCGGGCCGCGCACCCGGGCGCGGCGGGAGCGGCGCGATGGCGGGCGCGTAGAAGACGAGCTGGGTGGAGACCGCGGAGACGAAGTCGGCGGGCAGCAGCCCCAGGCTGACCGCGGTGAGGGGCTCGTCCTTGGCGGGCTCCTCGGCCGCGGCGGCATCGGTCTCCGCCGAGGGCGTGTCGGACGCGAGGGTCTCGGGCGCCGCGGCCTCTGCCGGCGCCGCGTCGGCCTCCGCAGGAGCGGCCTCTGCGGGAACCGCGTCCGCAGGAGCAGCCTCTGCGGGAGCCGCGTCCGCAGGAGCAGGCTCGGGTGCGGTGTCTGCAGCGGACGTCTCGGGCTCCGCGGACGTCTCGACGGCCGGTTCGGTCGCCGCGGGGGCCACCTCGACGTCGGCCGGCTCGTGGGCGGTCGCAGCGGTGGATTCGGGGGCGTTCAGCGCCCCGTCCGCGGCGATGGTGGACTGATCGTTGTTGTCATCGGCCATCTCTGGCTTACTCCTCGCCGCCGGCTCCGCGTGCCGTCGGGTGAACTCTGGCGGCCTCACCCGGATGCCGGGGAACCGCGTACTCACTCGGTCTGCAGCCTCACCCGCTCGTCGGCGGGGCTCGTGCTGCCAAGGGCGTTCATCGCCCGAAGTCTTCGGTGATGCCGGTTGCGGCGCGGCCGCGATGCATCGGCCCCCATTATCGCATCTTCTCGTGAGGATTGAGCAGAGGCGCCGCCGAGCATCGCGCGTTCCGTCGGAGTGGACCCAGCGAACCTCATGCACATGGATGCGATAATCGCCGTCATGGCCTCACGCACGATCGACAGTCGCCCGAGAATCCTCGCGATCTGGCTGGTGATCGCCGGAGCGATCGGATGGATCGCCGCCTTCGCCCTGACGCTCGAGAAGTTCGACAAGGTCGCGGACTCGACGGTCGCGGCATCCTGCGACTTCAGCATCGTGGTGCAGTGCAGCGCGAACCTGAACTCGCCGCAGGGCAGCGCGTTCGGGTTCCCGAACCCGATCATCGGGCTGACGGGATGGATGGCGCCCATCGTCGTGGGGATGGCGATCCTCGCGGGCGCCCGCTTCGCCCGATGGTTCTGGTGGACCTTCTTCGCGGGAATCACCTTCGCGTTCGGATTCGTCATCTGGCTCATCAGCCAGAGCATCTACATCCTGGGCACGCTCTGCCCGTGGTGCATGGTCACATGGCTCGTGACGATCCCGACGTTCTACGCGGTCGCCGTCCATCTCCTGCGATCGGGCGTGGTCTCCGACAACGCCCGTGTCCGCGCCGTCGGCACGGCGCTGAGCGCGTGGGTGCCGCTGATGGCGTTCGTCACCTATGCCGTCGTGCTGCTGTTGGCGCAGCTGCGCCTCGACGCGATCCCTCAGCTGATCGACGTCATCTTCTGATCGACGCCGAAAGCGGTGGCCGGCAGCGCCGGCCACCGGCTCAGAACCAGATCGCGAGCTCGCGTGCGGCGGACTCGGGGCTGTCGCTGCCGTGCACGAGGTTCTGCTGAACCTTCAGTCCCCAGTCGCGTCCGAAGTCGCCGCGGATGGTGCCGGGGGCGGCCGTGGTGGGATCGGTCGTGCCCGCCAGCGAACGGAAGCCCTCGATCACGCGGTTGCCGGCGAGGCGGATGGCGACCGACGGCCCGGACAGCATGAACTCGAGCAGGGGCTCGTAGAAGGGCTTGCCGGCGTGCTCCGCGTAGTGCTGCTCGAGCACGTCGCGGTCGGGCTCGACGAGCTTGATGTCGACGAGGGCGTAGCCCTTCGCCTCGATGCGGGCGAGGATCGCGCCGGTGAGACCGCGTGCGACGCCGTCCGGCTTGACGAGGACGAGCGTTTCTTCGGTGGGCATGTCATTCTCCGTTCGGGGCGTGCGGGGAGGAAGCGTGCGCGCGCGAGGCATTGCGGCGATCGAGCGCTCTGCCCTTGATCGTCGCATACGCGTACATCCCACCGAAAATGACGCCGACAATCACGAGGGCCGGCACGATGAACCCGCCCAGCACGATGAGCGCCTGCCAGAGCCAGCCGAGCGCGATACCCCACCGGAAGCGGACGACGCCGGTCGTCGCGATCATGAGCACCGCCAGCACGGAACCCGCGACGATCCCCCACCACGAGGCGATGCCGGCAGGAAGGGCGTTCAAGCCGTAAACGGCGAGGCCGCCGAGGAAGACGATGATCGACTCGAACCCGAGCACCACCTGCGCGAGCGACTCCTCGGCGCCCCGAGCGCGGCGCACGCGCCCGCTCACGCGCGCCATCCGCTCTTCCAGTCCTCATCCGCAGCGAGCTGCAGGGCCTCACCGGCGAGCACGACGCTGCCGGCGATGACCACGGCACGCCGCTCCGAACCCGATGCCCACTCGCGTGCCGCCTCGGCCGCGTCCGCCAGTGCGGGGTGGACCGTGACGGGGATGCCGAGGGCCTCGACCAGATCGGCCAGCGCCTCCGGGTCGGCGGCGCGCTCGGAATCCGGCGCGGTGACGAAGACGTGCGCCGCCGCGGGGGCGAGCGTCGACACGATTCCGGACGTGTCCTTGTCGCCGAACGCGCCGAACACGATCCCCCACTCGTCGAAGTCGAACGAGTCGCCCAGCGCCGCGACCAGCGCGCGGGCGCCGTGCGGGTTGTGCGCGCTGTCGACGAGCACCGTGGGAGCGACCCCGATCAGCTGCAGGCGACCGGGAGAGGTCACCTGCGCGAGTCCGTCGGTGAGCACGTCGGGGGCGATCGGCTGTACGCCGGCGCCGATGAGCGATTCGACCGCGGCGATCGCCAGCGCGGCGTTGTGTCCCTGGTGGGCGCCGTACAGCGGCAGGTAGAGGTCGTCGTAGGCGGCGGCGAGGCCGCGGACGGCGAGCTGCTGGCCGCCGACCGCCAGGCGCTGACTCGTCAACCCGAACGCCGAGCCCTCCACCGCGAGCGAGGCGTCGCGCGCGGCGGCGGCGTCGGTGAGGACCGCCAGTGCCGAGGCCTCCTGCTGCGCCGACACCACGGCGGCGCCGGGCTTGATGATGCCCGCCTTGACCGTCGCGATCTCGGCGATGGAGTGTCCGAGCTTGTCGGCGTGGTCGAGGTCGATCGGGGCGATCACCGCCACGTCGCCGTCCGCCGTGTTGGTGGAGTCCCACGTGCCGCCCATGCCGACTTCGACGACCGCGACGTCGACCGGGGCGTCGGCGAACGCGACGAAGGCCAGCACCGTGAGCAGCTCGAAGAAGGTGAGGGCGGCGTCGCCGGATGCCGCGAGCTCCGCATCCACGAGATCGACGATGGGAGCGATCTCGTCCCACGCGTCGGCGATCAGCCCGTCGTCGATGGGCTCGCCGTCGATCATGATGCGCTCCGTGAAGCGCTCCAGGTGCGGGCTCGTGAACAGGCCGGTCCGCAGGCCGTGCGCGCGGACGATGGACTCGATGATCCGGCTCGTGGAGGTCTTGCCGTTGGTGCCCGTCACGTGGACGACGCGGTAGGTGCGCTGCGGGTCGTCGAGCAGCTCGAGGACCCGACGCGTGCGTTCGACGCGCGGCTGCACCCACTGCTCGCCCTGTCGGGTGAGCAGGGCGCGGTAGACGGCGTCGGCGCGGTTGCGGTCGCTCACGAGTCTGCTCCGATCCGGGTGACGGCCACCGTGAAGGCGCCGGTGTTGGCATAGGTGCCCGCGGCGATCAGCGCGGTGTGGTCGGCGTCGATCGTTTCGGCCGCGGCGAGCACCGACCCCTCGCCGAGCAGCGCCGTGCCGTCGGGATCGACCACGGCGTAGTCGAGGGCGAGCGTCTCCCCCGCGACATCCGCCGCCCCGAACGCCGACGCCACCGCGTCGGCATCCTCGCGCGCCTCGAACAGCAGCTGCAGGCGGATGCGGTCGCTCACGTCGAACCCGGCCGCCTTGCGGGTGTCCTGCACGGCGCGGATCGTGTCGCGGGCGAGCCCTTCGGCCTCCAGCTCGGGCGTGGTCGTCGTATCCAGCAGCACGAACCCGCCCTGGCGGTCGGCCGCGCCCGGAAGCACGGCGAGCGCCTCCCCCTCGGGACGCCCCGCCGTCTCGAGCACCAGGTCGTACTCGCCCGGCTCGAGGGCGATGCCGCCGACCGTCACGACGCCGTCGTGCTCGCTCCACTCGCCGGCGCGCGCGGCGCCGATGACCTGCTGCACCTGCTTGCCGAGGCGGGGGCCGGCGGCACGCGCGTTCACCGAGAGGCGGTGCGTGATGCCGAACTCCGCGGCGGTGCCGGCCTCCAGCTCCACCAGTTCCACGGCCTTGACGTTCAGCTCCTCGCGGACGATGTCCTCGAACTGCGCCAGGGCGCGCGCGTCGGGCACGACGACCGTGAGACGCGGAAGCGGCAGGCGCACCCGCTTGCCCTCCTTCTTGCGGAGCGCGTTCGCGACGCTGGACACCTCGCGCACGGCGTCCATCGCCGTGCGGATGTCGGTGGCGGCGGGGAACGCGTCGGCGTCGGGCCAGTCCTCCAGGTGCACGCTGCGGCCCCCGGTGAGCCCCTGCCAGACGCGCTCGGAGACGAGCGGGATCAGCGGTGCGGCGACGCGCGTGAGCGTCTCGAGCACCGTGTACAGAGTGTCGAAGGCCTCGGTCGACGTCTCGTCGTCGGTCACCCCGACCCAGAACCGGTCGCGCGAGCGACGCACGTACCAGTTGGTGAGCGCCTCCGCGAAGTCGCGGAGCTTCGCCGCGGCCGTCGTCGAGTCGAGCTGTTCGAGGTCGGCGGCGACACCGCGCACGAGGTCGCCGGTGAGGGCGAGGATGTAGCGGTCCAGCACGTTCGTCGAGTCGGTGCGCCAGCGCGCCTCGTATCCGTCGGCGGTCGCGGCGTTCGCATAAGTCGCGAAGAAGTACCACGTGTTCCACAGCGGCAGCAGGAACTCGCGGACGCCCGCGCGGATGCCCTCCTCCGTGACGATCAGGTTGCCGCCGCGCAGCACCGACGAGGCCATGAGGAACCAGCGCATCGCGTCGGAGCCGTCGCGATCGAACACCTCGCTGACGTCGGGGTAGTTGCGCAGCGACTTGCTCATCTTCTGGCCGTCGCTGCCGAGCACGATGCCGTGGCAGGCGACGCCCGTGAAGGCGGGCCGGTCGAACAGCGCGCCGGAGAGCACGTGCATGACGTAGAACCAGCCACGCGTCTGACCGATGTACTCCACGATGAAGTCGGCCGGCGCGTGCTCGTCGAACCACTCGCGGTTCTCGAACGGATAGTGCACCTGCGCGTAGGGCATCGAGCCCGAGTCGAACCACACGTCGAACACGTCCTCGATGCGGCGCATCGTGCTCTGTCCGGTCGGGTCGTCGGGGTTGGGCCGGGTCAGCTCGTCGATGTACGGACGGTGCAGATCGACCTCGCCCTGCGCATTGCGCGGAAGGCGTCCGAAGTCCTGCTCCAGCTCGGCCAGAGATCCGTAGACGTCGACCCGCGGGTACTCCGGGTCATCGCTGCGCCAGACCGGGATCGGCGAGCCCCAGAAGCGGTTGCGGCTGATGGACCAGTCGCGCGCCCCCTCGAGCCACTTGCCGAACTGGCCGTGCTTGACGTTCTCCGGTGCCCAGGTGATCTGCTCGTTGAGCTCGATGAGCCGGTCCTTGATCGCGGTCACGCGCACGAACCAGCTGGAGACGGCCTTGTAGATCAGAGGGTTCCGGCACCGCCAGCAGTGCGGGTAGGAGTGCTCGTAGGAAGCCTCGCGCAGCAGTCGTCCCTCCGCGCGCAGCAGCCGGATCAGCGGACGGTTCGCGTCCATCCAGAGCTCGCCGGCCACGTCCGCGACCTGGGGCAGGAAGCGTCCGCCGTCGTCCAGGCTCATGATGAGCGGGATGCCGGCGGCCTCGGTGATCCGCTGGTCGTCCTCGCCGTAGGCGGGCGCCTGGTGCACGATGCCCGTGCCGTCGGTGGTGCTCACGTAGTCGTCGACGAGGATGCGCCAGGCCGTGCCGGTCCCCCACACCTCAGCATCCGCGTAGTAGTCGAACAGGCGGTCGTAGTGCACGTCCGCGAGCTCCGCGCCCCGGATCGTCCTCTCCACCGCTTCGGCCGCATCGGCGGCGTTCTCGTAGCCGAGGTCCTTCGCGTAGCCGCCGAGGAGGTCGGAGGCGAGCAGGTAGCGGTGCGCCGTGGCGCCTTCGTCGTCGCCGGATGCCGGGACGTCGGCGGCGCCCTGCGGCCCACCGGGGACCACGACGTACTCGATCTCGGGCCCGACGGCCAGAGCGAGGTTGGTCGGGAGGGTCCAGGGGGTGGTCGTCCACGCGAGGGCGCGGACGCCGGTGAGCCCGAGGCTCTCCGCCTTCACCCCGACGAGCGGGAAGGTGACGGTGACCGACGGGTCCTGACGCATCTTGTAGACGTCGTCGTCCATCCGCAGCTCGTGGTTGGACAGCGGCGTCTCGTCGCGCCAGCAGTAGGGCAGCACGCGGTGGCCCTCGTAGGCGAGCCCCTTGTCCCACAGACCCTTGAAGGCCCACAGCACCGACTCCATGTAGCCCGTGTCGAGCGTCTTGTAGCCGCGCTCGAAGTCGACCCAGCGCGCCTGGCGGGTGACGTAGTCCTCCCACTGCTGCGTGTACTCGAGCACCGACTCGCGCGCCTTCGCGTTGAAGGCGGCGATCCCCATCTGCTCGATCTCGCTCTTCTCGGTGATGCCGAGCTGCTTCATGGCCTCGAGCTCGGCGGGAAGGCCGTGCGTGTCCCACCCGAAGACGCGGTCGACCTTCTTGCCGCGCATCGTCTGGAAGCGCGGGAAGAGGTCCTTGGCGTACCCGGTGAGCAGGTGCCCGTAGTGCGGAAGGCCGTTGGCGAAGGGCGGGCCGTCGTAGAAGACCCACTCCTCGGCGCCTTCACGACGGGCGATCGACGCCCGGAACGTGTCGTCGCGCGACCAGAAGTCGAGGATGTCGCGCTCGATCTCGGGGAATCGCGGGCTCGGCGACACCTCGGCGGCGGGCCCGAAGGCGCTCGCGCCGTCGGCGGTGGGGGCGCTCGTCGAAGGGCGGGGGTAGGTCATGTCACTCCAGCAGGGGCTCGTGCATCGTGTGAATCGTGCAGTCTTCCTGCGAGGACGATCATGCGACCGCGGTACCACCCCGCTTGCCGACGCGCGAGGCGGCGGCCACTCGTACTGCGGCTGTGACGGGCCTGCCCCGCGCGGTTCTAGCGGCCCCGTGAGGGACTTTCTTCCGCGAGCTCCCCGGTGATGGCCGGATCGTTGCTGATCAGCCCATCATACCGTCCGCGTAGGCTCGAGGCATGGCCGCGCGCTCCCGCACCCCTCTCGCCCCTCGCACGGGAGCCCCCGACCTGCCGGCGGTGCTCGAGGAGGTCTCCGCCGTCCATGCCCGCGACGACCTGCTCGGCGTCGCGCTGGTCGGCCTCGGCGGCGACGTGGATGCCGCGCACGCCCGCATCGGCGAGTCGCGTCTGGCCGGGGCGACGGTGGGTCATCTCGATCTCACCGGCACGACGCTCGTCGATGTGGCCGTCGACGACCTGCGGGCCGTCGAAGTCATCGCCCGCGACGGCACCTGGCGCAACGTCGAGATCTCCGGCGGCCGCATCGCGACGCTCGACGGACTCCGTGCGCGCTGGGACAGCGTGGTGCTGCGCGGTGTGCACGTCGATTACCTGTCGCTTCCCTCGGCGGAGGTGACGGACGTGCTCTTCGTCGACTGCCGGTTCGGGACGATCGACCTCCCCGAGGGCCGGCTGACGCGCGTGGCGTTCCAGGGATGCCGGGCCGACGAGGTCGACACCCGCGGTCTCCGCGCCGCCGATCTCGACCTGCGCGGCCTCGAGGCGTTGTCCTTCACCGATGCGCGCTCCCTGACGGGTGCCTGGCTCGAACCCCGACAGGCGGAACTGCACGCGGCGACGTTCGCCCAGGCCCTCGGCATCCGGATCGCGACGTGATCCTCGCGACCCCACGCCTGGAGCTCCGCGAGATGACCGACGACGAGCTGCCGGCCCTTCGACGGATTCTCCAGGATCCGCAAGCCATGCGCGCTTATGAGGGCGCGTTCTCCGAGGAGGAGACGAGGCAGTGGCTCGATCGCCAGGTGCGGCGCTACCACGACGACGGTCACGGCCTGTGGGCCGTCGTCCACCGCGATTCCGGCGAGATGATCGGCCAGTGCGGCGTCACGCGTCAGCGCATCGACCTGGACGAGGTCGTGGAGGTCGGTTACCTCTTCGAACGGGCGCACTGGCACCGCGGGTATGCCGTCGAGGCGGCGTCGGCATGCCGCGACTGGGCCTTCGCCACCCTGCCGATCGACGAGCTGTACGCGAAGGTGCGGGCGACGAACGTGGCCTCCATGAACGTCGCGATCCGGCTGGGCATGACGGTCCGGCGCACCTTCACGACGCACTACCGCGGCGTCGACATGCCGCACCTCGCCTTCGCCGTCGATCGCGCGAGCTGGAGGCGCGGCGCGGTCGCGTCGTCACGCGCCGACCGATCGCGAGGAGATGTCGAGAGCTGAGGACGGGATGCCGGTGGGTGCTCCTCGGCATCCGCCATCTCCTCGGCATCCGGCGGCTCCTCGGCATCCGGCGGCTCCTCGGCATCCGGCGAGGGACCGGCGTCCGGGTGGTGCGCTCAGCGGGCGATGTGCAGCCCTTGCGCGACTGCCCGCATGACCAGTGCCTGCACCTCGTGCCAGCGGTGGACGACCTGGGCGTAGCCGACACGGATGACGTGATAGCCGAGCAGCATGAGCTCGGCGTCGTGGGCGATGTCGCTCGTGCGCTGCGCGCCGACGTGCGTCCCGCCGTCGATCTGGAACACCAGCCGTGCGCCGATGAGGAAATCCACGCGGTGGCCGGCGATCCACACCTGCGGAACGATCGGCACGCCCAGCCAGCTCAGGCGAGCGATGAAGAGGGTCTCGAGTCCCGATCCCGAGTACGGGCTCGCCCGATCGAGCAGTTCCCGGGCGGCGCCGCGAAAGGGCAGGCGGCGGAGCTCGTCGAGCGTCACGAGCTTGTGGTCGAGTGCCGATTCCCACACGATCAGCGCCTCCTCGAACGGGAGGCACTGCGCGACGAGAGCCAGGACGTTCTCGATCTCGTCGACGAGGGCGTCGGGATGGCGGGGCACGATCGGCTGCGCCCAGTGCACGTGTGCGCGGGGCGCGCGTACCGCGCCCGATCGCGGCGACGCCGCCACGTGCGGCTGGGCGGTGCGTTCGAGCAGCCACAGGCCGAGTCGTTCCGCTTGGGTCACGCACGAGATCACCACCCCGGCGCGGGCCGCCGCCGTGAGATGTGGGTCCGCGTCGGGGAGCGCGACCCAGCCCTTGCGCGGACGCGACAGTCGTCGGGTCTCGACGGCCGCGCGCAGCTGCCGTTCGCTCCAGCCGCGTTCGCGCAGCCGCCGCACGCGCACGATGCCGCCCGCACCGCGCACGTCGTCTTCGATCCCCATGCGACCACCGTGCCGCGGTGCGGCGCCTCAGGTGGCGCCATCGACGGCTCCGTGGACTATCGGTGCGGCCCCCGGGGCTGTGGAGGGGCCGGCGGCGCGGCCGGACGCCGCCCGATCCCGAGGAGATGTCGAGAACCGAGGACGGGATGCCGGTGCCAGCTCCTCGGCATCCGCCAGCTCCTCGGCATCCGCACTCGGCCGGTAGACTGGGCGGACATCCACACTCAGGCACGCTCACACAGTGCCGCACATATCGCTCGAGGAGACCTCCATGTCGAACGCGCAGATTCCCGACAAGCCCGCCCTGGAAGGCCTCGAGCAGAAGTGGGATGCCGCGTGGAGCGCGGCCGGCACCTACCTGTTCGACCGCGACGCCGCCAAGGCCAAGGGTCGTGCCGGAGTCTTCTCGATCGACACGCCGCCGCCGACCGCATCCGGGTCGCTGCACATCGGCCACGTGTTCAGCTACACGCACACCGACGTCAAGGTGCGCTTCGAGCGCATGCGCGGCAAGACCGTCTTCTACCCGATGGGCTGGGACGACAACGGTCTGCCGACCGAGCGCCGCGTGCAGAACTTCTACGGCGTCCGCTGCGACACGTCGCTGCCCTACGACCCCGACTTCACTCCCCCGTTCCGCGGCGACGCGAAGAGCCTCAAGCCCGCCGACCAGGTGCCCATCAGCCGCCGCAACTTCATCGAGCTCTGCGAAGAGCTGACCCTGGAGGACGAGAAGGCGTTCGAGGACGTCTTCCGCCAGCTCGGACTGTCGGTGGACTGGACGCAGACCTATCGCACGATCTCCGACGACACGATCCGCACGAGCCAGCTCGCGTTCCTGCGCAACCTCGAGCGCGGAGAGGCCTATCAGGCGCTCGCGCCGACGCTGTGGGACATCGACTTCCGCTCGGCGATCGCGCAGGCTGAGCTTGAGGACCGCGAGCAGCAGGCCTCCTACCACCGCCTCGCCTTCCACAAGGGCGACGGCTCGGGCGACATCCACATCGAGACCACTCGCCCCGAGCTCCTCGCCGCGTGCGTCGCGCTCGTCGCGAACCCCGCGGACGAGCGCTACCAGCCGTACTTCGGCACGACGGTGCGCACGCCCGTCTTCGACGTCGAGGTTCCGGTGCTCGCCCACCCCCTCGCGCAGCAGGACAAGGGCTCGGGCATCGCGATGGTCTGCACCTTCGGCGACGTCACCGACATCATCTGGTGGCGCGAACTCGACCTGCCCAACCGCACGATCCTCGGCCAGGACGGTCGCATCCTCGCCGAGGCGCCCGACGCGCTCGTGACGGATGCCGCCAAGAGCGCGTACGCCGAGATCGCCGGCCTCACGGTCTTCAGCGCGAAGAAGAAGATGGTCGAGCTCCTCGAGGCGTCGGGCGAGCTGCTCGAGGTCTCGACCCCGTTCAGCCACCCGGTGAAGTTCTACGAGAAGGGCGACCGCGCCCTCGAGATCGTCTCGACGCGCCAGTGGTACCTGCGAAACGGCGCCCGCGACGAGGCGTTCCGCGACAAGCTCATTGCGCTCGGCCAGGGCATGAACTGGCATCCCGATTTCATGCGCGTGCGCTACGAGAACTGGACCAACGGCCTCACCGGAGACTGGCTCATCAGCCGTCAGCGTTTCTTCGGCGTGCCGATCCCGGTCTGGTACCCGTTGGACGAGAACGGCGACCGCGTCGAGGGCGGCGTGATCACGGCCGCGGCCGCGAGCCTGCCGGTGGATCCGACGACCGACGTGCCGCCCGGGTTCACGGAGGCTCAGCGCGGCGTCCCCGGCGGGTTCGAGGGCGAGAAGGACATCTTCGACACGTGGGCCACGTCGTCGCTCACGCCGCAGCTCGCGGGCGGGTGGCAGCGCGACGACGAGCTGTGGAACCTCGTCGCGCCGTTCGACCTGCGCCCGCAGGGCCAGGACATCATCCGCACGTGGCTGTTCTCGACGATGGTGCGCTCCGCCCTCGAGGACGACAGGGCTCCGTGGACGGATGCCGCCATCAGCGGCTTCATCGTCGATCCCGACCGCAAGAAGATGTCGAAGTCGAAGGGCAACGTCGTCACGCCGGCCGACATCCTCGATCAGCACGGCACCGACGCGGTGCGCTACTGGGCGGCCTCGAGCCGGCTGGGCGCCGACGCCGCCTTCGACCCCCAGAACCCGACGCAGGTCAAGATCGGCCGTCGGCTCGCGATCAAGGTCCTGAACGCGGCGAAGTTCGTGCTGTCGTTCCCCGTGCCCGCGGGCGCCGAGGTGACGCACGCCCTGGATGCCGCGATGCTCGCGACCCTCGACCAGGTCGTGCGCGACGCGACGAAGGCGTTCGAGGCCTACGACCACGCCCGCGCGCTGGAGATCACCGAGGCCTTCTTCTGGACCTTCTGCGACGACTACCTCGAGCTCGTGAAGGAGCGCGCCTACAACCAGACCGATGTGGGCCAGGCCTCGGCCGCGCTCGCACTGCGGATGGCCCTCTCGACGCTGCTGCGCCTGCTCGCGCCGGTGCTCGCGTTCGCCGCGGAGGAGGCGTGGTCGTGGTTCGAGGACGGTTCGGTGCACACCGCGCCCTGGCCCGAGCCGGCGGGCATCGACGGCGACCCCGCGATCCTCGTCGCCGCGAGCGCCGCGCTCATCGGCATCCGCCGTGCGAAGACGGAGGCCAAGGCGTCGCAGAAGACGCCGGTCGCGCGCCTCGTCCTGCGCGGGGATGACGCGACGATCGCCGCACTGCGCCTCGCCGAGGGCGATCTCAAGGCCGTCGGTCGGATCTCCGACCTGCAGCTGGTCGGCGGCGGCGAGGCCCTCGTCGTGGATGCCGTCGAGCTCGCGCCGGAGGCCTGAGATGCAGCTCGGAACCCGATGGACGAGCGGCGACGAGCCGCCCGCGGCCGTTCCGGCGGTGCTGCGAGGGCAGATCCACGCCGTCGATCGTGCGCTCCCCCGCGACGAGCTGGGACAGCCGCGTCCGCGGTGGACCCTCACGTTCCTCGAAGGCCGCCCGATCGCGGAACTCGACACCGGTGTGATCGTGGAGGCCACGGCATCCGGCGAGGTGGTCGTGCGGCACGACGACGAGGACGACTTCGCCTGACTGCGGGAACGGCCGTCAGTCGGTGTGCCCGACTGCGGCCTCGACGCGGTAGACGAGGCGGGCGAACGGACCGACCGCGTCGGCACGGCGCAGGGTGAGGCGGTCGGACTCGATGCGTCGCGGCAGCACCGGCGCGCCGCCGCCGAGTGTCACGGGTGCGATCGACACGGCGATCTCGTCGAGGGCGCCGGCGTCGAAGAACTGGCCGGCCAGGTCGCCGCCGCCGACGACCCAGATGTCGCGATCGCCTGCGGCCGCACGGATCTGCGGCAGCGCCTCGGCGACCGAGCCGGACACCAGGGTGACGTCCGCACCGACGGGGACCGGGAGTGCACGCGTGGTGAAGACGAAGGTCGGCTTGTCCGCGTAGAGCTGTTGCCAGCGTTCGGGGTGCGAGAGCAGGTCTTCGGCGGCGAGCACCCACTCGTAGGTGGTCGATCCCTCCACGAGGACCCCCGCATCCGACGGCAGCAGCTCCGGGTCGGGTTCCGCGTCACCCGCCGCGGCGAACAGCCACGCGAGCGCGTTGTCGGCGTCGGCGATGAACCCGTCGAGCGAGGCGGCGGTGTCGTAGATGATTCGTGCCATGCCGACGACGCTAGCGGCGGTCACCGACACCGACGCCCCTCCGACGCGGGGGCCGCGCCCGTCTCACGGCAGTTCGGCTCCCGCCTCGCGGGTTCCCACGATGAGCAGCCGCACGCCGAGCAGGGCGACGATGGCCGTCGCGGCGCCGCCCACGAGGAACGGCAGACGCAGATCGACACGGGCGACCAAGCCGCCGAGGATCGTCGCGATCGGGAACAGCCCCCACGTCACGGTGCGGGCCACTCCGAGCACGCGGCCGAAGATCTCGGGGGGCACGATCTGCTGGCGGAGACTGCCCCACGGCACGTTCCAGATCGACACGGCGCACGCCGCGAGGGCGAACGCGATGATGGCGGTCCAGATCGACGGAGCGAGCCCCGTGAGGAGCATGGCGATGCCGCCGCTGAAGATCGCCCAGAACATGACCGGCCCGCGACCCCAGCGCGCGACCAGGCGCGGTGAGACGAGGGAGCCGCAGAGGGCGCCGACGCCGATGCCCGCCGTGACGAATCCGATCGCGGCCGCGGGCACGGCCATGGCGTCGATGAAGAACAGCACGAGGACGGCCTGCGCGAAGGCGAGGGCGCTTCCGGTGAAGGCCGTGAACATCACCATGGTGCGCAGATACCGGTGGTGCCAGAGATAGGCGAGGGCGTCGCGCGTGCCGGTCCGCGGCGCGGGTGTCGTGTCCGCAGTGGCGGTCGCGGCCGTGTCGCCGCGGAGCGAGCGCGCCGCCGACAGCGGCAGCAGCAGGGCGAGCACGACCGGCACGAGGTAGCCCGCCGAGCCGATC
Source organism: Microbacterium hominis NBRC 15708 (assembly GCF_001592125.1). Taxonomy (GTDB): domain Bacteria; phylum Actinomycetota; class Actinomycetes; order Actinomycetales; family Microbacteriaceae; genus Microbacterium; species Microbacterium hominis. Next base: position 503,439 of record NZ_BCWI01000001.1, read on the forward strand.
CACAGCGGAAGGGCGAGCGAGACGGCGAACAGCACACCCGAGATCGGCGTCGCGATGAAGCTGTCCACGGTGACCTGGGCGGCTTGGACCCACCCGTTGGCGCGATCCAGCTGATCCCGCTCCACGACACCGGGAATGACCGCGTTCGTGGCGTTGTCGAACAGGGTCTCGCCGAGGCCGAAGATCAGGGTCGCGGCGAACAACGCCCAGAGGGTGAGTCCTCCGGAGGCGCCGAGGATCGCGAGCCACAGTGCGACGCCGCCGCGGATCACGTTGGCCAGCGCCATGACGTAGCGACGGTCGAGCCGGTCGACGATCATGCCGGCCGGCAACCCGAAGACCAGCCAGGGCAGGAAGGCGAGCGCGGTCAGCACCGAGATCACCAGAGGGTCGGAGCTGAGCGTGATGGCGATCAGCGGCACGGCCGTGCGGCCGATGCCGTCGGCGAGGTTGCTGAAGACGGCGGCCGACCAGAGGGTGCGGAAGCCCCGGCCCAGCGGACGCTTGTGCACGGGCACGTCCGGTCCGGATGCCGGCGCGGCGGCATCCGGAGAAGCGGTGGGAACGGTCATGAGCTGAGTCCTTCGTCGGGGAGGGGGAACAGGTCGGTGCGGATGCTGACCGGGCGCAGGCCCTCGCCGGTCTGGTCGCGGTAGAGATCGACGTAGCGCAGCACGACCTCGTGGATCTCGGTCGCCAAGGCCTCCATCTGCGCGGACGTGAGCCGCAGCGTGGAGGTGGCGATCATGGCCTCGGCCTCGTCGAGACTCTCGGCGGAGATGAGCGTCTCGTTGACGTAGCGCATCAGCTGCTGATGGCGGCGGGTGAGGAACTCGCTCATGACGAGCTGGGTCGCGGCCTTGCCCGCGGGCGTCTTCATCGCCTCCGGGTTCGTGAAGGAGATGCCGCCCTTGGGGCGCTCCCACCAGCGCTCCCGCCCCGTGCCGCGGTCGCTGACTTCGCGGATGAGATCGTGCTTGGCGAGGGCGCGCAGGTGATAGCTGGTCGCGCCGGAGGACTCCCCCGTCATCGCCGCCAGGGAGCTCGCCGTCTGGGGGCCGTACTGGTTGAGGATGTCGTAGATCTCGATGCGGAGCGGGTGCGCGAGCGCGCGCAGGGCGCCGGCATCGAGCCGGCGCTCCTCCTCGCGCGCGTTCGGGACGGCAGGGGCCGCGTCGTCTGTGGTCATGGTGCAAAGATAGCGTTGCAAAGAATGCTTTGCAAGGTAATCTTTGCACGGAACCGGCCTACGCTGGTGTCATGACCGACGTCGATCCCCACCCCCTGCTGACGCCCTCCTCCCTGCCCTACGGACTCCCCGACTATCCCTCGATTTCGCCCGCGCACTATCTCCCCGCCTTCACCGCGGCGTTCGCCCGCCACCGTGCGGAGATCGACGCGATCATCGGCGATGAGTCCGCCCCGACGTTCGAGAACACGATCGTCGCGCTCGAGCGTGCCGGCGACCTGCTCGGTCAGGTCTCGCGGACCTTCTACACCGTCTCCTCCGCCGACGCGACGCCCGAGATCCAGCAGATCGAAGAGACCCTGGCGCCGCTGATGGCCGCGCACCACGATGCCGTGCAGCTGGACAGCGCCCTCTACGCGCGCGTGCGCGCCGTGTACGAGAGCCGCGAGGGCCTCGACCTGTCACCGGAGGAACGCTATCTCGTGGAACGCCGGTTCCGCGAGATGACGCACGCCGGCGCCGGCCTGGACGATGCCCAGAAGGCGCAGCTCACCGAGCTGAACCAGCACCTCTCGGTGCTGACGACGACGTTCGAGAAGAACCTCCTGGCCGACACGAACGAGCTCGCGGTGGTCTTCGACGACGCGGACGAGCTCGACGGTCTCACCGACGGCGAGCTGTCCGCCGCCGCGCAGAACGCGGTGGATCGCGGCCTCCCCGGGCGGTATGTCGTGACGCTCACGCTGTTCACCGGGCATCCGTATCTGTCCAGCCTCACCCGGCGCGACAGCCGCCGCCGACTACTGGAGGCATCGCGCGCCAGGGGGTCTCGGGGAAACGCCCACGACAACCGCGACGTGCTGCGCCGGATCGTGCGCCTGCGTGCCCAGCGGGCGGCGCTGCTGGGCTACGAGAACCACGCGGCCTACGTCACGAGCGACGAGACCGCGGGCTCGCCCGAAGCCGTGCACGCGCTGCTGCGGGAGCTGGCGGCACCGGCGGCGGCGAACGCCCGCTCCGAGCAGGCGGCGCTGCAGGCGATGGTGGATGCCGAGTCCGCACCCTTCCCGCTCGAGGCGCACGACTGGGCCTTCTACACCGAGCGGGTGCGGGCGGCCGAGTACGACCTCGACCGCACCGCGCTGCGTCCGTGGTTCGAGGCCGAACGGGTCCTCATCGACGGCGTGTTCCATGCGGCCACGGCCCTGTACGGCATCACGTTCACCGAGCGCCCCGACCTTCCCGCGTACCACCCCGACGTGCGGGTCTTCGAGGTCCACAACGCCGACGGGTCGGAGCTGGGGCTGTTCCTGTTCGATCTGTACACGCGCGACACCAAGCGGGGCGGTGCGTGGATGAACTCCATCGTCACGCAGTCGCGTCTGCGCGGCACGCGTCCCATCGTCGTCAACAACCTCAATGTGCCCAAGCCCGCCCCCGGGATGCCGACGCTGCTGACCCTCGACGAGGTCACCACCCTCTTCCATGAGTTCGGCCACGCGCTGCACGGCCTGTTCGCGACCGTCACCTTCCCCCACTTCGCGGGGACGGCGGTCTTCCGCGACTTCGTGGAGTTCCCGAGCCAGGTGAACGAGATGTGGATCCTCTGGCCCGAGATCCTCTCGGCCTACGCTCGGCACGTGGACACGGGCGAGCCGCTCCCCCAGGACGTCGTCGACAAGCTCCACGCCTCCGAAGCCTTCAACCAGGGCTTTGCGACCAGTGAGTACCTCGCCGCCGCCTGGCTCGATCAGGCCTGGCACTCCCTCGACCTCGCGGCCGCGGACGCCGTCGAGGACGTGGCGGGCTTCGAGGCCTCCGCCCTCGCGGACATCGGTCTGGACAACCCCGTCGTCCCCACCCGCTACTCCTCCACCTACTTCGCCCACGTCTTCTCGGGCGGGTACAGCGCCGGCTACTACTCGTACATCTGGAGCGAGGTGCTCGACGCCGACACCGTCGAGTGGTTCAAGGAGAACGGCGGGCTCACACGTGCGGGAGGCGACCGCTTCCGCGAGCGTCTGCTGGGCGTCGGAGGCTCGAAGGATCCGCTCGAGGCCTACCGGGACTTCCGCGGTCGTGACGCGGTCATCGCGCCGCTGCTCGCCCGCCGGGGTCTCGCCGGCTGACGCGCGTGCGTGCGGGCGGCCGGGCACCGTGCCCCGGCCGCCCGCACATCACGGGGTGGACGTCGGTGTCGCCGGCGCCGGAGACGCCGAAGCGGTCGGCGATGGGGACGGGGTCGCCGGGGGGATGCTGGCGGGGCAGTCGATCGGGCGGTACCACGCGCGGCTCTCTCGCACGTGGAAGCGGAAGCACTCCTGAGCGCTGCCCGCCGCGACCCCGGGCTGGAACAGCTCCCTCGACGGCTGGGAGCCGACGTCGACACGGATCGCGACGTCGACGCGGGCGCCGTCCGCGTCGGAGGTCGTGCCGCGCCAGGCGTAGGGGTCGATGTGGGCGCCCCCGATGTCGCCGAACTGCGTGGCGGCGAGAGTCTCGGCATCCGTGGCCGTGTGGGGCGCCGACAGGCGGTGTTCGAGCGCACGCGCCGCGGCATCCACACGATCGTGCGCGATCGACTCCCCGTCGCGCGGTCCGAAGGCGTGCATGAAGGTCACGGCACCGACGCCGGCGACGATGAGGGCGGCCATGATCGTCGCGAGTGCGATGCGGAGGACGCGAAGACCCGTGCTCTGCGGCGTGCGGGCCGGATCCGGTGCCGTCACCGGGGTCAGGCGCTCTTGCGCTTGTGCTCCAGCACGAGGGTCGGCGGAGCACCTTCGGTCACGGCGGCGCGGGTGACGATCACCTTGGCGACGTCTTCTGTCGAGGGGATCTCGAACATGATCGGACCGAGGACGTCTTCGAGGATCGCGCGCAGACCGCGGGCGCCGGTCTTGCGGGCCACGGCGAGATCGGCGATCGCGCGGAGCGCGTCCTCCTCGAACTCGAGCTCGGCGCCGTCGAGCTCGAACATGCGCTGGTACTGCTTGACGAACGCGTTCTTCGGTCCGGTGAGGATCTCGATCAGCGCGGTCTGGTCCAGCGGAGCGACGGAGGTGACCACGGGCAGGCGACCGATGAACTCGGGGATCAGACCGAACTTGTGCAGATCCTCCGGCTCGACCTCGCTGAACAGGTCGAGCTCCTTGCCCTTCTCCTGCAGGGGGGCGCCGAAGCCGACGCCGTGCTTGCCCACCCGCGACGAGATGATGTCCTCGAGACCGGCGAACGCACCGGCCACGATGAACAGCACGTTCGTCGTGTCGATCTGGATGAACTCCTGGTGGGGATGCTTGCGGCCGCCCTGCGGAGGCACCGAGGCCACGGTCCCCTCGAGGATCTTCAGCAGCGCCTGCTGGACGCCCTCGCCCGACACGTCGCGGGTGATGGAGGGGTTCTCGGCCTTCCGGGCGATCTTGTCGACCTCGTCGATGTAGATGATGCCCGTCTCGGCCCGCTTGACGTCGAAGTCGGCGGCCTGCAGAAGCTTCAGGAGGATGTTCTCGACGTCTTCGCCGACGTAGCCCGCCTCGGTCAGTGCCGTCGCGTCGGCCACCGCGAAGGGGACGTTCAACCGCTTCGCGAGGGTCTGCGCCAGATAGGTCTTGCCGCATCCGGTGGGGCCGAGGAGCAGGATGTTGCTCTTCGCGATCTCGACCTCATCGGCCCGCTGCTCGGCGCTCTGCAGGGTGCCGTGGGCGCGGACGCGCTTGTAGTGGTTGTAGACGGCGACCGAGAGGGCCTTCTTGGCGGCATCCTGGCCGACGACGTACTCCTCGAGGAACGAGAAGATCTCGCGCGGCTTGGGGAGGTCGAAGTCGCTGACGACGCCGTCGGAAGACTCCGCCATGCGCTCTTCGATGATCTCGTTGCACAGCTCGACGCACTCGTCGCAGATGTACACGCCGGGACCGGCGATCAGCTGCTGCACCTGCTTCTGGCTCTTGCCGCAGAAGGAGCATTTGAACAGGTCGGCGCTCTCACCGATGCGAGCCATGATGCCCCTCCTCCAGAAAACTCTCAGGGATGCGTTTCGAGCCTAACCGCTGAGACCGACATCTCGGCGGATTGCGACACGGAAGTGAACGTCTCGACGTATGACGAGGCCCCGTCGTCGGCGGGACGACGGGGCCTCGGTCGGCGGATGCCGCGGGATCAGGCGGTCAGCGCCGCGGGAACCCGCTTGCGCGAGGTCAGCACCTGGTCGACGATGCCGTACTCGAGCGCCTCGGACGCCGAGAGGATCTTGTCGCGGTCGATGTCCTTGTTGACCTGCTCCTGCGTGCGGTTGGTGTGCCGGGCCATCGTCTCCTCCAGCCACGTGCGCATGCGCATGATCTCCGCGGCCTGGATCTCGATGTCCGACGCCTGGCCGTGTCCGGCCTCGCCGACGGCGGGCTGGTGCATCAGGATGCGGGCGTTCGGCAGCGCGAGGCGCTTGCCGGGGGCGCCGGCGGCCAGCAGCACCGAGGCGGCCGACGCGGCCTGGCCGAGCACGACGGTCTGGATCTGCGGCGACACGTACTGCATGGTGTCGTAGATCGCGGTCATGGCCGTGAACGAGCCGCCCGGCGAGTTGATGTACATGACGATGTCGCGATCGGGGTCCTGGGACTCGAGCACGAGCAGCTGAGCCATGACGTCGTCGGCCGAGGCGTCGTCGACCTGCACGCCGAGGAAGATCACGCGGTCTTCGAACAGCTTGTTGTACGGGTCCTGGCGCTTGTAGCCGTAGGCGGTGCGCTCCTCGAACTGGGGCAGGATGTAGCGGCTGGAGGGCATCTGGAAGCCCTGCGGGATGCCGGCGGTGGGCATGTTCATGATCGGGTCCTTCAGTTCTTGGTGCCGCCGCCGCCGATGACATCGGTGGCCGATTCGCGGATGTGGTCGACGAAGCCGTAGGCGAGGGCCTCCTCGGCGGAGAACCAGCGGTCGCGGTCGCCGTCGGCGTTGACCTGCTCGACGGACTTGCCCGTCTGCGCCGCCGTGATCTCCGCGAGACGCTTCTTCATGTCGAGGATGAGCTGCGCCTGGGTCTGGATGTCGCTCGCGGTTCCGCCGAAGCCGCCGTGGGGCTGGTGCAGCAGCACACGAGCGTTGGGCGTGATGTAGCGCTTGCCCTTCGTGCCGGCGGTGAGCAGCAGCTGGCCCATCGATGCGGCCATGCCGATGCCGACGGTGACGATGTCGTTCGGCACGAACTGCATCGTGTCGTAGATCGCCATGCCGGCCGTGATCGACCCGCCGGGCGAGTTGATGTAGAGGTAGATGTCCTTCTCGCTGTCCTCGGCCGCGAGGAGCAGGATCTTGGCGCAGATCTCGTTCGCGTTCTCGTCACGCACCTCCGACCCGAGCCAGATGATGCGGTCTCTCAGCAGCCTGTCGAAGACGCTCGTAGCGACAAGTGGTTCAGCCATGGATACTCCTGATTCCGGGTTTCCGTACGCCATTGAATCTATCTGCGCGCGCCGTCCGCCTCGCCCGTGTTCGCCGTCGGCGGAGCACCGTGTCGGGCGCGCCGTCTCGGGGACGACGAAGGGCCGGATGCCGTGGCATCCGACCCTTCGCACCGGGGTACCCGGTCGTTGAGCGAGCGCAGCGAGTCGAACGCTCCCCCGCCGCGCCCGGTCGTTGAGCGAGCGCAGCGAGTCGAAACGCTCCGCGCCGCGAGCTTTACTCGGCGTCCGCCTTCTTGGCCGGAGCCTTCTTGGCGGCGGGCTTCTTCGCGGCCGGCTTCTCGGCGGCGTCCGCGTCGGCCTTCTTGGCGGCCGGCTTGCGGGCCGGGGCCTTCTTGGCGGGCTTCGCCTCGGCGTCGGCGGCCTCGTCGGCGATCTCCTGCGCCTCGGCGACGACCTCTTCCTCGGCCTCCGCCTCGTCCTCGACGATGAAGCCGGTCAGGTTGACCGTCTTGCCGTTGGTGTCGACGACCGACACCTTGCCGAGCGCGATCGCGAGGGCCTTGTTACGGGCGACCTCGCCGACCATCGCCGGGAGCTGGTTGCCCTGCTGGAGCGCGTCGACGAACTCCTGGGGCGCCATGCCGTACTGTGCGGCGGACTGGATGAGGTACTGGGTCAGCTCCTCCTGCGAGACCTGCACGTCGTGCGCCTCGGCGAGCTTGTCGAGGATCATCTGGGTGCGGAACTGCTTCTCGCTGGCCTCGGTGACCTCGGCGCGGTGCTCGTCGTCCTCGAGGCGTCCCTCGCCCTCGAGGTGGGCGTGAACCTCGTCCTCGACGAGCTGCGCGGGAACGGGGATCTCGACCTTGGCGAGGAGGGCCTCGATGAGCTTGTCGCGCGCCGCGGCGCCCTGGACGTACACCGACTGCTCGGAGACGCGCTCGACGAGGCTGTCGCGCAGCTCGGCGATGGTGTCGAACTCGCTGGCCATCTGGGCGAAGTCGTCGTCGGCCTCGGGAAGCTCGCGCTCCTTCACGGCGGTGACGGTGACGGACACCTCGGCCTCGTCGCCGGCGTGGTCGCCGCCGACGAGCTTGCTGCGGAACGTCGTGTCCTCACCGGCGGTGAGCGACTCGACGGCCTCGTCGATGCCCTCGAGCAGCTCGCCCGAGCCGACCTCGTACGAGACGCCCTCGGCGCGGTCGATCTCGGCACCGTCGATGGTGGCGACTAGGTTGAGCTCGACGAAGTCGCCCTTCGCCGCGGGACGGTCGACGGTCACGAGGGTGCCGAAGCGGCCGCGGAGGCGGTCGAGCTCGGCGTCGACGGCGGCGTCGTCGGTCTCGACGGCATCCACCTCGACCGTGACGTCGTCGAGGGCGGGCAGGTCGAACTCGGGGCGGACGTCCACCTCGACCTCGACCTTGAGGTCACCCGAGAAGTCCTTGTCGCTGGGCCACTCGATGACCTCGGCGGACGGACGGCCGACGATGCGGATCTCGTTGGCGGTGACGGCTTCGCGGTAGAAGTTGTCGAGGCCTTCGCTCACGGCGTGCTCGATCACGGCGCCGCGCCCGACGCGCTGATCGATGATCGGCGCGGGGACCTTGCCCTTGCGGAAACCGGGGATCTGGATGTCCTGGGCGATGTGCTCGTACGCGTGCGAGATGCTCGGCTTGAGCTCGTCCGGGGTGACCGTGATGTGCAGCTTGACCCGCGTCGGGCTGAGCTTCTCGACGGTGCTGGTGACCATGCCTGTTGTTCTCCTCGTGTCCGGACGCGCACGTGCACGTCCGTGGTTTCTTAGGTCTTGGGGTCGTTCTGTCGGGGCGACAGGATTTGAACCTGCGGCCTCCCGCTCCCAAAGCGGGCGCTCTACCAAGCTGAGCTACGCCCCGGGCGCGCACTCACCGTTGCAGGTCGCGTGCGCCGTCTAACGGCCGTTGGTCAGTCTAGCCGACAAGACCTTGTAGACTCTTCGGGATGCCGCTTCCGCGCGGCCTCGGGGATGTAGCTCAATGGTAGAGCCTCAGTCTTCCAAACTGATGGTGCGGGTTCGATTCCCGTCATCCCCTCCACAGCTTCACTTCGCGACCTGCGCTCACCGCGCGTCCGACGCCGCGGCGTGGGATGCCGAATGCGCCCGGTAGATCTGGGCGTTGCGGAGGATCCCGGCCTTCTCCTCGTCGGTCAGCTCTCGGCGGACCTTGGCCGGGACGCCGGCGATGAGCGATCCGTCGGGGATGACGGCGCCTTCGAGGACGACCGCTCCCCCGGCGATCAGACACCCCGAGCCGATGACCGCGCCCGACAGGATCAGGCTGCCCATCCCGATGAGCGAGCCGTCGCCGATCCGGCAGCCGTGCACGACCGCGTTGTGACCCACCGAGACGTCGCGTCCGATGACCACGGGGTGGCCGGCATCCACGTGGACCGAGACGTTGTCCTGCAGGTTGCTTCCGGCTCCCACCGTGATGGCGGCGCTGTCGCCGCGGACGACGGCGTTGTACCAGACGCTCGCACCCTCTTCGAGGGTCACGGCGCCGACCAGGCGCGCGCCGGCCGCGACGAACGCGCTCTCGTGTACCCGCGGCGTACCGGCGGGAATCGACAGGATCGAGGCTTCTACGGCGATCGTCATGACGCCGACGATAGTCGCCCTACCAAATTCACGGCTCGTGCGTAAGCCCAGCCTTCTCTTCCTTGCGGAATGAACGGGGCTGAGTAGCGTTGACAGCAACGGGGGACAACCCCGACGAACGGAGACGAGAACATGACCAAGACGCAGAACATTTCCATGACCGCTGCCGGCCCCGAGGCGGCCGCCGGCACCGCCCAGTTCCTGACGCCCGTCGTGCTCGGCCTGCAGGCTCTCGCCGTCAACGGCAAACAGGCGCACTGGAACGTGCGCGGAGCGAACTTCATCGCGATCCACGAACTGCTCGACCAGGTCGTCAGCAACGCTCAGGGCTTCGCCGACCTCGCCGCCGAGCGGATCGTCGCCCTCGGCCTGCCGCTCGACGCCCGCGTGTCGACGGTGGCCGAGAAGACCGGCACCACCGCCGTCCCCGCCGGCTTCGCGCAGTGGCAGGACGAGATCGTCGCCGTCGTCGCCGACATGGATGCCGTCATCGCCGACGTCCAGGCCGCGATCGACGGGCTCGACGAGACCGACCTCACCAGCCAGGATGTCGCCATCGCGATCAAGGCCGGCCTCGAGAAGGACCGTTGGTTCCTCTCGGCTCACCTCGCCGCGTAACCGCGTCTTCGACGCAGAACGGAAGCCCCGGGCCTGTCGCCCGGGGCTTCCGTCGTTGCACGGCGCCTCACGCGACGTGGGTGAGCCGGCCTTCGATCATCGTGGCGCGCGCCGCCGTCGCCCTCAGCTCGGTCTCCGACGCGCCGAGGGGGTCGCGGTCGACGACCACGAGATCCGCCCGGTCGCCCGGGAAGAGCGCCGAGCCCGAGAGCGATCCGCCCCACGTCGATGCGGCCAGCGCGGTCGCGGCATCCACACCTTCCTCGGGGTGCCAGGCGGGCCGGCCATCGCGGGTCCGGAAGACCGCGGCGGCCATCGCGGCCCACGGATCGAGCGGCGCGACGGGCGCGTCCGAGCCGAACAGCAGGTTCGTGCCGGCGGCGGCGAGCGAGCGCAGCCCGTACGGCAGACCCGTCTGCGTCGCCCAGACCGTGTCGGTGATGTCGCGGTCGTCGATGGCATGCTCAGGCTGAACGCTCGCGCCCACCCCCAGGCGCGCGAAGCGCGGAACATCGGCGTGGGCCACGAGTTGCGCATGCTCGATCGTCCCGGTGGCGCCGCTGGCGGCGAACGCGTCGAGCGCGTGGGAGTTCGCGACGTCGCCGATCGCATGGACGGCGCATTCCAGACCGCCGCCGGTCGCGCGCACCATCAGCTCGACCAGGGCATCGGGCGGCACGGTGAGCACGCCGTGGTTGTGCGGGTCACCCGGGTACGCGTGCGAGCATGCGGCGGTGCGGGTGCCGAGTGAGCCGTCGGTGATGACCTTCAGCGGGCCGACGCACACGAGTCCGGCGGGGTCCAGCGCGTCGCCGGAGGCCAGGCCCTCGGCGAGCGCGCGCTCCAGCTGCCCGGGATAGATCCCGAAACGGATGCGGGTCGTGTCGAAACCGGCATCCAGCCGGCGGGCCCACGCCTCGGCGTTCCAGGCCATGTCGAGGTCGACGACGCCGACGATGCCGCGCGCCGCCGCCGTCTGCAGCGCCGACCGGACGAGGCGGTCGCCGATCGCGGGGTCGGCGGCGTTGAGGCGCCGCGAGATCTCGAAGGCGGGCTCCTCGCGGAGCACACCCGTGTCGTCGACGGGGAAGCCCTCACGCTGGAGGGCGGCGGTGTTGAGCCAGACGCTGTGCACGTCGGCGTTGATGAGGTAGGTGGGCACCGTCCCGGTCGCCGCGTCGAGGGCCGCGAGGGTCATCTCGTCGGCCCAGAGCGCGTCGCGGAAGCCGCTTCCGACCCGGCGACCATCGGCGAGCACGGCCGCCCGGCCCATCCGTGAGGCTGCGTCGGCGGCCGACGTCGCGTCGCCGAGAGGCTCGCGCTGCGCCACGAGCGCCCACTGGACGGTGTGGACGTGGTGGTCCCAGAGGCCGGGGATCACCCAGCCGCCGTCGGCGTCGAGGACTGTCCCCTGCCGCGGCAGGGCACGGGCGGGGGCGATGTCGACGATGCGGCCGTGGGACAGGTGGATGTCCACCGCATCCGCTCCGAACGGGTCGAGCCGGTCGCCGCCGGTGAGGCGCACGTCGGCGATGACGTCGACCGACTCGCCGCGCGAGGGCATCCCGCTCACAACTCCTCCTCACCGGCGCTGCGGGGTGTAGCCGCGGCGTCTGCCGCCGTGTTCTGGCGGAGTTGCGCCGCTCGGCCGGCGCGGATCGCCGCGTGGGCACGGCGCATCTCGCCCGCCAGTCGCTGATCGGCGTACGGGCTGTTGCCGGCCTCCAGCTGCACCACGATCTCGTCCACGGTCTCGTCCGGCCGGTTCTGACTGAGCTTGCGTTTGGCCACCACGCGCGTCGGCGTGAGACGGAAGCCGACGGTACCCCGCTCCAGCCGCCGCACGTACTCCTCGTCGTTGGGCGGCTGCCACATCAGTCGCGGCTGCGGGAGTCCGCTCTCGAACCGCGCGACGAGGCGGTCGAGCACGCGCAGGTTCTCGTCCGGCGTGAGGATTTCGGGGATGCCGGACAGGTGCACCGCCACGTAGTTCCAGGTCGGCACGTTGGGCCCCGGCGGGTACCAGCCGGGCGAGATGTAGCCGTGCGGGCCCTGGGCGACGATGAGCAGTTCGCGCTCCCCCAGCCCGTGCACCGCATCATCGGGCTTGCCGACGTGTCCGACGACCGTGAGGTCGTCGCGCTCCTCGTCCAGCAGGACGGCGTAGTGGGAGGCGACGAGCCCTCCGTCGGAGGCGCTGACCAGCGTCATCCAGGGATTCAGCTCGAGGATGCGGCGAAGCTCCCCGACATCCGTCATCGCGAAGCTGGGGTTCTGTCTCATCCGCTCTCCTCCACCCCGGCGGCCTGGGCCGCCGTCGTCACTTCTGGCAGCTCGGGCACCAGTACAGCTTGCGTGCGCCCATCTCCTCCAGCACGATCTCCGTGCCGCACACCCGGCAGGGCAGGCCGGCCCGGTGATACACCCAGTGCCGGTCGTCTCGGCTCGCCATGGCCCGGCGGTACGCCTCCGGGTCGAGGTCGTCCATCGTCATCATCTGGCCGGTCTCGACGCCGATCACGAGCAGGCGGGCCCAATCCCGCCACAGTTCCCGGACGACCTCCTCGGGCACGAGCTTGCCCGGCGTGTGCGGGTCGAGCAGCGCCCGGTAGAGGAGTTCGGCGCGGTAGACGTTGCCGATGCCGCTGACGACCGACTGATCCATCAGCAGCAGCCCGATGGGGGTGGGCTTGCGGCGCACGGTCGTCACGAAACGCTCTTCGCCCTCGCCGAGGTCGTCGACCAGCGGATCGGGTCCGAGCTTGGCGATCGTCGCCTGCACCTCGTCCGGCGTCTGCAGCTCGCACGCCGTCGGTCCGCGCAGATCGGCCGAGGTCACGGCGGTGAGCAGACGCAGCCGCACCTGCCCGACCACCGGCGGCGGCCACTGGTCGTCGTCGGCGCTCTCGAGCCCGCGCGTCTGCTCGCTCATCCGCACGTGCACACGGGTGCGACGCGGCGCTCCGATCGAGCTCAGCGAGTTCTCGCCGGCGTCGTCGAAGACGGCGTCGAGATCGGTGCCGCGCTGGTTGGTCTGACCCATCCGGCCGTTGGCGGACGCGATCGTCGGATCGACCTCGATCTCGCCGGCGAAGTCCCACGCGCCGTACATGCCGAGGTGCACCCGCAGCCAGACGTCGCCGTCGAAGGCGAGGAACATCTGCTTGCCGACGGCGCGCACCTCGACGGCTTCGCGTCCGTCGATGACGGCGGCCCCCTCGGCGAAGCGGCCCTGCGGGCTGGATGCCGCGACCTCGCGGCCGACGATGTTGCGCTCGAACTGCCGCGCGATGCGGTGGACGGAGTGACCCTCGGGCATCAGCCGGCTTCGGGGTCCAACGCGTCGGCCGACTCCCCACCGACCGGGACGCCGGCCGTCGCGCGGGGGTCGGGGAGCAGGGAGCCGTCGTTCTCGAACGCCGCGAGCTGGGCGATGCGGCGCGCGTGCCGTTCCTCCCCCGAGAACGGCGTGGCGATGAAGCGGTCGATGAACGCGATGGCCTCGGTGACCGTGTGCTGGCGCGCACCGATCGAGATCACGTTGGCGTCGTTGTGCTCGCGGGCGAGTTCGGCGGTCGCGAGGTTCCAGACGAGGGCGGCGCGGATGCCGCGCACCTTGTTCGCGGCGATCTGCTCGCCGTTGCCGGAGCCGCCGAAGACGACGCCGAGCGTCTCGATGCCCGCGGCCTGGTCGCGCACGACGGCTTCGGCCGCGCGGATGCAGAACGCCGGGTAGTCGTCGAGGGGGTCGTACTCGATGGGGCCGTGGTCCACGACGTCGTGGCCCTGTTCGGCGAGGTGGTGCTGCAGCTGCGTCGAGAACTCGAGCCCCGCGTGATCGGTGGCGATGTGGATGCGCATGGTCACCATCCTAGGGACGGCCGCGACCGCGCGGCGGCGGCGATATGATGAATCCATCATGCCATTCACCCAGACGCAACGACCGTTGTACGAGGTCAAGGCCAACCTGTTCAAAGGACTCGCCCACCCGTTCCGGATCCGGCTGCTCGAACTGCTCGCGGGGGCGCCGGAGGTCAGCGTCGCCGACCTGCAGCGCCAGACGGGCCTGGAGGCCTCGCATCTGTCGCAGCATCTCTCGGTGCTCCGCCGGCACCGGCTGGTCGAGTCGGAGCGCCGTGCGAGTCATGTGTATTACCGGCTGTCCGACCCCAAGGTCGCCGATCTGCTCTCGGCGGCGCGCGAACTGCTTCTCGGCATCCTGAGCGCCGACGGCGACCTCCTCCTCGACGCGCAGGCGCTGCCGGCGCTGCCCGTGCCGGGTGCCCGCTCATGAGCGCGGGCGTGCGCACGCTGCTGCCCTCCCGCGACGACTACGCACAGGTCGGGCGGACGTGGCGCGGCGACCTGCTCGCCGGGCTCACGGTCGGGATCGTCGCCCTCCCCCTCGCGCTCGGCTTCGGAGTCAGCTCCGGCCTCAGCGCCGAGGCGGGCCTGATCACCGCCGTGATCGCCGGAGTGATCGCGGCCGTCTTCGGCGGCTCGAACGTGCAGGTCTCCGGGCCCACGGGGGCCATGGTCGTCGTGCTCGTCCCCATCGTCGCCACCCACGGCGTCGGTGCGGTGGCCGTCGTCAGCCTCATGGCCGGCGTCCTCGTCATCGCGGCGGGAGCCCTGCGTCTCGGTCGCGCCGTCTCCTTCATCCCCTGGCCCGTCATCGAGGGATTCACGCTCGGCATCGGCGTCATCATCTTCGCCCAGCAGATCCCCTCCCTCGTCTCGGCCCACACGGCGGGCGCCGGTGAGCACAGCTCCAACGCCCTCGTGGCGGCCGTGCAGTCGTTCGCCCGGCTCGACCCCGGCTACGCGCTGTGGGCGCTGGGCGCGGTCGTCGTCGTCGCGGTCTGCATGCTCGGCGCACCGCGGCTGCACCGGGCGATTCCCGGCTCCCTCGTCGGCATCGTGGTCGTCTCCGTGGTGTGCCTGCTCGTGGGCAGCCCTCTGGCGCGCATCGGCGCCCTGCCCGCCTCGCTCCCGGTCCCGGCTCTGCCCGCGGTGGATGCCGCGACCCTCGGCTCGCTCGTCGTGCCCGCCGTGACGGTCGCCGCCCTCGCGGCGATCGAGTCGCTCCTGTCGGCCCGGGTCGCGGCGAGCCTCGCCGACACGGGGCCCTACGATCCCGACCGTGAGCTCGTGGGTCAGGGGCTCGCCTCCATCGGCTCGTCGCTGTTCGGCGGCATGCCGGCCACCGGCGCCATCGCGCGCACCGCGGTGAACGTCCGCTCCGGAGGGCGCAGTCGCCTGGCCGCCGTCACGCATGCCGCCGTGCTGCTCGTCGTCGTCCTCGTGGCCGCCGGCCCGGTCGGCCAGATCCCGATGGCGGCCCTGGCGGGCGTACTCATGGTCACCGCCGTGCGGATGGTGCACGCCGACACGGTGCGGGCGATCCTCCGGTCGACGCGCGCGGACGCGGTCGCGTTCCTCGCCACCGCGGTGATCACCGTCTCGTTCGACCTGATCGTGGCCGTGCTCATCGGGGTCGCCTTCGCGGGCTTCTTCGCGCTGCGCGGGATGTCGCGCGCGTCGCGGGTGCGCCGGGAGGACCTCCGCGGCGACGCGCAACCGGGCGACGAGCGCATCGCGATCCTGCGCTTCGACGGCCCGCTGTCGTTCACCTCGTCCGACCGCATCTTCGCCGAGGTCGACGCCGTGCGGGGCGTCTCCGTCGTCATCATGCGGATGAGCCAGCTCGAACTCGTGGATGCGACCGGCGCGCACATGCTGGGCGAGGTCGTGCAGTCGCTCGAACGCCGCGGCATAACCGTCCTCATCAAGGGGGTGCAGCCGCGTCATGAAGACCTGTTCCGCACGGTCGGCGTCCTGGCTGCGCTGCGTCATCACAATCACCTGTTCACCGAGCTGCCGGCCGCCATCACGCACGCCCGCAGCCACGTGCGCCGCGAAACCGCGAGCGCGTAGGCTGGGTGGGTTGCCGTCGGCGCCAGCAGTGCCGGACGGTTCAGACCACGCCCCTCACCCACGGGAGTACCGCAGTGCCTGGAGAGAACCTCACCCGCATCGAAGCGCAGGAGCGCCGCGCGATCGTCGAGACCCACTCGTACGACATCGCCCTCGATCTCACCCGGGGACCGGAGGTGTTCGGCTCGCGCACGGTGGTGCGTTTCGCCGCGACCGAGGGCGCCTCGACGTTCATGGATCTGATCGCGCGCGATGTCCGCGAGATCACGTTGAACGGCGTCGCGGTCGACGCGGCGGCGTTCGCCGACTCGCGGATCGCCCTGGACGGGCTCCGCGCGCAGAACGAGCTGATCGTCGACGCCGACTGCCTCTACACGAACACGGGCGAAGGCCTGCACCGGTTTGTCGACCCGGTCGACGGCGAGGTGTACCTGTACTCGCAGTTCGAGGTGCCCGACTCGCGTCGTGTGTTCGCGGTCTTCGAGCAGCCCGACCTCAAGGCCACCTTCCGCTTCACCGTGACGGCGCCGTCCGCATGGAAGGTCGTCTCCAACTCCCCCACTCCCGAGCCCGTGCCCGCCGACGAGGGGTCCGCGATCTGGGCCTTCGAGCCGACGCCGCGGATCTCGTCGTACATCACGGCGATCGTCGCCGGTCCCTACGAGGCCACCTTCAGCGAGCTCACCAGCGCCTCCGGCACCGTCATCCCGCTCGGCGTGTACGGACGCAAGAGCCTCTGGCAGCACCTCGACGCGGACTACATCTTCGACAAGACGCGCGAGGGCTTCGCCTACTACGAGCAGAAGTTCGGGGTCCCGTACCCGTTCGCCAAGTACGACCAGCTCTTCGTCCCGGAGTTCAACGCGGGCGCGATGGAGAACGCGGGCGCGGTGACCTTCACCGAGACCTACGTCTTCCGCAGCAAGGTGACGGATGCCGTGAAGGAGCGCCGGGTCGTCACGATCCTGCACGAGCTCGCGCACATGTGGTTCGGCGACCTGGTCACCATGAAGTGGTGGAACGACCTGTGGCTCAACGAGTCGTTCGCCGAGTGGGCGTCGACGATCGCGACGGCCGAGGCCACCGAGTGGACCGAGGCGTGGACGACGTTCAACGCCATGGAGAAGACCTGGGCCTACCGTCAGGACCAGCTGCCCTCGACCCACCCCGTCGTCGCGACCATCAACGACCTGGAGGACGTGCAGGTCAACTTCGACGGCATCACCTACGCGAAGGGCGGCTCCGTCCTCAAGCAGCTCGCGGCGTGGGTCGGTATCGACGCCTTCTTCGCGGGCGTCGGCCAGTACTTCCAGAAGCACGCCTTCGGCAACACTGAGCTGTCCGACCTGCTCGTCGAGCTGGAGGCCACCAGCGGTCGCGATCTGTCCGGGTGGTCGAAGAAGTGGCTCGAGACGGCGGGCGTCAACACGCTCGCACCCGAGCTGCGCGTCGGCGACGACGGCGTGATCGCGCGGTTCGCGATCGTGCAGACCGCTCCGGCGGACTACCCGACGATCCGTCCGCACCGCCTCGGCGTCGGCTTCTACGCGCTGGAGGGCGACGCGCTGGTGCGCACGCGCCACGTCGAGCTCGACGTCGACGGCGATCTCACCGAGGTGCCCGAGCTGGTGGGCGAGCGTCAGCCCGATCTGATCCTGCTCAACGACGAGGACCTCGCGTACGCGAAGATCCGTCTCGACCCGCGATCGCTCACCACGGCCATCGACCACCTGGCCCGCATCAGCGATCCGCTGGCGCGGTCGCTCGTCTGGGGTGCGGCCTGGGATCAGACGCGGGATGCCGAGGCCTCGGCATCCGACTACATCGATCTGGTGCTGCGCAACATCGGCTCCGAGACCGAGTCGACGACGGTGCGCACGACCCTCGCTCAGCTGCAGCTCGCCGCGAACGCCTACGTCGCGCCCGAGAAGCGCGAGGCCGCGCGCGTGCGGGTGGCCGAGGGTCTCTGGGAGCTCGCGCAGGGCGCCGAGGGCGGCAGTGACAGCCAGCTCCAGTTCGTGACCGCCTTCGCATCGGCGGCGGCGACCGACGCCCAGTGGGAGACCGTGCGCGCCCTGCGGGACGGTGACGTGACGCTTCGGGGTCTCGACATCGACGCCGACCTGTCCTGGGCGCTGCTGGTGTCGCTCGCGGCCGGCGGTGTGGTCACCGCGGAGCAGATCGACGCCGCGCTGGCCGCGGACAACACGGCGAAGGGCGGCGAGTTCGCCGCGCAGGCCAAGGCCGCGCTGCCGACGGTCGACGCCAAGCGTGCGGCCTGGGCCTCGCTCGTCGACAGCGCCGACCTGCCGAACACCGTCGTGCGCTCCGCCGCACTCGGGTTCGTGCACCCGGCCGGCGTCCAGGCGCTGGCATCGTTCGTGGACGCCTACTTCGACATGCTGTTGCCGGTCTGGGAATCGCGCACCTACCAGATCGCGAACTACCTGATCACGGGGCTCTACCCGGCTCCCCTGGCGTCCGTGGCGCTGCGGGACGCGACGCGGCGGTGGCTCGCGAACCACGCGGATGCGCCGGCGGCGCTGCGTCGCCTCGTGAACGAGAACCTCGCGGGAGTCGAGCGCGCCCTCGCGGTTCAGGAGCGCGACGCGGACAGCTGAGGTCGGCCACGCGGTCGGGTCGTGCGCGCGCGGCGGCGCGCGACCCGATGCGCGGGGACGACGCCGCCGGCGATCGCGCCCGGGCGCGATCGGGGTCGTTCCGGGGAACGACTTCCGGTCAGCGCGATCTCATCCTCTCGCAGGATGCGGCCCCGACCGCAGGCCCCGTAGCGTCGAAGCATGATCGTTGCTGAGAACCTCACGAAGAGATACGGAAGCACCACCGCCGTCGACGACGTCTCGTTCGCCGTGCAGCCCGGGCAGGTCACCGGGTTCCTCGGCCCCAACGGAGCCGGCAAGTCGACCACCATGCGCATGATCGTGGGCCTCGACGCGCCCTCCTCGGGGCGTGTGACGGTCGGCGGGCACCTCTACACCCACAGCCGCTCTCCGCTCACCGAGGTCGGGGTGCTGCTCGACGCGAAGGCCGTGCACACGGGTCGATCGGCGCGCGGGCACCTGCGGGCGATGGCGGCGACGCACGGCATCCCCACCTCCCGCGTCGACGAGGTCATCGCGCTGACAGGGCTCGAGGCCGTCGCGAACAAGCGCGCCGGCAAGTTCTCGCTCGGCATGGGGCAGCGCCTCGGCATCGCCGCCGCGCTGCTCGGAGACCCGCAGACGCTCATCCTCGACGAGCCCGTCAACGGCCTCGATCCCGAGGGCGTGCGCTGGGTGCGCCAGTTCGTGCGCCACCTCGCCGGTGAGGGACGGACGGTCCTGCTGTCCAGCCACCTCATGAGCGAGATGTCGCAGACCGCCGACCACGTGATCGTGCTCGGACGCGGACGCGTGCTCGCCGACGCGCCGCTGGCCGAGCTCGTCAGCGCGTGGACGCGCAACGAGGTGCTCGTGCGCACCCCGCGTGCCGCCGACCTCGCCGCCGCGCTCGGCTCGCCCGACGTCACCGTGACCGACACCGGCGAGGGCAGGCTCGTCGTCGCCGGCATCGCGGCGAGCGCCATCGGCGACATCGCCGCGCAGCGCGGCATCCCGCTGCACGAGCTGACCCCGCGCAGCGGCTCGCTGGAAGAGGCCTACATGGCGCTCACCGAAGGCGCCGTCCAGTACAAGACCAAGGAGATCGCATGACCACCGCGACCGTCCCCGCCGCTGCCGCGGGCTCCGTCTCGGCCCGCCCCGGGTCGCCCTACCACCTGTCGTTCGTCCGCGTCGTGCGCAGCGAGTGGATCAAGCTCCTGTCGCTGCGCTCGACGTGGTGGTCGCTCGCCATCACGGTCGTGCTGTCGGTGGGCATCTCCCTCATGATGGCCGCCGCCCTGCGCGACTTCGACTCGGGCTTTGCGCCCGTCATGGTGGTCGTCATGCCGATGCAGTTCACGATGCTCGTCGCGGGCATCCTCGGCGCGATCGCGATCACGGGCGAGTATTCGACGGGCATGATCCGCTCGACGCTGACGGCCGAGCCGCGTCGCGGCGCGGTCCTGCTGGCCAAGGCGCTCGTCGTGACGGTGCTCCTGGCCCTCGCCACCGCAGCCACCTATGCGATCTCCGTGCTGGCGACGGCGCCGATCCTCACGACGGCGATCGACTGGGCCGACCCGGCGCAGTCGTGGTCGCCGCTGCTGGCGGGCGTCTTCGCGATGGCGACGTTCGCGCTCATCGGACTCGGCTTCGGCTTCATCGTCCGCAACGGCGCCGGTGCGATCGCCGCGACCGTCGGTGTGCTGTTCGTGCTGCCCATCGTCCTGTCGATGTTCTCCTTCGCCGGGGAGGGCTGGAAGTGGATCGTCGATGCGAGTCAGTACCTGCCGATGTCCGGAGCCCAGTCCGCGACGACGGCCGGCGGAGACGAGGTCGTCCGTGGCCTGCTGACGCTCGCCGCCTGGCCTGCGGCACTGCTGCTCGGCGCGTGGGCGGCACTGCGCGGTCGCGACGCCTGACACCGCCATGGTGTCTGCCGGAAGCCGTGGCTCTCCCGACCCCGCGTCGAGCGAGCTGCGGCTTCCGCGTCCGCCGGGAGTCATCCGGCGCTTCTGGGCGCGGCACCGGCGCACCGCCGACGTTCTGATCGCGCTCGCGACGGCGATTCTCACCTTCTCCGCACCGGGACGCACGGAGGCGCGAGACGTGGGCGTGCTCTGGGAGAGCGCGCGACCGTTCGCGGTCGTCCTGCTGGCCGTCGCCTGCGTCGCCCTCCTCTGGCGGCGGCGGAGGCCGATGGTCACGTTCGCCTTCGCGACGGCGGGTGCCGTGCTCGCCGTCTCGTCCGGCGCCGGCGTGGGAGGCGCGGCGGTCGCCGTCGCAGTCTTCGCGGTCGCCGTGTACACGGGGTCGGCCGCGGCGTGGCGTGCCGGGGCCGTCGCCGTCGGAGCGGCGCTGGCGTGCGCGGGGGTGATGGTGCTGAGCGGCGTCACCGACCTCGTCGCCGCACTCAACGGCTGTGCGGCACTCATCGTGAGTCTTCTGCTCGGCACGCTCATCGGCGTCAACGTCGGCAACCGCGCCCGCTACCTCGCCGCGCTGATGGACACGTCGCGCCAGCTCTGGGCCGAGCGGGAACGGCACGCGCGGCTCGCGGCGAGCGCGGAGCGCACCCGCATCGCGCGAGAGATGCACGACGTGGTCTCCCACTCGCTGACGGTCGTCGTCGCGCTGGCCGAGGGGGCGAGCGCGACCTCCGACGCGGAGCGCGGTCGGGCCGCGACGGCGCAGATCGCCGTCACGGCGCGCAGTGCGCTCGACGAGATGCGCGCGATGCTGGGGCTGCTCCGCGACGGGGATGCCGAGGACGACGCACCGCTCGTCCCCCTCGACGGCGACACCGTGCGTGCCGCGGTCGAGGCGGCCCGCAGCGCCGGGCTTCCCGTCACCGTGGAGACCTCGGGTCCCCCCATCGATGACCGCCACCTCAGACTGGCCGTTGCGCGCGTCGTACAGGAGGGACTGACGAACGTGATGCGACACGCCCCGTCGGCGACCCGCGTGGCGGTGACCATCTCGACCGACCGCGGCGGAGTGGAGGTCGAGGTCGTCAACGACGGCGTGGTCGCAGGGGCTTCCCCCGCCACCGGTGGCTACGGCATCCGTGGACTGCACGAGCGCGCCGCACGCGTAGGCGGCGCAGCCGAGGCCGGACCCATCGGAGGCGGCCGGTGGCGCGTGCGCCTGACGGTGCCGCAGGACGCGGCGGTGGCGAGATGACGACCGCGGCGGAGCCGATCCGTGTCGTCGTCGCCGACGACCAGCAACTGATCCGACTGGGATTCGGACTCGTGCTGGGCGCCGAGGACGACATCGTCGTCGTGGGCGAGGCCTCCGACGGCGAGGAAGCGGTCGAGCTCTGCGTCGCGCTCGATCCCGACGTCGTGTTGATGGACGTGCGGATGCCGAGGCTCGACGGTGTCGCCGCCACCGCGCGGATCGTCGGCACCGTCCCGCGCACGCGCGTGCTGGTGCTGACCACCTTCGATCTCGACGAGTACGCCTTCGGTGCGCTGGATGCCGGAGCCAGCGGCTTCCTGCTCAAGGACGTCGATCGCGCGGCGTTGGTCGGCGCCGTCCGTGCCGTCGCCGCCGGCGACGCCGTGCTCTCTCCCCGCGTCACCCGTGAGGTTCTCCGGCGCCGCAATGCGGCGAACGCCCACGCGACGGATGCGGACGGCGCCGCATCGGAGCTCGCGGCGCGGCTCACCGAGCTCACGCCCCGCGAACGCGAGGTGTTCCATGCGATCGCGCGCGGCCTCACCAATGCCGAGGTCGCCGCCGAGCTCTACCTCGGCGAGACGACCGTGAAGACGCACGTCGGCCGCATCCTGGCGAAGCTCGGCGCGCGCGACCGCATCCAGGCGGTGATCCTCGCCCACCGGGGAGAGGCGCTCCTCGATCGTCTCCCGGCACCGCGCGACCCGGATGCGCACGCTCCTCACGATCACTCCCCAGGGCGTGCTCGTTAGGATCGGAACGATGCTGTACTTCCAAGACACCGGTGGGGATCCCGCCGCCCCCGTCATCGATCCGAAGCTGTGGGAGAACGTGCTGGTCTTCCTCGGCCAGGCGGGCATGAACGTGCTCGCGAGCATCGGCATCGCCGTCGGCGCCTTCTTCGCCTCCTGGATCCTTCGCCTCGTCATCCGCCGCATCGTCAACCGCATCGTGTCCGGGGCGAAGAGCAAGGCGAACGTCGACGACACGCAGGCCCTCGAGCGCTCGCCCCTCGCCGCGATGCGTCTGGTCCAACGCACCCGCACACTGGGTTCGATCCTCCAGAACATCGTCAACGTCGCCATCGTGATCATCGCGATCCTGTTGATCTTCGGAACGGTCGCCCCCGACGCGCTCGGCTCGTTCGCGCTGCTGTCCGCCGCGATCGGCGCCGGCCTCGGCTTCGGTGCCCAGAACATCGTCAAGGACGTGCTCAACGGCATCTTCATCGTCGCGGAGGACCAGGTGGGGATCGGCGACGTCGTCGACCTCGGCTTGGCGACGGGCATCGTCGAGTACGTCAGCGTGCGGATCACGCACGTCCGCGACGTCAACGGCACGCTCTGGTACGTGCGCAACGGGGAGATCACGCGCATCGGAAACATGTCGCAGGGCTGGTCGCGCGTCATCATCGACCTCGCGCTGCCGGTCGACGTCGACATAGATCAGGTCGAGAAGTCGATGCTCGCCACAGCGAAGTCTCTCGCGAAGGATCCGAAGTGGCGCACGCGCGTGATCGAGCAGCCCGAGGTGTGGGGACTCGAGTCGATCACCGGCGATGCCCTCGTGATCCGTCTCGTGATGAAGACGCGGGCCAATGCGAAGGACGACGTCGCGCGCGAGCTGCGCATGCGGCTCAAGCGCGCGATGGACGACCTCGGTGTGACGCTGCCGTCGATGAACACCGTCATGCTCGCCGGGCTCGAGGGAGCCCAGCGCGTGCGGGGCGCGAACCCGCCGCGCACCCGGCCGACCCCGGTGGCGACCGCCGACGGCAAGGGCATCTGGAAGCCCAAGCGCGGAGGCGCCGCCTCGAAGCGGACCGGCGCGGAGGAGAACTCGTCGGCGACGACGGACGGCGCTCCGGCTCCGCAGACGAAGGGCCAGGACTCATGAGCGCGCAGAGCGGGAGCTTCTACGACGAGATCGGCGGGCATGAGACGTTCGTCCGACTGGTCGACGCCTTCTACCGGGGCGTGGCCGACGACGAGGTGTTGCGGCCGATGTACCCCGAGGCCGACCTCGGCCCGGCGGCGGAGCGGCTGACGCTGTTCCTGGAGCAGTACTGGGGCGGGCCGACCACCTACAGCGAGCGCCGCGGGCACCCCCGGCTGCGCATGCGGCACATCCCCTTCCACGTCAATCCCGACGCCCGCGACCGCTGGCTCGCGCACATGCGCACCGCCGTCGACGAGCTCGACCTCTCACCGCTGCACGAAGCGACGCTTTGGGACTACCTGCAGCGGGCCGCGCATGCCATGGTGAACACGTTCGAGCCCAGCGGCATCGGTCCCGATCGTCCGTCCAGCGCCGCGCACCTGCCGGTGCACCCGCGCCCGACGGAGGATGTCGCGGCATCCCCCGAGCGCTGACGGTCCGAATCTCAGCGACGAGACGACGAAGGAGTCGACGATGAGCACCACCACGACACGCGAGGTCGACGTCCTCGTCATCGGATGGGGCCTCGCCGGTCTCGTCGCGGCGACGGAAGCGGCCGCCGCCGGAAAGACCGTCGCCCTCCTCGACCAGGAGCCGCGCCCCAATCTGGGTGGGCAGGCGTTCTGGTCGTTCGGCGGCCTGTTCTTCGTCGATTCCCCCGAACAGCGACGGATGGGGATCGCGGACTCCCTCGAGCTCGCTCGGCAGGACTGGTTCGCCACCGCCGGGTTCGACCGCGACGAGGATCTCTGGCCGCGCCGGTGGGCGGAGGCCTACCTGCAGTTCGCCAGCGGCGAGAAGCGCGCCTGGCTCCGCGAGAAGGGCGTGGGTTTCTTCCCCGTGGTCGGCTGGGCCGAGCGCGGAGGCTACAACGCCACCGGACCGGGAAACTCCGTCCCGCGCTTCCACATCACCTGGGGTACCGGCCCCGGGCTCGTCGCCCCTTTCCAGGCGGCCGTCGAGCAGGCGGAGGCGACGGGGCGCCTCACGGTGCTCCCCCGGCACCGCGTGACGGCCCTGAGCACCGGCGGGGCCGGCGTCACCGGCGCACGCGGTGACATCCTCGCCCCCTCCGGCGCACCACGGGGCGCCGTCAGCTCGCGCGAGATCGTGGGAGCCTTCGAGGTCACGGCGGGCGCCACGATCGTCGCGTCGGGCGGGATCGGCGGCAACCACGACCTCGTGCGCGCCCAGTGGCCCGCCCGCCTCGGGACCGCCCCCGACACGATGATCACCGGGGTTCCCGCCTACGTCGACGGATCGATGCAGCCGGTATCCGCCGCCGCCGGCGCCCACCTCATCAACGGCGACCGCATGTGGCACTACGTCGAGGGGATCCAGAACTGGAATCCGATCTGGCCGAACCACGGCATCCGGATCCTGCCCGGGCCGTCGTCGGTGTGGCTGGACGCCACCGGCGCGCGGCTTCCCGTTCCGCTCTACCCCGGCTTCGACACCCTGGGAACCCTCGCGCACCTGCGCGCCACCGGCCACGACCATTCGTGGTTCGTCCTCTCGCAGAAGATCATCGAGAAGGAGTTCACCCTCTCGGGAAGCGAGCAGAACCCGGACCTCACCGGCAAGGACGTGCCCCTGCTGGTGCGCTCGCGGCTCGGTGCGGGGGCCGCCGGGCCCGTGCAGGACTTCCTCGACCACGGTGCGGACTTCGTGGTGCGCCGGACGCTGGACGAGCTGATCGACGGCATGCGCGCGCTGCCGGGCGGTGAAGCACTGGACGCGTCCACCGTGCGACGTGAACTCGAAGCGCGCGACCGCGAGATCGAGAACGACTTCACGAAGGATGCGCAGATCGCGATGCTGCGCGCAGCCCGTGCCTACCGGGGCGACCGGCTCATCCGCACCGCGAAGCCGCATCGCATCCTCGATCCGCAGAACGGGCCCCTCATCGCCGTGAAGCTCCACGTGCTCACCCGCAAGTCGCTCGGCGGGATCGAGACCGACCTGTCGGGTCGTGCCCTCGGCACCGACGGGGCTCCGGTCGGCGGGCTGTACGCGGCCGGCGAGGCTGCAGGCTTCGGCGGCGGCGGCGTGCACGGCTACCGCGCGCTGGAGGGCACCTTCGTCGGTGGATGCCTGTTCTCGGGCAGGATCGCCGGACGGGCGGCCGCCGCCGCACTCTGAGCGCGACCACCGCGTCGACGGGGCCGACCTGGGTCAGGCGGCGCCCGTCGCCCGGACCTCGGTGAGCCCCGAGTGCACCCGGGTGCGCGTGAGGACGTGTCCCCGGCGCAGGCTCACGCGGGTCCACGGTCCGCTGCGATGGACGGTCGCCGTCTCCTCGCCCCCGATGAAGCCGAGGGCGAAGGCGGCGAACGCCACGCCGCGCGGCAGGTCCACGACCTCGCCGTCCGGCTCGCCCCACACCTGCGCCCGCACCAGTCGTACGACGTCTTCGCCCGCCGCGTCCGGGACGGCCTCCGCGACGGCGGCGATGCCCCACTGCGCACGAGCGGCGAGGGTCGCCGCATCGAGGGAGGCGGCGCGCTCCCACCCGGAGCGCGGCGGGGAGACCCCGGCCCAGGGCGCCGTCACCGCGGAGTCCGGCAGGGCGATCGCGTTCGGGGCGTCGCCGGGTGCCAGCGCGGCGGCATCCACGACGAGGTCGCACTCCAGCTCGGGATCCACGCGCACGAAACGCATGCCGAGGACGGTCGGCGTCGCCTCCAAGAGCGTCTGCGGAGCCAGCGGCGCCGAGGTCACGGCGAGGGTGCCTCCCGATGCGCGCAGACGCACCGTCCCATCGCCGAGGCGGGCGGCGCGCTGGGCGAAGACGAGCACGTCGGCGGCGCTCGGGGCGTCGGCGAACAGGAGGTGGGCGGACATCCCACCTAAACTATCAAGCGGCAGCGGAGACGGACGGAGAGCACGTGGAGACGGCAGGGTGAGCGGCGAGGATCCCGTCGCGGAGATGCTGGATGTGCTCGACCTCTCCTCGGGAGACGCGCGCACGACCGAGGACATCTTCACCGGAGCCTCGCATCCGATGCCGACCGGACGGATCTTCGGCGGGCAGGTGCTCGCGCAGGCGATCATCGCGGCCGACCGGACGACCGACGACGACCGCGTCCCGCACTCGATGCACGGGTATTTCCTCCGTCCCGGCGACGCGGGGCGCGGCGTGACGCTCTCGGTGGATCGCATCCACGACGGACGCTCGTTCTCGACGCGCCGCACGCAGGTCTTCCAGGACGGCGTGCCCATCTTCTCCATGATCGCCTCGTTCGAGCGCGAGGACCCGGGCCTGGATCATCAGAGCGGGATGCCGGAGGGGATCCTCACACCCGAAGAGGCGATCCGGCAGTGGCCGGCCGCCGGACGGCATCCGCTGTCGCAACGCCTCCTCGCCAGCAGCCCCATCGAGGTCGTCCACGCCGAGGGAGCGATCTACGACGCCGTGGCCCCGCAGCGCAGCGCGCAGCAGAACGTGTGGATGCGCGCGAAGCGGCCCATCGGCGACGATCCCGCCCTGCACCGCGCCGTCCTGGCCTATATGAGCGATCTGACCATCCAGGAGTCCGTGCTGCGCGCGCACGGCATCGCGTGGTCGCAACCGGGGCTCAAAGTCGCCAGCCTGGACCACGCGATGTGGTGGCACCGCCCGGCACGGGTCGACGAGTGGCTCCTGTACGCGCAGAACTCCCCCAGTGCGCGCGCCGGGAGAGGACTGTCCTCCGGACGCATCTTCACCCGCGATGGCGATCTGGTCGCGTCGGTCGGTCAGGAGATCATGGTGCGGGTACCGGATCGCACCTGACCGCGCCGCAGTCGTCGCGGTCAGTGCCGCCGGAACGCGACCGGCTCCCCCACGTAGGGGCTCCAGGCGTCGCGCATCGTGTCGCTCAGCCGCACGGGGCGGAAGGTCTGCGCGTCGACGAGGACGACCGACGAGGAGGCGCGCGCGTACAGCGTCTGGTCGCCGTCGCTGCGCGGGCTGTACACCTCGTAGCAGACCTCGATGCTCGAGCCGCCGAGCTTGCCGAACCACATCTGGATGTCGAGGGGCTCGCGGCGGTACGGGACCGGCGCGAGGTACTCGATCTCCTGACGCGCGATGAGCGTCAGCACCCCGGCATCCACACCCGCGTCGATGACGGCGGTGTCGGGCGCCGAGTCACCGAACACCGGTGTCCAGAACACCCGCACGCGCGCCTCTTCGAGCAGCTTCAACATCGTCGCGTTGTTCACGTGGTTGAACGCGTCGAGGTCACCCCATCTCAGATGGATGGGAACGTGGAGGCGCTCAGTCACGGGTGAGCTTGCGGTGCGTGGAGCGGTGCGGGTTCGCGGCGTCCGGGCCGAGGCGCTCGATCTTGTTCGCCTCGTACGCCTCGAAGTTGCCCTCGAACCAGTACCACTTGTCCGGCTGCTCGTCGGTGCCCTCGTAGGCGAGGATGTGCGTCGCGATGCGGTCGAGGAACCACCGGTCGTGCGTGATGACCACCGCGCAGCCGGGGAACTCGAGCAGGGCGTTCTCCAGCGAGCTCAGCGTCTCGACGTCGAGGTCGTTCGTGGGCTCGTCGAGGAGGAGCAGGTTGCCGCCCTCCTTCAGCGTGAGAGCGAGGTTCAGCCGGTTGCGCTCACCGCCCGAGAGCACACCCGCCTTCTTCTGCTGGTCGGGTCCCTTGAAGCCGAACTTGGAGACGTAGGCCCGCGAAGGGATCTCCGTCTTGCCGACGGTGATGATGTCGAGCCCGTCGGACACGACCTCCCACAGCGTCTTGTTCGGGTCGATGTTGGCGCGGCTCTGGTCGACGTAGCTGATCTTGACCGTCTCACCGATCTTCAGGTCGCCGCCGTCGAGCGGCTCGAGGCCGACGATCGTCTTGAACAGCGTCGTCTTTCCGACGCCGTTGGGTCCGATGACACCCACGATGCCGTTGGGCGGCAGGCTGAAGCTGAGACCGTCGATGAGCGAGCGGTCGCCGAACCCCTTCTGCAGCTTCTTCGCCTCGATCACGACGGTGCCGAGGCGCGGGCCGGCGGGGATCTGGATCTCCTCGAAGTCGAGCTTGCGGGTGCGCTCCGCCTC
Organism: Microbacterium hominis NBRC 15708; assembly: GCF_001592125.1. GTDB lineage: Bacteria > Actinomycetota > Actinomycetes > Actinomycetales > Microbacteriaceae > Microbacterium > Microbacterium hominis. The sequence goes on from NZ_BCWI01000001.1 coordinate 532,003, forward strand.
GGCCGCCATCTCTTCGTAGCGGGCCAGACGAGCCTTCGACTTCGTCTGACGGCCCTTGGCCGACGAACGGACCCAGTCGAGCTCGTCCTTCAGACGCTTGGCGAGCTTGGCGTCCTTCTTGCCCTGGATGTCGAGGCGCTCGGCCTTCTTCTCCAGGTAGGTGGAGTAGTTGCCCTCGTAGCCGATGAGCCGGCCGCGGTCGACCTCGGCGATCCACTCCGCGACGTTGTCGAGGAAGTACCGGTCGTGGGTGATGGCGATGACGGCACCCTTGTACGACTGGAGGTGCTGCTCGAGCCACAGCACGCTCTCCGCGTCGAGGTGGTTGGTGGGCTCGTCCAGCAGGAGCAGGTCAGGCTTCTGCAGCAGGAGCTTGGCGAGGGCGACGCGGCGCCGCTCACCACCGGAGAGCTTGGTGACCGGCTCGTCGGCGGGCGGGGTGCGGAGGGCGTCCATCGCCTGCTCGAGCTGCGAGTCGAGGTCCCAGCCGTCCGCGGCGTCGATCTCCTCCTGGAGCACGCCCATCTCGGCCAGCAGCGAATCGAAGTCCGCGTCGGGATCGGCCATGAGAGCGGAGATCTCGTTGAAGCGGTCGAGCTTCGCCTTGATCGCCACGCCGTCCTGGATGTTCTCGAGCACGGTCTTGGTGTCGTCGAGCTCGGGCTCCTGCATGAGGATGCCGACGCTGAAGCCGGGGGTGAGCTTGGCCTCGCCGTTGGACGGCGCGTCGAGTCCCGCCATGATCTTCAGGATCGTCGACTTACCGGCGCCGTTGGGGCCGACCATGCCGATCTTGGCGCCGGGGAGGAACGCCATCGTGACGTCATCGAGGATCAGCTTCTCGCCCACCGCTTTGCGGGCACGGACCATGGAGTAGATGTATTCGGCCATAACGGCCCAAGTCTACGCGGACGGGGTCGTGCGCTCGGCCCGCTCGCGCGGGGACGGCGACAGCCGAGGGACTGACGGCGGCGTGCGGCGTGGCCGCGGCCGGGTCACCAGTCGATCGGACGCGTCTGTCCCACGAGGCAGGTGCCGCCGGGCACCTCCGGAAGCACCCGGGTCTGCGGGCCGGAGACGGAGGGGCCGACCTGTCCCACGAGGCACTCCCCCTGCCATCGCACCGAGAACTGGATGGAGTCGGCCTGGTTGCCGACCGTCGTCAGATCCTGCGTGACCTCCATCGCCGACTTGTCGAAGCCGGCCGCGACGAGGGCATCGATGTAGGCCCGGCCCTGCAGGGCGGCGGGGCCGGCGGCGACGGCGTCGACGATCGAGCTGAAGAAGGGCAGGTTCTGCGTCGCCGTGCCACCCGGCTCGAGCACCGGTCCCGTGGGCGTGGGCGTGGCCGTGGCCGACGGTGTCGCGGTGACGGACGGGGACGGCGCGGGAGTCGGCGACGGCGCGCATCCGGCGAGAGCCAGCGTCACCGCGAGGCCGACGGCGAGCAGGCCGGGGGCCGCGCGATGGACGTCTCTTCTCACGCCTCGAGTCTAGGCGGCGTCGCTGGACGCCCACTCCACACCGGCCCCGGCACGACCGCGCCCTTGCCAGGCCCGGCGGATGCGGGTCGTGATCAGAACGGTGTCTCGTCGTCGCGCGCCGGCGACCACGCGCCCGCACCGACGAGTTGCGCAGACTCCCCCGACGCGTCGGCGGCCGCGACCGGCTGCTCCGCGCCGATCGCACGCGGGTCGTGCGCGACACCGCCGGGAACCGACCACCCGGTCGCGTCGGCGGCGGGTGCAGGTAGCTGCGCGGGCGACGCGGACGGCTTGTGGAAGGTCGTCGTGCCGAACAGCAGGTCGTGGCCGAGCCCGTCGGCGTCGATCTCGGCCGACGAGCCGCTCTTTCCTCCCGACTCCCACTGCTTGATGCGGAACCGCCCCGTCACGATGACGCGTTGCCCCTTCTCGAGCGAGGCGAGGGCGTGCTCAGCGAGCCGCCGGTAGGCCGAGACCCAGTACCAGTTCGTGTGCGCATCGACCCACTGCCCGTTCTCGTGTCGTCGCTCGCTGCTCGCGAGACGGAAGCTGATGGCGGGGATCCCCCCGGGCAGCTCCCGCCGTTCCGGGGTCGAGGCCACGTTTCCGACGACGGTGATGCGATCGCTCATGGTTCCCACTCCTCTCATCGCCCCGGACTCTCCGGGGCCGCTGCGGCACCCGGGTGCCCGCCGGGCGCCGCAGCACGAACAGCGTCCCTCCGCACACCGACGCGATCGCCGTCTCGCGCGCCATCCGTGGAGAGTTCCGCAGGGCCGCGACCTGTGCAGGAGGCTCGGACGACGCGCGTCGTTCGATGTCCGACGTCGAAGCTATGTTCGATCACGACAGAGTCAGGAGTTCCGATGACACGTACGCTCGCTCCCGTCCCCGCGGCCGTTCGCGGCTGCTCGTTCCACCCGGTCTCCCCGCAGCGCTGGCGCGTCCTCGATCGCTCCGGACGCGTCATCGGCCATGTGCGCTGGGAGGAGGGCGCCGACGGCGTGCGCTATCACGCCGAGCGGTTCGATCTGGCGCGTGCGCGACTGCGTCCGCTCGGCGCCTTCTGGACGGCGCGGGAGGCCGTCGACTGCCTGATCTACCTCCGCTGAGGCCCTGATCCCCCTCCGATGAGACTCAGACGACGGCGTCGACCAACTCGCCGCCGTGTACCGGAGCAGCAGCCCGCACCGTCGGCCACGCCCGCGCGAGCACGTCGACGGCGCGCCGGAGCTCTTCGGGAGGTGCGGTGAAGGGAATGCGCAGATGCCGATCGTGCGGGCCGTCCACGCCGAAGCGCGATCCGGCGGACAGATACACCCCGTGGGCACGAGCAGCCAGCACCAGACCGGTGCTGAGGGGCGCGTCGAGCTCCACCCAGAGCGCGACGCCACCGTCGACGACAGGCACGTGCCACGTCGGCAGTGCGGCGCCGAGCGCCTCGACGACGGTGTCACGACCCGCACGCAGAAGCTCGGCCCGCTGCGCGAGGATCTCGGGCATCCGTGCGATCAGTCGCGTCGTGACCACCTGCTCGAACTCGGGCGTTCCGAGCTCGCGCGGCGGACGCGCCGCCACGATGCGCTGCACGAGCTCCTCCTCGGCTCGGATCCACCCCACGCGCAGTCCGCCCCAGACCGACTTGCCCACCGATCCGACGCGGATGACGCGCTCCGAGGCGAAAGCGGGCGGCGTCGCCGGGCCGTCGATCACGAGCTCCGCCGTGGTCTCGTCGACGATCAGGGTGGTGCCGGCATCGCGTGCCGACCGGGAGAAGAGGGCTTCTTCCGACGCGCTCATCGAGCGACCGGTCGGGTTCTGGAAGCGCGGCATCAGGTACGCCAGCCGGGGCCGCGTGCGCGCGAACACCTGGGCGGCTCTGTCCAGGTCCCATCCGCCGGCCGTCGTCACGGGCACGGCGCTGAGCCGCGCTCCGGCCGAACGGAGGGCCTCCGCGGCATGCGGATAGGTGGGGGTCTCGATCACCGCGCGATCTCCGCGACCGATCAGCACGGTCGCCAGGAGGTGGATGGCCGACTGCGCTCCCGTCGTGACGACGATCTGCTCCGCCGACGTCGGGATGCCGAGGCGGCGGTATCGGCCCGCGATCGCCTCCCGCAGCGCGAGGGAGCCGCGCACGTCGTACCCGGCGCGCGACACGATGCTGGCCGCATCGGCCGCCGCCTCGCTGATGACGCCGGCCAGCCCGGGCCATGCCGCCGGACTGGCCTGTTGCAGGTCGATCGCCCCCTCGTCCGCGGCGACGCGACCCACGTCGCGTCGGGGGCGCGGGCGGGTCACGCTTCCGGAGCCGCGGAGGCTCTCGATGTGGCCGCTGTCGCGCAGGCTGCGGTACGCCGCGGCCACCGTCGTTCGACTCACCCGCAGGGTCGCCGCCAGATCGCGCTCCGCCGGCAACGCCGTGTGCGCGGCGATGCGGTTGTCGAGGCACAGGAGCCGGATACCGTCGGCGAGTGCCTCGTACGCGGGCTCACGCGTCCGCCATCCGCCGAGTGCGGAGGAGAGGGCGCGCGCCGTGATCCTGGAGTCCATGACGTCCACCGTATCGCGATTGGACTGGTCTGAGAGGTCCAATACTGCGATTGGATGTCGTCATGTCGATTCGCGTCATCCGTCTCCTCGTCGGCCTCGCCCTGTACGGCGCGGGGTGCGGCGTCATGGTTCGCGCCGGCATCGGGCTGGACCCGTGGACCGTGTTCGCCCAGGGACTGTCGGTGCAGACCGGGGTCGGCATCGGCTGGATCACGAACATCGTCGGACTGCTGGTCCTGCTGCTGTGGATCCCCCTGCGACAGAAGCCGGGTATCGGGACCGTCGCGAACATCCTGATCGTCGGGACGAGCATGCAGGTGACGGTCAGCACCGTTCCCGCGGTCTCGGGCTTCGGAGCGCAGCTGGCCGTGTTCGTCCTCGGCATGGTCCTGGTCGCGGTGGCATCCGGCATCTACATCGGCGCCCACTTCGGCGCCGGTCCACGCGACGGGCTGATGACGGGGATGCACACGCGCCTCGGCTGGCCGATCTGGGCCTGTCGCCTCCTCGTCGAGGCCTCCGTGCTGCTGGCGGGCTGGCTCCTCGGAGGCACGGTGGGACTGGGCACGCTGCTGTTCGCGGCGGGCATCGGACCGCTCGTCCACGTGGCGCTCCCGCTGCTGGACCCCGACGCGCGCAGCGCGCACGGCAGGGCGGCCGCGGGACGCCGGACGGGAGCGATCGTGGCCGAGCCGTCGCGGTGAGCGAGGCGTCGCGCGGGTGTCAGTGCTCGCGGAACCGCGGCCAGTCGGATCCGTGGGGAAGATGGCCGTGCAGCGCGTTCTTGGCGATGTCCATGGTGGGGTACGTGCCGATACTGGCGGAGGCCCCCGCGATCGTGGAGGTGTAGCCCTCCGGCGACTTGCGGACCGTGCCGACGACGTTGCCTTCGGCGCCGTACGCGACCCAGAGCGTGGACGATGTGGTGCTCATGCTGACTCCTCTCGTCGGATCCGACGCTACGCCCCCGGGCGCGTCCGCGCGAGAGGGCGGCGGCCGTCTCTCGCACGGCTCGCGCGCGAAGCGCGGCGCACCCGGTACGGTGGAGATGTCGTCCCACCCCTCCATAGCTCAGTGGATAGAGCGAGCGGTTTCTACCCGCCAGGTCGGGGGTTCGAATCCTCCTGGAGGGACGTCTTCGCAGCGTCGCGTCGCGCCTCTGCGCCGTGCGCGACGCGGCGCGACGTCGGCGGCGCTCAGTAGGATGAACGCATGGTGAATGCCGCGGAGAACGACCGCCTCGTCTGGATCGACTGCGAGATGACCGGGCTCGATCTGGAGGTCGACGAGCTGGTCGAGATCGCGATCATCGTCACCGACTTCGAGCTGAACGCGCTCGATCCCGGCTTCCAGATCGTCATTCGGCCCGACGCCTCCGCGCTCGAGAACATGAACGACTTCGTCACGCGGATGCACGAGACGTCCGGTCTGCTGGCGGAGATCCCCCACGGCGTGAGCCTGGCGGAGGCCGAGTTCGAGGCCCTGGAGTACATCCAGCGGTTCGCCCCCGAGGGCAAGGCCCCGCTGGCGGGGAACACCATCGGCACCGATCGGATGTTCCTGGCCAAGTACATGCCGCGCGTGGACCGGTGGCTGCACTATCGCAGCGTCGACGTGTCCAGCATCAAGGAGCTCTCTCGGCGCTGGTACCCGCGCGCGTACTTCAACGCGCCGGCGAAGGACGGCGGGCATCGGGCGCTGGCCGACATCCAGGAGTCGATCCGCGAGCTCGCCTACTACCGTCAGGCGGTCTTCGTGCCCGAGCCGGGACCGACGAGCGATCAGGCCAGAGAGGCTGCTGCGGCCGCCGTGTCGTCATTCGCGCCAGGTGTGTAATAGAATCGTCTGGTTGCCTGGAAGCAGGCACATGGTGGCTATAGCTCAGTTGGTAGAGCACCGCGTTGTGGTCGCGGGGGTCGCGGGTTCAAGCCCCGTTAGCCACCCCACTCACTTCCCTGTCGGGAGTCCCTCATGATCGATCTGGATGCCGACGGCTTCGAGGACCTCGTGTCCGACGAGATCGACCTGTTGCCGGATGACATGCTGGTCGGTCTCGACAACGTGGTCTTCGTCGTGGAGGATCGCCCGGAGGACGGCTCGCTGGACCTTCTCGGGCTCTATGACGGCCTCGCCCTGACCGAGCGCGACCGCTACGGCTCCGGCGAGCTCCCGGACCGCATCATCGTCTACCGGGAGCCCCATCTGCACGCCTGCGAGAGCATCGAAGAGTTGCGCGACGAGGTGCACACGACCCTCGTCCACGAGATCGCGCACTTCTACGGCATCGACGACGCCCGCCTGCACGAGCTGGGGTGGGCGTGACGATCCCTCTGGAGGACCTCCGCCTCGACATCCGCTCGGAGACCGCGGGGCCGTGGCAGGCGGTCGTGTGGAACGACCCGGTGAACTTGATGAGCTACGTCGTCCACGTCTTTCGAACCTACTTCGGCTACTCCCGGGAGCGTGCGGAGCAGCTGATGCTCCTCGTCCACCACGAGGGGCACGCCGTCGTGGCGGAAGGCGCCCGCGAGCAGATGGAGCTCCACGTGCAGGCCATGCACGACTTCGGCCTGTGGGCCACCGTCCGACAGGCCGACTCGTGACGACGGCGGTGCGGATGGAGCTCTCGGCGCTCGAGGCCGCCCACCTCACCGACCTGATCGCGCAGTTCGCCCAGCTCCTGGCCGATGCGCTCGACGACGCGGACGATCCGGCGATCGCGCGGCTCGTGCCGGATGCGTACCGCGACGACGCGCAGGCGGCCGCGGAGTTCCGTCGCTTCACGCAGGACGACCTGCTCGACCGCCGCCGCGACGACGCGCAGACGGTGCTGACCTCGCTGCAGCGCGAGGGAACCGTCCTGCGCGCCGCCGACCTCGATCGCGTCGAGGCGGAGACCTCGTTCGTCGTCGAGCTGGATGCCGCCGCCGTCACCGCCTGGCTGCGCACGCTCACCGCGGTGCGCCTGGTCATGGCGACGCGCCTGGGGATCGTCGCGGATGACGATCAGGACGACGACGACCCCCGTTTCGGGGTCTACAACTGGCTGGGTTTCCGTCTCGAAGGTCTGCTGCAGGCGCTGGAGGACTGACGGCGGCGCCGGCCGCTACGGCACGTCGACGCGGATGGTGGCCAGGTCGCGCGGATGGTGCGCGCTCAGATGGGCGTCCTCCTGGCGGGCCCACCGCTGCCAGTGCGGCCGATAGGTGTCGCCGTCGCGAGCGAGCGCGCGATCGCGGCGGCCCGGCTCCGCCGACTCCAGCCAGAGCCGGACCGGCGCGAGAGGTGCGGAGGCGGGGGTCAGCACGCCCGACCCCTCCAGGATCAGCGGCACGAAGGCCGGGGTCACGACGCCGTCTCCGGGGGCGTCTCGCACCCAGTCCCAGCGGTTCCAGTGCGCGGCGCGCCCGGAGGCGAGGGGTTCCAGGATGCGGGTGCGCGCGATCTCGGCGCCCTCCGCCAGCCCGTCCCACCCCGGGTAGAGCTCGTCGAGCCCGATCATCGTGACCGGGCCCGCCCAGCGGGCGCGCACGCGCGCGGCGACCGTCGACTTCCCCGCGCCGGAGCGCCCGTCGATCAGCACGATGGGAAGGACGCCCGGAGGCAGCGCGACCACGGCCCGTTCGACGAGAGTCACCGCGTCGTCGAGGGCGGCGTCGACCTCGTCGCTGTGCGCGTGCTCAGCGCTTGAGTGCACGGATGATGCGGCTGAGCGTCCGCCCCGCGACCCACACGAAGGGGATCGCCACGGCCACCAACGACACCAGGTTCGGCTCGAAACGGAGGTCGTCGCCCTTGCGGATATAGGCGCCGAGAGGAACGGCGAAACCTCCGCCTCCCCCGCCGTTGTTCCCGCTCTCGTCCTCGCCGGCGCCGAAGCCCGACCACGACAGAGCGACCGGGATGAGCCGGATGCCGTCGACGTCCTGCTGTTCGCCGTAGACGCTGTTCACGCCGAGCGCTGCGGACTGCTTGCCGAGTTCGAGTGCGAGATTGGGCATGGCTCCACCGTAGCCCGGAACGTCAGTCGGTGCGAGGCAGTCGCGGATTCGTCGGCAGCGCATTCACGTCGCGGCGCGGGCCGAGCACGCTGGCACGGGTGACGGCTCCCCCGCCGAAGCGCTGGCGCGCATCGTCGAGCGCTGCGTCGACGCGGCGCCACTCCGCGTCGTCGTCCCACAGGGGCAGCGCGCCGCCGTCGCCGCCGCGGAGCTTCTCGGCGCGCACGCCGATCAGCCGCACGGGCTGCGCCAGCTCGACCGCGTCGAAGAGGCCGATCGCGACGTCGCCGATGCGCTGGCCGACGTCCGACGGCTCCGTGAGCGTCTGTGAGCGCGAGAGCGTCGTGAAATCGGCGTAGCGCAGCTTCAGCGCGACGGTGCCCGCTCGCCATCCGCCGGCGCGAAGCCGGGAGGCGACGCGGTCGGACAGGCGCCGCAGTTCGCTGCGCAGGACGGCGGAGTCGGCCACGTCGTGCAGGAACGTCTCCTCGTGGCCGATGCTCTTCTCGACACGCTGGGTCTCGACGGCGCGGGGATCGATGCCGTGAGCCAGCTGCCAGATCCGCTCGCCGCCGGCAGCGCCCAGGGCGCGATCGAGCACGCCGCGCGGCGCCGCGAGGATGTCGGACACCGTGCGCAGGCCCCGGCTCTCCAGGGCTTCCGCGGCCTTCGGGCCGACGCCCCACAGCGCGGACACGGGGAGTCCGGCGAGGAAGGCGGCCGTGTCCGGCTCGCTGACGATCAGCAGGCCGTCGGGTTTGGAACGCGTGGAGGCGATCTTCGCGACATGCTTGGTGGCCGCGACCCCCACGCTGCACACGAGACCGGTCTCGCTGCGCACCCGCGCCCTCAGCATCCGTGCGATCTCGCCGGGCGAGCCCCAGAGCCGCCGGGCGCCCGACACGTCGAGGAACGCCTCGTCGATGGACAGCGGCTCGACCAGCGGCGTGATGTCGTGGAAGATCGACATCACCTGGCGCGACAGGGTGGCGTACCTCTCGAAGTGCGGCGGGACGACGACCGCCTGCGGACACAGACGCAATGCCTGGGCGACCCCCATCGCCGAGCGCACGCCGAACCGTCGTGCCTCGTAGGAGGCGCTGGACACCACGCCGCGCCCCTCCATTCCGCCGACGATCAGCGGCTTTCCCGCGAGCGACGGATCGTCGAGCACCTCGACGGAGGCGTAGAAGGCATCCATGTCGACGTGGAGGATGCGGGTGCCGGTGTCATCCGCGCCGTCGGCGGAGACGATCCGTCCCGATCCGTCGCCACGTCCCATGAGTCCATTGTCGGTGACACCGCCGACACGGCGGCGTCACCGACACGAGGACGGCCCGGCTACTTCGCGGCGCGCTCGAGTACGAGCTCGCGGACGCGGGCTGCGTCCGCCTGACCCTTCATCGCCTTCATGACGGCGCCGATGACGGCGCCGGCGGCCTGGACCTTGCCGTCGCGGATCTTCTCGAGCACATCGGGCTGCGCCGTGAGCGCCTCATCGATCGCGGCGATCAGCGCGCCGTCGTCGGAGACGACGGCGAGGCCGCGGGCGTCGACGACCTCCTGCGGGGTCCCCTCCCCGGCGATGACGCCCTCGAGCACCTGGCGGGCGAGCTTGTCGGTGAGGGTCCCGGCGTCCACGAGCTGCTGCAGCGCGGCGACCGAGGCCGGCTCGACGAGCGAGGACGGCTCGACGCCCGACGCGTTCGCGAGGCGCGAGATCTCGCTCATCCACCACTTCCGCGCCGCGGCGGGAGACGCACCGGCGGCGACGGTCGCGTCGACCTCGGTGAGGAGCCCCGCATTCACGATCCCCTGGAAGTCGATGTCGGCGAAGCCCCAGTCCGCCTTCAGCCGGCGGCGGCGTGCGGCGGGCGGCTCCGGGAGGTCGGCGCGCAGCGACTCGATGAGCTCCGTGGACGGCGCCACCGGCAGCAGGTCGGGCTCCGGGAAGTAGCGGTAGTCGTCGGCATCCGACTTCGGCCGCCCCGGGGAGGTGGTGCCGGTGTCCTCGTGCCAGTGACGCGTCTCCTGCGTGATGCTGCCACCCGCGGCCAGGATCGCGGCCTGGCGCTGGATCTCGTAGCGGACCGCGCGCTCGACGGAGCGCATGGAGTTGACGTTCTTCGTCTCCGTGCGGGTGCCGAGCTTCTCCTGGCCGCGCGGGCGCAGGGAGACGTTCGCGTCGCAGCGCAGGTTGCCGCGTTCCATGCGCGCTTCGGAGATGCCGAGCGACAGCACGATGTCGCGGATCGCCCGCACATAGGCGGCGGCGAGTTCCGGTGCGCGGTGCTCGGCGCCGAAGATCGGCTTGGTGACGATCTCCACGAGCGGCACGCCGGCGCGGTTGTAGTCCACGAGCGAGTACTCGGCTCCCTGGATGCGCCCGGTGGAGCCACCGACGTGCGTGAGCTTGCCGGCATCCTCCTCCATGTGGGCGCGCTCGATGGGCACCTCGAAGACGGTGCCGTCGGTGAGCTCGACCTCGACCTGCCCCTCGAAGGCGATCGGCTCGTCGTACTGCGAGATCTGATAGTTCTTGCCCAGGTCGGGGTAGAAGTAGTTCTTGCGCGCGAAGCGGCTCGACGGCGCGATCTGGCAGCCGAGCGCGAGACCCAGGCTGATCGAGAACCGCACGGCCGTCTCGTTGACGACCGGGAGCGATCCGGGCAGGCCCATGTCGACGGGTGCGACGAGCGTGTTCGGGGCGGCGTCGTGGTTCGACGCGTGAGCGGGGTTTCCCGCCGGCGAGAACATCTTGGTCTCGGTGTTGAGCTCGACGTGCACCTCGAAGCCGAGCACCGGCTCGTACAGCGTCAGGGCCTCGTCGAAGTCCATGAGTGCGGCCTTGGCCATCAGCGGTTCCCTCCCAGCAGCGGCGCGCGGTCCAGCAGCGGGCCGCCCCACGAATCGACGAGCAGCGCCTCGGCGGCAGCGCCCACACGGTACAGTCGGGCGTCCTCGCGTGCCGGCGCGATGAACTGGATGCCGACGGGAAGCCCGTCCTCCTCCGCCAGACCCGACGGGATGGAGATGCCCGGGACCCCGGCCAGGTTGACCGGGATCGTGGTGACGTCGTTGAGGTACATCTGCAACGGGTCGTCGATCTTCTCGCCGAGCTTGAACGCGGTCGTCGGAGCCGACGGCGTCGCGATCACGTCGACCTGCGCGAACGCCGCGTCGAAGTCGCGTTGGATCAGCGTGCGGACCTTCTGCGCACTGCCGTAGTAGGCGTCGTAGTAGCCCGCCGAGAGGGCGTAGGTGCCGAGGATGATGCGGCGCTTGACCTCGTCGCCGAATCCGGCGTCACGGGTCGCCGCCATGACGTCCTCGACGGTACCGCCGGGCACGTCCACGCGGAGGCCGAAGCGCACGGAGTCGAACTTCGCGAGGTTGCTCGACGCCTCCGCCGGCAGGATGAGGTAATACGCCGCCACGCCGTACTCGAAGTGGGGCGCGCTGATCTCCACGATCTCCGCACCCTGCCCCTCGAGGAGGGCGAGCGCGCTGCGGAACGACGCCGACACACCGGCCTGGAAGCCGCTGTCGGGCAGTTCGCGGATGACACCGATCTTGAGGCCCCGGAGCCCGGCGCCGGACGCGCCCTCGCGCGCCGCGGCGGCGAAGGACGGCCAGCTGTCGGTGAGCGACGTCGCGTCATGCGGGTCGTGGCCGCCGATGACGTCGTGCAGCAGTGCGGAGTCGAGCACCGTACGCGACACGGGGCCCACCTGGTCGAGGGACGAGGCGAGCGCGATCGCACCGAACCGGCTGACGCCGCCGTACGTCGGCTTCATCCCGACCGTTCCGGTGACGTGCGCGGGCTGGCGGATCGAGCCGCCGGTGTCGGACCCGAGCGCGATCGGCGCTTCGAACGCCGCCACGGCGGCGGCGGAGCCACCGCCCGATCCGCCCGGGATGCGCTCGAGGTCCCACGGGTTGTGGGTCGGGCCGTACGCCGAGTGCTCGGTGGAGGAGCCCATGGCGAACTCGTCCATGTTCGTCTTGCCGAGCGGAACCAGCCCGGCGGCACGCGAACGGGCGACCACGGTCGCGTCGTACGGCGACAGGAAGCCCTCGAGGATCTTGGACCCGCTGGTGGAGGGCATGTCCGTCGTGACGAGCACGTCCTTGATGGCCAACGGCACCCCGGCCAGCTCGCCGAGCGTCTCCCCCGCCGCCCGGCGACGGTCGATGTCGGCGGCGACGTCGAGCGCGTGGTCGCTCACGTGCAGGAACGCGTGCACGTCGCCGTCGACGGCGGCGATGCGGTCGAGGTGGGCGCGCGTGGCCTCCACGCTCGACACCTCGCCGGCGGCGAGCCGCGACGCGAGATCCGCGGCGGTCAGACGCGTCAGGTCGCTCACTGCTCCTCCCCCAGGATCGCCGTCACCCGGAAGCGCCCGTCGGCGGCATCCGGCGCGTTCTGCAAGACCTGGTCGACCGTGAGCATCTCTCCGACCACGTCGGCGCGGAACACGTTCTCGAGCGGGATCGGGTGGCTGGTCGCGGGCACATCGGGGGTGGCCACTTCGGAGACCTTGGCGATGTTGTCGACGATGACGGAGAGCTGGCCCGTCAGGCGCTCCACCTCATGCTCGTCGAGCTGAATCCGGGCCAGAACGCCGAGATGGCGAACGAGTTCAGGGGTGATTTCAGACACCCGTCGATTCTAGTCGGCCCCTCTTCACCCCCTTCGACCGGGTTCTCACGGCCGCTAGGCTGACCGGCGTGAGCAGTGCGACCTCCTTCGACCCGCCCCGCCCCTGGATCGCGAGCTACGCCGCGGGGGTGCCCGACGATCTCGAGCCGGTCTCGGGCACGCTGCTCGACATCGTCGAGGCCTCGGCGCGCGACTACCCCGACGCACCCGCACTGCAGTTCTTCGGACGCACCACCTCCTACCGCGAGCTCGTCGACGCCGTCGACCGCGTCGCCGCGGGGCTGCGCGAACGCGGCGTCGGCAAGGGTGACACCGTCGCCATCGTGCTGCCGAACTGCCCGCAGCACATCATCGCGTTCTACGCGATCCTGCGACTGGGCGCCATCGCCGTCGAGCACAACCCGCTGTACACCCCGCGTGAGCTGCGCAAGCAGTTCGAAGACCACGGGGCCACGACGGCGATCGTCTGGAGCAAGGTCGTCAAGACCGTGCAGGAGTTCCCCGCCGACCTCGCGGTGTCCACCCTCATCAGCGTCGACATCACGACCGCCATGCCCGTCTCGCTCCGCCTCGCCCTGCATCTTCCGGTGGCCAAGGCTCGCCAGTCGAGGGCCGCGCTCACGGTGCGCACCACGGGAGCCACGCCGTGGGAGCAGCTGACGCGCTCGGCGCCCGTGCCGGCATCCTTCCCGAAGCCCGCCACCGACGACGTCGCGATCATCCAGTACACGAGCGGTACGACCGGCACACCCAAGGGCGCGGTCCTCACGCACCGCAACCTGCTCTCCAACGCGCGCCAGGCCCAGGCCTGGGTGCCGCAGATCACGCGCGGCAACGGATGCGTCGTCTACGCCGTGCTGCCGATGTTCCACGCCTACGGCCTCACGCTCTGCCTCACCTTCGCGATGTCGATGGGGGCCCGCCTCGTGCTGTTCCCCCGCTTCGAGCCGGCGATGGTCCTGGCGGTCACCAAGAAGCACCCGGCGACCTTCCTCCCGCTGGTTCCCCCGATCGCTGACCGCCTGCTCACGGCGGCGCGGGCGGAGGGCATCTCCCTGGCGGGCACCGAGGTCGCGATCTCGGGCGCGATGGCGCTTCCCCATGACCTCGTCGTGCCCTTCGAGGAGGCGACCGGCGGCTACCTCGTCGAAGGCTACGGACTGTCGGAGTGCTCGCCGGTGCTGATGGCGAACCCCGTCGCGGCCAACCGCAAGGCGGGCACCGTCGGACTCCCGCTTCCGGGCACCGAGTGCCGCGTGGTCGATCCCGACGAGCCGACGCGGGACGTCCCCGCGGGTGAGCGCGGAGAGCTGCTCGTCCGCGGCCCCCAGGTCTTCCAGGGCTACTACGGCAAGCCGGAGGCGACGGAGGCCGTGTTCGTGGACGGCTGGTTCCGCACCGGCGACATCGTCCAGATCGACGAGGACGGCTTCGTGCGCATCGTCGACCGGATCAAGGAGCTGATCATCACGGGCGGCTTCAACGTCGCGCCGACCGAGGTCGAGAACGCCCTCCGCCAGCATCCGCAGGTGGTCGATGCCGCCGTGGTGGGGCTGCCCAGCGCGCACTCCGGCGAGGAGGTCGTCGCCGCGGTCGTCCTGGATCCCGCCGCGACGGATGCCGACACGGAGGCGATCCGCACGTTCGTGCGCGGCATCCTCACGCCCTACAAGGTCCCGCGTCGCCTCTTCGTCGTCGACGAGCTTCCCACCTCGCTGATCGGCAAGGTCCTGCGACGCCAGGTACGGGAGTCGCTGCTGGCCCTCACCCAGCCCGCGGAGGACTGAGCGTCGTCACCCGGCATCCGGGTCGAGGGCGTCCAGCGCGGCCGGGCCCTGTTCGACGAGGATGCGGAACTGCGCGGCGTCGATGATCCGCACGCCGAGCTCCTCGGCCTTGCCGAGCTTGGAGCCGGCGCCGGGGCCCGCCGCGACGAAGTCCGTTTTCTTCGACACGGATGACGCGGCCTTGCCGCCCGCCGCGATGATCGCCTCCTGAGCGCCCTCGCGCGTGTAGCCCTCGAGGGAGCCGGTGGCGACGACGGTGAGACCGTCGAGCACGCCGCCTGCGGCGGCCGCCGCACCCGGTCCGGGGTGCCCGGGGATCTCGAGCCGCGCTCCGGCGGCCTGCCAGCGGTCGACGATCTCGCGGTGCCAGTTGACCGCGAACCATTCGATGAGCGAGTCCGCGATGATGCCGCCGACGCCGTCGACCGCCGCGAGGTCATCGCGCGACGCCGCGCGGATGGCCGAGAGCGACCCGAACCACTGCGCCAGCGCGCGCGCCGCGACGGGGCCGACATGGCGGATGCTGAGGGCCACCAGGAAGCGCCACAGGTCCTTCGTCTTGGCCTTCTCCAGCTCTTCCAGCAACGTCAGCGCCTGGGCGGAGGGCTGCGGTCCGGTGAGGCCCTGCTTCTTCTCCGCCGCGGACGGCTGGCGTCGGAACGGGGACCGCGTCACGGGCGCGCCCGTCTCGTCGTCGAGCTTCGGCTCGCCGGTCTCGCTGTCGCGCACCACGACCTCGATCGGCACGAGCTGCGCGAGGGTCAGCTCGAACAGGCCGGCCTCGGTGGCGAGGGGCGGATCGGCCGGCACCGACGGCTGCGTGAGCGCGGCCGCGGTCACCTCGCCGAGCGCCTCGATGTCCAGCGCGCCGCGCGAGCCGATGTGCTCCACGCGCCCGCGCACCTGCGCGGGACAGGTGCGGGTGTTCGGGCAGCGCAGGTCGATGTCGCCCTCTTTCGCCGGGGCCAGCGTCGCTCCGCACTCGGGGCACTGCGTCGGCATCACGAAGGCGCGCTCACTGCCGTCGCGGAGCTCGACGACGGGGCCGAGCACCTCCGGGATGACGTCGCCGGCTTTGCGCAGGACGACGGTGTCGCCGATCAGGACGCCTTTCGCGACGACGACCTCCTGGTTGTGCAGGGTGGCCTGACGGACGACGGAGCCGGCGACGCGCGCGGGCGCCATGACGGCGAACGGTGTCGCGCGACCGGTGCGGCCCACCGACACCACGATGTCGAGGAGCTTCGTGTTGACCTGCTCGGGAGGGTACTTGTAGGCGATGGCCCAGCGCGGGGCCCGGCTGGTCGCTCCGAGCTCGTCGTGCAGCGCCAGTTCGTCGACCTTGACGACGACGCCGTCGATCTCGTGCTCGACGTCGTGGCGATGCTCGCCGTAGTGCGCGACGAAGTCCACGACGCCGTCGATGTCGTCGGCGGTCCGGAAGTACGGGCTGGTCGGCAGCCCCCAGGCCGACAGCAGCGCATAGACCTCGCTCTGGGATGCGACCGGCGGGGCGGGCCAGGCGCCGATGCCGTGGACGAAGAGCCGGAGCGAGCTCAGTCGCGCATGCCCCGCCTCCCGCTCCATGCCGTTCTTCTTGTCGAGCTGCTGACGCAGTCCGCCGCTGGCCGCGTTGCGGGGGTTCGCGAAGGCCGGGAAGCGACGGGCTGCGCTGCGGGTGAGCTTCTCCTCGTCGCCGCCGCGCTCGCGGCCCTCCTCGATGACCCGCTCACGCAGACGCGCCTGCAGGGCGTTGAGCTCGTCGAACGCCGCGACGGGGATGTACACCTCGCCGCGGACCTCGACGAGGGGCGGGTGGCCCGTCCCCTCCAAACGAGCCGGGATGCCCGCGACCTGGAGCGCATTGACGGTGACGTCTTCGCCGACCCGACCGTCGCCGCGGGTCGCCGCCGACACGAGCACGCCGTGCTCGTACCGCAGATTGATGGCGAGACCGTCGATCTTCAGCTCCAGCAGCCAGCGCACGGGGCGCCCGGCCGCGGCCTGCGTCTTGGCGCACCACTCGCGCAGCTCCTCGGTGCTGAAGACGTTGTCGAGGCTCAGCATCCGCTCGGCATGCTCCACGGGCGCGAACATGGTGCTCTCCGCCGCCCCGACCGACAGCGTCGGCGAGTCCTGACCCTGCACCTCGGGGAACGCGCGCTCGACGGCCTCCAGTCGCTGCATCCACCCGTCGTACGTCGCGTCGTCGACGATCTCCGCGTCGCGGCCGTAGTAGGCATCCCGCGCTCCGACGATCAGGTCGGTGAGGCGCTGCGCCTCGCGATGCGCATCATCGAGACTCGTCGGAAGGGGTGCTGCGGTGTCCGTCACCCCGCCAGTGTAGGCGGCACCTCCGACATCCCCCGGACCGCGAGGGCGCCGGCGCTCGAGGCGACTTTCGGACGCCTCGAGCGACCGAAACCCGCCCCGGCGCATGATCTGGCGCGCGAAGCGACCGAATCGCGACGGGATGCCGCGAGAGAGCGCTAGACGGGGACGGCGGAGACGGTGCGGTCGATCGTGAACTGCCCGATCACGCGGGTGCCGTCGTAGAGCACCGCGGTCTGGCCGGGCGCGACGCCGTCGAACGGCACCTCGGGCGTCACCGCCAGCATCCCGCCCTCGATCACGGCGCGGGCGGCCACGGGCTCGGCGTGGGCGCGGATCTGCACGTGGCACGCGAACGTCGTGGATGCCGGCGCGCGTCCCGTCCAGGTGACGCGCTCGCCCGAGATCTCCGCGGTCGCCAGCGCCTCCTTCGGGCCGACGACGACGGTGTTGCTGACCGGACGGACCTCCAGCACGAACCGCGGCTTGCCGTCCGCGGCGGGCGTGCCCAGCTGCAGACCGCGCCGCTGGCCGACGGTGTAGGCGTGGGCGCCCTCGTGGCTGCCGACGACGGCGCCGGTGCGATCGACGATGTCGCCCTGAGCGGTCCCCACCCGCTCGGCGAGCCACCCGCGGGTGTCGCCGTCGGGGATGAAGCAGATGTCGTGGCTGTCGGGCTTCTGCGCGACCGTCAGTCCGCGTGCCGCCGCCTCCGCCCGCACGACCGCCTTCGACGGCGTCGACCCGAGCGGGAAGTAGGTGTGCGCCAGCTGCTCGGCCGTCAGCACGCCGAGGACATAGGACTGGTCCTTGGCCTCGTCGCTCGCGCGGTGCAGCTCGCGTCCGCCGGGCCCGTCGACGAGCGTGGCGTAGTGCCCGGTGCAGACGGCGTCGAACCCGAGTTCCAGCGCCCGCTCGAGCAGCGCGGCGAACTTGATCTTCTCGTTGCAGCGCATGCAGGGGTTCGGGGTGCGGCCCGCGCGGTACTCGGCGACGAAGTCGTCGATCACGTCGTCGCGGAAGCGTTCGGAGAAGTCCCAGACGTAGAACGGGATGCCGAGGAGGTCGGCCGCGCGGCGGGCATCCATCGCGTCCTCGATCGTGCAGCACCCGCGGCTGCCCGTGCGCAGCGTGCCGCCGGCGCGCGACAGGGCCAGGTGCACGCCGACGACATCGTGTCCCGCATCGACCGCGCGCGCCGCCGCGACGGCGGAGTCGACGCCGCCGCTCATCGCCGCAAGGATCCGCATCGTTCCAGTCTACGAGCGCCCCGGGACGGCGGCACCGGCGGTGCGCAGGCGTCCCGCTCCCGTCGCCCGGGCATAGGCCCCGGGGAGGGCCGAGAGGAGGGCATCGACGTCCGCCTCCGTGGAGGTGCGCCCCAGGGTGAGCCGCAGCACGGAACGCGCGACCCGCTCGTCGCGACCGAGGGCGAGCACGACGTGCGACGGTTCTGCGACGCCGGCCTGGCAGGCCGAGCCGGTCGAGACCGAGATGCCGGCCTGATCGAGCAGGAATAGCATCGACTCCCCCGCCGCGCCCGGCAGGTGCACGTGCACGTTCCCCGCGATGCGGCGGTCGGCGTCGCCCAGGAGCTCCGCCTCCGGCACGGCCGCGCGGATGCCGGCGACCAGACGGTCGCCGAGCCGGCGCAGCCGGGCGGTCTCCTCGACGCGTTCCGACTCCGCCTCCTCCAGCGCGACCGCCAGCGCGGATGCTCCGGCGACGTCCGGCGTGCCGGAGCGCAGACCGCGCTGCTGGCCGCCGCCGTGCACGAGCGGCGAGAGCCGGGCGTGGCGGGAGACGACCAAGGCTCCCGTGCCGACGGGCGCGCCCACCTTGTGTCCAGAGATGCTGAGGGCGACCAGGCCGCCGGCACCGGACGCGTCGGCCCGCCACGCCGAGAACGACACCGGTACGTGGCCCAGGGCGCCGACCGCGTCGAGGTGCAGTGCGACGCCCGCGGCGGCGGCGGCACCGGCGAGGGCGGCGGCATCCTGGACGGTGCCGACCTCGTTGTTCGCGACGAGCGCGGTGGCGACGGCGGCGGGCTCGGGCGCCCTCAGAGCGTCGCGGAGGTCCTCCTGCCGGATGCGGCCGACGTCGTCGAGGCCGACGGGGCGCACCGCGGCCCCCTGCGATCGCAGCCAGCCGACCGCGTCCAGCGTCGCGTGGTGCTCGCCGTCGGGCAGGACGATCGCCCCCGTATCGGCCGGCCGCGCCCACCAGAGTCCCTTGAGCGCGAGGTTCACCGATTCGGTGCCGCCCGAGGTCAGCACGACCTCGATCGGGTCGCAGTCGAGCACCGCCGCGATCCTCTCGCGTGACCCCTCCAGCAGCCGACGGGCCGCCTGACCGGCACCGTGGACCGACGAGGCATTGCCGACGAGAGCGGATGCCGAGATCCACGCGTCGCGCGCCGAATCGCGCAGCGGCGCCGACGCCGCATGGTCGAAGTAGATCGACATGACGCTCCCGCACTCGTGACGACGCGGTCTCACCGCGTCACTACTCTAGAGCGCATGGCCAGCCCGAAGCCGTCCGAGACCGCACCCCCCGCCGCCTTCCTCGGTGCGCCGTACGACCGCCTGGGGGTGACGCTCGGCCCGGACGGCGGAACCCTCCGCGTCTGGGCGGAGGACGCGACCGCGATCGAGCTCGTCCTGTTCGACGGCGAGGACCTCGACTGGATCACCGCGAGCCTGCCCCTCGCGCCGACGGCCGGCGACGTGTGGGAGGTCACGACACCGGAACTGCGCGTCGGGGCCTGCTACGCGCTGCGCGTGAGCGGGCCCGCCGGCCCCGGCCAGACGTTCAACCCGGAGAGCCTGCTGATCGATCCGTACGCGCGGGGGCTCGTCCCGGTCCGCATCGGCCAGTGGCGTTCGGCCGTCGTCGACCGGGACTTCGACTGGCAGGGCGTCGGGCGACCCGCGGTCCCGCTGGATCGGACCGTGATCTACGAGGCCCACGTGAAGGGCCTCACCAAGCGGCATCCGGACATCCCGCCGGCGCTGCACGGCACGTACGCCGGTCTCGGTCACCCCGCGATGATCGCCCACCTGACCGCGCTCGGCGTGACCGCCGTCGAGCTGCTGCCGATCCACGCCTTCGAGACCGAGCCGCGCCTGCTCAACCAGGGGCTGACGAACTACTGGGGCTACAACACGCTCAATTTCTTCACCCCCCACGCCGCGTACGCGACGGCGGAGGCGATCGCCGCCGGCCCGGACGCCGTGCTCCGCGAGGTGAAGACGATGGTGCGCGATCTGCACGCCGCGGGCATCGAGGTGATCCTCGACGTCGTCTACAACCACACCTCCGAACTGGGGCTCGGCGGACCGCGCTCGAGCCTGCGCGGCATCGACAACCGCGGCTACTACCGCCAGCAGGAGGACGGCGCCTACATCGACGTCACCGGCTGCGGCAACGCGGTGAACACCGCGACGGATGCCGCCGCCCGCCTCGTCCTGGACTCGTTGCGGTACTGGGCGCAAGAAGTGCAGATCGACGGGTTCCGCTTCGACCTCGCGGTCACGCTGGGGCGCGACGCACAGAACACGTTCGATCCTCGGCATCCGCTGCTGCGCGCGATCGTGGAAGACCCCGCCCTGGCGGGCCTGAAGATGATCGCCGAGCCCTGGGACGTGGGCATGGGCGGCTGGCAGACCGGCAACTTCGGCGCCGGCTGGTCGGAGTGGAACGACCGCTACCGCGACCGGGTGCGCAACTTCTGGCTCAGCGACGTCGACTACGCGCGCCGGGCCGCGATCTCGCCGGTCGGCGTGGGAGGGTTCGCGACGCGGCTGGCGGGATCGTCCAACACCTTCAGCGCGGAGCGCGGGCCGCTGGCGAGCGTGAACTTCGTGACCGCCCACGACGGATTCACCCTCCGCGATCTCGTCTCGTACGACGTCAAGCACAATCTCGGCAACGGCGAGCAGAACCGCGACGGCGCCGACACCAACCGGTCCTTCAACCACGGTGCGGAGGGACCGACCGATGACGAGGCCATCCTCGCGACGCGCCGGAAGGCGATGCGCAACCTGATCGGGACGCTCCTGCTGTCGGCCGGCGTGCCCATGATCACCGCCGGCGACGAGTTCGGGCGCTCCCAGCGCGGCAACAACAACGCCTACTGCCACGACTCGCCCCTGACTTGGCTGAACTGGGAGCACGCCGCGTGGCAGGAGGATCTCCTCGCCCATGTACGACGACTGGTGCACCTGCGACGGGAGAACCCGGCCCTGCGTCCGCGCCGCTTCGCGCGCGACGCGCACGTGGTGCCCAGCGCATCGGTCATCGACTGGTACGACGAGAACGGCGAGACCATGTCGATCGAGCGGTGGACCGACCCGGCGCACCGCACCCTGCAGTACGACGCCGCCTCCACGCCGGAGGAGGAGGCGCCCAACCGCATCCTGCTCGTCGTGCACGGCACCGAACGCCCCATCGACGTCACCCTGCCCCGCATCGACGGGATCACGGGGTACGTGTCGCTGTGGTCGAGCGTGCCCGACCGTCCCGACACGACGGAGCCGGTGTTCGCGCCCGGCGACGTCGTGACGCTGCCCGGCACGGCACTGCACCTGTTCCGCGCACGATGAGGCGGACCCGCGGGCAGATGGTGTCCGCCGCTGCGCTTCGGCGGTAGGTTCGAGACGTGGCATCGACGACGCGCTCCGTTCCTTCCGACCTCCCCCGCGCGACGACGCCGCCCCCGCGCACGGCGCCCCTGCGCAGCGCGGCGCCCCTGCCGGTCCGCCCGGCCGTGCCGTGGCGCGCCGTCGCCGACACGCGCACCGGACGCATCCCGATGGCCGGCGCGCACCCGTCCGTCCCCGACGGTCTCTTCCGGCCGTCCGCCTTCGCGGGCGAGGCGGTGCCGTTCGTGGTCACCGCCTTCCGCGAGGGGCACGATCTCATCGGCGTCCACGTGCGGCTCTTCTCCCCCGCGGGCGACGAGTCGCTGCACCGGCTGGAGCCCGTGGGCGACGGCTTCGACCGCTGGAGCGTGCAGCTCGCGCCCGTCGAGGAGGGGGTGTGGCGGTTCCGGTTCGAAGCGTTCGCGGACGACTTCGCGACGTGGGAGCACGCCGCCGCCCTGAAGATCGCCGCGGGTGTCGATGCCCCGCTCATGCGCGAGGCGGGCGCGCGTCTGCTCACCTCCGCCGCCGCGGAGAAGGACCGTCCGGCGGCGGAGCGGCGCGCGCTGACGGCGGCGGCCGCGGCGCTGCGCGACGGGGACGTCACGGACGAGTCGGCTCTCGTCGTGGTGCGCGATCCGGCGCTCGCGTCCTTCTTCCGCGCACGACCCGTGCAGTCCCTCCTCACGGTGGGGGCCGAGCAGGAGCTCCTCGTGGAGCGGGAGCGCGCCGGTGTGGGCGCCTGGTACGAGTTCTTCCCGCGCTCGGAGGGCGCCAAGCGGCTCAAGGACGGCACGATCCGCAGCGGCACCTTCCGCACGGCCGCCAAGCGGCTCCCCGCGGTCTCCGCGATGGGCTTCGACGTGCTCTACCTCCCCCCGATCCACCCGATCGGCGAGAGGAACCGCAAGGGCCCCAACAACACGCTCACGGCCGGCCCGGGAGACCCCGGCTCGCCCTGGGCGATCGGATCCGCGGCGGGCGGGCACGACACCGTGCACCCCGATCTCGGCACCCTCGCCGATTTCCGCGCCTTCGTCCGTGCCGCGCGTGCGGAGGGCCTGGAGATCGCCCTCGACCTCGCGCTGCAGGCCGCTCCCGACCACCCGTGGGTGGCCGCTCACCCCGAGTGGTTCACGACCCTGCCCGACGGCTCGATCGCGTACGCCGAGAACCCGCCGAAGAAGTATCAGGACATCTACCCGATCAACTTCGACAACGACCCCGAGGGCATTCGCGCCGAGGTGCTGCGCATCGTCCGGCACTGGATCGCGCAGGGCGTGAAGATCTTCCGCGTCGACAACCCCCACACCAAGCCGTTGCAGTTCTGGGAATGGCTCATCGCGACGGTCAACGCGGAGCACCCCGACGTCGTCTTCCTCGCCGAGGCGTTCACCCGGCCGGCCCCGCTGCAGGCCCTCGCGCAGGCGGGTTTCCAGCAGAGCTACTCCTACTTCACGTGGCGCAACACCAAGGCCGAGCTCGAGGAGTTCTTCCGCTGGATCTCGCAGGACACGGCGGACTTCATGCGTCCCAACCTGTTCGTCAACACGCCCGACATCCTCACCGAGTACCTCCAGTACGGCGGCCGGCCGGCGTACAAGATCCGTGCGGCCCTGGCCGCCACCGCCGGCGCCTCGTACGGGGTGTACACCGGCTACGAGCTCATCGAGAACGTCGCGCGGCCGGGGTCCGAGGAGAACATCGACAACGAGAAGTACGAGTACAAGCTGCGCGACTGGGATGCCGCGGCATCCGCCGGGGTCTCGATCGCTCCCTACCTCACGCGGCTCAACGAGATCCGCAGGGCGCACCCGTCGCTTCGTCAGCTGCGCGACCTCAGCATCCACTGGAGCGACGACGACGCCATCCTGGTGTACGTCAAGCACCTGCCCGCCGCCCTGAGCGAGACCGGACGGGCCGACACGATCATCGTCGTGGCCAACGTCGATCCGCACTCCACGCGGCAGACGACCGTCCACATCGACAGTTCCGTTTTCGGGGTGACGCCCGGCAGCGACTACGTCGTGGAGGACCTCATCACGGGCGCCACCTGGACGTGGAACCGCGACAACTTCGTCCGACTGGACGCGTTCGACGAACCCGTCCACATCCTGCACGTGAAGGAGTCCCGATGAGCGACGTATCCGACGAGGTGCTCGACACCGTCGCCACCGGCTCCTACCACGCACCGCACGACGTCCTGGGCCCGCACCGGCGCGCCGACGGCACCTGGGTGATCCGTGCCCGACGCCCGATGGCGTCGTCGGTCACGGCGGTCACCGACGAGGGCGTCCGCATCCCCCTGGACCATGTGCGCTCCGGCATCTGGGAAGGCTCCGCCGCGGAGCAGCCGCGCGCCTACGAGATCGTCGCCGCGTACGACGGTGCGCCGGACTTCCGCGCCGACGACCCCTATCGCCACCTCCCCACCCTCGGCGACGTCGACCGCCACCTCATCGCGGAAGGCCGGCACGAACAGCTCTGGCACGCGCTCGGCGCCCACGTCCGCCACTACGACGGCGTCGCCGGCGTGTCCTTCGCCGTCTGGGCGCCCAACGCGCGCGCGGTCCGCGTCGTCGGAGACTTCAACGCGTGGGACGGTCAGGGCCACGCACTGCGCAGCCTGGGATCGAGCGGTGTCTGGGAGCTGTTCGTGCCGGGGCTCGGCGCCGGCACGGTGTACAAGTACGAGATCCTGACGCGGCACGGCGGCTGGATCCTGAAGGCCGACCCGATGGCCCAACGCGCGGAGGTCCCGCCGGCGACGGGGTCGATCGTCACCGAGAGCGCGCACACGTGGGGCGACGGCGCATGGATGAGCGCCCGCGCCGAGCGCGACGTCCTCGCGCAGCCGATGTCCACCTACGAGCTGCACCTCGGCTCGTGGCGGCCCGGTCTCGGCTACCGCGACGCGGCGGAGCCCCTGATCGACTACCTTACGGAGGTCGGCTACACGCACGTCGAGTTCCTGCCGCTGGCGGAGCACCCGTTCGGCGGGTCCTGGGGCTACCAGGTGAGCGGCTACTACGCGCCGACCAGCCGCTTCGGAAGCCCCGACGACCTCCGCTACCTGATCGACCGTCTGCACCAGGCCGGCTTCGGCGTGATCATGGACTGGGTGCCGGGACACTTCCCCAAGGACGCCTTCGCCCTCGCCCGCTTCGACGGCGACCCCCTCTACGAGCACCCGGACCCGCGGCGTGGCGAGCACAAAGACTGGGGCACGCTGATCTTCGACTACGGCCGCAACGAGGTGCGCAACTTCCTCGTCGCGAACGCGCTGTACTGGTTGGAGGAGTTCCACGTCGACGGTCTCCGCGTGGATGCCGTGGCCTCCATGCTCTACCTCGACTACTCGCGCGAGGAAGGCCAGTGGGAGCCGAACATCTACGGCGGCCGGGAGAACCTGGAGGCCATCCGGTTCCTGCAAGAGGTGAACGCGACGGCCTACAAGCGCTACCCGGGCATCGCGATGATCGCGGAGGAGTCGACGAGCTACCCGGGCGTGACGGCCCCGACCAGCGCCGGAGGGCTCGGTTTCGGCTTCAAGTGGAACATGGGCTGGATGAACGACTCCCTGGAGTACATCAAGCGCGACCCCATGTACCGCGCGCATCACGAGGGCGAGCTGTCGTTCTCGTTCGTCTACGCGTTCAGCGAGCACTTCATCCTCCCCATCAGCCACGACGAGGTCGTGCACGGCAAGGGCACGCTGTTCACCCGGATGCCGGGCGATCACTGGCAGAAGCTGGCGAACACCCGCGCCTTCCTCGCCTACATGTGGGGGCACCCGGGTAAGCAGCTGCTGTTCATGGGCCAGGATTTCGGCCAGCTCTCCGAGTGGTCGGAGGGACGCGGCCTCGACTGGTGGATGCTCGATCAGCCGCCGCACCGCCGGCTGCTCGACTTCGTCGGCGCGCTGAACCGCGTCTACCGGGAGAATCCCCCCCTGTGGGCCCGCGACAGCGACGGCTCGGCGTTCTCGCGCATCGGCGCCCCGACCTGGAACCCGAACGTGATCGCCTTCACGCGCTACGACCACGAGGGCAACGCCGTCGCCGTGGTGTGCAACTTCTCCGGCGTGCCGCTGCACGACTACGCGCTGGATCTTCCTGCCGGCGGCGAGTGGACCGAGCTGCTCAACTCGGATGCAGAGGCGTACGGCGGCTCCGGCGTCGGCAACCTCGGAACGGTGCACGCCGACGGCAACGGGCGCGCGACCCTCGTGCTGCCGCCGCTGGGCGTGCTCTGGCTCGGCCGATCCGCCTAGAGCGGCGGTATGGCGGGGCCGGCGCCGGGACGCGGGGTCAGAACAGCAGTGAGGTCAGCCGTCCGCGGGCGCGGATGACGCGCGCGTCGCCGTCGCCGACGAGCGCGAACAGCTCGACGAGCCGCTCCCGCACCGGCGCCCGTTCGTCCGACGGCAGCGCGGCGAAGAGGTCGAGCAGGCGGCCGAAGGCGTCGTCGACGTGCCCGCCGGCGATGTCGAGGTCGGCGACGGCGAACTGCGCCTCGATGTCGCGGGGAGCCTCCGCCGCGGCGGCGCGGGCCTGGGCGAGATCGAGGCTCTGGACGCGCTGAAGCAGTCGCACCTGACCGAGACCGGCGCGCGCCTGCTCGTCGCGGGGGTTCTCGGACAGGGCGGCCTCGTAAGCGGAGACCGCACGCCCGTAGTCGCCGGCCTCGATCGCGTCGAAGGCCTCCTGATGGAGGGGCGGAAGAGCGGGCTCGGCATCATCGGCGGCATCCGCGCCGGCGCCGTCCACGGGCACGGTGCCGGTCACGCCGTTCTGGGCCGCGAGCTGCAGGAGCTGGGCGAACACCTCGCGCACCTGCTGTTCGGGGACGGCGCCGGTGAACAGCGGCACCGGCTGCCCCGCGACGAGCGCCACGACCATCGGGATGGACTGCGCGCGGAACCCCTGGGCGAGCTGGGGGTTCGCGTCGACGTCGACCTTGGCGAGCACGAGGCGTCCGCCGAGCTCGACGACGACCTTCTCCAGGATCGGGCTGAGCTGCGTGCAGGGGCCGCACCATTCGGCCCAGAGGTCCACCACGACCGGCACGGATCGCGAGAGTTCGAGGACCTCGCCGAAGGTCGCGTCGGTCGCGTCGAAGACGAGCGGGGTGGCGGTCGGCGCGCCCGCGGCGGGAGCCGTACCGGCCGGCGCGGCGGCACGCGATCGGAGAGAGGACAGGTCGACGGCACCGCGCAGCACGGCGCCCGAGGTGGGATCGCTCACTTATGAGACCACTTTCGCGTCGAGGATGGAGGTGGAATAGCCCAGCAGCTGGATGCGCTTGTTCGAGCTCTGCGACGGCACGAAGAAGAACAGCTGATCGACGAAGGTCGTCGTGAAGCCGCTGGAGGACTGGTTCACGCCGGTGAGCGTCTGCACGATCGGGTTGTTGTCGAGCTTGATGACGGCGTCGGTGTTCGTGGGCTTCACCGTGTCGCTCTCGTGCACCGTGACCGCGACGATCGCCCCCGAGTCGAGTGTCGCGAGGGAGATCGGCTCGTCGGGCCCCGCCGAGGCGGCGAAGCTGAGCGTGCCCGTCTGGGCGCCGGTCTGGTTGAACGACTCCAGCCGTGCGGCGCGGTTGTCGGCGACGAGCTTGCGGAACGGGTCGTTCGTGGCGTCGAACTGTCCCGCGAACGGGCTGCTGTCGCCGTTGGTCAGGATGTCCGCGTAGGCGGCGGCGACCTTGTTCGGAGCGAGCGCGAGGAACGGCGAGTCGGGGTCGATCGCGATGGCGCCCACGTACGCGGGAGCGAGGTTGAGGCTCGCCTGCGACACCAGCTCGGCCTGGTTGGTCACCTTGTAGGGCGACCACGGGTCTTCCTGGGTCACGCTGAGGATGACGTCGCCGGTCTCGATGACGGCGAAGAACGTCCGCGGCCACCCGTCGTAGGCCTCCGGCAGGATGACCTTGACCGGCTTGTCGGGCAGGGCACCCAGTGCCGTGTGCCCGGCGACGTCGCGCAGGCGGTAGTCGGTCTCGCGTGCGGCCAGTGCCGAGTCGGTGAGCCGCTCGGCGGCGGCGGCGGGATCCTTCGCGGCATCCGCCTTCGCCACCTGCTCGGAGATCCGGGTGAGGATGCGCTCGGCCTGGGCCTGCGTGACGGCGGGGCTGCCCTGGTCCTGCGGCACGACGACGCTCTCCGATGCCGTGGGGGTCGGGGTGCCGGCCAGCTGAGGCCACGCATCGGCGGTGCAGCCGGTGAACAGGAGGGCGGACAGGCCCACGGCGGGTGCGGCCAGCAGGACGCGCTTTCCCCGGCTGAGCTGACGACGTGTCGGCGTGGCGCTGATCACTCCCTTGTCGGCGCCCTCCACCGCGACATCGATCGGCTCGGTGACGGGCATGGGCAGCCCCTTGCGACGGGGCCCCCGCGACCGGCGGGCATGGCGGACGCCCAGGACGTACAGCACGAGACCGATGAGGAGCAGGATGCTGCCGCCGACGATGAGCGGACCGGCCCAGGGGGTCGTCGCGCCGGTCGGCCACGTGACGGTCATGCTCGACGGTGCCGGCTTGATGCCGTCGGTCGCCACGAGCAGGCTCATGTCCGCCGGCAGCTGAAGGGGGGTGACCAGCAGATCGTCCTGCTGGAACTCGTCGAGCCAGAGGTCCGAGCCGACGGGAGTGATCGCGGCGCTCCCCTCCGCGGGCGGGGTCTTCGCGGCGACGGCGGTGGTGGCGAGCTCGTCGCCGTCCAGGGTGACGTGGGTGTACGACGACGGCGTGAGCCAGGCCTCGAGATCGGCGGTGCGGCCGTAGGAGGCGAAGATCGTGCCGGATTCCTTCACGCGCAGGGTCTGCGAGCCGGTGTGGCTGTTGAGGACGCTGCCGTCGATCAACACGTAGGGGGCATCCCCGGACACCGAGATGGTCTGGCTCTCCGTGCGCGGCCCTTGTAGGACCGTCCGCTGAGCGATCCCCGCCCCGATCATGAGGGCAGCCAGCACGAAGGCCGTTACAGCCCAGACGAAACGCACGAAAGACACCTCCCTGCGCACCGAAGACGGGATGACGGCGCGCAATAGACATTCCAGACTAGCGACATCCGGCTGTGCGTCGCCCGGGAGGGTCGAACGCGCTTCGGCCGTGTCGACACGGGAACGCCGACGCGGTGCGTATTCTGACAACACCATGAAGCTCCAGCATCCGTTCCGCACGGCCCTCGTCGCCACCCTCGGCGTCGGCGTCGGCATCCTGCTCATCACCAGCGTGCAGACCCTGTCGACGATCCTTCTCTACGTGGGCACCGCGCTGTTCCTCGCGCTCGGCCTCGACCCGCTGGTCAGCTGGCTGGAGCGGCGGAAGCTGCCGCGCTGGGCGGCGCTGCTGATCACCTTCGCCGCCGTGCTCGCGGTGTTCACGGGCATCGTCCTGATCGTGATCCCCGTCCTGGTCGGACAGATCGCGCAGCTGGTGACGCAGATCCAGCAGCTCGTCCAGAGCGCCGTGGACGGCGCCTGGAACCCCGTCGACGACCTGTCGGCGTGGCTGCACAGCAACTTCCCGGCGCTCGACGTCGACAAGGCGTTCGCGTACGTGTCGGACTGGTTCAACACGCTCGACTTCGGTCAGATCGGCACCTCCGCCGGCAACGTGATCCTCGGCATCGGCGCGGGGATCATCTCCGGAGTCACCGGGGCCATCATCATCCTGATCCTCACGATCTACTTCACGGCCTCCACGCCGTCGCTGAAGGCGTCGGTCGCCCAGCTCGTGCCGGCCTCGAAGCGCGCGCGGTTCGTCGACCTGTCGGAGCAGATCACGGCATCCGTGGGCCACTACGTCATGGGGCAGGTCACGCTCGGCGCGATCAACGGTGTGCTCAGCGCCGTGTTCCTGTCGATCATCGGCGCACCGTTTCCCGCCGTGCTGGCCGTGGTCGCCTTCTTCTTCTCGCTCATCCCGCTCGTCGGTACGCTCACCGGCTCGGCGATCATCGTGCTGACCTGCCTGATCCCCGGGCTCAGCTCGCCCCTGACGGCGATCGTCGCGCTCATCTGGTACGCGATCTACATGCAGGTGGAGGCCTACGTCCTGTCGCCGCGCATCATGAACCGCGCCGTCTCCGTGCCCGGCGCCGTCGTGGTGATCGCCGCCCTGGCCGGCGGATCGCTCCTCGGCCTGCTCGGCGCGCTCATCGCCATCCCGGTCGCGGCGAGCGTGCTGATCATCTACCGCCAGGTGATCATTCCGCGGCAGAACGAGCGCTGAGCGGCGGGGACGCGCTGCGCGGCGGATGCCGTCAGTCGCCGTCCCACTGCGTGGGCAGCGGCAGCGCGTCGGGATTGACCGCGGCCACGATCTCGCTGAGCACACGGCGGGTCTGGTTCTCCCCCACCCACAGGTGCTTGCCGCCCTCGACGGCGATCAGCTCGGCGTGCGCGATCGGCGCGAACCGCTCGCGCGCCTCGTCCGGTCGCAGGTAGTCATCGAACTCCGGCACGAGCACGATCACCGCACGGGGATCGCCCCGCCAGGCCGCGATCTCGTCGGCCCCGGCACGGTGCAGCGGCGGCGAGAGCAGGATCACGCCGTCGACGGCGTGGTCGCGGCCGTACTTGAGGGCGAGCTCCGTGCCGAACGACCAGCCGACCAACCAGGGGTGCGGGAGGCCTCGAGCGGTGACGAAGTCCATCGCCGCCGCGACGTCGAACGCCTCCGCGCGTCCGCCGTCGAAGGCGCCCTCACTGGTCCCGCGGGGCGAGCTCGTGCCCCGCGTGTTGAAGCGGAGCACGGCGAGATCGGCCAGCGCGGGCAGCCGCCCCGCGGCCTTCCGGAGGATGTGCGAGTCCATGAAGCCGCCCGCGGTCGGAAGCGGATGCAGCGTCACCAGGGTCGCGACCGGCTCCCGATGCTCGGGCAGCGCCAACTCCCCGACCAGCGTGAGTCCGTCGAGTGTCGTGAGCTCGATCTCCTCGCGCCGCGCGGGAAGCTGGACGGGTCCGCGAATCTCCATGTCAGGCAATCCTCCAACAGGCCGTGTGCCAATGTCTGCGAGCCGCGAGGTCCGCCGCGTCGCCCAGGACGCCGTCCGCGCGCCAGACCACGAGGTGCGCGGTGCCGGGCGTGATCGCACGAGAGCACCCCGGACAGGTGTAGCTCTTCTGCGCCTGCGCGGCGCTGACCGGCTGCACCGTCCACTCCGAGCCGCGTCGGTGCTCGGAGCGCTTCCATCCGCTCAGGAGCCGATCGAACGAATCGTCGGCGGGTTGCGGCTGCCGTCGGTTCGCGCGCGGCATCGGATCAGTACCACCCCGTGGACTGCGAGTGCGACCAGGCACCGCACGGCGTGCTGTAGCGGCCGCCGATGTAGCCGAGCCCCCAGGCGATCTGCGTCGCCGGGTTGGTCTCCCAGTCGGCACCGGCGGAGGCCATCTTGCTTCCGGGGAGCGCCTGCGGGATGCCGTACGCGCCGCTGCCGGCGTTGTAGGCGCCGACGCGCCAGCCCGACTCCTTGTTCCACAGCGCGACGAGACAGGCGAACTCGTCGTCGCCCCATCCGCGCTGCTGCACCATCGAGTAGGCGATCGCCTGCGCGGTACCGGGATCCGGGGCCACGAAGGGCGGCGACCACGCGGCAGACGACGACGAGGTGCCGGTCGCCGTCGGCGTGGGCGTGGGCTTCGGCGTGACGTAGACGCTGTAGACGACGCCGTCGCGGCCGAGCCCGGTGGTCTGATCGGATGCGGCGAGGTACGCCTGCGCGTCGGCGATGGTCGAGGCGTAGAGAGAGATGGGGGCGACTTCCGCGGCGTGCGCCTCGGGGGTCGAGGCCGTCAACGGCGCGATGTACACCACGCCGAAGCCGAGCACCGCGACGACCGCGAACACGCTCATCGCCCCGCGACGCCGCGTCCACTTGGCGGGGGCGGCCTTCGCCGGGCGTCGCCCCGCTCCGGATCTCGCGGCCGCACGCCCATCGACCCGGGTCGCCGGTGCGGCGGCGGGAGCGGCGGTGAGCTCGGCGTCAGAAGTCACAGTGCTCCGATTCTAGCCTCGCGACGGCGACGCCCACACGAGCGGCGGTCACACGACCGCCAGCATCACCTCGACGGTCGCATCGAGCACCGCGTCCACCTGCGCCTCGCTGTAACCGCGACGCTGCATGCGGAAGGCGACCGACCGCACCTGATCCACCGTGACGGGCTCGCCGCTCTCGAGGAACCGCGCGATCTTGTCGGCGACGAGGTCGACCTCGTCGACGCGGTAGCCGAAGCGGAGGGCGCCGACCCGGCGGAACCGGTGGCCCCGCGGACGGGTGAGGCGGTCCAGCACCTCCTGGGCGAGCTGGCGTGACTGCCCGACCCAGGCGCGCGCACCCCGTCGCGACAGCGCCTGCTCGCGCTCGCGGGCGGCGAAGGCATCCTCGATCCGGCTCAACGCCGCATCCACGGCCGACACCTGATAGCCGTGCCGCACGAGCGGGAAGGCGGCCGTGCGGACGACGGTCGAGTCGATGTCGGTCGCCTCACCGTCCTCGAAGGCTGTGCGCGCCCGCGCGAGGAACGCGTCGACCGCGTCGGGCCGGTAGCCGCGCGTGCGGCCCGTCGTGTGGGGGAACGCCGGGGCGTGGGTCTCGGAAACGTCGCTCATAGGGTCACCAGGGGGAAGAAGAGGAAGTAGAGGGCGAGGGCGGCAGCCGCGGACGGCAGGATCGAATCCAGCCGGTCCAGCACACCGCCGTGACCCGGCAGCCAGGAGCTCATGTCCTTGATGCCGAGGTCGCGCTTGATCATCGACTCGCCGAGGTCGCCCACCGTGGCGCAGCCCAGGATCAGGAGGCCGAACACCGCTCCGGCCCACCACGGCACGTGGAGGGCGAAGATGCCCCACAGCACGGCCGCGATCACTGTGGCCACGGCGCCGCCCGCGAAGCCCTCCCAGGTCTTCTTCGGACTGATCCGCGGCGCCATCGGGTGCGCGCCGAACGCGAGGCCGGAGGCGTACGCGCCGGTGTCGGCGGCGACGACGGCGATGAGCATGCCGAGCACCCAGTACTCGCCCTGCTCCTGACGCAGCAGCACGAGCGCCAGGCTGGCGAGGAAGGGCACGTAGAGGGGCAGGAAGCCGGCGATCAGGACGTCGCCGAGCACGTCTCCGTAGCGGCGGCCGTCACTGGCGATCATCTGGGCGAGCAGCCGCCACACGATGACGGCGGCGACGGCGCCGAAGGTGAGCGCCCAATGCGTGAGGTGTCCCGCGAAGAAGGCGGACAGCATGATCACGGCACCGGCCACGACCTGCGGCCAGACGTCGACGCGCCGACCGGCGGTCTGGAGGGCACGGCTGAACTCGAAGACCCCCAGCAGGCACACCGGGATCGCGAAGACCAGGAACAGCCACTTGATGAACAGCAGCGACCCCAGCACGACGGCGCCCACGGCGAGCCCGATGAGGGTCGCCATCAGCAGGTTGCGCCCCGTCCGCGCGTTGATGCGGTCGTTGACCTCTTCGAAATCGGCGCGCGCGCGATCGATCTGATGCTCGAACTCGCTGCGTGCCGCACGCACGTGGGCCTGGAAACCGGCCGAGGTCCCGGGGCGGGCGCGCTCGCCCTCCCGCCCCGGAACGCCTCCGGGCCCGGGATCCCCCGGGGAGTCGGTGGTCGGCACGTCCTCAGACCTCGAGAAGCTCGGCCTCTTTGCGCTTGAGGGCCTCGTCGATGTCGTCGACATGGCTGCGCGTGACGGCGTCGAGTTCCTTCTCAGCGCGCACGAGATCGTCTTCGCCGACCTCGCTCTTGAGCGCATCCAGCTCGTCCTTCGCCTTCCGACGGATGCCGCGCAGGTGCACCTTCGCGTCCTCGCCCTTGGTGCGCACGAGCTTGACGTACTCCTTGCGGCGCTCCGCGGTGAGCTCGGGCATCGAGACGCGCACGATGTTGCCGTCGTTCGACGGGTTGGCGCCGAGGTTCGGCATGTCGCGGATCGCCTGCTCGATGGCCTTCAGCGCCGACTTGTCGTACGGCGTCACGACGAGCGTGCGGGCCTCGGGCGTGTTCAGCGACGCGAGCTGCGCGAGCGGCGTCGGGGAGCCGTAGTAGTCGACCAGGATCTTCTGGAAGAGCTGGGGGTTCGCGCGGCCCGTGCGCACGGTCGCGAAGTCGTCCTTCGCGGCCTCGACGGCGCGGTCCATGCGGGCGGACGTGTCGGCCAGGATCTCGGCGATCACGGTCACTCCATTCATTCGGTACGTCAGGGAAAGTCTAGTGCGGGGCGTCGTCCGACTCAGACGGTGACGAGCGTGCCGATCGATTCGCCCAGCAGCGCGCGCGTGACGTTGCCGGCCGGCTCCATGCCGAACACGCGCATGTCGATGCCGTTGTCCATGCAGAGGCTGAACGCCGTGGAGTCGACGACCTTGAGCCCGCGCTGGAGCGCGTCGCGGTACGTGATCGTGTCGATGCGCTCGGCATCCGGGTTCGTCTTGGGGTCGGCCGTGTAGACGCCGTCGACGCCGTTCTTGGCGACGAGCACCTCATCGGCGCCGATCTCCAGCGCGCGCTGGGCGGCGACCGTGTCGGTCGAGAAGTAGGGCAGGCCGGCGCCGGCACCGAAGATGACGACGCGGCCCTTCTCCATGTGGCGCTCGGCGCGACGCGGGATGTAGGGCTCGGCGACCTGGGTCATGGAGATGGCCGACTGGACGCGCGTGGCGGCCCCCGCCTGCTCGAGGAAGTCCTGCAGCGCCAGGGCGTTCATGACCGTTCCCAGCATGCCCATGTAGTCCGCGCGGCCGCGGTCCATCCCCCGCTGGCTGAGCTCGGCTCCGCGGAAGAAGTTGCCACCGCCCACGACGATGGAGATCTCGACACGATCCACGGCGGCGGCGATCTCACGCGCGATCTGACCGACCACGTCGGGGTTGACGCCGAGCTGGCCCCCTCCGAACGCTTCGCCGGACAGCTTCAGGAGGACGCGGCGGCGTCCGGTGTTCTCATCGATCACAGGGGGTTCCTCTCGTCGAGTTGCAGACTATCGAAGGCAGGGCATGGAAAAGGGGTCCGCATTCGATGAATGCGGACCCCTTCGAACGACTTACGCGCCGACCTTGAAGCGGGCGAAGTCGGTGATCGTGATCCCGGCGTCGCCGGCGACCTTGGCGACGGACAGCTTGTTGTCCTTCGCGTAGTCCTGGTCGAGCAGGGCGACCTGCTTGAAGAACGCGTTCACGCGGCCCTCGACGATCTTCGGAAGGGCCGCCTCCGGCTTGCCCTCGTTGCGGGAGATCTCCGTGACGATCTCGCGCTCCTTCTCGACCTCGTCGGCGGGGACGTCGTCGCGCGTGAGGTAGGTCGGGTTGGCGAACGAGATGTGCTGCGCGATGGAGCGCGCGGTCTCCGCGTCTTCACCGCTGTAGGCGAGCACCACGCCGACCTGCGGGGGGAGGTCCTTGCTCGTCTTGTGCAGGTAGATCTCGAACTTGTCGCCAGAGAGCGTGCGCACACGGCGCAGTTCGACCTTCTCGCCGATGATCGCGGCCTCGTCGGAGATGAGGTCGGCGACGGACGTGCCGTCGGCATCCGCGGCCAGCGCGGCCTCGACGGAGTCGGCGCCGACGGCGGCGGCCGCGGCGAGCACCTTGTCGGCGAGGGCGATGAAGCGCTCGTTCTTGGCGACGAAGTCGGTCTCGGTGTTCAGCTCGATGATGGTGACCTTGCCGTCGTTCAGCGCGGCGGTGACGAGGCCCTCGCTGGTGGAGCGGTCGGCACGCTTCGCGTTGCCCTTCGCGCCCTTGAGGCGGAGGATCTCGACGGCCTTCTCGAGGTCGCCGTCGGCCTCCTCGAGCGCCTTCTTGGTGTCGACCATGCCCGTGCCGAGCTGCTCGCGCAGGGCCTTGATGTCGGCGATGGTGAAGTTTGCCATGGGTGGTGGCTCCTTGCGTGTCGTGAGTTCTCGTGGGATGCCGGTGCGAAGCCGTCCCTCAGGAGCGGCTTCGCACCGGCGCGAAAGTGGTCTTACTCGGCAGCGGTCGCCGCGGCGTCGCCCTCGGCCTTGGCCTCGGCGCCCTCGACGTCGGCGGCCGACTCGGTGGCGATGGTCTCGACCTCGGCCACGTCGGTGACGACGGGCGTCTCGAGCAGCTCGCGCTCCCAGTCGGCGAGGGGCTCGGCGTCGGCGGACTCGTCGGTCGGCTGGTGACGCTGGATGAGGCCCTCGGCGGCGGCGTCGGCGATGATGCGGGTGAGCAGGCCCACCGAGCGGATCGCGTCGTCGTTGCCCGGGATCGGGAACTGGAACTCGTCGGGGTCGGCGTTCGTGTCGAGGATGCCGATCACGGGGATGCCGAGCTTCTTGGCCTCGTCGATCGCGAGGTGCTCGCGCTTGGCGTCGACGACCCAGATGGCCGACGGCGTCTTCTGCAGGTTGCGGATACCGCCGAGCGACTTGTGCAGCTTGTCGAGCTCGCGCTTCTTGAGCAGGAGCTCCTTCTTGGTGAAGCCGCTGTCGGCGGGGTTGTCGAAGTCGAGCTCCTCGAGCTCCTTCATGCGGGCGAGGCGCTTGCTGACGGTCGAGAAGTTCGTCAGGAGGCCACCGAGCCAACGCTGGTTGACGTAGGGCTGACCGACGCGGGTCGCCTGCTCGGCGATGACTTCCTGGGCCTGCTTCTTGGTGCCGACGAACAGCACGGTGCCGCCGTGGGCGACCGTCTCGCGGACGTACTCGTACGCCTTGTCGATGTACGACAGCGACTGCTGCAGGTCGATGATGTGGATGCCGGAGCGCTCGGTGAGGATGAAGCGCTTGACCTTCGGGTTCCACCGGCGGGTCTGGTGTCCGAAGTGCACGCCGCTGTCGAGCAGCTGGCGGATGGTGACGACGGCCATGGCCGTTCTCCTTTTCGTTGGGTTGATCGCGGGGACCGGTCGGTCCCGTGCGCCTGGCGCCCGGCGCACACCCGCTCGCCGTTCTCACGGTGAGACCTCGGGGTGTGGATGCCGCGGAATCCGTCTCAGGACGGTCCCGCTGTGGGCACGCGGAGTCACCCCGACGCGCGGGGTGCAGGCAACAGTGTATCAGTCGCACCGCCTCCTCCCCCGCCGCCGTGACGCGGGTTCGCGTCCACGGATCGGGCGGTCGGCCGGCGCGGACCGCATCTGTCGACCACGGTGGAGGGATGCGTGCACGCGGCCCCGCCGGGGCGATCATCGTCCTCTCGGCGGTCGCGTTCGTGCTGCCGCCCGGGGCGTCGACGGCCGCTGCGCGCCCGCCGACGGTGCATGCCTCCGGGAACCCGCTCGAAGGTGCCCCCGCGGACGTCTCCGCGGCGGCGGACGGGGACACCGAGCATCCGCCGCGATGGGCCTGGCCGGTGCGCCCGCCGCGGATCAGCGAGCCGTATCGGGCACCTGCTCACGCGTACGGCGAGGGGCATCGCGGCATCGACCTGGCAGCGGCCGTCGGCAGCCCGGTGACCTCACCGGACGACGGGATGGTCGCGTTCGCGGGCACCGTCGTCGACCGCGGCATCCTGACGATCGATCACGGCGGCGGCCTCGTCAGCACGCTGGAGCCGGTCGAGCCCCTGGTCGCCGCGGGAGCCGTCGTGCGCGCCGGCGACGTCGTGGCGACGGTCGGCACCGGCGGACACACGAGAACCGGTGAGCTCCACCTCGGCGCGCGCGAGGACGGCGCGTACATCACCCCGCTGCGCCTTCTCTCCGAGGTGCCGCGCGCGATCCTCCTGCCGTGCTGCGACGCGCCTCACGACCCGGGGTAGGTGTTGCCGTCTCCGCTGACGGTGGAGGTGCCGATGCCGGGGGCGGCGATCGTGTTGGCACTGCCCGCGATGTCAAGCGTCGCAATCCGGTCGGCGCTCGTGAGGCTGTTTCGTTGCCCGCGGATCGTCACGTCGTCCGCGCGACCGGTCGCGACGACGTTGTCCTGTCCCTCGAGGGTGACCGTCCCCGCGACACCGCTGCCGCTGATCGTGTTGCCGTCGCCCTGGACGAGGAGGGTGTCGATGGCGACGCCTCCCGTCTCGAGGATGATGGCGTTTCCGGCCACGGCGACGCGGGCACAGGGCTCGGTCAGCACGTAGCTGCCGGAGCCCGCCGACACGCTGGCGCTTCCACCCGGACAGGCGACCTCGATCGCGCCGGCCGGTGCGGACGGCTCGCCCGTCGGGGACAGCGGGGTGGCGGGAGGCGTCGTCGGCGTGGTTGCCGAAGCGGATGCCGACGAGGTGATGCCCGGCGTCGGCAGCACGGTGCGGCGCGGGGCCGCCTCGGCGGCGCACGAGGTCAGAGCGAGAACGGCCGCGACGGTGACGGCGATGACGACGGAGCGTGTTCCCATGAGTGCAGGCTAGTGCCGCGGCCCTCACGCCCGCGGATGAGCCAGACGATAGGCCGCGGCGAGGCGTTCCGCAGAGACGTGGGTGTAGATCTGCGTGGTGCCGAGACTCGCATGGCCCAGCAGCTCCTGCACGGTGCGCAGGTCGGCGCCGCCGTCGAGCAGATGGGTCGCCGCAGAGTGGCGCAGGGTGTGGGGCCCGGCCGCCGCGCCGACGGCCGGGCCGACCGCACGCGAGACCACGTCGTACGCGGTGCGTGCGCCCAGCCGCGCTCCGCGCGCTCCGAGGAACAGCGCCGGCGTCGCCGCGCCGATACTCGCGAGCTGCGGACGGCCGCGCACGAGGTAGGCGTCCAGGGCGTGCGCCGCCGGCGCGCCGTACGGCACGACCCGCTCCTTTCGCCCCTTCCCCATCACGCGCACGGTCCGGCGCGCGGCGTCGACGTCGTCGACATCGACGCCGCACAGCTCCGAGACGCGCAGAGCGGAGGCGTAGAGCAGTTCCAGGACGGCCGCGTCGCGCAGCGCGATCGGATCGGTCGCGTCCGCATCGGCGCGGGCGCCGGCATCGGCGAGCACGCTCTCCATGGCTCCTGTCGTGGCCACTTTGGGAAGCGGCCTCCCCCGTCGCGGCGCGGTGAGGCGCAGCGACGGGTCGGTGCCGACGTGTCCGTTCTCGACGGCCCACGCGAAGAAGCCGCGCGCCGCCGCGGTGCGACGGGCCAGGGTGGAGCGGGCGTCGCCGCGACGCGTCGCCGCCCACAGCCATTCGCGCAGCGCTTCGAGGTCGATCTCGCGCACGTCGATGTCGCCGACAGCCGCGGTCAGGTCGCGAAGATCCCCGCCGTACGCGCGGACCGTCGCCGGAGACAGACGCCGCACGTCCGCGAGCTCCCGCGTGTACGTCGTCACCGCCTCCGATAGCCGCATGCTCCCAGCATCGCGCGCACCGGCGCACCGGCGGCGCCGACGCACCGATCGCCGTCATCCTGCGCGTGCTCAGCGGATCAGCGGCCCAGCGGCTCAGTGGCGCGGCGCCGAGGACGCCCGGCGCGCCCATCCTCCCCCGCGGCGCTCCACGGCCCCGTCGAGCTCGAGCAGGCCGAGCAGCGCGGCGACCTCCTCCGGCGCCATCCCGCATCGACGGGCGATGTCGGCGAGGAGCCGAGGGGTGCGCGAGCTGAGCGCATCGAGCACGCGCGTCCGGTCGTCCGTGCGGTCGGGATCGACCTCGAGCGTCGCGTCGCCGCCGCGGCCCAGCAGCTCGAGCACGTCGGCGACACCGGTGACGCAGACGGCGTCGGCCTCCCGCAGCAGACGATGGCAGCCGGCGGAGGCGGCGCTGGTCACCGGTCCCGGGACGGCGCCCAGCGGCCGACCGAGCGCGGCGGCGTGATGGGCCGTGTTCAGCGCGCCGCTGCGGTGAGCGGCCTCGACCACGACCGTCGCGTCGGTCATGGCGGCGATCAGACGGTTGCGCGCGAGGAACCTCCACTTCGTCGGCGCGCTCCCGCAGGGCACTTCGGCCACGACCGCGCCCCGGACGGCGATCTGAGAGATGAGATCCTCGTGCCCCGCCGGATAGGGACGGTCCACGCCGCCCGCGAGCACCGCGACCGTCGCGCCGCCCGCGCGCAGTGCGGCCCGGTGCGCGGCCGCGTCGATGCCGTAGGCCGCTCCGGAGACGACCGTGATGCCGTCGCTCGCGCAGTCGGCGGACAGCCCAGACGTCACGTGCACGCCGTACGCCGTCGCCGCGCGCGCACCCACCACGGCGACCGCGCCCTCGGCGTCCGCCACCGCGAGCTCGCCGCGCACCCAGAGGCAGAGCGGCGCGTGCACTCCGAGGTCATCGAGCCGGTGCGGCCACGAGCTGTCGCGGGGCGTGAGGAGTGTCACGCGAGCGCGCCGCGCCGCGCTCAGTGCGCCTTCGACCGCGTCTTGTCGGAGTTGCCAGCGGCGGCGCGCCGCATGCACGTCGTCGTGATCGATCCCGGCCGCGGTCGCCGCCGCGCCGGCGGATGCCGTCGACAGCGCGGTCTCGAGCGCGTCGACGGCGCCGAGCGCGCGGATGAGCGCACCGGCGACGCCGTCGCCCGGCTCGACGAGTGTCGACCAGACCGCCGTCGCGTAGATGCGGCGCACGTCGTCGTCACCGAGTCCGTCGTCGACCAGACCCGCCAGCGCACGTCGAGCGGATGCGGCATCGGGCACGGCGCTCATCCCGCGAAGCCTTGCTTGAGGTACAGCGCCCGTCCCACGTCCGAGGATTGCAGCCGGTCATGGCCCGCCAGATCGGCGACCGACCACGCCACGCGCAGCACACGGTCGTAGCCGCGCAGGGTCAGGGTGCCGCGGTGCAGCGCCGTGTCGAGCGGACGTCGGATCTGCGCGTCCGGCGCGAGCGGACCGTTGCGCAGCCACGATCCGGAGACCTCGGCGTTCGTCCGCCAGGTCGTGGCGCGCAGTCGGGACCGGGCACGGTCGCGCGCCGCGACGACGCGCTCGCGGACGGTCACCGAGGAGCTGCGGAGACCGTCATCGGCGGCGCGCGTCGTCGCGACCCGCTGCAGGGACAGCGCGATGTCGATGCGATCGCGCAGCGGACCCGAGAGCTTTCCCAGATAGCGTCGGATCGCGATCGACGGGCAGGTGCACTCCGCTCCCGGCACGCCGTAGTTCCCGCACGGACAGGGGTTGGTGGCGAGGTTGTGGCTGGGGTTTGCGGCGTGTCCGGTGTTTGCTTTCGAAGACGCAAGTACGGTCGCTGTTGTGTCTAACTCGCGGTCTGGTGTTCTTGGGCGGTCTGTGTGGCGGTTGCATCGGGCGCAGGACGGCTTTCGCGCGACTGGATTGCGGGGCGTCGGCGCGGCGGATGTGTTGGATGGCTGGGGTGCGTGGCGCACGGGTGTGGGGATCCCGTTGGGCACGCCGTTTCTGATCGCGCCGACGTTCGAGTACGACGTGCGGTTGAACGCGTTCTTCTATTCCGCGGATATGCTCACGGCCCGGATGTCGACGAGGGTCGGGTATGCGCGGGATCTGAAGGGGTTCCTTGATTTCCTTCATCTGGGCCGTGGCGGTGTTGGCTGGTCGGATGCGACGGAGGACGATCATCGGGCGTATCTGATCTGGCGGCGGGAGGATCCTGCCGGGCCTCGGGTGAGTCCTGCGACGTGGGATCGTGAGGTGAGCGGGGTCGATCGGTTCTATCGCTGGCAGGTCTCCCGGGGGCAGCTCGTGGAGAGCCCGATTCCCCAGCGATCGCGTCGGGTCGCGAGCGGATACGGCGCCGATGGGGGGCGGGGTCTGACGGCGGCGACGTACTCGCATGCGTCGCGGCGCGATCAGATCCGCTGGCTCCCGTCGCGCTCGTACCGGCAGTGGCGGGACGTGGGCCTGCGTGGGTATGGTGCAGACGGGTTGCCGGATCCGGTGTTCCGGGGTCGTTGGGCGGATCGGAACGCGGCGTTCGCCGATCTGATGGTGCGTACCGGTCTGCGGTTGACGGAGCAGGCATCGTTGACGGTCACCGAGATCCCCGAGGTACGGACGCAGGGCGGTTATCACCGGTTCTGGCTGCCGGGCGCGATCGCGAAGGCGGGATCGGCGAGGTGGGTGTATGTGCCGTCGATGATCCTGCGGGAGCTGTGGGCGTATATCGACGTCGACCGGCGTGTGGCGATCGCCCGGGCTCAAGCCCGCGGCTTGTATGACGATCCGGGCGGGGGCTTTCTGCTTCTGGATGATCGTCTCCTGGCGCGCCCGGTCTCCGAGGACTCGGGGGCGGTGAAGCTGTCGCTGCTGACCCCGGAGGAGCGGCGGCTGCTGCTGGTGCGGGGCCGGGATGGGTGGGAGCCGGCGGCGCTGTGGTTGAACGAGGACGGCGCTCCGATGTCGACGGCGAGCTGGAAGGACATCTTCCGTCAGGCGAACGCCCGGTGCCACAAGCACGGGCTGTCCGTCCGCGCGCACGCGCACATGCTGCGTCACACGTTCGCGGTGCTGACGTTGGAGCAGCTGCAGCGCGGGCACATCGCCGCGCTGGCCGGAATGAGCCCCGACCAGCGGCAGCATTACACGCGGATCTTCGGCGATCCGCTCGATTGGGTGCGGCGGCGGCTGGGACACAAGAGCGTGACCACGACGCAGGTGTACTTGCATGCGTTGGAGGAGCTGGAGATGCAGACGCGGATGACGCTGGTGTCCGATCCGTGGGAAGACTCCCGCGACGCGCGGCTGGTCGTGAACCTGGATAGGCGGGACCGGTCATGAGCGGGCGCGGCAGCACCAGGACGGGGAGGCCGACCCTGGCGCCGACAGGTCACTACACGCCCCGGCCGGTGGCGGCGGGGCTGGTCATCGAGTTCCACGGTGAGGACGACCGGTCCTTCACCTTCGATGTCGGCGCGCTGCCGTTGCCGGGATGGCATCAGAGCCTCGCGGCGAGCTGGGCGGCCAGGACCGGTCCTGCCGGTTCGTTGCGCACCCGCGCGTCGGCGCAGACGGCGTGGGGCATGCTGACACGGATGATCCGGTTCTACGGACAGCAGCTGCGCCCGCCCCAGCACCCGAGCGAGCTGCGTGTCGAGCATGTCGACGCATACCGCCGATTCCGCGCCGACGCGGTCGGCGAGCGGGCCGCACGGCTCGAGCTGAGGTCAGCGGCGCGGACGTTCGAGACTCAGCCGCTGGCCGGCCTGGTGCCCGCGGAGGTCCGCGACAGGATGCGTCCGCATCAGACGAATCGGAACTCACCGGTATCGGGATACTCCGATGGCGAGCTGAGCCGGCTGGTGGCCGCAGCCCGCACAGACGTCGCCGCGCTGCGGGACCGGCTGACCGTGCCCGCGGAGCGCACCGCATCGGAGCAGCAGCGCATCGAGGTCGCACGATCCACCGGGCACGTGCCACTGCGAGGCGTGCCCGCGACCCATGCCGCGGCGGCGCGGCGGCGGGTCGCGGAGCAGCTGTTCGTCACCCGCAACGACCTGACCCCGATGCTGGTGCTGCTGGTTGCGACGACCGGATGGAACGTCGAGGTCGTCAAGGAACTGCGCGCCGAGCACCGGGTCATCGAGGACCTCGCCGTGGAAGTCGAAGTCATCAAGCGGCGCCGGGGCCCAGGCCGCTGGCATCGGACGGTGACCTGGGAGATCGGGCCGCCCGGGAACGAGCTGATCACCCCGGGCGGGGTGTATCTGCTGCTGCACGAGCTGATGTCCGCGGGCCGCCAGCTGCTGGACGCGCCGGCGTTCTGGGCGGTGTATCACCACACCGGGCGGCGCAGTGGCGCGGACGGATGCCGCGATCCGTTCGCCGCCGCCCTGGACGCGAGCCTGCGCCACCAGAACTGGGTGCGAGCCCGCGGGATCGTCGCCGACGAACCCGATGAGAACGGCGACCCGGTGCTGCTGCGGCTGAACTTCAACCGGCTCAAGACAAGCGTCGACGTGCGCCGCACCCGCCAGATGGGCGGGCACCTTCCCACCGCGGCACGCAGCAACACCACCGCGGTGCTGTTCCGCAACTACCTCTCCGGGGACCACGCCACGATCGACTGGGCGCACCGGCTGATCGCCGACACGGTCGCCGAGGTCGAGCAGGCCGCGTGGGCCGCGCACCGACGCGCACTGGCCACCCAGGGACGGACCGCGTTGGAGATCCGTCCCGCGGCGGGAACCGAACACGACCGGGGCGAGGGCACCGAGACCGCGTGGGCGAGATGCGCCGACCACGACCACCATCCGCTGACGGGACGACGATGCGCGGCGAGCTTCCTGGACTGCTTCCATTGCGGCAACTGCATGATCACCGGCGACCACCTGCCGCGGCTGCTCAGCCTGCTGGACGCGCTCGAGGCGCGCCGAACCCAGCTGGGCGAGAGCGCTTGGTGGACACGATACGGGCCCGCGTGGGCGGCGATCCGCTACGAAGTGCTGCCCAAGTTCAGCGAAGCGGAGGTGAGCAGCGCCGAGCAGGTCAAGCCCGACGACAGCCTCCTCGACCTCGTCGAACCCTCCTGGGAGCAGCCATGAGCACGCTCCCCCGCCCCGACGCCACCGTTCCCGGGCCGCTGCCGGGTACGTTCGTGCTGCACGGCCGTGCGCTGCGGCCCGGGGTCGGCATCGCCGACACGGCCCGGTTCGGGGACGACGAGTGGCCGGTGGCGCCCGCCGCGCTACAAGGGCAGGAACGCGGGCTCACCCTCCGGTTCCGGATCGTGCCACCCGGCTACCGGCACACCCTCAAGTCGCTGGCCTACCTCGCCCTGTCCGGGCCGCTGCCGCCCGACGAGCCGCGGCCGACGATCAGCACCGTCGTGTCCATGTTCTACAACATCGGCGTGTTCCTGCGCTGGCTGGACGGGCACCACGGCGGCCGCCCCGTCTCGCTGGCCACCACTGACACGCTGCTGCAGTTCCAGCGGTTCCTGATCACCGAGTACCGCACCGCGACCCGTCGGCACGCACTGCGCGCCGCGACGGTGTTCCTGTGGCGGTACCGGCAGGGCCTCGGCGGCGAAGCGCTCCGCGTGGACCCGCGCACCATCCCCGGCTGGAAGGAGCAGCACAGCCCCCGCACCGAGAACACCACCGCGAGGATCCCCGAGGATGTCCACAGCCGGCTGCTGGTGTGGGCGATGCGGTTCGTCAACGACTTCGCCGATGACATCCTGGACGCCGTCACCCGGTGGGCGCAGTTGCGAGTCAGCCGCCCCCGCCGCCACTCTCCCCGCGGCTCGAACCTGATCAGCATCACCCGGTACCTGGAGGACGCCCACCAGGAGGGGCGCCCGCTGCCGGGCTTCAACGGACAGGTCAATCACGCCGCGATCGCCCGCACGATCGGCTGCGACCGCCGCGCCCTCGACGACCACCACGCTGCCATCGCCGACGCCGTCGCCACGCTCGGCGTGTCCGACTTCGCCTACCTGGGCGTGCCGATCCGGGGGCGCATCGACGGCGCCCCGTGGCTCAAGGGCGTCTCCCTGGACCCGATCCGCGACGACTCGCTCACCGTCCTCACCCAGATGCTGCAAGCAGCCTGCTACATCCTCGTCGCCTTCCTGTCCGGGATGCGGGACAGCGAGGTCAAGCACCTGCGCCGCGGCTGCTGCACCGCCGAGAAAGATGGCAACGGGCACCCGTACCGGTGGCGG
This sequence comes from Microbacterium hominis NBRC 15708, assembly GCF_001592125.1. Lineage (GTDB taxonomy): Bacteria > Actinomycetota > Actinomycetes > Actinomycetales > Microbacteriaceae > Microbacterium > Microbacterium hominis. The sequence goes on from NZ_BCWI01000001.1 coordinate 576,952, forward strand.
GTGACCAGCGTCGCGTTCAAAGGCGAAGGCACCCCCACCGGGGTTCCCGCGACCTGGGTGGTCGGCGAGTCCGCCGCGACCGCGATCGACGTGCTGGAGCGGATCCACCGCGACCGGGCCCGGGACCGCACCGACTGGCTGTTCGCGCCGATCAAGTCCGGCCCCGGCGCCGGGTCGGCCGGGCGCGGCGGGAACGTCGCGATGACCGTCGCGGGAACCAACCGGCAGCTGAACCGGTTCGTGAGCTGGGTCAACGACTACTGCCGCGCCCGCGGCCGCGACGACTCCATCCCCGACGTCGACGGGCGCCCGTGGCGGGTCAGCACCCGCCAGTTCCGCCGCACCCTGGCCTGGTACATCGCCCGCCGTCCCGGCGGCTCGATCGCCGGCGCGATCGCCTACCGGCACCACAGCGTGCAGATGTTCGAGGGCTATGCCGGCACCAGCGACTCCGGGTTCCGCGCCGAGGTCGAAGCCGAAGAGGCGCTCTCCCGCGGCGAGCACTTGCTGGCCATGATCGACCACAACGAGCACACCCGCCTCACCGGGCCCGCCGGCGGCGAAGCCGAACGGCGGATGGAGCAGATGAGCCAGCGGTCCGCGTTCGCCGGCACCGTGACCACCGACCGGCGCCGGTTCCTGCGGCTGATCACCTTGCACGGGCCTGCCGTGTACCCGGGGAAGTACGTCACCTGCGTGTACACGCACGACAAAGCACTGTGCCGGCCCCGCACCGGCCAAGCCGCCGCGCCCGATCTGTCCAACTGCAAGCCGCTCACTTGCCGCAACGTCGCCCTCACCGACGCGAACGTGCACGCCTGGCGGGACGAGCTGGACACGCTGGACCGAGACCTCGCCGCCGACCCGCCGTTGCCGCCTGCGCTGAAGTCGCGCCTTCAGCAGCGGCGAGAGCAGATCGTCGGCTTCCTCAACCGGCACCAGGAGCAGCCATGACCCGCCGTGTTCCCCTTCCCACCAACGCCGAAGTCCTCCACGCCCTCGCGGAACTGCGCAAAGACAGCACCCGACCGGTGACGGTGCGGGGTCTGGCCGAGCATCTGGGACTGACGAACTCGACATTCTGGCGCTGGTTCCCGGCCATCGCCCAGGACATCGCCGACCAGCGACGCACAATAGCCCGCGCCAAGCGCGCCGAGCCCTCGGAGACCGCGCGGCGGGCCGACAGCGAACGAGCGCTGCGGGCGGAGAACGCGACGCTGCGTGACCAGATCGACCTGGCCGTCGCGCACATCCAACGCCTCACCCTCGAAAACCACACCCTCCGCGCGCAGATGGAAGACCGCGCCCAGATCGCCCGCCTCCCTCCCCGCCCGTGAACGACACCCCGGCCGGAACAGGACAAGGGGGCAGCGGCCTCACCGATCTCCCGGGGAGTCGATGTCCGCCAGCCGCCGCCGGACCTCTGCGATCCAGGCCGGCTCCTGCAGGCCGATCTCGGCGTCCGGCCGGGCGTCCCCGGCGGGGGTGAAGCAGCGCTGGACGCGGTCGGCGAGGATCAGGAACGCCCCCTTCAAGCTGACTGAGGTGACCTCGAGCCGCCAATCCGCGTGGTGGTCCCCGTGCCGGGTGGCCCGGTGGCGGTCCTCCGGGACATGCGCACCGGGCCTCCAGCGTGACACGGACGGGCCGTGCCGGAGCGTCGAGCTCCTCGTCCTCGCGCCACACGTACTGCCGGATTCTGCTGCAATACCCGTCCTGCTCCCAATGCCAGGGCCGCACCTGAAGGTCCGGGGCCGTCCAGAACGCCGGATGGCGATCAACGATCCCGCAGCGACGCGAAACGCTCCACGGCGCCGTCCGGGAACCGCAGCTCCAGCCCCACGCGGTCGGGCGCCAGCGCCAGCACTGCCGGTGCGCGGTGCGGCGGCAGCAGCGCCTCCAGCCACGCGGGCAGCACGGGCAGCGTCTTCGCGGCCCGCCCGGATGCGACCCGTTCCATCGTCGTCGGACATGAGCCACCTTTCGGGTCCGCGAAGCGAGCCAGACTACACCCGCCGACCGAGAGGTTCTACGGCCCAGACACGATCACCCGGCTCGCAGCGCCTTATGGCGGGTTCTGGCGCCCCGCCCGGTCATCGTCGCCTGCAGGGTCCCCCGGATCCTCGTCGATCGAAACACCCAGCGCGCCGAGAAGCTCCTCGATCGCCGGCCGCAGCTCGTTTTCTCTGCACGGGGAAGCTTGGTTCTCGGCGGTCGTTGCTTCGCCGCACTGTCACATGTCCGGGGGGCAACCGGACGCGAGGTCGAAAGCCCTCGAGACCCGTCCTTTGACGGCTCGTCTCAAGAGGGAGCCGGGTATGACTTCGTCTTGACCGATGTCGTCCCATTCCTGGCGTCCCGCGGCGTGAGCCGCGAGGACATCGAGACGATCACGGTGAAGAACCCAGCGCGACTGTTCGGGTTCGTTCGATCGGAGTGACCGGACACTGCCGCGAACGCCTCGCGTCCCAAGACAATGGCGTCACACGCCGCGCACCCACGGTGTGTCGGCCGCTGCCGCGCCGCGAACGCCTCGCGTCCCAAGACAATGGCGTCACCCCATCGGTCGACGACTGTCGCGCTGCGCCGTGTACACGGACAGGCTGGTGTGAGCCAGTGCCAGGAGGGGGGTCGGCACGCGGTGTCTGGCTCCTTCGTCGACGAGGGCGCCGAGGATGTGGTCACCCTCGACGGGCCTGCTTGCGATGAGGTCGCGGTACATCGACGAGGTCAGAGCCGAACGGGGTTCTGTCACGGTTCGCCGAATGTCGCTCAGGAAGGGCTCGCGGGGGGCGAAGCCTGCGGCTGCCGCGACATCGGCAGCCTCCCCGAGGATGTCGAGCGCGAAGTCGCGGCCGCGAGGGGCGGCATTGACGTCACCGATCGTGCCGCGCATGAGACAGGTGATCGCGCCGAGGGAGGCCAGGAAGACCCACTTCTCCCACATGTCGTGGAGGATCGTGGTCGACGGTTCAGCGTCGAAGCCGGCCCAGGTGAGGAGGGCGGACACGTCGTCGAGCCGGTCGGCGGATCGGCCGTCGAGCGGACCCCAGCTCAGCTTCTGCAGCTGGTTGAGCTGGACGATGTCGCCCTGCGCGTCGAGGGCGGTCGCGACGATGCACACCCCGCCATAGACATGGTCCGCGCCGAATTGGTCGGCAAGTGCAGCGATGTGGGTGATGCCGTTGAGGACGGGCACGATGATCGTGGCCGGCCCGATCGCCGGAGTGATGTCCCGGATGGCGGCGTCGAGCGCGTAGCCCTTGACCGCGAGGAGAACGAGGTCGTAGGCGGCGTCGACAGCATCGGCGGTGACGGTTTTCGCATCGATACGTTCTATGGTGCCGTCCGGCGTGTGGATGCGCAGACCGTGCTCGCGCAGTATCGCGGCCCGCGGGTGCCGCACCAAGAATGTGACGTCACGACCCGCCTGGGCGAGGCGGGCGCCGAAGTAGCCGCCGACAGCCCCGGCTCCGACTATGAGGATGCGGCTCATGGGGGTCCTTCGATCTCTCATGGTGTCCGGCTCGGCCAGTGTGCGTCGCCGGTGTCCGGAGCGTGCTTCGCGGAGCGCATGGTCACACCAGTCAGGGTTGCGAGCAGGCCGGCCGCGCCCATCACGATCCACGCGATCGTGTAGTCCTCGGCGTCGGTTCCGGTCTGGGTGAGGGCGATGAGGAGGGCGACGCCGATGGCTCCGCCGATCTGTCTGGACGTGTTGACGATCCCGGTTCCGGTCGCGTGAGCGGTGTCGGGGATGTCGGCGGTTGCCGCGGTAAGGAACCCGGTCTGGGCGAAGCCGGCACCTGCTCCGGTCAGGATCATTCCGGGCAGGAACACGGCCGCGTAGGCCTCGGCGTCCGTCAGGAGGAGAGCCCAGAGCACGCAGGTCGCGATGTAGAGGAACCCGCCGACGCTCACGAGAGTCCGAGGGACGAGGGGGAGCTTGCCGGCGAGGAGGGATGCGATGATCGCGGTGGCGGGTCCGGCGGCGAGGGCCAGGCCCGCAGCCGCGGGTGTCCACTGCCAGACATCCTGGAGGAAGATACTGCTGCCCAGGAGCATGATCGCGAAGGCGATGTAGAAGCTTGCCATCCCGATGGTCGCCATGCGGAGGCTGGCGAATCGGAAGATGCCGAGGTCCACCGCCGGTGCCGCGCGGGTCAGGCAGCGGCGCGCGAACCATGCCAGCGCACAGGCGCTCAGGAGGATGAGGCCCCAGAACCAGGGGCTGGCCGGCCCCCAGTCCGTCACGTACGAGATCGCGGTCACCAGCGCTCCCACCCCGAGTGCGAGCAGAGCCGATCCGAACAGGTCGGGGTAAGGGGTCTTGCTTCTCGGTGTCTCGGTGAGCCTCGCGGCGAGGATCAGGGCGGGGATCGCGATGGGGAGATTGATGAGGAAGATCAGCCGCCAGTCGAGCTGAGTCAGCAGTCCGCCGAGCACGGGCCCGGCGGTCGCCGCGACCGAGCCGGTCGCGGCCCAGATGCTGACCATCTGCTTGTGCCGGGACTTCGGGAACGCCGCGAGCAGGAGAGCGAGGCTCGTGGGCACCATCAGCGCCGCGCCAGCGCCCTGGACTCCGCGGGCGACGATCAGCGTCACAACCTCGGGCGCTGCCGCGGACCCGGCCGAACCGATGGCGAAGGCGAGCATTCCCACGCGGAAGAGGCGCTTGCGCCCAAGACGGTCCGCGAGGCGGCCCGAGGGGATCAGGAGCGCGGCGAAGGCGACGGCGTATGCGTTGAGGACCCAGGACAGCGCCTGCGGCGTCGCGCCGGGGAAGCTCGCGCTGATCGACGAGAACGACAGGTTCACGATGAACAGGTCCAGAGATGCGAGCACGCTCGCCGCCACCACCACGGTCACCGTCCGGACCCGAGCCGGGGCCGGGACCACGACGGTCAGACTTTCCCCAAGAGAGTTGGACACGGGGGCTACACTAGAGGACACGGCTTGCTTGAAACAAGTATGGAGGTCTCGGAGTGGCGCTGAGGTCTGACTGGTCCGGGCAGAGTTGCCCGATCGCGCGCGGGATCGACGTGCTAGGCGACCCATGGACGCTCCTGATCCTGCGTGAATCGCTGGGGGGCGCACGCCGCTTCGATGAGTTCAAGGATGTGTTGGGTCCGGCGGACAACATCCTCGCGAACCGCCTGAAGCGGATGGTCGAGGCCGGACTGCTCGAGAAGCGGCCCTACACGGAAGGCGCTCGTCCGCGCCACGACTACCTCCCCACCCAAGCCGCCGCTGACGCGCTCCCGATCCTGCATGCTCTTGCGAAATGGGGCGAACGGCACACAGAGGCCGGCGCCGGTGGAGGCATTGAGATCATCTGCCGGTCGTGCGGGGAACAGAGCACCACGGGCGAGAGATGCAGCTCGTGCGGGGCGCCCTTGGTCACGTCGAACGTCACGTGGGTCAGATCGGGCCGTGGCCCGGTCGATCTTGTCGACATGGCGTAGTCTCGCGGCCGTTGGCGGGCAGCCCAGGGCAGTTCCGCGCGGGTCGTGGAACGGCTGCTCCAGTCGGTGCGGAACCCTCCGGACCACGGCCTCGGTAACGGTGCTGGGTGGCGAGATGCTGCTATTCGTGCCGGGCGTCATAGTCGGCGCTCGCGTGTTTCGGTTATGCGCGGAACATCTGTGAGGCGCTCGGTCATCGGCCGGGCCCCCGTCGTTGGTTGCGTCGACTCACTGCTAGACGAAACCCATCGTCAAAGCAACTCCGCGCCTCTGCGGCCGTCCATACCCTGAGCCGGGCGACAGAGATGCTCTGCGGCCCAATCCGCAAGGGCGGTCGCATGCGGGATGATGGCGGCCCCGCAGTCCGTCAGCCGGTATTCCCAGCGGCTGGGTGCGAGTTGATACGGCGCTCGTCGGATCAGTCCGCGGTGCTCGAGGTGCCTAAGGTGCGAGGTCAGACTTGCGCGTGGCGCGGCGGTGGTGATCTGGAGTTCGGTGAAGCGGGTGGCGCCTGCGGCGATCGCGTGGAGGATGGCGAGACTCCAGCGATCGCCGACAGTCTCGAGTGCGGCCGCCAGCGGGGCGGTGTCAAGCGGGCGGGTGGTCGTAATCGACATGTCTCTATCCCCATCGCCATTGAAGTGGGCGTGAATACAGAACTGAGAGTCAGTTGCGTAATACTACGCACTCTGCACCAGATTGCTCCATTTTGCAACTGAGTTGCTAGTCTGGACGCATGCGACGCAACTTGTCAGCCTGGCCGTGTTCAGTGGCGCGCGCTGCAGACGTGCTCGGTGACGCCTGGACACTGGTGATCCTTCGCGACAGCTTTCACGGGGTGACGAAGTTTGACGACTTCCACAAGTCACTCGGGATTGCGCGGAATACGCTGTCCGACCGGTTGACGAATCTCGTTGAGGCGGGGGTCTTGACGAAGGAGTTCTACCAGGACAATCCGCCGCGGTACGAGTACCTCTTGACGGATATGGGTCATGACCTGTTCCCGGCGATTGCGGCGCTGCTGGCGTGGGGTGACCGCTGGCTCGGGAATGGCGATGGTCCGCCGGTCGGTCTGTATCACCGGCCTTGCGGTCATGACGCGCAAGTCGATGTGGTCTGCGGGCACTGCCGTCAGAGTCTTGCGGATGACGACGTCCAGTTCGTCAAGGGGAGCGGCTATCCGGATGTCGTGACCGAGGGCGGTGACTTCCGCGATCGCCTGGCTTTGGTCCCCGGCGGCGAGGGTGGCGAGCCTCAGGGCCGGCGGAAGGCATTCTGACTCGAGATTTCACCTAGTGAGTTCAGAAACCAGACTCACTCTCGAAATGCAACGCAGTCTGTGGTCAACTGTGGATGCGCCTCGCTGCTCGATCACAAGAGACCTGGCGCCCTGGCTCCGCGATGACGCGGGTCACGGTCAACCGCAACGAGAGGGGCCCGGCAATGCCGCTGTGGCAGATACATCACCCGGAGAACGCCTGGAATGAGTCGGAGAAGCAGGAGTTCGTCAACGCGATCACGGCCATCTACACGGACATCGTCGGCATTCCCGCCTTCTATGTCGTCGTGATCTTCAAGGAGGTCGAGTCTGGTGACCTGTGGGTCAGCGGCCGGCCGCACGACAAGTTCGTGCGTCTCAACATCGACCAGATGGCCCGCACCCTTCCCGGTCGTGTCCTGCGCGAGTGGTGGGTGCACCATCTCGACGAGGTCATCAAGCCCTGGGTGGCCGACAAGGGCTTCGACTGGGAGTTCACCATCACCGAACCGCCGGCGGACCTGTGGTCGCTGCAGGGATTCGTGCCGCCGCCCTTCGAGTCCGTCGGCGAGGCCCGCTGGGTCAAGGAGAACAAGGCCTCCGAGTACTCGCAGGCCGAGCAGCTGCCCATCAACGTCCGGCTCACGGCCGGCACCCGGGAAAGCTTCTGATCATGACGCTCACAACCATCAACCGGGCGTTCACGACCATCAACCCGGCGACCGGGGAGCAGCTGGCAACATTCGAGACGATCTCCGACGCCGAGCTCGAGGTTGCGCTTGCGACCGCGGACCGGGCGTACGCGGACTGGCGTGAGCGTCCGGCCGCGGAGCGCGCCGCGATCATCAAGAAGGCGGCGGCGTACCTCCGCGACAACCAAGCGGAGTATTCAGGCCTCATCACGCTGGAGATGGGCAAGCTCGCCTGGGAGTCCGACGCGGAGGTGGGCCTGGCGGCGTCGATCCTTGACTATTACGCGGACCGGGTGGAGCAGTTCCTGGAGCCCGAGCCGCTCCCGGAGTCGCCCGGGGCGTATCTCGAGACGGCGCCCATCGGCGCGATCTTCGCGATCGAGCCATGGAACTTCCCCTACTACCAGCTCGCCCGAGTCGCCGGCCCGCAGCTCGCCGCCGGGAACGTCGTCCTGCTCAAGCACGCCCAGAGCGTCCCGCAGTGCGCACTGGCCTTCGCCCGCGCGTTCGAGCAGGCCGGGGCGCCCGAGGGGGTCTACACGAACCTGTTCGTCACCCACGAGCAGGCGGCGACGATCATCGCGGACCCGAGGGTCGCCGGCGTCACCATCACGGGCAGCCCCCGAGCTGCCGCCACCGTGGCCGCACAGGCCGGGCAGAACCTGAAGAAGGTCGTAGCGGAGTCGGGCGGCAGCGACCCGCTGATCGTTCTCGATGACGCAGACATCCCGGGTGCGGTGTTCGGGGCCGTCTTCGGCCGGATGTTCAACAACGGGCAGTGCTGCGTCGGCTCGAAGCGGCTCATCGTCGTCGGCAAGGACCGCGCCGAACAGGTCATCGCCGGGGTCGTGGAGGCACTCGCCGCCCTCAAGCCGGCAGACCCGGCGGAGCCGGCCGGACCGTTGACCAACCTCGGCCCGCTCTCCTCCGAGCGCGCACTTGACCTGCTCCTGGAGCAGATCGAGACCGCGAAGCAGAACGGCGCCCAGGTACGGACCGGTGGCAAGCGCATCGACCGGCCGGGCTTCTACCTCGAACCCACCGTCCTCACGGGCATCACCAAGAGCAACCCGGCCTATACCGAGGAGTTCTTCGGCCCGGTGCTCGCCGCCTATGTCGTCGACACCGAAGAGGAGGCCATCGCTCTCGCGAACGACACCCCCTGGGGTCTCGGGGCCTCGGTGTTCACCGGGGATACCAAGCACGGCAGGGCGGTCGCGTCGCACATCGACAGCGGCATGGTGTTTATCAACCAGCCCGCCTGGACCGCCGCGGAAGTCCCCTTCGGCGGCACCAAGAGCTCCGGCTTCGGGCGGGAGCTTGGCGAGCTCGGCTTCGGGGAGTTCGTGAATCGCAAGCTGGTGAACGTGGCCAAGGTCGGCTCCGGCCCGTGGGGGCCGTCGCCCGAGTGATCGCCGAAGTCGGGTGGCCAGGCCTACACCGGTCCGGCCATCCGACTCCGCGCACACTCTCAAGACGAGGAGATCGAACATGACCGTCGTACTCACTGTGGCCCCTACCGGGCCGATCGCGACCACGCAGGACAATCCGACCCTGCCCACCCAGCCGGAAGAGATCGCCGACGCCGTCCTGGATGCTTATCGCCTGGGCGCGTCCGTCGCGCACCTGCACTTCCGAGATGCCGACGGCCGGCCGACTGCTGACCTCGACATCGCCAGACGCACCGTCGACCTCATCGCAGAGCGCTGCCCCATACACATCCAGCTCTCGACCGGGGTCGGCCTGTCCGTGCCGTTCGAAGAACGCGAGGCTCTTGTCGAACTGCGCCCGCGCATGGCGACCCTCAACCCGTGCTCCATGAGCTTCGGCGCCTTCGAGTTCCGCAACCCGCCGGCCGACGTGGCTCGCCTCGCCGCCCGGATGCATGAACTCGGCGTCAAGCCGGAGCTCGAGATCTATGACACCGGTCACCTCGAGGCCTGCCTGCGGCTGCGCGACAAGGGGCTGCTCGACGACGAGCCGATGCAGTTCTCGATCGTTCTCGGGGTGCAAGGCGGCATGGCCGCAACCGCGGACAACCTTCTGACCATGGTCCGGCGCCTGCCCGAGGGCGCCGTGTGGCAGGTCATCGCCATCGGGCGCGCCAGTCAAGAGCTCACTGGCATCGCCCTCGGGCTCGGCGGGAATGTCCGCGCCGGACTGGAGGACACGCTCTATCTGCGCAAGGGCGAACTGAGCCAAGGCAACGACCCACTGGTTGAGCGTGCGGCGCGAATGGCGGCCGCATTCGATCACGAGCTCGCGTCGGTCGCAGAAACGGAATCCCTGCTCAACCTGCCACCGCGCTGACCGCCCGACCGACAAACATCGCGCGAACGACACAATCAAGGACCACATGCACATGGGAACCACACCAGCCTCCACCCTGACCATCGGCAGGGCCCTCGACGGCGCCGTTGCGATCCTGACGATGGAGCACCGGCCGTACAACCTGCTCGACAAGGCGTTCGTTCTCGCCCTGATCGATGCACTTCGCTGGACAGAGGAACAGCAGGCGCGAGCGGTGATCCTCCGCAGCGGGCTTCGGCACTTCTCGGCCGGAGCAGAGCTCGACTCGATGCTTGCGGAGACCAGGGACAGTGATGTCCTCGATTGGCACCTCGTCGATCTTCTCGACGCCTTCGACGCGCATCCGGCGCCTATCGTCGCGGCCGTGCACGGCACCTGCGTCGGCGGTGGCTTCGAGCTCGCCCTCGCCTGCGACCTGGTCGTGGCGGCCGCGTCCACCAAGTTCGGATCCGTCGAGGTGACCGTCGGCCTGCAGCCGCTGATGGGCGGCGTGCAACGGATAGCTCAGCGGGCCGGGGCGGCCAGAGCCAAGGAGATCGCGCTCCTCGGGCGACGCTACGACGCCGCGACGCTGGAGCGGTGGAACATCATCAACCGGGTCGTCCCCGACGAAGACCTCGACACCGCGACGATGGTGCTCGCCCAGGAGCTCGCCCACGGGCCGACGCTTGCGAACATCGCGACGAAGCAACTCGTCTCCGTCGCCGTGAACCGCGGAACCGCCGCCGCCGACGAGGCGATGGCCGAATTGCAGCGCCCAGTCTTCCGGTCCGAGGACTTTGTGACAGGGGTCACGTCATACCGGGACAACGGCATCGGCCAGGCGTTCTTCGAGGGGCGATGAGCACGATGACCGACGCCCTGCCGCTGGAAGGATTCCGCGTCGTCGACTTCTCGCGGGTGCTCGCCGGCCCCCATTGCGCGAAGACCCTCCTCGATCTGGGTGCCGATGTCATCAAGATCGAACCGCCCAGCGGCGACCTCTCGCGGCGCGCCTTTCCCGGCAACGGGGAGATGTCCGGCTACTACGCCCAGCAGAATGCCGGTAAACGTAACGTCAGCATCGACCTGAACGTCCCCGGTGCCCGAGAAGTCGTGGCGCGCCTCTGCGACAAAGCGGATGTGATCGTCGAGAACTTCCGCCCCGGCGCCCTCGCCGCGTTCGACCTCGACTACGACACCATCGCGAGGACGAATCCCGCCGTCGTCTACGCCTCGATCAGCGGCTACGGCCAGCACGGGGCCTGGCGGAGTCGGTCGGCCTACGCGCCGACCGTCCAGGCCGAGACCGGCATCACGGCGAACACCCTCGCGCACTTCGACCGCGATGAACGGCCGAGGAGCGATTCCTTGTCCCACGCCGATGTGTACGCCGGGCTGCACGCGACGATCGCGATCCTCGCGGCACTCGCGGACCGGGAGCGGACCGGTCGCGGTCGCTACATCGACGTCGCGATGGCCGCGGTCATGCTGTCGATGAACGAGCGCGTCCACGTCGACCTCTCCGGCATCGACCTCGGCGCCGAGCGGCCCGTGCTCGGCGCCACCGACGGTCCGTTCTTCACCGGCCCTGGCGGCGAGCGGTTCGCGAGCCCGATGAGCCTCGTCGGAAGCCTGACCTTCCCGTTCTACGTCGCCGCGATGCGCCGACCGGATCTCGCCGAAGACCCGAGATTCCTCACCCCCGAGCTCCGCGAACAGCACCTCCCGGAGCTGCACCGGATCGTGCAGGACTGGATCACCACCTTCGCCGACATGGAGTCCCTCGACGTGCAATTCGACGAAGCACGGATCGCCATCGGCCGGGTACGCACGATCCAGGAGTTCGTCGAGACGGAATGGGCTCAGTCCTGGCCGGCAACGCGGAACGCCGTCGACCGGGACGGCGAGGCATACGCGATCCCCGGACGCCCGTGGCGATTCGACGACCACATCGTCCTCGATGACGCGGGCCTCGCCGCCTATCGCGGCGAACACAACGCCGAGGTCCTCGCCGAACTCGGTCTGAGCGCAGACGAGATCGCCGAGCTCACCCGCACCGGGATCCTCGTCTCCGTAGAGCCCGTCTACCAGGAGGGGTGAGTCCGATTCCCGTCGTCGACATCACGCTGCTTCGCGGGCGAAGCCGGGAGTCGCTCCGTACGATCGCGGACGCCGTGCACGACGCCCTCGTGGCCGAGTTCGGTATCCCTGTCGATGACCGGTTCCAGGTCATCCATCAGCGCGAGCCGGACGAGCTGATCTTCGACACCGGCTTCCTCGGCGGCCCCCGTACCGCCGATTTCGTCCTTGTCCGGATCGTCGTCGGCAGGGAGCGCCCGGTCGAGACCAAGCAGGCCCTCTACCGGAAACTCGTCGCAGAGATCGCGGCGCGGGCGCGAATCGACCCGGAGAACGTGTTCGTCGTACTCGAGACCGTCAAGCTCTCCGACTTCTCGGTCGCCGGCGGGCGCCCCTTCCTGCCGGCGCACCTCACCCCGGAACCCGGACACGAGCCGCAATGAGCGACAAGTGATGGAACGGAACCGTCGAGATGCTCCTCCGCGAGATCGCCCCCGGCATCACCCTCGAGGAACTCCGGGCGATCCCCGGCGCCTCCCCTAAAGAAAGGTTCAGATGAACGCCCTCATCGTCGGCTACGCCCGAACTCCATTCGTGAAATTCAACGGTCAGTTCGCCGCGATCCCCGCCACACGGCTCGGCGCACATGCGATCAAGGCCGCGCTGCATCGAGCCGGTGTCGCGCCCGACGCGGTACAACGTGTGGTCGGCGGCCAGGTGTTGCAGGCCGGGGCAGGGCAGAACCCGGCACGCCAGGCTGCGGTGGGCGCCGGGATCCCGCTCACAGTGCCGTCGGTGACGATCAACGCGGTATGCCTCTCCGGCGCAGAGGCGGTCGCCACCGCAGCGGCCGCGATCGAAGCAGGACGGATCGACGTCGCGGTCGCCTTCGGCATGGAGTCGATGTCGCTCGCACCGCACGCCCTCCCTGCGAGAGCCGGAACGAAGTACGGATCGATCGAACTGCTCGACCTCCTCGAGCACGACGCCCTCGTCGATGCCTTCGAACAACGCTCGATGGGCTTGTCCACTGAGGAGGGCAACGAGGACTACGCCATCCTCCGGACTGCGCAGGACGAGGTCGCAGCGCGCTCCCACATCCATGCCGCCGCGTCGGCCGACTGGCTCGCCGCAGAGATCGAACCCGTCCTCGTCCCCTCGAAGCGAGGAGACATCGCCGTGACGGCCGATGACGGGGTTCGCGCCAACACGACCGTCGAGGTGCTCGCCGGCCTCCGCCCAGCCTTCTCACCCGGAGGCACCATCACCGCCGGCAACTCCTCGTCGATCAACGACGGCGCGGCCGCGCTCGTGCTCGTCTCGGCCGCATACGCTGAACAGCACGGACTGTCGGCGATCGCGACGGTCGAAGCCACGGCGTTCGTCGCCGGCCCGGACGTGCGCCTGCACGCGCGGCCAGCGGACGCCATCCGCGCCGCCCTCGCCCACATCGACGCGACCCCGGATGACCTCGTCAGGATCGAGATCAACGAGGCCTTCGCCTCCGTGATCGTCCACTCCGCCCAGCTGCTCGGCATCGGACCTGAGCGCGTGAATCGGCACGGCGGTGCGATCGCGATCGGCCACCCGGTCGGCGCGTCTGGTGCTCGCATCGTCGGGACCCTCGCCCGACAGCTCGCCGAACAAGGAGCCGGACTGCTCGGGGCCGCAGCCATCTGCGGCGGCGGCGGTCAAGGATCAGCCGTTCTCCTTCGAAGCATCTGACGGCAGAGACGCCGCGCACGACGCCGTAGCCGCCCAGTGCACCTCGACGGATGCCCCCCTCATCACATCCACCAACGTCACGGAGACCGAACACAATGACTGAGCAGCAGATCGCAGAGATCATTGTTGTCGTGGGGCATCCCGACCTGAGCGAGTCACGGATCAACGCCGCCCTCGTCCACGAACTCGAAGGGCTTCCCGCGGTGCAGGTGCGCACCCTGCACGAGCTGTACCCGGATGGGCAGATCGACTTCGATGCCGAGCGCACCGCGCTGGAGAGCGCGCAGAACATCGTGCTGCAGTACCCGCTGTACTGGTACTCGACACCGGGCCTGCTCAAGCAGTGGCTGGACGAGATCATGACGCGCGGCTGGGCCTACGGCACGGGCAAGCCCGGCGTGCTGAAAGGCAAGACCCTGCGGGTCGCGATTTCCAACGGCGGCGTCCAGGACGCCTACCAGCCCGAGGGATTCCACGGTTGGCCGATCCGGCAGGTGCTGATCCCGATGGAGGCCCTCGCCAAGCGCCTCGGCGTTATCTGGCTCGAGCCGCAGATCATCCACGGCACCTGGGACCTCACCGACGAGCAGCTCGCCGCCCGGGCCGCCCGCTACCGCGAACTGCTGACCCTCAGGGACCTGGCCGCGTGAGCGCCTCGGCGAGTCCCGCACTATCCCGGGCCGGCACGACCCGGGCCGAGCCGGACGCGCCGTGGCTGCCGTTGAACCTGTTCGCGATCCCGCTCGGTCTGGCCGGTCTCGGCGGCGCCTGGTCGGCGGCATCGACACAGCTGGGCGCGAGTCCGATCCCGGCCGAGGTCTCCTTCGCCATCGCCACGTTGATCTGGGCTGGTTTCACCGTCGTCTACCTCACCGGCGGGCTGCGTCGTATCGCGTCCTTCACCGCCGACCTGCGGCATCCGCTGACGGGCCCGTTCACGGCCTATATCCCCGTCGTCGCGATCCTGTTGATCGCCCACTACGCGCCCTACCTCGGGGACGCGGCCGTGTGGCTGATCCTGGCGGCGACAACAGTCCTGGCCGTGATCGCCGCGCAACTGGTCGCCCATTGGCTCACAGCGTCGATCGAACGCGACGCACTCCATCCAGGCTATTTCCTGCCGGTTGTCGCCGGGTCCTTTATCGCCAGCATCGGCTTCACGAGCGTCGCCCAGCACGAAGCGGCCATCGCCGCGATCGGCATCGGGGTGTTCTTCTGGCTCGTGATCGGCACCATCGTGATGGCCCGCCTCGTTACCGGGGCACCGCTGCCGCCCGCGTCGCGACCCGCCCTGGCGATCCTGGTCACCCCACCGGGGACAGCGAGCGTGGCGTGGTTCGCCGCCACCGGCGGGAGCGTCGACGTGATCCAGGAGATCCTGGGCGGGATCGTGCTGTTCATGTTCCTCGTTCAGCTCGCTCTCCTGCCCGGGTATCTGCGGGCACCGTTCACGATGCAGTACTGGGTGTTCACGTTCCCCGCCGCCGTCCTTGCCAACGACGGCATCCGCTGGGCGTTCGCTCTGCAATTCCCCGGCTGGCAGACCGCGGGCTGGATCGTGCTCGGCGTCTTCACCACAGTGATCCTCGCGATCATCGCGGCCAGCATCTGGAAGTTCACCCCTAGGCCCCGACCGCACCTCGAGAGGGCAGGCCGATAGATGACTGCTCACGAGGCTCCCGTCGCGGAGCTGCTTCCGATCGCGCGGCTCGAACAGATGGGGCAGCGCGGCAGCGCGAAGCGGGGCCGCGGCGAAGTCAACGATCCGACGACGTGCGGACTCCTCGAACTGCTCGTCGGCGCGCTCACCCCCGAACAGTGGCGAGGGTCGCGCGGTCTCGGCGTCGTCTACCGTGTCGCCGCGTCCCGTAGACCGATCGGCGAGGTCCTTCGCTGAGCTCTGCGGCACCTCGGTTCCTGCTGGACATGGCGAAGATCCCCGCGATTCCAGGGTGGTTGGCGGTGGTTTCACTCTCAGGATTCCACACGGCCGCGCAGCGTTCTGTGGCGACTGTCACCTGCACACCCCACTCCGACATGATCGGAGCAGGCTGGTGGTGGAGGTGGCTCGACGCGCTCTATGCCGTGACCGAAGAACTCTTCGTTTGCGAGCGGTCGCGGGCACGGTTGCGTTCAAATCCGCTGATCGTCCCACGCACTTGCGAACCGACGCAGAAACGACGTGTCTGGACCTGGCGGCACAGCGTGCCGCCAAAAAGCACGCGTCGTTGCTACTCCGCCTGGAGCCCTACGGGGGGTCGAGAGGGCCGACAGGACGTGACAGGCGTCCGGTCGATCGCAGGTAGTCCGCCTCCACGTGCGCCATCCACGCCGCCGCACGCCGCCGACCCGGATCGTTCGGATACCGAGAGCGGAGGTGGTACTCCAGGTCGAGGTCGGGATGCGCGCGAAGGAGCTTCTCGAGTCTCGTGAGCCGGCGGTGGTGATGCGCGAGCGCTGCCGAGGCGTGTGCCCCGACATCGGGGATGAAGTCCCCATGCCCGGGCAGGCCGGGCAGGCCCCGGAGGGAGGAAATCGTCGCGAGGGAGGAGAGCAGCGCATCGAGGTCGCCGGAGCGACGTGACACGAACGTGGCGTGGCGTCCGCCGAGCAGAGTGTCGCCCGTGATCACACACGACGCGCCCTCCGAGTCGACGCGGAAGCACACCGAGTCGTCCGTGTGTCCCGGCGTGGACAGCACCTCGATCCGGACGGGTGAGAACGCGAGCATCGCCCCCCTGCGGAGCGGCGCGCTCGATCGCGCGAGGGCGGGGTCCGCGGCGTGGACAGGCGTGCCGCTCGGCAGCATGTCCAGAGCAGCCGAGTGGTCGGGGTGTCGGTGCGTCAGAAGCACGCTTGCCACTACGGACGCGCCGATCGCCTCGTCGAGGTGCGCGCGATCCGCGGGGCCGGGGTCGACGATGAGCACTCCGGCCCCCACGTCGATCACCCATGTGTTCGTGCCGTCGAGCGTCATCGGCCCCGGGTTCGGGGCCAGGACGCGCCGGATTCCCGTCAGCGCTCCAGAGGACCGGCGGCGCCGACCATGTCGAGGGCTATGTCGGTGATCATGTCCTCCTGACCGCCGATGAGCTTGCGTCGGCCGACCTCGACCAGGATGTCGCGGGCATCCAGCTGATACACGGCGGCCGCCTGCTCGGCATGCCGCAGAAAGCTCGAGTACGCACCCGCGTAACCGACGGACAGCGTCTCGCGGTCGACCTGGACGGGGCGGTCGTGGAGCGGCCGCACGAGGTCGTCTGCGGCATCCTGCAAAGCGAAGACATCGGCGCCCACCTCCCAGCCGAGCAACTTCGCAACCGCCACGAAAGGCTCGATGGGTGTGTTGCCGGCGCCTGCGCCGTGTCCCGCGAGCGAGGCGTCCACGCGGTACGCACCCTCCTCCACGGCGGCGATGGAATTCGCGACCGCGAGCGAGAGGTTCTGGTGGGCGTGGATCCCGATCTGTGTGGCCGGGTCGAGCACGTCGCGATACGCACGGATCCGCTCCCGCACGCCGTCCATCGTCAGGCGTCCGGCGGAGTCCGTGACGTAAACGCAGTTCGCGCCGTACGACTCCATGAGCTTCGCCTGCTGCGCGAGGGATGTCGGATCGTTGAGATGCGACATCATGAGGAAGCCCGACACGTCCATCCCCCACTCGCGGGCGGCGCTGATGTGCTGGGCCGAGACGTCGGCCTCCGTGCAGTGCGTCGCGATCCTCACGGAGCGCACGCCGAGGTCGAACGCCTGTCGCAGCTCGTGAAGCGTGCCGATGCCGGGGAGCAGCAGCGTCGTTAGCACAGCGTTCTTCGTTGCACCCGCCACGGCTTCGATCCACTCCCAGTCGGAGTTCGAGCCCGGCCCGTAGATCAGCGAGCTGCCGGCGAGACCGTCACCGTGAGAGACCTCGATGGCATCCACTCCCGCCGCGTCGAGCGCCGCAGCGATCTCCGCGGCCTTCGCGGGGGCGATCCGGTGGCGGACCGCGTGCATGCCGTCGCGGAGCGTGACATCCTGCAGATAGATCCTCGTCATGCGACGGCCTCCTTCTCCCGGGCCGCGACGACGAGTCGTTCGGCTGCGCGCAGTGCTGCGCTGGTCATGATGTCGAGATTTCCGGCATAGCTCGGCAAGTACATCGCCGCGCCCTCAACCTCCAGGAAGACCGTCACTCGCGTGTATCCGTCCTCCTGCACGCGGTCGGCGGGTACAAGAGTGTCGAACTCGGGTCCCTGGTCCAGGAACTGGACCTGTTGCTTGAGGCGGTAGCCGGGCACGTACTCCGCGACCGCTGCCACCTGGTCGGCGACGGCATGGGCGACCGCCCCTCGCGTGGCCTCGTCGAGACGGCTCGTGAGCACCTGAACGGTGTCGCGCATGATCATGGGAGGCTCGGCCGGGTTGAGGATGATGATCGCCTTGCCTCGAGCCGCACCGCCGACCGCCTCGATCGCCGACGAGGTCGTCTCGGTGAACTCATCGATGTTCGCGCGCGTACCGGGCCCGGCCGACTTCGAGGCGATGGATGCGACGATCTCGCCGTAGTGCACGGGAGTGATCGAGCTGATCGCCGCGACGATCGGGATCGTGGCCTGGCCACCGCACGTCACCATGTTGATGTCCTGTGCGTCGAAGTGGTCGCCGAGGTTCACGGCCGGAACCACGTACGGCCCGATCGCGGCAGGGGTGAGGTCGACGAGCTTCTTGCCCAACGGCAGCAGCTTCTCGGCGTTCTTCTTGTGCGCCGACGCGCTGGTGGCGTCGAAGATCACCTCAATCTCGTCGAACTGCGGACTGGCGATGAGTCCGTCGACGCCCTCATGTGTCGTCTCGAAACCCAGTCGCGCGGCGCGGGCGAGTCCGTCTGAGCCGGGATCGATCCCGACCATCACTCCCATCTCGAGCGTGTCGGAGAGACGGATGACCTTGAACATGAGGTCAGTGCCGATGTTTCCTGAGCCGATGATGGCGATCTTCGTCTTGCCCATGACTACTCCTTCAGGGGAATGTCTTCGAGGATGTGGGGCTGCGCCAGCACCCAATCGGGTTCGGTCACGAGCAGCGAGAAGCTGCCGCTGAGCGTTTCGACATCGACCACGAATCGGTATCCAGCGTCTTCCGCCCAGGCGATGGCAGTGAGGTCTTGTTCGGGTACTGCCAGGATGACTCGGCGAGAGCGGGGACTCGCCTTGAGCACCTCGTGGGTGACGCGCTGCACGTCTGCGGCCGACACGAGTCCGTGCGTCGCGAGCTCGAGGTCGTGGGTACCGGCGGGGTACGCGTCGACCAGATGGCCGGAACGGACCGATCGGATGCCGATGAGCGCGGGGGCGTCGTCGACGCCGTCGACCGCGAAGAAGCGCTCGAAACCCGGCGGGAGCGCAGAGCCCAGCGAAACGTTCGTCATAGGTGATCTCCTCCTGCGGCCGTCGCAAACCCTCGGACACCGACCCCGCCGTCGGCGTTGATGATCGCGCCCGTTACGACGCTCGCGTTGCGGCGCGACGCCAGCAGGACGTATGGACCGGTCGAGTCGACGGGGTCGGTGCTGGCGTCGTGCAGCGGAACCCACATGTTGGGGCCGGGGGCGTCGTCGCGCTTGGCGAAGGACTGCTCGATGGATCGCGCGTCCATCCCCACGGCGGCCGGCCCGCGCAGATCGGTGCGAAGTCCGCCGATGGCGACGCCGTTCACTCGGACGTGAGGGGCGAGCTCATAGGCGAGCTGGGTAACGAGGCCTCTCGCGGCGAACTTCGCTGCGGTGTAGACGGGACCGCCTCCGGCCGCGTAGAACGCGGCGTTGGAGAGCGTCATGACGACGTTCCCCTTCGTCTTGACGAGTTCCGGCCAGGTCGCCGAGACCGTCAGCAGGTAGCCCTTGACGTTGATGTCGAACAGCTCGTCATAGATGCCCTCGATCTCTTCAGGCGTGGTCTTCGTGATCGATCGGTTGAAGTCCCAGATTCCAGCGTTCGGCACGACGACATCGATCTTGCCGAACGCGTCGACCGTAGCCGAGACGGCCGCCTTCAGATCCGATGTCGAACGGACATCTCCGACGACGGGCAGCACACGATCGGCCTCCGCACCCGCGGCATCGATCGTGGACTGCAGTCTCTCCGCGTCGCGACCGACCACGGCGACGCCCGCCGCACCCTCCTCGAGGAATCTCAGCGCGACGGCCCTGCCGATGCCGGATCCGGCGCCGGTGATGAACGCGACGTCACCCTCGAGCCATCCGGTCATGTGCCCGGCCCCAGGAATCCGACGACGAGTCGCTCGAAGTCCGCCTTCTTCTCGACCTGCACCCAGTGGCCGCAGCCGCCGAACACGTGCAGCTGCACCTTCCGGATATTCTTGAGCATGATCCAGGCTCCGTCGAGCGTGATCGTGCGGTCGTCGCGGCCCCACAGCAGGAGCGTGTCGGCGAGGATCTTCTCGAGATCCTTCCAAAGCGGATCCATGCCGCCCCGGCGAGCGAACGCGGTGTTGTAGCGGTGGTAGAACTCGATGTGGCTCGCGTCAAGCGAGGCCTCGTAGCGGGCCTGGATGCTGGCGTCGTCGAAGAGCTTCGGGTTGGCGACCATGACGCGGACGAAGTTCTTCATCTTGCTGAAGGTCGGGCCCTCGCCGTTGTAGTAGCGGAACATCTCCTTCTGGCCCTCTGTCGGCGTCGGGGCCGTCGGCAGCCAGCCACCTCCCGGGGCCATGAGGACGAGCTTCGTGACGCGCACCGGCTGGGCGATCGCCATGGCCAGCGCCGCAGCGCCTCCGAGCGAATTGCCCAGCAGGAAGAACGTGTCCACCCCCAGCGCGTCGAGCATCTGGTACATCGCATCGACCGTGATCTCGGTGATCGAGCGTTCAGCGAGATCCTCCTCGGTGGGGCGGTAACTGCCGCCGAACCCCGGCTGGTCGGGAAGGATGACCCGAAAACCTTCGAGAGCTCCCAGGTTGTCCCGGTAGTTCGCCAGCGCGCTCGCGCCCGGCCCGCCGCCGTGCATGAGGACGAGGGGCTCGCCCTCGCCGACGACCGTGACCGCGATCGGGCCGAGGGTCGTGTCGACGGTGCTCGTCTCGAGAGCAGTGGCGGTCATGGAGAATGCCTTTCGGTGGTGCGTGCGGAGGGGATGTGCGGATCAGAAGAACGTGCTGATGTTCTTCATCAGCAGGACGTTCTGCTCGAAGAGGATCGTGCGCTTGACGATCTCGAAGCCGTGCGCGCCCGTGCGCCGCAGGACGTCGTTGCGACCGCCGGCATAGAGATCGACTTCGGTCTGCAGCCGGTTCCGGTACACGATGAACGCACTGCGGGACTGGAGCAGCCCGTCGCTGCGCTCGCGGACCGACACGTTCGAGATGAGGTGGCGCGTGCGCGACGGCGGGTCCTCCGCCCAGGCCATGCCCGAGTCGTATCGGCGGATGCGCCACGCGAGCGAGTCCTTGGTCTCGTCGTAGAACGCCGCTTCGCCGGGCGCCGAGACGGCGAGGGCCTGCTGCCGGCGCAGGCGATTCGTGCGCGTCGGGGCCCAGTAGTGCAGGTCTTCCGCGAGCATCTCCAGCCAGTCCGCGAAGCGACCGTCATCGAGGAACTCCGCCTCGAGGAAGTAGAACTGGTTGACCTCGAAATGCGTGTCAGCGTCTGCCAGGCGCATCCCGTCGATCTCATCGTCCAGGATTCCAGCGCCGACCGACGTCGCCCCGTTCAGGGTCGCCGGGTTCAGGTGGCTGTCGGACATGGTCTCATCTCACTTCGTCTGCGGAACCGCTTCAACCGGCCGTGCCGGTCGCCGGAACACGGTCATCTGCGTGCCTTGAGGAGGGAGCGAAGGGGCACCGACGGATCGGAGAGCTCGCCGCGACTGACCGGGATGCGCTGATCGATCAGGCGACGTGCGGCGCGCACCGTCATGGCGTCGTCGATCGCAGCCGCTCCCGCGAGCAGCCCTTCATCGAGAAGGAACACGGCAGGATGATCGCCGCCTTCTCTCACGACCACGTCGCCGGGACCGGAGAGCCGGCCGACGGCCTCGAGGTGGATGCCGTGGCGATCGGTCCAGAACCATGGCGCGCCCCGCGACGGCGGCTCTAGCCCGAGCATCCCGTAGGCGGCATGCTGACCGCTCAGCTGGGCTGCCTCCCAGTGTTCCTCGCGGCGCAGCAGCGCACCGTCCTCGCCGCGAAGGCGTATGACGTCGCCGGCGGCGAAGACGTCCGGCGCGCTTGTGCGGTAGTCCGCCGAGACGAGCAAGCCTCCGTCGACCTCGATACCCGCGGACTCGGCCAGCTCGACGTTCGGGATGATGCCTATGCCGACGACGACCAGGTCGGCGGCGCATCGCGTGCCGTCGTCGAGGACGACCTCGAGTCCGTCCGGCACGGGTTCGATCGCAGATGCGACTCCCACCCGCACGTCGATGCCGCGCTCCGCGTGCATCCCGTGGAGATGGGTTGCAAGCAGCTCGCCGACAGCGGGTGTGAGCGGCACATCGACCGGATCGATCAGCGTGACGTCGGCGCCCACCGCAAGAGCCGACGAGGCGAGCTCCGCGCCGATGAGACCGGCTCCGATGATCACGACGCGGCAGCCGTGCGTGACACGCGCGCGCAATGCCGACGCATCGGCGAACGTGCGCAGAACATGCACGCCGGGAAGATCGGCTCCGGGGATGGGCAAGGTGCGGGCGCGCCCGCCGGTGGCGATCAGGATGGTGTCCGCCGCGATCACTTCGCCGTCGTGAAGCGTGACGGCGAGTGCCGCCGGGTCGATCGCCGCGGCTCCGGAGCCGAACTTCGTCTGGATGCGCTTCTCCGCCAGCTTCTGCGCGCTGGCGAACGCGAGCTTGTCGAGGCTGAAGTCAGGGGCGAAGAGCTCCTTGCTCAGCGGTGGCCGATCGTATGGCGCAGGCTCGCCATCCACGATCACGATGTCGCCCTCATGGCCAAGAGATCTGAGCTGCTCGGCGGCGCTGTAGCCGGCCAGCCCGGCACCGATGATCACGACGCGACCGGCGTCGCGCGGCGTACCTGTGGTCATGCGAGCCTCGCGGGATTGGGCACGACGCGCAGCTGCGATCCATCGATGATTACCCGGTGGCACGCGACGTCCTCGGTCGCGGGCATAGACATCACGGCGCCGTCCTTGAGACAGAACTTGCCCGCGTGGAGAGGGCATTCGACGACGCCGTTCTCGAGCCATCCCTCCGACAAGGAGGCCTTCTCGTGTGAGCACGTGTCGTCGAGGGCGAAGAACTCGCCGTCGTCGTTGAACACGGCGATGTCGTCGACGGTGCCGGTCACGGCAGCGTCGATCTTGATCCCCTCCCCCTCAGGGACGTCATCGATGTCGGCGACGACGATTCCCTCAGCCATCAGTAGCCTCCTCGTGCCACGCCGGCGTGTTCATGAGCTCCGCCCATCGCGCGTAGAACCGCCTTCCCGCGGCATCGCTGTACAGTGCGCTCGTCGAGCCCGGATGCACACCGTCGTCCTGTTCGGTGCCGATGCCCATCTGATAGTTCAAGGGCAGGGTGTTCGTTCGCCAACCATGGGAGATCGCCTGGATCTCGCTCCAGTTCTCGCCGTCGTCCTGCTCGAAGATCCCCGAGGGGCCGAAGGTGCGGAGGTTGTAGAGGCGCTGCGCCGTGCGGACCTCCTCTGGCATTGACTTGTCGAGCACGGTCCACGCCCAGACCTCCATCTCGTCGGGCCCCTTCGGGTGCCAGACGCGGATGCTGCCGTTGACGGGAAGGTATGCGAAGTTGGGGAAGACCGTCGCGTGCCCCGTGGTGAGAGGCCCTTCCACCCGGGCCGAACCCAGTCGCTCCCGCAGTGCCGCGTAGTCGTAGTACTCGTGGACGGGCTGTGCGTCGAAGCGGCTCTTGGGGTGGGTCGGGAAGCCCGTGCCGTTGCCACGGTTGTCGGAGTACTGGCGGCCGGGAGTGTTCACGATGTCAGCCTT
The DNA here is from genome assembly GCF_001592125.1 of Microbacterium hominis NBRC 15708. Lineage (GTDB taxonomy): Bacteria > Actinomycetota > Actinomycetes > Actinomycetales > Microbacteriaceae > Microbacterium > Microbacterium hominis. Next base: position 600,427 of record NZ_BCWI01000001.1, read on the forward strand.
CGGTCCCTTGCCAGTGGGCGAGAGGACCATGAGCGCCGAGGCATGGGACATGTTGACGTGGTACCAGTCGGTTCCGAACTGCTCGGCGGCGAGCTTCCAGTTCCCCTTCAGCACCCACTTCGTGATGCCGCCGACGATCGTGGTGCCTTCCGAGTCACGATCGAGGAAAGCCTCCATGTACCACTTCATGTCTCCGAGCTGGTTGAGCAGCGGCGGCGCGCTCGGGTTCCAGGTCGCGAAGATCAAGTCCAGCACCGTGTCCAGCTGAGCGACCTCGAGAAGTCCCCAGTCCTCGCGATCCCACGTCTCGGCTTGATAGCCCCCTTCGTTCGGCACGCTGATGAGCTTGCCCTCGAGGTCGTATGACCACCCGTGGTAGGTGCAGGTGAAGGCACGTGTCGTGCCATAGTCCGCGCGGAGCACGCGGGCCCCGCGATGACGGCACGAGTTGAGGAACGCTCGGATGCGGCCGCTCTTGTCCTTCGTGACGATGACGGGGTCCTCGCCCATGAAGGTCGTGAAGAAGTCGCCCGCCTTCTGCAGCTGCTCGACGTGTCCGAGGAACAGCCAGCTCGTCGCGAAGACGCGTGCCTGCTCCTGCGCATACAGTCGCCGATCGGTGAAGACGGAACGATCGATGAGCCCGTTGTCGCTGTCGACGAGACCGGAGACATCGATGTTCGGTGCAAATCCGGACGGGCGACGGATCTCGCCGGTCGGGAACATCGGGCGTTCGCCCTCGTGGGTGCTGGGCAACTGCGTGATGGTCATGGTCTGCTCACTTGCCTTGGGACGTCGAGACGTGCGCTGTCGAACTCAGCGAAACTGGGCGGAACCCTTCGGCGGTGGCCTCCCATGTCGAGCCCGGGGTCAGAGGGACAGCCGCGGCCACTGCGCCAGCGAGCACCACGTCCCCCGCACGGAATCGGTCGCCGTACTCGCCGATGGCGGACGCGAGCCAGTGCAGCGAAGTCAGGGGGTCGCCGAGCACCGCCGAGCCGGGACCGCTCGCGACGTCCTGTCCGTCCTGCACGAGCGTGATCACCGTGGACGGCAGCGCTGCGATCGTCGCCTCGCTCGCCGGCTCGAAGTCGCCATAGACGATCCTCGCGCTCGACGCGTTGTCTGCGACTGTGTCCACGAGCGTGATCCTCCAATCGGCCACTCGCGAGTCGATGATCTCGATCGCGACGGCGACGCCGCCTAGGCCCGCCGTGAGCTCGTCGAGCGTCGGAGTCGCAGGGAGATCGCTGGCGAAGCGAAAGGCGAACTCCGCCTCAAGGCGCGGGGCGATCAGGTCTTCGACGTCGATGGAGCCGCCGTTGGGAATCACCATCCGGTCGGTGATCACGCCGAAGTCGGGCTGGTCGACGCCCAGCTGTCGCTGCATTGCGAGCGATGTGAGCCCGACCTTGTGACCCACGAGCACTTCACCCCTCTGTGCACGACGGTGGATGTTCAGCCGTTGGACTCGGTACGCCTCGTCCAGACTCAGCCCCGCCTGCAGGCTCGACGGCGGCGGCACGGCGGACCGTGTCGCCTCGGCATCGCGGAGCGCATCCGCGAGAGCGATCAGCTCCGCGGGGACGACATCGAGATCGGTGGTCATGGCACCATCGTCAGCTATCGCGCCGGGCGGATCGAGTCTGCGTGCCGCGCTCCGGAACACCGGGTGCAGTCCGCCCACCTCGGCCGGGCAGGATCGTAACGGACTAGAGGAGGAAGCAGTGCGCGCTGCCGTCGCCGTCTCGCAGGACCCGAACGATCCGCTCGCCGGGCTGGAACTGACTACTCGTCCTGACCCGCAGGCGAGACCGGGTTGGACACGAGTGAGAGTGAGGGCGGCCTCGCTCAATCCGCACGACACGTGGACTCTCCGTGGAATCGGGCACCCTCCGGAGAGGATCCCTATCATTCTCGGCTGCGACGCAGCTGGGGTCACCGACGATGGGCGAGAGGTCGTCGTCTATCCGGTGATGGGCGACGCGGCGCGAGGAGGTGGGGACTCCACGCTCGATCCGCAGCGCTCATTGCTCTCGGAGACCATTGACGGCACGCTCGCGGACTATATCCTGCTTCCGGAGTCGATGATCGTGGCCAAGCCCGCCTCGCTCTTCTTCACGGAAGCGGCGTGCCTCGGAGTCGCATGGGGTACTGCCTACCGGATGCTCTTCACCCGCGCCGCTGTCAAGGCCGGCGACCGAGTGCTCGTTCAGGGAGCGAGCGGCGGAGTGGCAAGCGCCGCGATCGCTCTCGCGCGGGCTGCGGGAGCTCGGGTGTATGCAACGGCACGCAGCGAGCAGAAGCGCGAGTTCGCGCTCCGATGCGGTGCGGTCGAGGCGTTCGAGCCTGGGGCAAGGCTGCCTGAGCGCGTCGATGTCGTGATCGAGACGGTCGGCGAGGCGACCTGGGCGCACTCTCTGCGTGCTTTGCGACCGGGCGGAGCGATCGTCATCGCAGGGGCGACGAGCGGCGCGATGCCCCCCGCCGACCTTCAACGTGTCTTCTATCAGCAGTTGCGCATCATCGGATCGACCGGATGCACCCGACCCGAGTTCGAAGCCCTGCTGCGCCTCCTCGACACGACGGGTGTTCGTCCGCACCTCGAGACGATCGCGTTCGACGAGATCTCGACGGGCTTCCAGCGGCTTCTGGATGGAGACGTGCTCGGCAAGCTCGTCGTCGACTTCGACCGCTAGAACTGGCGCTCGCGACCGGACATCGATAGCTGGGGTGCGGTCGTGCAGACGAACACCGATGCCACAGGAGTCACCGCCTCGAAGAGGTGCTCACTGTCCGCAGGGAACCTGATGAAGTCGCCCGCCTTCGCGCTGGTCGGTGAAAGGACTGGCCCGAGTCGGACCCGACCCTCCAGCACGTAGCAGTGCCGCAGTGCGCCTCGGCTGCCTGATGAATGCCGAGATGCTCCGCGGTTGGCCTCGAGTTGGAGCACGGTGTTGGTGACGTATCCGGAGCCGAAGACCTGATCGAGGTGCCTGATTCGGAGGGCGCCCTGAGGTTGCCACTGAATCGCGTCACCCCGCTGCAGGAGGGTCTCGGAGCCCATCTCGGTGAGCAACGCTCGGATGCTGACACCGAGTGTCGCGGCGAGACTGTCAAGAGTCTCCACGGTGGGATTGCCCTTGCCTGACTCGATCGCGGCAATGGTCTGCTTTGCCAGTCCGGCGTCCCGTCCGAGGGCGGCGATAGAAAGGTTGCGCTCCTCACGGAACCGCCGAACGTTTCGCGCTACGACGTCGGCGATGGCCATCGGTCGACTCCAATCGTGGGTGGTAACGTCCATTTTAATGGACCAGTCGTCCGTTGTGACATGTGCTGAAGGGCCTGACAATGGAGGAAGAGACCACGACGCTGCATCAGTGAGGATGGAGTCGAACCATGACGAAGACGACGACCGACGAGGCGCGGGAAGAGCGGACTGCTGTGGACAAGGCGATCAGCGTACTGACGGCCTTCGGAAACGACGCCCAGCTCGGACTAGGCGTGAGCGAGCTTGCGCGGCGGGCGGGGCTGAGCAAGTCGACGACATTCCGACTGCTCGGAATGCTCGAGCGCAACGGCGTCCTCGAGCGGGCAGGCACGGCCTACCGTCTCGGACGCGTGATCCACGAGCTTGGAGCCCAGGCGAGCACGCCAGGACAGGACCGCGTTCGGGATCTTCTCACGCCCTTCCTCGCCGACCTCTACGAGGCGACCCACATGACAGTCCAGCTTGCGATGCTGAGCGGATCGCATGTCGTGTACCTCAACAAGCTGGAGGGGCATCAGCGACTGCGCACGCCGAGCAGGATCGGCGCGCGCATGCCCGCCTACTGCACCGCAGTCGGAAAGATGCTGCTCGCCCACAACCCGCGGGCGCTCGAGGAGACTCTGCGCGGCCCGCGTCACGCATGGACCGCCAACACGATCGTCGAGGAGTCGGCGCTGCGCGAGGAGCTGTGGAAGGTCAGGCAGTCAGGGGTGGCGATCGACCGGGGAGAGTCTCTCCACACGCTTGCCTGCGTGGCCGCGCCCGTGATCATCCCAGGTGGCGGCCCGATCGCCGCGCTGTCGGTTTCGGGAGACGCCGCATCCTTCGCACCCGGCGACTTCGAGGGCATCCTTCGACGCGTGAGCTATGGGGCGTCGAGGGCAGCTGCCATCCTGCGTTCTGCGAACGCGGCCTAGCCGCAGCTTCTAGCCTCGTCTCCATAGCGGCACCCGCTTCTCCGAGAACGCGTGAAGCCCTTCGCGCGCGTCGATGGAAGCAAGGACAAGCCGACCTTCGGCGTTCGATAGGCGCCAAGCACCTTCCTCATCGCGTGCATGTGCGTCTTCGATGCCGCGCGCGATGCGCTTGGTGGCCTGAACAGCCAGCGGTGCGTTCGAAGCGACCTTCTCGGCCAACGACAACGCCTCGGGCAGCAGATCGTGTGCCGCGACCAGCTTGTTGACGAGACCCCATTGGAGGGCCTCCGCCGCGGAGAAGGGACGTCCCGTCAGAAGGAGCTCCATCGCGACCTTCGGCGGGATCTGCCGAGGAAGGCGAATCGCTCCACCGCCCCCGGCATAGATGCCATGAGCGACCTCGGGGAGCCCGAAGGTCGCGTGCTCCGCCGCGATCGCGAGGTCGCTCGCGAGCACGATCTCGGTTCCACCCCCCAGCGCGAGTCCGTTCACAGCAGCGATCGTGGGCTTCGAGATGAGATGGTTCGTGTAGCCTGCGAACCCCCACGGATGAGTGGTCGAGTCCAGTAGCCCATCGAGCGAAGTGATGGCCTCTTTCAGGTCAGCCCCAGCGCAGAAGGCCTTCTCGCCGGCTCCCGTGACGACCACTGCGCGGATCTCGGTATCCCGCTCCGCCGCTTCCAACGCCTCACCCAGCGCCCGCGACACCGCGCCGTTGACGGCGTTGTGCGCTTCGGGCCGGTTGAGCGTGACCAGCAGGATGTGTCCTCTTCGCTCCTCGATGACGACGTCTGACATGCTCACTCCATCCGATCTCCGGTCAGGTCGCTACCATCGCTCCGTCGATCGAGTGCGCGGTGCCCGTGATGTAACGCGCTGCGTCGCTGAGGAGGAACGCGATGAAGTGGGCGATCTCCGCGGGCGTGCCGTGTCGGCCGAGCGGAACGACGCTCGCGAAAGTGACCCCGCTGTCTCCGAAGATGGCGGACTCCAAAGCCGTGATCATCCGTCCTTCGATCGGGCCGGGACAGACCGCGTTCACCCGGACGCCGCGGGCGGCGCCTTCGAGAGCGGCCACCTTGGTGAGGCCGATGACGGCATGCTTGCTCGTCACGTAGGCGGCCAAACCCGGGGCGCCCACCAGCCCCAGCGCGCTCGATGTGTTCACCACGGCTCCGCCGTCCTCGATCAGGGGCATGAGGTGTTTCAGCCCGAGGAACGGCCCGCGCACGTTCACGCGCATCACTCGGTCGAAGTTCGCCGCGTCCGTGTCGGCGATCGGTGCGACCACACCCTCGATGCCAGCGTTGTTCGCCAGCATCGCCAACGTCCCGAACTCCTCGGCGACCCGTGCGGAGACGGCCTTCACGGAGTCCTCATCGCCGACATCCGCCTGCTGCGTGAGCACGGCGTCATTGCCGGCGTAGAGCACGTCGAGCGCCTGCGCATCGAGGTCGACGGCGAGCACTCGCACACCGGACTCCACGAGTTCGGCGACGATCGCCGCGCCGATCTGACCAGCTGCTCCTGTCACCACCGCGGTCTGGTTCTGATAGGCCATGTGTTCTGTTCCTCTCGTTCGTGTCGGTGTGTCGGTCGATGCCGCTCGAGCGATGACGCGTCAGCGCGCCGCGAGCCGGAGAGCCCCGTCGAGGCGGATCACTTCGCCGTTGAGCATCGGGTTGCGGACGATCTCGAGCACCAGGGAGGCATACTCGTCTGGCCGCCCCAGCCTCGAAGGGAACGGCACCGAAGCCGCAACGCCCGCGCGCGCCTCTTCCGACAAGAGGTCCATGAACGGGGTGTCGAAGACTCCCGGGACCACCGCCATGACGCGTATCCCGGAACGTGCGAGGTCCCGCGCAGCAGGGAGCACCATGCTGACGATCCCGCCTTTCGCGGCCGCGTACGCCACCTGACCCATTTGCCCCTCGAATGCGGCGACGCTCGATGTGAGCACGATCACGCCGCGCTGCCCCTCCTCGTCGGGGTCGTTGCCGGCCATCGCGGACGCGGCCAGACGAAGAAGCTGGAACGCCCCGACGAGATTGACATCCAGCATCCGCTGGAAGGACTCGATCGGGTGCGGACCATCCCGGCCGACTGTCTTCTGCACGATCGCGGACCCCGCCGCCGCGACGGCGACACGCAGGCCCCGCGGGGCCGCCTCCGCGGCCTGCTGGACTGCAGCCCCCAGTGAGTCGCTGTCTGTGACGTCCGCGCGAACGAATCGGCCCGCGCCCGGGTGAGCGCTCTCAAAGGCGCGACCGGCGTCGGCGTTGCGGCCCACGATGACGGCCGTCCCACCCGCGTCGACCACGGCAGCGGCGACCGCGGCCCCGAGGCCCGAGGTGCCGCCGGTGACGATCGCGGAGGCTCCGCCAAGGCCGCTCACGCCGCGACCTCGGCGGGGTGCGGAGCGAGAGTGACCTTCACCGCGCCGTGTTCAGCCGCGTGCGCGAAGGTGTCGTAGGCACGCTTGCCGTCCGCGAGGGAGAACGCGTGCGTCGCGAGCGGAGTGACATCCAGCCGACCGTCCGCGGCCAGGGCCAGGAGGGTGGGGAGCTCACGGATGTCGACCAGGCCGGTGGTGATCGTGAGATTCCGGATCCAGTGTCGCTCGAGGGCGAGTTCGACGGGGACGCCGTGGATGCCTATGTTGGCCAGTCGTCCGCCGGGCGCGAGCGACTCGATACAGGTCTCGAACGTCGCGGGGGCACCGACGCATTCCAACGACACGTCCACGCCCCTGCCGCCCGTGTAGGCACGGATCTCGTCCAGGACGTCGGCATCCCGCGGGTTGAGCGTCAGGTCGGCACCGAAGCGGCGTGCCGCTTCGAGTCTGTTGTCGTCGGTGTCGACGACGATCACCTTCCCGACGCCGAACAGCGGTGCCAGCAGGACGGCGCTCAGTCCGATCGCCCCCGCTCCGACGATGGCGATCGACTCGCCGGGCTTCACGCCCGCGCGCTGCAATCCCAGTTCGTAGGCGGTGACCACAGGGTCGTCCAGGAACAGCACCTGCTCGTCCCGCAGTCGCTCGGGCACCCGATACAGGCTCCTGTCGGCGAACGGGACGCGCAGGAGCTCCGCCTGTGTGCCGTGGATCGTATTTCCCATGATCCAGCCGCCACGTTCACACTGGCTGTACATGCGGATCCGGCAGTACCGGCAGCTGCCGCACCCGGTGATCCCCGAGATGAGCACCCGATCTCCCGGCGACACGCCCACGACCGCCGAACCGGCCTCGATCACGGTGCCGACGCCCTCGTGCCCGAGCACCCGACCCGCTGTGACCGTGGGGACGTGGCCGCCGAGGATGTGCAGGTCCGACCCGCAGATCGTCGTCAGATCGATGCGAACGATCGCGTCCGTGGGCGCTGCCAGGACGGGATCGTCCACCGTCTCCACCGTGACGGCGCCGTCGCCGTCGTAGACCATCGCCTTCATGATTTTCCTCTCGGAGTCGAGCTGGATGCTGTCGGTGAGACGGGCGGACGCGGGTCAGCCGATCATGACGTGACGTCGTAGACCCAGTCGGCCAGTTCGCTGATGTCGATACCGCGGCCGAGCTCACCCGGCGTCACGGTGAGCCCGCTGCCGGGGGTGCGATCGCCCAGCGGGACGATCGAGCTGCCGAGCACACCGCCCCACGCCTCGCCTATCACGACGACGTACGCCTGGTGGAACCGGGCGATGTTGTCGAGGGTCGCGAGACTCGCGCCGTCGATGGGTTCGGGTTCGTCGATCAGCACGACGTGCGCGCCGGCGTGCAGGGCTACCCGGCCCGCCTCGGTGACCTCCGTGACCGCTTGCTCCGGAGTGCGCTCTCCCGTCGCGACGAGCACCGATGGGCCGGGGATACAGACGCCCACCGCCGCGCGGTGCGTGAGGGACTCTGTGAGTCGGCCGACCGCTTCCAGCGCCGCCGCATAGTGCGGCGCCGCGGTGACTGGGCCGTCCGCCGCCTCCTCCGCGAGCACCATGGGCGACGTCACGATGATGACGTCCGGGGCGATCGCGTCCACGAGATCTCGGCATCCATTCGCCAGCTGCGTGGGGCTGCGCAGGAACTCCTCCCAGTCGCGCTCCTGGATTCGCGCTGCGGCGCGAAGGGCGAGCGGTGCGGCGACGCCGGAGCCGCCCGGTACCGCCAGGGCCGCCAGGGATGGGTGGGTCATGGACGCATCACCGGCGTCACTACCGCCCCGTCGGGCCAGGAACCGAACAGCTGCATGATCTCGTCCTTGGGCTTGCGGGACAGCCATGCGGTCTCGAACTCGTCGTAGGGAACGCCGCGCGTCAGTCGCTCGCGGACGATCTCGGCGCGGCGGGCGACCGTGCCGTCTCGGTCCACACGACCGTGCCGGTCTAGTGCGGCGCCGTAGACGTTCTCTGCGGCCTCGGGCGAGACGAGCCGCTTGACGAGGTCGCGATCGATCTCATCGACGTCGCGGTCGATGGGGTCGCCGTAGCCAGTGCCGCCCGTGGACAGCCCGATGATGATCGTGTCGCCGCCGTTTACAGGGTGGATCGCGCTGCCGTACGTGCCCGATCGCACCGTGCCGCCGAATTCTCCCGCCAGGAGCGCCTCGAGCGTCAGCGAACCCGACGCGGCCGTGGCGAGCGCTTCGACGACGTTGACCCCGTCGAGCACGACGCCCGGCACGGTGGGCTGGCTGTACCCACCGAACAGCGGCTGGGGCGTCTGGATGATCGAGTTGTCGGCGATCGCCATGGCGAACACGAACGGGGCATGGTGTGCCACCCACAGCTGTGCCGTCCCGACCCCGCCTCGATGCTTGCCCGCGCCGCCGGAGTCCTTCCAGTGCGAGGACATCGGGATGATCATGGGGAACTCGTTCTCCATGGACTCCACGTCGGGGGCTCGTCCGAACGCGCACCACGGGAAGCCGTATGCGTCCATTCCGTCGGAGGTCGCGTGCGCGCCCTGGCCTTCGGTGTTGATCGGATAGGCGATCATGTCGGCGAAGAACGCACCCCACTGCGAGACCCCGGCAAGCACGGAGGCGTTGCCGCCGTTGCCCTGGCTCGCAGTGACCTGGCGCCAGTCTGTGGATCCGAACCGGGCGCGGCTGATGCAGTTCGCGATCGCGCTCATCGCCCCCGTCGCCGCCATCACGGCGTTCGATGTGGCGGCTCGCACATCGGGTGACAGCATCGAGTTCTCGGGGAAGATGAAGTCGATCGGCGCGAAGGTCGCGGAGCTGATCGGCAGGTCGTGGAAGACGTACTCGTAGATGTAGTTCGCGAGGTGCCCGACGACGGCCTGCGGGTGGGCGTTGTAGCTGGACGGGTTCTCCGGGCTGGTGCCGGTGAAGTCGATCGTGAGCTGCTCGCCCTTCTTGACCATCTCCATCGAGCAGTTGCGCATCAGCCCCGAGCTCAAGCCCGCGGCGTCGCTGAACGTGACGCAACGGTAGGTGCCGTCCGCCCAGCTCGCGATGCGCGCCCGCGCACCGGCCTCTGCGTCGTCGAGCATCCGGCGGAAGAGCCCGGACATGAAGTCCTTGCCCTCCCGCTCGAACATCTCCAACAGCCGCACCCGCACGCGATCAGCCGTCGTTGCGCGCGCCCGCATGTCGACCGTGACGTTCGCCTCGGCCCTGATGCCGAACGCGGCGAACATCTCGAGCACGTCCTCGCTGATCCGGAAGCCCTGGCCTACCCGCATCGGCGGAAGGTTCATCCCCTCCTCGAACCGGCTCGTGGCCGAGAGCGGCATTCCCCCGGGCTCGATCGCACCGGTCTCGGTGGTGTGCGAGAGGGCGGCCGTCCAGGCCACCAGCTCTCCGTCGAAGAACACCGGCATGATGGCGACCTGGTCGGGATTGTGGATGCCGCCGTACAGCGCATCGTTCGTGTACCAGATGTCGCCGTCATTGACACCGGGGTTCTCGCCGTGGCGATCGAGGATGTACTTGATCACGATCGGCGGGATCACGGCGTGCAGGTAGGTGCCCGCGGAGGCGTTCACGAGGTCGCCTGCGGCCGTGAACATCGCGACGATCGAGTCTCCAGCCACACCCATCGACGAGCGGGACGAGCGCATGAAGACCTCGTACCCCTCGTCGAGAACGTCGGCGGTGCGCTGCACAGCGATCTCGTAGTCACCGGCGGGGAGTTTCGCGACGCACTGGCGCTCATACTCCGTCGCGGGCACCACCTTGAGGGCGCTCATCTTCTCTTCGAGCGTGGGGTACGTCATGCGCTGACCTCTTCCAGGATGTCGCGAGAGTCGGCGTCGACGCCCGCGGTGTCGGATTCGAGAATGCCCAGGCCGTGCTCGTCGATGCGCAGCCGCTGCACCGGCGGCACCACGATCGTGGAGAAGTCCATTTCCACGATCGCAGGACCGACGACGACGTTGCCGGCCGTGAGCGCATCAAACGAGTAGACCGGTGTGGCCGTCCGGCTGCCGAGCTCCGGCCAGTACGCCTCCCGCGTCGCGGTCTGCGCGGCGGCGGGCGACTCGTCGCCGACCGGAAGCACCGGCAGGGTCAGCTTCTCCGTGACGACTGTCGCCTTGACCACGATCCCGTCGAGATAGACCCCGCCGGGCTTGTTCACCACGTAGGGGCTGAACGCCTCGGAGAACTCCTTCTCGAAGGCATCGTAGATCGCCTGCGCATCGTCGTCGGTCTCGATCCGCAACAGCGGCGACGATACGCGCTTGACCTGCACCTGTCCGCCGTAGAGCATGTCGAGTTCGACCGAGAAGATCACCTCCCGCTCGGCGAGGCCCTCCGCCTCGAGATCGAGCAAGGCGCGGTCGATCATCTTCTGGACGGCGGAGTTGAACTGCTCCTTGTCGATGTTGATCTCACCGGTGAGCGGCTTCATGAACTGCATCCGGCCGCTCTGCTCGTACACGTGCATAATGTCCATCACGGAGCTGCCCAGCGCCGAGAACACCGGCGCCTGCGGGAAGATCACGACCGTGCCGACATCCGCCTTGTACCCGGCGACATGCGTAGGTCCGCCGCCACCGAACGCGAACAGCGCGAAGTCGCTGGGGTGGTAGCCGCGCAGATGCACTTCGCGCTTGATCGCGGATGCCATGTTCTGCTCGACGATGCGGCGCACGAGCGCGGCGGCCTCGTCCACCGACACGCCGAGCGGCTCGGCCACCCTCGTGCGGATCGCCTCGACCGCCTTGTCGCGGTTCAACGGCATCTTCCCACCGAAGTATCCGTCGGGAGCGATGTAACCGAGCACGACGTCCGCGTCGGTCACCGTGGGTTCGATGCCGCCGAGGTCGTAGCAGGCGGGACCCGGATAGGACCCCGCGCTGCGCGGCCCGACCTCGAGGCGGTTGCCGAGCAGTTCGTTGACCCACGCGATCGATCCGCCGCCCGCACCCATCGTGGTGGTCTGCAGCATCGAGATGCCGACCATCCAGCGATCGATGATGGGACGAAACTCGTACGAGCGCACCGAGGCGTCCACCACCATGCCGACGTCGAAGCTCGTGCCCCCGACATCCGACGCGATCACATTGCGGTAGCCGAGCTCCTTGCCGATGTGGAAGCTGCCGATGAGGCCCGAGACCGGGCCGCCGTTGAACGTGCGGCTCGCCGTGGTCTTGAAGATCTCCGCGCTGCCGCCGGTGTTGTGGGTGAGCAAGAACGTGCCTCGATAGCCGTTCGAACGCAGCTGATCCCAGGTGGTCTCGAGCTCGAACTTGATGCTCGTCTGAAGGTAGGCATCCAGAATCGCGGTCATCGTGCGCTCGTACTCGCCAACCTTGCCGACGACCTCGTGCGACAGTACGACCGGAAGGTAGCCGACGTGGAAGCCCTTGTACTCCTCGCGGATGATCCGCCGCACGGCACGCTCGTGCTCCGGGTTCTGGAACGACCAGAGCAGCGAGACGGCGATCGCGCGGGCGCCGTTGTCGACCAGGTGACGCAGCTTGACACGCACGTCGTCCTCGTCGAGAGGTCGGATGACGGCACCCGTGGAGTCCACGCGCTCGCCGATGCCGACGATCATGTCGCGATTGATCAGCGGTTCGGGTTTGCTCTGCACGGCCAGGTTCCGGCGCTCGCCGATGCGGGTGCCGTCGGTCCACTGCGCGCCGCGGCCGATGAGGATGGCATCCTCGTGCCCTTCGGTCGTGATCAGGCCGAGCTTGGGTCCCTTCCGCTCGATGAGCCGGTTCATCGCCACGGTCGTCGAGTACCGCACGATCTCGATCTGCGGGAGGATCTCCTGGAGCGCCCCCTCATCGAGGAGCCGTGCGCCCTCGTTGAGCACGTTCAGGAACCCCACCGACAGGTCGTAGGGCGTCGTCGGCGACTTCGCCACGATACGCCGATCGTCCCATGTCAGCACGAGGTCGGTGAACGTCCCGCCGACATCGATGTCGATCGCCTTCACAGCGCCACCTCCAGCTTTCCTTCGTCGTTGATCCGTGCCTCGCCGGACGCGAGACGGGCTTTGATGGAGTCGATATCGATCTCCGTGTCATGAGTGAGAGGGTGGCCAGCCGGCAGGTACTCGGTCTCGATCTGCCGACCGCATCCGGGGCAGTAGAACTCGAGCAGCCGCACCCAGTCGCCGTTCGGCGAGAACGTGTATTCGCCCTCGATCACGGTGGGGTGGACTTCGTTCGGCTCGCGCTCGCCGACAAGCAGGCCCCGCTTGTAGTTGTCGCGTGCGGAGCCGAGGTCGCGACCGCAGTCGTGGCAGTGCCACCGCTCGGCGTTCACGTCGATGTCGAGGTACTCGGCGACATGGAGCTTCGTCACGTCAGGCCTCCTTTCTCGTCAGGGCGGCATCGCCCGTGGCATCGGTGGAGATGTCCCAGCCCGCCGTCACGAGCCAGGTGGTCGAGTCGCCGTCCACGAGGACGGGCCCGGAGATCGTCGCTCCGGGGATCGCAGCAGCGGCGTAGGTGGGAAGCTCGCCGTCGGCTCCGTAGGCGGACTGCCGGGCGCCCTCGGGGTCGGGGCGTCCCGCGGTCGGCGCGTCGGCGAGCGTGATCCGCGGCAGCGGGGAGTGGGCGCGGAGCCGCAGGAGCGACACCTGCCCCGGCGATCGTGCCGCGATGGCCGACGCGTCGCCCACCAGGTCGGCATCGGCTGTCAGCTCATCGCCGACGAGTGTGCCGTCCGCGATGCGCGCCTCCCAGCGATAGCGCGCGTGAGCCGGGTCAAGGCCCTCGCCGCGGAAGTCTCGCGCCGCCTCGTCGACGTGCTGCGCGGCGCGGAGGGCCACGTCGGCGTCGGACTGGATGGCCGCCTCGTAGACATGGACCACGTCGGAGATCGCCGAGCCGTACGCGGAGTAGACGTTGCCGTACCGGAAGAACCGGGCGGCGCGCGCTCCGAGTCGCTCGGCGACGGCGGTGACGAACAGCGGCCCGTTGCCTCCGTAGGCATAGACCGTGGTCTCGGCCGGATCCCAGCCCGCTTCCTCGGCCGTCTCTCGCGCGAGCGTGGCCACATCGTCCCACGCCTGCTCGACGATCGCGCGCGCGGCGCTTACGGTGTCGACGCCGAGTGGTGTGCCGATCTGCCGGTCGATCGCCGCCTTGGCGCGCTCGACGTCGAGGGTCCGCGCACCGTTGAGGAAAGCCGTGGGCGAGATGAAGCCGCTGACCACGAATGCATCGGTGATCGTCGCGTTCCGTCCGCCGAGACCGTATGCCGCCGGGCCGGGCGCTGCACCCATGCTGTCGGGGCCGAGCTTCACGGCGCCGTCGACGACGCGCGCCACGCTGCCGCCGCCGAGCGCGATCGATCGCAGCAGCGGGAACTCCAGTTCGAGGGGAATGTCGAAGAAGTCGCCGCTGTCCTTCGTGATAACCCGCCCGCCTCCGACGGCGCTGGCCTTCGCGGTGGTGCCGCCGACATCGATCGCGATGACCTTCTCGTCGCCGAACCGCTCCGATGTCGCGGCGCATGCGTAGGTGCCAAACAGCGGCCCGGACTCGATCGTGTCGAAGGCCTTCGTCTTCCCGATCCGGGCGACGCCGCCGTTGATGTGGCCGATGAGCACGTTGCCGGGCCAGCCGTGCTGCTCCCGGAGGATCTCTTCCGCCCGGTACAGCGTCGTGGCAAGTGAGGGATGCACGTAGGCGTTGATCAGCGACGCCACGGTACGGGTCGCGTCGTCGGGCCGGAGCGTCACATCGCTCCCGGCCAGCGCCGGGATCGACCCAAGGAAGTGGTCGGGGTAGTCCTCGGAGATCATCTCGACGATCCGCCGCTCGGCGGCTCCGTCGGGGAAGGCTCCCTCCAGGCTCACGTTGATGCGGCGGATCCCTTTGTCGAGGAGAGACTTGATGGCTCCGCGGACGACGGTCTCGTCGGCATCCGCCGGGATGCCGGCGATGTCGTCGGCATCCACGATCGACCCCACCACCGCGTGGGCCGTCCGCGGGTCATAGAGGTCGGCCTCGTGGCCGGCCGAGACCAGCAGGCCGATCTTCGGGCCCACTCGCTGAGCGAGCACGTTGGAGGTGATCGTGGAAGACCAGCGGATCACTTCGACCTCGGAGAGGAACGAACGAAGATCCGAGAAGTCGAGGGCCTTCTGGGCAGCGGTCAGCAGGTCGATGAACGAGATGGTCACGTCGTGTGGCGTGGTTTCCACTTTGAGCGAGATGATCGTTCCGTTCCCGCTGACGAGTCCGTCGGTCATGGTGCCGCCGGTGTCGATGTCCACGTTGTACATGCGAGCAGTTCCAATCGCCGGTGCGCCACGTCGTCGTGGCGTGCGATCAGTGTCGGCGAGCCGGCGTCCACTGCGACCGGATCAGCGCTGTGTGCAAAACGGCGTGCACGCAGTGTCGTATCGCGTGCGTCACGCCGTGGCGCGAAACTCGCTCGGCGTCACGCCGTAGGCGTTGCGGAACGCACGCGAGAAGCTCGCCAGTGACGGAAGACCGTGCGAGGCGGCGATCCGCCCGATCGTCTGATGGTCGAAGCGGGAGTCGCACAGGTCGCTGCGAATCGCGTCGAGTCGCGCTCGGCGCACCTCGTCCATGACGCTGCGCTCCGTGCCCTCGAAGGCGGCGTGCAGGCGGCGGAGTGAGACGTTGTGAGCGAGCGCGATCATCCCCGGACCGAGGCGGGGATCGCTGTGATGGATCTGGATGAAGGCGGACACTCTCTCGCGCAAGACCCCATCCGTATCCCGCACGTCCCACTCCTTGCCGAACGTGGAACGGATCAGGGTGCCGGCCAGGTCCGCCGCATGTTTGCCGAGCATGATCGCCTCGGGGTCGACCTCGAGTCGCGCACCGTCCCTCGCGACACCGCGCAAGAACCTCTGCACGACCCCGGCGAGGCCGGTGTCGCCGCGCATGCGGATCGCGGTGATGTCCCGGAGCTCGCGGGTGGGTCGACGCAACAGGGACTTCGGGAAGAGGAAGACCTGCCAGTGGAACCTCTCCTGCATCGCGAGCGTGAACGGGCGCGAGCTGTCGTAGAGCACCATGTCGCCGGCCGAGAGGACCGCCTCGCGGCCGTCCTGCACGAGGATCGAAGAGCCGCCGAGCGGAAGGCCAATCTGGAGCGTGTCCGGGTCGCCGGCCCGGAGCTCAGCGCTCGAGCGGCTGTAGACGTGGTCGCCTCCCACGACCGTGCGGATCGCCATGTCGCCGATAGCAAGACACGACATCGCCGCGGCCGGCGCCGCATCGTGCCGCGGATCGATTTGCACAGGCAGGATCTGCGAGCACACGGTGTTCAACCAGAACTCCATGCGCTCGTGTGTGGGTGCCTTGCGTGCGTCAAACAAAGTGGCCACGTCGCCTCCTCGGATACCATCGCCGTCGATCGCCACCGGGTCATCTCTCGCCGACGAGAGACGGCCATCTTCGTCCTATTCGCGTCGCTCCGGGGAGAACCGTTCCACGGTGCGAAACGCCTGGCCCAGACCGTATCAGGCGGGGACGGGGCCAGGAGGAGCTAGAGTCCGGCCGACGGAGTGGTCTCCAGGCTCCGGGCGTCGCCCTTGTAGACGAACGGGTCGCCGTACCACGTAAGGCCGTCGGGGAACTGCTCGCGCTCCCACTTGATCGGCTCCCAGTCCGGATCGAAGATCAGATAGCCGCCGGCATAGATCTCCACGCGATGCCCCGATCCCGGATCGAGGACATAGAGGTACATGGCCTGCCCGATGCCGTGCTTGCCGGGGCCGAGGTCGAACGTTACGTCGTAGTCGCGGAGCACGTCCGCCGCCGTCAGCACGTCCGACAGGTTCTCGAGATTGAACGCGACGTGGTGGAGCTGACCGGTCTTGCCGTACGAGTTCGCGACCATCGCCAGGTCGTGCACCTGCGGAGTGACCGACATCCACGACGCCAGGACGGTCGTGTCGTCGCGGTGAAGCGCGTACTCTCTGCGGTTGAACCCGAGGTTGTCGCGCACCCACTGCTCGGCCTGGTTGATTGTCTCGCGCGATGTCTGCACGTTGAAGTGGTCGATCCGGCGGACCCCGAGGCCACGGCGCTTGGAGCTGTTGCTCGGCAGCTTGGACCGCAACTCTTCGGGAGCCTGAGGTTTGTCGATGTCGTAGTAGAGCTCGAACGGGTGCCCGCTGCCCGGCACGAGGAAGCGCACCGCGGTGCCGCGTCCCTTCTCGGCGCCTGCGGCAACCTCGACGACCTCGATCTCCTGCTTGTCGAACTCGTTGGCGAACAGCTCGACGTCCTGAGGACGCTTCACACGGAAGCTGTAGGAGTTCACGATGCTCTCCTCTTGCTGAGTCAGCACGAGTGAGTGATGCGTGAGTTCCTGGAAGCCTCTCAGATACGCGGTGTCGCCGTCGCGCTGCACGATCTCCATGCCCAGGAGATCGCCGAAGAAGTGCAGCGACTTCTCCAGGTCCTTCGTGCCGAGGTTGATGGCGCCGCACTGAGCGACCTGCGGGCCCGGATCGTAGTTGTCAGAGAGCTTGCCCATGAGCGTGGAGGGTTCCTTTCAGCGCTTCTTCGACGGCACCCGCACCGCTTCAGTGAAGGGTGCAGTGTCGACGGTGGATGATGTCGCGCCGTCGAGCTCGCTCACGAGCAGACGGATCGCGGGTTTGTCGAGCTTTCCTGCGCCGTTGCGGGGAACCACGTCGAGCTCCACGAGCCGTCGCGGAAGCTTGTACCGAGCAACCGACTTCGTCAGGAAGTCGCGAATGTCGTCGAGCGAGAGAGCTTCGTCACGAAAGCTCACGACGGCGCACACCGTCTCGCCCCACTGCGGATCGGGAACGCCGATGACGGCCACGTCCTCGACCTCCGGGTGGGCGGCGAGCACGTTCTCGATCTCGGCGGGGTAGACGTTCTCGCCGCCCGTTATGATCATGTCCTTGAGGCGATCCACGATGAACAGATAGCCGTCCTCGTCTGCGTAGCCTATGTCGCCCGTGCGGAACCAGCCATCGGGCGTGAAGACCGCCGCGGTCGCTTCCGGGTTGTTCCAGTAGCCACGCGAGACGTTCGGCCCGCGAACCCAGAACTCGCCCGTCCGCCCGGCCACCGCGACGTCGCCCATCGTCGTGGGATCGACGACCTTGACCTCGGTGTACGGCATCGCCACACCGCACGACCCCAGCTTCTCCGACGTCATCGACGACTCGAGATAGGTCGCGAACGGCGCAGTCTCGGTGAGCCCCCAGGCCTGCTGCAGGAGGACCCCCTTCTCCGCATACGTCGCGATCAGCGCCGGTGGCACGGGTGCACCCGCAGCGATCGTCGAGCGGAGATTGCTCAGGTCGGCGTCGTCGAACCCGGGCTCACGCTGGATGCCGGCAAGCATCGCGGGCACGAGGAACATGCTGTTCACACGGAAGTTCACGAGGTCTTGCAGAGCCTGGGCCGGGACGAACGACCGCCGCACCACGAGCGTCCCGCCCCGGGTGATTGTCCGCAGTGCCAGGGCGTTGAAGCCGCCGATGTGGAACAGCGGCGCGACGGCGAGGCTCACGTCGCCGAAGCGCGTGTCGACAACCGAGTCAACGTTCACCCAGTTCCACCACAGGTTTCCGTGCGTGAGCATGACACCCTTAGCCTTGCCGGTCGAACCGGAGGTGTACAGCAGCGCTGCAAGGTCGTCGTCCGACTGACGCACGTGCGGCGGGATCTCTTCGTGCGCCGTCCGGAACGCCAGGAAGGACTGCCAGCGAGCCGACAGATCCGCGGCGGGCTCGAGAGCGGGGTCGTCGTCGACGACGAGGGCATGCCGGATCGTCAGCTCGGTCACGAAGTCGTCGATCGCAGTGGCCTGAACGGGCTCTGCGACGAGTACGTCCGGTCGCGCGTCCTCAAGCACGGCACGCACTTCGCGGGGCGCGAGCCGGAAGTTCAGCGGGACGAAAGCCGCTCCGACCCAGGTGGCGGCGAAGTAGGTGACGAGAAACGTCAGGCTGTTCAGCCCCGCGTAGGCGACCCTGTCGCCCGGCCCCACGCCGTCTGCGCGCAGCGCAGCGGCGAGGCGTCCCACGATCTGATGGAACTCGACGTACGTCACCTCTCGGCTCTCATAGTTGATCGCGACCATCTCGCTGTGGATGGCGCGGTGCCGCGCGATCAGGGGCACGGCACTGATATCGACTTCGCTCACGAAGAATCTCCCCTCGCTGGACGACAACGTCCGCTGTCAAGGATGCCGCTGCCGCTGCCTGCCCGTCAGTGTGCCGTGCCACGTCACGGCACACTGACGGACAAGGGTGACCGGGCTCCGCCGGGGCCAGGCATCCGACCCCGTTCCTCACGTCAGAGGTAGATGGACTGCGCGGTCTGATACGACGCGAGGCCCTCGGGACCGAGTTCACGTCCTATCCCGCTCGCCTTCACACCGCCGAACGGCGCCGTGGGATCGGGAAGGTATCCGTTCACCCCGATCGTGCCGGTGTGGATACGGCGAGCCACGTCGACCCCGCGGCCGTGGTCAGCCGTCCACACGCTGCCGCCGAGCCCGTAGGGGGAGTCGTTCGCGATGCGTACGGCGTGCTCGATGTCGTCGTAGGGGATCACGACGAGCACGGGCCCGAAAATCTCGTCCTGAGACACCGTCGCCGAGTTGTCGAGTCCGGTCAGCAGAGTGGGCTCGACGAACCAGCCACGGCCGAGCTCCTGCGGTCGTCCTCCACCGACGGCGACTCGGCCGCCTTCGGATCTGCCTCGGGCGATGAAGCTCTCGACGCGATCGCGCTGAGCGGAGGTCGCCATCGGCCCGACGAGTGTGGCCTCGTCGAGCGAGTCGCCGATCGGCAGAGACTGCAGCAGTCCCGCAAAGGCCTCGACGACCTCGTCGTAGCGGGATCGCGGCGCCAAGATGCGTGTGCCCGCGAAGCACGTCTGCCCGTTGTTCAGCAGTGTCGCACCATACAGGCCCTGCATGGATGCGGCGAGGTCGACATCGTCGAGGAGCACTGCGGCGGACTTGCCGCCCAGCTCGAGGGTGACCGGCCGCAGCAGCCTCCCGCAGGTCGCCGCGATCTCACGCCCCGCGGCGGTCGACCCGGTGAAGGCGATCTTGTCGATCCCCGGGTGCTCGACCAGCGCTCGGCCGGCTTCGCGTCCTCCCGGGACAATGTTGATCACGCCGGGAGGCAACTGCGCGGCCTCAACCGCTTGCGCGAACACATAGTCATCGAGCACGGTCTCGGGCGACGGCTTGACCACGATGGTGCAGCCCGACGCGAGGGCGGGGGCTATCTTGAACGACGCGAGCGTCTGCGGGTAGTTCCACGGAACGATCGCGCCGACGACACCGATGGGTATGCGCCGGACGAGCGTCGTACCCCCCAACAGACCCGGTCTCTCCTCCTCGACGGGCTGATCGCGCACGAGACCTGCATAGTACCGGTAGACCGCGGAGGGGAACACCGCCTCCAGACCGAGGGACGTGCTGATGGGCATGCCGTTCTGGCTGCTCACCAGGCGGGCGATCTCGTCCTTGCGCGCGTCAATCTCGTCGGCGAGCCGCTCGATGGCATCGGCACGCTGCCGCGGGGTCCACTGGGACCAGCCCTGCGGGTCGTCGAAGGCCCGCCGCGCCGCAGCGACAGCGGTGTCGATGTCGGCCGTGCCCGCCTCAGGGACGTCCCCGATGATCTCGCCGGTGTTCGGCGAGACCACTTCGATCCGGCTGGCCCCCGCGGGGACGACCCATCCGCCATCGATGAAGAATTGATCGTGTCGCACGATCGTGCCCTTAGTGCTCATGGCGTGCTCCTCTCTGAGTCCGTTGAGGCGAGTCTGCGCGCGAGTCAGCGACGGCGGGTGTACAAGTTCTTTACGACCTCCGTACGCCGAGGCTCGCGAGGACCCCTAGCGCGCGATGCCCAATGCGCGGATACGGCTGTACAGGGTCGGCCGGCTGATCGCGAGCAGGCGTGCGGCCTGGGCAATGTTGCCATCGACCTCGGCGAGCGTTGTAACGATCGTCTCGCGCTCGGCCTTCTCCAGCCGGCTCAGGCGCCGCGCACGATCGGTTCTGCGGTAGGCCGGAGGTAAGTCCTGAACGCTCAGCTGCCGAGTACGCCCTTCGCTCCCTGCCACATCGACGAATTTGCGGAGCTCGTGAAGATTGCCCGGCCAGTCGTGCGCACGAAGCGCCTCCAAGGCGCTGGGGGCGAGTACGAGCGGGGACCCCTCCGCCGTGAGCCCGCGGATGAGTTCAGGCAGCTCGTCCAGGCGGTCCCGCAGCGGTGGCAGGATCGTGCGATCTGTTGCGTTGGCCAGAAGAGCCGCGTGCGCGGGACTCGACGGGAGTCGGGTTCCGCAGATCAGCACGACGGCGTCGGCGGCGTCGGCAAGCAGGCGTCCCAGCGCGCTTGCGAGTGCAGGTGAGAGGGCATCCACGTCGTCGAAGACGCACGGACCGGCTTGGAGGCCGAGCGCGGCGCCCCGGAGCCATGTCGCTTCTCCGTCCAGCGACGCGGACTCCGCAGTATGGTGAGACGCCTTAGGGCCGGCAAGACGAAGCGCCTCCGTCGTCCGACCGACACCCGGTTCTCCGACGACCAACGTCAGCTCCGGGGTACGCGAGTGCTGAGGGGCACCCTCCGTGCGGGCGTGGGATGCGGCGACGCCAGACCCTGGCCGGACGTGAGGATCGATCTCCAGCAGGACGCAGTCTCCGCGCGCTCCGACGCTCTCGACCCGCACACGCGCATCCGCGCCGCTGACGAGGCGAACGAACTGCACCGGTCGGGCTTCGGCATCCGTGCTGCTGAGCGAGCGCAGCAGCGGATAGTCAGCGGGATCGACGGCATCCGTTGCGGCGGTGTTCGCCAGCACGAAGCTCGGACCCAGAGCCAGCACCGGCCTGCTCCGATGCGCCGTGCGCTCCTGATAGCGACGGAACAGCTCCAGCTCGGAGGCTTGAGACAGGTCGAGAAGACGTGCCTCGATGTCCTTCGCCGCGCGACCAAGCAGCGGTCCGAGGATCGGGGCCGCACCCTTCGCGAACCCGCTCACGTCGATAAGGCCGACGAACCTCTTCGTGATTGGATGCAGGATCGGCGTTCCATAGCAACTGAAGTCCTTCAGCGACTCCAGGTAGTGCTCCTCGCCATGAACGGCAAGGGGCCTGCGCAGCTCTCGCACAGTCCCGATGGAGTTCGTTCCCGTCAGCTCCTCGTCGAAAACCCGCCCCGGCACGCCTCCGCTTCGTTCGATCTGCCGCGCGATCGTTCGCTCGCCGAACCGTGCGCCGATGATGCACGCACGCTCGTCGGCGAGCATGACTGCGAAGGGGTAATCGACCATCGACTCGGCGATCTCCTCGATCACCGGCGCCGCAGCCCTCGTGAGCCGGCTCGCCCGCTTGACCTCAGCGAGCCGCACACGCGGGCTGCTCGGATCGAGTCCGCTGTGTTCCGATCGGCGCCACGAGTAGGCGATCTCAGGTCGCTGCGCCCGCCTCACCGGTCTCACGATCGCGCCCTCCGATCCACGCTTCACCTCGTCGTGCACAGTCGCGGTGCCCCCGACCCTAGACCTCGGTCGCCGATCTCGCGAGGTTGTTCCGCTCTCCGGCACGCATCGAGGTCGACGAGGCTGACGGACGCCGTCGCGGGTGAGTCTCCTAGCCACCTCGACAAGGAATCCCCGACCAGAGCAGCCTCGGATCAACCCGACGAGCCAAGAACCTCACCCCTTCTTAGAACCTCACCCCTTCTTGGGGCGCCAACAGTACCCTCCAATGTGATGCGTCGGCCGGGGCCGTCGCGGGTTCTCGAGAACCATCCGTCCTCCTGTCCCGCAGCGATGCGGCCGGTGGCGCATTGACGCACCGGGTATCCATCTGTGGGCGCGACCTGTTCACCGGGCACTATCGTGTGCTGGGCAGGGCTGACCGGGGTCGACGAGATTGGGAGCGTGACCAGGTTTTCCGGACACCTGAGTTGAGGCGATGATCTTCTCGGAAGGAGTCTGTGAGATGCCTGCTGCTCACCCACCGGAGTTCCGGCGTCGAGCCCCGGATCTGGTCGCCCAGGGAAACCCTGTCGGCCAGACCGCCTGTGATCTGGCAATCAGCGAGTCCTGTCTTCGCAACTGGATGAACCGTGACGCAGTCGACAGTGGCCGCAAGCCCGGTCTGACGACCGATGAGCACAAGGAGCGCTTACGCCGGTGGCCGGTGGCGCAGTAGCTCGGATCGCGGCAGGCGAGCCTTCAGCGCCTTCCTGCCAGGCAGACCGCCACTTCGATGAGCTCTAGCGGAAGCTTCCCAGAGCTATCAGACAATAGACCGCGGTAGATTCCGCTAGACATTCCCAACCCCACGATGATCGGCGGAGGCGACCGTGAGCGAGTATCCGTGGTTCGACTTCGACCAGGTCGACTTCGTGACCGCGGACACCCATTTCAGTCATGCCCGCATCAGCGAACTCGCCGGCCGCCCGTTCACCACCGTCGAGGAGATGAACGAAGAACTGATCCGCCGATGGAACCACACGGTGGCCGCGGAGGACATCGTCCTTCACCTCGGGGACGTCGGGCTCGGCCCGATCGAGGAGTCCCTCGCGCTGACAGCACAGCTAAATGGGCGCCGGTTCCTCGTCCCCGGTAACCACGACCGGGTCTCGTCTGCGACGCAGAGCAAGCGGGCGATCGAACGATTCCGGCCACAGTACGAACAGGCCGGGTGGACCATCCTCCCGGACGTCATCGAGGGCACGCGGCACGGATACCGACTGCTCGCATCCCACTACCCCTACCGTGGCGACACGCAAGACATGGACTGGCAAACAACACATCGGCCGCGGTGGGACGATGGGATCCCCCTGCTACACGGGCACACCCACGCCCGCGACCACGGACCGGACGGGCATCAGTTCCACGTCGGTGTTGACGCGCACGGCTACGCCCCGATCCCATTCACCATCATCGATGCCTGGATCCAAGGGCTGCCGGGCGTCGAGACCTGGCTCGAAACTGCCATCCGCGAGGCGCATCAGCTCGTCACCGACTTCGACAACGCGGAAAGACCGGGCATGGACGCGATGTTCTATGTGCACGGCTACAACGAACTACGCGTCGCGATCGAAGAACTCCTGGGCGCCTTGGGCACACCCAACGATCCAGAGGGAAACGGCTAGGACTCAAGCCGCGGCACCAACGATGTGGCCATCTTGTCGTCGCGACGCGGAGTCGCCTCCCTTCACCAATCTCCGTGACGGATCCACTCCGGAAGGGAACCGGCCCACGCACACCGGGACAGCCGCACGATGAGGTCCCAATGCGCGCGCAGCCAAGTCCGAGGGTCGGCCACGAATGCACTGCAGCAGCGCGGTGGCGCTACGAGCGACCTCCTGAGTCACTGTGGTGTCTCTAGGCACTGTCCAGTCGTACACAAAAGACGACGAGCTGGAATCGGGCCGGGAAGCTCGCCCGGAACCCGGCGCGATGGATCTCGATCGTGCCGGACTCCAAGGGCTGTCGCAGGGCGTCGAGGGCGTGGCCGGCGAACTCGCCCGCCTCGTCGAGGAAGAGCACCCCACCGCTCGCCCGCGCGATCGCGCCGGGGCGCACGGCGCGGCTGCCGCCTCCCACGAGCGCCGCCGCACTGGCGCTGTGATGGGGTGCCTCGAACGGCGGAGTGCGGCAGAGGTCGGTGACCGCCTCCCCCGCGAGCGAGCGCAGGGAGGCGGCGTGGACCGCGTCGTCGTCGTCCAGATCGGGGAGGATGCCGGGAAGGCGGCGCGCCAGCATGGTCTTGCCCGCACCGGGCGGTCCGCTCATCAGCACGTGGTGTGCACCGGCGGCGGCGACGGTGAGTGCGTCCACGGCATCGGCCTGCCCGATCACGTCCGCCAGATCCGGCGGGGGCGAGGCCGAACCGCGCCGCGGAGCCGCCGGATGCGGCACGGGCTCCACCGGGACGTCGTCGACGTCGAGCCCGTGCCAGCGGGCGACGTCGCGCAGGCAGGCCGCGCCCAGCACCTCGACACCGTCCACCAGCGCCGCTTCCTCCCGGTTCGCGTGCGGCACGACCACCCTGCGCACCCCCGCGCGTGCCGCCGCGGCCACGGCGGGCAGCACCCCGGTCACCGGACGCACCCGCCCGTCGAGGCCGAGCTCGCCGATGTGCACCGTGGCGGCGAGGGACGCGGCATCCATCGCGTGCTCGGTCGCGAGCGACGCGATCGCGATGGCGACGTCCAGACCGGACCCCTGCTTCGGGAGGTTCGCCGGTGACAGGTTGACGGTGAGTTTGCGTCGCGGGAGCGGCAGGTCGCTGTTCGCGCAGGCGTTGTGCACGCGCTGATGGGCCTCGCCGATGGCCTTGTCGGCGAGGCCGATGATCGAGAACCCCGGCATCTGATTCGACAGGTCCGCCTCGACCTCGACGAGATCACCCCGCAGGCCCGTCAGCACGACGCCCCAGGTGCGGCCGACCGTCATCGCACGTCCTTCAGGTGCTCCAGCAGGGCGGTGGCCGGATCGTCGCCGGTCACCCCGATCACATCCACACGCGTGCGCCGTCGCCGCGAGAGGTCGGGATGCGCCGACGCCCACGCGTGGGCCAGGCGCCACAGGCGTGCGCGTTTGCGCGCGTCGACGGCGTCGAACGGGTGCCCGAACATCACCGATCGTCGTGTCTTCACCTCCACGACGACGAGGTCGCCGCCGTCGACGGCCACGATGTCGATCTCCCCCACGGCGCACCGCCAGTTGCGATCGAGGACCGTGTATCCGTTCAGCGCGAGGTGTCGCGCGGCGCGATCCTCACCCGCCCGACCGAGCTCGTCCTTGTCTGCCATGGCAGCAGACTGGCGTCATCCGCGGCCGCGCGCGGGCGCGGCGACGGGATCGGTGGACGGTCGATCGGCGTCCGGCGCTGGGGAGGAGCCGACGTCTCGTCCGGGGCGCGGGTGCGCTCAGGAGTCGAGCGAGAGCTCGTCGGGGAGTTGGAAGTCCCGGCGCTGGAGTTCCTCGACGTTGACGTCCTTGAACGTGAGCACGCGGACCGACTTCACGAACCGGTCGGCGCGGTAGATGTCCCACACCCACACGTCGGTCATGGAGATCTCGAAGTAGAAGTCGTGCTCGGTGTCGCGGCGCACGACGTTCACGTCGTTGGCGAGGTAGAACCGGCGCTCCGTCTCGATGACGTAGGCGAACTGGGAGACCACGTCGCGGTACTCCTTGTACAGCGCCAGCTCGAGTTCGCGGTCGTAGTCGTCAAAGCCCTCGTCGTCCATGGTGCTCCCATCCTATGCGGGCGGCGGGGGCGGGCGGATGCCGCCGCATCCGCGTCAGAACAGCGTCGGCGCGTCGGCGATGGCCCACGACGCCCGATGATGCGCGCTCAGCCCGTGCGCGCGGATCGCATCGCGGTGCTCCAGGCTCGCGTATCCCTTGTTGCGCTCCCACCGGTAGACGGGGTGCTCGTCGTGCAGGCGCGTCATGAGGTCGTCGCGGGCGACCTTGGCGAGCACGGAGGCCGCCGCCGCCGACGCGCAGTCGCGGTCCGCCTTCACGATGGGACGCACCCGCAGACCGGACCCTCCCGCCGGGGTGATGTAGTCGTGGTTGCCGTCGAGGATGACGATCGCCTCTTCCGGGACGATGCCCGCGGCCCGGAGATCCGCGATGGCGCGCAGCGCGGCGAGGCCCAGGGCGCGGATGATCCCCACCTCGTCGATCTCCGCGGCGCTCGCCCAGCCCACCGCAGACGCACCGACCCACGCGGCCGCGCGAGCGGCCACGTCCGGGCGGCGGTGCTCGGCGACGAGCTTGGAATCGCGCAGGCCCTCGGGGATACGGCGCCGCGCGCCGGCGGCATCCATCACCGCGGCGCCGACCGCCACCGGGCCGGCCAACGCTCCCCGCCCGACCTCGTCGCACGCGATGACCAGCGCGTGCTCCTTGAGCAGCCGGCGCTCGACGGTCAGACGCGGAGCGACGATGCTCATTCCGCTCCCGGCGCGGGCACCCCCGCGAACACCGCGTGGTGCCCGTCGATCGTGCCGAAGCGGTCGAACGGCCAGGTGATCAGGAACGCGCGTCCGACGACGTTGTCCAGCGGCACGAAGCCCTTGTTGGGCTGATCCATGTTGTAGCGCGAGTCGCGCGAGTGGTCGCGGTTGTCGCCCATGACCCACAGCGAGTTCTCCGGTACGACGACGTCGAACGGGACCGGCTGGGGCGCGCTCTGGCCCGGGGAGAGGTTCAGGTACGGGGTCTCGTCGATCGGGGTGCCGTTGACCGTCACCTGGCCGATCGCGTTGCAGCAGACCACGTGGTCGCCGCCGACGCCGATGATGCGCTTGATCAGGTGCTCGTCACTGTCGGAGGCCGTGATGCCCACGAGGGACAGCAGCCAGTCGGCGGCCTGGGCGAGCGGCGGCTGATCCGGCGTGGCCGGCGCCGCGGGGAGCCAGCCGCCCGGGTCGCGGAAGACCACCACATCACCGCGCTCGTACCCGCCGAAGCGGGGAGTGAGCTCGTCGACGAGGATGCGGTCCTTGATCAGCAGGGTCTGCTCCATCGAGCCCGACGGGATGTAGAACGACCGCACCAGGAACGTCTTGATCACGAACGAGACCACGACGGCGATCAGCACGATCACCAGCACGTCGCGCAGCAGCATCCAGATGCCTCGACGGCGGCGTTGGCGAGGAGGGAGCGCCGTGTCCGGAGCCGTGATGTTGTCCGAAGTCATGCCTGTCTTTCTCGATCTCGGAGCCGCCCGTCGGTACCGCCCCTCAAGGGTCGCACATGCGCGCGCCGTCGGCTCCACACGCCTCGCCGGGACGACGGATGCCCCGGACCGCAGAGGTCCGGGGCATCCGTGAGGAGGAACGCGTCAGCCGCGCTTCTCCTTGATCTTGGCCTTCTTGCCGCGGAGGTTCCGCAGGTAGTAGAGCTTCGCGCGGCGGACGTCACCACGGGTGACGACCTCGATGTGGTCGATCACCGGGCTGTGCACGGGGAACGTGCGCTCCACGCCGACCTGGAAGCTGATCTTGCGGACGGTGAAGGTCTCGCGCACTCCGTCTCCGGAGCGGCCGATGACGACGCCCTGGAAGACCTGGATGCGGGAACGGTTGCCTTCGGTGATGTTCACGTGCACCTTGACGGTGTCACCGGGGGCGAAGGCGGGGATGTCGCTGCGCAGCGATGCCGCGTCGACGGCGTCGAGAATCTGCATGATCGTCACTTCCTGCGACCGCCACAGGTCGATCGCGAGATGGGGATGGTAAGGATTCGTGTGCCCGAGGCGATCGTTGCCGACGCCGTGCTCCCCTGAGGCAGAGCCTGTTCAGGGCACAAACAGCCATTCTGCCATGGATGCCGGGTGCATCCAAACCGCGTCGGTCAGGACGACGGGGGCGTGTTCTCGCGGATGACGATGATCTCCTCCGGCTCGGATGCGCGCGGAGCGTCGTCGCGCGCCGGGGCCACGTACCCCATGCCGGACGGCGTGCGCAGGATCGAGACCCGCGGACCGGCCTCGCGCCACAGCTGCGACAGCGACGACCACATGGCCGCGACGCCCAACGCGACGGTCACCGCGAAGACGGGCCACCACCACCGGCCGTCGAACACGCCGAGAGCGACGACGAGCACGTGCCACGCGCCGATCACCCCGGCATCGCGCCACGAGACGGCACGCTCGGCCCGCACGGTGCCGCGCGCCCGCACGAGCAGCGCGAGGATCAGCTGCCACACGAACACGATCGGCGCCGACAGCAGCACCCACAGCAGCGCCCACGGGCTCGCACCGAACACGATCCAGCCGACGACCAGCCACAAGGGCAGGACGAACGCCGCCGGAACGAGCCACCGGAAGAACGTCTGTCGCAGCCACATACCTTCGATGCTACGCCGGTCGGACAGAATAGATCCTGACGAAAGGATCACGATGATCGAGCTGCGCACCCCCGCCGAGATCGAGGCGATGCGTCCCGCGGGACGATTCGTCGCCGAGACGCTGGCGGCCCTCCGCGAGGACACGAAGGTCGGCACCAACCTGCTGACCATCGATCGGCGGGCGCACGAGCTCATCCGACGCGCCGGCGCGGAGTCGTGCTACATCGACTACCACCCGTCGTTCGGCGCCAGCCCGTTCGGCAAGGTGATCTGCACCTCGGTCAACGACGCCGTCCTGCACGGCCTCCCCCACGACTACGCGCTGCGCGACGGCGACCTCGTGACGCTCGACTTCGCCGTGTCGATCGACGGCTGGGTCGCCGACTCGGCGGTCTCCTTCGTCGTGGGCACGGCGCGCGACGAGGATCTGGCGCTCATCGACACGACGCAGCGCGCCCTCGACGCCGCGATCGGCGCGGCATCCGTCGGGGGGCGGATCGGCGACATCTCGCACGCGATCGCCGAGGTCGCGCGCGCCGACGGTTACGAGATCAACACCGATTTCGGCGGGCACGGAGTCGGACGCACGATGCACGGCGACCCGCACGTGCCCAACGACGGCAAGCCGAATCGCGGCTACCCGCTGCGGGCCGGACTCGTGGTCGCCCTGGAGCCGTGGTTCCTGCAGACGACCGACGAGCTCGTGACCGACCCCGACGGCTGGACCCTCCGCAGCGCCGACGGTTCGCGCGGCGCGCACGCCGAGCACACCGTCGCCATCACCGACGACGGTCCGCTGATCCTCACGGATCGCTCGTTCCTCGGCGTCGACTGAGGGGTGGATCGCGGCGGGTCCGCCCCGCCGCTCAGTCCGCCAGCAGATCCGGCCTGCGCGCGCGGGTCCGTTCGACCTGCTGCGCGCGTCGCCAATCGGCGACGCGGCCGTGGTGGCCGCTGAGCAGCACGTCGGGCACGTCGTAGCCGCGCCAGGCGGCGGGCTTCGTGTACGACGGGTACTCCAGCAGCCCGTCCTCGTGCGACTCCTCCACGAGGCTCTCGGGATTGCCCACGACGCCGGGGACGAGCCGGCCGATGGCTTCGATCATCGCCATGGCGGCGACCTCGCCCCCGTTGAGCACGTAGTCGCCGATGCTCGTCAGGCTGACCTCGCCGAGGGTGGCGGCGTAGGCGAATACGCGTTCGTCGATGCCCTCGTAGCGGCCGCAGCCGAACACCAGATGCGTCTCGGCGGACGCCCAGTCCCGCGCGGTCCGCTGCGTGAACACGGTGCCCGCGGGCGACGGGAACACGAAGCGCAGCGGCCCGTCGGCATCCGCGGCGATCGCGTCGAGCACCTCGCCCCACGGCTCCGGCTTCATGACCATCCCCGCCCCGCCGCCGTAGGGCGTGTCGTCGACGGTGCGGTGACGATCGTGCGCGTAGTCGCGCAGGTCGTGGACCCGCACGTCCAGGATGCCGGCGCCACGGGCTCGGCCGAGGAGCGAGACCTCCAGCACGTCGAAGAACGCCGGGAAGATCGTGACGACGTCGATCCGCACGTCAGTCCTCGTCGGGTGCGGCCTCGGCGTCGGCATCCGCCTCGGGGGTGTCGTCGTCGCCCGGGAGCTCCTCGAAGAGCCCGGCGGGGGGTGTCACGGTGATCGTGCCGGCGGCGATGTCGACGTCGGGGACGATCGCGGCCACGAAGGGCACGAGGATCTCGTCGTCGCCGCTGAGAGGGCGCACGACGAGCAGATCCTGGGCCGGCAGGTGGTCGACGCGGATCACGCGGCCGACGGGCTCGCCGTCCCGCTGAACCGTGAGCCCGACCAGCTGGTGGTCGTACCAGGCGTCGTCCTCGGCCACGGCCGAATCGTCCTGGTCGATCCAGAGGATGGCGCGCACGATGCTCTCGGCGGCCGTCCGGTCCTCGACCTCCTCGAAGAAGGCGACGGGGTGGGAGTTCATCCAGCGGAACTCGCGCACCGTCAGCGTCTTGCCGTGCCACGGGGAGGACTCGGGGACCTGCAGGGTGAAGACGGCGCCCGGGACGAATCGTCCGTCGGGGTCGTCGGTGTACAGCTCGAGCTTGAGGGCGCCCTTCAGGCCATGGGCCTTCACGAGACGCCCGACGCGCAACTGCGTGCGTGCGGGGCCGGCCGTCGCCATGTCAGTCGTCCGCGACGTCGACGCGGACGCGGGCACCGTCGGCGAGAGCGGACACGAGGGTGCGCAGCGCCTTGGCCGTGCGTCCGCCGCGCCCGATCACCCGACCTCGGTCGTCGGGGTGCACGCGCACCTCGAGGACGTCGCCACGCGGCGACGAGGAGGAACGGATGATGACATCCTCAGGGTGATCGACGATCCCCTTGACGATGTGTTCGAGCGCGGCGGAGAGCAACGGTCTTACTCTGCGTCGGTCTGCTCGGCCTCGGCCGGAGCCTCGACCTCGGCGGCGGGCTCTTCGGCCTTCTTCTCCGCCTTCGGCTTGATGACCGACTTCTTGGCGGAGTCGATCTGGAACTCCTCCTTGGCCGCGGCCGTCTTGACGGTCGAGACGGCGTTCGCGTCGCCCTTGAAGCGACCCCAGTCGCCCGTGAGCTTCAGCAGCGCGGCGACCTGCTCGGTCGGCTGCGCGCCGACGGACAGCCAGTACTGCGCACGCTCCGAGTCGACCTCGATGAACGACGGCTCCTCGGTGGGGTGGTACTTGCCGATCTCCTCGATCACACGACCGTCGCGCTTGGTGCGCGAGTCGGCGACGACGATGCGGTAGTAGGGCGCACGGATCTTGCCGAGGCGCTTGAGACGGATCTTGACAGCCACAATTCTCCTGAATGGTGTTGTGAGGTGATGAACGACGCTCGGGCTGTGGGGTGCACACCCGGCGGAAGCTCTAGGGTGGACGCGATCGCCTGATAGAGGGTCGAGCGAGCGGTCCAACGGTCTATTTTGCCAGATCGTGACGGATGCCGCGAACACGCCGTACTCCGCGTGTCAGACTGTGGGCCATGACGGTGCCCTTCGCGACATCCAGCCGGTCCACTGTCGGCATCGAGTGGGAGCTCATGCTCGCCGACGAGCAGACCGGCGACCTCGTCCCCCGGGCGCCGGAGATCCTCGCCGCACTGGGCGATTCCACGTCGTTGGAGCGTCACACGATCACCGGCGAGCTGCTGACGAACACGATCGAGGTCACCAGCGGCGTCGGCGACACGGTCGCGGCGGTCGTCGACGACATCGCCGACGCCATCGCGGCGATCCGCCGGGAGACCGATCCGCGCGGCATCGCGCTCCTGTGCGCCGGAAGCCATCCGTTCGCCCAGTGGTACGAGCAGGAGGTCACCGACAAGACGCGCTACCACAAGCTCATCGAGCGCACCCAGTGGTGGGGCCGCAACATGATGATCTGGGGCATCCACGTGCACGTCGGCGTCGACGACGTCAACAAGGTCTTCCCGATCATCGGTGCCCTCACCGCCTATCTGCCGCATCTGCAGGCGTTGTCGGCATCCAGCCCCTTCTGGGCCGGCGAACGCACGGGATACGCCTCGAACCGCGCCCTCGTCTTCCAGCAGCTGCCCACGGCAGGACTGCCCTGGCCGCTGACCGCGTGGCCGGAGTACGAGTCGTATCTCGACGACATGGTGCGCACGGGGGTCATGGAGGACGCCACCGAGGTCCGTTGGGACATCCGCCCGGCACCGCGCTGGGGGACGATCGAGGTGCGCGCGTGCGACGGGATGTCGACGCTTCCCGAACTGGCCGCCGTCGCGGCGCTGGTCCAGGTGCTGGTGGAGCACTTCTCGCGCGAGCTCGACGCGGGGCGCACCCTGCCCGCACTGCAGCCGTGGTTCGTCCGGGAGAACAAGTGGCGCGCGGCGCGCTACGGCACCGAGGCGCGCGTCATCGTCGATCGCGACGGAACCCAGCGCCCCGTGGCCGAGCACCTGCGCGAGACGCTCGCCGCGCTGGAGGACGTCGCTCGCGACCTGCACTGCGCGCGCGAGTTCGCGGGGGTCGGCCGCATCCTCGACGAGGGCGGCAGCTCCGCTCGTCAGCTGCTCGTCGCGGACGCGGCCGGAGGGGACCTCCGTGCCGTGGTGCACCACCTGATCCGCGAGTTCCGCGCCGGACCCACCCTGCACGAGCACCTCGCCGGCCTGGCCGACTGAGCGGCGTCGGCGCTCTCGGCCCGCGCATCGGATCACCCGGGCGTGTTCACACCGGGCGG
The DNA here is from genome assembly GCF_001592125.1 of Microbacterium hominis NBRC 15708. Taxonomy (GTDB): domain Bacteria; phylum Actinomycetota; class Actinomycetes; order Actinomycetales; family Microbacteriaceae; genus Microbacterium; species Microbacterium hominis. The sequence goes on from NZ_BCWI01000001.1 coordinate 633,147, forward strand.
AGCCTAGAGTGAAGCGGTGCGCACCCGCAGGCTCGTTCCGGTCGCCGCCGTCTCCGGCGCCGTCATCGCCGTGGCAGCGCTCGCCCTGTCCGGGTGCGCCGCGGCGGTTCCGGACGGCTCCGCCGACGCGCGGCGCCCGGAGGCCGCCCGCGACGCGCCGACCGCCGCCCCGGTGCCCGCCGCACGCGCGGCCGCGCCGAGTGCGACCGGTGGCCTGGTGGTCACCATCGGCGACTCGATCATGGCCGGGCTCGGTCTGGACGAGGACGAGGCCTGGCCCGCGCTGCTGGCGCGCGACACCGGCGCGGACATCGTGAACCTGTCGTGCAGCGGCGCGGGCTTCACGATCGAGGGCGACTGCGGCGATGATCTCGGCGGCCTGGTCGACGAGGCCATCGCGATGGACCCGGCGGTGGTCATCATCCAGTCCTCCGACAACGACCTGGACGCGGCGCAGGACGAGATCGACGACGCCACGCGGGCGGCCGTCGACCGGCTCCGCGCCGGCCTCCCGGATGCGCGACTGATCGGCATCGACACCCTCTGGCACATCGACGACGACGAGCCCGACGCGATCGGCTGGGCCAGCGACGCCCTGCAGAGCGCCCTCGACGCCGACGACGGTGTCTTCGTCTCCATCGGGCAGCCGTTGCGCGGACGACCCGACCTGCTGCAGTGGGACGGCGAACATCCCACCGCCGAGGGACAGGTCGTCCTGGCGGATGCCGTGGAGGCCGCCCTCGACGAGGCCGGCATCACCCTCTGACGGGTCAGCCCTTCCCGAAGAGCTTCTGGATCTCCGCGAGCTCCGCCTCGGTCGGCTGCGGCGCGGAGGCGCCGAGGCCGAAGCCCGACCCGGCGGGACCGCTCGGCGCCGCGGCCGCGAGGCCCGCGTTCTCGGCGGCGCGCTTGGCCGGGTTGCCGGAGCGGGAGCCGCTGCGCGCCTTCTGCTTGCCGCCCCGCTTGCTCGACGCGCCGGGCCTTCCGCCCACCGGCCCCATGCCCGGGATGTTGGGCACTCCGCCCCGTGCGACGGTCTTCATCATCTTGGCAGCCTGCTCGAAGCGCTGCACGAGCTGGTTGACATCGGTGACGGTCATCCCCGAGCCGCGCGCGATCCGCAGGCGACGGGAGCCGTTGAGCACCTTGGGGTTGCGGCGCTCCCCCGGGGTCATGGAGCGGATGATCGCCTCGGTGCGGTCGATCTCGCGGTCGTCGAAGTTCTCCAGCTGCTGCTTCATCTGGCCCATGCCCGGCAGCATGCCGAGCATCTTCTTCATCGACCCCATCTTCTTCATCTGCTGAAGCTGGTCGAGGAAGTCCTCGAGGGTGAACTGCTCGGTCGCGAGCTTCTCGGCGACCTTGCGCGCCTCCTCCTCGTCGAAGGCCTGCTGCGCCTGCTCGATGAGGGTGAGGATGTCGCCGAGGTCGAGGATGCGGCTGGCCATGCGATCGGGGTGGAAGGCCTCGAGGTCCTCGAGGTTCTCGCCCGTCGAGGCGAAGATGATCGGGCGGCCCGTCACGGACGCGACCGAGAGGGCCGCGCCGCCGCGAGAGTCGCCGTCGAGCTTGCTGAGCACCACACCGGTGAAATCGACGCCCTCCTGGAACGCCTTGGCGGTGTTCACGGCATCCTGACCGGTGAGCGCGTCGATCACGAACAGCACTTCGTCGGGATCGGTGGCCGTGCGGATGTCCGCGGCCTGCTTCATGAGCTCGGCATCCACACCCAGGCGACCGGCGGTGTCGATGATGACCACGTCGTGCTGCTGGCGGCGCGCGGTCTCGACGCCGTCGCGGGCGACCCGCACGGGGTCGCCGACGCCGTTGCCCGGCTCCGGCGCGTAGATCGCCGCACCGGCGCGCTCGGCGACGACCTGGAGCTGGTTGACGGCGTTCGGACGCTGGAGGTCGGCGGCCACGAGCAACGGGGTGTGCCCGTCCTTCTCGAGCTGCTTCGCGAGCTTGCCGGCGAAGGTCGTCTTGCCCGATCCCTGGAGACCGGCCAGCATGATGACGGTCGGCGGGTTCTTCGCGAACTGCAGCCGGCGCTGCTGACCGCCGAGGATCGCGACGAGCTCTTCGTTGACGATCTGGACGACCTGCTGCGCGGGGTTGAGTGCCCGGTTCACCTCGTCGCCGAGGGCGCGTTCGCGCACCTTCGCGGTGAACTCCTTGACCACGATCAGCGCGACGTCGGCGTCGAGGAGGGCCCGACGGATCTCGCGGACCGTCCCGTCGACGTCGGCGGGCGTGAGCTTGCCCTTGGTGCGCAGATTGCGGAAGGTCTCTGTCAGCCGATCGCTGAGGGTGCCGAAAGTCGCCATGATGCCCCGATTCTACGGGACCGGCCTCGCCCTCAGCCCTTCGCGAGCGCCAGCGCGTCCTCCCAGAGCGGTGCGAGCGCCGACCGTCCCGGTCCCGCGACCGCCCATGCCCAGACGGCGGCGAGCAGGGCGCCGGCCAGCGCGCCGCCGCGGACGTCCGCGGCGAGACGACCCGCGCCGCGGTCCACGAGCCCGTCGCTGACGGCGCGCGCCAGCCGGGCCGTGCGCAGCGCTCGTTCCGTGGCGAGGTCGGCCTCCATGCCCATCGCGGCCGCGTGCGTGATCGCGAGGGCCAGGCTGTCGGGGGCGAAGCCGTCCACGAGTGCCCGCAGGGCCGACACCGGGTCGGCGCCGGCCGCGAGCGTCGCGCACGCCGTGTCGGCGCGTTCGTCGAATCCGCTCCAGAGGACGTCGGCCTTGGAGGAGAAGTAGTTGAAGAAGGTGGAGCGGCTGACTCCGGCGCGTGTCGTGATGTCGGCGACGGTGGTCTCGGCGTAGCCGCGTTCGAGGAACAGCTCCGAGGCGGCCTCGGCGATCGTCGCCCGAGATGTGGCGCGCGGGCGACCGGAGCTCATCCCCTCACCCTACTGGGGCGTATTGTGGGTTCCCGATCGTGTTTTTAGACGCCGTGCAGAAATGATGCCACCAGCATCCCGTTCTGCCTCCTCACCCACCGACACCGGAGGAGCACACCATGCTCGATGTGCAGACCGTGGGCCTCGCGCCCGATCTCGTCCCCTACACGGACGGCTGGAGCCTGCAGCGGGAGATCCACGCCGGCGTCGTCGCCGGGGAACGCCCCGACACGCTGCTTCTGCTCGAGCACGAGCCCGTCTTCACCGCGGGCGCGCGCACGGCCCGCAACGAGCGTCCCACCGACGGCACGCCCGTCGTCGACGTCGACCGCGGAGGGAACATCACCTGGCACGGCCCGGGGCAGCTCGTCGGCTACCCGATCGTGCGGCTGACCGAGCCGGTCGACGTCGTCGCCCACGTGCGTCGCATCGAGCAGATCCTCATCGAGGTGCTCTCCGGCCTCGGCGTCGAGGGCTACCGCGTCGAGGGGCGCAGCGGCGTGTGGGTGCGTCGCCCCCTTTCTGAGGACAAGATCGCCGCCATCGGGGTGCGCGTGCAGCGCGGTGTCACGATGCACGGGTTCGCCCTCAACTGCGACAACTCCCTCCTGCCCTTCTCCCAGATCGTCCCGTGCGGCATCTCGGATGCCGGAGTCACGACGATCAGCGAGGTGCTCGGGCGCGACGTCTCCCCCGCCGACGTGCAGGATCTCGTGGCCGATGCCTTCCGGGCGTCGTTCGGCGAGGCCGCGGAGGTCGCGGCATGAGCGCGTGCGGCGTGACCCCCAGCGGCGACACCGGTCCGGCCAACGCGCCGGAGGGCCGCAAGCTCCTGCGTCTGGAGGTGCGCAACGCCCAGACGCCGATCGAGCGCAAGCCCGAGTGGATCCGCACGAAGGCGAAGATGGGCCCCGAGTACCAGGCCCTGCAGTCGCTCGTGAAGGACGAGGGACTGCACACCGTCTGCCAAGAAGCGGGCTGCCCCAACATCTACGAGTGCTGGGAGGATCGCGAGGCGACCTTCCTCATCGGCGGATCGCAGTGCACACGGCGCTGCGACTTCTGTCAGATCGACACCGGCAAGCCGGCGGACTACGACACCGATGAGCCCCGGCGCGTCGCGGACAGCGTGCGCAGGATGCAGCTGCGGTATGCCACGGTCACCTGCGTGGCCCGCGACGACCTCCCCGACGGCGGGGCGTGGCTGAACGCCGAGACCATCCGTCAGATCCACGCCGTCAACCCGGGAACCGGTGTGGAGCTGCTCGCAACCGACTTCAACGGCGAGCCACGTCTCCTCGACGAGGTCTTCGCCGCGCGCCCCGAGGTGTTCGCGCACAACGTCGAGACGGTGCCGCGCATCTTCAAGCGCATCCGCCCCGCATTCCGCTACGAGCGCTCGCTCGATGTGCTCACCCAGGCGCGCGCGGCCGGGCTGATCACGAAGTCGAACCTCATCCTCGGCATGGGCGAGGAGCCGGAGGAGGTCGTCCAGGCCCTCCAGGATCTTCACGACGCCGGCACCGACATCATCACGATCACGCAGTACCTCCGCCCGACGCCGCGCCACCTGCCGGTGGCGCGGTGGGTGCGTCCCCAGGAGTTCGTGGAGTTCAAGGAGGAGGCGGAGCGGATCGGGTTCCTGGGCGTCCTCGCCGGTCCGCTCGTGCGCTCGTCCTACCGTGCCGGCCGCCTCTGGGCGCAGTCGATGACGGCGAAGGGCCGTGAGATCCCGGCGCACCTGTCGCACCTCGCCGACGCGCAGCTGGGATTCGCCCAGGCCGTCTGACGCCGCCGCTCTATCCGCGAGCCGCTACTGCGCGTCCGAACCGCCATCGCGCGTGCCGTCCGGGCTGTAGCGGCTCGGCCAGGGCGTAGCGGCTCGCGGGCGGGGGGTCAGTCGGCGCTCGTGACCGACTGGACGTCGCCGTCGCTGGTGAGGTTGACCAGAAGCACCTCGTCGGTGGCGTCCGGGTCGAGCGCGTACTCGAGCACGGCGAAGGGGTCGGAACCGCCGTGCTCGTCGGCGAGGATCGTCATGCTCACCAGCTGCAGCGAGCGGATGATGTCGATGTGCACGTCGCCGGAGATGTCGACGAGCACGTCCTCGAGGTCGTCTCCGAGGGTCTCCTGCTGTTGCAGCAGGTACTCCGTCACCTCGCTCGTGCGGTCGTCCAGCTCCGCCACCATGGCGTTCCGGGCCTGCAGGTCGATCTGCTCGAGCGCGTTGATCATGGCCGCGGCGACGTCGAGCGCGGCCGCGGACACGTCGTCCTGATCGGGCGCCGTGAGGTCCACCGTCACGCGCTGATCCGCGAAGTCGACCACCTCGGACCAGAAGATCGATCCGTCGGGCCCGGACTCCAGCAGTCCGAAGTAGTCGTGCTCGATCGCCATGTCCCTATGCAACCACCCTCGGCGCCCGTGCGCGACCCCGCGGCGTCATCAGTCGACGAGCGCGGCGGCGAAGACGTGCGGCGTGAAGCCGGTGAGGTCTCCGATGCCTTCGCCCTGTCCCAGGAGCTTCACGGGGATGCCGGTGCGCTCCTGCACCGCCAGCACGAACCCGCCCTTCGCGGAGCCGTCGAGCTTGGTGATCACCAGTCCCGTGACGCCGGCGTGCTCGAGGAACGCCTCCGCCTGCATGACGCCGTTCTGTCCCGTCGTGGCGTCGAGGACGAGGAGCACCTCGCTGATGGGGGCCTGCTTCTCGATCACCCGACGGATCTTCGTCAGCTCGTCCATGAGGCCGCCCTTGGTGTGCAGGCGTCCCGCGGTGTCGACGAGCACGATCTCGGTGCCGTGGGCCTTCGCGTAGTCGATCGTCTGGAAGGCCACGGATGCCGGATCCTGCCCCTCCTGCTGCGGGCGGACGATCGTCGCTCCCCCGCGTTCGGCCCACGTCGCCAGCTGGTCGACGGCGGCGGCACGGAAGGTGTCCGCCGCGCCGACGACGACGGAGCGTCCGTAGCGCTGCAGGAACTTCGCGAACTTGCCGATCGTGGTCGTCTTGCCCACGCCGTTGACGCCGACGACGAGCACCACCGCCGGGCGCTCCGTGAGCCGCAGCGTCGTGTCGAACTTCGCGAAGTGCTCTTCGAGGGTCTCCCTCAGCATCCGCTGCAGATCGCGCGGGTCGGTCGTGCGGAAGCGGTCGACCTTCTCGTGCAGTTCGTCGATGATGCGTTCGGTGATGTCAGGGCCGAAGTCCGCGGTCAGCAGTGCCGTCTCCAGGTCGTCCCAGGTGTTCTCGTCGATCGTGGGCTTGACGAACATGCCGCGCAGAGCGCGACCGAGCGACCAGGGATTCTCCGCCATGACTTCAGCCTAGATGCCCGCGCGGCGCACGCCGTCAGGCGCTCTCGCGCTCGCGCACCCGCTGGCCGACGACGGCGGAGACGCCGTCCTGACGCATGGAGACGCCGTAGAGGGCGTCGGCGATCTCCATCGTGCGCTTCTGGTGGGTGATCACGATCAGCTGGCTGGACGCGCGGAGTCGTTCGAACACGCCCAGGAGCCGGCCGAGGTTGGCGTCGTCGAGCGCCGCCTCGACCTCGTCGAGGATGTAGAACGGGCTGGGCCTGGCCATGAAGATCGCCGTCAGGAGCGCCACCGCGGCGAGCGAGCGCTCACCGCCGGAGAGCAGCGACAGGCGTTCGATCTTCTTCCCCACGGGGCGTACGGCGACCTCGATGCCGGTCGTGAGCGGGTTGTCGGGGTCGGTCAGCGAGATGCTCCCGGAGCCTCCGGGGAAGAGGATCGGGAACACCTCGCCGAACGCGACGCGGGTGTCCTCGAACGCCGCGACGAAGATCGTCTGCATCCGCTCGTCGAGCTCGGCGATGATCGTCTGCAGATCGGAGCGCGTCTGCACCAGGTCGGCGAGCTGCTCCGTGAGGAACGCATGGCGCTGCTCGAGCGCCGCATACTCCTCGAGCGCGAGCGGGTTCACCCTGCCCAGCTGCACGAGCTTGCGTTCGGCCTCCTGGAGGCGCTTTCGCTGCGCGGCACGGTCGTACGTCTCCGGCGGTGCGTCATCCCCGGTGGGGATCGGCACGTCGGGACCGTATTCCGCGACGAGAATATTCTCGTCCAGGCTCAGTTCGGAGGCGACCCGCTCGAGCAGGCTCGTCACGTGGAGGCGCTTCTCGTGCATCTGGAGCTCGAGGCCGTGGACGCTCTCGGTGAGACGGCTGAGGCGTTCGCGGACGGTCGCCTCCTCCGCCCGGAGGGTCGTGAGCTCCGCGGTCAACGCGGTGCGCGCCTGCTCGGCGAGCTGCAGCTCCACGCGAGCCTGCGTCACAGACCGGTCGACCGAGTCGAGCACGGGAGGCAGCGCGTCGGCGACGTCGGCGGCGAGCTCCCGCTGCGCACGGCGGATCACGGCGCGACGCGCGGCCTCTGCCGCCGCGGCGCGCTCCCGCTCGCGCTGACGCACCAGCTGATCGACGCGGGCCTCACCCGCCCGTACCCGTTCGCGGAGCGTCTCGACGTCGAGACGGGCACGCATCTCCCGGTCGCGCGCGGCCTCGAGGGCGTCGAGGAGACCGTCGCGCGCGGAGGCGTCGAGCATCGGGCGGGGTGCCTGCTGTGCGCTCTCCAGCGCGTCGTTCGCCGCACGCGCCGCCTTCTCGGCATCCGCGACGGCGGCCGACGCCTGCGCGAGGCCCGCCTCGAGGCGTTCGCACTCCGCGACGGCCGCCTCGTGGCGCACCGTCGCACGATTGACCTGCTCGGTGTGGGCGGCGAGGGCGGCGTCGTGCTCCCTGAGGCTCTGCAGCGCGTCGCGGGTGCGGGTGCGCGCCGCGTTCCACCCGTCCTGCGCCTCGGCCAGGGCTTCGCGCAGCGAGTCGGCGACCACGGTGATCTCCGACAGGCGCTCCGCGGCCGCGTCGCGCTCGGCGGCCAGCTCCAGGCGGGACCGGCCGGCGCCCGACCCGGCCCGCATCGTGTACTCGGTCACCACCTCGCCGAGACGGGTGACGACGGTCACGGGCAGACCGCCGTTCGCCGCCGCCAGAGCGCGTCCGGCGGCGTGCGCGGAGTCGAGGTCCTCGACGATGGCGACCCTCGACAGGATGCCGAGGATGCCGTCGGGGGCGGTGACGACGTCCCGGGCGCTCACCGCCGCGATGCCGGCGACGGCCAGAGCGGATCCGGCGGAGAGATCGGCGACGGCGATGTCGACCCGCCCGAGATCGGCGGCGCCCGCGGCACGCGCGAGCGCGACGGCCGCTTCCACGTCGTCGACGAGCACGCCCTCGGCGAGGGCGCCGAGGGCGGCCGCGATCGCCGCCTCGTAGCCCGGGCGCACCTTCACGTCGTCACCGACGAGGCCGCGGATGCCGGTGCCACCGCGGGCGATGAGCTCGGCCGCGGCGTTGCGCACGTCGAGCGCGCGCCCGAGAGCCGCGGTCTGGGCCGTGAGCGACTCGCGCTCCCGCTCCGACGCGTGCAGGCGCTCGCGCAACGCGGTCACCTCGTTCTCCGCCGTCGTCGCGTCGCGCTGCGCACGCTCGTACGCGGCGGTGTGCTCGGCCGAGGAGCCTTCCGCGGAGAGATCGGGATCCACCCCGGCGAGCACCTCGGCCGCCTCCGATCGCCGCGCGAGCGCCGCATCCAGGGCACGCTGCTGACGCTCGACCGCCGCGCGCACGGCGTCGAGGCGAGACGCGGCGGCATCCGCGGCACCGCGCAGCTTCGTGAGACGCATGTCGTGGGCCGAGACCAGAGCGCTCTGCGCGGCGATGTCGGCGTCCAGCGCGTCGAGCTCGGCGCGGGCGCGCATCACGTCGCGCGCCGCCGCCTCCGCGGCATCCTGAGCACCGCCCAGGCCCGCGGAGATCTCGTCGATCTCGGCGCGCGCCTCATCGATCGCGGACTGGCTGACGGTCGCCACCTCGATGCCGAGTGTGCCGTCGTCCTCCAGGAGCGCCAGCCGCTGGCCGGCCAGGGAGAAGAGTCCGCGCAGGCGCTCCTGCACGCGTTCGAGGCCGAAGGCGACGGCCCGGGCGCCGTCGACGGCCTCGGAACGCTGCTGGGCCTCCAGCGCGTCGATCCGCAGCTTCAGCTGCTCGGACGAGTCCTGGAGCACGAGCCGCTCCGCGCTGCGTTCCTGCTCGTTGCGGGCGTGGTCGGCCAGCTGCGCCCGCAGCCCCACGAGTTCGTCGGCGAACAGGCGCGCCTTCGCGTCACGCACGACCGCGGCGATCGTCGCGGCCTCTCGGGCGATCTCGGCCTGCTTCCCGAGCGGCTTGAGCTGCCGGCGCAGCTCGCCCGCGAGGTCGCTCAACCGCGTCAGGTTCGCTTCCATCGCCTCGAGCTTGCGGAGCGTCTTCTCCTTGCGCCGGCGGTGCTTGAGGATGCCCGCGGCTTCCTCGATGAAGCCGCGCCGGTCCTCCGGACTCGCCTGCAGCACGCTGTCGAGCCGGCCCTGGCCGACGATGACGTGCATCTCGCGTCCGAGCCCCGAGTCGCTGAGCAGCTCCTGCACGTCGAGGAGGCGACAGCCGACCCCGTTGATGGCGTACTCGCTCGTGCCGTTGCGGAAGAGGGTGCGGCTGATGGTCACTTCGCTGTACTCGATCGGCAGCGCGCCGTCGCTGTTGTCGATCGTCAGCTGCACCTCGGCACGGCCGAGGGGTCCGCGGGTGGAGGTCCCGGCGAAGATGACGTCTTCCATCTTGCCGCCGCGGAGGGTCTTCGCCCCCTGCTCGCCCATCACCCAGGCCAGGGCGTCGACGACGTTCGACTTCCCCGACCCGTTGGGGCCGACGATGCAGGTCACACCGGGCTCGAGTGCGAAGGTGGTCGGCTGCGCGAACGACTTGAAGCCCTTGAGCGTCAGGCTCTTCAGGTGCATTCGGGCGTCCTCCAGGGGTGGGTGTGCGAACCACGCTATCGGAACGACACGCGAACGCCGGCTTGACGCGCGACGAGAACAGCCGCTATCGTCACAGATCGCGTCTGAAGTCGAGAAAGGAGGTCCCCGACATGATTCGTTTGAACGCCACCGGCAGCGCCGCATTCGCGATGCGCGCCCTTCCGTTCCGTGAGCCGACGGGGACCGTCTCCTTCGACGCCTTCCGCGGCGTCTGCTGACGCGAACACAGGAGAACTCCGCCCGCCACGCGGGCGAGAGCGACCTCGCGCAGTCCTCCGGCACCGACGTCCACGTTGCGTGTGCCCACCGCCGTAGCCCGGCCAGACACCTGCCCTCGCGCGCATCTGCGCGCACTCACCGAAAGCACCACGATGCATACCTTCATCGCGTCGGTTCTGCACGCCAACGATCCCGAACGCCGCCGCATCCGTCTCGCCGAGCGCGAGCGCGAGCAGCGCGAGCTCGAATGGCAGCGCCGCCGACAGATCCTTCCGTATCTCTGACCCGCGCCCGGGGGCGACGACGACCGTCGCCCCCGGCCCTCACCACCAAGGAGAGAACATGACCACCACCGCCGCGGGGCTCCGCTTCCGCCCCTTGAACGTCCCGACATCGATGAGCGGTGACGACGCTGCCGACTTCCGCGAGTTCACCCGGGTGCGCAACCTCGTCTACCGCGAGATCGCCGGCAACGACGACGACGCGCTGACGCCGGAGGAGCTGCTCCCCCACTACCAGCCGGATCCGGACGAGATCCGCATCGCCTGGATGGCGCTGTCCGACGGCGAGGTCGTCGGCCGTGTCGGCATCGACATCCCGCTCGAGAGCGGGTCGCGCAACGCCTTCTGGCTGGTGGAGCTGCTCGCCGCGCACCACGGGCGCGGCATCGGTTCCGCCGGCTACGCGCTCATCGAAGAGGCGGCGCGCGCACACGGGCGCACCGTCCTGCAGTCGTGGGCACAGCATCCCGACGCCGCGGGCGAGCGCCTGCAGGCGCCGACCGGGTTCGGCTCGATCCCGAAGGACCACGCGGCGCGCTTCTACCTGCGCCACGGCTACGCCCTCGAGCAGATCGAGCGTCAGAGCGAACTCGATCTGCCCGCGAGCGACGCCACGGTGGCCCGGCTCCTCGACGAGGCGGCCTCGGCGTCGGCGGGCTATCGCGTCGTGCAGTGGCAGGCGCCGACACCGGCGGAGTACGCCGAGGGGTTCGCCTGGATGAAGTCGCGCATGTCCACGGACGCCCCCAGCGCCGATCTCGAGTTCGACGAGGAGGTGTGGGATGCCGAGCGTCTCGCGCGTCACGATGCGAAGTACGCCGAGTCGGGTCGCATCAAGCTCGTGACCGCTGCCCAGCACATCGGCACCGGCGCGCTCGTGGCCTTCAACGAGCTCGTGCTCGGCACCGATCCGACCGGGCCCAGCCACCAGGAGGATACCCTCGTGCTCCGTGAGCACCGGGGACACAAGCTCGGTCAGCTGGTCAAGTGCGCCGGTCTGCGGACCTGGCGCAGCGAGATCGCCCCGGCATCCCCGAAGGTCATCACCTACAACGCCGAGGAGAACCGGCCGATGCTGGACATCAACGAGGCCATCGGCTTCGTGCCGGTGGCCTACAACGGGGCGTGGAAGAAGGTGCTCGCGTGAGTCGCCGGGTCGGCGCCGCTCATCGCAGCGGCGCCGACCCGGTGGGGCGCTGGCACCGCGGACAGTAGTGGCTGGACCGGTTCATGAACGAGTCCCGCACGATCGGGCGGCCGCACCGCGGACACGGCAGGCCGTCCCGGCCGTAGGCGTTGAGCGAGTGCGCGAAGTAGCCGGCCTGGCCGTTCACATTGACGTACTGCGCGTCGAAGCTCGTGCCGCCTTCCGCGAGCGCCTTCAGCAGTACCGCGCGCACCTCGGCGAACAGGCGGCGCACCGCGCGGACGCTGAGGGCATCGCCCGGCGTCTCGGGATGGATGCGGGCCGCCCACAGCGCCTCGTCCGCATAGATGTTGCCGATGCCGCTGACCACGGTCTGATCCAGGAGGATCCGCTTGACCGCCGAACGCTTCGCGCGCACCCGGGCGATGACCGCGGCCTCGTCGAAGGCGTCGTCGAGCGGATCGCGGCCGATGTGGACCACCTGCGAGGGGACGAGCGCCTCGTCGCTCCCCCATCCCCCGACGCGCCCGTCGGCCGTGGGCACCAGATCGTCGATCGCCAACGAGCCGAAGGTCCGCTGATCGGCGAACACGACGGCCAGGTCGCCGTGATCCGGGTGATGGACGTCCAGGCGTACCCGCTCGTGCCGTTCCACCAGGGCACCGGATGCCCGGAGAAGCATCTGTCCGCTCATCCCGAGGTGGGCGATGACGGCGCCGCGAGGGGCGTCGTCGGCGGACGCCGGAGCCAGCGGCATCCAGAGGAACTTGCCGCGTCGCGCGACGCCGGTGATCAGGCGGCCGGTCAACGCGCGTTCGAAAGAGCCGGCATCGCCGTCGTGACGCGTCAGCGCGCGGGCATCGCGCGCGTCCACCGCGACGATGCGCGCCCCGACCACCGCCGGTGCGAGACCGGCGCGGACGACCTCGACCTCGGGAAGCTCAGGCACGTTCGCTGAGCGTGCGCCACAGGGTGAGCGCCGCGGCCATCTCGGCCTGCTTCTTGCTCGATCCCGCTCCTCGGCCGGCGGTGTCTCCGACGGACACGGTGGCGGTGAAGACGCGGTTGTGGTCGGGGCCCTCGGCCGCGATCTCGTAGACCGGGGGCGTGAGCCCGAGACGCGCGGCCAGTTCCTGGAGGCTCGTCTTCGGGTCCATCGCCGCGCCGTACCGGTCGGGATCGGCCATCAACGGCTGCACGAGCCGCAGCACGAGCGCGGTGGCCGCGTCCGGACCCGCCGAGAGGTAGGTGGCACCGATGACGGCTTCCATCGTGTCGGCGAGGATGGAGTCCTTGTCGCGTCCGCCGGTCTGGTCCTCGCCGCGGCCCAGGCGGAGATGCCCGCCGAGCCCGATACCGCGCGCGACCTCGGCCAGGGCGACCGTCGAGACGACGCTCGCCCGGCGCTTGGCGAGGGCGCCTTCCTCGAGGTCGGGGTGCGCGACGAACAGATGCACCGTCACGGCCTGACCGAGGATCGAGTCGCCGAGGAATTCGAGCCGCTCGTTGTGCGGCACGCCGCCGTTCTCATACGCGAACGAGCGGTGCGTGAGCGCAACCGACAGAAGCTCGGGGTCGATGTCGACCCCGAGCTTGTCGGTGAGCACACGGTGCTCGATCACGGCATCCGCCATCAGATGGCCGCCGCGATCAGATGTCGGCGACCTTGCGGCCCTTGTACTCGAGGAACAGCTCGGTGCCCTGCGAGTCGGTGACGACCTTCGCCTGGTGCGGGCGGCTGTAGACGACCTTGCCGTTCTCGACGGTCTTGACGAGCGTGGGGGCCTCGGCCTTCCACTGCGCGCGACGCGAACGAGTGTTGGAGCGGGAGACCTTCCGCTTCGGGGGGTTACCTGCCATGGCTAGCTCTTCTCTGTGTCGGTGACGACAGGGCGCGGAGCCTCGTCGTCAGGGTCTGGGGTGAGGGCCTTCAGCGCGGCCCAGCGCTCGTCGATCGGGATCTCCGGCGCGGTTCCTGCGGCCAGCTTCTCGCCCGTGACGGGGTCGAGCCCCGGGCAGTCCGGCTGGCACACCGGCTGGAACGGAAGCGAGAGGACGATCGCATCCCTGACCGGAGTTTCAAGATCCACGTGGTCGTCTTGAACCTCGAAGTCGATCGCTTCCGTGCCAGGATACCCGAAGAGCTCCTGAATCTCGACTTCGACAGGCTGGACGATGTCGGTGAGGCACCGCCCGCAGACGCCGGAGTACGCGGTGTCGATCTCCGCCGTGACGAGGATGCCTTCGTGCACCGACTCCAGACGCACCGCCAGATCGATGGGCTCGCCCTGCGCGATGGAGACGAGTCCTTCGCCCCATTTCGCCGGTGCGGGGACCTCGACGTCGAACTCACGCATCTCTCCCGCGCGATGGGCGATGTCCCGGACGGGGAAGACGAACGGACCGCTCACATGCTTTCTGACCACCACGCAATGCTAGTCGTCCGTGCGCCCGAGAGGGCCGTCAGCGCTCCCCCGCGCCCGTGTCGAGGAAGCGCGCGACCGGCCCGGGCACGAACGGCGACACGTCTCCGCCGAGGGCGGCGACCTGACGCACCAGCGAGCTCGATACCAGCGCGTGCGCGGGATCGGGCAGCAGGAAGACGGTCTCGATGTCCGCGAGGTGACGGTTGACGATGGCCATCGGGGTCTCGTAGGCGACGTCCACCTGCGAGCGGATCCCCTTCACGAGCACGCCGGCGTCCACGTCCTGTGCGTAGTCGACGAGGAGTCCGACACTCCAGGACGCGACGATGACGTCACCCTCTACGCCCTCCTCGGCGATGGACTGCTCGAGCAGGCTCAGCCGCTGCGCGATCGGCAGCATCGCCTCTTTGCCCGGATTGTGCACGACCAGCACGTGCAGCTCGTCGTAGAGGGCCGCGGCGCGGCGGATGACGTCGAGATGACCGAGGGTCGGCGGATCGAAGGAGCCCGGGACCACCGCGATGCGGTTGTTCATGCGGATCAGCCTAGCGGCGGGGCCCGGGGAGCCTCCTGAGGACTCAGCTCTTGGACAGCGCGGCGCGTTCCTGCTGCCCGACCCGGCGTTCGATCGCGGCGACCAGTCCGGGATGCCGGGAGAGCGTCGGATCCTCGGCCAGGACGTCCTCGGCGGCGGAGCGCGCCGAGGCGATGAGATCGGCGTCGGCGACCACCCTCAGCAGCCGCAGCGACGTGCGCGCGCCGGACTGAGCGTCGCCGAGGACATCGCCCTCGCCGCGCAGTTCCACGTCGACCTCGGCGAGCAGGAAGCCGTCGGTCGTGGCGGCCACCGCCTCGACCCGCGAGCGCGCGGGCGTTCCCTCCGGAGCCTCCGTGACCAGCAGACACAGGCCCGGCACCTCGCCGCGGCCCACGCGTCCGCGCAGCTGGTGCAGCTGGGAGACGCCGAACCGATCGGCCTCCAGGATGATCATCGCCGACGCGTTGGGCACGTCCACGCCGACCTCCACGACGGTCGTCGCGATGAGCACGTCGATCTCGCCGCGCGCGAAGGCCTGCATGACGGCATCCTTCTGCTCACCCGGCATCCGTCCGTGGAGGATCTCGACGCGCAGCGCGTCGAACGCGGGGATGCCCGCCAGGAGCGCGGCCACCTGGACGACGCCCCACCGCGTGCGGGGCTGCTCGCCCTCGACAAGCGGCGCGCCGGCGGGAGCCTCGTCCGCGGCATCCCGCGCCTCTTTGCCCGTGGCCTCGGCGTCGATCGCGGCGCACACGACGAACACCTGGTGGCCGGCTGCGACCTCCTCCGCTGCCCGCTCCCACACGCGCCCGAACCAGCCCGGCTTCTCGGCGAGAGGCGCGACGTGGGTCGCGATGCCGGCACGGCCGCTGGGCATCGTGCGGATGGTCGACACGTCGAGGTCGCCGAAGACGGTCATCGCGACGGTACGGGGAATCGGCGTGGCGGTGAGGACGAGCACGTGGGGCGCGGTGCCCTTCGCGCGCAGGGTCTCCCGCTGCTCGACGCCGAAGCGGTGCTGCTCGTCGACGACGACGAGCCCGAGATCGGCGAAGGTCGTCGACGCGCTCAGCAGCGCGTGCGTCCCGACGACGATCCGCGCCTGCCCCGATGCCACGCGCAGGGCCGCCTTGCGCCGCTCCGCGGCGGGCAGCTGACCGGTCAGCAGCGTCGGCATGAGCTCGGGGGCGAGTCGGGGTCCCAGCATCCGTGCGATCGAGCGCACGTGCTGAGCGGCGAGCACCTCTGTGGGCGCGATGAGGGCCGACTGCCCCCCGGACTCCGCGACCTGCAACATCGCCCGAAGCGCCACGAGCGTCTTCCCCGATCCGACCTCGCCCTGCACGAGCCGGTTCATCGGCCAGTCGCCCTCGAGGTCGGCGGCGATGCGGTCGCCGACGGAGAGCTGGTCGGGCGTGCGTGGGAACGGCAGCCGTTCGTCGAACTCGGCGAGCAGCCGCCCGGGGCGCCGTGCCGTCGCCGCCATCCCCCGCACGGCCTCGCGCTGCTGCAGCAGCGCCGTCTGCAGGACGAAGGCCTCGTGCATGCGCAGGGTGCGGCGGGCGTCGTCGATCTGCTCGAAGCTCTCGGGGGCGTGGATGCGGCGCAGCGCCGCATCCGCCTCCAGCAGTCCCTCCCGGCGGCGCAGCGGCTCGGGAAGCGGGTCGGCCACCCCCGCCAGGCTCTGCAGCACGACGCCGACCGCCTTCTGCACCTGCCAGGTGGCCACCGTGCTGGTCGCGGGGTAGATGGGGATGGGCGTGTGCTGCTGTGCCTGGGCGTTCAGACGGGCCGTGTCCACGTCCTCGAAGAGCGTGTAGTCGGGGTGGGCCAGCTGCTGGTGGCCCTGGAACTGTCCGACCTTGCCGGAGAACATCCCCTGGCGACCGACCTGGAGGTCGTTGGCGCGCCACGCCTGGTTGAAGAAGGTGAGCGTCAGCGCTCCCGCCCCGTCGCTGATGACGACTTCCAGGAGCGAGCCGCGGCGCTGACGCATCTGCCGCGACGACACCGAGCGCACCTCCGCGACGATCGTCACCTGCTCCCCCAGCGGCAGCGAGTCGATCGGCGTCAGCTCTCCGCGACGGGCGTACCGGCGCGGGTAGTGGGTGAGCAGATCGGCCACCGTGATCATGCCGAACGCACGCTCGAACAGCTTCGCGGTCGGGGCCCCCAGCGCATCGACCAGAGCGGTGTCGAGCGTGAACGCGGGCATGCACCGAGTCTATTCAGGCCCGCCGACGCCGACCTCGGCCCGCCGCGCTCGGCGGGAGCACAGCCCGCGCCCGTAGAGTCGCGTGGTGCTCCGACGCTTCCTCTCCCGACTCTTCTGGCTGTGCAGCCGGTGGCGCCTGCGATCCACACCCGCCCCCGCGCGGCCGACGGTGCTCATCGGCGCGCCCCACACCTCCAACTGGGACTTCGTCTTCATGCTGGCGATCTCGTGGCGCCTGGGCATGCGCATCCACTGGCTCGGCAAGGACGCGCTGTTCGCCGGCTGGAGGGGGCCGCTCATGCGGGCGCTGGGCGGCATCCCCGTCGATCGCACCGATGCGGGTCGCGTCGTCGAGGAGATCGTCGCCCGCATCCGTGCCGGTGAGGTGTTCGGGCTGGTCGTCACGCCCGACGGGACGCGCGGAGCGAACGCGTATTGGAAGAGCGGCTTCTACCGCATCGCCCGGGAGACGGGCATGCCGCTGACCCTCGGCTACGTCGATCGCACGACGATGACGACCGGGCTCGGTCCGACCGTGGAGCTCACCGGTGACGTCGCGAGCGACATGGACCGCATCCGCGCGTTCTACGCCGACAAGGCGGGATTCCGCCCCGAATGGCGCACCGAACCGCGACTGCGCAGCGAGGACGACGGCGCCGCCGGCGAGCGGGCCGACGCGCCCGCGGCGTGAGGTGCCCGTTAGGGTGAAGCCGTGACGCGCATCATCTCCGGCCGCGCCGGCTCGCTGGCTCTCGCGGTCCCGGATGCCGGGACACGACCCACCAGCGACCGCGTGCGCGAATCGCTGTTCGGCGCGCTCGACGCGGCCGATCTGGTCGCCGGGGCGGCGGTGCTCGACCTGTACGCGGGCTCCGGTGCGCTCGGTCTCGAGGCGATCAGCCGCGGCGCCGCCTCGGCGGATCTCGTCGAGCGCGCGCCCCGCGCCGCCGCGGTCGCCGAGCGCAACGTGCGCGCCGTCGCGAAGGCCGTGCCGGGGGTCTCGGTACGCGTGCACCGTTCGTCGGTCGACGCGTTCCTGCGGGCGAGCACGGCCGCGTTCGATCTCGTCTTCCTCGATCCTCCGTACGATCTTCCCGACGCCGAGCTGAGCGGCGCGCTCGACGCGCTGGCTCCGCGCCTGTCGGCGGATGCCGTGGTGATCGTGGAGCGGGCGACACGGTCGGGAGCGCCGACGCTCCCCGCCTCGCTGGTCCCCGAGCGCGACCGCGCCTACGGCGACACCACGCTCTGGTGGGTGCGACCGGCCTGACCACGGCCCGCTCCCGGGGCCCGATCCCGTGGCACTCGCCCGGGCTATCCCCGTCCGGCGTCCCAGTCGCGGTGGGGATCCCATCCGCCTCTGCCGCCGGGGAGGGCGCCGCCGACCGTGACGACGCCGTCGCCGGCCGTGACGCGGCCGATGCGCCGGAAGCCGTCGGGCAGGTCGGCTCCCGCCCCGAAGCACGCCAGCAGGGCGTGATCCTCACCGCCGCGCAGCGCCATGTCGTCGAGGGTGTCGTCGAGGTCGATGCTCACGCCCGAGGCGTCCGCCATCCGTGACGCGTCCAGCAGCAGACCATCCGACACGTCCATCATGGCGGTGGCGCCGGCACGGGCCGCCACCGGTCCGAGAGCGATCGGCGGCCGCGGACGCCGTTGCGCCTCGACGTCGGCGCGTTCGGCAGGAGTGAGGGCCGCGGCATCCACCGCGATGGGCCGCCCGCGGTCGTCGCGGAAGCGATCGAACAGCAGCGCGAGTCCTCGGCCCGCCGCCCCCAGATCACCCGCGACCGCGACCACGTCGCCGACGCGCGCGCCGGAGCGTCGCACGGGCGCCGCACCGTCCAGCACGCCCAGCACGGTGACCGCGATGCTCAGGGTGTCGGATGCGGCCAGGTCGCCGCCCTCGACGGCGCACCCCGGGGCGAGGTCGTCGCACGCGGCGCGCATTCCGCGCGCGATGTCGGTGACCAGCTCGGCCGTCGTGTCGTCGGGGAGCATGAGCGCGACGAACAGCGCGGTCGGACGGGCGCCCATCGCGGCGATGTCGGAGAGGTTCACGGCGGCCGCCTTCCACCCCAGGTCGAAGCCCGACGACCACGCGAGACGGAAGTCGGGACCGTGGACCAGCGTGTCGGTCGAGACCACGACCCGCCCGTCGTCGACGCGGAGCACCGCGGCGTCGTCTCCGGGGCCCACGACGGCCCGGGACGACCCCTCGAAGACCCCCAGGATGCGTCGCAGGAGCTCGCGTTCGCCGAGGTCGCGCACGGTCTCGGTGGGAGGCGGGGTCATTCCTCCACGGTAGCCTGGAGGGGTGCCTGCTTCGCGTCCGCTCGTCATCTCGGCGACCGCGGTGCTCGCCGTCGCGGTCGCCCTCGGCGTCACCGGGTGCAGCGCCACCGTGTCGATGACCCCGGCCAAGAGCGCCAACGACCCCGCTTGCGCCGCGGTCACGGCGCGCCTTCCCGCGACCGTCGACGGCCAGGAGCGCCGGTGGACCGACGCCCAGGCGACCGGAGCATGGGGCTCCCCCGCGAGCGTCCTGCTCACGTGCGGACTCGCGGCGCCGGGCCCGAGCACCCTGGTCTGCCAGACCGTGGACGGCATCGACTGGCTCGTCGACGACGCGGAGGCGCCGCACTACCGCTTCACCACGTTCGGCCGCACGCCGGCCGCCGAGGTCTATCTCGACTACGACCTCGTGAGCGGCCGCGATGTCCTGAGCGCGCTGTCGTCGGCGGTGCAGCAGCTGCCCACGGACGGCCGATCCTGCACCGACCGCCCGACGTCCTGAGCGTCGATCTCCCGCTGCGGGGCTCGCGCCCGCTCAGTGCACGCGGGCGAGGTCGATCAGCTCGCTGATCAGCTCCGGGTAGCTCATCCCCGACGCGATCCAGCACTTCGGGAACATCGAGATGGGCGTGAAGCCGGGCATCGTGTTCACCTCGTTGACGAAGAACTCCGTCCCGGTGAAGAAGAAGTCCACGCGCGCGAGTCCTTCGCCGCCGACCGCCTCGAACGCGCGCACCGCGATGCGCTGCATCTCGGCGAGCTCGCCCTCTCGAAGGTCGGCGGGGCACACGAGGTCGATGCCGGGGGCATCCAGGTACTTCGCGTCGAAGTCGTAGAACTCACGGCCGCTGATGACGATCTCACCGGCCACGCTGACCCGCGCCGGCTCGCCGTCGCGGCCGGCCAGCACACCGCACTCCACCTCGCGACCCACGACGGCCTGCTCGACCAGGACGGTGTCGTCCTCGGCGAAGGCCGTCGCCAGCGCGGCGTCCAGCTCTGACCAGTCGGAGACCCTCGAGACCCCGACGCTCGAGCCCGCGCGGGCGGGCTTCACGAAGGCGGGCAGGCCGAGCGAGCGGATGCGGCGGTGCCAGAGATCGTGGTCGCGCGCCAAGTCGCGCTCCGTCACCGTGACCCACGGCACGACCGGCACGCCCGCGGCCTTCAGGACGCTCTTGGTCGTGTGCTTGTCCATGCCGATCGCGGACATGAGCAGGCCCGCGCCGACGTACGGCAGATCGAGCAGCTCGAGGAAGCCCTGGATGGTGCCGTCCTCGCCGAAGCGGCCGTGCAGGATCGGGAAGACCACGTCGATCGGACCCAGCGAACGGATGCCGTCGGCATCCTGGACCTTGAGCTCGCGCGAGCGGACGGAATCCGGCCAGACGATGCGCGTGCCGTTGTCGACCACCTCGGGCAGGTGCCCGGGGTCGAGGGCGAACTTGTCGGGGTCGTCGTCTTCGAGGACGAAAGCACCCTCGCGGGTGATGCCGATGGGGATGACCGCGAAGCGGTCACGGTCGATCGCCCGCAGCACTCCCCCCGCCGTGGCGGAACTGATCGAATGCTCGCTGGAACGCCCTCCGAAGAGCACCGCCACTACCGCTTTGTCCATTCTGGGTCCTCTCGCCCGTCGGCTTGTCGTCGTCGGTGGTCAGGTGGGGCGCGATGTCGCGCGGGTTCATCGTGCCGTCCAGGACCATCTTGACCTGCTCCACGATCGGCATGTGCACACCCGACTCCCGCGCGAGCTGCAGCACCGGGGCGACCGACGCGAGTCCCTCGGCGGTCTGGTTCATCTGCTTCACGACGTCCTGGAAGCTGTAGCCCTGGCCCAGCAGCCGGCCCGCGGTGTTGTTGCGGCTCAGCGGCGACTGGCAGGTCGCGATGAGGTCGCCCAGGCCGGCGAGCCCCTGCAGGGTCTCCTGCTGGGCGCCCTGCGCGACCGCGAAGTCGGTCATCTCGACGAGACCCCGCGTGATGATCGAGGCCTTCGTGTTCTCGCCGTAGCCGACGCCGTCGACGATGCCGATCGCGACGGCGATGAGGTTCTTCAGCACGCCGCCGAACTCCGTGCCGATGACATCGGTGTTGACGAAGGTGCGGAAATAGTCGTTGCGGGCGCGTCGGGCCACCGCTTCGGCCGTCTCCCGGCTCGTCGAGGAGATGACGGCCGCGGTCGGCTGCTCGCGCGCGATCTCCAGGGCCAGGTTCGGCCCGGATGCCACGGCGATGCGCGTCGGGTCGCAGTGCAGCTCCTGCTCGATGACCTGGCTCATCCGCAGACCGCTGCGCTTCTCGACGCCCTTCATCAGCGACACGATCGGCGCGTCGGAGTCGGCGACGAGGGGGCGCACCGCTTTGAGGTTCTGGCGGAGGGCCTGGCTGGAGATCGCGAGGTACACCTGCGACGCCCCCTCGAGCGCCTCGGACAGGTGCGTCGTGGCGGACATGGCGCGCGGCAGGTTGATCCCGGGCAGGTACTCGCTGTTGCGGTGGCCTTCCTGGATCTCCTGGGCCAGCTCGGCACGACGAGCCCACATGACGACGTGCGCTCCCCCGTCGGCGAGCACCTTGCCGAACGTCGTGCCCCAGCTGCCCGAGCCGATCACGGCGACCCGGGGCATCGCCGACTCGCCCCTACGACTCAAGGCGACCCGTCTCGTTCTGCCCGTGGGCGGCCGGGTTCCAGCGCTCGGCGGGGGGCTCCTCGCCGCGCAGGGTGCCGAGGAGCGCGGCGACGTCGGCCATCACGGCATCCGTGGCCGCGACGAGGTTCGCCGCACCCATCGCGCCGGCGCCGGTGTAGGCGGAGAGATCGGTGGCGGGACCCAGCGCCAGCCGCACGCGACGCCGCGGTGGCCAGAGGCGGAGCTTGCCGTAGCGCGGGAGGATCTGCTGCACGCCCCAGGTCGCGGCCGGGATCACGGGGATGGGCTCCGCGGCGGCCAGAGCCAGGCGCACGGCCCCGGTCTTGCCGCGCATCGGCCACATGTCCGGGTCGCGGGTGAGCGAGCCTTCCGGGTAGACGATGACGCCGCGGCCGTGGGTCACGAGGTCTTCGGACTGCT
The DNA here is from genome assembly GCF_001592125.1 of Microbacterium hominis NBRC 15708. Lineage (GTDB taxonomy): Bacteria > Actinomycetota > Actinomycetes > Actinomycetales > Microbacteriaceae > Microbacterium > Microbacterium hominis. The sequence goes on from NZ_BCWI01000001.1 coordinate 655,130, forward strand.
GCAGCGTCTGCTTCGCCGCCGCGGACGACGACGACCGGGCGACGGGGACCATGCCGGTCGCCCGCAGGGCGGCGCCCAGGACGGGGACGCGGAACAGGCTCTCCTTCGCCATGAACCGCGGAGCGCGGCCCATGCGCCACGTGCCCACCGCCAGGATCAGCGGGTCGAACTCGCTGTAGTGGTTGGGGGCCAGCACGTACGGCCCCTCGGCGGGCAGGTGCTCGGCACCGGTGATCTCGATCTTCGCGAACCATCCGACGGCCGGCACGATGAGTGCGGCGAGCGGCCAGAAGGCGCTGGGCCGCGTCTTCTCGGCGGAGGCGCGTCGCCGCGCGGGACGGGCCACGCCGGTCATCCGACGACGTCGAAGTCGGCGCCCAGCGCCGTCAGCTTCTCGAGGAACTTCTCGTAGCCGCGGCGGATGATGTCCACCCCCGCGACGCGCGAAGTCCCCTCCGCGGCCAGCGCGGCGATGACGTAGCTGTAGCCGCCGCGCAGGTCGGGAACGACGACGTCGGCGCCGTGCAGCGGCGTCGGGCCGGTGATCACGGCGGCCTGCTCCAGCGCGCGGCGCGGAACGCGGCGGTCGGCGCTGGCGATGCCCTCGGGGTGCACGACGATATCGGCGCCCATCTTGTTGAGGGCCTGCGTGAAGCCGAGACGGTTCTCGTAGACCGTCTCGTGAACGGTCGAGACGCCCTCGGCCTGCGTGAGCGCGACGATGAGGGGCTGCTGCCAGTCGGTCATGAAACCGGGGTGGACATCGGTCTCGACGACGACGGGCTTGAGCGCACCGCCGCGGCGGAAACGGATGCCGTCCTCGTGGATGTCGAAGTCGCCGCCCACCTTGCGGAAGACGTTGAGGAAGGTCAGCATCTCCTGCTGCTTCGCTCCGCCGACGAAGATGTCGCCGTCCGTCGCCAGCGCCGCGCAGGCCCAGGATGCGGCCTCGTTGCGGTCGAAGATGCTCCGGTGGTCGTAGCCGCGCAGCGACTCCACACCCTCGATGAAGATGACGCGGTTGGGCTCGTAGGAGATGATCGCGCCCATCTTCTGCAGGACGGCGATGAGATCCATGATCTCCGGCTCGATGGCCGCGTTGCGAAGCTCGGTGGTGCCCTTTGCGCGCACGGCCGTCAGCAGCACCTGCTCGGTCGCTCCCACGCTCGGGTACGGCAGGGCGATGTTCGCCCCGGAGAGCCCGTTCGGAGCGGAGAGGCGGATGCCGCTGGGCAGCTTGTCCACCGTCGCGCCGAAGGCGCGCAGCGCGTCGAGGTGGAAGTCGATCGGACGGTCGCCGATGCGGCATCCGCCGAGGTCCGGGATGAAGGCCTGGCCGAGCAGGTGCAGCAGCGGTCCGCAGAAGAGGATCGGGATGCGCGACGCGCCCGCGTGGGCGTCGATCTCCTCCATGTGCGCCGAGACCGCTCCGCGCGGATCGAGACGCAGGACGCCGTCGCCGTCGTCGGTCACGGTCACGCCGTGCACCTCCAGGAGCGATCGCACGACCTGGACATCGCTGATGTCGGGTACGTCGCGCAGCACGCTCTCGGTCTCGCCGAGCAGCGCCGCGACCATCGCCTTGGTGGCGAGGTTCTTGGCGCCCTTCACCTCGACGCGTCCGGTCAGCGGCCGCCCGCCCCGGATCTCGAGGACCGAGCCCTCGCCTCCGGCGGGTGTCGACGCCGAAGCGCTCAGGAGGGTGTTCATGGATCGAACCTCACATCGTGTGTCGAGGACGGGAAAGGAGAGGGGCGGGCATGCCCCGATCGGGGGCGGGTCCGTCCTAGCGGACCGGCAGCGTCCGGGGGCGCCACGCCTCGCGGCGCGCCTCGAACTGCGCGATCCTGTCCTCGTTGCGCAGGGTCAGCCCGATGTCGTCGAGGCCTTCGAGGAGTCTCCACCTAGTGTAATCGTCGATCTCGAACGAGACCCGGAGCTCGCCGATCGTCGCGGTGCGCTCGACGAGGTCGACGGTGATCTCGGCGCCCGGACGCGCGTCGATCTCGGCCCAGATCGCCTCGAGGTCGGCCTCGGAGATCACGCCCGTGACCAGGCCCTGCTTGCCTGCGTTGCCCCGGAAGATGTCGGCGAACTTCGGGCTCAGCACCACCTGGAAGCCGTAGTCGCGCAGCGCCCACACGGCGTGTTCGCGGCTCGACCCGGTTCCGAAGTCGGGACCCGCGACGAGCACCGAGGCGTGCGAGAACGTCGGCTGGTTCAGGACGAACTCGGGGTCCTGTCGCCAGTTGGCGAACAGTGCGTCCTCGAAACCGGTCTTGGTCACCCGCTTGAGGTACACCGCGGGGATGATCTGGTCGGTGTCGACCGCCGAACGCTTCAGCGCGGCGGCGACGCCGGTGTGGGTCGTGAACTTCTCCACGTCAGGCTCCAATCCCGGTCGTCGCGCGCTCCGCAGGTGAGTCGATACGGGGCAGATCGGACGGACTCGCGAGGCGGCCCAGCACCGCGGTGGCGGCGGCCACGAGCGGCGACACGAGGTGCGTGCGCCCGCCCTTGCCCTGACGGCCCTCGAAGTTGCGGTTGCTGGTGGAGGCGCAGCGCTCGCCCGGGGCGAGCTGGTCGGGGTTCATGCCCAGACACATCGAGCACCCCGCGAACCGCCACTCGGCGCCGAACGCGGTGAAGACCTTGTCGAGGCCCTCCGCCTCGGCTTCCAGGCGCACGCGCGCCGAGCCGGGGACGACCATCACCCGCACGTGCTCCGCCTTCTGACGCCCCTCGATGACCGACGCGAAGGCGCGCAGGTCCTCGATGCGGCTGTTCGTGCAGGAGCCCATGAACACGGCATCCACCGCGACGTCCTTCAGCGGCGTGCCGGCGGCGAGATCCATGTACTCCAGCGCACGCTCCGCGGCCGCGCGCTCGTTCGCGTCGGCGAAGGATGCCGGGTCGGGAACGACGTCCGACAGCGAGACGCCCTGCCCGGGATTGGTGCCCCAGGTGACGAAGGGCTCGAGCTCGTTCGCGTCGAGGAAGACCTCGGCGTCGTAGACGGCGCCCTCGTCGCTCGGCAGCGTGCGCCAATAGGCGACGGCGTCGTCCCAGTCCTGGCCCTGGGGGGCGTGCGGCTTGTCCTTCACGTACGCGAACGTCGTCTCATCGGGGGCGATCATGCCGGCGCGTGCGCCCGCCTCGATGGACATGTTGCACATCGTCATGCGGCCCTCCATCGACAGCGACCGGATGGCGCTGCCGCGGAACTCGAGCACGTAGCCCTGGCCGCCGTTCGCCCCGATCTTGGCGATGATCGCGAGGATGATGTCCTTCGCGGTGACCCCGGGCTTCAACTCGCCCTCGACGGTGATGGCCATCGTCTTGAACGGCTTCAGCGGCAGGGTCTGCGTGGCCAGGACGTGCTCGACCTCGCTCGTGCCGATACCGAAGGCCATGGCACCGAACGCGCCGTGCGTCGAGGTGTGGCTGTCGCCGCAGACGACGGTGATGCCGGGCATGGTCAGGCCCAGCTGGGGCCCGACGACGTGGACGATGCCCTGTTCCTTGTCGCCGAGCGAGTGCAGGCGTACGCCGAACTCCTCCGCGTTGCGACGCAGGGTCTCGATCTGCGTCCGGCTCGTCAGGTCGGCGATCGGCTTGTCGATCTCGAGCGTCGGGGTGTTGTGGTCCTCGGTCGCGATCGTGAGGTCGAGTCGCCGCACCGGGCGGCCCTCCGCACGCAGGCCGTCGAAGGCCTGCGGGCTCGTGACCTCGTGCACCAGGTGCAGGTCGATGTAGATCAGGTCGGGCTGGCCGTCCTCGCCCTTGACCACGAGGTGGTCGTCCCACACCTTCTCGGCGAGGGTCCGCGGGCGGTCGGGAATCGTCATGCTCATGCTGTCTCGTTCTCCAGATAAGAGGATCAAGCCCGCGACGGACTCCGCGACGAGTGAGGGCTCAGAACGAGGTCTCGTCGCGGCCGCTAAGGAGAAGACGAGCGATCCGCACGGCCTCAGAATACCACCGCGTGGATCGGCGTCGCCCTCAGCGCCCCTCGACGGTCGGCGGCGTGCCCTTCTCGTCGGCGACCGCGTCGGCCGCCGCTGCCGGCGTCCGGGGCGCCGCCGCGGGCTCTGCGCCGCGCTCCCGCGCGGAGGCCACGAGGCTCGCCCCGGTCGCCACGACCATCGAGACGACGATGACTCCGAGCGACATCCAGGTCGAGATGTCGGGCGCCCACGCGATGTGCTCGCCGCCGTTGATGAACGGGAGCTCGTTCTCGTGCATCGCGTGCGCGATCAGCTTCACCCCGATGAAGGCGAGGATGAAGGCGATGCCGTAGTGCAGGTACTTGAGCCGGTCGAGCAGGTCGCCCAACAGGAAGTAGAGCTGGCGCAGCCCCATCAGCGCGAAGATGTTCGCCGTGAACACGATGAACGCGTTCTGGGTGATGCCGAAGATCGCGGGGATCGAGTCGAGCGCGAACAGCAGGTCGGTCATGCCGATGGCCACGAACACGATGATCATGGGCGTGAACATCCGCTTGCCGTCGACGACCGTGCGCACCTTCGGACCGTCGTAGTCGTCGCTGATGTCGATCGTGCGCCGCAGCAGCCGCACGATGAACGACTCCTTCTTGACCTCGTCCTCGTGGTCGCCGCCCGGGAAGGCCTGCTTCCAGGCGGTGTAGATGAGGAAGGCCCCGAAGATGTAGAAGATCCAGCTGAACTGCTCGATGATCGCCGCTCCGGCGAGGATGAACAGGCCCCGGAGCACGAGCGCGATGATGATGCCCACCATCAGCACCTTCTGCTGGTACCGTCGCGGCACCGAGAACTGGCTCATGATCAGCACGAAGACGAAGAGGTTGTCGATGGAGAGGCTGTACTCCGTGAGCCACCCGGCGACGAACTGCCCGGCATACTCGCCGCCGGCGAAGAACCACATGAATCCCGCGAACACGAGCGCGAGGGCGACGTAGAAGACGACCCACAGGCTCGACTCCTTGGGCGACGGGATGTGCGGTCGCTTCGCGATGAGCACGAGGTCGGCGACGAGGATGAGCACCAGCACGACGAGCGAGCCGATCTCGAACCAGACGGGGAGGTCCATGCAGGCCTTTCGAGGGATGACGAAACGTCGAAAGTCTCTCCCCCGCGACCACCCGTCGGGCGGCGGCGGCGCGCGCCCGGGGTCCCGACGACGGGCCCGTGATGACGGACGCGCGAGGACGGGATACTCCCTCTCGCTCAGGACACGATACCGGCTCGCACCCCGGCGGCGCTCCCCGCCGGTCGGCCCGCGACGCCGGCGGCGATCGGATCTGAGACGATTCCTCCACGGCCGACACTTCCTGAGTGAGAGACGATGAGGACACGATGACCCAGGACACCGGCACGCACACCGATGCCGAGCTCGTCGCGGAGGCCGCCGCCGGCAGCGAGCTCGCCTTCCGGACGCTCTACCGCGCCTATGCGCGACCCGTCTATTGGATCGCGCACGGCCTGGTCGGCACGGCGCAGGATGCCGAGGACGTGACCCAGGAGACGTTCCTGGCCGCGTGGCGCAAGCTCCGGGAACTGGAGCTGCACAGCGCGTCGCTGCTCCCCTGGCTCGTCACGGTCTGCCGCTTCCAAGCGGCGAACCGTGTGCGCCGCCAGCACCGCGATCGCGCGCATCTCGGAGCGCCCGTCGACGAATCCGTGCCGGACGGCGTCGACATCGAACGTCAGGTGATCGACGCCGACCTCGCCGATCGGATCGCGGCGGAAGTCGCCACCTTCAGCGAGCTCGACCAGAGCATCTTCCGTCTGTGCGCCGCCGAGGGCTACGGCTACCAGGCGGCGGCCGAGCACCTCGGCGTCACGCACGGCGTCGTCCGCAATCGTCTCTCCCGCATCCGCAGCTCACTGCGCACCACCATCGCATCGGAGGGGTCATGACCACCGCACACACCGCACTGCCCGAGCTCGGCGACGATCGCGTGGAGGCGATCGAGCACGCGCTCTTCGCACGCATCGCGGACGAACGTCGCGCGCAGTGGGAGCGCAGCGAACGCGAACGGATCCGCGCCGTCCGGCGCGGCCGCATCTGGATGGGCGGGGCGGCGGCCGCCGCCGTCGTGGCGGTCGCGGCGATCATGGCACCGTCGATCGCGGGAACGCTGCAGGGCACGTCCGGGGCGTCGTCCGCCGCACTTCCCGCGGTGATCGCACCGGGCGGGAGCACCGCCGAGCTCGGGCTGACCGACGGACGGGCCGGGGATGCCGCGGCCGGCGGCATGAGCGGAGCCGGCGTGGCGGCCGACGCCGCCACCGGGAGCGCGGGACGCGAGATCGCGACGACCGCCTCGGCGACCGTCGAGGTCGCGGACGCCGCTGCCGCGGCCGAGGGCATCGCGGCGGCAGCCGTCGCCGCGGGCGGCTACGTCGAATCCCAGAGCACCGGCGCCGGAGCGCCCGTCGACGTCATGTCGGGAACGGGAGTCGTCATGCCGATGCCGTCGGGCGCGTGGATCACCGTCCGCATCCCCGCCGACCGCCTCTCCGAGACGGTCGCGGGACTGTCCGCCTACGGGACGGTGACCTCGTCGCAGACCGACCGGCGCGACGTGACCACGGAGGCCGTCGACCTGCGCGCCCGGGTCTCCGCCCTCGAGTCCTCCGTCGCACGCCTCACGGAGCTGATGCAGCAGTCGTCGTCGACCGCCGATCTGATCGCGGCGGAATCCGCGCTGTCGGAGCGTCAGTCCGAGCTGGAGTCCCTCCGACAGCAGCTGACCTGGGTGCAGTCCCAGGTCGAGATGTCGACGCTGAGCGTCTCGCTCGTCACGCCCGCCCCCGCCGTCACCGCCGATCCGGCGGGATTCGGCGACGGCGTCGCGGCCGGCTGGAACGGTCTCGTCGCGACTCTCAACGGCCTGGTCATCGCGATCGGGTTCCTGCTCCCCTGGCTCGGCCTGATCGCGTTCGCCGCCCTGATCGTGTGGGGTGCGCGCCGGGTCGTCCGCCGTCGTCGGGCCCGCACCCGCGCGCCCGAGACCGTCGACGAGGCCGGTCCCGCAGCCTGACCCACCTCGGGGTCTGTCGCGTCGCGACAGACCCGCAGACGACAGAAGCCCGGTCCGTGTGGACCGGGCTTCTGCGGTGGTGACCCCAGCGGGATTCGAACCCGCGTTACCGCCGTGAGAGGGCGGCGTACTAGGCCGCTATACGATGGGGCCGTACCTTTTCGCTGCGTAAGCAACCGTTCGATTATGCCATGGCGAACGACCCCTCGCCAAATCGAGGCCCGGATGCGCGTCCGGCTTGCCCGGATCGCGGGACAGGCGTTGACTGAGCGACATGCGCGTCACCAAACACGAACACGCTTGCCTGCGCCTCGAGCGCGAAGGAAGCCAGCTGATCATCGACCCCGGAACCTTCACTCTTCCGCTGCAGGATCTGGCCGGGACGGTGGGCGTCGTGCTCACCCATGAGCACCCCGACCACTGGACGCCCGAGCACCTCCGTCGCATCCGCGAGCACGCGCCCGACGTGCCGATCTACGGGCCGCAGGGTGTCGCGGATGCGGCCGCGGAGTTCGGCGTCACCGTCGTCGCTCCGGGCGACAGCGTGAGCGCCGGCCCGTTCGCGCTGCGCTTCTTCGGCGGGCGGCACGCCGTCATCCACGCGTCGATCCCCGTCATCGACAACGTCGGCGTGCTCGTGGACGACGAGCTCTACTACCCCGGCGACTCCTACGCGGTCCCCGAAGGGGTCGAGGTCCGGCTCCTCGCCGCGCCGGTGGGCGCGCCGTGGCTGAAGATCGGCGAGGCGATCGACTTCGTCCTCGCCGTGCAGCCCGAGCACGCCTTCGCCACGCACGACATGACGCTCTCGCGCATCGGACTCGACATGCACCGCGGGCGTCTGCAGTGGGCGGCCGAACAGGGCGGGGGTCGGTTCAGCCCGCTCGACCCGGGCGACGCCATCGATCTCTGAGGCCCCGAACGCCGGATGCCGCGACCCCCGGAGAACATCCGGGGGTCGCGGCATCCGTGGATCCGTGTCCGATCAGGCCTCGGCGTCGTGGTCCGTCTCGAGGAACGCGACGAGCGTGTCGAGGGCCGCCTCGGCGCCCTCACCCTCCGCCTTGAGCGTGACGACGGTGCCCTGCGTGGCGCCCAGACCCATCAGCGTGAGGATGCTGCCGGCGTTGAGGTCAGGACCGCCCTCGACCGCGATCGTCACGGGGACGCCGGTCTGCTGGACCGCCTGCACGAAGAGCTTCGCGGGGCGCGCGTGCAGACCCGAGCTGCTGGCGACGGTGGCCTGGCGTTCTGCCATGGGATCCTCCTTGGATCGTGTTGGGATATCTCCATCGAGACTAGGCGTTCACGGCCTCGGGAGAAACCGAGGACGCACCGGGAATACCCTCGTTCACGGCCGATCCACGGCGTGCGAAGCGCTTGAGCGCGACGACGGTGAATGCCGAGACGACCGTTCCCGCGGCGATGGCGAGCAGCCAGAGCCAGAAGTTGTCGATCGCGAAGAAGACGAAGATGCCGCCGTGGGGCGCCTTGCTCGTGACGGCGAACGCCATCGAGAGCGCACCGGTCACCGCACCGCCGAGCATCATCGCCGGGATCACCCGGAAGATGTCGGCCGCCGCGAACGGGATCGCACCCTCGGAGATGAACGCAGCGCCGAGCAGCCAGGCCGCCTTGCCGTTCTCGCGCTCCGGCTCGGTGAAGAGCTTGCGGTCGATGACGGTGGATGCCAGGGCCATCGCCAGCGGCGGGACCATGCCCGCAGCCATGACGGCCGCCATGATCTGCAGGTAGCGCTCGTCGCCCGCGATGCCCGCGGCGAGGTTGCCGGTCGCGAAGGCGTAGGCCACCTTGTTGACCGGACCGCCGAGGTCGAAGCACATCATCAGGCCGAGGATGATGCCGAGGATGATCACGCCGGCGCCGGTGAGGCCCGACAGCCAGTCGTTGAGGGCCTTGGTGAGCCAGGCGATCGGACCGCCGAGCACCAGCAGCATGAGACCGGAGGCGAAGATCGAACCCAGCAGCGGGATGATCACGACCGGCATGAGACCGCGCAGCCAGCGCGGCACGTCGAGGCCGTTCAGCCAGCGGGCGGCGACACCGGCGAGCAGACCACCGACGATGCCGCCGAGGAAGCCCGCGCCCATGAAGCCCGCGACGGCACCGGCGACGAAACCGGGGGCGATACCCGGCCGGTCGGCCATGCCGTACGCGATGTAACCGGCGAGGGCCGGCACCAGGAAGCCGAACGACAGCGCGCCGATCTTGAACAGCACGGCGCCGAGGTAGACGATCAGCGAGGTGTCGCCGAGGTTCCACAGCGTCGACGCGCCGAGGATCTTGTCCGCGTTGAACGCGATCTCATAGCCGCCCAGCAGGAAGCCGAGGGCGATGAGCAGACCACCGCCGGCGACGAAGGGGATCATGTAGCTGACGCCGGTCAGCAGCGCGCGCTTGATGCTCGCGCCGTACGACTCCCCCGCGCCCGACGTGGCGGTGGATGCCGCCGCCGCCGATCCGCTGACGCGGGTCGCGTTCGGGTTCTTCGCGGCGGCGATGGCCTCGGCCACCAGCTGACCGGGCGCCTCGATGCCGCGCTTGACGCTGGCGCGGACGACGGGCTTGCCGGCGAAGCGCTGCGGCTCGCGCACGTCCACGTCGACGGCGAAGATGACGGCGTCGGCGGCCTCGATGATCTTCGGGTCGAGCGCCTTGTATCCGCTCGATCCCTGCGGCTCCACGATGAGGTCGACGCCGTCCTTGCCGCCCTGCGCGGTGAGGGCGTCGGCCGCCATGAAAGTGTGGGCGATGCCGGTCGCGCACGCCGTGACCGCCACGATCCGGGCGGGGCGTCCGTCGATCAGGTGCGCGCTGTCCGCGCTCGCCGTCGCGGCGGGCGCCGTCGATGCTGCCGGAGCAGCGGTGCCCGACACGGCCGCGGTCACGAGGGCGACGACGTCCTCCGGCCGTTCGGCCGCGCGCAGTCCCGCGGTGAAGTCCTCGCGCATGAAGCTGCGCGCGAGCTGCGACAGCACGGCGAGGTGCTCCTCGGCCGCCGTGTCCGGGGCGGCGATGAGGAAGACGAGGTCGGCCGGACCGTCCTCCGCGCCGAAGTCGATGCCCGGGTTCAGACGGGCGAAGGCGAGCGTCGCCTCGCGCACCGCGGCGCTCTTGGCGTGCGGGATCGCGATGCCGCCGGGCAGACCGGTCTCGTCGGTCTGCTCGCGCTTCCAGGCGTCGGCGGCGAGGGCTGCGGCATCGCTCGCCCTCCCCGTCGCCGCCACGCGCGCGGCGAGGGCGTCGATGACGGCCCGCTTGTCGGTGCCGAGCGACGCGTCAAGGCTGACGAGCGCCGGCGTGATGATCTCTGACACGGTGACCTCCAGTGGTCGAGTGGGTTCAGGATGGGGTTTTCAGGGGGCGAGAGGGCTTACCGGCACGTCGCCGGGGAGCAGATCGTCGGGCGTCGGGGCCTGCGTTCCGGGCAGCGCGGCCGCCGCGGACCCGTAGCGGATGCCGCTGCGCACCCGCTCGTCGGGAGCGGCTCCCGCGACGTCGGCGAGGAGGAAGCCCGCCAGCGAGCTGTCTCCGGCACCGACGGTGCTGCGTACCCGCGTCGGCGGCGGCGTGCCGAACCAGGCTCCGTCGGCCGTCACGAGGACCGCGCCGTCGCCACCCAGCGTGACGAAGGCGGCGCCCACCCGCTCGGGCACGAGCTGCGAGGCGACGGCGCGGACGGCCTCCGCCAGCGGCAGCGCCGGGTCGAGGGGGACGCCGGCGAGCTCCACGAGTTCCTCGTCGTTGGGCTTGATGAGATCGGGCGCTCCGCGCTCGACGACGGCCCGCAGGGCGGCCCCCGACGTGTCCACGGCGATGCGCGGCGCTTCGGGGCCGGTCGCGCGGACGGCGGTGATCACGTCGACGTAGAAGTCGTCGGGCAGTCCGGGTGGCAGCGACCCCGCCAGCACCAGCCATCGCGCACCCGCCGACGCCTGCACCGTCGCGGCGATGAGCGTCGCGGCATCCGCGTCGCTGCGCGTCACACCGGGCAGGTTCACCTTCGTGGTCACGCCGTCGTGGTCGGTCAGCGTGAGGTTCGCCCGCGCGGTTCCGGGCAGGGGCACGGCGACGACCGGCACGCGCGCCGAGCGGAGCACGGATGCGAACGGGTCGTCGGCGTCGAGCGGGAGGACCGCGGTGCTGGGCACACCCGACCCGGTCAGCACACGGGTGACGTTGATGCCCTTCCCCCCGGCATCCTCGCGGACGGCGACGGCGGACTGCACCTCGCCGACGCGCAGGGCCTCGGCGAGGGTCACCGTCCGGTCGAGCGACGGGTTCGCGGTGAGCGTGACGATCATGCTGTCCACACCTCCACATCGGCGTCGTCGAGGGCGGCGACGAGGTCGGCGGGCGGCGGCGCATCGGTGACGAGGATGTCGAGATCGGCGAGCCGGCCGAAGGAGACGAGCAGCTCCCCGTCGAACTTCTCGGCGTCGGCGAGCACCACGATGCGGCGCGCCGAGGCGATGATGGCGCGCTTGACTGCGGCCTCGTCGGGATCGGGTGTGCTCAGTCCGAAGGTGGCGGACAGGCCGTTGGTGCCGATGAAGGCGAGGTCGGGGCGCAGCCGGGAGATCGCATCGACCGTCTGGGCGCCCACGGCCGCCGCGGTCAGCCCGCGCACGCGGCCGCCGATGGCGGTGAGGTTGAGCCCGGGCGCTCCGGCCAGCAGGTGCGCCACCGTCATCGAGTGGGTGACGACCTCGAGCGGATGCCCGGTGACCGGGCGCTGGGCGAGCAGTCCGGCGACGGCGGCCGTCGTCGTCCCCGCGTCGATGTAAATGGATCCGTCGCCATCGGCGCCGATGGCCTCCAGGGCCCGCTCCGCGATCGCGCGCTTCGCGTCGCTGCGGCGCTGCGTGCGCTCCACGAAGGAGGTCTCGACCGTGCTGACCCGGGTGCGGGCCACGGCCCCGCCGTGCACGCGACGCACGATTCCCGCCGTCTCGAGCTGGTCGAGATCGCGGCGCACGGTCTCGGTGGTCACGCCGAAGCGGCGCGCCAGGTCGACGACGGCGACGCGTCCGTCTGTGCTGACCAGATGCTCGATGAGCTGCTGTCGCTCCGTTGCGTACACGTATCCTCCTTGAATATCCACACGGTACAACACAAACACAGATATAACAACAGTCTGCTCCGTGGAAAACCACACGAGGGCCACGGACGACGAAGGGCCCCGATCCGAAGATCGGGGCCCTTCGTGCGGACGGGACGTCCGCGGTGGATGCCGAGGCTCAGGCCTCGCTCATCACCGTGACCTCCTGCTGGCCGCGGGCGGCCAGGGCGGCGGCACGGGCGGCGATGCGGCGCTCCTGCTCGATCTGCCCGGCATCCAGCGTCTCCTGGTCGACCGGGTAGCTGTCCACCTTGTTCACCCCGTTGTACTTGGCGATGTAGGCGTCGAGCTCGGGACCCGACTCCCACGAGGTGATGAGGCAGTAGCGCGGCTCGTCGCCGTAGTGGGCGGCGGCGTGCCAGAGGCGCTGGGTGTCGACGATGAGCTGCGCGCCCGCGGGCAGGGCGATGCGGGTCTCCTCGCTCGGATCGGTGCGGTTCTCCCGCAGCACGAAGTAGCTCGTCTTGTCGTCGGTGAGGTTGAAGAAGCCGCGCACGACCCAGCCGGTGCCGTCCGGGTTCAGACGGTTGTTGTCGTCCTGGTGCAGGTTGTAGAGGCAGTCGGCATACGTGTTCGGCTGCAGCTCGATGATGCGGCAGCGGCCGACGTTCGCCCCCGGCTCCTGCGCACGCGCGGTGAGCGTCGGTGCGATGGCGGTCTGCGCGTCGATCCAGACGCCGTCCTTGTCGGTGCGCGGCGGCTTGTGGTTCCAGAAGCCGTTGCACTCGATCTCGCCCTTGGCGGAGGCCAACGGGGCGAACCGGGTGTCGCCCGAGGACTTCCAGTCGACGTACTCGACGTCGAGCCACTCCTTCGGGTCGATCTCCTTGTTGTAGCGGTCGAGGACGACGTAACCGGTCTCCTCGAGGGCCGCGCTCTTGATGTAACCCATGACGGATCCAACCTTTCTGCCGGACGAGCGAAGTTTTTACAGGCCCGGCCGAGGCAAGCCTACCGAGCGGTCCCGGGAACGCGATTAGACTCGACGGCGGTCATCGAGAGCGAGCGCGGAGGCGACACGGAGAACATGAGCACCGGCACGAACCTCGCCCCCTCGGTCTCCGCGTCCCACGTCTCCGCGACCGCCGTCGCCACGATCGCGTGGCTCTCGGCATCCGACACCACCATCGTCGTTCCGGTCTACCAGCGGCAGTACCGCTGGGACATCGGCGGCTGCGAGCAGCTCCTCGGCGATGTGCGCGCGGTGGCGGATGCGGGCGCCGGCCACACGCACTTCATCGGCTCGATCCTCTCGACCGCCTCGGTCTCCGACGACGATGACGCCCATCTGGTCCTCATCGACGGACAGCAGCGCATCACGACCCTCATGCTCCTGGTCGCCGCCCTGCACCACACTCTGCGCGACGACGACCCGGAGCTGGCCGCCGAGCTCGAGCGGGTGCTCGTCCGCGACGACGATCCCGCACGGACGAAACTCCGGCCGCATCGCGCCTGGGCGGAGGTCTTCGAGAGCGTCGTGCGCGACCGTCGGACGCCCGACGATGAGACGCGCGTGTCGCGTTTCGACGACAACTACGCGTTCTTCCGCAGCCAGATCCGTCCCGACGAGGCCGCCCACATCTGGCGGGGCCTCCAACGCCTCGAGCACGTCGCGATCACCCTCGGACCCGAGGCGAACGCGCAGCAGACCTTCGAGAGCCTCAACTCGACGGGCGAACCGCTGCGCGACCACGAGCTGATCCACAACTACGTGCTGATGGGCCTCTCCCACGCCCAGCAGAGCGAGATCGAGGACCACTACTGGGTTCCGATCGAGGAGAACACCGGCGAGCAGATCGGCGACTTCTGGCGGCACTACCTCGTCATGCTCACCGGCCGCGAGGTCACCGTGGCCGGCGAGCGGGGCGTCTACGACACCTTCCGCGCCGAGTTCCCGCACCTCGACCTGGCGACGCTGCGCGAGCGCGCCGCGCAGTGGCGCGACTACTCCGCGCTCTACGCCACCCTCCTCGACCCGGCGCGCGTCGCCGACGTCGCGATCGGGCAGCAGCTGGCCCTGCTCAACACCTTCGGCCGTGGCATGTATCCGCTCGCCCTGCGCCTGCTCCACGAGCATCGCTCCGGACAGCTCCCGACCTCGGAGCTGATCACGTCGCTCGAGCAGGTGCAGTCGCTGCTGATGCGCCGCACCGTCGTCGGGGTGACCACCGACCGGCTCGTCGCTCGCCTCTGCCGCGCCGCGGCACTCTCACGCGACGATCTGGTCCGGGCGATCGCGCGGATCACGCCCTCCGACGAGCGCACCCGCGTCGGTCTGAAGTTCAGCGCGCTCCCCCACCCGGCCTACGTGCTGGGGCGGCTCGCGGGCGACATCGACACGGCGCCGCTGGATCTCGAGCACATCGTGCCGCTCGCACCGTCCGACGAGTGGTCGCCCGACGGCTCGCGCCGCTGGGCCGAGCTCTCCGACGACGAGCAGAACAGCTTCCGTGCGCTGGCCCAGACCCTGGGAAACCTGACGCTGCTCGAACGGGAGCTCTTCGACCGCGCGTTCGACGCCTCGTTCCCGCAGAAGCGGAACGCCTACCGCGACAGCGCGCTCGCCGTCACGCAGGCCGTCGCGGACGCCGAGGCGTGGTCGACCGCGGCGATCGCGGCGCGCACGCAAGAGCTGACCGACCTCTTCCTGAGCGTCTGGAAGCGACCCGCCGTCGTCTCCATCGACGACGACAACCTCACACCCATCCTCGACGCCCGCAAGCGCCGCGGATGGCCTCGGGGCTGGCAGCGCGAGTTCGACTACGTCGAGTTCCGCGGCGAGCACTGGGAGGTTCCCGACATCCGCTACCTCTTCAACCGCATCTTCAAACGGTTGTGGGCGGACTCGCGACAGAGCGTGATCGACTTCAGCGCACGCCGCGGCGGCCCCGTCTACCCGGCTAAGGCGTGGAACGGCCAGTGGGATGAGCTGGGCGACGGCCAGTACCTCTACATGGGGTGGGACTCCAAGTACATGCTCACGGCGGTGCAGGGCGTGCTCGACGAGGCCGGCTGGGCCTCCGAGGTGTTCGTCAAGTACTCCTACATCGGCAATGCGATGAACTGATCGGAGCGATCATGTCCCGGCGTCGACCACCGTCCGCTCGCACACGCGCCTCCCGAGACGACGGGGGCGACACGCGGCGATGGCGCTCCGTCCGGCGTCAGGTGGACGCGCTCGACGTGGCCACCTTCACGGCGATCGCCGGCACGCGCAGCCCGATCCTCGACGCAGCGATGCCGCCGCTCACGCGGGCCGCCGACCGCTCCGTGCTCTGGATGGGGGTGGCGGCGCTCCTCGCGGCCACCGGTCGGCCCCGGGCGCGCCGGGCCGCGGTGCGCGGCCTCGCCGCGATCGGGCTCACCAGCCTCCTCGCCAACCAGGTGTCCAAGCGTCTGCACCGCCGCCCGCGGCCGGCCATCACGCAGGTGCCGGTGCAGCGGCTGGCCCACCGCATCCCCGCCTCGACGTCGTTTCCGAGCGGCCACTCGGCCAGCGCGATGGCGTTCGCCGCGGCAGCATCCGCCGAGTCCCCGATCCTGACCGTGCCGCTGCGCATGCTGGCGGGCCTCGTCGGCTTCTCGCGGGTCGCCACCGGAGCGCACTACCCGTCGGACGTCGCGGCGGGTTTCGCGCTCGGCGAGGCGGTCGCCTGGCTGACGACGCGGATCGTGCCGGTGGAGCGCGTGGACCCGCTGCAGGACGCGCTCGCGGTGCACGCGGGCACGCCGCGGCCGGACGGCGCGGGCATCGCGCTCGTCATCAACCCTCGATCGGGCTCGGGGCGCGCGGCGCGGATCCTCCCGGTGGTGCGCCGCACGCTGCCGGCGCTGCGGATCGTCGAGCTGGGTGCGGACGACGACTACGCCGAGGTGATCCGCCGCACGGCGCAGGAGTGCGAGGTCCTCGCGGTCGCCGGCGGCGACGGCACGGTGCAGCAGGCCGCGGCCGCCGCCCACGAGAACGGCATCCCGCTGGCGGTTCTGCCGGCGGGCACCTTCAACCACTTCGCGAAGGACCTCGGGATGTACCCGCTGTCGGCTGCCATCGACGCCGTCCGGGCCGGCACCGTCGCGAAGGTCGATCTCGGCGAGGTGAACGGCAGGATCTTCGTCAACACCGCCAGCGTCGGCGCGTACACCGATTTCGTCGCGATCCGCGAGCGGTACGAGCACCGCATCGGCAAGCCTCTCGCCGCCCTCGTCGCGGCGGTGCGGACGCTGGGACGGGCCCGCGCCGTGCGCGTGCGCGTCCGCGACCTCGACGGTCGCGCCGTCGACGCGCGGTTCAGCCTGCTCTTCCTCGGCAACGGCCGGTACGAGCCGCGCGGGTTCGCCCCCGTTCACCGCGCGACGCTCGACGACGCGCGGCTGGATCTGCGCGTGCTCGGTGTGTCGCGTCGCGGCTCCCGCGCGCGCGTGGTCCTCGACCTGTTCACGGGACGGATCTCGCGCAACCGCCGCTACCAGGAGTTCTCGGATGCCGAGTTCGATCTCGAACTGCTCGACGGGCCCTACCGGATCGCCCGCGACGGGGAGCTCGGCGAAGAGGTCGATCACCTCTCCGCGCGCGTCCTCCCGCGCGCCCTCACCGTGATCGCGCCCGCCTCGGCGTCGCGCTGATCGGCGCAGCGGCGCTGGCCGACGCTGGACCGCACGGTCGCGGTCGCCCTATCCTCGACACGAGCGGACGTCGGCGTGCCGCATGAGGGGGCACGAGGATGGCTTCGACCATGGCTGATGCGCGGCGCCGACCGAGACTGCTGACGACGATGGTGACGGCGACGGCCCTGGGGCTGGCCCTCTCCGGCTGCGCGTGGAGCTCCCCGCCCGAGCCGGCGCCCACGGTCGCCGTGACCACGGGGACCTTCCCGAATCAGGACGTCGTCGCGCTGTACACCGATCGTGAGAGCGCCGTCGCCGCCGCCCTCACGGCTCTGCCCGGCCAGATCGACGACGCACTGCGTCGATCGAAGGTTCCGGGGCTCGCCGTCGCGGTCGTCTCGCACGATGCCGTGCTGTACGAGGGCGGGTTCGGCGTGCGCGACGTGTCCACCGGCGTCAAGGTCGACACCGACACCGTGTTCGAGCTGGCATCGCTGTCGAAGCCGCTGTCGGCCACGATCGTCGCCAAGGCCATGACCGAGAACCCCGAGCTCTCGTGGTCCACGCAGGTGCGCACCTTCATGCCCGACTTCGCGCTCGATGACACGTACGTCACCCAGAACGCCACGATCGGCGACTTCTTCGCCCACCGCACCGGCATCCCCACCGGCGGCGGAGACGACCTCGAGGACCTCGGATTCGACCGCGACTACATCCTCGACCACCTCCGTGAGATCCCCCTGCAGCCGTTCCGTTCGACCTATCAGTACTCGAACTTCGGTCTGACGGCCGGCGCGCAGGCCGTCGCGGCCTCCCGCAGTCAGACGTGGGAACAGACGGCGCAGGAGCTGCTGTTCACGCCCTTGGGCATGACGTCGACGAGTATGAGCCACGCCGACTACCTCGCCGCCGACGACCGCGCCGTGCTGCACGCACGGATCGGCGACGACGATTTCCAGCCGCTGTTCGACCGCGACGCGGATGCCGAGGCGCCCGCGGGCGGCGCATCCTCGACCGTCGGCGACCTGGCGACGTGGATGCAGCTGCTGCTGTCCGACGGGCAGCGAGGCGGTTCCGCCTTCATCGCCACGGGGCCGCTGAACGAGGCGCTGTCGGCGCAGATCGTCAGCTCCCACCCGGGCGATCTGGATCAACGGCCCGGTCACTACGGCTTCGGCATCAACGTGGGTTCCGGCGCCGGCGGCCGCGTCACGCTCAGCCACTCGGGGGCCTTCGGCCTCGGCGCCGCGACCGCCGCGACCCTCGTCCCCGATCTCGACCTCGGCATCGTCGTCCTCACCAACGGCGCCCCCGTCGGCCTTCCCGAAGCGGTCGTGCAGACGTTCCTCGACGAGGTCATGTACGGGCACTCCACCCGCGACTGGGTGGACACGATGCACGGCTTCTTCGCGTCCTACAACGCACCGTCCGGCGACCTGGCCGGCATGCAGGCACCGGCGGATGCCGCGGCATCCGGGCCCGTCGCCGACTACACCGGAACGTACGTCAGTCCGTATTTCGGCACCCTGACGGTGACCTCGGCGGGCACCGGCCTCCGCGGCTCGCTCGGACCGAAGGGCGAGACCGCGTTCGACATCACGCCGTGGGACGGCGACACGATGGCGTACGTCCCCACGGGCGAGAACGCGTTGCCGGGCTCCCTCTCGTCGGTCGTCTTCACCCGCGCGGACGGACGGGTGACCTCCGTGACCCTCACCTTCCTCAACCGCTATGCGCAGATCCCGACGCCGTCGGGGTTGGGGGTCTTCACGAGGTCGGGCTGAGATCGGACATCGGCGCGAGTGGAATTGACCCGGCACGCGACGCGGCGACGGCAGTGCCCGGCGCGATAGCGTCGCACGCATGACGAGCGTGCCGGCGTGGATCGCCCAGCTGTCAGGGATGGACCCGCTCAGCTGGGCCGCGTTCCTCGATGCCCATTCCGGGTTGCCCGGTCCGCGCGCGGATCTCGCACTCGTCGACGCGGCGGCGCGCACCGCCGACGCAGCCGTCATCGACGCGCTCCTTCGAGATGGACGCGAATACCCCGTCATGTGCGCCGCCGCAGCTCTCGGCCGACGGGCGGGCGAACCGCGTGACGCCCGCCATGCGCGCGCTCTCGCCGCCGACGACCGGTGGCGTGTACGCGAGGGCGTGGCGATCGGACTGCAGCTGCTCGGCGACGACTCCCCCGCGATCCTCAGGGCGCTGGTCGCGGACTGGGTCGACGACCCCGACCCGCTCGTGCAGCGCGCCGCCGTCGCCGCGATCTGCGAGCCGCGACTGCTGCGGACACCGGACGCCGCCCGCGCCGGGCTGGCGGCGTGCGCGCGTGCGACCGCCCACCTCGCCGCGGCGGACACCTCCCACCGCAGGCAGGACGGGGCGCGCACCCTGCGGCAGGCGCTCGGCTACTGCTGGAGCGTCGCCATCGCCGCCGACCCCGTCCGAGGGCTCCCCGTCTTCGCAGCCCTCGACGAGAGCGATCCCGATGTCGCGTGGATCATCCGCGAGAACCGCAAGAAGAAGCGTCTCGCGACGCTCCTGTCTGCCCCGGCGGCACGGACGGCGACCGACGGCGCGGGCTGACACGTCACCCGCGAGAACGCGTCATCCGGGCGTCGCCGCCTCGGAGAGCCGCCCGACGATGCGTTCGCGACTTCCGACGCCGAGCTTGCGCATGATGTTGAGGACGTGGCTCTCAACGGTCCGCACGCTGAGCACGAGGCGCGCGGCGATCTCCCGGTTGCTCATCCCGGCCACCACCAGCTCGGCCACCTCGCGCTCCCGGGCCGTCAGCAGCGCGAGCCAGATGCCGAAGCGCGACACGTTCAGGGTCTTCCCGGACAGCTGGGTCGACAACGCCGACACCGCCTCTTCGGCCTCCTCGACGAGGGCGGTCGCGTCGTCGGCGGCCGCCCAGTCGATCGCCCGGCGGTAGGCCGCCATGGCGATGCCGTAGCGGCCGGATGCTTCGAGCCCGCGACCCGCGTCCACCACCGCCCGCGCATCGTGGCGCGACAGCGCCCACAGGTAGTCGCGCTGCTGGGCGAGCACGCTCGTCTCCGGTGAGGCGCGAAGGAGACGATCGACCTCGGCCAGACGGTCGGCGTCGAACGAGATCTCCAGCGAGGAGAGCATCTGCAGCTGGGCGGCGAAGTGCGCACCGCGTGCTTCGAGGGCGCGGGCATCGTGCCACAGGATCTCGGCGGCATCCTCCTGCCTCCCGTGTGCGAGGGCCGACATCGCGTCGAGCCAGGCGAGCGATCCGCCGGGCAGCGCACCGCTCGGGGTGGCGTACATGCGCGCTACCGCGACGTACTTCTCGGTGAGATCGACCTGGCCCTGCGAGACGGCCCGCACGGCCGCGGCCATGAGGATCGAGTTGCGCGCTCCCGGCGGAAGAGGGGCGACGGTGCCGATCGACAGGGCCATGTCGACCATGTCGGCGAGCTCGTCCATGTCGCCCATATGGAGGAAGCTGTACGACAGCCCGATCGAGAACGTGTGCAGTGCGTCGACGTCCAGGGCGCCGCGCGCCTCCTCCCAGCCGTTGACGAGCTCGCGATGTCCCTCGACCAGCGCGCCGCGCGCGAGCAGCGCCATCGCCGCGAGCATGCGGGCGAACGCGCGTTCGCCGCGGGGATCCAGCGACCGCAGCTCGTCGTAGGCGCGATCGAGGTCCGCGAGTCGCCCCGTGATCAGGAAGACGTGCATCTGCGCCTCGAGGAGGGCGATGTGGACGGACGCCGGCAGGCCGTCCGCGACATCGAGGGCTTCCTCCACGTCCGTCGGGACGGAGCGCAGATCGGCGAGCACGGAGAGTCTCGCCGCGTCGAGGATCCGGCCGTAGACGGCGAGCTCTGCGCTCTCCCTCTCGAGGAAGGCGACGGCCTCCTCCACCTCGCCCAGGCCGTACGCCATCCACAGCCCACGCAGGCGGTAGTACTCCGCGCGGGACGCGATGTCGCCCGTGTGCGGATCGGTCTCGTCGAACACGCGACGGATGAGCTCCGGCGCATCCTCGATCGTCGACTGCGTGAGCGACTCGACGTAGGCCGTCGCGGTGCGCACGCTCGGAGTGTGCTCCCACTCGAACGCGGTGAGCAGCCTCTTGGTGTTCGCGCTCTCGCGCAGCATCCCCGCGAACAGGGCGTGGCGGGTCTCCGCCTCCGGCTCTCCCATCCACGTCGTCGCCGGGTCGGGTACGACGCGGCCGTCGCCGAGTGCCGCGACGATCCTCTCGGTGAGTCGGATGCGTCGCGATGTCAGGGTTCCGTGACGGAAGTAGCTCACGAACAGCGGCGGGATGACGGAGACGAGGTTGTTGGGCACGGCGCGCACGAAGGCGATCATGCCGCGCTCTTCGAGCAGTTCCAGCGCCTCCCACTCGACGAGCCGCCGGACCGCGTCGGCATCGGCGGGGCCGATCATGGCGATGATCTCCAACGCGTCGCGGGCGGTCGCGTCCAGCTCCTCCAGGTGCATCTCGACGACGGACCGAAGCCCGGGACTCCACAGCTCTCCCACTGCCGTCCAGACGCCGTCGGCCAGCGGAACCAGAGTCCCCTCCTGCCGGCCGGCCTCGACGAGGGCGAGCGACAGGCCCACGTTGCCGCCGCACTTCGCGTAGATGCGTCGCGACGTCGCGGCATCCACGGGGCCTCCGAGCGTCGTCGCGATGACGTCCTCGAGGTCCTCGAACCGCAACGGCAGCATGTCGATCACGGATGTCGGGGCGAGCGTGGACGCCTGAAGGCCCGACGGCGTGTGCCGAGCCGCGAGGCCCTGCAGGCGCGACATGACGACGGGCACGCCCGTCTCGCTGCGGACGTAGTCCAGCACCCCCCACGACGACTCGTCGAGGTCGTTCCAGTCGTCGACGAGGAACACCGTGCGCTCGCCCCGCACGCGCGAGCGCACCTGGCGGGCGAGCTCGTCGATCATGGCCCCGCGTCCGCGGGGCGGCAGCGGGTCGACGAGCCCGGACAGCGCGAGCGCCGAGAACGGATGGGGCTGCAGAGACGCGACGCCGCGAATCGAGTGAACGGCCCATTCGGAGGACTCCAGCCGCGCCCCGAGCGCACCGAGGAATGCCGTGCGACCGCTGCCACGACTTCCGACGACATCGACGCTGACTCCCGCATCGATGAGGCTCTGCGCCTTGGCGAGACTTCGCTCGCGCCCTCTCAAGTTGTGCGTCTCACCCCTTCGTCGCTGTAGCCACCCCGGTGTCACGCTAGCACCCCGGTTCCTTCCGCCCGACGGTCGGCATCGACATCGCTCCGCACGCTCCTGCCCTAGGTTCCGAGCGTCGTGGCGGCGCAGTCCAGACACAGCACGGTGCGCGCACGGCCGCTCTCGCGGATCTCGACCCGCGGCTGCCAGCGCGGGATCGACTCGTCGCAGTCGCGGCAGACCCGTCGGCGTCGCCAGACCGCGAACAGCAGCAGCGACCCGAGCAGAAGCAGGAGTGCGCCGGCGATGAGCGGGATCCACGACAGCACGCCGCCGGTCACCGGAAGCTGCGTGGCTCCGTCGCCGCGCATGTCGACTCTCACGTCGATGAGCTCCAGCGTCGTCGACTGCACGCCGAGAGCGCGGGAGGTCTCGACGTCACGGTCCATCTCGAAGCCGAGCATGATCTGTGCCGACTGCCCGCGGGCGAGCGCGGACTGTCCGAGCTGGATCTCACCTTCGCGCGCGAGCTCGGCGAACCGGCCGCTGCCGGTCACGCCGTTGACCTCCCAGAAGAGAGTCACATCGGAGCCGAAGTCGGCGTTGAGCGCCTCGGCGGGGATGTCCTGACGCAGCCGGAGAGTCACCGTCATCGCTGCCGCGCCCGGCCCGGCGTTGGTCACGTCGAGTGTGCGGTGCACGCGGTCGCCGGGCACCGCGATGCGATCGCCGATGAAGCCCAGCTCGGCGCGGGCGTACTCGCGTCCCTGCCAGTCGAGGTTGACGGCTGGGCCCTCCCACTGCGCGGGAATCGTGCCGTCGTGTCCGACGGCGCCCTGCGACGTCGCCGTGCGCGACTCCCCCGCGCTCTGCGCGCTGCCCGCGCTGTCGTCACGGGATGCCGGGACGTCTTCGGCCGTCGCGGGGCGCTGACCGGTGAAGGGAAGCGCGCCCGCCGCGGCGAGACCGCCGACGAGGGTGAGCAGCAGCACGACGGTCAGCACGGCGGCGATACGCCAGCCTCGAGCCGACAGGGCGCCGTCGCCACCGGTCACGACGGTGACCCGCTGAGAGGGAGAAGAGGGAATCATGCTCACGGTGGGTGCTCGCTTCAGGAGGAAGAGGACGGGGTCGCGCCCTGGGGCACGCGGGAGGCCGGCTGCGGCGGCGTGGGCGGTTCGCCCTGCGCGTGCGGGACCGGATCGGATGAGGGGTCGAGCGACCAGGTCGCGCGCTGCAGCGCATAGTCGAGCTCGCGCTCCCGCAGCGTCAGCTCGCGCTCGCGCAGCGCGAGTTCGCGCTCGCGGAGGTCGAGCGCGGGATCGGCCTCGACGGGGACGGGCGGCACGGGCGGCGCGACGGGCGCGTCGGGGCGCGGCACGCTCACGACGGTCGAGCGCGGGCGCCGGAAGCTGCTCCACAGCCCCCAGCCGATCAGGGCGGCCGCCGCTGCGATCGCGACGACCGTGATGTTCTGGCCGATCCACTGACGCGCCCATCCGAGTCCCGGAACGCCGTACAGGAAGACGCCGCGCACCTGACGCGGAGAGACCGGCTCGTCGACGGCGCTGTTCGCGTCGCCCTGGGTGATGAGGCGGCATTGGGTGCCGTCGTCGAAGGTGCCGATCGTCTTGCCGACGACGCGGTGCGTGATCAGCGTCGGGTCGTTCGGCGTCGGGAAGTAGGTGACGATCGTTCCGATCGAGACGTCGCGGCACACCGCGGACTCGTCGGTGCCGCGCACCACGACGATGTCGCCGGGAGAGAACGTGGGCTCCATCGATCCGGAGAGGACCGTGAGCGCGTCGCCGCCCAGCACGCGGGGGACGACCGCGAGACCCAGGACCAGGGCCACCACCACGGTCATCAGCGCCCACGACACGGCGCGACCGGCGATACGCCACGGCGAGTCGAACCACGACGACCCGGCCACGCGCACGGCGTCACGACGTGCGCGACGCGCGCCCGCTCTACCGATACGTGTGCTGGTCATCTTCACGTGGTCCCTTCCGACGGTGGTGTGGTCGTGGCGGATCCGCCGCCGCGCCGGCGCCCCACAGGGAGCACCGGCACGGCGACGGCATCCGATCAGTTGAACTGAGCCCCGGCGTCGCGCACCTGCGAGAGCTTCAGGGTCAGCGACCCCAGCGTGTCGACGAGGTTCACGTCGACGCGGTCGGTGACCGTCGTGTCCGTGGCGGAGTAGCGGAAGTCGCCGTCGAGGTCCTCGTAGAACGACGCGTAGATGACGACGTTGAAGGTCTCCGACGTCGTCGGCATCCCGAAGACCGCCGTCTGAGCCGCGACGCCGTCGACGGCGGTCGCGGTGGAGCCGAGGATGCCGTTGGTGGCGTCGTCGAGACCGGCCGCCTGACCGTTGGTGGTCGCCGCCAGGTACATGAGCGGCGCGTCCGCGGTCGTCGGGAGGGCCGTCTCCTTCACGAGCAGCTTCTCGCCGTAGTAGACCTCGTAGCTGTAGTTCATGCCGGTGATGTTGGACTGCAGGTCCTGCAGACCGTCCAGACCGACACGGGCGACGAGGTTGTCGCCGTCCAGCGTGACCGTCGTCTCGAAGGAGGCCGCCATCTTGTCGCCCGGGGCGATGCGCCACGAGTCGATGTCGGTGATCGAGTGGCCCGGCTGCGAGCCGTCCGTCGCGCCGACGATCTCGGTCGCGTCGAGACGGTCGTTGGAGACGTCCCAGAAGGACGTGTCGTGCAGCTGTGCGATGTTCAGGTCACCGGCGGTGATCGTGCCGCCCGAGAAGGTGTCGGACGCGGACCACAGCGCGAAAGTGGAGCCCCCGGCGAGGAGTGCGGCAGCACCGGCGGCAACCCAGATCAGGCCGCGGCGACGCTTCTTCTCCTCGGTCACGATGATGATCTGATCGTTGTTCGTCATGTTGTTGTTTCTCCTTGGTGATCGAGCGCTCGGGTAGGCGGCGGTGTCGGCGCTCGTCGACGCCGCCGAGGTCGGTGTCAGGTCCCTGAGGCGACGGCGCTTCGGGAGCTGGTGACGGTCGGGGTGAGGGTGATGACGACGTCCGGCTCGCCAGACGGGTCGGGATAGATCTCGGCGCCCCAGCGGTTGATACCGCGGGCACGCGTGCCATCCATGGCGAGGGCCTCGGCCGCAGCCTCGCTCGTGTACGTGCCGAGCAGAGCCAGCGCGGGCGGAAACCCGATGAGCGCGTGCCACGAGTCGATCGCGCCGTTGACGCCGCCGTCCACCGCGATCGCGGTGACCGTGGCATCGTTGCGGTAGCGCTCGTCGGGCGGGGAGTTCCACGTCGCGGCGACGCACCACTCCTGCTCGCTCTGCTGACCCTCGACGGCCGTGCCGGGCTCCTGGAGCACGACGTCGTCGCCGCCGAACACGTACACGTTGCGTGGCGTCTCGCCCTCAGCGCTCTGCGGAGTCTCCGGAACCGCCGAGCAGTCGCCGCCGAGGGCGGCCCGGTAGACCTTGAGCGTCGAGCCTTCGAGCAGGGTTCCCGGCTTGGCGATGCCTGAGGAGAGATCGTGGGTCTCGGAGGCGCCCTGCTGGGCGGTCACCGCGACGCTGTAGTCCATTCCGGCGATCCCGAGCGCGCCGCCTCGGGCGACGAATCTCCAGATCATCGGGCCGGGCTCGTCGATGGTGCGCTCGGTCAGTTCCACCAGCTGCGCTCCGGGAAAGCTCACGCTCACGGCTTCGCCGTTCGCTGAGACCTGGGCCTCCTCCGCCGCGGCACCGAAGGGCGAGGCGCTGAAGGCGACCGATCCGACGGACACGGTGGGGACCTCGACGGTCATCGAGGAACTCCACAGCGCCTGGGCTGTCAGCGTGCCGGCCAGCACGAGCGCGAGCGCGCCGGCGCCGATGAGCGTGTAGGTCGCGGGCCGCTTCATGAGGTCCTACCCGCATCGTCGATCGCGGGGGCCGGACGGACCTGCACGAGACCGATGACGAAGTCATCGAGGCTCCACGCGGCCGGTCCTGCCTGCGGAACGGCCTGCCAGATGTACGGGCCGCCGATCTCGACGGTCACCACGACGTTCCAGTCGGCGATCGCGCCGCCGTCCGCGCCGTCGAGACCGACGACATCCGCGGCGGTGCCGAGCGGCGTCTCTGCGGAGGCGGCGACGCTCCCCTCCGCCGTCTCCTTCTCCACGCGATACGTGGCGGTGACGGTGCCGGCCTGGAGCTCCGGCGAGAGGACGACCCCGGCATCCACCGTGAGGCGTGCGCGCAGGTTCTCGCCGATGACGGTGGTCTGGATCGGGACGACGACCTCCACGATGTCGCCCGGCATGCTGGCGAACGAGCCCGTGCCGGCGGCGAGGGTGCCCGAGGCGGGAGCCTCGACGCCCGGCGTGACCTGGCGCCACACCCCGTCACCACGCGTGAGGTGCAGATCGCCGGTCTTCAGGGGCCCGCCGCTGAAGACCGTGTCGGACGACCAGAGGGCGAGGGTGGCGCCGCCGGCGCCGACAAGCAGCGCGGCTGCGGCGGCCACCGTCATCACGACGACGCGGCGACGGGTGCGTGTGCGGCGGCGGGTGCGCCGTCCCTGGCGTGACCCGGCGGTCGCTGAGAGGGCCGTCATCCGACACCGCCGACCGTCGTGTCGACCGGGATGAGGGTGCCGCACGCGGCCACCTGTGCGCTGGCACCGATCTCGAGACGCGGGATCACTCCGATGACGCCGTCGTCTCCGAGGCGGCGGTCGCTGTCGCGGACCGTGACGTCCGTGAGGACGGTGGCCCAGTCATCCGACGAGGTGTTCGTGACGGTGTAGACGAAGCAGACGCCCTGACCGTCGGTCGCACGCGCTCCGCTGAGCAGCTCGGTGCCGGTGGCCATGATCCGCTCGGGCGACGAGGTGTCGGTCGCGCCGATGTACGCGCGCTTCACGATGCGCACCGACGGATCGGTCGAGAACAAGCGTGCGGTGAGCGGGGCGACGACGAGTCCGTCGTAGTTGGTGTCGGCCGAGACCAGCTTGCTCGAGATGATCACGGGCGTGTTGGACTCCACCTCACCGGCGGCGGCAGTCACGCGGATGCGGTCGCTGCCGGTGGCGCCCGCGGCGATCACCGTCTGCGATGTCGACAGGCTGACCCCGTGCTCGACGCCGACCGCGTCGACCGTGGAGGAGAACTCCAGCGGCGAGGTCACCGCGGGAGCACCGGCGAGGAGCTGGAACGCGTACTGCTGTCCGGCGGTGTCGCCCGTCACGAGCGTGAAGCCGGCCGGCCGCACCGCGACGGGGTTCTGGAACTCGATGGACTGGTCCGCGCCCGTGGCGGGCAGTCGGTTGGTGAGGCCGCCGACGCTGCGGACGGTCTCCGCGGGGATCGACGCCGTGACGCGTGCCGAGTCGTCCACGTGGGCGATGACATCGAACTCACGGTTCTGGGCGCCCTCGACGGGCGTCACCGAGACGGTGCGGGGGTTCATGCGTCCCGCGTCGATCGTCGTGTCCACGGCATCCGCCGTCATCTGCACGGCGCTCGCGCCGACCGACGCCGGGTCGAGCGGGAGAGTCGAGGTGACGCGGAAGTGCAGGTCGCGGGCGAGCGTCGGGTCGTTCTGACCCTCCGCCTGGGTCACCGTCAGCTCGGGACGGCAGTTTCCGCTGAACCCGACGATGCGGGAGTACTGCGAGGACGCACCCTCGGACTGGGTCTGGAGGCGGATGTAGCCGCCCGCCACTCCCGTGGTCTCGTCGACGATCGTCAGCTGCTGGGTGCCGCCGACCACGGTCGTGGGGAACTCCTGCGGACCCACGGGGAGGGAGATCTGAACGGTGGCGCTCTCGCCGCTCACGGCGCTCGCGCGGCCCAGGTAGACCTCCGCGGTGCGGTCAGCGGTCCAGTACACGTCCAGATCCACGGTGGATGCCGGAAGAGGTGTGGCGGTGGGCGCGCTCACCGCGACCGTGGCCAGGCACATGCCCGTGCCCTCCGGCAGCGGCGACACGGCGTTGACGGTTCCGGTGGGCGCGTCGCCCGTCAGAACCTGGGCGTCGGCGGTCGGGAACCAGGTGTTGATGCGCCCGTTGGCGTTCGTTCCGTTGTTGAGGAGCGTCGAGGTGCCGTTGCGGGTCTCCTCGGCCGTGGCCGGACGTGCCTGGCTGGCGCTGCGGGATCCGAAGGTGTTCTGCTCCACGGTGACCGTGCCGGTGTTGGTCAGCCCGATCGAGGAGGCGGTGTATCCGTCGAAGTAGTTCCCCGCGATCGTCAGGTTGCCGGCGTTGCCGGTCGTCGTCCCGCCGTTCCAGACGACCGCGTACGTCTGCCCGCTCGTGGCCCGCACGAACTCGTTCCCGGTGATGCGGTTGACGCCCTCGAGCGATCCGAACGGCATCGTGATGAAGGCGTTGTTGACGCCCGTCCCCCGGCCCTGCACGTTCAGGAAGCTGTTGTTCGAGATGTCGATGTTCGAGGCGCGGACGCTGGAGCCCAACGTGGTGCTGGTCGCGAAGGGGAAGCCGGCGCGATCGGTCAGGTTGTGGACCGCGGAGTCGACGAAGGAGAACCCGTCGAGGACGACGTTCTGATTGCGCGGAAGGAACTGCACGATGTCGGTGCGGCATCCCGTGCCGTCGGACGAGTTGCATCGCCCGCTGCCGTCGGCGTAGCTGATGGCGACGTTCTCGATCCTGATGTTGCGGATCGGCGTAGAGTTCTGCGCGTTGAAGTAGAAGATCGCCGTGACGTTGGTGGCGTGGTAGTAGCCCTGGATCCGGTAGTTGCGGACCGTGATGTTCTGCGACCCCTCACGGAAGACCATGAAGCGCTCAGGGAAGTAGTTCTGGTCGGTCACGACCGAACCCCCGTCGAGCACGAAGCCGTCGGCGTTCGGGCCCATCACGAACGTCGACTCTCCGGAGAGGATCTGGTTCATGTTCAGGAAGGTGACGCCCGACGTGTTGATGTGGAACAGCGCATAGCTGGTGTCACGGGAGGTCTGTGCCGTCACCGTGCCGCGCAGATCGATGGTCACCGGTGCCGTCACTTCGAAGTGAGCGCCCGCATCCTGATTCGAGATGCGTGTCGTGCGCATCGCGGATGCGGCGAGAGCGTCGATGTTGCCGTTCAGGCCATCGGCGACCGTGATCGTCACGGCACCCGCCGGGGCGTTCAGCGCGTTGGACTCCTCGATGGCCGCGAGCAGCGTGCACGTGCCGGCGGCGGTCTGACACACGCCGTCTCCGGGATTGGTGTCACGCGCGGCGGCCGTGCCGTCCAGCGAGTCGATGACGAAGGTGTACGACACCGCCTGAGCGCTCGCGGCGACCACGAAGGAACCCACCACGATCGCCGTCACCGTCGCGAGCGCGGTCGCGACGGCACGCCAGCGACGTCGCAGCTTCACCCCCGCCGTGTCGGCGCTCCGTCTACTGCTGGGTCGGTTCATCGCCGGCCTCCGTCTCGATGCATGGGTCTTCTTGATGCGTACGCGTCAGATCCAATCCTGACCGGTTGGTAACAACGCGGAGATCGATTCCGCCGGCCTTGGGTAGATGCCGGGTGCGATCGCCGTAGTCACGGTGAGAGCCTCCGTAGCCTCCGCGACGGTGTGCGTAGCCGGCGCCGCGTGGCCTTGCGGCGGCGGCGAGAGCGCGAGGAGGACCCCCGTTGCGGCGCAGCCGGATCGGCGCGCGAACGCAAAGAAGGAGGGCACCGGCCGGCCGGTGCCCTCCTTCGGTCACATCCTCGCCCCGAGGACATGACCTTCCGGCAGTGGGATCGGAACCTGCCCTTGGGGAGTCAGGTCCGGTGCCGGAGCTGGGAACGTTCTGCTGCTGTCGCCGTGTGAACGGAACGACCACATCGGGACGCCTTTCACGTTACGGACCGCCGCCGGCGCGCGCGGGGACTCAGTACCGTCGCACCGACATGATGAGTAGTCGGTCCGACCGATTGCGTAGGACGAGCAGTCCCCCTGCGGGTCGCTCGGGAGAGCCCGGATGCCGCGAGCATCGCTCGGCGCGGAGTACCGACTCCGCGATGGAGCGCACCCCGCGGGCCGGAGACGCGCGAACGCGCCAGAGAAGAAGTCGCGGGGAAGGATGAGCTGCCCTCCCCCGCACGGCTCGCGCTAGACGATCCCGCCGATCATGGCGTCGCGACGCAGCTGCGCGTGCGTCGCATGGAACCGACCATCGGCCGTCCACCACGCCTCGTGACCTGCGGCATCCGGATGCTGCTCGACGACGGCCGGCCAGTGAGCCTTGATGTCCTTGAGGTAGTAGCGGATCTCACCGCCGACCGTGCGCTTGACCACCTTGTCCGACGACTCGAGCTGCTCCTGCGTGGGTTCGGTCATGCGGTCAGCATAGGCTCGGCGATCGCCGTTGGCGAGGGTGTATGACCCGCCGCGGGGCCTGGAATGCCCGGGTGAGCCGATCAGCTCAGTGAGGATGCCCGCCGGACACGGCAAGAGGCACACGCCTCTGAAACAAAGAACCTCCCCCGACAGAGGTGTCGAAGGAGGTGATCACACGTGCAAACAGCTTGCTGTTTCGAGAGTGATGTGCTTGCTGGGGTACCTGGACTCGAACCAAGAACAACTGAACCAGAATCAGCCGTGTTGCCAATTACACCATACCCCAGGGGGTGACGACCGAAGTCGTACCGAGGGTCAAGCTTAGCCCACACACAGGCCGTGTCCAAACCAGCCGGATCCCGCATTGCCGTCGGGCGACGCCCCGGCGACACTAAGCGCAGGACCACCATCCGCGCCACCATCGTGGGCGCCATCACCCTCCTGCTCCTGCTGACCGGGTGCACGGCATCCGGGTCGCTCGGCGGATCCCGCCTGCTCCGTGGTGGACGACTTCGGAGGGACCTCACGCAAGGGCGCTGTCTTCGTCGGCGACACGGGCCCGCAGCAGATCGACGGGGAGGACGTGATCTGGGCCACCTGGCCGTCGGACTGATTCCGCGCGTCGCGGCGTATTCATAGCTCGCGCTTGCGAGACATCGGGCGCAGCGGTCCTAGCGTGACCGTCGTGACCGTTCTCTCCGCGTCGGCGCCGTCGACGCCGTTCTCCTCCACGCGCGCCCGAACCGGTGTGCGCCGGCGCCTCGGCACGCCCTGGCACTGGTCTCTGCTCGGCATCGGCCTGGTCGCGCTGGTGCTCACCGCGTGGGGTGTCGGCGGGTCGATGTCGGACTACTACGCCTCCATCGCGCTGTCGATGAGCCGAAGCTGGCCCGACTTCTTCTTCGGGTCGTTCGATCCCGCCGGCACGGTCACCCTCGACAAGATCCCGGGCTCGTTCTGGATCCCGGCCCTCGTCGTGCGCGTGTTCGGGTTCTCCCCCGCCGCCGTGATTCTGCCCAATGCGCTGGCGGCCGCCGCGGCGGCGGTCATCACGGCGATCACGGCGCGGCGGTGGGCGGGACGGACCGCGGGCGTCATTGCAGGCGCCGTCGTCGCGACGACTCCCATCCTCGTCGCCGTCGCTCGCTCGAACCAGCCCGAGACCTTCTTCGTCCTGGCGTTGGCACTGACCGCGTGGGCCGCGACCCACGCCCTCCGACGAGCCCACCTCGGCTGGCTCCTGCTCTCCGGCCTGTTCATCGCTGCCGCCTTCCAGACCTACATGCTCGAGGCGTGGGCGGTGTGGCCCGGACTTGCGGCGGCCTACCTCTGCACCCGCCAGCCGTGGTGGCGCCGGGTCTGGCACGTCGCCGTCGCCGGCGTGGTCAGCCTGGCGGCCTCCCTCGTCTGGATCGTGGCGGTCGCGCTGGTCCCCGCATCCGACCGCCCCTATATCGGCAGCACCCTGTCGAACAACCCGTGGGAGATGGTGTTCGGATACAACGGCCTGGGCCGGTTCGGCGCGAGCACCGCCGACACGGAGGCGTACCGCTCGTTCACTCCCCCGTTCTCCGGCGAGCCGTCGGTCGTGCGGCTGCTCAACGGGGCGCTCGCCGACCAGATCGGGTGGATGATCCCGACCGCGATCCTCGCCGTCGTGGTGCTCGCCGTGCTGCGCTTCCGCACGCCGCTGCTCGTCTTCGGGGCGGTCTGGTTCGGCACTTTCGCCGTGATGTTCTCCGTGGTGGCGGGGATGCACCAGTTCTACACGGCGTCGCTGGCCATCCCGATGGCTCTGCTCATCGGTGCGGGCTTCGCCTGGGCGCGTCGACGCCGTGCGCTGTGGGCGCAGATCGCTCTGCCCGCCGTCGCGGCCGTCACCGCGGTACTGATCGGCGTGGCCGTCGCGGCCGATCGCGGCGCCGCGTTCTCGCTGCCGGTCGCGATCGTGCAGGTGGTCGTGCTGGGACTCGCCGTCGTGCTCCTCGTGATCGAGCACCGGCGGGCTCGGCCCCTGCCTCTGACGGCGGCGTTCGCCGTCATCGCGATGCTGCTGACCCCGGCGGCCTGGTCCGTCGTGACCATGTGGTCGCCCAACTCGACCAACCCCACGGCAGCCGGCGTCGCCGCGACGTCCGGGATCGGCGGCATGGGCGGCTTCGCGCGCGGTGGGATGGGGGCGCCCGGACAGGCGGCGGGCGCGTCCAGCTCCGGGCCTTTCGGCTCCGCCCGGTCCGGAACGTCTCGCAGCGACGGCTCGACGCGCACCGACGCGGGCGGATCCACGGTCCGCCGCGGCGCGGGCAGCGGTGTCGCCGGCGGCGGGGGTCCGACGGGCGGCGGGGGGACGAGCCAGGCCACCGCGGCGACGGTGGCCTGGCTCACCGAGCATCAGCAGGGCACCACCTACCTCGCGGCCGCGTTCGGCGCCCAGAGCGCCGCCGGCTTCATCCTCGCGTCGGACGGCGGACCGTTCCTTCCGATCGGCGGCTTCAACGAGCGCGATCCGGCCCCGACCCTCGCCACGTTCCAGCGCCTCGTGGCCGACGGTGAGCTGCGCTACGTGATCGCAGGATCCAGCGGCGGCTTCGGCGGCGCGGGATTCGGCGGCACGGATGCCGCATCCACCGCCGCCGGGCAGATCCGCACGTGGGTGCTCGACAACTGCACCGAGGTCACCGACGCGCCGGTCTCCGGGCTATACTCGTGCGGCGCGTGAGCGCGTCGGCGATCAGCCGACCCGCTGCACGAGCGCGTCGAGGCGGCGGATCGACTCGGCCTTGCCGAGCAGTTCCAGCGACTCGAACAGGGGCGGCGACACGCGCCTGCCGCTCGCGGCGACGCGCAGCGGACCGTACGCGACGCGCGGCTTGAGTCCCAGACCCTCGATCAGCGCCTGCGACAGCGCGTCCTGCACCGCCGCGGCCGTGAACCCGTGCTCCGGCACCAGCTCGAGCGCGCCGACGGATGCCACGAGCACCTCCCCCGCATTGGCGGGAAGGCCCTTCAGCGCGTCGTCGTCGTACTCCACCTCGTCGCGGAACAGGAATCCCAGCAGGCCCGGCGCTTCACCCAGCAGCTGCATCCGCTCCTGCACGAGCGGGGCCGCGGCATCCAGCGTCGCCTGCTGCGCCGGCGTCGGCGGGGTCTCGACCAGACCTGCGGCGTGCAGATAGGGCACCAGGCGGCCTGCGAAGTCCTGGGCATCCAGCATGCGGATGTGGTCGCCGTTGATCGACTCGGCCTTCTTCTGGTCGAAGCGTGCCGGGTTGGGGTTGACGTCGACGATGTCGAAGGCGGCCACGAACTCCTCGAGGGAGAACACGTCACGGTCGGCGGCGATCGACCAGCCGAGAAGAGCGAGGTAGTTCAGCAGTCCCTCGTGGATGAAGCCGCGCTCGCGGTGCAGGAACAGGTCGGCCTGCGGGTCGCGCTTGGAGAGCTTCTTGTTGCCGGTCTCGCCGAGGACCAGCGGCATGTGACCGAATCGCGGCATGAAATCGGTGACGCCGGCCTCGATGAGAGCGCCGTAGAGCGCGAGCTGGCGGGCGGTCGAGGGCATGAGGTCCTCACCGCGGATGACATGGGTGATGCCCATCAGCGCATCGTCCACCGGGTTGGTGAACGTGTACAGGGCCTGACCGCCCGCGCGCACGACGACGAAGTCGGGGAACGATCCGGCGGGGAAGGTGACCTCGCCGCGGATCAGATCGACATAGGTGAGGTCCTCGTCCGGCACGCGCAGACGCCACGCGGGCTCGCGCCCCTCCGCGCGGAACGCGGCCTTCTGCTCGTCGGTGAGGTCACGGTCGAAGTTGTCGTACCCGAGCTGCTTCGCGCGACCCGCGGCCTCGTTGCGGGCGTCGATCTCCTCTGCCGACGAGTAGGACTCGTACACCGCACCGGACGCGATGAGCGTCTGCAGCACGCCCGCGTAGATGTCGCGCCGCTGAGACTGGCGGTACGGCTCGTGCGGGCCGCCCTTCTCCACACCCTCGTCCCAGTCGATCTTGAGCCAGGTGAGCGCGTCGACGAGCTGACGGTAGCTCTCCTCGCTGTCGCGCGCGGCATCGGTGTCTTCGACGCGGAAGATCAGCTTGCCGCCGGTGTGGCGCGCGTACGCCCAGTTGTAGAGCGCGGTGCGGACCATGCCGACGTGCGGAAGACCCGTCGGCGAGGGGCAGAACCGCACGCGGACGTCGGTTCCGGAGGCGGTGGTGGTACGGGGATGGATCGCGGCAGACATCCGTCTCAGTCTAGTTGCCGCCCTCCCCCGCCCTGCGGCTCGCGGCTCGGCGATCGGCCGGACGCCGGGTCGGTCATGCCCTCTCGGCGCCGTCGGAGACCCGGCGGTGCAGCGCGCTCACCTGCTCCGTCAAGACATCGAGCACGGCCCGCACCGAGGGCACGCGCTCGGCATCGCGTGCGGTCACGACGTGCAGGCCCCGTGCCTCGGATGCCGGCAGGGGCGCGGTGACGACGCCGGGCAGTACCGGGAACGACGCGACGGCCATCCGCGGAAGGGTCGCGACCCCGATGCCCTGGGCGACCAGTCCCTCCACCGCCACGGCGTTGTCGGTCTCGAAGCCGATGCGCGGCTCGAATCCCGCGCGGCCGCAGAGCTCTAGCAGGTGACCGCGGCATCGCGGGCATCCGGCGATCCACGTCGCCGCGGCGAGTTCGGCCAGGTCGGACACGGCGCCGTGCCCCTCCGGCAGCACCAGCAGCAGCTCGTCGCGACCCGCGCTGCGCACCGAGAGGCCGCGGGCGCTCGTCCCGTGCGGATCGTCGCGGTCGCCGGGATAGCTGAAGGTCAGTGCGATGTCGGCACGGTCCTCGCGGATCGCCTCGACCGCTTCGGGCGGCTCCGCCTCGACATACGTCAGTGACAGGCCCGGATGCGCGACCGCGAGCGCCGCGATCAGGCGCGGCACGAGCACCGGCGACGCCGACGGGAAGGCGACCAACCGGACGACGCCGGTGCGCAGGCCCCGCAGTTGGGCGAGCTCTTCCGCCGCGGCATCGAACGCATGCGTGACGGCGGGCGCATGGCGGGCGAGCACCCGGCCCGCCTCCGTCAGCCGCACGCCCCGCCCGACCCGTTCGACCACCGCGACGCCCAGGCGCGCCTCGAGCCGGCGCAGCTGCTGGCTGATCGCCGGCTGGCTGTACCCGAGGGCGGCGGCCGCGGCGGTGATCGAACCGGTGTCGGCGATCGCCCGCACGGTGCGGAGCGCCTGGACGTCGAGGTCGGGCGCGTCTGGCGTCATGAACACATAATGTCACGGCATGCTTTTCATGCATCACTTGCCGTAGACGCATGCGTGGTGCGGCGTCACGCTGGAACCATGAGCATCGTCGACCTCGAGCCTCTCGCGGACCTGCGCGCACAGTTCCCCTCGGCCGCCGGCTACCTCGCCGCGTGCACGGTCGGGCTGCCTATGAACGCCACCCGTCGCGCGGTCACCGCCGACCTCTGCGGCACGCCCGACATCGCCGCCTACAGCCGTGCCGTCGAGGCCTCTCGAGCGCATCTGGCCGACCTGGTGGGCGTCACCGCCGACCGCGTCGCGATCGGTTCGCAGACCTCGGTCCAGGTCGCGCTCCTCGCCGCCGCACTTCCCGACGGCGCGGACGTGCTCGTCCCCGAGGACGAGTTCTCGTCTCTCGTGCTCCCCTTCGTGCACGCGGGCCGCGGCATCCGCGTGCGCACCGCGCCGCTGTCACGACTCGCTGACGCGATCACCGCCGACACCGACCTCGTCGCCTTCTCGCTCGTGCAGTCCGCCTGTGGGCACGTCGCCGACCTCGACGCGATCTGCGACGCGGCCGCAGCGGCCGGTGCGAGGACGGTGTGCGACGCGACGCAGGCCGTCGGCTGGATGCCGGTGGATGCCGGGCGCGTCGACGCCCTGCTCTGCCACGCGTACAAGTGGCTCTGCTGCCCGCGGGGCGTCGCCTTCCTGGTGCTGAGCGAGGACTACGCGCGGACGCTGAGGCCCGTCCAGGCGGGCTGGTATGCGGGAGACGACCCGTGGGCCTCCTGCTACGGCGGCGGCGCCGACCTCGCCGCCTGCGCGCGACGCTTCGACGTGTCGCCCGCGTGGCAGGCCTTCGTCGGAGCCGAACCCGCCCTGCGCGCCTTCGCCGCGGCGGACATGCCGGCGGTGCATGCCCATACGACGGGCCTGGCCGCCCGTTTCCGCGCCGCGGTGGGAATCGAGGAGCCCGAAACAGCGACGGCGATCGTCACCTGGCTCGATCCCGACGGCGCAGACCTGGCGCGCCTCCAGTCCGCCGGCATCACGGCATCCGGCCGCAACGGTCGCGCGCGCGTCGCGTTCCACGTCTTCAACGACGCCGACGACGTCGAGCGCGCCGTCGCCGCCCTCGGCCGCTGACCCGCGCGCGGGTGCATTCTCGCCCCGGCGCGCGGCGTGGGCGTGCCGTACTCAGTCTGCGCGCGCGGACAGAACGCCTGCACCCGCGGAATCACGCGGGCGCCGGGGCTCCGCGGCGCCGGCGAGGCTGAGTACGGCACGCCAGCTGGACGACCTGGCACGGGAATCGGAGTCGGCGTCGGCGGACCGGTGCGCGTCGCGCGCGCTGCGCTGGGCGTGCGCACGACGCCGATTCCGCGGAGATGTCGGGATCAGAGGACCGATCCGTGTCAGATCGTCCTCGGTATCCGCCATCTCCTCGGCATCCGCCCCGTGCACCCCGGCACCCCGGCACCCCGGCGGCTCAGGTGCGCCGCGCGTAGGGCGAGAGCACCGTGACGGCGGCGACGACGACGAGGGCGACCAGCGCGAGACCGCCGTAGCCGACCTGACTCAGCACCACACCCGCGAGAACCGCACCCACGGCAGCGCTGAAGGTCATGATCGTGTCGCTGAGCCCCTGCCGTCGCGGCCGGAGAGCCGTCAGCGAGCTCTCGGTCAGCAGCGCCGCTCCCGACACGGTCGCCGCGCTCCACCCGGCGCCGAGCAGGAACAGCGCGACCAGCACGGCCCACTGCGAGTCGGGGGCCACGGCGGCGAGCACGAGGGCGGCGGCGAGCAGCGCCTGTCCGAGAAGGATCGTCGCGATGCGGCCCCATCGGTCGGCGAGCACGCCGAACAGCGGCGACAGTCCGTACATCCCGAACACGTGCAGCGCGATGGTGGTGCCCACGACGACGGTGACGTGATCCGGCGCGAGGTGAGCGAGGTGGATCGGCGTCATCGCCATGACGGATGCCATCACGACGTGCGAGCCGGCGACCGCGAACACGGCGTAACGCGCCGCGACCGGACGATCGACCTCGACGATGCGCTCCCGGCGGGCCTCGCCGCTGCGGGCCAGACGTTGCGCGAGCACGAGCGGGTCGGGCCGCAGGGCCACGACGTACAGCACGAACGCGGCGAGCTGAGCGACGATCGAGAACGCGTACGAACCGGTCAGCGGCGGCATCCCGAGCGCGGAGCCCACCGCCTCCCCGGGCGTCAGCAGCAGCGGCCCGAGAACGCCTCCCACCGTGGTGGCCCACACGACCGTGCCCAGGTCCCGTCCGCGTCGTTCGGCGGGCGCGAGGTCGGTCGCGGCGAATCGCGACTGCAGGTTGCCCGCGTTGCCGGCACCGATCAGGATGACGCCCACGATCAGCAGCGGGAAGCTCCGCACCGCGGCGGCCGTGATGACCACCGCGATGCCGACGAGCGCGAAGAGGTTGCCGAGGGTGAGGGCGACCCGGCGTCCGCGTCGCGCGGCGAGACGCGCGAGCGGGATGGCGCAGAAGGAGGCACCGAGCGTGACGGATGCCGTGGCGAGCCCCGACAGCGCCTCCTGCCCGGACAGATCCGCCGCCAGCAGGGCGCCGAGCGACACCGTGGCACCGAAGGCGATGCCGCCCAGCACCTGGCCCGCCGCGAGCACGCCGACCGTTCGCCGCTGCACACGGCCGACGGTCGCGGCATCCAGCTCCGGCTCGACGGTCACGCGTTTCGCGCGGTGTTGCGGAGTGTCCCCAGTCCGGTGATCTCGACCTCGACGCTCTGACCGGCCTCGAACGGCCCGATGCCCGCGGGCGTGCCCGTGAGGATCACGTCGCCGGGAAGGAGCGTGAACGCCGCCGACGCGTAGGCGATGATGTCCGGCACGGAATGCACCATGTCGGAGATCGGACCGTCCTGGCGGACCTCCCCGTCGACCCGGGTGACGATGCGGGCACCGCCGTCCAGGTCGAACTCTGTCTCGATCGCGGGCCCCAGCGGGCAGAACGTGTCGAAGCCCTTGGCGCGCGCCCACTGGCCGTCGGACTTCTGCAGGTCACGGGCCGTGACATCGTTGCCGATCGTGTAGCCGAACACGTAGTCGAGCGCAGCGGATGCCGGGACGTTCTTCGCCACCCGGCCGATCACGACGGCCAGCTCGCCCTCGAAGTCGGTGCGCTGCGACTGCGGCGGGCGCACGATGGCATCTCCGGGACCGATGACCGCCGTGTTGGGCTTGAGGAACAGCAGCGGCGCCTCGGGGGCCTCGCCGCCCATCTCCGCGGCGTGGTCGCGATAGTTCTTGCCCACGCACACGATCTTCGACCGCGGGATCACCGGCGCGAGCAGCGCCGCCTCGCCGAGCGGCAC
Source organism: Microbacterium hominis NBRC 15708 (assembly GCF_001592125.1). Taxonomy (GTDB): domain Bacteria; phylum Actinomycetota; class Actinomycetes; order Actinomycetales; family Microbacteriaceae; genus Microbacterium; species Microbacterium hominis. Next base: position 694,020 of record NZ_BCWI01000001.1, read on the forward strand.
ACGCTCACCGGTGGTGTCGAAGCCGGCGAACAGCGGATCGCCCGCGAGGACGACGAGCTCGGCGCCGTCGACGATGCCGAACCGGATCGCGTCGTGATGGCTGAAGCGGACGATCCTCACTCCGCCGGCTCCGCAGCGGTCGTGGGCTCATCCAGCCGGAGCAGCCAGCCGTGGGTGTCTTCGCGCCGCCCGTACTGGATGTCGGTGAGTTCCTCGCGCAGCGACAGCGCGAGCGGTCCGAGGGGCTGCTCGTCGACGAAGTCGCGTCCCTTCAGCACGCCGATCGGCGCGACGACCGCGGCGGTTCCGCACGCGAACACCTCGACGATGTCGCCCGAGGCCACACCGGAGCGCCACTCCTCGATCGACACGGCGCGTCCCTCGATCTTGTGGCCGCGGTCGGCCGCGAGCTGCAGGATCGAGTCGCGCGTGATCCCCTCGAGGATCGAGTCGGACTGGGGAGTGACGATCGTGCCGTCCTTGTAGACGAACACGACGTTCATGCCGCCCAGCTCCTCGACGTTGCGATCCTGGTCGAGGAAGACGACCTGGTCGCAGCCCTGCTCGTACGCCTCGGCCTGCGGGAGCAGGCTTGCGGCGTAGTTGCCGCCGGTCTTGGCGGCGCCGGTGCCGCCCTTGCCGGCGCGGGCGTAGTCCTCGCTGAGCCAGATCGACACCGGCTTCGCGCCACCCTTGAAGTAGGCGCCCACCGGGGAGGCGATCACGTAGTAGCCGACCTTGTTGGCCGGGCGCACGCCCAGGAACGCCTCCTTCGCGAACATGAACGGGCGCAGGTACAGGCTCTGGTCCGCGCCTGAGGGCACCCAGGCGCCGTCGACCGCGATGAGCGCCTTCAGCGACTCGACAAAGTACTCGACCGGCAGCTCGGGCAGCGCGAGGCGGCGGGCGCTGCGCTGCAGACGACGACCGTTCTGGTCGGGGCGGAAGGTCCACACCGAACCGTCGGCGTGGCGGTAGGCCTTGATGCCCTCGAAGATCTCCTGGCCGTAGTGCAGCACGGCGGCGGCGGGGTCGAGCGACAGCGGCCCGTAGGGCTGCACGCGGGGGCGGTGCCAGCCGCCGCGCACCGACCAGCAGATGTCGACCATGTGGTCGGTGAAGGTGGTGCCGAAGGCCGGGTCGGCGAGCAGCTGCTCGCGCTCGGCGGCGGATTTCGCCGCCAAGTTGCGGGTGACCGCGAACTCCAGGGGGGCGAGTCCGGCATCGGGTTCGTAGGTGAGGCTCATGTCTAGTCCTGAGGGTGTGAGCGGTCGGCGTACGTGCGGCGGTTCCAGGCTACGCCTGGACAGCGGCGGCGATGGCGTCGCCGACCTGGGCGGTGGTGCGGGGCTGCGATCCTCGGGCGGCGATGTCCGCTTCGACGGCGCGGGTGACGCGCGCGGCTTCGTCGGCCAGCCCGAGGTGATCGAGCATGAGAGCGACGGAGAGGATCGCGGCCGTGGGGTCGGCCTTCTGCTGTCCCGCGATGTCCGGCGCCGAGCCGTGCACGGGCTCGAACATCGAGGGGAACGCGCCGTCGGGGTTGATGTTCCCCGAAGCGGCGAGGCCGATGCCTCCGGTGACGGCGCCGGCCAAGTCGGTGAGGATGTCGCCGAAGAGGTTGTCGGTGACGATCACGTCGAAGCGGCCCGGGTTCGTGACCAGATAGATGGTGGCCGCGTCGATGTGCACATAGTCTACGGTCACGTCGGGGTGCTCGGAGGCCACGGCATCCACGATCCGCTTCCACATCCCGCCCGCGTGCACCAGGACGTTGGTCTTGTGCACGAGCGTGACCTTCTTGCGGCGACGCTCGGCCTGCGCGAACGCGTAGCGCACGACGCGCTCGATGCCGAAGGCCGTGTTGACCGACGTCTCGTTGGCGACTTCGTGCGGGGTGCCCGTGCGGATCGATCCGCCGTTGCCGACATAGGGCCCCTCGGTGCCTTCGCGGACGACCACGAAGTCGATCGCGCCGGGGTCGGCCAGCGGGCCGGGCGCTCCCGGGTAGAGCTTCGAGGGGCGGAGGTTCACGTAGTGATCGAGCGAGAAGCGGAGCTTCAGCAGCAGCCCGCGCTCGATGTTCGCGTCTTTCAGCCGCGGGTCTCCCGGCACGCCGCCGACGGCACCCAACAGGATGGCGTCGTGCGCGGCGATCGCGGCCAGGTCGTCGTCGGTGAGCGTGTCGCCGGTCTCGAGGTAACGCGCCGCGCCGAGCGAGAACCGTGTCTTGTCGAAGGTCACGTCGGATGCCGCGGTCACGGCATCCAGCACCTTCTCCGCCTCGCCGACGACCTCGGGACCGATGCCGTCACCCGGGATGACGGCGAGCTTGATGACACGCGACATGGAACTCCTCGAAACTGCTCGAAACTGCCCGAACCGTCGACGCGCGGCATTGTCGGCGTCGTCGTCCAGGAGGACGGCTCAGTGCTCGACGTGCGCGCTGCGGGACCCCTTCAGCGTAGTGGCCGCGATGACCGCCGCGATGGCGACGAGCACCGCGCCGATGACGGCGGTGATGCCGACGCCGGCATCGAAGGCGTGCGCCGCGGCGCTGCGCAGGGCCTCGGCGGTCGGGGTGTCGAGCGTGCCCGCGACCGTCATCGCGCCGGCGAGCGTCTCGCGCGCGGCATCCGCGGCCGCCCCCTCGACTCCCGCGGGCAGGACGATCCCGCTGCGGTAGGCCGCGGTCAGGATGCCGCCGAGCACCGCCGTGCCGAGCACGGCGCCCAGCTCGTAGGCCGTCTCGGAGACGGCGCTGGCGGCACCCGCCTTCGCCGGGGGCGCGCTCGCGAGGATCAGCTCGTTGGAGACCGTCTCGGCCGCTCCGATGCCGATGCCGAGCAGCACGAACGCGGCCACGAGCAGCGGCAGCGCGCCGTCGCCCACGGCGCCCGGGACGAGCAGGTACGCCACCACCGAGAACGTCAGCGCGATCGGCACGACCACGCGCGCCGAGACGCGACGCGCGATCGGGACGACCAGGAGACCGGCGACGATCATGGCCGCCATTCCGGGGACGAGCGCGAAGCCGGCCTCCATCGGCGACAGCCCGACGATCAGCTGCAGGTGCTGTGCGACGAAGTACAGGAAGCCCACCAGCGACACCACGCTCAGGAGGTTGACCAGCAGCGCACCGCTGAACGTGCCGCGCGAGAACAGGCGCATGTCGAGCATGGGCTGCGTCGAGCCGAGCTGGCGACGCACGAACAGTACGCCGAACGCCACGCCGGCGACGGTCAGCACCACCGGCAGCACGCCGAACCCGTGGACGGCGACCTCCTTGATGGCGTAGACGATCGGCACCATCGTCAGCATCGACAGGGCGATGCTCACGGGGTCGATGCGTCCCGGGTGCGGGTCGCGGCTCTCGGGCACCAGCAGCGGTGCGAACACCAGCAGCGGCACGAGCACCGGCACCGACATGAGGAAGACCGAGCCCCACGCGAAGTGCTCCAGCAGGATGCCGCCGACGATCGGACCGAGCGCCGCGCCGGCGGAGAACATCGACGCCCACACCGCGATGGCCATGCGGCGCTGGTCGCGGTCGGTGAAGATGCTGCGCAGCAGCGACAGGGTCGACGGCATCAGCATCGCGCCGAAGACACCCATGCCCGCGCGTGCGGCGATGAGCCAGGCGGCGCTGGGGGCGAACGCGGCGAGCACCGAGACGGCCGCGAATCCGGTCGCGCCGATGAGCAGCATCCGCCGTCGGCCGAACCTGTCGCCGAGGGTTCCCATCGTCACGAGCAGGCCCGCGAGCACGAGGGGGTAGGCGTCGATGATCCAGAGCTGCTGCGCACTGGAGGGGTTGAGGCTCAGGGCGATGTCGGGCAGCGCGAAGCTCAGCACCGTGTTGTCCACGGACACGAGCAGCACGGGCAGCATCAGCACGACGAGTGCGAGCCAGCCGCGCCATCCGACGCGCTTGCCGTTCGCCTCGGCCAAGGTGATCTCTTCTGTCAAAGTCATGATTTCTTTACCGTCCAGCCGGTATAGTAACAGAGATGGAGATCACGCGCTGGATAGCATCGAGACCATGAGTCGCCCTCCCCTGGCCCGCGAGAAGGTGCTGGACGCCTTCGAGGCGATCCTCGTGGACGACGGTGAACGCGCGGCGACGATGGATGCCACGGCCCGCTCAGCGGGCGTCTCGAAGGGCGGCCTGCTCTACCACTTCGCCTCGAAGGAACTGCTCGAGGCCGGCCTGATCGAACGCCTCCGCGCGCTCGTGGAGGACGACGTGGCGGCGATGTCGAGCTACCCGGGCGGCCCCATCGCCCACTACCTGCGGTCGTCGGTGATGTCCAACGACCCGATCGACCGCGCCATCCTCGCCGCCTCGCGCCTGGCGCAGGGCGGGAACACGCAGGCCGCGGAAGCGCTGCGCGAGGTGCGGGAGAAGTGGGCGGACGCCCTGCGCCCGTACGCCCCCGACGGCGCCGCGCTGGATCTGGTCATGCTCGTCGGCGACGGCCTGTACTTCAACAACGCCCTGTCGGGCGGCTCGATCCCCGGGCCGGTCCCCCGCGGCGACGCGCTCGACGCGCTCGTCGCCCTGGTCGAGCGCGCGGTCCGCTGACCCGGGGCCACCGCGTCTCGACTCGTCGCTGCGCTCCGCGCTCGACGACCGGGAAGAGGCGGCTCCCCCGGTCGTCGAGCGAGCGCCGCGAGTCGAAACGCCCTGCGGGCCTCAGGCCTCGCTGATCTCCAGCTGGCGGAACAGGTCGGCGCCGACCGCTGCACGCGTGTCGTCCAGGATCGCGTCGGGCACGGGCTGGTCGACGGTCAGCACCGAGAGGGCGCGACCCGAGGCATCCGGCTGCGCGACGAACAGGCCCGCGATGTTGATGCCGGCCTCCCCGAGCTTCTGTCCGTAGATCGCGACGATGCCGGGACGGTCGGCGTAGCGCATCACGAGGTGGTGCTTCTCGATCGGCACCTCGATCTCGTAGCCGTTGATGCCGACGATCTTCGGCACCATGCGCGTGCCGGCCAGGGTGCCGGCGACCGTCAGCACGGATCCGTCGGACAGCGTGCCGCGCAGGATCGTGATGTTGCGGTACAGGGGGCTGTCGGCCTCGACGATCAGGCGGGTCTCGATGCCGCGCTGCTCGGCGAACAGCGGCGCGTTGACGTACGACACGTTCTCGCTGACGATCTTGGTGAAGATGCCCTTGAGCGCCGCCAGGCGGTAGACGCTCACGTCGTAGGCGGCGAGCTCGCCGCGCACCTCAATGTCGAGGCTCGTGAGCGCGCTCGTCGCGAGGCCCGAGAAGACCTGCCCGAGCTGCTCGACGAGCGCGATGCCGGGGCGCACGAACGGGTCGATCACGCCACCGGCGACGTTGACGGCGTCGGGCACGAGGTCGCCCTCGAGGGCGAGCTTGACGGAGCGGGCGACCGAGATGCCGGCCTTCTCCTGCGCCTCGTCCGTCGAGGCCCCCAGGTGCGGGGTGACGACCACGTTCGGCAGCGACAGCAGCGGGAACGCGGTGCCCTCGGGCGTAGGGGGCTCGCTCGTGAAGACGTCGAGACCGGCCCCGGCGATCTCACCGGTGGTGAGGGCCGTGTACAGCGCCTCCTCGTCGATCAGTCCGCCGCGGGCGACGTTGACCACGTAGGCGGTCGGCTTCATCCGCGCGAACTGCTCGGCGCCGATCATGCCGGTCGTCTCCGGCGTCTTGGGCATGTGGATCGTGATGAAGTCGCTCTGCTCGAGCAGGTCGTCGAGGCTCAGCAGGCTCACTCCGAGCTGCTGGGCGCGCGTGGGGGTGACATACGGGTCGTACGCGACGACCGTCACACCGAACGCCTGCAGCCGGGCCGCGATGAGCGCCCCGATGCGGCCGAGGCCGATGATGCCCACCGTCTTCTCGAAGAGCTCGGTGCCGGTGAACGAGCTGCGCTTCCATGCGCCCGCCGCGAGCGACGCGTGCGCGGCCGGGATGTGGCGCGCCAGGCTCAGGATGTGCCCGACGGTCAGCTCCGCCGCGGAGATGATGTTCGAGGTCGGCGCGTTGACGACCATGACGCCGGCGGCCGTCGCCGCCTTGATGTCGACGTTGTCGAGGCCCACGCCCGCACGCGCCACGACCTTGAGCACGGGGGCGGCGGCGATGGCCTCGGCATCCACCTTCGTCGCCGAGCGGATCAGGATCGCGTGCGCCTCGGCGATCGCCGACAGCAGCGCCGGGCGGTCGGTGCCGTCGACCTGACGGACGTCGAAGTCCGGCCCGAGGGCGTCGATCGTGGCGGGTGAGAGTTCTTCGGCGATGAGGACGACGGGCTTGGACACAGCGGCAGGACCTTTGCGAAGGATGGGATCGGTGGAAGGATGCCAGCCTACCGGTCGTGCCGCCCTGCCCCCGACCGTGTGACGGCCGGGAAAACCCGGCTCTCAGCCGATCATCGATGTGCCGGAGGGCCCGACGCTGTAGGTCAGGATGTTCAACCAGAACACCGCGACGACGCACAGCCCGGTGACGAGCACGAGCGAGAACTGCCACCACGAACGCCGCCAGCCCACGGCGAAGGCGACGCCGAACGCGACGAGCGGGAAGACCACCGACAGCAGCAGGACGAACCAGCCGTAGCCGTTGAGGGGCTGTGCGCCGGATGCCGCCTGGACGAGGAAGTCCACGGCGTTCCAGACGAAGTACGCGTAGAAGAGCCCGAAGAGCACCGAGATCGTCACGATCAGCCAGGTCGGCAGCGCGCGCCGCTTCCCTGCGGCCACGGGAGTCGTCGCGGAGGACGTGTCCGGGGTCATCGTCCCACCGCCCCGACCAGGATGAAGGGCCACGGCACGAGGAGCGCGAGCCCGCCGAGCAGGAGCAGCACGCGGATCCAGGCCTTGGCGAGCCGGGTGAGCACGAACACCGTCAGGAACCACAGCGCCGGCGCCGCGACGGCGAGCCAGAACGCGACCGTGTACCCGACGGGGCTGACCAGGAACTGGGCGGTGCCCTGCAGCCGCAGTCCGCCGATGATCCAGCCGATCGTGAAGAGGAGGTAGGCGCCGGCGAGGATGCCGAACGTCACCAGCATCGCGTTCGACAGCTGTGCGGGCTCGTCGGGCATGGTGACCGTGCCGTCGGCCTCGATGCGGCCGACCTCCGCGCTCCCCTTCCCCACCGCCGTGTAGCCGTCGGGGAGGGCGAGGGGCTCCGCCGCGGGCTCATCGTCCTCGATCGGCGCGCCGTCCGCGACCGCCGTGTCGGCGCCGGGCCGGTGGCCGACATCGAGCGTGGGGTCGTCGTCGCCGTCCCAGCTGAGGGCGTCGTCGTCGCGTGGTGTGCTCACGCTTCGAGCGTAGCGCCGACCGCGGCCACCGCCGCCGCCACGACCGCCGCGTCGGTGACGTCGTGGCCGCTCGTGCCGCCGCCGGGCCCGGCGGGAGTGTCGCGGCCGGCGACGGCTCGCGCCGACAGATGCACGGCGTCGACGCCGGTCGCCACGATGGCCGGGATGTCGGGCACGCGGATGCCGCCGCCGGCCATGATCTCCACGCCCGCCCCGAGTGCGACGAAGCGGCGCAGCGCGCCGACCCCGTCGATGGAGCGGTCGGCCCCGCCCGAGGTGAGAACCCGGTCGACGCCCAGCTCGGCGAGGCGCTCGAGCACCGCGAGCGGATCCGCGGACGCGTCGATCGCCCGGTGGAAGACGAGCGTGAGGTCGCCCGCGGCCTCACGCCAGCGGCGCAGCGCCTCCGCGTCGACCGCGCCGGCTGCCGTCAGCGCACCGACGACGACGCCCCCGGCGCCGGCACGCGCGACCGCGGCGATGTCGGCGGCGACCAGGGCGACCTCCTCGGCGTCGTAGACGAACCCGCCGCCCCGAGGGCGCACCAGCACATTGACCGGCTCTCCCCCGACGCCGGCCACCGCGGCCTCGACGAGTCCGATCGAGGGTGTCAGGCCGCCGACGCCCAGCGCCTGGCACAGTTCGAGACGGGAGGCTCCGGCATCCATCGCGGCGCGGGAGCCCGCGGCATCCTGCACGGCGATCTCGACGGCGACGGTCATGACCGCCACGCTAGCAAAGGCGAAGGCCCGACCCCCTTGTGAGGGGGCCGGGCCCGTGTGGCTTTCGCAAGCCTGCTCGGCGGGTGTGCCGAGGGTCTGGACGGGATCAGCGCGCGGCGGATCCCTCGGTGTAGTCGGCGTCCTGCTGCTTCCACGCGAACAGGGCACGCAGGTCCTTGCCGACGGCCTCGATCGGGTGGGCGGCGGCCTTCGCGCGCAGCTCCTGGAACTCGGGCGCACCGGCGTCCTGGTCGCCGATGAAGCGCTCCGCGAACGCCCCGGACTGGATGTCGGCGAGCACGCCCTGCATGTTCTCCTTGACGCGCGGGTCGATGACGCGCGGGCCGGAGACGTAGTCGCCGTATTCGGCCGTGTCGGAGACCGACCAGCGCTGCTTGGCGATGCCGCCCTCCCACATGAGGTCGACGATGAGCTTCAGCTCGTGCAGCACCTCGAAGTAGGCGATCTGCGGCTGGTAGCCGGCCTCGGTCAGCGTCTCGAAGCCGTACTGGACGAGCTGCGAGACACCGCCGCACAGCACCGCCTGCTCGCCGAAGAGGTCGGTCTCGGTCTCCTCGGTGAAGGTCGTCTTGATGACGCCGGCACGGGTGCCGCCGATGGCCTTCGCGTACGAGAGCGCGGTCTCCCAGGCGTGACCCGACGCGTCGCGCTCGACGGCGATGATGTCGGGGATGCCGCGACCGGCGACGAACTCGCGACGCACCGTGTGTCCCGGCGCCTTCGGGGCGACGAGGATGACGTCGACGCCCTCGGGCGCGTCGATGTAGCCGAAGCGGATGTTGAAGCCGTGGGCGAAGGCGAGCGTCTTGCCGGCCGCGAGGTTCGGCTGGATGCTGTCGCGGTAGATGCCGCGCTGGTGCTGGTCGGGCGCGAGGATCATGATCAGGTCGGCCCAGGCCGCCGCGTCGGCGACGCTCTTGACCTCGAAGCCGTCCTCCTGCGCCTTCGCGATGGACTTCGAGCCGTCCTTGAGCGCGATGACGACCTCGACGCCCGAGTCGCGGAGGTTCTGCGCGTGCGCGTGACCCTGCGAGCCGTAGCCGACGATCGCGACCTTCTTGCTCTGGATGATGGACAGGTCGGCGTCGGAGTCGTAGAAGATCTCAGCCATGGTGTGTGTTTCTCCTTGGTTTCTTTCCGGTCGTTGAGCGGGCGCAGCGCGTCGAGACGCCCGCGAGAAGTTCAGCCGCGCAGGACGCGTTCGGTGATGGACTTGCCGCCGCGGCCGATCGCGAGCAGACCCGACTGGGCGAGCTCCTTGATGCCGAACGGCTCGAGCGCGCGCAGGATCGCGTCGATCTTGCCGCGATCGCCGGTCACCTCGACGACCAGCGCATCGGTCGCGTAGTCGACGACCGAGGCGCGGAAGAGGTTCACGACCTCGATCACGTTGGAGCGCGTCTGATTGTCGGCGCGCACCTTGATGAGCATGTGCTCGCGCTGCACGGATGCCGCGGGCTCCAGCTCGACGATCTTGATGACGTTGATCAGCTTGTTGAGCTGCTTGGTCACCTGCTCCAGCGGCAGCTCCTCGACGTCGACGACGACCGTGATGCGGGACAGGCCCGGCACCTCGGTGACGCCCACCGCGAGGGACTCGATGTTGAACCCGCGACGGGCGAACAGCCCCGCGACGCGGGTCAGCAGGCCCGGCTTGTTCTCCACCAGAAGGCTCAGGACATGACGGCTCATCTCAGTCCTCCTGATCGAAGCTCGGGGCGTGGTCGCGCGCGTACTGGATGTAGCTGTTGCTGACGCCCTGCGGCACCATCGGCCACACCATCGCGTCGGCGGAGACGACGAAGTCGATCACGACCGGGCGGTCGTTGGTCTCCAGCGCCGTCTGGATGGCGGCATCCACGTCTTCCTCCTTCTCCACGCGGATCGCGAGGCACCCGTAGGCCTCCGCGAGCTTCACGAAGTCGGGGATGCGGATGCTGCCGTGGCCCGTGTTGAGGTTGGTGTTGGAGTAGCGGCCGTCGTAGAACAGCGTCTGCCACTGGCGCACCATGCCGAGGCTCGAGTTGTTGATGATCGCGACCTTGATCGGGATGTTGTTGATCGCGCAGGTGGCGAGCTCCTGATTGGTCATCTGGAAGCAGCCGTCGCCGTCGATCGCCCACACGACGCGGTCGGGTTCGGCGACCTTGGCCCCCATGGCGGCGGGGACGGAGTACCCCATCGTGCCGGCGCCACCGGAGTTGAGCCACGCGTTGGGCCGCTCGTACGTGATGAACTGCGCGGCCCACATCTGGTGCTGGCCCACGCCCGCCGCGTAGACGCCCTCGGGGCCGGTGAGCGCGCCGATGCGGGAGATCACGTACTGCGGCGACATCAGTCCGTCGCTCGGCTGCGTGTAGCCGAGGGGGAACTCGTCGCGCAGGCCGTCGAGGTACGACCACCACTCGGCGATGTCGGGCTTCTGCCCCTCCGCCGCGCCGCGGAACGCCGCGTCGAGGTCGACGAGCACGTCGCGCACGTCGCCGACGATCGGCACGTCGGCCGTGCGGATCTTCGAGATCTCGGCGGGATCGATGTCGACGTGCACGACCTGCGCGTTCGGGGCGAACAGCGCCGCCTTGCCGGTGACGCGGTCGTCGAAGCGGGCGCCGAGCGCCACGATGAGGTCGGACTCCTGCAGGGCCAGCACCGCCGGCACCGTGCCGTGCATGCCCGGCATCCCCAGGTGCTGCGGGTGCGAGTCGGGGAACGCGCCGCGCGCCATGAGCGTCGTCACGACCGGGGCGCCGGTCGTCTCGGCGAGGGTGCGCAGCTCGGCGGCCGCCCCGGCGCGGACCACGCCGCCGCCGACGTACAGCACCGGCTTGCGCGCGGTGACGAGGAGCTGGGCCGCGGCCTGGATCTGCTTGCCGTGGGCCTTCGTGACGGGGCGGTATCCGGGCAGCTCGATCTTCGGCGGCCACACGAACGGCGCCTCGGCCTGCTGCGCGTCCTTGGTGATGTCCACCAGCACGGGGCCCGGACGGCCCGTCGAGGCGATCTCGAAGGCGGCCGCGATGGCGCCGGGGATCTCCGACGCCTCCTTCACGAGGAAGGAGTGCTTCGTGATCGGCATCGTGATGCCGACGATGTCGGCCTCCTGGAACGCGTCGGTGCCCATCAGGGTCGAGAACACCTGGCCGGTGATCGCGACGATCGGCATCGAGTCCATGTAGGCGTCGGCGATCGCGGTCACCAGGTTGGTGGCGCCCGGACCGCTCGTCGCGATGGCGACGCCGACCTTGCCGGATGCCGCGGCGTAGCCCTCGGCGGCGTGGCCGGCGCCCTGCTCGTGGCGCACGAGGATGTGGCGCAGCGCCGTCGAGTCCATCAGGGGGTCGTAGACGGGGAGGATCGCGCCGCCGGGCAGGCCGAAGACGTCGGTCACTCCGAGGAGCTCGAGCGAGCGGACGACGGCCTGGGCGCCGGTCAGCACCGGTGCGGAGGATCCTCGGGCGGGTGGTCGCGGCACGGCCGCGGTGTCGAGAGACATAGTGGTACCTCGGGTGTCGGATGCGTGTGAGGGCGGCTTCCCGCCCTGGAGTCTCGGCCTCAGCCGGTCGTCGCGCCCTCCGCTGCGGAGCGCACGAGTTTCGAGTACTTGGCCAGAACGCCACGGGTGTAGCGCGGGGGAAGCGGCTCCCAGCCGTCACGGCGGGAGTTCAGCTCTGCGTCGTCGACGAGTAGGTCGAGAGTGCGAGCCGCGATATCGACCCGTATCAGATCACCATCGCGCACGAAGGCGATAGGACCTGCGTCCACCGCTTCGGGTGCTATGTGGCCGATGCACAGGCCGGTTGTGCCGCCTGAGAATCTGCCGTCCGTCAAGAGTAGTACATCTTTTCCGAGCCCCGCGCCCTTGATGGCCGCGGTGATCGCGAGCATCTCCCGCATGCCGGGGCCGCCCTTGGGACCCTCGTAGCGGATGACGATGACGCTGCCGGCCTCGATCTCGCCGGCTTCCAGGGCATCCATCGCGCCGCGCTCGCGCTCGAACACGCGCGCCGGGCCCTCGAACACCGACGCGTCGAAGCCGGCGGTCTTCACGACGGCGCCCTCGGGGGCGAGGGTGCCGTGCAGGATCGTCAGGCCGCCGGTCGCGTGGATCGGGTCGTCGAACGTGTGGATGACGGTGCCGTCGATGGGGTCGGGGTCGAGCTCGCGGAGGTTCTCGGCGAGCGTCTTGCCGGTGACCGTGAGGGCGTCGCCGTGCAGCAGGCCCTCGTCGAGCATGGCCTTCATGATGACGGGGATGCCGCCGTGGCGGTCGACGTCATTCATGACGTACTTCCCGAACGGCTTCATGTCGGCCACGTGCGGCACCCGGTCACCGATGCGGTTGAAGTCGTGCAGGCTGAGCTCCACCTCGGCCTCGCGCGCGATGGCCAGCAGGTGCAGCACGACGTTGGTCGAGCCGCCGAGCGCCATCGCGAGGGCGATCGCGTTCTCGAACGCCTCCTTCGTGAGGATGTCGCGGGTCGTGATGCCCTGGCGCAGGAGGTTGACGACGGCCTCGCCCGAGCGGTGCGCGTAGTAGTCGCGGCGACGGTCGGCGGACGGCGGGGCCGCCGAGCCCGGAAGGCTGAGACCGAGCGCTTCCGCCACCGAGGCCATCGTGTTGGCGGTGTACATGCCGCCGCAGGCGCCCTCGCCCGGGGCGATGGCGCACTCGATGCGCTTGAGGTCCGCTTCGCTCATCTTGCCCGCGAGGCAGGCGCCGACGGCCTCGAAGGAGTCGATGATCGTGACGTCCTTCTCCGTGCCGTCCGACAGCTTCACCCAGCCGGGGGCGATCGAGCCGGCGTAGAGGAAGACGCTCGACAGGTCGAGGCGAGCGGACGCCATGAGCATGCCCGGGATCGACTTGTCGCAGCCGGCGAGCAACACGGTGCCGTCCAGACGCTCGGCCATGACGACGGTCTCGACCGAGTCGGCGATGACCTCGCGCGAGACGAGCGAGAAGTGCATGCCCTCGTGACCCATCGAGATGCCGTCCGAGACGGAGATGGTCCCGAACTGCAGGGGGTAGCCGCCGCCGGCGTGCACGCCCTCCTTGGCTCCCTGAGCGAGCCGGTCGAGGCTCAGGTTGCAGGGGGTGATCTCGTTCCAGCTGGAGGCGATTCCGATCTGGGGCTTGTCCCAGTCCTCGTCGCCCATGCCGACCGCACGGAGCATGCCGCGGGAGGTGGTCGCCTCGATGCCGTCCGTGACGACACGACTGCGGGGCTTGATGTCGATGGTGGGATCGCTGTCCGGCATCCTCGAAGTCTATTCCCGCGGGGTGTCGCGTTCGCGCGCGAGACCCGACAGCAGCGCCGCCAGTTCGGGGATGCCGTCGACACGCACCGTGGCGGCCGTCGCTCCCCCACCGACGCGCACGCCCACGTCGCCGGGCTCGAGGCTGCGCAGGGCGTCCTCGTCGGTGACGTCGTCGCCGGCGAACAGCACGGCGGTCGCGCCGGTGCGCTCTCGCAACCGCGCCACAGCGCCGTCCTTGCCCTCGGTGCGAAACGCGTACTCGAGGATGTCGTGACCGTCGCGGCGGCGCCAGTCGGGCGCCTCGACGGCCATGAGCCCGGCGATCGCGTCGTGCGCCCGCGCCGCGTGGGCCGGATCGGCGACCAGCCGGGTGTGCAGCGCGAACCCGAACTGCTTCGGCTCGATCCACGCGCCCTCGGCCTGCGCGGCCAGCGCCTCGGCGCGGCGGCGCAGGTCGTCGCGGAGGGCGAGGAGCGCGGCATCCGCACCGTCGGCGTCGCGATCGTCGTCAGAGGCGGGCCAGTGCTCGGCGCCGTGGGATCCGGCGAGCAGCACCGGCGAGGCGTCGTCGTGCTCCGCGATGATGCGGAGGTCGTGCAGAGTGCGCCCCGAGACGAGGGCGACCGTCGTCGCGGGCGCGCGCACGAGAGCGTCGACCGCGGCGCGGGCGTCCGCGGTCATCCGCGCCGCCATCGGCTCGTCGATCAGCGGCGCGAGGGTGCCGTCGAAGTCGAGCGCCACCAGCAGACGCTGGGTCCGCGCGAGCGCGGCGACAGCCGGAGCGAGGCTCACGACCGTGCCTTCACGGCGTCGAGGTCGGTGAGGAAACGACGTGACCAGTCCGCGACGTCGTGATCCCGCACGCGGCGGCGGAGTCCTCGCATCCGCCGCGCCTGTTCGGCGGGCTGCATGTCGATCGCGGTCATGATCGCGTCCTTGAGGCCGTCGATGTCGTGGGGGTTGACCTTCACCGCCTGGGCGAGTTCGTCCGCCGCGCCGGTGAACTCGCTCAGCACGAGCACGCCGCGACTGTCGACCCGGCTGGCGACGTACTCCTTCGCGACGAGGTTCATCCCGTCGCGCAGCGCCGTGACGAGCATGACGTCGGCGGCCAGGTAGAGCGCGACCATCTCCTCGCGCGGATACGAGTGGTGCAGGTATCTGATCGCGGTGTGCCCCACCGTGTCGTAGTCGCCGTTGATGCGCCCGACGGTGAGCTCGATCTCGTCGCGCAGCTGCATGTAGGCAGCCACGCGCTCCCGGCTGGGGCTCGCCACCTGCACGAGCGTGACGTCCTCGACCTCCAGGCGGCCCTCCTCGAGAAGCTCGCCGTAGGCCTTCAGCCGGTGGCCGATGCCCTTGGTGTAGTCGAGGCGGTCGACGCCGAAGAGCACCGTCTGCGGATTGCCGAGGCTCTCCCGGATCTCCTTCGCGCGCGCCTGCACCTCGGGCCGGCGCGCGATCTCGTCGTACAGCTGCGCGTCGATGGAGATCGGGTACGCCTTCGCGACCGCGGTGCGCACCGAGCCGTCGTCGGCCACGATGCGGATGGTGCCGGACTTGGTCTCGAAGCCGAGCTGGCGACGGACCGCGTTCGTGAAGTTGCCGGCATCCTGCACCCGCTGGAAGCCGATGACGTCGGCGCCCAGCAGTCCCGACAGCACGTGTCTGCGCCACGGAAGCTGGGCGAACAGGCCGTATGCCGGGAACGGAATGTGGTGGAAGTAGCCGATCACGACGTCGGGGCGCAGCGCGCGCAGCAGGCGCGGGACCAGCTGGAGCTGGTAGTCCTGCACCCACACGATGGCGCCCGGGGCGGCGACGGATGCCGCGGCCTCGGCGAACCGCTCGTTGACGCGGACGTAGGCCTCCCACCACTCGCGATGGTAGGCCGGCGGCGAGATGACGTCGTGGTACAGCGGCCAGATGGTGTCGTTGGAGAAGCCCTCGTAGTAGAGCTCGACGTCCTCATCGGTGAGGGTCACCGGGACCAGCTCCATGCCGTCGAGCTCGAACGGCTCGAGCTCCAGCCCCGCGGTCCCGGGCCACCCGACCCACGCACCCCCGGTCTGCTGCAGCACCGGCTCGAGCGCGGCGACGAGGCCTCCGGGCGAGCGCCGCCACCCGCCCTCGACGCTCGGGTCGTGGTCTACGGGCAAACGGTTCGACACGACGATCACGTCGGCCTTGGACTTCCGGTCGCTCACGCGGCTCCTCTCGGCAGGCGTGGGTCCAGGCTAACGTGGTCCCATGCGCAAGTACCTGTTCGGGACCGGGATCATCTCCGCCGTCACCAGCGGCCTCGCCCTGCTGCGCGGCCTCCGTGGCGACGTGCCCTTCACGTGGCGGCAGGCTCTCGCGTGGCTGAGTTGGGGCATCACGCTCGCGCTGTCGATCGGCACGATCGTCGACACGTACCGCGCCTCGCGCGGAAAGCTCGTGGCGACTGACTCGCCGCTGCGGGGCAGCGAGGAGAAGCTCCTCGCCAAGCGCCTCTCCCGCTGACGGCGGGCCCCCTCCGCGCGTCCGCGGCCGACGGATGCCGGGTCAGAGCGCGATCTGGTAGTGCACGAAGCCGGTGTCCTCGGCGACGCGGTCGTACAGGGTGCGCGCCGTCGCGTTGCCGCTCTGGGTGAGCCAGTAGACCTTCGCCGCCCCCTCGATCTGCGCGCGGTCGCGTACGTGGGCGATGAGCGCACGCCCGACGCCGCCGCCACGGACATCCGGCGAGACGAACAGGTCCTCGAGGTAGCAGTACGCACCGATGCTCCAGGTGGACGGGTGGAAGAGCCAGTGCACGAGGCCGACGGCACGTCCGTCGTCGTCGCGCGCGATCGCCCCGCGCAGCGCCCCGCCCTCCACGAGCCGGCGGAAGACGTCCGCGGTGACCTCGTCGGTCAGCTCACTCTCGTAGAACGTGAGGTAGCCGGCCCAGAGGGCGGCCCACTCGTCATGGTCGGCGGCGGTCAGCGCTGCGATGGTCACCATCCGGTGAGACTATCGCGACGACGCGCGCCGCCCGGCGTCGCGAGGCGACGTCCGGACGGCGCGCGACGGCCGCCTCAGTGGGCGAGCACCGGCTCGGATGCCGCGTCGGGCGCCGGGGCGCCGGCATCCCCCGCCGCAGCGGCGCCCTTGCGTCGGAAGGCCACCGCGGAGATGAGCGCACCGAGGCCGAATGCCCCCGCACCCCACCAGTACGCCGTCGCGTAGCTGTGGATGGCCGCGTCCGCGAGCACGTCCGGCGTCACGGGCGTGTGCGCGGCGACGAAGTCCGCCGCGGCGGTGGCCGCGAGGGTGTTCAGCAGTGCCGTGCCGATCGAGCCGCCCACCTGCTGCGAGGTGTTGACCATCGCGGAGGCGACGCCGGCGAACTCGCGGTCGACGCCGAGGGTGGCCGTCTGGATCGACGGCGGCATGATCGATCCCATGCCGAGCCCCAGCAGCATCAGGGCCGGCAGCACGTTCGCGGCGTACACGCTGGAGCGATCGAGGAACGTGAGCAGCACCATGCCCGACATGGCCAGCAGCATGCCGATCGGAACCATCGTCTTCGGACCGAACCGCGGCAGGAAGATGTTCGTCGACAGCTGCGCGCTGAGCACCAGCATCGCGATCATCGGGAGGAACGACAGCCCGGTCTGGATCGGGGAGTAGCCGAGCGTGGTCTGGAGGTAGTAGGTCACGAACAGGAAGATCCCGAACATCCCCGCACCGGCGATGAGGATCGAGCTGTACGCGGCCGCCCGGTTGCGGTCGAGGACGATACGCAGAGGCAGCAGCGGATGCGCGGCCCGGCGCTGCCACAGGACGAAGGCGACGAGCAGCACGCCCGACGCGGTGAGCATGCCCCACGTCAGCGGCGCGTCCCAGCCGTCGGTCTCCGCGTGGGCGAATCCGTAGACCAGGGCGAAGAGGGCACCGGACACCAGCACCGTCCCCGGCACGTCGAGCTTCGGACGCGGGCCCGTCCGCGGGATCGTGTGCACGAAGAAGATCGCGCCGATCACGGCGATCACCGCGATGACGTCGTTGATGTAGAGGTTCCAGCGCCAGCTCAGGTCCTCCGTGAGGATGCCGCCGAGCAGGAGCCCGATGGCGCCACCGGCACCGGCGATCGCGCCGAAGACGCCGAAGGCGCGACCGCGCTCCTTGGGATCGGTGAAGGTCGTGGTGAGCACCGCGAGCGCCGTCGGCGCCAACAGTGCGCCGAAGGCGCCCTGCAGCGCCCGGGCGAAGACGAGGAGTCCGAAGGTGTCGGCCATGCCGCCGAGGGCGGAGGCGAGCGCGAAGCCGAGCAGTCCGATGATGAAGGCGCGTTTGCGTCCGATGAGATCCGACAGGCGGCCGCCGAGCAGGAGCAGGGAGCCGAAGGCCAGGGAGTAGGCCGTGATGATCCACTGCCGGTCGCCGTCGGAGAACTGCAGGTCGGCCTGCGCGGCGGGCAGGGCGATGTTCACGACGGTCGCGTCGAGCACGACCATCAGCTGGGCCAGCGCGACGACGGCGAGCGTCAGCCAGCGCCGGCTGGAGTGCGCCGCCGCAGCGGCTTCGGGTGAGGGTGAGGTCATGCGGGAGACTCTATACGACACTCGCCAGTTCCGAAACCAAATAGTTCCTGAACACGACGGTTCCTGAACTACACTGTTCTCATGACTGACACCACCCTCAGCGCCGAGGACGTCGACCCCGCCCCCAAACTCGGGCGCAAGCGCGATCACTCGCGGGATCCGGAGATCCTCGCCGCAGCGCTCGACATCCTCGCCGAGAAGGGCTATGAGCGCATGACGGTCGACATGGTCGCCGCGCGTGCGCGCGCCGGCAAGGCGACCCTCTATCGACGCTGGCCGTCGAAGGCCGAGCTCGTGATCGATGCGGTGGCCTGCATGAAGAGCGCCTCCCCCGCCGATCTCCCCGACACGGGCTCGCTGCGCGGCGACCTCGTCGCCAACATCAAGGCTCCCGTGATGAAGGACGGTGAGCGCAAGCTCCGGATCATGGCCGGGATGGTCTCCCTCATGTCGGAGTCTCCCGAGTTCGCCGACGCCGCGCGCGCGGTCATCGTCGAGCCCCGTTCCGCCGCGCTGCGCGTGCTCATCCAGCGCGCGATCGAACGCGGTGAGGTCGCGCCCGACGTCGATGTCGCCCTCGTGGCGCAGGTGATCCCGGCCATGACGGCGTACAAGACCCTCATGCTCGGCACCGCCGTCGACCGCGACTACATCATCGCCCTGGTCGACGACATCCTCCTGCCTGCACTCGGGCTGCGCCCCGCCTGACCCGTCGCGCGCGGGTGTCGCCCCGCGCACGCCGCCGTGCTCAGCGCGTGAGGATCAGCGCCTCCCCTTGACCACCCCCGCCGCAGAGGCCGACGGCTGCCGTGCCTGAACCGCGGCGGACGAGCTCGTGCACGGCGTGCACGACGAGCCGCGCGCCGGAGGCGCCGATCGGGTGACCGAGCGCGATGCCGCCGCCGTGGACGTTCACGACGTCCTCCCCCACCCCGAGCTCGCGCTGCGAACGGGCGACGACGGCGCCGAACGCCTCGTTGATCTCGATGAGATCCAGATCGGATGCCGCGAGGTGCTGGCGCTGCAGGGCCTGGGCGATCGCGCGCGCGGGCTGCGCGTGCAACGAGTTGTCGGGGCCGGCGACCTGACCGGCCGCGCCCACCACGGCAAGAACGGGCCAGCCGCTCGCGTCGGCGTGCGCACGCGTGGTCAGCACCACGGCGGCCGCGCCGTCGGAGATCTGCGATGCGTTGCCGGCAGTGATCGACCCGTCGGCCGAGAACGCGGGGCGAAGACCGGCGAGCGTCTCCTCGGTGGTCTCGTCGCGGATGCCCTCATCGGTGGTGATGGTCACCGCGGGACCGCGGCGCTGCGCCACCTCGACCGCGACGATCTCGGCGTCGAAGACCCCGGCATCCCGCGCCGCCGCGGCGCGCTGGTGCGACAGGGCGGCGACGCGATCCTGCTGTTCGCGCGTCACCTCGAACCGTGGGTTCAGCCGCTCGGTCGAGGCGCCCATGCTCTCGCGGTCGTACGCGTCGGTCAGACCGTCGTAGGCCATGTGGTCGAGAACCTCGACGGATCCGTAGCTCCAGCCCTCGCGCGAGCCCATCAGCAGGTGCGGCGCGCGTGTCATCGACTCCATGCCGCCCGCGACGACGACCCTCGCGTCGCCGGAGGCGATCATCCGCTTGGCGTCGATGATCGCGGTCAGCCCCGACAGGCACACCTTGTTGACGGCGGATGCAGGGACGTCCCAGCCGAGTCCGCCGGCGAGGGCCGCCTGGCGCGCCGGGTTCTGTCCGGAACCGGCCGGCAGCACCTGGCCCATGATCACGGCATCCACGGCGTCGGCGGGGATGGCACCCTGTGCGAGCGCGCCGGCGATGGCGAACCCGCCGAGCTGCGTGGCGGTGAAGGAGGCGAGCTGCCCCTTGAGCCGGCCCTGCGGCGTGCGGGCGGCGGCCACGATGACGATGTCGTCGGTGCTCATGCGATCTCCTCGAGTGCGTCGGCGATGATCAGGTGGGGTTCGGTGGCGGCGACGACCTCGGCGACGCTGACACCCGGAGCGGTCTCCACGAGCACGAGCCCGTCGGCCGTGACGTCGATGACGGCGAGGTCGGTGATGATCCGGTCGACGACTCCGCGTCCCGTGAGCGGCAGCGAACACGCGTCGACGATCTTGGCCGAGCCGTCGCGCGCGACGTGCTCCATCAGCACGATCACGCGTTCCGCGCCGTGGACGAGGTCCATGGCGCCCCCCGGACCCTTGACCATCTTCCCGGGGATCATCCAGTTCGCCAGGTCGCCGGCGGCCGACACCTGCATGGCGCCGAGGATGGCCGCGTCGATCTTCCCGCCGCGGATCATGCCGAAGCTCAGCGCCGAGTCGAAGAACGCGGCGCCCGGGAGGACCGTGACGGTCTCCTTGCCGGCGTTGATGAGGTCGGGGTCGACGTGGGCCTCGGTCGGGTACGGACCGACGCCGAGGATGCCGTTCTCCGACTGCAGCACGACGGTGACGTCGTCGGGCACGAAGTTCGGCACGAGCGTCGGCAGACCGATGCCGAGGTTCACATACGACCCGTCGGCCAGCTCCGCGGCCGCACGTGCGGCCATCTCGTTGCGGGTGCGCGCCATCTCAGGCTCCTTCCGGGATGTCGCGGTCGGCGCTGTCGTCGACCGTGACGGTGCGGCGCTCGATGCGCTTCTCGATGTCGGTGCCGACCTCCACGATGCGGTGCACGTAGATGCCGGGCAGATGGATGCCGTCGGGATCGAGTTCGCCGGGGGCGACGAGCTCCTCGACCTGCGCGATGCAGACCCTCCCGGCCATGGCGGCGAGCGGATTGAAGTTGCGGGCGGCCTTGTGGAAGACGAGGTTGCCGTGGGTGTCGCCCCTCGCGGCGTGCACGAGCGCGAAGTCGGTGACGATCGCCTCTTCGAGCACGTAGTCGCGCTCCTCGCCGGTGACGGCGAAGGTGCGGACATCCTTCGGCGGCGACGCCACCGCGATGCCCCCGGCGCCGTCGTACTTGCGCGGCAGTCCGCCCTCCGCGACCTGGGTCCCGACGCCGGTCTGGGTGAAGAAGGCCGCGATGCCAGCGCCGCCGGCGCGGAGCTTCTCGGCGAGCGTGCCCTGCGGTGTCAGCTCCAGCTCGAGCTCACCGGAGAGGAACTGCCGCTCGAACTCCTTGTTCTCGCCGACGTAGGAAGAGGTCATCTTGCGGATGCGTTTCGCGTTCAGCAGCACGCCGAGGCCCCAGTCGTCGACGCCGCAGTTGTTCGAGACGATCGACAGGTCGCGCGTGCCCTGGGCCAGCAGCGCCTCGATGAGCGCGATGGGATTGCCCGAGAGGCCGAATCCGCCGACGGCCAGCGATGCGCCGTCCGGGATGTCGGCCACCGCACCGGCGGCCGACGGGTAGGTCTTGTCGATCACGAATCACTCCTTTGTCACCGCGTGTCCGCCTCCATCCTCCGCCGTCGCACCCGGCCGCGCACGTCGGCGCTTGCCATGTGGATGCCGCGGCGCGTACTGTCCACATCATGGACACCGCGCGACGAACGATTCCCGGCGCGCAGTCGGTGGCGCGGGCGGCGGCGCTGCTGCGGCTCGTGACGTCGGCGGGCGAGGAGGGCCTCTCGGTCGCCGAGATCGCCCGCCGCGCCGAGCTGACCCGCCCGACCACGCACCGTCTGCTCACCGCGCTGCGTCACGAAGGCCTCGTCGACCAGGACGAGCGCACCGGCGCGTGGATGCCGGGACCCGAGCTCTACCTCATGGGGACGGTCGCGGCATCCCGCTACGACATCACCGCCATCGCGCGCGACATCGTCCGGTCGCTCGCGGTGCGCACCGAGGAGAGCGCGTTCCTGTCGGTGCGCCGCGGCGACGAGACGGTGTGCCTCATCCGCGAGGACGGCGCGTTCCCGATCCGGTCGTTCGTCTTGTCGGAGGGCGTGCGCTTCCCCCTGGGCGTTGCGTCAGCGGGGCTCGCCATCCTCGCGTTCCTGCCACCCCACGATGTGGACGCGTACTTCGAGCGGCATCCCGAGCTCGCCGAGCGCCACGGCGCGGCGCACGCCGAGCCGCGTCTGCGCGCGCGTCTGCGCGAGACGCAGGCCCGCGGCTACGCCCTCAACCCGGGACTCATCGTCCAGGGCAGCTACGGCATCGGAGCGGCCGTGTTCACGCGCGCGGGGCACCCGCAGTGGGCGCTGAGCCTCACGGGGGTCGACTTCCGGTTCTCCCCCGAGCGCATTCCCGATCTCGGACGCACGCTCCTCGCCCACGCGCACCAGCTGACCACGCGCGTCGCTGCCGGCGCACATTAGGCGCCGCCTCTGCCGCGGCCCCGGCATCCCCCGCCGAGAAACCACCGCCACCCCGAGAAACCACCGCAGCGGTGATGTGTCGAGACGCCGGTGGTTTCTCGGGATGCCGCGGGCGGCGGAGTTACGGTGTCTGCGGGACGGCGGCGGCGAGCTGCTCCTCCACCAGCGCGGCCAGGCGGTCGGCACCGGCGTGGGAGAGCACCACCGTGTAGTGGTTGAACTCCGGCCACGCCACGTGCGCCACCGACGGATACGTCCGCAGGAGTGCGGCGAGGTGCGGGGGCGGATACAGCCCCGGCACCTCGTCCTGCAGCCCCCGCGGCACGGTGACGAGGGTGGTCGGCGCCGTGAGCGCCTCGAGGGCGTCGCGCACCGTCGAGCGGGTGTTCATGTCGACGGTGTCCTCGACGGTGGTGGCATAGCTCGTCGCCGGTCGGTACGACCCGTCGGCCTCGCGGTCGAGGTCGTACGCGAGGTAGTGCTCGAGGGCGGGGGACCAGTCGGCCGCGAACGCGGGGTGCCCGCGCCAGAACGCCAGGTAGTCGTCCACGTCGGCGAAGCGGCGCGAGAGCCGCGCGGCCGTCGGCCCGAGGATGGCCGCGACCAGCTCGTCCGGCGTCAGGTCGGCCGGGGCGACCAGCGGAAGTCCCCCGTCGACGAGGAGGAGACGCGCAACGAGGTCGGGATGCCGATGCGCGAACACCACCGACACGAACGCCCCCATGGAGTGCGCGACCACGAGGTCGGGAACGAGCTGCAGCGCCGCGCAGACGGCGGCCAGATCGTCGGCGTGCGCCGCCATGCCCGCCGGTCCCTGCACGCCGTTGCTGCGACCGCGACCGCGCAGGTCCGGCGCGACGATCCTCACGTGCGGCAGCGCCTCGGCGAGCAGCTCCCACGCGAGGTGCGACGAGGTGACCCCGTGGACGGCGAGGATCGTCGGGGCGCCCGGCTCGGCCTCCCACACACCGACCCGCAGCGAACCGCCGGGGACGGCGACATCGACGGCGCGCGCCGCGCGGGTGCTCATCGTGCCGTCCATCCGCCATCCATCGTGTAGCTGGCGCCGGTGACCATCCTGGCGTGATCGCTCGCCAGCCAGCCCGCCAGTGAGGCGACCTCGGCCGGCTCGATCAGGCGTTTGACGACCGATTCGGTGAGCATGATCTTCTCCACGACCTCCTCTTCGGGGATGCCGTGCACGCTCGCCTGGTCGGCGATCTGCTTCTCGACCAAGGGCGTGCGCACATACGCGGGGTTGATGCAGTTGCTGGTCACCCCGTGGGGGCCGCCCTCGAGCGCCGTCACCTTCGACAGCCCCTCCAGGGCGTGCTTGGCGGTCACGTAGGCCGACTTGTACGCGCTCGCGCGCAGGCCGTGCGCGCTGGAGATGTTGATGATGCGTCCCCATCCCCGCTCGTACATCCCGGGCAGCACGGCGCGGATCAGCAGGAAGGGCGATTCGACCATGAGCCGCTGCATGAACCGGAAGCGCTCGGGCGCGAACTCGGTGATCGGCGCGACGGTCTGCACACCCGCGTTGTTCACGAGGATGTCGGCATCCAGCGAGAGGTCGTCCAGCGCCGCCGTCGCGGAGAGGTCGACAACCCACGCCTCTCCGCCGAGGCGCTCCGCCACCTGCTGCGCGGCGTCGCCGTTGAAGTCGGCGATCACCACGTGCGCGCCGCGGCGCGCGAACTCCTCGGCGCAGGCGAGGCCGATGCCGCTCGCGCCGCCGGTCACGACGGCGCGGCGCCCGGCGAGGTCCTGCTCAGTCATGGGCCTGTCCCCTCTCGCCGCGTGCCGCGAGCGCGTTGCGGATGAAGCGCATCATGCCGTCGATGACGGCGTCGGGGATCGCCGCCGGAGGCTGCCCCTCCTCATCGCGCTCCCAGAGCAGGAAGCGCATGCCGATCAGCTCACCGGCGCCCATGAGAGCCCAGGCGGTCACCTCCGGGTCGAGCCCGGTGTCGACGTCACCGGATGCCTGCGCGGCCCGCAGACCGGCCTCGTAGCCTTCCACGATGCGCGTGTAGTGCAGCCGCAGCATCTCGGGCGAGACGAACTCCGCCTCGCGCACCACCCGGTACAGCGCCGGGTGGGCGGCGGTGAAGCGGAAGAACCCCTCGAAGCCCGCGCGCTCCGCGTCGATGCGGTTGTCGGTGTCGGCCATCGCCTCGGCCATCGCGTGGCGTACGCGGCGGTTGAGATCGACGACCAGCTCCTCGAAGACCTGCTGCTTGCTGTCGAAGTAGAGATAGAAGGTGCCGAGCCCGATCCCCGCGCGCTCCGTGATCTTCACGATCGACGCCTCGTGGTAGCCGAGGTGGGCGAAGACCTCCTCGGCGGCTTCCAGGAGCTTGCGGCGGGTGGCCTCGCCGCGCTTGGTCAGCGGTTTCCCGGCCGCGGAGAAGGCCGCTTCGGGCTCGAACTGCTCAACTGTGCTCACGAGCACTTCCTCTCACCAGGTCGGCGGCCCGAGCGCGCAGTCGAGAACGGGCCAGCTTCTCGATCGTGGACCGTGGCAGGTCGTCGACGAACGCGACGCGCACGGGGACTTTGAAACCCGCCAGTTCCGCGCGGGCGTGGGCGAGCACCTCGTCGGCGCCGAGCGCCGCGCCCTCCGCCCGTACGACGAACGCGACGCCGCGCTCGCCCCACACGTCGTCGGGCACTCCCACGACCGCGGCATCCGCGATCGCCGGATGCAGGAGGAGTGCGCGCTCCACCTCGGCGGGGGCGACGTTCTCGCCACCGGAGATGAAGATGTCCTTCCTGCGGTCGACGATGCGGAAGACGCCGTCCGCGCCGCGGTGCACCACGTCCCCCGTGCGCAGCCAGTCCCCCGTCATCGCCCGCGCGGTCGCCGCGGGGTCGTGGAGGTAGCCCGCGAACACGCTCGGCCCCCGCACCCACAGCTCGCCGGTCGCCTCCCCGCTCAGCTCGAGGCCCGCGTCGGGATCGACGACCCGCACGTCGACGTGGGGGTAGGGCCGCCCGACCGCTCCGGGATGGACACCGCTCTCGGATGCCGGCAGGCACAGCACGTTGGGAGCCGCCTCGGTCAGGCCGTACCCCTGGGTGAGCGGCACACCGGCATCCGCCCACCGCGCCGCGAGCGCCGGTGGGATCGTCGCGCCGCCGACGAGCGCCTGACGCAGCCGCCCGCGGGCGAGGGCGCCGAAGCCGGGGTCGTCGATCAGCAGCCGGTACTGGGTGGGCACGCCCATCATGGCCGTCACACCCCGCTCGGCGAGCAGCTGCAGCACACGCCGCGGCTGGAACGAGCGTTCCAGCACGACCGTCGCGCCGACCCACCAGGCCAGCAGCGGCTGACAGTTCCAGGCGGCCACGTGGAACTGCGGCAGCACCGCCAGCACGACGTCGTCGGCGGTCAGCTGCGCCACGCCCGCGAGCGCGAGGTTGTTCCAGAAGCAGTTGGCGTGGGTCAGGACGACACCCTTCGGCGCCGCCTCGCTGCCGGAGGTGTAGATGACCAGAAGCGGATCGTCGTCGCGCACGGCGCGGGCGGGCGCGGCCGCGCTCGCATCGCCGCGCGGCGGGACGGCCGCCTCGATGCCGGTCGTGCCGAGCAGTGCCGTCGGTGGCGGCGCGGCCACGCGCGACAGCGCGTCGGTCGCCACGCCGAGGTACTCGTCCTCGATCGCCACGAGCGACGGGGCCGCATGCAGCAGAGCCTCGCTCAGCTCCCGCGACGACAGCCGCCACGACAGCGGCACCATCGCGATGCCCGCCTTCGCGCAGGCGAAGAACACCACGACGTGGTCGATCGAGTTGCCGGTGATCGTCGCGAGCCGATCGCCCGGGCCGTAGCCCGCACGACGGAGGGATGCCGCGAGCTCGCGGGCCCGCGCTTCGAGGTCGCCGTAGCCGATCCGCACGCCGCGATCGTCGATGGCGGTGCGGTCGGGCGTGCCGCCGGCGCGATCGGTGAGCCAGCGGCCGATCGTGTGCGCACCGTCGAGGTCACCGGTCATCACTCTCGCCCCCTCCCGGCGCTCACGCGCGCACCTGCGCGGGCTCGGCGACGGCGTCGTCTGCGTCGTCGACCTGGCGCAGCTGCGAGCGGGTGCGCTCGCCGCGACGACGGCGCACCGCCGCATCGATCGTGCCGGCGATGCCGCCGGGCAGGAACATCACCACGAGGATGAACAGTACGCCCAGCAGGAACAACGGCTCCGACAACGGGATGCGCAGCACGTCGGGAAGGTCGCGGATCCACTCCGCGCGCGCCAGCACCGTGAGCCGCTGGTCGAGGATCGTGTAGAGCACGCCGCCCACGATGGCACCCCAGCGGAACCCGACGCCACCGAGCACGACCATCACGAGCACGGTGATCGTCAGATCGGCGCCGACGGCGCTGGGCTGCGTGCCCGACTGCAGCAGCATGTAGGCGATACCGGCGAGGGAGGCGCACAGCGCCGCCGCGACGAACACGAGCAGCTTCGCGGCGTAGGGGCGCAGGCCGAGCACCTGCACGCGCAGCTCGTTCTCGCGCGTCGCCTGCGCCAGGTGGCCGAGCCGCGACCGATCGACCCACAGCACCACCAGGTACACGATCACCAGCACGACGAGGGTCACCCAGTAGAGGTTGCGGGTGTTCGACACGCCGACGAGCCAGGCGGGGATCTGGTCGACGGGCAGACGCAGCCCCTCCTCACCGCCCGTGACGTCCTGATTGCGGCGGACGAGCACCGATCCCGCCTGGGCGAACGCGAGCGTCACCATCGCGAACGGGATGCCGGACACCCGCATCGAGATCGCGCCGGTGAACGCGGCGATGGCGAGACCGCCCACGAGCGCGATGAGCACCCCGGGCCACAGCGGCACGCCGACGAGCTTCAGCGCGAGGCCCAGCCCGTAGGCGCCGGCACCGAAGTACAGCGCATGACCGAACGACAGCATCCCGGAGGTCCCCAGCAGCAGGTTGTACGACAGCGCGAGCGCGGCGAACACCATGCACAGCGACAGCAGTGCGAGCGTGCCGGGTGTGTAGGTGGCGCCGGGGAGGATGCCGGGGATCGAGATGTTCAGCAGCGGCAGCACGGCCATGACCACGACGAGGGCGGCGCCGACGACGAAGGGCAGGGCGGCGCCGCGGCGGCCCGGGATGAGGGTGGGGACCCCGGTGGTGACGGTCATGCTTTCCTCCCCATGAGGCCGGTGGGTCGCACGAGGAGCACGACGGCCAGCAGCACGACGACGATGAAGTCGCCCGTGCCGCTGAGGTACACGTTGGCGAACTGCTGGAGCACGGCCACCAGCACCGAGGCGATCGCCGCCCCCGTCAGCGAGCCGAGCCCGCCGATGACCGTGACGATGAAGGCGAAGATCAGGAGCGTCGCGCCGAGGTGGGCCGAGACGAACGTCGTGTAGTGCATCGCGAGCACGCCGCCGATGCCGGCCGCCGCGCCTCCGATCGCGAACACGAGCGTGAAGCTCCGCCGCACGTCGATGCCGAGCGCGGTGACCATCGATCGGTTCTCGACGCCCGCGCGGATGATCATGCCGTACCGCGTCTTCTTCAGGAACAGCACCAGGGCGATCAATACGACGGCGGCGGCGAGCATGAGCACCCAATAGGTGTTCGGGATGCGGGCGCCGAGGATCTCGGTGGTCTCCTTGAGCCAGGCGGGACCGGCGATGTTCACGGCATCCGTCCCCCAGATGCCCTCGAACAGCGCCACCGCGGCGAAGGAGAGGCCGACGGTGACGAGCACCTGTTCGATGTGGCGTTCGTACAGCGGCCGGATGAGCACCAGCTCGGTCAGCGTGGCGAACACCGCTCCCACCAGCGCGCCGACGAGGATCGAGACGACGAACGAGCCCCACGAGGCGGTGCCGAGCGCCTGCGCGACCTGCCAGCCGATGAAGGCGCTGAGCGTGAGGAACGCGCCGTGGGCGAAGTTGAGCACGTGCATGAGCCCGTAGATGAGGCTGAGCCCCGACGCGACGAGGAAGTAGAGGGCGCCGAGTCCGATACCGGTCAGCAGGATGAGGACGATGCTGCTCATGCGTGGGCCTCCGCGCTGACGCCGAGGAGGCGGGTGGTGAGGGCGTCGTCGTCGAGGATCTCGCGGGCCTTTCCGGTGTGGACGACACGGCCGCCCGCGATGACGATCGCGTCGTCGGCGAGGCGGCGGACGACGTCGAGGTTCTGCTCGACGAGCAGGATCGGGACGATCTTGGCGGCCTCCTGGAGCGCCTGGGCGACCTCGCCGACGATCTTCGGGGCGAGACCCTTGGTCGGCTCATC
This sequence comes from Microbacterium hominis NBRC 15708, assembly GCF_001592125.1. Lineage (GTDB taxonomy): Bacteria > Actinomycetota > Actinomycetes > Actinomycetales > Microbacteriaceae > Microbacterium > Microbacterium hominis. The sequence continues at coordinate 722,459 of NZ_BCWI01000001.1, forward strand.
GACGAGCAGGATCCGGTTCTCGTTGAGCAGCGCGCGGGCCACCGACACCATCTGCTGCTGCCCTCCGGACAGGGTGCCGGCGAGCTGGCCGCGGCGGGCGACGAGGTCGGGGAAGAGCTCCGCGACGAACTCGCGTCGTGGGTTCTTGTCGCGTTCGGCGAGGGCGAGGTTATCCGCGACCGTGAGAGCGGCGAACACCTCCCGGTCTTCGGGCACGTAGCCGACGCCGCGCTGGACGATGCGATACGTCGGAAGGGTGTCGATGCGCTCGCCCGCGAGCGTCACCTCGCCGCGACGCGAGATGAGACCCAGGATGCCGCGGATCGTCGAGGTCTTGCCGACGCCGTTGCGGCCCAGAACGGCGGTGATGCCGGTCGCCGGGACCTGGAAGGACACGTCCTCGACGACCTGCTGCCCGGCGATGGATGCCGACAGGTGCGAGACGGTGAGGATCGGTGCGCTCATGCGGCCGACTCCTGCGTCGGCTCTCCGGTGCGGCCGAGGTAGGCGCTCTGCACCACGGGGTTCTCCATGATCTGCTGGGGCGCGTCGAACGCGATGATCGACCCGGAATACATGACGGCGACCTTCTGCACGAAACCCATGAGCACGTCGATGTGGTGTTCCACCATCAGCACCGTGCAGCCCGTGGCATCCTGCATCTCGCGGATCGTGTCCACGAGTCCCGCGACATCACCCGACGCGACGCCCGCCATCGGCTCGTCGAGCAGCACGATCTTCGCCTCGGTGGCCAGCAGCACCGCGATCTCGAGCTTGCGCTTGTCGCCGTGCGAGATGTCGCCGGCGGCGGTGTCGAGCTTGTGGGTGAGACCCACCTTGACGAGCTGCTCGAGGGCCAGGGCGATCGCGGCATCCGTCCGGCGGGGAAACCGCAGCAGCGAGTAGTTGCCGCCGAGACCGACCTGCGCGGCCAGGCGTACGTTCTCCAGCACGCTCAGGCGTGGGAACAGGCTCGAGGTCTGGAACGTGCGCCCCAGTCCCGCCCGCGCGCGCTGCGGAACCGACGCGCGGGTGATGTCGACGCCATCCATCAAGATGCGACCGGAGGTGGGCCGGATGACGCCGGAGATCACGTTGAACAGCGTGGTCTTGCCGGCGCCGTTCGGACCGATCACGCCGACGGTGCTGCCGGGCGTGATGTCGAGGTCGACGTCTTTCAGGATGGTGGCTCCGCCGATCTGCAGGCCGAGGCCTTCGATCGACAGCGCGGACGGGACGGGGGTGCTCATGCGGGTGCGCCTCGCTTCGTTCCGGTCACTTCTCGGCCGGTGCGACCTCGTCCGCGGGGACGGTGTCGACCAGTTCGGGAGCGAAGCTCCCGCCGGACGCGACGAGCTTGACCTGGTACATGTCCTGGATCAGCGCGTGATCGCCGGCACGCACGGTCAGCGAGCCCTTGGGGCCCTGGAAGGTGAACCCCTCGAGGCTCTTGACCATCGCCTCGACGTCACCCTTGCCCTCCTTGACCGCCTGCACGACCATCAGGGCCGCGTTGAAGCCGTCGGGGGTGAACAGGTCGGGAGTGCCCCCGGCCGTGGTCACCGCGTCGACCATGGCGGTGTTGACCTCGTTGTCGGGCGCACCCGGGAAGTAGTAGTTGAGGAACTTGATCTTCTCGGATGCCGCGCCGTACGCCCCGAAGGTGGCGGAGTCGCCGAGGCCCGTGACGACGGGGACGGCGTCGAGCACGCCCTGCTGGCTCATCGCCTGCCACATCGCCCCCGAGGTGGCGCCGGCCCACGCGACGAAGACCAGGTCGGGCTTCGCGGCGAGCACCTGCTGTGCGAACGGCGTGAACTCGGTGACGTCCTCGGCGACGAGCACGCTGTTCACGGTCGCGCCCTTCGCCCCGAGGATCGCCTGGACCGCCGCCTCGTTGCCCTTGCCGAACGCGGTGTTCTGCGCGAACACGGTGACGGTCTTGCCGTTGAGGTCGCCGAGGAACGTGCCGGCCGTGGCGACGTCCTGCGCCGACTGCCGACCGCTGCGGAACGTGTAGGCGTTGACGCCGGTGAGCGCATCGGCGGCGGCGGGGCCCGAGATGAAGAGCACCTTGTTCTGACCGGCCTGCTCCGCGACGGCGGCGGCGACACCCGACGAGGCGCTGCCGGCGAGGAGGGTGACACCCTGGCCGATGAGCTCCTTGACCGCGCCGACGGCGGTGTCGGGGTCGCCCGCGTCGTCGCGGTAGTCGATGGTGATCTTCGTGCCGTCGACCTCGTTCGAGCCGTCGGTCGCATAGTCGAGCCCGGCCTTGAAGCCATCGAGGTACTGCTTGCCGTAGCTGGCGAGGGGGCCCGTCTCGCTGGTGACGACGCCCACCGTGATCTCGGCCGGGCCGGAGCCCTCGGTCGAGCCGCCGCCTGCAGCCCCGTCCTGCGGCGCGCAGGCCGACAGAGCGATGGCCGTCGTCGCGACGACGGCCACAAAACTCGCGTGGAGCAACTTCTTCGTAACCCGCATGTGCGTGCCTTTCACCATTGGAAGGAGGACCTGAGAACTGATTCAGGTACTGCCATCATGTTCAGGTCGCTCCCCGATGTCAAACACCGCGGGCGAGCCGGCGGTCACGATCCGGTAACCCGCCCCTTTCTATACCGCCGGTATATACTGTGGGTATGCAACACACCGACGACATCCTGCGGCTGCTCGTCGGCGCGCACGCGCTCACGCGCGTCGCGTCGCTCGAGACCCGCACCGAAGCCCCCGCCGCCCAGTGGCGGACCCTCGTCCTGCTCCGCGACAACGGCCCCCTCCGCATCGGCGATCTCGCGACACTCAGTCGCGTCACCCAGCCCGGCATGACGCGGCTGGTCACGCAGATGGCCGAGGCCGGGCTCGTCGAGCGCACCACCGACCCGGGCGACTCGCGCGCCACTCTCGTGTCGGCGACGGATGCCGGGATGAGCGCCCTCGACGAGTGGCTGCAGGTGCTGAGCGCCGCCCTCGCGCCGCGTTTCGCCGACCTCGACGAGCAGGAGTGGGCGACGATCCGTCGCGCCGCCGACATCGTCGATGCACGCACGCGGGTCGCGGAGGTCGCCCGATGAGCGCCTCCCCCGCATCCTCCCGCGTCAACATCTGGCGTCAGCCCGCGCAGGTGTGGGCAGTCGCGTTCGCGTGCGTGATCGCCTTCATGGGCATCGGTCTGGTCGACCCGATCCTTCCCGCCATCGCCGAGTCGCTGCAGGCGAGCCCCGTCGAGACCGAGCTGCTGTTCACGAGCTACCTGGTGGTCACCGGCCTGGCGATGCTCGTCACGAGCTGGATCTCGTCGCGCATCGGCACGAAGGCGACCCTGCTGATCGGCCTCGGCCTCATCGTCGTGTTCGCCCTGCTGTGCGCCCTGGCCGGCAGCGTCGACGCCGTCATCGGTTTCCGCGCCGGATGGGGTCTGGGCAACGCCCTGTTCATCTCGACCGCTCTCGCCACGATCGTCGGCGCAGCCTCGGGCGGCAGTGCCGCGGCGATCATCCTGTACGAGGCGGCGCTCGGTCTGGGCATCGCGATCGGACCGCTGCTCGGCGGCATCCTGGGTGAGATCAGCTGGCGCGGCCCGTTCTTCGGTGTCGTCGCGCTGATGGCGATCGCCTTCATCGCCGTGCTCGTGCTGCTGCGCGGCGGCGAGGAGAAGCGCACACCCGTGAAGCTGTCGGCGCCGTTCCAGGCGCTGCGCCAGCCCGCGCTCGCAGTGCTCGCGATCGCGGCGCTGTTCTACAACATCGGGTTCTTCGTGCTGCTGGCCTTCTCGCCGTTCCCGCTCGGATTCGGCGCGATGGGCATCGGTCTGACCTTCTTCGGCTGGGGCGTGGCCCTCGCCGTGACCAGCGTGTGGGTGGCTCCGATCCTGCTGCGTCGCCTGTCCCGCAGCACGGCCATGCTCGTGGTGCTGCCGCTGCTGGCGATCGATCTGCTCGTCGCCGCCGTCGTCGTCACCTCCCCAGCGGGGCTGGTGACCTGCATCATCGTCGGCGGTCTGCTGCTGGGTCTGATGAACACGATCCTCACCGAGTCGGTGATGGAGGCGACCGACCTGCCGCGCTCGGTGGCGTCGTCGGCGTACTCCGCCGTGCGCTTCCTCGGCGGGGCCGCCGCTCCGCCGATCGCCGCCGCCCTGTGGCACGCGTTCAACGCCTCGGTGCCGTTCGTGTTCGCCGCCGTCTCGGTGCTGATCTCCGCGGCGACCATCCTGATCGGCCGGCGGGCGCTGGCCCGCATCGACGCCCACGACGCGGATGCCGCGGAGGAGGCCGCCGCGGTGCTCGTCGGCGACGCCGCGTAAGCGGGTGGCGGATGCGTCGGCGCTGATCGCCCTCATCGGGCCGACGCATCCGCCTCACAGCGACCGCGCCGTGAACAGCGAGCTCGGGAGGTGCCCCGCCGCGAGCACGACGGCGGTGACCGCCACCCACGGATTGGCGAGCCACACGGAACCGGCGAGGAACGCGGCGACGGGAAGCAGGGCCATCGGCACGGGAACTCCCCACACGGGGCCGAAGAGGAGATCCAGTCGGCACCCGCCGGCGACGAAGCGGATCCACAGCGCCCAGTAGGCGACGACCAGCAGCGACACCGGCAGGGCCCACCACCAGCGCACGTTTCCGCCGACGGTGATGACCGGCACCGTCACGCACAGCACCTGCCCCACACGCTCCAGCGCGACCAGGCTGCGCGGGACCCCGACGCTCGTCGGCGCGGGGCGCGGGGGAAACCGCACGAGCATGAGGCTGGGCGCGAACAGAGCGATGCTGAGCACGAGGCCGAGAGGCGAGAAGCCCATGCGTTCGAGCGTATCGACGCGGTTCGCAGCGCCGTGATGCGCGACGCCGTCAGTAACTCGCGACCGTCGATCGGACGCAGATGCAGACAGTCCCCCGACCTTGCGATCGAGGGACTGTCTCGGTGGTGCACCCCCTGGGACTCGAACCCAGAACCCACTGATTAAGAGTCAGTTGCTCTGCCGATTGAGCTAGAGGTGCGTTCCGTTCGGCCGCCGGATCCTCGAGAAGATCACTGGCGAACCGAGGGACAACGTTACCATCCCGAAAGGCTCACCGCGAATCGAGACGACCGCGGCGCGTATCCTTGAGTGTGTGACCTCCCCCGCCACCGCGTCTCCCTGGAGCACGCCCTTCGACGGTGACCTCACCGACGACCTGCAGCTCGCGCTGCGACTCGCCGACGCGGCGGATGCCGTGACGATGGAGCGCTTCGACGCCGCCGACCTCGACGTCCAGCTCAAGGCCGACGCGTCGCACGTGACCGAGGCGGATCTCGCCACCGAACGGGCCCTGCGCGACCTGCTGTCGACGCAGCGGCCGGATGACGGCATCCTGGGCGAGGAGTACGGCGCATCGGGCGACGAGACGCGGCAGTGGATCATCGACCCGATCGACGGCACGGCCAACTATCTCAAGGGCATCCCGATGTGGACGACCCTCATTGCGCTCGCGATCGACGGCGTGCCGCGCGTCGGCGTCGCGAGCCAGCCGGCACTCGGCCGGCGCTGGTGGGCGGCATCCGGTCACGGCGCGTGGACGAACACCCCCGACGGCGGTAGCCGCCGCCTCGGGGTCTCGAGCGTGGCGAGCGTCGCGGATGCGAGCGTGAGCTTCCAGTCCATCGCCCAGTGGGACGAGGTCGGCCGAACCGACGACCTGCTGCGACTCAGCCGTGCCGTCTGGCGCGACCGCGGCTACGGCGACACGTGGCCCTACATGCTGCTCGCCGAGGGTCGCCTCGAGTTCGTCGCCGAGTTCGGCGTGAAGGAGTACGACATCGCCGCGCTCGTGCCGATCGTGCACGAGGCCGGCGGGCGCTTCACCGACATCGACGGCGCCGACTCGATCGCGTCGCGCTCGTCCCTGGCGACCAACGGGCGCCTGCACGACGACTTCCTCACCCTCCTCGGCGCCTCCCCCGCCGCCCGCTGACCCGATCGGACCCCCCACCGATGACACGTTCTCGCTTCGCGCCCCTCGCCCTTCCGGCTCTGGCCCTCGCCACGGCGCTGGTGCTCACGGGGTGCGCCTCCGCCGCGCCGTCCGCCGCCGATCCCACGACGACGGGCAACGCGGTCTCGCCCACGCCCACTGGGGCCCTTCCGGAGCCGACGCCGGACGCCTCGGCGTCCTCCGGGTCGACCGACAGCTGCGAGGGCATGATCGATCCCGACACGCTCGCCGAGTTCAAGAGCAAGGGATGGACGTTCAAGCAGACCCCGTTCACGTTCGAGACCCAGCCGCCCAGCTCGGCGCTGGACGGCGGTCTCATCTGCACCTGGGCGAACTACTCGGTGGCGTCGGGGAACCTGATCGAGTTCGGCTGGTCGGCGATCACTGCGGACGAAGCGGAGACGACCGCGCAGCAGCTCGTGCAGGAGGGGTGGCGCCGCGAGCCCTCCGACGACGGCTTCTACATCACGCAGGACTCCGCTCGTGCGCTCACGACGGATGCCGACGGCTACGGCATGACGTATCAGTTCGGCGACGGCTGGGTCGCCGTCTCCGACACGAAGCAGAACCTGCTGCTCATCCCCGCCACCGCCGGCTGACGAAGCGGCCACCCGGCCCTTCCACGACGAAGGCCCCGGCATCCATCGAAACGGATGCCGGGGCCTTCGGCGGTGACAGTGACGTCGTGGAGCTGGGGGGAATCGAACCCCCGTCCAACGCTGAGATACTGCGTCTTCTCCGGGCGCAGTCTGTGCAGACGTTCTGCTCGGCTCCGACCTTTGTCACAGACACCTAAGTCGACGAGCCCAGCCTGGGAAGAGTCCCGCGTAACGTCCAGGCGCCGTCACACAGCAAGACCCCTAGATGACGCCAGGGTCCGTGGCGGGGTCACACACGGTCTGACGGACTATCGGGCTCGCTTAGGCAGCGAGGGCGAAGTCAGTGCGCTTGGATTCGGCACTTGTAGTTTTGCAGAGATCGTTTACGAGATAACCCTGCATCCTCGGCCCGCTTCTCGCAGATTCACAGACGCTGTCGAAACCGATCAGCCCCGTGTGCCTTGCGGCGAATGAGCCACTGTCACGCTGTGGAGTTGTCACCGGATGCCGAAGGCACCCGAGCATTACAGTTTACCCCATGACCGATGTCACGATCACCGTCCGCGGCGAGAGCCATGCCCGTGTGCTTCCGGAGCGGGCGGTCGCGCACGTGACCGCGACCGCCGACGGCCCGGAACGCACCGCCGTCATCGAGCGCGTCTCGGCACTCGCCGAGCCGCTTCGAGGCGAACTGGCGGCACGTGCCGCGACGGGGGCGGTCGCGGAGTGGTCGAGCCAGCGCCTGTCGGTGTGGGCCGATCGTCCGTGGAACAACGAGGGACGCCAGCTCGATCTCGTGCACCACGCCGCCGTCGAGTTCACAGCGACCTTCGTCGACCCCACCGATCTGTCGGACTGGCTGAACGACATCGCCCTGACCGATGGCCTGCAGGTGGGCGCGATCGAGTGGCAGCTGACCCCGGCGACGCGGGCCCGCCTGGAGCGCGAGGTCGCGACGGATGCCGTGGCCGTCGCCGTCGACCGCGCCGCCGCCTACGCAGCGGCCATCGGGCGCCACGAGGTCGCCCCGGTCGAGATCGCCGACCTCGGACTGCTCGGATCGGCGACCGCGCCCGCGGCCCCGCGGATGATGGCGAAGGCCGCCGCGTTCGACTCCGCCGGTGCGGCCGTCGTGCTCCGCCCCGAGGAGATCGTCGTCTCCGCCGGGGTGGAGGCCCGCTTCACCGCCCGGTAACGGGCGCGCCCTCGGTCGTCGAGCAAGGCGCCGAGCGCCGATTCGAAACGCCCGGCCGTCCGCGACTATTCGCCGCGGAGGTTGCGGCTGCGCATCGCCCGCTCGGCTTCGCGCTTGTCCTCACGCTCGCGGATGGTCTGGCGCTTCTCGTACTCGCGCTTGCCCTTCGCCACCGCGATCTCGACCTTCGCACGGCCGTCGGAGAAGTACAGCTTCAGGGGGACGAGCGTGTACCCGCCCGCGCTGACGGCGTGTGACAGCTTGACGATCTCCTCCTTGTGCAGGAGGAGCTTCCGCGTGCGCTTCGAAGCGTGGTTGGTCCAGTGACCCTGCGAATACTCGGGGATGTGGACCGCGTCGAGGAACGCCTGCCCGCCGTCGATGTACGCGTATCCGTCGGTCAGATTGGCCCGCCCCTGACGCAGCGACTTCACCTCGGTCCCGGTCAGCACGAGGCCTGCCTCGTACGTCTTCTCGATGGTGTAGTCGTGGTGCGCGCGACGGTTGGTCGCGATGACCTTCTCCCCGCGTTCCCTGGGCATGGCTGATCCTTCGTCGTGTGGTCCGCCGCATGCGACGGGATGCCGCGGACACGGCAGCCCGTCAGTCTATCTCACGCCCGCAGCCACCGGCGGATCGCGAAGCCCGCGGACAGTGCCGCGAGGACCAGGCCGATGACGATGATCAGAGGGATGACGATCGCGGCATCCCCCATGTTCACCCAATTGGTGATGAAGGTCACGCGTCCCTTGAGGTACTCCCCCACACCGAAGTGCACGCCGACGACGATCGCCGCCCCCGCCATCACCGACCCGATGAAGGCCGCGAAGACGCCCTCGAGGATGAACGGCGTCTGGATGAATCTGTTCGAGGCGCCGACGAGTCTCATGATCCCCACCTCCCGCCGTCGCGCATAGGCGGACAGGCGGATCGTGGTGGCGATGAGCAGGACCGCGGCGATCAGCATGAGCACGGCGATGCCGACCGCGATGTAGGTCGCGATCGTCAGCGCCGAGAAGAGCGGTTCGAGGTACTGCATCTGGTTCTTGACGCCCTCGACGCCGTCCATGCCCTGGAAGGCCTCGGTGATGACATCCGCCTTCCCGGGATCGACCAGCCCGACCCAGTAGGTCTCGCCGAGCTGCGCGGGGGTGACGTAGTCCTTGTACTCGTCGCCGTAGAGGTCGATGAGGTTCTGGTAGGCCTCGTCGGCGGACTCGTAGCGCACGTCGCGGACCACGCCGCCGAGAGCCGAGCTCGACAGCCGTTCGGAGACCTGATCGATCTGCTCCTGGGTCGCCGCGCCGTCCGCGCAGGTCGTCGCGGTGGAGTCGTCGCGGCACATCAGGATCGACACCTGCGCTCGATCGACCCAGTAGTCGCGCATCTTGCCGATCTGCATCTGCATCAGCATCGCCGCACCCACGAACGTCAGCGAGACGAACGTGACGAGCACGACGGAGATGACCATCGACGCGTTGCGGCGCAGCCCCGTGAGCGCCTCCGCGAGAATCAGCTGCATCCTCATGAGGTCGGTCCCACTTCGTCGTTCTCGTCGGTCTCGCGGCGGAGGCGATCGGCCACGCCGAGCCTGCCGAGGTCGATGTCACCGAGGCCGAGCTGGCCGAGGTCGACGTCCGGGGCGTTGATCGCGATCGGTCTCGTCGTAGGGGCCGGCTCGGCGGCGTCGGCCGCGGGCCGCTGCACGGGCGGGGTGCGCTCGGCGGGGACGGATGCCGCGGCATCCACCGTCGGCGGGGCGGGAACGGGCTCGACGGGCGCCTGCGCGATCTCGCGCTGCAGCTCGAGCACGGCGCTGAACGCCGCGGTCGCGGCGGCACCCTTCTCCGCCTGCGGGGTGAGCGACGGCAGCGACGACGTGTCGCCGTAGCCGCCGTGACGGTCGTCGCGCATCATCACGCCGCCGCGCAGCTCGATGACGCGCCGCTTCATCTGATCGACGAAGCCCGCTTCGTGGGTCGCCATCACCACCGTGGTGCCGCCGGCGTTGATGCGTGCGAGCAACTGCATGATCCCGATGGAGGTCGCGGGATCCAGGTTGCCGGTGGGCTCGTCGGCCAGGAGGATCTGCGGGCGGTTCACGATCGCCCGCGCGATCGCGACGCGCTGCTGCTCACCGCCGGAGAGCTCGTGCGGCAGTCGCTTCTCCTTGCCGTCGAGGCCCACGAGGGCGAGCGCCTCGGGCACCGCCTGCTGGATGAACCCTCGCGACGATCCGATGACCTGCAGCGTGAAGGCGACGTTCTGGAAGACGGTCTTGTTGGGCAGCAGCCGGAAGTCCTGGAAGACCGAGCCGATGTGTCGGCGGAAATAGGGGACCTTGCGCGTGGACAGCGTCTTCAGGTCGCGACCGAGCACGACGACGCGGCCCTCGCTCGGGCCGTCTTCCCGCAGGATCAGACGCAGACAGGACGACTTCCCCGAGCCGGACGCGCCCACGAGGAAGACGAACTCCCCGCGCTGCACCTCGAAGTCGACGTCGCTCAGCGCCGGCTTGCTGGTCCCTCGGTATTTCTTGGTGACGTGCTCGAACCGGATCATGACTCGACGAGCCTACGTCGACCCCCGTCGGATGCCGGGTGCGACACTCGCCGCGTGTCGACTGCACGCCGCGGGTGATCGCGAAGCTGATCAGTCGTCGGCGTCCTTGCGCTTGCGCCACCGGATGCCGGCGGCGATGAGACCGTCGAGGTCGCCGTCGAAGACGACGGCGGGGTTTCCGACCTCGTAGCCGGTGCGGAGGTCCTTGACGAGCTGCTGACCGTAGAGGAAGTAGGAGCGCATCTGGTCGCCCCAGCTCGCCGTGATCGTGCCGGCGAGCTCCTTCTTCTTGGCCGCCTCCTCCTCGCGCTTGAGGAGGAGCAGACGGGTCTGGAGCACCCGCATGGCGGCCGCACGGTTCTGGATCTGGCTCTTCTCGTTCTGCATCGAGACGACGAGGCCGGTCGGAAGGTGGGTGATGCGCACGGCCGAGTCGGTGGTGTTGACGGACTGTCCGCCGGGGCCGGACGAGCGGAACACGTCGACGCGGATGTCGTTCTCGGGCACCTCGACCTCGACGGCCTCTTCGAGCGCGGGGATGACCTCGACCGCGGCGAAGGACGTCTGGCGCTTGTCGGCGCCGCCGAACGGGCTGATACGGGCGAGACGGTGCGTTCCGGCCTCGACCGAGAGGGTGCCGTACGCGTAGGGCGCGTCGACCTCGAAGGTCGCCGACTTGATGCCCGCGCCCTCGGCGTAGGAGGTGTCCATCACCTTCACGGAGTACTTGTGCCGCTCGGCCCAGCGCAGATACATGCGCAGCAGCATCTCGGCGAAGTCCGTGGCGTCGTCGCCGCCCGCGCCCGAGCGGATCGTCACGACGGCGGGACGGTCGTCGTACTCGCCGTCCAGGAGCGTCTGCACCTCGAGCTGGCCGATGACGTCCTGGAGCGCGGCGATCTCGCGGCGTGCCTCTTCGGCGGTGTCCTCGTCGTCCATCTCGTGGGCGAGCTCGACCAGCACGTCGAGGTCGTCGAGGCGCTGCTCGACATCGGCGACGCGCTTGAGGTCGGCCTGGCGGTGGCTGAGCGCACTGGTGACCTTCTGCGCCTTCTCGACGTCGTCCCAGAGGTCGGGGGCGCCGGCTTCCTCCGACAGTCGCGCGATCTCCGCGCGCAGCCCCTCGACGTCGACCACCGCCTGGATGTCGGAGAAGGTGGAACGCAGCGCCTGGATGTCGGCGGAAGGATCGAAATCAAGCATGACACTCCAGACTAACGTGGATCGGGTGAGCTCCCGCATGCCCGACCCCGCGTCCGCGCCCGGCATGGGGCCGATGCTCTGGCGTCTCGCCCCGATGATCTACGGTCCGACCGTGCTCTTCGCGCTCGGCGAGGGCGCGGTGGTGCCGCTGTTCCCGGTGATCGCGGCGCAGCTCGGCGCCGACGTGCCGACGGCCGCACTCGTGGCATCCGCTCTCGTCGTCGGCCAGCTGTGCGGCAACATCCCGGCCGGCTGGGCGGTGGGCCGCATCGGCGAGCGGCTGACGATGATCATCGGCGGCGTGCTCGCGATCGGCGGCGTGACGGGGATGCTGTTCGCCCCGAGCCTGCCGGTGCTGGCCGCCGCCGTGTTCCTCATCGGCTTCTGCGCGGCCGCGTTCGGCCTCGCGCGCCATTCGTTCATGACGACGCGGGTGCCCCTGGCGTACCGCGCTCGGGCGTTGTCGCTGCTGGGAGGCACGTTCCGGCTCGGCATGTTCGTGGGGCCCTTCATCGCCGCCGCGCTCATCGCGATCTTCCAGGACGAGCACTCGACGGTGTGGTTCTTCGGCGCGTGCCTCGTCGCCACGATCGCTCTGCTCGTCTTCGGGCCCGACCCCGAGGATGCCGCGCCGCTGCCCCGGACGACCACCACCGGCGACTCGCGGCTCGCGGAGGACACCGGCGAGCCCGTGACCGGATCGATCCCCGTCCCCGAGCGTGTCGGGGTGTTCCGCACGATGTGGCGCTATCGGGGCGTGCTGTCGCGGCTGGGGCTGGCGGCCGCGTCGCTGTCGGCGGTGCGCTCGGCGCGTCAGGTGGTGCTGCCGCTGTGGGGCGTGTCGATCGGGCTCGACGCCCAGACGATCGCGCTCGTGGTCGGCATCTCGGGAGCGATCGACTTCGCGCTCTTCTACGCGAGCGGGCAGGTGATGGACCGCTTCGGCCGACTGTGGGCGGCGCTTCCCGCGATGGTGCTGATGGGCTCGGGCTTCCTCGCTCTGGCCTTCACGCACGACCTGTCGCAGGCGGCGATGTGGTTCGCATTGTTCGCCGCGGTGCTCGGCGTGGGCAACGGATTGTCGAGCGGCATCCTGCTGACCCTCGGCGCCGACGTCGCCCCGCAGGACGATCCGGCGGCGTTCCTCGGGTCGTGGCGCACCCTCACGGATGCCGGCGGTGCGATCGCCCCGCTGCTCGTGTCGGCCGTGGCGGCGGCGGTGTCGCTGTCGGTGGCCACCGGCGTGATCGGTGTGATCGGGCTGGCGGGCGCGGCGGGCTTCATCCGCTGGGTGCCGCGGTTCGTCCCGCGCGAACGGTGAGTGCGCCCCGCGGCGGCCTGCGGCAGGATGACGGCATGAGCGCCTACGTCCGCCCGTCGATCGAGCCGCAGGTGTTCGTCGACGCGGACGGCGAGGTCATCGACTACGGCCGGCGGTGGGAGGATTCACCTCCGGACGAGACGTACTCGGTCACCGCGCACCCCGAGCGGTACGCGCCGCTGCACGCGGTCGCAGCGGCACTCATCGAGCATCTGCGCGACACGTACGACGTCGAGATCGAGGAGGGCGACGGGGTCGTCGCAGACCTCCTGGCTCCCCCGAGCTGGGAGGTGCCGCGCGCCGTGCGCGTACGCCCGCGGGATCCGGCCTGCGCTCCGCTGACGTTCGTCTTCACCGCCTTCCCCGGGCTGTTGCTCCACGCGGGTGTGCTGCACGACTTCCCCTTCCCTCAGTGCGGGTGCGACGCCTGCGACACGACCTGGCAGAGCGAGGCCGACGACCTGGAAGAGCACGTCTTCGCCGTCGTCTCCGGCGACTACGGCGAAAGCGTCGATCACCTGAGCGGCGAACCGACGGCGTGGTACCGACTGCGATACCCGACCGGGTCGTCCGGGGGCTCTTCGAGCGCGATCACCCTCCCTCCGGACCGTCTCGCCGCGGCGGAGCGCGTTCTCGATGAGCTGCCGCCAGGATGGGCCGCATGGCCGCGCCGCCGGCCCGCCGCGGAGGGCGCCTCCGCTATCTGAGAGCCCTGCGGCTCGTCGCGGTGGCCTGCAGCGGCCATCCGTCCGGCACGAACAGCGTGAGCACCGGTGGATGCCAGGTGGTGGCCACGGTGACCCGGGCCGAGACGCCGTCCGGTGCGGATGCCGCGACCAGCTCCGCCGTCCCCACGGCGGCGAGCAGGTCGGCGGCCTGCGCGTACACGCCGGCGTCGGTCAGGCGCGCGGCGGGCACGCCCCCGTCGGTCGACAGCGTGAAGCCGTCGGCACCGGCGAGAGCGGCCGCGTCGGCCGCGGCATCCAGGCGCTTCTGGGCGAGGTAGAGGCTGCTCGCGTCGACGCAGACGAGCACGAGGACGATCGCGATCACGGCGTAGCCGAGCGCGAGCACCAGGACGCTGCCGCCCTCGTCGTCGCGGCAGGCCGCAGCGAGCGCTCTCACGGTTGCGCCCCATAACGCGAGACCTTCTGGACCCCCGTCGCCGTGACCGGCACGCGGGACACCTGGTCGAGACCGAACACGGGCGGCACGAGTGGGAGCGCCACCTCCGTGGCGACGGTCACCGACACCACCGCCCCCGCCGCCGGGCACGGACCGGGCGTCGAGCACCGCACCTGCACGTCGATGCGCGACGGATCGATGCCGTACTCGGCGGCGATCGCCTCCCGCACGCGCTGGGCACGAAGCTCGGCGGTCGCGGCACCGGGCGCCGATGCGATCGTGCGTGCGAGCTGCCGGGACGCGGTCTCGACGCCGAGCGCCTGCGACTGGATGGTTCCGAGGGCGACGATGAGGTAGACGAGGGGAACGAGCAGGATGAGCCCGACCGTGATGAACTCCAGGGATGCCGAGCCGCCCTCGTCGGTCAGCACACGCCGGCTGCGGCGCGCGGGATCAGTCGAAGCTCTCGCGCGGGGCACGAGCCGTCACCTCCCATCCCGCGGGAACGCCGAGGAAGCCGACCAGCGGCAGTGTCGCGACGACGCGCACCTCGATCTCCGGGCCGCGCGCGGATTCCGTGTCGGCGGCGGTGACCTCCGCGCCGATGCCGGCGCCGACGGCGGTCTCGATCAGCTGCGCGGTGCGGGTCGCGCCGGCCGCGGCATCCGTGTCGGCGAGCGCACCGAAGTAGGCGCCCTCCACCGCGGCGTCGTGGACGACGTTGCGGACGTAGACGGCGAGCGCGAGCTGCAGCACACCGAGGGTGAGGAGCGTCAGGAGCGTTCCGACGAGAACGAACTCCACGGTGCTGGAGCCGCGTTCGTCATCGCGCAACGCGTGCATCGCGCGCTCCGATCAGAATCCGGAGACGCGGCTGAGCGCCTGCTCGAACAGGTCGGCCAGCGCGGGCCCGGCGAGCGTCCAGATCGCGACCACCAAGCCGGCGGTCATCAGCGTGACCAGCACCCAGCCGGGAACGTCTCCCGTCTCGTCCTCGGCGAGATCGCGGACAGAGGATCGCTGTGAACCGGCCATGCCTCGAGTGTCGCGAGATACGCGCGTCGGCGCGGGAATTATCCACAGCTCCCCTGCACGCGATCAGCCGACGCCGAGGCGCAGCATCACGATGCCCGGGAAGATCGCGAACAGCACCGACAGCGGCAGGATCAGGAACACGAGCGGCAGGAGCATGAGGATCTCCTTGCGGCCGGCGATCTCCAGCAGCCCCCGTTTGGCGTCCTCTCGCGCGTCGACGGCCTGCTCCTGGAGGACGTGCGCGAGTGGGGCCCCGCGGTCCATCGCGGCGACCAGGTGCTCGACCGCGCGCGAGAGCGCGGGCACGTCGAGTCCTTTCGACACCGCCAGCAGCGCGTCGGGCAGGCTCGACCCGGTGCCGCTGGCAAGCACCGCCCCGCGCAGTTCGGCCGTGAGCACGCCCGACCCCACCTCGCCGACGCGCCGCAGGGCATCGCGCAGACCCTCACCGGCGGCCAGACACAGGGCCAGGAACTCCAGCACCGTCGGCAGTTCCTCCTCGACACGCGTGATCCGCGCTCGCGCCGCCCGGCTGAGGCGGTTGTCGCATCCGACGATGCCCGCGGCGGCCAGCAGCGGCGGCACCAGGGCGAGAGCCGGTGCGCCGCGTCCCACGACCGACAGCATCACCACGACGACGGCGCCGATCGCGAGGCCACCGACGGCCCAACCGAGCTGAGTCGCACGGAAGGCGACGACGTCCTGCGCCCATCCAGCCTGTCGCAGGCGGCGGGCGACGGTGCCTGCTCCGCCCACGCCCACCCAGGTCGAGGCGAGGCGGTCGCGGGTGAGCCGCCAGGGAGAGGTGACGGTGGTGGAGGGAAGCGGCGTGAGACCCCGCGGATCGGCGATGTCGCGGAGATAGGGCGCGACACGCCTCGTCAACGACGGGGCCGCCCACCGGGGCATCCGCCCGAGCGCCAGCAGCAGCCCCGTGCCGAGCGCGGCGCCGAGGATCACCGCGGATGCCGCGAGGCTGACGACGTTCATGCGAACCACCGCCGGGGCTCGGGCAGGCGCCCGATGCGGAGGGTGAGCCGGTACGCGCACACCGACACCACCGCACCGCCGATGACGACCGCGACCCCCGCCGCACTGCCGTAGGCGGTTGCTCCCTCGGGCCGCAGGGCGAGCAGGCCGAGCACGATCCACGGCGCGACGACACCGACGACGGCCGCGCCGCGCACCCACGACTGACGCGCCTCGACCTCGGCGCGGAGCGTCGCGTCGGCACGCACGGATGCCGAGAGTGCGCGCAGCACGCCGGTGAGCTCCGTGCCTCCCACTCGCCGTGCCATCCGCAGCGTCTCGATGATGCGATCGGCGACGGGATCGCCCAGTGCCGCTTTCAACCGCCGGGCGCTGGAATCGAAGTGTCCCGATGCCGCCATGTCGGCGCGGAACCGCTCGAACGCCGGTCGCAGCGGCGGAGGTCCGTTCACGGCGAGGGCGGACACGGCATCCGGCAGCGAGGTGCCGGCGCGCGCCGAGGAGATCAGCAGGTCGCAGACGTCCGACCAGAGCGCGCGACGTGAGCGCCGCAGTCGGCGCACCCGCGCCCGCAGCCAGGAGAACGGCGCCGCGCCGGCGGCGACTGCGGCGACGAGAGCCACGGCGCCCAGCCCCGTGACCACCCACGCGAGCGACGCGCCGACGGCGGCGAGGACGGCGCCGATGAGCACGGGACGGCCCACCGAGGCGTGCGCGAAGCCCGCTTCCTGCAGCAGCCGGGCGATCGGCCCCTCGGAGCCGGCGCGCTCCGCGCGGGCGCTCAGCGGCCACAGCCAGGGCGACAGCGCGAGCAGCAGGCCCGCCGCCAGGAGCGCACCCCAGAAGATGGTCACGCGCGCGCCCCGCGGTAGAGCACGTGCGTCTCCACCACCCCCGCCGAGACCGCTCCGGTCGTCTCGATGATCTCTTCGACGAACCGCTCGCCGTCGGGCGCCCGGCGACAGTGCACGACGAGGTCAACACCCGTCGCGATCGCGGGCTGGACGAACGCGGCATCGATGTTGCGCCCGGCCAGCAGGGGCAGCGTCGCCAGGCGTGCGAGGGCGTCGGCCGCCGAGTTGGCGTGGATCGTCGCGGCTCCGGGCACGCCCGTGTGCAGGGCGAGCAGGAGATCGAGGGCTTCGGCATCGCGGACCTCGCCGACGATGAGGCGATCGGGGCGCATGCGCAGCGCCTCCTTGACCAGACGCCGCAGGCTCACGGAGCCGGTCTGGTGCAAGTACTTTATTGCGGTGAGCACTATTCGCGCATTCTCGGTTGTGGTGTAACTGGCGGCACAGGGCGAACGGGAATCGCTCTCGTCATACCTCGCCCGATACGACGGTGTACCGGCCGACGCATCTACGGGCCGCCCTGAAACGATCGTCAGTGGCACGATTGAGGGATGGAAGCGTGGGCGGCTGAGCGAAGCGGCGTGGTGACGCTGCCGAGTGGTCGTCTCGTGCGTGGACGCGGACTAAGAGACGGTCCCGTCTTCGACGGCGATGAACCTGATTTCGGGCTCTACCTCACGTCGCGGGTGCACCGCGAGAGCTGGCCGTCGCAATGGATTGCATGGCCCGACTTCCGCCTACCGAGAGCGCCGATGGATGCGATAGCCGCGCTCCGCGAAGCCTACGATCGGTCGCTGACTGAGAGGGTCGAGGTCGCTTGTGGCGGCGGGACAGGTCGAACGGGGACAGCTCTCGCGATCCTCGCTCGATATGACGGCGTATCGGCCGACGAGGCCGTGGCCTGGGTTCGCGCCGCCTATCGACGCGGCGCGGTTGAGACACCCTGGCAGCGCAGATTCGTCCGCCAGGTTCAGCTACCGCTCTGACCCCGAATACGATCGATTTTGAGTCGTCCGCTAGG
>NZ_BCWI01000002.1 GCF_001592125.1 Microbacterium hominis NBRC 15708
CCGCCACCCTGCGGCGATGTCAACCCCCGCGCACCCGCCCCCGGCGCGTGCGAGGCTGGGGCCATGCAGAGGACCGTCACCGCACACATCGAGCTGAGCGTCACCGAGCCCGCCGACCTCGTGTTCGCGGTCGCCGTGTCCGCGGCGTACGCCCCGGCATCCGAGGCGCTGAGCGTCAGCGTCGACGGCGCCCCCGTGCCGGTGCGGGAGCTCGCCGACGCGCACGGCGGACGCCTGCACCGCGTGCACGCCCCGACCGGAACGCTCCGGCTCGACTACGGGGCGACGATCGACGGCACGGCCGCGCCGCTGACCGCCGACGAGACCGAGCTGCTGGTCTACGGCCGCCCCAGCCGCTACGCCGAGTCCGACGCGCTCGCGCCCACCGCGGGGGCGGAGTTCGCCGGCATCGACGACGCCGCCGCGCTGCTGCTCGCGGTGTCGTCGTGGGTGGGCACGGAGTTGTCGTACGTGAGCGGGTCGAGCCTGCCCACCGACGGCGCCACCCGCACGCTGCTCGCCCGCCAGGGCGTGTGCCGCGACTACAGCCACCTGTGCGTCGCCCTGCTGCGCGCCCGCGGCATCCCCGCACGGCTCGTCGCGGTCTACGCACCCGGTCTGGACCCCATGGACTTCCACGCGGTCACGGAGGCCTGGATCGACGGGGCGTGGCGCATCGTCGACGCCACCACCCTGGCGCCGCGGGACACGCTCGTGCGCATCGCGACGGGGCGGGATGCCGCCGACACGGCGTTCCTCAACGTGTTGAGCGGCCGCGCCGACCTCGTCGACGTGCGGGTCACGGCCACCGCCGACGTCCTGCCCGGCGACGACCTCGACCGTCTCGTCCGTCTGCAGTGACCCCCGAGTCAACCAGTTGACACGTCACCATGTCAACTGGTTGACTCGCAGTATGGCCGACCGCATCACCGTCACCCTCCACGAGCTCGTGGGCGAGCTCGACCTGTTCGCGGACGCCTGGCTGCGCGAGCGGCACGGGGTGAGCTTCAACCTCTTCGAGGTGCTCGCCACCCTCGCCGAGCGCGCCCCCATCGACATCACGGGCCTCGCCCACTGCCTGCGGGTGACGAAGGCCGCCGTCAGCAAGCGCGTGCCCGCACTCGTCGCCGACGGCTGGATCACGGCCACGCCCGGCGACGGCCGGCGCGTCGTGCTCGCCCTCACCGCCCGTGGGGCGGAGCTGGTGCGCGTCGCGGGCGGAGAGCTGGAGGCGGCGTTCACCGAGATGCTCGCCGACCCCCGTCTCGACCCCGCGCACTCCCCCGCCGGCATCGAGCCCGCCGGCCTCAACGCCCACCTCAGCATCCTCACCGAGATCGTCATCGCGAAAGGTCGCACCACATGAACCGCCGTGTGCTCGTCATCGTCGGCACTCCCCTGCCCGACACCCTCACCCACGCCCTCGCCGGCTCCTACGTCGACGCGGCGCGCGCCGCGGGCGCCGAGGTCCGCGTCATCGACCTCGCACACGATCCCATCCCCGACCACCCGCGCTCGCGCGACCAGCTGCGCGCCCCGCGCGCCGACCGCCCCGACGACCTGCCGCTGGACGCGGACGTCGCCCGTTACCTCGACGACGTGTTCTGGGCGGACCACCTCGTGATCTTCCACCCGCAGTGGTGGGGAACGACCCCCGCGGCGCTGAAGGCCTTCATCGACCGGGTCTTCCTCTCCGGCGCGACCTTCCGCTATCGCGAGCGCTCGGCGCTGTCCGAGCGCCTCCTCGCGGGGAGGACCGCGCGCATCGTCATGACGATGGACTCGCCGCGCTTCTGGAACCGGCTGGTGTACCGCGGGGCCGCGGAGGCCTCCCTGACGCGCGCGACGCTCGGGTACTGCGGCGTGCGCACCGTCGGCATCTCCCGCTTCACCCCCGTCCGCTTCAGCGACGACACGGCACGGCGCGGCTGGATCGACCGTGTCGCCGACCACGGGCGGACCGACGCCGCGTCGCGCCGGCGGGCACCGCGCGCGGCGACCGCGGGCGTCGCTGCGGCGGATGCCGAACTCGCCAACTCGTCGCAGACGTGACACGCTGACGGGATGAAGGCCTGGATCGTCCGGTTCGCGTCGCTGTACGCGTTCAACCTCGTCGTGCTGCTGCTGATCGGCCTGCTGACCCCCGCGCGCGTCGGCGTCGCCGCGATCTGGGCCTCGGTCGTGCTCTCCCTCGCCGAGATCATCGTCAAGCCGATCGCCGAGAAGGGGTTCCGTTCGGCGGCCGCACGGTCGGCCTCCGAACGCACCCGCGCGGGCGAGGCCCTCGTCCAGGGCGCGATCGTGCTGGCGGTCGCGGCCATCGTCTGGGTCATCACCCTCCTGCTGACCCGGGTCAACGCCGGCGGAAGCTGGTTCTGGGCCGCCGTGCTGCCGCCGATCATCATCGCGATCGGCTGGCTGGTGTACGCGAAGATCGACGAGAGGATCGAGGCGCGCGCCGGCCGGTACTACGACCGCGCCGCCGAACGCCTCGGTCGCAAAGAGTGAAGACCTCGTAACAAAGCGTCGCCCGACGCCGCCCCCGCACGCGGGTCCGGCGAAGATGGAGGTCGCGGCATCCGCGCACAGCATCCCGCGTGCCGCCCATCCCACCCGGAGGTCTCCATGACGCGTCCCATCCTGCGCACCGCCCTCGCCGCCACCGCGGCGGCCCTCGCCCTCGTCCTCGCCGGCTGCGCCGGCGGCACGGGCGGCACCGCTTCGGGCTCGGCGGACGCGGATGCCGGCTACATCACGCCCGGCAAGCTCACCGTCGCCACGGGCGAGACGGCGTACGAGCCCTACGTGTACGACGACGACCCCGCCTCGGGCAAGGGCTTCGAGGCCGCCGTCGCCTACGCCGTGGCGGAGCAGCTCGGCTTCGCCAAGGAGGACGTCGTGTGGGTGCGCACCTCGTTCGAGTCGGCCATCGCCCCGGGGCCGAAGAACTTCGACATCAACATCCAGCAGTACACGATCACCGACGAGCGCAAGCAGGCGGTCGACTTCTCCACGCCGTACTACGAGGCCAGCCAGTCGGTCGTGGCGCTCAAGGGCGGGAAGGCGCAGGGGATCACCGACATCGCGGGCCTCAAGGCGCTCGCAATCGGCGCGATGACCGGCTCGACGAGCGCCGCCACCCTCGAGAAGGCGATCGCCCCGGCCACGGCGCCCTCGCTCTACAACTCCAACGAGGATGCGGTGGCCGCCCTCAAGGCGGGGCAGATCGACGCGATCGTCCTGGACACCCCCACGGCCTACGTCGCCGTCAACGCGCCCTACATCGAGAACTCGTTCGTCGTGGGCGAGCTGCCCGCCGCCGGCATCCCCGACCAGTGGGGACTGCTGCTGGCCAAGGACTCGCCGCTCACCGCGAAGGTGAGCGCGGCCGTCGACACGCTGCGTGAGAACGGCACCCTCGACGAGCTGAAGAAGACGTGGCTGTCGGTGCTGACCGAGGGTGTGCCCCAGCTGCAGTGACCGGCTCGGGTAACGTCGCTCTGTGACCAGTCACTCGACCACCCGCGCGCCGAGCGCGCTCGAGCTCGAGCGGCGCGCGTTCCGACGCGGCCGCGAGCGCCGGTCGGTGCTCGTCGCGGTCGCCTCGAGCCTCGTGTTCGCCGCGATCGTCTGGGCCACCGTCATCAACACGCCCGGCTGGGCGAGCGTGCAGCGGGCGTTCTTCGATCCGCAGATCGCCCTGCAGTCGTTGCCCAAGATCTGGGACGGGTTCCTCATCAACCTGCAGGTGCTCGGCATCTCGCTGGTCACGGTGTCGGCGGTGGCGCTGGTCATCGCCGTGCTGCGCACCGTCCGCGGCCCGGTGTTCTTCCCGCTGCGCGTGCTGGCCGCCGGGTACACCGACCTGTTCCGCGGGCTGCCGTTCATCATCGTGCTCTACCTCATCGGCTTCGGCGTGCCGACCATCATGAACACGCGGATCCCGGTGGTCGTGCTCGGCGTCGTCGCGGTCACGCTCACCTACTCGTCGTACGTCGCCGAGGTGCTGCGCGCCGGCATCGAGGCCGTCCACCCCTCGCAGCGCCTCGCGGCGCGGGCACTCGGGCTCGGCTACGTGCAGACCCTCCGCCGTGTCGTGCTCCCCCAGGCGGTGCGCAAGGTCACCCCGGCGCTGATGAACGACTTCATCTCCATGCAGAAGGACGTGGGCCTCATCTCCATCCTCGGGGCGATCGACGCCATCGCCGCCGCCCGGTCGGCGGCATCGCTGAGCTACAACTTCACGCCGTACGTCGTCGCCGGCATCCTGTTCATCCTGCTGGCGATCCCGACGATCCGTCTCACCGACTGGTACACGGCGCGGCTGCGCGAGCGCGAGCAGCAGGGATCGATCCTGTGACCGGCCCCGCCGACCGCCCCGGCGCGCCCGTGCTGCGCGCCGACGACCTGTGGAAGTCGTTCGGCGACCGCGACGTGCTGCGCGGCGTCTCGGTGTCGCTGTCGGCGCACGAGGTGGTCGCCCTCATCGGCGCCTCGGGGTCGGGAAAGTCCACGCTGCTGCGCTGCCTGGGCCTGCTCGAGCCCATCGACGACGGACGCATCTGGCTGGGCGCGCAGGACATCTCCGACCCGCGCGTCGACGGCAACCGCGTGCGGGCGCGACTGGGCGCCGTGTTCCAGAGCTACAACCTCTTCCCGCACCTGTCCGTGCTCGACAACGTGACCCTCGCGTCGCGCGTCGTGCACCGGATGCCGCGGGCGCAGGCCGAGGACCGCGCGCGCGACCTCCTCGCCCGCGTCGGCCTCGCCGACTTCGCGAAGGCCCACCCCGACCGCCTCTCCGGCGGCCAGCAGCAGCGCGCCGCCATCGTGCGCGCCATCGCGACCGATCCCGAGGTGCTCCTGCTCGACGAGATCACCTCGGCTCTCGATCCGGAGCTCGTCGGCGAGGTGCTCGAGCTCGTGCGCGCCCTCGCCGCAGAGGGGACGACGATCCTCATGGCGACCCACGAGATGGCCTTCGCCCGCGACGTCGCCGACCGGGTGGTCTTCCTCGACGACGGCGTCATCGTGGAGGAGGGCGCCGCGGCATCCGTCTTCGCCGCCCCGCAGCACCCGCGCACCCGGGCGTTCCTCTCCCGCTTCTCCGGCTGAGCGGCGGGCGACCCCCCTCGGCCGCGTCAGGGTCGCCTCAGCGGGATGCCGCGGCGGCCCGGGCGGCGCGGATCAGCTGCGTCGAGTGGTCGAGGTGGGCGCGGACGGCCGCGCCGCCGCCCCGGCGGATCTCGTCGACGTACGCGCGGTGCTCAGCGGCCAGCGCGCCGGCACCGTAGTGCGGACGCACGTGCGTGAGCAGGAGGAGCACCTCGGACTCGAGCGCGGCGTGGGCCTGCACGATCCGCGGGCTTCCCGACGCCGCGACGACGGCCCGATGCACGGCGGCGTGGGCGCGGATCGTCGCGGGCCAGTCGGCGCGCGCCTCGGCGTCCGCGAGCTCGTCGATGGCGGCGTCGATCGGCGCGCGCACCTCCGCCGGCCACCGCGCGCCGTGGGTGGCGGAGACCATCCGCACCGCCTCGGACTCCAGGGCCGCCCGCAGCTGCTGCAGCCCGACGAGCTCGTCGTCGTCGAGCGCCGAGACCCGTGCCCCCGCGTAGGGGACGATCTGCACGAGCCGCTCCGCGCCGAGGGTCGCCAGCGCCGCCCGCACGGTGTGACGCGACACGTCGTGGGCGCGGGCGATCTCCTCTTCGCGCAGCGGCGATCCGGGCGCCGCCGCGCCCGAGAGGATCTCCGCGCGCAGGGCGTCGGCCAGCCGTGTGTCGGCGGTCGGACGCGACGCCGGCTCACGCCGCCGCGGAGACACGCGACCCCCGTTCGCGCACGGGAACGGCGACGATCGCCAGGCCCACGGCGATGACGACGAGCCCGGCGATCGACGCCGGTGCCAGCTGCTCGTGGAGCACGAGGAGCCCCAGCACCGTCGCGCCGAGCGGCTCGGCGAGGGTCAGGGTCGACACCGTGGCCGGGCTGAGCCGGCGAAGGCCCGCGCCGAACAGCAGGTAGGCGACGGTGACCGTGACCACGCCGAGCCAGAGCGCCAGGGCGATCCCGGCGCTGGTCGCAAGCCACGCGGTCGCCGTCGACAGCAGCACGGGCAGGCTGAGCACGGCGGCGGAGCCGAAGACGGCGCCCATCGCGGCCGGCGCCGTCCAGCCGCGATCGAGCAGCAGCTTGCTCGCGATCGCGTACAGCGCATAGGAGGCCCCCGCCCCCACGGAGGCCGCGACCCCGACGGGCGTGATAGCGGCGACGCCCGTCGCCCCGCCCGAGAACATCCCCGAGACCAGCACGAGACCGAGCACGGCGACGGTCGTCGCGATCAGCCAGCGGATGCCGGGGCGTCGACGACGCACGAGCGCGTCGAGCACGCCTGTGACGACGGGCGCCGACCCCAGGGCCACGACCGTGCCGACGGCGACGCCGTTGAGCCCGGTGCCGGTGAAGAACGTGGGCTGGTAGGCCAGCACGCCGGCCGCGCCCACGAGCACGATGACGATGCTCGGCATCCGCCTCCCCGTGCCGGACGGGGCGAGACCGGCGGGCGGCGCGTCGGCGCGGAACCGCCGGCGCCGGGCGAGGGCGATCAGGCCGAGCAGCCCGCCGCCGATGAGCACGCGCGCCGCGCCGATCGAGACGGCGTCGGCATCCACGTCGGCGAGGGCGCGGGCGGTGCCGGTCGTCGCGAAGCAGAGCGCGGCCACGAGGACGGCGACGACCGAGAGCGAGCGGGACATGGGGCATATTGTTACACAATCTTGTGCCTGGTGAAGCGAGGGGAAACCGACCAGGCGCGGCGCACGCTCACCGCCGACGCATAGGCACGCGACCTACGCTGGCCGCACGCCTCCCCTCGATGCCCTTCTCACCACTTGGCGCGCCGACCCCGTGACGATCGCGGTGCTGGTCGGCGCGGCGCTGGTCTACGCCCTCGGGATGCGCCGCGCGGCGCGGCGCGGCGTCGCCTGGCCCGCCCACCGTGCCGTGCTCTTCTTCACGCTCGGCCTGGGCTCGTACGCCGTCATCGAGCTCGGCTTCCTCGGCACGTGGTCGGCCGAGCTCCGCTGGGCGTTCGTCGCGCGCATCGCGCTGCTGCTGATGGCCGTGCCGGGGCTCGTCTCGCTGGGCCGGCCGCTCGATCTGCTGCGCGCCGGGCTCTCCGCCGACGGACGCCGACGCCTGGATGCGATCCTCGACGGCCGCGTGTTCCGCGTGCTCGGCAACGCGATGTTCGCGACGCTGTTCGTCGCGGTCGTGTTCTGCGTCTTCCTCACCCCGCTCGCCGGCATCCTGCGCACCTCGCCGGTGATCGGCGAGGCGATCGGCGTCGTCGCCCTCGTCATCGGGCTGCTGCTGGTGGTGCCGCTCATGGCGCTCACCGGCATCCACACCAGCACCTTCCTGGCGGTCGAGTTCCTCCTGGCCTTCGTCGAGCTCGTGATCGACTCGATCCCCGGCATCCTGCTGCGCCTCAACGACACCGTCGTCGACGGCGTCGCGGCCGCCACCGGCGCGGGCTGGTGGCCGAACCCGCTGCACGACCAGCATCTCGCCGGCGACCTCCTGTGGTTCATCGCCGAGGTCGCCGACGTGCCGATCCTCATCATCCTGCTCGTGCGCTGGGGGCGCCGCGACCGCGTCGAGGCGGCCGGCTTCGACGCCCTCACCGACGAGGAGCACGACGCGCTCGTGCAGGCGCACCTGCGCGGAGACCGCACGGCCGACGCCTGACCGTCGCGCCGGGCGTTGCGGCCGGAGCCCGCTCGCTCAGGCCGAGACGGCGCGCTCCGCGGCCTCGACGACGTTCGTCATGAGCAGCGCCACGGTCATCGGACCCACCCCGCCGGGGTTCGGCGAGAGCCAGCCCGCGACGTCCTCGACGCCCGGGGCGATGTCGCCGTAGACCTTCGCCTTGCCGGTCTCGGGGTCGCTCTCGCGGGTGACGCCGACGTCGAGCACGGCGGCACCGGGCTTCACGTCCTCCGGGCGCACGAGGTGCTTGACCCCCGCGGCGCCGACGATCACGTCGGCCTGTCGCAGGTAGGAGGGCAGGTCGCGGGTTCCCGTGTGGGTGAGCGTGACCGTCGCGTTGACCGCGCGCCGCGTGAGCAGCAGCCCGATCGAGCGGCCGATGGTGACGCCACGGCCGACGACCACGACGTGCGTGCCGGCGAGGGCGAACCCGTTGCGCTCCAGCAGCTCGATCACCGCGCGCGGCGTGCACGGCAGCGGCGAGGTGATCTCGTCGTTGACGTTGAGCACGAGCTTGCCGAGGTTGGTCGGGTGCAGGCCGTCGGCATCCTTCGCGGGGTCGATCCGCTCGAGGATGCGATCGGTGTCGAGGTGTCGCGGCAGCGGGAGCTGGACGATGTAGCCGTGGCAGGTCGGGTCGGCGTTGAGGCGGTCGATCTCGGCTTCGACCTCCTCCTGCGTGGCCTCGGCGGGCAGCTCGACCTGGATCGAGTTCATGCCGATCGCCTCGGACTCACGGTGCTTCATCCCCACGTACAGCTGGGATGCCGGGTCGGCGCCGACGAGCACCGTCGCGATGCCGGGGGTCACGCCCAGCGCCTTCAGCTTCGCGACCCGCTCGGCCAGCTCCGCCTTGATCGCCGCGGCGGTCGCCCGCCCGTCGAGTTTCTGTGCCGTCATGTTCTCTCCTCAGAAATCGTCCCGCGAGAAACCACTCCCGCACCGAGACACACGTCGGCAGACGGTGTCTCGGCGCGAAGGTGATGTCTCGCAGACAGGGGATGCCGGAATGGCGAGCCGTTACTGGGCGAGGCCGGGATACAGCGGGAACGCGGCGGTCAGCGCGGCCACGCGGGTACGCAGGGCCTCGACGTCGGCGTCCGGAAGCAGCGCCAGCGCGATGACGTCGGCGACCTCGGTGAACTCGGCGTCGCCGAAGCCGCGGGTCGCGAGCGCCGGGGTGCCGATGCGCAGACCCGACGTCACCATCGGCGGACGCGGGTCGTTGGGCACCGCGTTGCGGTTGACGGTGATGTGGATCTCGTGCAGCAGGTCTTCGGCCTGCTTGCCGTCGATCGCGGCGTCGCGGAGGTCGACGAGTACAAGGTGCACGTCGGTGCCGCCGGAGCGCACCGAGATCCCGGCATCCTTCACGTCCTGCTGCGACAGGCGCTCGGCGAGGATCGCCGCACCGCGCACGACGCGCTCCTGGCGCTCCTTGAACTCCGGGGTCGCGGCGAGCTTGAACGCGGTCGCCTTCGCGGCGATGACGTGCATGAGCGGGCCGCCCTGCTGGCCCGGGAAGACGGCCGAGTTGATCTTCTTCGCGAGATCGGCGTCGTTGGTGAGGATGAAGCCCGAGCGGGGGCCGCCGATCGTCTTGTGCACCGTCGAGCTCACAACGTGCGCGTGCGGCACCGGCGACGGGTGCAGACCCGCGGCGACGAGACCGGCGAAGTGCGCCATGTCGACCCACAGCAGCGCGCCCACCTTGTCGGCGATGGCGCGGAAGCGGGCGAAGTCGAGCTGGCGCGGGTAGGCCGACCAGCCGGCGATGATGACCTTCGGCTGGTGCTCGACGGCGAGGCGCTCGACCTCGTCCATGTCGATCGTCGAGGTCTCGGGGTCGACGCCGTAGGCGACGATGTTGTAGAGCCGGCCGGAGAAGTTGATCTTCATGCCGTGCGTCAGGTGGCCGCCGTGGTCGAGCGAGAGGCCCAGCAGGGTGTCGCCGGGGCGCGCGATCGCGTGCAGCACGGCCGCGTTGGCGGAGGCGCCCGAGTGCGGCTGGACGTTCGCGAACTCGGCGCCGAACAGGGCCTTGGCGCGCTGGATGGCGAGCTCCTCGGCGACGTCGACCTCCTCGCAGCCGCCGTAGTAGCGACGGCCGGGGTAACCCTCGGCGTACTTGTTCGTCAGCACCGAGCCCTGCGACTGCAGCACGGAGACGGGGACGAAGTTCTCCGAGGCGATCATCTCGAGGTAGCCGCGCTGACGCTCGAGCTCACGCTCGAGGACCTGCGCGATCTCGGGGTCGACCTCGGCGAGCGGGGCGTTGAAGTAGGGATCGGTCATGACGGTCTCCTGCCATTCGTCGGGTGGATGCCGGTGTGCGCTGCGCGCACGCCGCTGTATCAAACGAAGGCCGGCCCAGGCGTGCGGTCGATTGCCGTGATCGTCGCTCCCCGATGGTGACCCACCTCAACGCCAGTCGCGACAGTGCGAGCATATCGGATGCGGCGACCCGGGCACACGGCTAAGCTGGCCCCGCCGGATTTGTTAGGGCTCCTTACAGAGCACATCGCCCCTGGTCTCGGTCCCGACACCCGCGCAGAATGGAGAGACCGTGTCGCAGCCCGCCCTCGTCCCCGCCCCCGCGCGGCTCGTCGTCGCCGACAGCGCCCCCTTCCTGCTCACGAGCGACGTCGCGATCCTCGCCGAGACGGAGGCCGCCACGCCCGCCGCCGCGCTGCGCCGGCTGATCGAGGTGCGCACCGGCATCCCGCTGACCTCCACGGCGGCCGCCGGCGTCGCGTCGGGTCGCAGCATCCGCCTGGCGCTCGGCCACGACGGGCCCGCCGAGTCGTACCGGCTACGCAGCGACGAGAGCGCCGTCGAGGTGGTCGGCGCCGACGCCGCGGGCCTCTTCTACGGCGTGCAGACGCTCGTGCAGGCGATCTCGGTCGGGCCCGCGGGTGCGCATGTCGCGGCGATGGAGATCGACGACGCCCCCCGTTTCGCCTATCGCGGGGTGATGCTCGACGTCGCCCGCCACTTCCTCGACGTCGAGACCGTGTGCGGATACATCGACCGGGCGGCGGGTCTGAAGCTCAACGCGCTGCACCTGCACCTGACCGACGACCAGGGCTGGCGGCTGCAGCTGGAGTCCCGACCGCTGCTCACCCAGAAGGCGGCGACGACAGCGGTCGGCGGTGACGCCGGGGGCTTCTACACGCACGACGACTACCGCGCCGTCGTCGCGTACGCCGCCGCCCGTCACATGATCGTGGTGCCGGAGATCGACGGCCCGAGCCACACGCACGCGGTCTCGCTCGCCTACCCCGAGCTGTGCGAGGAGCCGGTGCTGAGCGCCGAACTGGAGGAGCTCGCGCAGGCGGACGCCAGCGCACTGCCCGTCAGCGGCACCCCGTACGAGGGCATCGGGGTGGGGTTCTCGTCGCTGCGCATCCGCGACGAGCGGACCTACGCCTTCCTCGCCGACGTCCTCACCGAGCTGGCGGCCCTCACGCCCGGGCCCTATCTGCACATCGGCGGCGACGAGGCGCTCGGGACGGATGCCGAGGACTACGCCCACTACATCGAGCGCACCTCGCGCCTCGTGCTCGACGCCGGCAAGACCCCCATCGCCTGGCACGAGGCGGGGGCCTCCCCCACCCTCGCCGCGGGCACGATCGGGCAGTACTGGGGTTTCGTTTCTCCCACCGACGGCATGGACGAGAAGACCCGCGGGTTCGTGCGGCACGGCGGACAGGTGATCCTCTCCCCCGCCGACGCGATCTATCTCGACATGAAGTTCGACCCCGACTCGCCGCTCGGACTCACCTGGGCGCACGGTGTGACCACCGTCCGTCGCGCCTACGACTGGGACCCCGCCCGCGTCGTCGACGGCATCGGCGACGACGACATCCTCGGCGTCGAAGCGCCGCTGTGGGGCGAGACCGCCCGCACCGCCGACGACATGGACGCCCTCGCCTTCCCGCGCATCGCCGCCGCCGCGGAGGCGGCGTGGTCGCCCGCCCTCGGGGCGACGCCCCTACGATCCTGGGAGTCGTTCCGCACCCGCGTCGGCGGACTCGGTCCCTTGTGGGCGGCGCTCGGCATCCGCTTCACCGCCTCGCCCGAGATCGACTGGATGCCCGTCGCGGCCGCCCCGGCCCGCGATGCCGGCCGCGGCGAAGGACCGCTCAGCGAGGCGGCCGACGGGGGGACGGCATGACGACGGTGATCCGCGCCGTCCGGCTCGTCGACGGGGGCGCGGCCACCGACGACGCCTGGATCGCGTTCGCCGACGGACGCGTCCGCGACCGCGGCACGGGCGACGGGTGGCGCGCGGTCGCGGCGGACCGTGTCATCGACGGCGCGGGCGGCGTGCTCACGCCCGGATTCATCGACATCCACGGACACGGCGGCGGCGGCGCGTCGTTCGACGACGGCGCCGAGGCGATCGCCACGGCCCGCGCGCTGCACCGCGCCCACGGCACGACCCGCGCCGTGGTGTCGCTCGTCACGGCATCCCTCGACGACCTCGCCGCGCGGGTCGCCGTCGTCGCCGGGCTCGCCGCGGCCGACGCGACGATCCTCGGCTCGCACCTCGAGGGGCCGTTCCTCGACGTCGGCCACAAGGGCGCCCACACCCCGGGCCTGCTGCGTCCGCCGGATGCCGCGGGCGTCGCACGCCTCATCGATGCCGGGCGCGGCACCGTGCGGCAGGTGACGCTCGCCCCCGAGCTTCCCGGCGGGCTCGCCGCCGTGTCGCAGTTCGCCGCGGCGGGTGTCGCGGTCGCCGTCGGGCACACGAACGCGACGGAGGACGAGGCGTTCGCCGCCTTCGACGCGGGCGCGACGATCCTGACGCACGCGTTCAACGCCATGCCCGGCATCCACCACCGCGAGCCCGGACCCGTCGTCGCAGCCCTCCGCGACGAGCGCGTCACGCTGGAGATCATCGCGGACGGGGTGCACGTGCATCCGGACGTCGTGGCGCTCGCGTTCACGCAGGCGCCCGGTCGCATCGCCCTCATCACCGATGCGATGGCCGCCGCCGGCGCCGCCGACGGCCACTACACGCTGGGCGGACTCGCCGTCACGGTGACCGACGGCACCGCGCGTCTCGACGTCGGCGGTGCGATCGCGGGATCGACCCTCACCCAGGACGCCGCCCTGCGCCTCGCGGTGCACGCGGGTGTCCCGCTGGCCACCGCGGTCGGCGCGCTCACGCACGTCCCGGCGCGGGCCGTCGGCGTCGCGGACCGATTCGGTTCGCTCGCCGTGGGCCGCGCCGCCGACGCCGTGCTGCTCGATGAGCGGCTGACGGTGCGGTCGGTGTGGGTCGACGGCATCCCCGTCTGACCTCGCCGGCGCCCCGCCCGAACCGGAACCGCCGACGGAGCTCTCGACGAGAAGCGGGGCGGACGGCGCCCCCACGCCGTCCGCCCCGCTCTACCCCCTCCACCGGTACCGCGCAGGTCCTCCCCCGAGATCCCGCGCTTCCGGTCCGTGGCCACGGATCGCTCCGTTCCCCTGGCCGTTCCCGACCGCGCTGCTCCTGAATCCCCCTGGAGAGCACGTGTCGGGAAGTCCTTCACCAGTAAGAGAGCGGGACTCACGCGGTCTATTACGCGAGTTGCGAGATTTTTCTCGACCTTTTTGCGAGAGCATGCCGTCGGCGTGTTCCGGCCATCGGCCGTTGCCCAGCCGGACCTGCGAAAATACGGGTGGGATGACGCGACCCGCGTCATAATCCGCCGCCGCGAGCGTCTCTCTCGATGAAGACGAACGACACGCCCGCCTCGACAGGACACCGCCATGGACACCCCCGATCAGCCGCGCCCCGACGTGGCCGACGTCGCCGACGCCGACCTCGTGCTGCGCACGCGTTCCGGCGACCGGCAGGCGTTCGCCGAACTGTGGCGTCGCCACTACCGTTCGGGGCTGACGGTCGCGTCGTCGATCACCTCGAGTTTCGACGCCGACGATCTGGTCCAGGAGGCGTATTCGCGCATCTATCAGGCCATCGCCAAGGGCGGCGGGCCCACGGGCTCCTTCCGCGCGTACCTGTTCACGAGCATCCGCAACACCGCGGCCGGCTGGGGCCGCGCCCGCCGTGAGACGGCGATCGACGAGCTCGAAGCGCTCCCCGATCCGGATGCCGACGCGCACTCCACCGATGAGGCGCTCGATCGGAGCCTCACGCATCGCGCGTTCCGCAGCCTTCCGACCCGCTGGCAGGAGGTGCTCTGGTACACCGAGATCGAGCAGATGAAGCCGGCCGAGATCGCCCCTCTGCTGGGCATGAAGGCCACCGCCGTCGCGCAGCTCGCCTTCCGCGCGCGCGAAGGGCTGCGCGAGGCGTGGATCCAGGCCCACCTGCAGAGCGTCACCGACGGCTCCGACTGCCAGTGGACGATCGAGCGCCTCGGCGCGTACGCGCGCAACAACCTCGGCACGCGTGACCACAAGAAGCTCGAGGCGCACCTGGCGGAGTGCGCGCGCTGCACCATCGTCGCCGCCGAGGCCACCGAGGTCTCGCACCGTCTGGCCCTGGTGCTCCTGCCGCTGACGATCGGCGCCGGCGCCGCGACCGCCTACCTCGCCACCCTCCAAGGCGGCTCCGCACCGTTGGTCGCCCTCGCGGCGGGCGCCTCGGGCACCGTGCCGGGCGCGGTGACCGTGGGCCCCGGATCGGCCCCGGTGATGGGGGCGGCCGGCGCAGCCGGCGCAGCCGGCGCCGGATCGGGAGCGGCCGGCGGTGGCGGTACGGGCGGAGCGGGCGGCTCGGCGGGCGCCGCGGCCGGCGGCTCGGCGGCGGCCGGGGGCGGCGGACTCGCCGCCGGAGCCGTGGTCGGGCTGGTCGCGGCCGGTGTGCTCGTCGCCGGTGCGGCCGTGGCTGCCGCGATCGTCGTGCCCCAGGTGATCGCGAACAGCGCCTCCGCTCCGGCCGACGGTTCGGGCACGACCGGCGCAGGAGCGAGCGACGGCGGGGATGCCGCAGCCGCCCCGCCCGCTGCGGCGCCCGCACCGAGCACCCTGCCCTCCGCCGATCCCACGTCGACGCCGGTGCCCACGGCATCCGTGCGGCCCGACACCGTCTCGACGTCCGCGCCGACGCGCCGTGCCACGCCGACCGCGCCCGCCGCCCCGGCGGCCCCGCCGGCGACCCCGACGCCGGCCCCATCACCGACCCCGAGCGCGACGCCCACCCCGTCGCCGACGCCGACCCCGACACCGACCCCCACACCGACCCCCACCCCGACACCGACACCGACCCCGACACCGACCCCCACCCCGACACCGACACCCACGCCCACGCCCACGGCGGACCCCTCGCCGCGGTTCGTCAGCGGCGAGTTCACGCCGAGCCCCGACACTCCGCTGACGGGCACTCTCGACCTGGTCGTCACGGGAACACCGGGCGAGACGGTCCGACTGGTCGTCGGGGGGATCGAGCGCGGTCGCCAGGTCTTGAACGAAGACGGCCGGACGACCTTCTCCTTCTCCGCGGTCTACCGGGAGATCCTGCACGCGCCGGCCACCATCCAGTACGTCGACGGCGAGCGACTGGGCCCGGAGTACACCGTCTTCCTCTGGGGCCCGCCTCCCGCCCCCTGAGCCGCAGCCCACCCCGGCCCCCGCGTAAACTGACAGGCATGTCCGACCTGCCGCCCGTACGCCCCGCCGCCCCCGAAGCTCCGCGCGCGGACAGTGGTGCCGGCGCTCTTGCGGCGGGCGTGCGACCGTCGCTCGACGCGCTCGACGTGCTCGCGTTCCTGACCGAGCTGTTCGCGTTCATCACGCTCGCGGTCTGGGGGTTCACGGCGTGGCCGTTCCCGTGGAACATCGTCGCCGGAATCGGCACGCCGCTGATCGCGATCCTCCTGTGGGCCCTGTTCGTCTCCCCGCGCGCGGTGTTCGCGGTGCACCCGTTCGTGCGCGCGCTGGTCGAGCTGCTCGTGTACGCGTCCGCGACCATCGTGTGGTGGACCAGCGGCAACGCCTGGATCGGCGTCGCCTACGCGGTCGTCGCCGTCACGGTCGGGCTCGTCGTCGGTCGGCGACGCCTCGCCGCCTAGACGGGAGACCGCGATGACCACCGTCCTGGACCTCCTGCGCGCCGAGCTGGCCGACCGCATCGACACGGACCCGGCCGCCCTCGACGCGGCGCGGGCCGACAAGTCCGGTCACGCCGCCGTCGGCGCACCGGTGGCCATCGTGCACGCGGCATCCGTGGCCGACGTCCAGGCGACCATGCGCATCGCGACGGCGACGCGCACCCCGGTCGTCGTGCGGGGCGCCGGCACGGGCCTCGCGGGCGGCGCGAACGCGGGTGCCGGCGAGATCGTCCTGTCGATGCGCGCGATGGACCGCATCCTCGAGGTGCGCGCCGATGACCTCCTGGCGGTCGTCGAGCCCGGCATCCTCAACGCCGATCTCAACGACGCCCTCGCCGCGCACGGGCTGTGGTGGGCTCCCGACCCGGCGAGCCGCGCCATCTCGACCGTCGGCGGCAACATCGCCACCGGCGCCGGGGGCCTGCTGTGCGCGAAGTACGGTGTCGTGCGCGACGCCGTCCTCGGCGTCGACGTCGTCCTCGCCGACGGGCGGCTGCTGCACCTCGGACACCGCAGCGTCAAGGGCGTGACCGGGCTCGACCTGACGGCCCTCGTGATCGGCTCGGAGGGCACCCTCGGCGTCGTCGTGGGGGCGACCCTGAAGCTGCGCCGCCTCGTTCCCGGGCGCACGCGCACCCTCACGGCGCTGTTCCCCGACGTCCGCGCGGCGGCCGCGGCTGCCTCCGCGGTGACCGCGGCGGGCGCGCAGCCCTCGATCATGGAGCTGATGGATGCCGCGTGCCTCGCCGCCGTCCACCGGCTCCTGTCGCTGCCCGCGCCGCCCGCCGGCGCCTCGCAGCTCACGGTGCAGACCGACGGCCCGTCGGCATCCGACGAGGCCGAGGCGATCGCCGCCACCCTCGCCGCCGCCGGCGGCGAGGTCCGAACGGCCCGCGACGATGCGGACGCCGAGCTGCTGTGGACGATCCGTCGCTCGATGCATCCGGCGATGGAGGCGATGGGCACGACCCTCATCGAGGACGTCTCGGTGCCCCGCAGCGCCCTGCCGGCGATGTTCGACGAGATCGCGCGCATCGAGCGCGAGTACGACCTCGTGATCCCGACGGTCTGCCACGCGGGCGACGGCAACCTGCACCCCAACTTCATCTTCGACGGCGACGAGGTGCCGGAGGTCGTCTGGCGCGCCGCCGACGATCTGTTCCGCTCCGCGCTGCGCCTCGGCGGCACGCTCACCGGCGAGCACGGTGTCGGCGTCCTCAAACGCCGCTGGCTGGTCGACGAGCTCGGCGACGACCAGTGGGAGCTGCAGCGCCAGATCACCCGCGTGTTCGACCCCCTCGGCATCCTGAACCCGGGCAAGGTCTTCACGCCCTGAGCCGGACCGTTCATCCGTCCCTCGTTGTCGCCATCCGCGCGTGGACGCGACCGCAGGGGACGGATGAACGCCCTGGGCGGCGTCAGAGGCCCTGCCAGGCCGGCTTGTTCGCGAAGGCGTAGCGGTAGTAGTCGGCGTGCTCCAGGCGGGATGCCGCGGCCTCGTCGACCACGACGGTCACGTGCGGGTGCAGCTGGATGGCCGAGCCCGGCAGCGACGACGTCACGGGACCCTCCACGGCACCCGCGACGGCGGCGGCCTTGCCCTCGCCGAACGCGAGCAGGAAGAGGTGCCGGGCGGAGAGGATCGTGCCGAGCCCCTGCGTGATGCAGTGCATCGGCACGTCGTCGACCGAGTCGAAGAACCGCGCGTTGTCGCGCCGCGTCTGCTCGATGAGGGTCTTCACGCGCGTACGCGAGGCGAACGAGGACCCGGGCTCGTTGAAGCCGATGTGGCCCGACGTGCCGATCCCGAGGATCTGCAGGTCGATGCCGCCCGCATCGGCGATCGCCCGCTCGTAGTCGTCGCCCGCGTGCGCGATGGTCGCGAGGTCGCCGTTGGGGGTGTGGATGCGGTCGGGATCGAGCCCGAGCGGCTCCACGACCTCCTTCGTGATCACGGAGCGGTAGCTCTCGGGATGCCGCGGGTCGATGCCCACGTACTCGTCGAGCGCGAACCCGCGCACCCGCGAGACGTCGACGCCCTCCAGCCGGGGACGCAGGGCCCCGTACACGGGCAGCGGGGTCGAGCCGGTCGCGAGGCCCAGCACGGCGTCGGGCCGCGCCGCGATCAGGCGCACGATTTCGTCGGCGACAAGGGCGCCCGCGTCGGCGGCGGACGGGACGATGACGACTTCAGCCATGGAAGACAGCCTCCTGCTCAGAGTCGGCGCCGACGATCGCGGCGCCCAGGGCCGCCGCCGGAGAACCGGGCGGCAGCAGGTCGACGCGCTCGCTCAGTCGCAGCGAGCGCAGGAACGGGGATGCGGCGGCGCTCTCCTCGAGCTCGGTCAGCACAGGCCTCAGCATACGGTCGCCGAGCGCGGTGACGCCTCCCCCCAGCACGACGGCGTCGACGTCGCCGGCGAGCACGATCACGCGGATCGCCGAGGCGACGCCATAGGCGAGACCGCGGCGGAGCGCGATCGCCTCGGCATCCCCCGCGTCGGCGGCGTCGAAGACGTCGCGCACCGGCAGGGCGCCGGGACGCGCCCAGCGTTCGGCGACGGCCGCGCCGCCGCTGAACGCCTCGATGCAGCCGCGCTGACCGCAGCGGCAGAGCGGGCCGGCCGGGTCGACGGAGATGTGGCCGACCTCCCCCGCCGATCCGTGTACGCCGCGCCAGAGGCGCCCGCCGCGCACGAAGCCGGCGGCGATCCCCGTCCCGAGGTTGAGGTACGCCATCGCGCTCGATCCGGCGGCGCCGTGCAGCGCGTACGCACCGACGGCCGCCGCCTTCACGTCGTTCTCCGCGCGCACGGGGATGCCGAGGCGCGGCCCGATCGCGAGTGCGAGGTCGAGCTCGTCGATGCCGAGGTTGACGGCGTGCGTGACCGTGGACCCGCCGGGGGCGACCTGCCCGGGCATGCCGACGCCGATCGAGCTGAACACCGACGCGGGACGGCCCACGGCATCCGCCAGCTCGTCGACCATGGTGAGGATCGTCGCGACGACGGCATCCGCTCCCCACCCGGTCGGACGTCGCAGGCGCGCGAGGATGTCCTCGCCGCGGTCCCCGCCGCCGGACGCGACGACCACGGCGTCGGTCTTGGTGCCCCCGACGTCGAATCCGAGTCGCATCAGCCCTTCACCGCTCCCGACACCAGGCCGCTCGTCATCTTGCCCTGCACGATGAGGAAGAAGACGATGACCGGGATCGCCATGAGGGTCGATCCGGCCATGACGACCGCCCAGTCGGTGGCCTTCGTCGCCTGCACGAAGCTGCGCAGCCAGATCGGCAACGTCTGCGACTCGGGGCGGGTCATGATGACGAGGGCGAAGATGAACTCGTTCCACGCCTGGATGAAGGCGAAGATGCCGGTCGAGACGAGCCCCGGTGCCAGGAGCGGAAAGGTCACCCGCCAGAAGGCCTGCGTGCGGCTGCAGCCGTCGATCATCGCCGCCTCCTCGAGGTCGGCGGGGATGCCGTTGACGAAGCCGCGCAGCGTCCAGATCGTGAACGGCAGCACCATCGCGATGTACACGGCCGACAGGCCGATCACCGTGTTGAGCAGGTGCCAGCCGTCGAGCACGCGGAAGGTCGAGATGATCATCGCCTCGGCCGGGATCATCTGGATCACGAGGATCGCCACGATGAAGCTCTTGCGCGAGCGGAACCGGTAGCGCGACACGGCGATCGAGGCGAGGAATGCGAACACCAGCGCGGCGACGACGGTGAGCAGCGTCACCGCCAGCGACACCCACAGCGCCGGCACGAACCCGCCCTCCCACGCCGCCTGGAAGCTGCGCAGCGTGAACTGGTCGGGCCAGAAGTGCGGGGTCTCGCTCTTGACCGCCGACCCCGGGAGGAAGGCCGTGTTGACCATCCAATACACCGGGAAGACCGAGCAGACGAAGACGACGACGGCGGCGAGGTTCAGGAAGACGCGCCCGGTGGCGCGCCTCGTGCGGGCGCTCATCAGTCGTCCTCCGAGGTCAGCATGGTGCGGATGTAGTAGGCGGAGATGGCGAGCAGCACGATGACGAGGATCACCGAGATCGCCCCTCCCGAGCCCAGGTCGCCGGTCGCCATCGAGACGCTGTAGATGTAGACGCCGATGGTGTTGGTGTCGGCGCGGATGCCGCCGACGGTCTGCAGCGCGTAGATCTGTGCGAACACGCGGAGATCCCAGATGACCTGGAGGATCAACAGCACGACCAGGATGGAGCGGATGTACGGGACGACGATGTACCGGAAGCGCTGCCAGGCGCTCGAACCGTCGAGGGATGCCGCCTCCAGCACCTCGTCGGGCACCTGCGAGAGCCCCGCGTACGTCGAGAAGGCGACGAACGGGATCGCGCCCCACGTGATGATGATGGCCGCGACGCCGAAGAAGCTGAGCGGATCGGACAGCCAGCTGTGACCGATCCAGTTCTGCCCGGTGATCCGGGTGAGCACGTAGTTGACGAGGCCGTAGGACGTGTCGAAGATCCAGCCCCATACGATCGTGCCCGTGAGCGCGGGCATCGCCCACGCCAGCAGCAGCCCGACCGACACGACCGTGCGCATCACCCGTCCGAGCGACTTCATCATGAGCGCGATCGCGACGCCCAGGACCATCGTGGCCGCGGCGCAGACGATCATCAGGCCGAAGCTGCGGCCCAGCACGACCCAGAACTGCGCGTCGGTGAGCACCCGCACGTAGTTGTCGAACCAGACGAACTCGGCGGGCTTGCCGAAGATCTGCTCGCGCCCGTACTTCTGGAACGACATGACGATCAGCTGCAGCAGGGGCCAGCCGATGAAGACGGCGAGCATCACCAGTGCGGGCAGCAGCAGCGCGA
The DNA here is from genome assembly GCF_001592125.1 of Microbacterium hominis NBRC 15708. GTDB lineage: Bacteria > Actinomycetota > Actinomycetes > Actinomycetales > Microbacteriaceae > Microbacterium > Microbacterium hominis. The sequence continues at coordinate 20,682 of NZ_BCWI01000002.1, forward strand.
GCGGTGTGCGGTCCCGGCGACGGCGCCGGCGCGGCGCGGGCGCGGACGGGCGGTCGGTCTCGGGAGAGCGACGGGAGATCAGCGTGGTGGCCATCGCCGGGTCTCCTTTCGTGGTGGTGATGAGGGGCGTTTCGACGCGCTGCGCTCGCTCAACGACCGGGGAGGCGATGCCCCCACCGGTCGTTGAGCGCGGAGCGCAGCGACGAGTCGAAACGCCGGCGAGTCGAAGTGGACTCAGCCGTTGAGGATGGCGTCGATCTGCTCGTCCAGCGCGGTGGCGAGCGTCTTGACGTCGCCGCCGGCGGCGACCTGGACGAAGAAGTCCTGCAGCAGGCCCTTCGCCTCGACATCCGCCCACTTCGGGGAGGCGGGGGTCAGCTTGGCGTTCGCCGCGGCATCCGCGATGATCTTCGCGAGCTCCGGGGTGGCCGCCGCGACCTCGCCGCCCAGCGACTTCTTGGCGGGCACGAGACCGGCCTTGGCCAGGATCGACTGGTACTCGTCGCTGAGCATGATCTCCAGCGCGCTCTTGGCGAGCTCCGGGTTGGCCGACTTCGCCGCGATCCCGATGTTCGAGCCGCCGGCGAAGACCTTCGCCGCGCCGCCGTCCTTGCCGGGGAGCGCATAGTAGCCGACGGTCTTGCTCAGCGCCGTCTCGGCCTTGTCCTCATCGGCGACGATCGACCAGTACGCCCAGCTCGGCGCCGACAGCGTGGCGGCCTTCTCGGTGCGGAAGGGCACCCACGCCTCGGTCTCGTCGCCGTCCTTCGGGGCGAGGGAGGCCTTCGTCATGAGCTGCTGCACCTGCTCGATGCCCTTGACCGACGCGTCACTGGACATCTGCGCTTCCCACTTGCCGTCCTTCTGCACGGCGACCTCGCCGCCGTTCTCCCAGATGAACGGGAGGGCGTTGTACCAGTCCTTGCCGGGGAAGTAGACGCCGGAGACGCCGGGGAGCGCCTGCGCGAGCTTCTCGCCGCCCGCGACGTACTCGTCGAGGGTCGTCGGCACCTGCACACCCGCCGTGGCGTACTGGGTGGTGTTGTAGAAGACGATGCGGGCGCCCGAATAGTACGGCGCTGCGTAGAGCTTGCCGTCCCACGAGCCGGCCTCGACGAATCCGGGCAGGAGGTCGTCCCCGCCGATCTGATCCTTGATGTCGGAGATGTCCAGGAGTGCACCGCTGGAGGTGAAGGCGGCCGCCTGCGTGTTGCCCATCTCGACGATGTCGGGGGTGTCGTTGGACGACAGGCTCGTGGTCAGCTTGTCGACGAGCCCGGTCCACTGCTGCTCCTCGATGACGAGCGTCGAGCCGGGGTTGTCGGCTTCGAACGTCTTCTTGAGGTAGTCGCGGGCATCCTGAGGCGTGTCGGTGCCGACGAGCCAGACCCGCAGCTGCGCCGCTGCAGGCGTGCCCGAGGCGTCGGTGCCGCCCGAGCTTCCGCCCGCGCAGCCGGCGAGAACGACAGCCGAAGCGCCGAGGAGCGCGAGGGCTCCGAGCTTCTTGTTCATGGTGTCTTCCTTTGTCTCTCTTGGTGGTATCGGGGCACGGTGACCCATCCGTGGATGAGGGGTCAGGACACCCCGAGTTGTCCTGACAGGACCATGACGGCCGCACCGCGGAGGACGATGTCCTCCCCCTGCGCCGTCATCCGCACCTGCACGCCGTCGTGGAACTCGGCGAGCGTCCGGGTGCGCAGTGTCTCGACGGTCGCGGTCGCGAGGGGTCCGTCGAGAAGTTCTGGGATGCCGGAGAGCACGATCTCCGACAGGTCGAGCACGCCCACGATGGGGGCGAGTGCGATGCCGAGACGCGCACCGGCGTCGCGGAGTACCGCGTCGCGGTCCGCGTCGGGCTCCGCGAGCCGCGCCTCGAGGGCGGGCACCGACAGCCACGACTCGAGGCAGCCGATCTTGCCGCAGACGCAGCGCGGCCCGCCGTCGGTGCCGACCGTGACGTGGCCGATCTCGCCCGCGGCGAAGCGCGAGCCGCGCATGGGCTGTCCGCCGGCGAGCAGTCCCGAGCCAACGCCGCGGCCGACGCGAACGAGGAGCACGTCGTCGGCGGCGCCGCCGAAGGTGTACTCGGCGAGGACGGCGGCGTTGGCGTCATTGGCCACGAGCACGGGAAGTCCGAGCTCGGCACGCAGCACCCCTTCGAGGTCGACGTCGTGCCAGCCGAGGTTCGGCGCCGTGAGCACGACGCCGCGGTCGTCGACGATGCCGGGGCTGCCGACACCGATGCCGAGGACGGGCGCGTGCGCATCCGCGACCAGGCGTCGGGCGAGATCGATGACGACGGCGAGGATGTCGGCGGGATCGGCGGGCACGTCGACGTCGAGGCGCGCGACGATCTCGCCGTCGAGGGTGAGCACGGCGCCGAGGAAGCGGTCGGTGCCGGAGAGGTCGAGCCCGACGATGCGGTGCCCCTCGCGGTCGAGGTCGACGAGGATCGCGGGCTTGCCCGGACCGGTCACCTCGCGCAGGCCGCGTTCGGCGACGTAGCCGTCGTCGATCAGCTCGGCGACGAGATCGGAGATCGTCACCCGGGTCAGGCCGGTCTCCCGGGAAAGGTCCGCCCGACTCATGGCACCCTGGTGGAAGAGGGTCTGCAGCACGAGGGAGCGGTTGTGCGCGCGAGCGTGCTCCGGCAGGACCTTCGCCGCGTGACGCAGCGCGCGGCCTGCGCTGAACGACCGGCCCGCGAGGGCGGCCGTCTCGGGGGCGGTGCGCTGCACATCGGATCCGGACATGTTTGTTAGTAGACCTTACGAATCTCCGTTCCGCAAGCGCGGAACGCAATTCGGCAGGACCGTTTACAAAACCGTTACATTGCCCGTCGCGGGCGATCACAGGAGGAGAGACATGACCGCCATGCCGCCGCGCCACCGCGCCCCGCTCGCCGCCGTGATCCTCGCCGGCGCTCTGGCCCTCGCCGGCGCTCTGGCCCTCGCCGGCTGCGCGGCATCCTCCCCCGCCCCCACGCCGTCCGACGGCGACACGCAGACCGTCGCGGAGGCGTGCGACACCGTGCGCGCCGGCGTCGAGGATGCCGCGGCCCAGCTGCAGACGCTCGACCCCGGCGACCCGCGCGCCGCGGTCGACGCCCTCGGCGGGGTCGCGGAACGGCTCGGCGCCGCCGCCGGAACCGTCGGCAACCACGAGGTGGCCGCGCTGCTGCCGCCGCTGCAGACCGGGTTCGCCTCGGCATCCGACACCCTCGCGGCGATCGCGGGCGGCGATCTGTCCCGTCTCACGGCCCTGCAGACCACCACCGACGACATCCGGTCGGCACTGGCCGCGTTCACCCGGATCTGCTCCGAGGGCTGAGCGCACGAGCCTCGACGAACGTCTCTGCCGAGCCGGGCGCACCATCCCGTACCATAGGAGGGCGCGGCCGCGCAGAACACGGGGGTGTTGCAAGTGACCGATCCTGGCACGGGGCGAGAGGCGGACCACACGCCCGAGCCCTCGTCGGCGACGCCGACGACCGCCGCGACGGCCGTTCTCGACGGTCCCGTGGACCCGTTCGAGGGCGCGGCGCCTCCGTCCGAAGCCCCTCCCGTGCAGTGGGCCCCGGCCGAGCCGGCGCCGAAGAAGAAGCGCCTCTGGCTGTGGATCGGCGTTCCCGCCGGTGCGCTCGCCGTCGGCGTCGTGGCCGCCTCGCTCGTGCTCATCGCCCCCGGCACGGCCGTCGCCGGCGTTCCCGTGGGCTTCCTCACGGCCGGCGCCGCGACCGATGCGATCAGTCAGCGGCTCGGCGCCACCACGCTCGTGCTGGGTGAGGGCGGACCCACCGTGACGGGCGCTCAGCTCGGTGCGACGGTCGACGCCCGCGCGCTCGCCGACGCCGCCTTCGACGAACGCCCCCTGTGGAATGTGACGCAGTGGTTCGGCGACGCCGTCGATGCCCCCCTGACCCTGGATGCCGAGAAGGCCACCGCGGCGCTGCGCGCGGCCCTCCCCGGAAGCTTCGTCGACCCCGTCCCCGCGGGCGTCGCGTTCGCCGGCACCGCCTACACCGTCACGCCCGCCGTCGACGGGACGGGTCTCGACCTCGACGCCATCAGCGCGGCGCTCCACGACGCGTTCGTCTCGGGGCAGAGCTCCGTGGTCGTCCCGACGACGACGGTCCCGGTCGCCGCACCCGCCTCGACCGAAAAGGCGCAGGCCGCCGCCGACCAGCTCAACGGCATGCTGCAGACCATCGGCTTCTACGTCGGCGACGAGCGCACCGTGCCGGTCGACGCCGCGACCGCCGCGTCGTGGCTCACCGTGACCCCCGACGCCGCGGGGAGCTTCGCGATCACCGCGGACGCCGACAAGATCCAGGCCGCCGTGTCGGGCCTCGCCGCCCTCGTCGACCGCGCGCCGGCGAACGGCACGGTGATCACCAACTCCGACGGCACCGTGCTCGACACCAGCGTGCCCGGCGCCGACGGCCGCACGCTCGGCGACACCAGCGGCGTCGCACAGGAGTTCGCGACGCAGCTCGCTGCGGGCAAGGCGGCGTTCGCCCTCCCGGTGACGGTGACCCCGGCATCCACGACGACGCTGCAGCGCCTGCTCGAGGTGAACCTCAGCGAGCAGATGCTCTACCTGAAGGAGAACGGCGCGGTCGTCGACTCGTGGCCGATCTCCAGCGGTCTGCCGGCGTCTCCCACCTACACGGGGCACTTCCGCATCAACAGCCACATCCGCTCGCAGACGATGACGAGCACCGACCCGAACAACCCGTACTGGAACTACGACGTGCCCAACGTCGAGTGGGTCATGTACTTCAACGGCGACGAGGCCTTCCACGGCGTGTACTGGCACAACAACTTCGGCACGCCGCAGAGCCACGGCTGCGTCGGCATGCCCAACTATCGCGCGAAGCAGATCTACGACTGGTCCCCGACCGGCGTGGACGTGTGGATCCACGACTGAGCCCGGGCTCGCCGCGTTTCGACTCCTCGCTGCGCTCGTCGCTCAACGACCGGGGTGGGCCGCGCTCTCACCGGTCGTCGAGCGAGGCGCGCAGCGCCGAGCTGACCGGGCGCCGCAGTCTCACCGGTCGTCGAGCGAGGCGCGGCTACCGCGCTCTCACCGGTCGTTGAGCGAGGCGCGAAGCGCCGAGTCGAAACGCCCCACGCCGGCAACGCCGAAGGCGCGGGCCGCAGCCCGCGCCTTCGGTGAGGATCACAGCGCGTCGATGACCGCGTTCAGCGTCGCCGACGGACGCATGACGGCGGTGACCTTCGCCACGTCGGGGTGGTAGTAGCCGCCGATGTCGACGGGGTGCCCCTGCACACCGTTGAGCTCGGCCACGATCTCCTGCTCCGCCGCCGCGAGCTTCTCGGCCACGGGCGCGAACGCGGCCGCGAGCTCGGCATCCGCGCTCTGGCGCGCCAGCTCCTGGGCCCAGTACAGACCGAGGTAGAAGTGGCTGCCGCGGTTGTCGATCGTGCCGAGCGAGCGCCCCGGCGAGCGGTCCTCCTCGAGGAACGTGCCGGTCGCGGCATCCAGCGTGTCCGCGAGCACCTTGGCCTTCGCGTTGCCGGTGAACTCGGCGAGGTGCTCGAAGGATGCCGCGAGCGCGAAGAACTCGCCGAGCGAGTCCCACCGCAGGTAGTCCTCTTCGAGGAGCTGCTGCACGTGCTTGGGGGCCGAGCCGCCCGCGCCGGTCTCGAAGAGTCCGCCGCCGGCGAGCAGCGGGACGATCGAGAGCATCTTGGCCGACGTGCCGACCTCGAGGATCGGGAAGAGGTCGGTCAGGTAGTCGCGCAGCACGTTGCCCGTCACCGAGATCGTGTCCTCGCCCTTGCGCAGGCGCGCGAGCGTGTACCGCGTCGCCTCCTCGGGCGGGAGGATGACGATCGTGATGTCGCCGGTGTCGAGCGTCGCGAGCGCCTGGTGCACCTTGCCGATGAGCTGGGCGTCGTGGGCGCGGTTGACGTCGAGCCAGAAGACGGCGGGCACGCCGGTGGCGCGGGCGCGGGAGACGGCCAGGCGCACCCAATCCATGATCGCGATGTGCTTCGCCTGGGTCGCGCGCCAGATGTCGCCCTTCTCGACGTGGTGCTCGATGAGCACGGTGCCGGCGGAGTCGAGCACCTCGACGACGCCGTCCGCCGGGATCTCGAAGGTCTTGTCGTGGCTGCCGTACTCCTCGGCGGCCTGGGCCATGAGGCCGACGTTCGGCACCGTGCCGATGGTCGCGGGGTCGAGCGGGCCGTTCGCGATCACGTCGTCGATGACGGCCTGGTAGACGCCGGCGTACGAGGAGTCGGGGATGACGGCGATGGTGTCGTCCTCGGCGCCGTCGACGCCCCACAGCTTTCCGCCGTTGCGCACGAGGGCGGGCATCGAGGCGTCGACGATGACGTCGGACGGCACGTGCAGGTTGGTGATGCCCTTGTCGCTGTTGACGTAGCTGAGACGGGGGCCCGACGCGAGGTCCTGCGCGATGCGGGCGGAGATCGCGTCGCCGTCGGCGAGGTCGCCCAGCCCGGCGAGGATCGACCCGAGGCCGTTGTTGCCGTCGAGACCGGCGGCCGAGAGCTGCGCGCCGTAGGTGTCGAAGACGTCGGCGAAGAACGCGCGGACGACGTGGCCGAAGATGATGGGGTCGCTGACCTTCATCATCGTGGCCTTCAGGTGCACGGAGTACAGCACGTTCTCCGCCTTGGCCTGGGCGATGGTGTCGGCGAGGAAGGCGTCGAGCGCCTTGGCCGAGAGGAAGGTGGCGTCGACGACCTCGCGCGGCAGCACCTTGAGGCCGTCCTTGAGAACGGTGACGGTGCCGTCGACGGCGGTGTGACGGATGCTGAGGACGTCGTCGTGGGCGGCGATCCAGCTCTTCTCGTTGCTCTTGAAGTCGTCGTGGCCCATGGTGGCGACGCGGGTCTTGGACCCGGCGGCGAAGGGCTTGTTGCGGTGGGGGTGCTTCTTCGCGTAGTTCTTGACCGCCAGCGGCGCGCGGCGGTCGCTGTTGCCCTCGCGCAGCACGGGGTTCACGGCCGATCCCTTGATGCGGTCGTAGCGGGCGCGGATGTCCTTCTCCTCCACCGTGGCGGCGTCGTCCGGGTAGTCGGGGATGTCGTAGCCCTGCGACTGGAGCTCGGCGATCGCGGCCTTCAGCTGCGGGATGGATGCCGAGATGTTCGGCAGCTTGATGATGTTCGCCTCGGGCAGGGTGGCGAGACCGCCCAGCTCGGCGAGCGCGTCGCCCACCTGCTGCTCGGGCGAGAGGCGCTGCGGGAAGGCGGCGAGGATGCGGCCCGCGAGGGAGATGTCGCGGGTGTCGATCTCGACGCCCGCCTGCCCCGCGAAAGCCTTCACGATCGGCAGAAAAGAGGCCGTCGCCAGCGCCGGCGCCTCGTCGGTGTGCGTGTAGATGATGGTGGACTCGGGCACGTGTGATCTCTCCGTCGTGAGCGTCGTCGTGGGCGTCGTGGTGAGCGTCGCGGGGTCACCCACCAGGCTATCGCATCACCGGAATATATCTTGACGTCAAGATATCTCCGCCCCCGCTGCCGTGTTGGCGTTTTCTCACCGTTCGGAGGGTGCCGACCATGACCGTGCGCGAGGTAGCCTGATCACATGACCGAGCTGCGCCTCGAGGAACTGTCGGCCGCCACCATCGTGGCGGTGAACACCATGTCGCTCAAGCCGGGTCAGGAGCAGTACCTCGCCCCCACGAGCTACGCCGTCGCCGGGACCGTGGCCAATCCGAGCACCGCGTGGCAGCGGGTGGTGCTCGACGGCGACGAGGTCGTCGGCTTCGTCAGCGCGAACTTCGATCCCGACGCGCTGCACGAGCACTTCCGCTCCGTGCTCTGGCGCATCAACGTCGACGCCGACGACCAGGGCCGGGGCGTCGGCCGCTTCGCGGTCGAGCAGCTTCTCGAGGAGGCCCGCGCCCGCGGAATGGACCACGTGCACGTGATCTACGAAGAGGGCCAGGGCGGCCCCGACGCCTTCTTCCGTCGCGTGGGGTTCACTCCGGTCGATGAGACCGAGTTCGGCGAGGTCGTCGCCGAGATCCGCCTGTAGGCGCCCGCGTCGTTCGCACGTCACCGTTTGTTGCCAATATCCACAAACCTCTTGCGTCGATGACGCGGAGGGCTCTATCGTGATCTCCAGCTTCGCTCGAAGCGCTTCGATACGACAGAGGAGTCGGCATGGCACGCATCGACGAGGTGGCTGCGGCCGCCGGCGTGTCCATCAGCACCGTGTCCTACGCGCTGAGCGGCAAGCGCCCCATCTCCCCTGACACGCGCCGCCGCGTCATCGACGCCGCACACCGGCTCGGGTACGCCCCGAACGCCGGAGCCCGCATGCTGGCGGGTCGCCTCACCCACATCTTCGCCCTCACCGAGCCGCTGCGACGCGAGACCCACGCGCCGACGCACATGTCCTTCGTGCTGGCGGCGGCCGTCGCGGCGCGCCGCCACGACTACGACATCCTGCTCCTCACCGACCAGCAGGCCTCGGCCGGCATGCAGCGGGTGACGGCCTCGGGTCTCGTCGACGCGATCCTCGTGCTCGACGTCGCGCCCGACGACGAGCGGGTCGCCATCGCCCGCTCGATCACCACGCCGACGGTGTTCATCGGCATCCCCGACGACCACGAGGGCCTGGACTGCGTCGACCTCGATTTCGAGGCGGCCGCACGACTCGCCGTCGACCGCGTGGCCGACGCGGGCCACCGCCGCATCGCCCTCATCGGCCAGCCGGCGAGCACCTACCGACTGTCCAACTTCCCTCCCCGCGTCCGCCGCGCCGTCGCCGAGCACGCGGCGCACCGGGCGCTCGAGCACTCGTTCGCGACGACGGGCGAGGTCGTCACGGATGCCGACGCGGTGCGCGCGGCCGTGAACGACGCGCTCGACGCCGGTGCGACCGCGCTGCTGCTGCACGGCGTCGACGACATGCACGCCGCAGTGCTCGCCGCCCTCGCCGAGCGCGGGGCGGAGGTGGGCGCGGACGTCTCGATCGTCTCGATCGCGGCATCCTTCGACACCACGAAGCTGCCGACCCAGCTCGACACCATCCCGCTGATCCCCGAGGCGTCGTGCGATCTCGCCGTCGACCTCGCGCTGGCGCGGATCGACGACCCGCGCCGGCCCGCCGGCATCCACCTGCTCGCACCCGTGTACCGCGACGCGGGCTCGGTGACGACTCCCCCGCACGCGTGACCGCTTCCTCGGAAGCGCTTTCGTTCGCCGTTCATCGAAGCGCTTCGACAGACTTCACCTCCTGACATGCAACTGAACACCGGCAACTGAACACCGCAATCACAGACCGGGCCGATGACGGCCCACCGAAAGGAGTGCCGACGATGGCACGAATCACAGGGCGGACGCGGGCACTGACCGCCGCCGTCATCCTCACCGCCGCGGCGCTGAGCATCAGCGCCTGCTCCTCCTCCGGCGACACCGGCACAGGCAGCACCGACGGCGCCGGCCAGACCCTCAAGCTCTGGCACTACGAGGGCGCCGACAGCGCGATGGGCAAGGCCTGGGCCGAGGCCATCGACGTCTTCGAGAAGGAGACCGGCGCCAAGGTCGAGTTCGAGGAGAAGTCGTTCGAGCAGATCCAGAAGACGGCCAGCCAGGTGCTCGACACGGATGCCGCGCCCGATGTCATGGAGTTCAACAAGGGCAACGCGACCGCCGGCTTCCTCGCGTCGACGGGACTGATCAGCGACATCTCCGACGCCGTGGCGAAGTACGGGTGGGCCGACAAGCTCGCTCCCTCGCTGCAGACGACCGCGAAGTACACCGACAAGGGCGTCATGGGCGGCGACACCTGGTACGGCGTGCCCAACTACGGCGAGTTCGTCGGCGTCTACTACAACAAGGACGCCTTCGCCGCGGCGGGGCTGGAGATCCCCACCACGTACGACGAGTTCGTCAAGGTGCTCGACGCGTTCGTGGCGAAGGGCATCACCCCGCTCGCCGAGGCCGGCGCGGAGTACCCGCTCGGCCAGCTCTGGTACCAGCTGGCGCTGTCCCACGGCGACCGCGACTGGGTGAACGACTACCAGCTCTACAAGAACCCGGTCGACTGGCAGGGCGCCGAGACGACCTACGCCAGCGACACCCTCAAGGACTACGTCGCCAAGGGCTACATCGCCAAGGACGTCTCCTCGATCAAGGCCGAGGATGCCGGGGTGTCCTTCATCAACGGCACCTCCCCCATCTTCGTGTCGGGCTCGTGGTGGTACGGACGCTTCACCGAGCAGGCCACCGGGTTCGACTGGACGATGCAGGCCTTCCCGGGCTCGAAGCTGTCGCTCGGCTCGTCGGGCAATCTGTGGGTGGTTCCGGAGAACGCGAAGAACAAGGACCTCGCCTACACGTTCATCGACATCACGATGCGACCGGAGATCCAGGCGATCATCGGCAACAACGGCGGCCTGCCTGTCGCGGCCGACCCGAAGGACATCACCGACCCGAAGAGCCAGGAGCTCATCTCGGTCTTCAACGGCGTCCTCGACCAGGACGGCCTCTCCTTCTACCCCGACTGGCCGGCTCCGGGCTTCTACGACGTGATCGTCCAGCAGCTCCAGGGCCTCGTCACCGGAACGCAGGATGCCGCGACCACCAACGCGAACCTCGGCAAGGCCTACGACGAGGGCACCGCGGACTACCGCTGACCGACCGGTGGGGGCGGCCTCGTGCCGCCCCCACCCCCGCTCCCGCCCCCGGCCCCGCCCCCGAACGAAAGCACCGCATGTCGCTCACAACACGCTCTCGGCGCACCCCGGTCGTCGACGACGAACCCGCCATCCCCCAGCGCGGAGGCGGACGCGGCGGGTACTGGCTGTACCTGCTGCCCGGCTTCGTCCTGCTGCTGGTCATCGTCATCGTCCCGCTGGTGTGGAACGTCTACCTCACCTTCACGAGTTGGAAGGGGGTGCGCGCACCGGAGTTCATCGGCGTCGACAACTGGATCAAGCTCGTCGGCGACGACGCGTTCTGGACCTCCTTCCTCAACTCCGTGTGGATGGTCATCGCCATGGTGATCGTGCCGACGATCGTCGGCCTGATCGTCGCCGCGCTCCTGTTCGACGTCGTCGGACGCAAGTTCGGCGGCCGGGTCGGCAGCTTCCTGCGCGCGACCTACTACCTCCCGCAGATCCTGCCGGTGGCCGTCGCCGGCATCGTGATCGGCTGGATCGTGCGGCCGGGCGCCGACGGCGCCCTCAACCAGCTGCTGGCCGCCGTCGGCATCGCCCCCGTCGACTGGCTGGGCCAGATGCCCTCCGCGCTCATCGTGCTCATGGTGGTGCTGGTGTGGGTGCAGATCGGCTATCCCGTGGTCGTGTTCATGGCGGCGCTGCAGCGGGTCGATCCCGAGCTGTACGAGGCCGCCGAGCTCGACGGCGCCAACTGGTTCCAGCGCTTCGCGTCCATCACCGTCAGCATCATCCGTCCGGAGATCTTCGTCGTCACCCTCACCTGCACGATCGCGGCGCTGAAGGTGTTCGGTCCGGTCTACGTCATCACCCGCGGCGGCCCCGCCGGCGCCACCCTCGTGCCGTCGTACTACGCCTACCAGGAGTTCTTCACCAAGCGCGACGTCGGCTACGGCGCCACCATCGCGACGGTGCTGACGATCGTCGTCGTCATCGTGTCGATCGTCTTCATCCGGGTGCAGAACTCCCTCGAACGCAAGGAAAGGGCGGGCCTGTGATGGCTGCCGGAACCGTACTCACGACCGCGATCCGTCCCCGACGCGCCCCGCGCGGACGCGGCGGCATGGTCACCAAACGCGGAGTCGACTGGCTGATGCTCGTGCTGGTCGCGGTCGGCGCCCTCCTGGTGATCGCGCCGTTCTACCTCGTGCTGGTCAACTCGTTCAAGTCGCCGACCGACTACGCGAACTCGGGTCCGCTCGCCCTGCCGCACGCCCTCGACTTCACCGGCATCACCAAGTTCTGGGAGCGGGTCAACTTCCCGCAGAAGGTCTGGAACTCCCTCTTCATCTCCGGGGTGGTCGCCGTGCTCGCGGTGCTGATCTCGATGCTCAACGCGTTCGCGATCGGCATCGGCCGCGTCCGCGGCCGCACCTGGATCGTGCTGCTGTTCCTGCTGGCGAACCTGCTCCCCCAGGAGGCCCTGCTCTACCCGCTGTACTACATGTTCAAGTCGGTCGGCCTCTACGACAACGTCTGGTCGGTGATCATCATCTTCACGGTCGTCCAGGCCGCGTTCGGCACCTACCTGCTGTCGTCGGTGTACGGCACCTTCCCCAAGGAGGTGCTGGAGGCGGCATCCCTCGACGGCGCCGGACGCTGGACGATCCTGTGGCGCGTCGTCTTCCCGATCAGCCGTCCCACGCTGTCGGTGCTGCTCATCTTCTTCTTCATCTGGACGTGGAACGAGTTCCTCATCCCGCTGACGTTCCTCGCCTCGAACGCGAACCAGACCGTGCCGGTGGCGATCAGCGTGCTCCAGGGCGACCGCCTCATGGACGTGACCACGACCAGCGCGTCGGCCCTGCTGGGCATCATCCCGACGCTCATCTTCTTCCTCATCTTCCAACGCACCCTCACCCGGGGCATCACGGCAGGAGCAGTCAAGTAATGAAGTTCACCGACGGGTTCTGGCAGCTGCGCCCCGGAGTCACCGCGCTCTACGCGCAGGAGGCGTACGACCTGTGGCAGATCGCCGACACCCCCGACGGCCCCGGGCTGATGGTCACCGCGCCCACCGCGGTCATCGCGCGGCGCGGCGACGTGCTCAACCGGCCCGTGCTGACCACGACCCTCTCCTCGCCCGCCGAAGGGGTGATCCGCGTGCGGATCGCGCACCACACCGGCGCCGCGTGGCACGGCGGTTTCCCGATGCCGGGTGCCGGCGGGTCGGCCGACCGCGTCGAGATCACGGAGACCGAAGGTCTCGTCCGCGCCGGCATCCTCACCGCTCGCGTCGGGGCCGGCGCCCCGTGGGACCTCTCCTTCGAGGTCGACGGCCGCCGGGTCACCGGCAGCGGCCACAAATCCCAGGGCTATCTGCGGGTGGCCCCCGACGCTCAGGTCGACACCGGCATCGTCGGCAACGCCCGGGCCGGGCAGCGCACGGACACCGCCCCCGCCTACGTGCACGAACAGCTGGAGCTCGGTGTCGGCGAGCTCGTCTACGGCCTCGGCGAGCGCTTCGGCCCGCTGGTGAAGAACGGGCAGACGGTCGACATCTGGAACGCCGACGGGGGCACCTCGAGCGAGCAGGCCTACAAGAACGTGCCGTTCTACCTCACCACCCGCGGCTACGGCGTGCTGGTCAACGACCCCGGCCACGTGTCGTTCGAGGTGGGGTCGGAAGCCGTCGAGCGGGTGCAGTTCTCGGTGCCCGGCGAAGTGCTGGAGTACTTCGTGATCGCAGGGCCGACGCCCGCCGACGTGCTGCGCCGCTACACGGCTCTCACCGGCCGGCCGCCCGTGGTGCCGGCGTGGTCCTACGGCCTGTGGCTGTCGACGAGCTTCACCACCGCCTACGACGAGGCGACCATCACCTCGTTCATCGACGAGATGGCGGCCCGCGAGCTGCCGGTGTCGGTGTTCCACTTCGACTGCTTCTGGATGCGCGAGTTCAACTGGTGCGACTTCGAGTGGGATGCCCGCGTGTTCCCCGACCCCGACGGCATGCTCGCGCGGCTCCACGAGCGCGAGCTGCGCGTGTGCGTCTGGATCAACCCCTACATCGCGCAGCGCTCGCCCCTGTTTCGCGAAGCGGCGGATGCCGGCTACCTCGTGCGCCGCGCGGACGGCTCGATCTGGCAGTGGGACCTCTGGCAGGCCGGCATGGGGCTGGTCGACTTCACGAACCCCGCTGCGACCGCGTGGTATCAGGAGAAGCTGCGGGCGCTGATCGCCCAGGGCGTCGACTGCTTCAAGACGGACTTCGGCGAGCGCATCCCCACCGACGTCGTGTGGGCCGACGGCAGCGACCCGCAGCGCATGCACAACCTCTACACCGAGCTGTACAACCGGGCCGTCCACGACGTGCTGGTCGCCACCCGCGGCGAGGGCGAGGCCGTGCTGTTCGCCCGTTCCGCCACGGCGGGAGGGCAGAGCATGCCGGTGCACTGGGGCGGTGACTCGACCTCGACCTTCACCTCGATGGCCGAGACGCTGCGCGGAGGTCTCTCGCTCGCGATGAGCGGCTTCGCGTACTGGAGCCACGACATCGGCGGTTTCGAGGGCACACCCGATGCCGCCGTGTTCAAGAGGTGGACGGCGTTCGGTCTGCTCAGCTCGCACTCGCGCTTCCACGGGTCGGACTCCTACCGCGTGCCGTGGGCCTTCGACGAGGAGGCCGTGGCGGTGACGCGCCGCTTCACCCACCTCAAGATGCGGCTCATGCCGTATCTGCATCAGCTCGGCGTCGACGCGGCGCGCACCGGCATCCCGCTGCTGCGGCCCCTGGCGCTGGAATTCCCGGGCGACCCGGCCGTCGCCTACCTCGACCGCCAGTACATGCTGGGCCCGTCGCTGCTGGTCGCGCCCGTCATGTCGGCGGACGGGGAGGTGGAGTTCTACCTGCCCGACGGCGAGTGGACCTCGCTGCTGAGCGGCGAGCGCGTGAGCGGCGGGCGGTGGCGGCGCGAGACCCACGGGTTCGATTCCCTGCCGCTGTACGTGCGGCCGGGCGCGGTGCTGCCGTGGGGCGCGCGCGACGACCGGCCGGACTACGACTACCTCGACGGTCTCGAGCTGCGCGTGTTCGCGGGCGGCTCCGGGACGCGGGAGGTCGTCGTCACCGCCCCCGACGGTCGCCGCCAGACGTTCGAGGTCGACCTGGACGCGCCGACCCCCTGACCCGGCCGTCGGGTTCGCGTTCGCGTTCGCGCGTTCGCGGATTCGGAGAATGGCGACAGATGCGGATGCTGTGGGCCGCAGCATCCGCATCTGTTCACGTCCTCCGCATCCGCTGCGGGCGCGTCGGCTCCTCCCCAGCCGTGGATGCTCGGCGAGTTGTGCACGACTGCGCGCGGATCGGCGTGCGGAGGCGTGCGGGCGGGCAGTCTCGGACCGTGGGGATCCGAGAGCTGGTGGAGGCGGGTGGCGGCATCGTGCATCGGCGAGCCGTGCTGGATGCCGGCATCCGCCCCACCACGCTGCGAGCGGCCATCACGGCGGGCGAGGTGCGCCGCGTGCGCCGCTTCTGGGTGGCCACGGACGCGGCCCCGGCCGCGCTCGTGCACGCGGCGGAGGTCAGTGCGCGGGTGGCCTGCGTGTCGGCGGCTCGCCACCGCGGCTGGTGGCTGCCGCCGGAGATCCCGACGGGTCCGCACCTGCACGTGCCCGCCCACGCGCAGCGCCCTCGACCCGACGAACGCTCCGGGGACGGCGTGGTCGTCCACTGGGATACGCCGCTGGTGCCGTCGCACCCGCACGTGCTCGTCGAGTCGGTTCCCGACGCGCTGGCGCACCTCGCCCGGTGTCTGCCCCACGAGGATGCGCTCGTCGTGTGGGAGTCCGCCGTACGCCGCGAACGGCTCGACCCGCACGTGCTGCGGCGCTACCGCTGGCGCACGCCCGATGCGCGGCGACTGGCGGCGGAGGTCACGGGCCTCAGCGATTCCGGCCTCGAGACGCTCTTCGTCTCGCGGATACGTGGGATCGGCCTCGACGTCCGCCAGCAGGTGCTGCTGCTCGGACACCACGTCGACGGCCTCATCGGCGAGCGACTCGTCGCGCAGCTGGACGGCTTCGCCTTCCATTCCTCGGCCGCCGATCGGGGCCGAGACCTGAGCCACGACCGCGAGCTGACGGCGCGCGGGTACACCGTGCTGCGCTTCACCTACGCCGAGGTCGTGCATCAGTGGCCCCGCGTGGAGGCCGCGATCCTCCGCGCGGTCGCGCAGGGCCTTCACCTCGCGCGCTGACACCCCGCCGCCACCGGATTCGGATCACGTCACCACATGCGGATGCCGCGAGCCCTCGCATCCGCATCTGCTGCCCAACTCCGAATCTGCGGCAGGGCACCCAGCCCAGCCCAGCCCGCACCGGATTCGGAGCAGCGCAACAGAATCGGATGCCGCGCGCCGCAGCATCCGATTCTGTTGGCCATCGCCGAAACCGGCGGGGGTCAGACGAGCGACTGCTTCCAGGCGCTGTGCAGCTGGGCGAACTTGCCCGTGCCGGCGATCAGCTCCGCCGGGGTGTCGTCCTCGATGATGCGGCCGTGCTCCATCACGAGCACCCGGTCGGCGATCGACACGGTCGACAGCCGGTGGGCGATGATGATCGCGGTGCGATCGGCCAGCAGCGTCTGCAGCGCCGACTGGATCTGACGCTCGCTCGGGATGTCGAGCGACGCCGTGGCCTCGTCCAGGATGAGCACCGCGGGATCGGCGAGGAACGCGCGGGCGAAAGAGATCAGCTGACGCTGTCCGGCCGACACCCGGCCGCCGCGCTTGTTGACGTCGGTGTCGTACCCGTCGGGCAGGCGCTCGATGAACGTGTCGGCGCCCACCGCGCGGGCCGCGGCCCGGATCTCCTCGAACGTCGCGTCGGGCTTGCCGAGCGCGATGTTGTCGGCGACGGTGCCGCTGAACAGGTACGCCTCCTGCGTCACCATCACGATCGCGCGACGGAGGTCCTTGGGATGCAGCGACCTCAGGTCGACGCCGTCGAGCGTGACCGCGCCATGCGACGGGTCGTAGAACCGCGACACGAGCTTCGCGAGCGTCGACTTGCCGGCGCCCGTCGTGCCGACCAGGGCGATCGTCTGCCCGGCGGGGATGTCGAGCGAGAAGTGCGGCAGGATCGTGCGGTCGTCCGCGTAGCCGAACACGACGTCGCGGAACTCCACGTGACCGGACGCCTTCCAGAGGTCGACCGGACGCACGGGGTCGGGAACGGTCGGCTCCTCCTCCAGCACGCCCGACACCTTCTCCAGCGCGGCCGTGGCCGACTGGTAGGAGTTCAGGAACATGGCGACTTCCTGCAGCGGCGAGAAGAAGTTCCGCACGTACAGGACGGCGGCCAGCAGGGTGCCCACGAGCAGGGTCCCGTCGACCACCCGCAGACCGCCCCAGAGGAGCACGCCCGCGACGGCGAAGGCCGAGACCGCCATCATCCCCGGCTCGAACGTGCCGAACAGCCGGAGCGAGCGCATGTTGACGTCGCGGTACTGTCCCGACAGGTCGCCGAACTCCTCGTCGTTGCGAGGCTCCTTGCGGAAGGCCTTCACGGCGCGGATGCCGGTCATCGTCTCGACGAACTTGACGATCACCTTGGCGCTGACCACGCGCGACTCCCGGTATGCACGCTGCGAGTTGCGGTAGAACCAGCGCATCAGCAGGTACAGCGGGATGCCCGCGACGGCGAGGATGACGCCCGACTGCCAGTCCAGCAGCAGCAGCGCGATCAGCGTGAACGCGCCGTAGAGCACGCCCGAGACGAGCTCGTTGAGCCCGCCGTCGAGCAGCTCGCGGATGGAGTCGAGGTCGCTCGTCTGGCGCGAGATGATGCGGCCCGACGTGTACGACTCGTGGAACTCCAGGCTGAGCCGCTGGGTGTGCAGGAAGATGCGGGTGCGCAGGTCGAGCATGACCGCCTGCGTCAGCCGCGCGGCCACGACCGCGTACCAGCCGATGAGCGCCGCCCCGCCGATGCCGGCGAGGAGGTAGACGGCGACGATGACGATCGTCGGCATCCAGTCGGCATCCTGCATGGCCTGCGGCAGCGCCGTGTTCAGGCCGTACGCGATCAGCGCGGGGCCCGCGACGCGCAGCGCCGTGGAGACGACGAGCACGGCCAGCGCCAGCACGAGCTGCCACCGCAGCGGGTCGACGAGCGAGCCCAGCAGGCGCAGCGAGCGCTGGCGGATCGAGCGCGACTCGGCGCGCGTGTAGTCCGAGCGGTCTTCACCGGTGGTGCCGGCGACGGACGCCGTGCCTCCCGTTGAGCTCATCGGTTCACCTCCGTCTCCCGCAGGCGGGTGTTCTGTTCCTCGGCGTCTTCCAGACTCGAGATGACGTGCCGGTAGTGCTCGCTCGTGCGCAGCAACTCGGCGTGGGTGCCGACGGCCGTGATGCGGCCCTCCTCCAGGAGCGCGACCCGATCGGCGAGCATCACGGTCGACGGCCGGTGGGCGATGACGAGCGTCGTGGTGTCGGCCATGACCTCGCGGAGGGCGTCCTCGACGAGCGCCTCGGTGTCGACGTCGAGCGCCGACAGGGGGTCGTCGAGCACCAGCACGGCCGGGCGGGCCGCGATGGCCCGGGCGAGCGCGAGCCGCTGGCGCTGTCCACCGGACAGCGACAGCCCCTCCTCGCCGATGATCGTGTCGACCCCGTCGGGCAGGTCCTCGACGAAGCCGGCCTGCGCGACGGCGAGCGCTTCGCGCAGCACCGCCTCGGCCTCGGGGCTTCCCGCGGCCAGGTCCTCGCGGCCGAGCAGCACGTTCTCGCGCACCGTCTGCGAGAAGAGCGTCGAGTCCTCGAACGCCATCCCCACATGCGTGCGCAGCTCCGTGAGGGTGAGGTCGCGGACGTCCACGCCGTCGACCGTCACGCGTCCGCCGGTCACGTCGTACAGCCGGGCCGGCAGCGTCGTGAGCGTCGTCTTGCCCGAACCGGTGAGGCCGACGAGGGCCATGGTCTCCCCCGGCACGAGCGTCAGGTCGATGCCGTCGAGGAGGTCGCGCTCGCCGTCCCCGGCATCCTGGTAGCGGAAGTGGACCCCCTCGAACGCGAGCGCGCCGCGCGACGAGCCCAGCACGACGGGGGCCGCGGCGTCGGTGATCGTGTTCTCCTCGTCGAAGACCTCGAAGATGCGATCGCTCGCCGTGCGCGCGTCGAGCAGGAACGAGAAGAGGAAGCCGATCGACTCCATGGGCCAGCGGAGCACCGTCGCCATGGCGAAGAAGGCCACGAGCTCGGCGATCGACAGCTGGCCGAGCTGCTGCAGCACGATGCCGACGCCGAGGCACAGGGCGAACGCGATCTCGGGCAGCAGCACCAGCCAGAACCAGATCCAGCCGACGGCGCGCGCCTTGCTCAGCTCGGTCTCGCGCAGCGTCTCGGCCTGCCGGGTGAACTTCTGCAGGGCGTGCTTCCCCCGCCCGAAGGCCTTCAGCACGCGGATGCCGTGCACGCTCTCCTCGACGCTGGTCGCGAGGTCGCCGGCCTGGTCCTGGCTCTGGCGCGCGAGGGTGCCGTACGTCTTCTCGAACCGGTAGCCGGCGTACCAGAGGGGTGCGCACACGATGAGGAAGGTGACGCCGAGCGCCCAGTGCCACCGGAAGAGCAGCGCCATGCCGACGAGGATGGTCAGCAGGTTGACGACCAGCAGCACGATGCCGAAGGCCATCCAGCGGCGCAGCATGCTGATGTCCTGCATCATGCGCGACAGCAGCTGGCCCGACTGCCACCGGTCGTGGAACGCGACCGGCAGGCGCTGCAGCCGCTCGTAGAAGCTCGTGCGCAGGTCGTACTCGACCTTGGTCGACGGCGCCAGCACGAACCAGCGCCGCAGCCACACCATGACGGCCTCGAGCAGGCCGAGCACGAGGATGATCGCGGCGCCCCAGACGAGCTGGCTGCGGTCGCCGGCGCTGGAGGCACCGGCGGCGATCGGGCCCTGCACGAGCACTTCGAGCACGAGCGGGATCGACAGGGCGAGCAGGCTCGCGACGAGGGCGCTGACGGCGCCCAGGATCAGGCGCGGCAGGACGGGTTTGGCGAAGGGGTACAGCCGGGCGAGGGCGCGGACGGTGGACAGGCGCTCGACGGGCTCGAGGTGCTCGGAGGAGGAGGTCATGATCCTTGCGAAGGGGTGGAGCGGATGCCGAGGTCACGGGTCGGCGATGAGTGACGGAGGGCGCACAGCGGCGCGGCAGGACGAGACGGGGCCCTGTCGGAGAGAACGCGCGGCGGGACGATGCCGCCGAAGGAGGAGGCGCGGCGCGTTATCCCCGGCCGACTCCGGCGGCCTCGAACGCGCGCGGGGCGACGGCCGAGGGACGGAGGAAGGCGGGCTTCGTGGTGACGATGGCCGTGGACATGGCTTCCTCCAGGGAGTCGGTGAACGGGGACCGCGCGCCGCCCG
The DNA here is from genome assembly GCF_001592125.1 of Microbacterium hominis NBRC 15708. Taxonomy (GTDB): domain Bacteria; phylum Actinomycetota; class Actinomycetes; order Actinomycetales; family Microbacteriaceae; genus Microbacterium; species Microbacterium hominis. The sequence goes on from NZ_BCWI01000002.1 coordinate 40,735, forward strand.
TGCGGCGACAGGGGCGCGACAGCCCTCCAGCCTATGCCGACCTCTCGCCCCGCCGCAAGGGCGGTCTTCCGATCAGGCCGCGGACTCGCGGGCGAGCAGGGCCCGCTTCACATCCAGGCCCCACGCGAAACCGCCGAGGGCGCCGCCGGTGCGCAGCACGCGGTGGCACGGCACGAACAGGGCGGGAGCGTTGCGGGCGCAGATGGATGCCGCGGCGCGCACGGCGCTCGGGCGGCCCAGAGCGGCCGCGAACTCCGCATAGGTGAGCGGGCTGCCCGGGGCGATGCGGCGCAGCGCCGCCCAGCCGTCGAGCTGCAGGGCGGTGCCGGTCTGAGCGACGGCCACCTCGTCGATGGCCGCGAGGTCGCCGTCGTAATAGGCGGCGACCGCGGCCGCGGCATCCGTCCGTCCCTCTCGCACGTCGCTCGGCGGCGAGGCCAGCCGGTGCAGCACGTCCGCCGGCTCGGCGGTCCACCCGCTGGCCAGTACGCGGCCGCGGTCGTCGGCGAGCAGCGTGAACGGGCCGTCCGGCGTGTCGACCGTCTGCAGGGTGGCGCTGTGGCGGGTGGCGGTCATGGGGTGCTCCGTTCGGGGGATGTGCGGGCCGGGCCGGGCGCGGCCGTGGGAACCGACGCCCGCCACAGGTGGGCGGTCAGGTAGCTGCGCCAGGGGGCGGCCCGCGCCGCCCAGGCCTCGTAGCCGCGGGGGTCGGAGGGGATGCCGACGGCTGCGGCGCCCGTGCGGACCGCGACGTCTCCCGGCAGCGTGATGTCGGGATCGCCGAGCACGCGCATGCGCACGTAGTCGGCGGTCCACGGCCCGATGCCGGGGCGGGCGAGCAGCGCCGCACGTTGCTCGGCGCCATCGTCACCGGTCGTGAGCTCGAGCGTGCCGTCGGCCAGCGCGGCCGCGGCCGCGGTCACCGCCCGGATGCGCGCCGCGGGGCCGCGCAGCACATCGGCGCCGTGCTCGGCGATGGCCGCCATCGTCGGGAACAGGCGGTCCATGCCGTCGTGCGCGTCGACGCGTTCTCCCAATGCCGCCGTGAGCGCGGTGAGCGCCGTGCGCGCCGCCGCGACCGAGATCTGCTGGCCGATCATGGCGCGGATGAGCATCTCGTGCGGGTCTGCGGCGCCCGGCACGCGGATGCCGGGGACGGCCTCGACCAGCGGGGCGATGGCGTCATGGGCGGACAAGGCCGCATCGACCGCGAGCGGGTCGGCGTCGAGGTCGAACAGCCGACGCACGCGCGCGACGAGCACGGGCAGGTCGGCGAGGTGGGTGAGCCGGGCGCTGAGACGCACCCTCCCGGCGTCGTCGAGACGGATCGCGAACCAGACCGGACCGCCCGCCAGACGCAGTACGCGCGCGAACGAGTCGGCACCGGCCGTCTCGATGCCGTCGACGGCGCGCGCCCGCATCCAGGCGAAGAGGCCGGAGGCGTCGAGCGGGCCGCGATGCGGCAGCAGCAGATCGATCGTTCCGGCGGCGGGCACGCCGGCCGCCGCCGTGGGCCGGCGGGCGCGCAGGGCGCTCGGCGTCAGCCCGAAGACCTCCCGGACGGTGTCGTTGAACTGGCGCACGCTCGCGAATCCGGCCGAGAAGGCGACGTCCGCGGCGGCGAGATCCGTCGACACCAGGAGCAGGCGTGCCGTGTGGGCGCGCTGGGCGCGTGCGAGCGCGAGAGGGCCGGCGCCCAGCTCGGCCGTCAGCAGCCGGGTGAGATGGCGCGGCGAGTAGCCGAGCCGGCGCGCGAGCCCGGGCACCCCCTCCCGTTCGACGATCCCCTCCGCGATCAGCCGCATCGCGCGGCCCGCGACGTCGCCGCGCAGGTCCCATTCGGGGGAGCCGGGCGCCGCTTCGGGCAGGCACCGCTTGCACGCCCGGTATCCGGCCTCGTGCGCCGCGGCGGAGGTCGGATAGAAGGTGACGTTCGCCGCCTTCGGCGTGCGCGCCGGGCAGCTCGGACGGCAGTAGATCCCGGTCGAGCGCACCGCCGTCACGAACTGGCCGTCGAAGCGCGCGTCCCGCGCGTCGATCGCGCGATAGCGTTCGTCGAACGTCATCGCGGCGGAGGCGTCGACGGGGCTCATGCGACTAGCCTGACACGCCCCCGTACCCCCGGCTCGCGGAAATCGGACACGGCAGCGACGGCCGCGCCGGCCGCCCCGCCGCCGGGCGCGCGGGATCAGGCCGGCGCGACGCCGGCACGGCCGCCGGCGGCGCGGGCCGCCTGGGCCCGCCGCAGCTCGAGGTCGGCTCCGAGCTCGGACGCGAAGACGGGATGGGCGCGGATGATCCGGGCGATGAGCTCGGCGGGCAGCACGAGCACCGTCGTGGATGCCGTGGCGACGGCGGTCACGAGAGCCGGCTCGCGCGTCACCGCGGCGGTTCCCACGAACTCGCCGTCGCGGAGGTCGCCGCAGGCGACCTCGCCGCGCGGCGTCGGAGCGGTCAGCCGCGCCGCGCCCTCGACGAGGTAGCTCACCGCGGACGGCACGACCCCCGCACGACCCAGGTACTCCCCCGGCGCGTACTGCTCCACCCGGCACGCACTGAGCGCCGCCTCGTGCAGCTCCGCATCGAGGTGGAGGGCGCGCGCGACGTCGTCGACCACCGTGCGGAGCCGGTTCTCGGTCGCGGCCGTATCGGGTGCGACCTTGTCGAGGGCGAGTCCATGTCGCCGTGCGGCGTACCACAGGCGTCCGAGAAAGGCCGCGACGGTCTCGTCCGACTGGCTCGGCGCGGCGACCGGGATCTCCACGGTGTAGGCGCCGGCGCCGCCGTACTGCACGCCGGAGGGGACCTCCGCCAGCCTCATCGGCAGATCGTCGGCGGTACTGCGCAGCAGCGCCGCCACCTCGTGCGGCGCATCGCCTGGCGCGAACACGACGGGGACGACGACGGTGAACGGCCCGGCCGGTCGACTCAGATTGCGAAAGGACGCCCCGGCGAGCGTCGCGTTGGGGATCACCTGGAGTCCCGAGCCGGTGTCGATGTGAAGAGCACGCCAGTTGACTTCGACCACCCGGCCCGCCGCCCCGCCGGTGTCGATCCAGTCGCCGAGCTTGAACGGCTGCTCGAACAGCACCAGCAGGCCCGAGACGATGCCCCCGGCGGCGTTCTGCAGGGCGAGGCCCACGATGATGGACGTGACGCCCAGGGTCGCGATCAAGCCCTCGATGTCGGCGTTCCAGACGACCTGGAAGAGGATCGCGAGTCCGACCACGACGAGCACGAGCCGCACGATCTCCACGAAGATCGTCGGCACGCGCTCCCGCCAGGTGCCTTCGCGCGCGGACGAGAAGAGGGCGACGTTGAGACCGCTCAGCAGGAGCAGGATCAGCAGGAAGCCGAGGAGCGTGCCGACGATCCTCACCCAGATGAGGTCCTGATCCGACCGTGTCGCGAACGCGAGCAGGGCGACGAGTGCCGCCACCGGGACGACCGCGTTGCGCAGGAGGAGCAACGGCCGCACGGCCGGGTTCCGACGCCGGCGGAGCACGCCGATGATCTCGGTGAGCGCCACGAGGACCAGCGGAACGCCGACGGCGAGCGCGGCGGCCCACCACACCCACCCCTCGGCGAGCACGGGGATCATTCCGTGACCCGCCAGACCGCGCTCGTACGCCCGGAGGCGTCCACGGCACCCACCTCGGTGAACTCCCAGAGGCCGTGCACCCGGTCGTGCACCGCGTCGCTGACGTACACACCCGGCGCATCCACGGCGCGTCGGACGCGGCTGGCGAGGTCGACGGCGTCGCCCCAGAGGTCGTAGGCGAGGCTCGAACGGGCGACGAGGCCGCTCGTCACCGCGCCGGTGTCGACACCGGCGCGAAGCTCCAGACGCGATCCGGTGCGCTCGTTGAACCGTCGGACGTGCGTGTGCATCTCGAGGGCGAACTCGACGGCCCGACGCGCGTTGTCCACGCGCGGGATCGTCAACCCGCAGCTGGCGAGGTAGCCGCCGCGAAGGGTGCGCACCGACTCCACGCCGACGCGCTCCGCCGCCTCCTCGAAGCCACGCATGAGTTCGTTGAGCGCGTGGGTCTCCTGCTGACCGTCGAGCGCGCGGGAGAAGTCGTCGACACCCATCAACTCCGCATACACGACGGCCACGTCCTCGTGCTGCTCCGCGATCGTCTGCTCGCCCTCGCGGTAGCGCGCCGCGAGACTGTCCGGCATGAGGGTGCGCAGGAGCCGCTCGTTCTCCTCGCGCTGGCGGTCGATGAGATCCTGCTTGATCTGCAGGCCCGCGGCCATCTCGTTGAAATCGCGCGACAGCTCGCCCATCTCGTCGGCCCCGCCGACCGCCACCCGCACACCGTAGTCGCCACCGGCCACGCGGCGAACCGCCTCCGCGAGCCGGCGCAGCGGCGCGGTGAACGCCTGCGAGAGCAGCAGCGACAGCACACTGATGAAGAGAGTCAGCCCCAGCACCGACAGCAGCAGCGTGCGGGTGAAGTCGGCGACCGGCGCGAACGCTTCGGACGTCTCCATCCGAGCCACCACGACCCAGTCGAGTCCTTCGATGTTCGCCGGCCCGTAGGCGGTGATGCTCTCCGCGCCGATGTACTGCCCCGCGATCATCGTTCCCGACTGCCCCGCCAGCGCGCGGCGCACGGGCTCCTGGTCCACGCTCTGCAGGATCGTCGAGTCGCCGACCTCGACGATGCGCTCGGCATCCGCGGCGGAGGTCCCGTTCTCGATCACCCCCTGGGCGTACGTCGTCGGCGAGGCGATCAGCTCTCGCGAGTTCGACCGCATAAGGCCGTCCGTGCCGGCGAGGTACACCTCGCCGGTGTCGCCCAGACCCTGGGTCGTCCACTGCTGGTACCCGGTGGTGACGTCGTTGATCCACGACACGGGGATCTGCAGGGCCATCGCCCCGGTGACACCGGACTCGTCGCCGATGGGAGAGACGACCCACATCGTCGCCGCGCCCTGCGCCGGGGCCCACGACTCGATGTCCGTCGTCACGACGGTGTCGACCGAGTTGGTCGCCATCGCCTTCCGGTAGCCCTCGGCGAGTCTGCTGTCGCGGAACGGGCCCTCGTCGAGGCTCGTCCCGAGCGCGGGAGTGTTGTACGTGCTGAAGACCACGTCCGCGTCGAGGTTCATCACCAGCACATCCTGGTAGCCGACCGTCTCGACGAGATTCGCGAAGTAGCCCTGCGCGGATGCGTGCGCCGCGCTGTAGGCGCTGCCGTCGCCCGGATCCTTCAACTCGAGGGATGCCGAGGACCCGCCGCCCTGCCGCGTGTACCAGTACTGCAGGTAGGCGCCCGCGGCACTGTCCGGGACGAACGCGGCATCCGTGTACTGCTCGCCCGTCCGCTTCTCCAGCCCCGGGAGGAAGGAGCCGCGGTAGTAGTCCTCCACGGCCGCGCGCTCCGCCGGCGTCACCGTCGCGGACGCCAGCGCCGCCCACCCCGCGTTCAGGGCGATCGACGCCTCGCGGGCACTGGAGTTGTCGGTCGCGAGCGACGCCTCTCGCTGGATCTCGCCGATCAGCGCGGAGACCTCACCGGCGCGCAGCTCGCGCGCGGCGGTCAGCTTGTCGATGATCGCGTCCTGGAGGGAGTCGCGGCCACTGATGTAGCCGATCGTGCCGACCACGCCGGCCGAGACGATGCCCACCGCCAACAGCATGATCAGCAGACGCGACTGCACGCTCAGCCGCCTGCGCGGGCGCCGTTCCCGATCTCCGACATGTCCCACGCTCGCACCCGACATGCGCATTCCCTCCCCAAGTTCCCTCACTCTAGCGGCCGGCCACGGCGCCGCCGCGACGGCGCCGGCCACCGGCGAGACCGCGGCGTCACAAGCCGTCCGGTCGGGGCGAGAGCCACCGGGCACCGTACGCCCGAAGCGACTCCCGCCGCTGCGGGTCGATCAGGAACACATCCATCCCGCCGTCGTACGGCGCGAGCAGCCACGCGAGGTGCGGCATCGCGATCACGACATGGGCGTCACCCGTCGCCGCGAGCTCGAGCAGCAGGTCCGCGCGGTCACGGCGCACAGCGGTGTCGGCCCAGAAGAAGCCGACCGTGTCGCCCGTCGTGGGATCGGGGGGCAGCCCCCGCCGCCAGGCCCGTCGCGCCGGCAGTGCCGCCGCGCTCCACCCGGCCGCCGCGTCGGGCGCGCCCCAGTCCTCGACGATCGCGACCAGGCCGGCGGAGGGCTCCCCGCGCAGGAGGTACGAGAGCACCTCCTGCTGCCGACGACGCACTTCCGCGCGATCGTCCTCGTCGGCCGCCGGCCGCGCGCCGTCCGGCAGGGTGTGGAAACGAATCCAGCGATCGGGATACGCGCGTCGGAGCGCATCCCCGGCGGGCTCGGCGTCTGCCCAGAGGTCACCCCACGTCGCGGTCAAGGACGACAGCTCGCTCGCGTCGTCGGCGCCGTCGAAGCTGCCCGTCGGTCTGTCGATGATCATCGCCCCGCCCCTCCTCGCCCGCCCGCACACGCGTGCATGACGCGCACCCGACGCGCCGCGGGCCTCCATCCTGCCACCGGACGAGTCCGACGCGCCCGGCGCGTGCCGCCCCCGTCGCCCCGCGCGGGCTCACGGGGTCGTGCGCGGGCGACGCAGCACCCCGGCCGCGCCGATGCCGGCGCCGATCAGGAGCACGGCGGAGGTCATCACGGCGGTGTGGAAGCCGTCGGATGCGCTGGCACCGGTCAGGGCGACGGCGCCGAGAAGGGCGGTTCCGAACCCGCCGCCGAGATCGTACGAGATCTCCTCCAGTGCGGCGGCTCCACCGACCTCGTGCACGCCGGCGGAGGAGATGATGAGGTCGTTGGCGGCGACGGCGGAGATCTCGATGCTGAGCCCGGCCAGCGCCGTCGACACCGCGAACACGGCGAGGTCGAGGGGTTCACCCCAGAGCGCCAGCGCTGCCAACGCCCCGCCGGCGAGGACAAAGGTGGCGGTGAGGGCCGTGCGATGTCCCCATCGCCGGAGGACCCGCGGCGAGAGGAACGCGCCGACGATGGTCGCCAGCGCCAGCGGCACGAGGGCGACGGCGGCGTGCAACGGCGTGAGCCCGCGTTCGAGCTGCAGGTAGCGGGCGAACTGCAGCTCCAGCCCGACGAGGGCGAACATCGCCACGGCGATGGCGGCGAGACCCGCGGAGAAAGCCGTGTTGCGAAACAGCGCGACGTCGAGCATGGGCTGCTCGCCGCGGCGTCGGAGCCGTCGCTGTCGGGCGACGAAGGTCCACCCCGACGCGACCGCGACCAGCATCCCGCCGATGAAGACCTCGACGTGATGCTCGGCCAGGCTGTTCGCGGCGACGGCCGCCGTCAGCACCGCGGCGATCGCGAGGCCCTGGCTGCCCAGGTCGGCGCTGCCCGGGCGGTCGGATCGCGACTCCGTCACCCAGACGGCGGCCGCGATGACGACGAGGCCGCCGAGCGGCACGTTGATGAGGAACACCCCACCCCACCAGCTGTGCTCGACGATGAACCCGCCGATGACGGGCCCCGCCGCGGCGGCGGCCGCCGAGGACATCGACCAGATCGCCACGGCACGCACCCGCCGCTCCCGATCCGGATAGGCGACGCGCAGCAGCGACATCGTGGGCGGAAGCACCGCGGCGGCGCCGACGGCCATGACCACGCGCGCCGCGATGAGCGCGGCGGGCGTCCACGCGAAAGCCCCGAGAGCGGAGCCGAGGATGAACACGCTCATCCCGGCCATCAGGAACAGTCGACGCCCGTACCGATCGCTGAGCACGCCGGCCGACAGCAGCAGCGGTGCGATCACGAACGGGAAGGCATCGATGATCCACAGCAGCTCCGCGTCGTCCGCGTGCAGCTCGCGAGCGATGGTCGGGGCGGCGACGTGCAGCACGGTGACGTCGATCGAGATGAGCGCGAGCGCTCCGCAGACGGTCGCGAGCACGCGCCGCGCTTCGCGCGCGGACGGGCTCCGCCCCTCGCGGACGTGCGCCCCGACGTCTTCCATGACACCCATGGTGGCCGGACGCGGCGCGAATCGCGAGAACGGATCCGATCGATTCGGAGCCGCGTCGGCAGGCGGTGCCGGCAGACGGAGGCGGCGCCGCTCAGTGGAAGAAGTGGCGCTCCCCCGTGAAGAACATCGTCACCCCGGCCGCCCGAGCCGCGTCGACCACTTCCTGGTCGCGCACCGAGCCGCCCGGCTGCACGATGGTGCGGATGCCGGCGTCGATGAGCACCTGCGGACCGTCGGCGAACGGGAAGAACGCGTCGGATGCGGCGACCGAGCCGGCCGCGCGGTCGCCGGCGCGCTCGACGGCCAGGCGGCACGAGTCGACCCGGTTGACCTGGCCCATGCCGATGCCGACCGTCGCGAGGCCCTGGGCCAGCACGATGGCGTTCGACTTCACGGCGCGGCAGGCCTTCCACGCGAAGATGAGGTTCTCCATCTCCTCGGGGCTGTCGGGACGCTCACCGGAGACGAGCTCCCAGTTCTTCGCGACCGACTCGATGTCGTCCGGGAAGCGGTCCGCGTCCTGCAGCAGCAGTCCGCCCGACAGCAGCCGGACGTCCATGGGCTCCTGGCGCCAGTCGGCCGGCAGGCGCAGCACGCGCAGGTTCTTCTTGAGCTTGAAGACCTCCAGCGCCTCGGGCTCGAAGTCGGGGGCGACGATCACCTCGGTGAAGATGTCGCGCAGGTTCTCCGCCATCTTCAGCGTGACCGTGCGGTTGGCCGCGATCACGCCGCCGAACGCCGAGACCGGGTCGCACTCGTGGGCGCGCAGGTGCGCCGACGCGATGGGATCCAGCGCGTTGGGCGCCGCCACCGCGATGCCGCACGGGTTGGCGTGCTTGATGATCGCGACGGCGGGCTTGACCATGTCGAACGCGGCACGCAGCGCCGCATCGGCGTCGACGTAGTTGTTGTACGACATCTCCTTGCCCTGCAGCTGCTCCGCCTGCGCGATGCCGTGGGCACCGGCACGCGTGTAGATCGCGGCGCGCTGGTGCGAGTTCTCCCCGTAGCGCAGGGTCGCCAGGCGCTCGGCCTTGATGGTCAGGTGCTGCGGCAGCTCGCCCTCGGCCTCGAGGGTCTCCTCGGCGAACCACGTCGCCACCGCCCGGTCGTAGGCCGCCGTGTGGGCGAACGCGCGCGCGGCGAGCTCCCGCCGCTGCGCGAGCGAGGTGCCGCCGGCATCCAGCGCCTCGACGATCGCAGGATACGACTCGGGCGAGACGGCGATCGCGACGTTGGCGTAGTTCTTGGCAGAGGCGCGCACCATCGCCGGGCCGCCGATGTCGATCTGCTCGACGACGGCGTCGCCGACGGCGCCCGAGGCGACCGTCTCCACGAACGGGTAGAGGTTCACGACGACGAGCTCGAAGGGCAGGATGCCGAGGGCTCCCAGCTGCTCCTCGTGGTCTTCGAGGCGGAGGTCGGCCAGCAGCCCCGCGTGCACGCTCGGGTGGAGCGTCTTCACGCGGCCGCCGAGCGACTCCGGGAACCCGGTGACCTCCGCCACGTCCTTGACCGCGATGCCGGCGTCGCGCAGCAGCGCAGCCGATCCGCCGGTCGACACGATCTCGACGCCGGCGGCATCCAGCGCCTGGGCCAGCGGCAGCAGACCGGTCTTGTCGCTCACGGAGATGAGCGCGCGCCGCACGGGGACGAGGTCACGGGATCGGTAGAGGGCGGGATCGACGGCAGGACCGGCCATGCAGGGCTCCAGTGTTCGGTGTGGATCGGGTTCGGATCTGTCAGGACGAGGGGACCGCGGAGAGCTCGAGCTCCCCGCGGGCGATGGCGCGGACGACATCGATGAGCAGCCGCCGCTCGACCGGCTTGATGCGCTCGTGGAGCGTGTGCTCGGTGTCGTCGGGCAGGACGGCGACGCGCTCCTGCGCGAGGATCGGGCCCGTGTCCACGCCGTTGTCGACGACGATGACGCTGGCGCCGGTCTGCGCGACGCCGGCCGCGAGCGCGTCGCGCACGCCGTGTGCCCCCGGGAACTCCGGCAGGAAGGCGGGATGCGTGTTGATGAGCCGCGGCGACCACGCGTCGACGACGGCGGCCGGAAGCAGCCGCATCAGTCCGCTGAGCACCACGAGGTCGGGGTTCCAGACGCGGAGCTGACGATCGAGCTCCTCCCCCCAGTGCTCGCGGGTCTCGAACTCGCGGAAGGGCACGAGGAAGGTGGGGATGCCGAAAGCCTCCGCGTGGGCGAAGCCGTCGGCCTGGCGGTCCGCCCCCACCACGACGACGCGCGCGGGGAAATCGGGGTCGGCGGCGGCCTCGAGGAGGGCCCGGAGATTGGAGCCGGTGCCCGAGATGAGAACGGCGACCGTCAGCACCCGGTCAGTCTACCGGCGCGACGGCGGCCTCTCGGGAGCGGGCCGGCGAGAACAGCGCGATGGCGGCGCCGACCGCGACTTCGACGCCCACCGTGAACGCGAACGGGCCGGCCGCGGGACCGACCTCGTCGAGGCGTCCGGGGCCGATCGCCCCCGAGGCGCAGGCCGCGAGCAGGGCCGCTGCGGCGGCGGCGAGGACGACCACGGCGACCAGCACCGCCAGCCGCACCGGTGCGGAGTCGGAGCCGGAGGCGGCGACCCCGTCGGCGGCGAGGCGCGCCCGCGCCGCCGCGCCGGCCACGAACCCGATGCCGACGACGAGGAGCACGAGGGCGAACAGCCACGGCGTCGAGCCCTCCGGGACCAGACCCAGCACGGGCAGGCCGGGCACCACGCCCAGTGTCGTGCCGGCCGGCGAGACCGCGGTGCCCGCACCGACGGCGAAGCCCGGACCGGCCGCGAACGCGGCGCCCCAGACGATCAGCGTGGGCAGATAGGCCAGCTGCCCCAGGGCGAGCACGCCGCCGCCGACCGCGTCGACGTGGGCCGCCTCGAACAGCGCGACGACCTGACCGCCGCGCGCGATCGCCGCGACGGCGACCAGCAGCGCGCCGACGGCGACGAGTCCCGTCACCGCGATGCCGGTGCCGCGCGCGGATGCCGCGACGGCGGCGACCCACGGATGCCCCCGGCGCGGGTCGGCGCCGTCGATCCGGTCCCGCACGGCATCCACGAGTCCGTCGTCGCCGCCGCGCCACGCCTCGACGAGGGCGCCGAGCAGTGCGGGGACGGCGAAGACCAGCGTCGGCAGCAGGAGCGCCTGCCAGCCGTAGACCGCCGCGACCGGGGTGCGCGAGGTCGCCCACAGCGCGGCCGCCAGCAGCAGGGTGACCCCCGATCCCGCGGCGACGCCGACGGGCCACGACCCGGAGCGCGCCGCCCGGATGCCCGAGCGCGCCGCGAACACGGCGGTGAAGGTCGCGAGCGCGAGCGGGGCGAGGGAGACGACGAAGGTCGCCGCCTGGGCGGGGATGCCGGCCGCGACGAGGTACTCGTCTCCCAGCACGACGTGCAGCGGGACGAAGTGGCCCAGCTGCCAGATGCGCACGGCCGCGGGCCACAGTGCGCCCCAGTCCGCCGTCCCGCCGAGCCCCACGACCCAGAAGACGGTGAGGGGCGCCAAGACGACGGCGACGCCGACGGCCGCCGCGATGAGGGCATCGACGGCGGAGAGGAGGAGGACGAGCAGGCGGTTCATGCGCGTTCGACCCTACCCACCCCGACCATGTGCGTCGGGTGGACGCGCGGGATGCCGGGGCGGCGGCATCCACTACGGTTCTGGATGGAGGATCCATGCCCGCTACACCCTCGTCCGCCGCCCGCCCCACCCCCGCCGAGCCCACCGGCGCACTCGACCGCTTCTTCGAGATCACCCGACGAGGCTCCACGATCGGCGGTGAGATCCGCGGCGGACTGGTCACCTTCGTGACGATGGCGTACATCGTCATCCTGAATCCGATCATCCTGTCGGGCAAGGCCGACATCGCCGGCAACGAGCTCGCGTTCTCCGCCGTGGGGGCCGCCACGGCGCTGACCGCCGGCGTCATGACGATCCTCTTCGGCCTCATCACCCGGCTGCCGTTCGCGTTCGCGGCCGGGCTCGGCATCAACGCGTTCCTCGCCTTCAGCGTCATCCACGAGGTGACGTGGCCCGAGGCGATGGCCCTCGTGATGATCAACGGCGTCATCATCGTGCTGCTGGCGGCGACGGGGCTGCGAAAGCTCATCTTCGACGCCGTCCCGGTGCAGCTGAAGCTCGCGATCACGGTCGCGATCGGCCTGTTCATCGCGTTCATCGGGTTCGTCAACTCGGGCTTCGTCACGGCGACGGGCTCGAACTCCCCGCCCGTCGGACTCGGCATCGGCGGCTCGGTCGCGTCGGTGCCGACGCTGATGTTCGTGCTGACGCTGCTGGCCACCGGCGTGCTGGTGGCCCGCAAGGTCAAGGGCGGGATGCTGATCGGCCTCGTGGGCGGGACGGTCGTCTCGGTGATCATCGAGGCGATCTGGCACCTCGGCTCGGCGACGGATCACCCCGGCGGCTGGGGTCTGACGATCCCGGCGCTGACCGGATCGCCGGTGAGCGTTCCCGATCTGAGCCTCCTGGGTGCGGTCGACTTCGGATTCGACGTCGGCAAGGTCGGCGTCGTGGCCCTCGTCATGCTCGTGTTCACGCTGGTGTTCTCGAACTTCTTCGACGCGATGGGCACGATGACCGGACTCGCGAAGGAGGCCGGGCTCGCCGACGAGAAGGGCGACTTCCCACGCATCAAGTCCGCGCTGGTCGTGGAGGGCGTCGGCGCCGTCGTGGGAGGCGCGACCTCCTCATCGTCGGCCACGGTGTTCATCGAGTCGGGGTCCGGCATCGGCGAGGGCGCCCGCACGGGCCTCGCCAACGTCGTCACCGGGCTCGTGTTCCTGCTGGCGATGTTCTTCACGCCCCTCACCTCGATCGTGCCGACCGAGGTCGCCGCCGCGGCCCTCGTGATCGTCGGCGCGATGATGATGGCGCAGGTCAAGCACATCGACCTCAGCGACTTCAGCGTGCTGCTGCCGGTGTTCCTGACGGTGTCGGTCATGCCGATGACGTACTCGATCGCCAACGGCATCGGCGCGGGCTTCATCAGCTGGGTGGTCGTGCGTTCGCTCTCCGGCAAGGCGCGGCAGATCAGCCCCCTGCTGTGGGTGGTCGCCGCCGGCTTCCTGATCTACTTCGCCCGCGGCCCCATCGAGCTCCTCCTGACCTGACCCCTCCCTCTCGAGCCGCTACGCCCCGGGCGACCCGCTATCGCGCGGGCGGGCCGCCGCGTGGCGGGTCGCACGCGGAATAGCGGCTCGCGGGGATGGAGATGGAGAAGGGGGTGGATGCTGCGGCATCCACCCCCTTGTCCTACGCGAGGCGTCAGAGCGTCTCGATGATCTCCCGCATGAGGGCGGCGGTCTCGGACGGCGTCTTGCCGACCTTGACGCCGGCGGCCTCGAGGGCCTCCTTCTTGGCCTGCGCGGTGCCCGCCGAGCCGGAGACGATCGCGCCGGCGTGGCCCATCGTCTTGCCCTCGGGAGCCGTGAAGCCCGCGACGTAGCCGACGACCGGCTTGGTGACGTTCGCCTTGATGAACTCGGCCGCGCGCTCCTCGGCGTCGCCGCCGATCTCGCCGATCATGACGATCGCCTTGGTCTCGGGGTCGGCCTCGAACGCGGCGAGCGCGTCGATGTGCGTCGTGCCGATGATGGGGTCGCCGCCGATGCCGATGGCCGTGGAGAAGCCCAGGTCGCGCAGCTCGAACATCATCTGGTAGGTCAGGGTGCCCGACTTCGACACGAGGCCGATGGGGCCCTTGCCCGTGATGTTCGCTGGCGTGATGCCCACGAGCGCCTCGCCGGGCGTGATGATGCCGGGGCAGTTCGGACCGATGATGCGGGTCTTGTTGCCCTTGCTCTTGGCGTACGCCCACGCCTCGGCGGTGTCGCCGACGGGGACGCCCTCGGTGATGACGACGAGGAGCGGGATCTCGGTGTCGATGGCCTCGACCATCGCGTCCTTCGTGAACGCCGGCGGCACGAACGCGATCGACACGTCGGCGCCGGTGGCGGCGATGGCCTCGGCGACCGACGCGAAGACGGGCAGCTCGACGGTGTTGCCGTCCTTGTCGACGTGCGAGACGGTCGTTCCGGCCTTGCGCGCGTTGACGCCGCCGACGACGTTGGTGCCCGCCTTCAGCATCAGCGCGGTGTGCTTGGTGCCCTCACCGCCGGTGATGCCCTGGACGATGACCTTGGAGTCCTTGTTGAGGTAGATAGACATTTCTCTGCAGTCCTGTTCTCGTCGGCGCTCAGGCGGTGGCGGTGGCGTCGGCCAGCTCGGCGGCCTTGTCGGCGCCCTCATCCATGCCCGCGGCGAGGGTCACGAGCGGGTTGTTCGCGGCGGCGAGGATGGCGCGGCCCTCCTCGACCTGGTTGCCGTCGAGGCGGACGACCAGCGGCTTGGTGGCCGCGTCGCCGAGGATCTCGAGCGCCTTGACGATGCCCTCCGCGACGGCCACGCACGAGGTGATGCCGCCGAAGACGTTGACGAACACCGACTTCACCTGCGGGTCGCCGAGGATGACGTCCAGGCCCGCGGCCATGACGGTCGCCGAGGCGCCGCCGCCGATGTCGAGGAAGTTGGCGGGCTTCACGCCGCCGTGGTTCTCGCCGGCGTAGGCGACGACGTCGAGGGTCGACATGACCAGGCCCGCGCCGTTGCCGATGATGCCGACCTGGCCGTCGAGCTTGACGTAGTTGAGGCCGGAGGCCTTGGCCTTCGCCTCGAGCGGGTCGGCCGCGTCCTTGTCCTCGAGCTCCTCGTGCTCGGGGTGGCGCACCTCGGTGGCGTTGTCGTCGAGCGACACCTTGCCGTCGAGGGCGATGATGTTGCCCGCGGCATCCTGGATGAGCGGGTTCACCTCGACCAGGGTGGCACCCTCACCGGTGTACACGTCGTAGAGCTTGACGAAGACGTCGGCGACCTTCGGCGCCAGCTCGTCGTCGAAGCCGCCGGCCTTGGCGATCTCGAGCGCCTTCGCGGCGTCGATGCCGGTCAGCGGGTCGACCTCGACCTTGGCGAGGGCCTCGGGCTTCTCGACGGCGAGCTGCTCGATCTCCATACCGCCCTCGACCGAGCACAGGCTCAGGTACGAGCGGTTGGCGCGGTCCAGCAGCACCGAGAAGTAGAACTCCTTCTCGATCTGGGCGCCCGCGGCGACCATCACGCGCTTGACGACGTGGCCCTTGATGTCCAGGCCCAGGATGGCCTCGGCGGCTTCGTACGCGTCGTCGGGGGTCTTCGCGACCTTGACGCCGCCGGCCTTGCCGCGGCCTCCGGTCTTGACCTGAGCCTTGACGACCACGACGCCGCCGAGCTTCTCGGCCGCCGCCTTCGCCTCCTCAGGAGTGTCGGCGATGATGCCGGGGAGCACCGGCACCTCGTACTTCTCGAACAGGTCTCGTGCCTGGTACTCGTACAGATCCACGTGCAATCCTTCGCTGGGCGTCAGTGGGTGTCGTGCCGAAGGGTTCTCGGTATCGGAACAAAAGTGCCGAAACAATCTCGATATCGAGAGATCGACCGATCCCCCAGCTTAGTCGACGCGCCGAAGAGCTCCGACCGCGCGGAGCCCGCGTCACTCCTCTCGCAGGTGCCCGCGATCGCCGTCGGCGCGGCGTCGCGACCGGCGCGGTTCGGTCGGCAGATCGGTCACGGCCGGCCCCTCGATCCGCGTGCCGTCGGGGGTGAAGCGCGAGGCGTGCAGCGGGCAGTCCCACGTGCAGTCCGCGTCGTTCCACGTCAGGACGCCGCCGAGGTGGGGACAGACCGCGCGCACCGCGCGGGTGCGGCCGCGCACCGTCGAGACACCGACGGGAACGCCGCCGCGGGAGGTGACGACGCCCTGGCCCTCGGGCGGGCGCGGCACGGGCGCGGAGCGTCGTTCGGCGTCGATCCAGCCGGATGCCGCGAGTCGCGCGACCTCGGCGTTCTCCCGTCCGCCGCGAACAAGGTCGGCGGGCACCGTCAGCCGCGTGCCGAAGGTCCGCATCCAGGGCGAGCGCTCCCGCCACGGGACGTCCGTGATCTCCGCGGCGAGCCGCAGCGCGGCGGCCGGCGCGAGCGCGAGCCCCCATTTGCCGTAGCCGGTCGCGAACGAGACGCGACCGCCCCCGCGGGGCAGATGCCCGATGAAGGGGATCAGATTGTGGGACTCGTAGTCCTGGGCCGACCACCACGTGACGGGCTCCGCGCCGGGGAAGTGCGCGCGGGTCCACGAGACCAGCTCGCCGACGGCCGCGCTCTCCGACGGCTCCCGCCCGACCGGGTGCCCCTCGCCGCCCACCACTAGCCGCGCACCGGCGGGACCGTCGGAGGCGGTCACCGATCGGAGCGAGCGGGTCGGACCGTCGACCGACAGGTACAGGCCGTCGGGGACCTCGCCGGGCACCGCGAACGCGACGGCGTAGCTGCGCAGCCCGCGGGTCTTGGCGAACGTGAGGCCGCGGTCGACGATCGGCGTGCCCGTGGCCAGCACGATGTGCCCGGCCGCGATGTCGCCGGCATCCGTCAGCACCCGCGCCTGCGGGAACACACGCACCCCGGTGGCACGGATGCCGGTGTGCACCGCCCCGCCCTCCGCGAGCAGGCGCACCGTCAGCGCGCGCACGAGCGCATACGGATCGATCGCGACCTGGTCGTCGAGAGCGACGGCATCCACCAGCGGAAACGGCACCGCCTCCCCCGCGGGCGGACGTCCCCGCCGCACGGCGAGCCCGGCGTCGACGGCCGCGGCGGCCTCGTCGGCGACGATCGCCGCGCCGGCGCGTCCCTGCGCGTAGGAGTACGCCGTGCGACGCGTGTACGGGACGCCTTCGGCGTCGGCGAACGCGATGATCCACGCGGCGCCCTCGCGGTTCGCGTCGACGTACGCGCGTGCCAGACCGGCCGGATGATGGGCGCGCAGGCGGGACAGCACGCTCCCCTGCAGCAGCGACAGCTTGCCGGTGTTGCCCCCGCTGGCCAGGGCGCCGGGTCCGGCAGCATCCACCACCGTCACGCTGCGCCCGGCTCGGCGCAGCAGCAGGGCGGTCACGAGGCCGGTCAGCCCCGCCCCGACGATCACGACGTCGGCGGCGCGGGGCGCACCCGCGGTCGTGGGGACGGGGTCGGCGTCACGACGCCACAGCGATTCCATGGTGCCCACGCAATCCTCCGCGACGCCCGCGGGCAACCCGCTTGACAGCGCACGTGCGAGCGGCGGGGGCGCGTTAGGCTCACGGGCATGACCGACGCAAGTCCCACCTCCGCTCGCAACGCCGTCGTCGCCGCTGCGCTGGACCTCTTCGTCGCGCAGGGGTTCGAGGCGACGTCGGTGGAGCAGATCGCGCAGGCCGCGGGGGTCTCCCGCTCGACGTTCTTCCGCCAGTTCGGAGGCAAGGACGACGTCGTCTTCAGCGACCACGACGTCCTCCTCGCGCACCTGCGCGCGTCGCTCGCGACCGGCACGCACGGCGCCGGCACGAACCCGTGGGCCGCCGCGTGCGCCGCCTCGGTCGAGGTGTTCCGTCACTTCGCGGCCGAGCCGGAGCTCGCGCGTCGCCGCTACGCGGTCGTCCGCCAGGTGCCGGCGCTGCGCGATCGGGAGATCGTGACCGTCTTCCAGTACGAGCGACTGTTCGACGACTACCTGCGCTCGGCCCTGCCCGGCCTCGACCCGATCGACGCGGTCGCGTTCTCGGCGGCCGTCACGGCGGTCCACAACCACGTTCTGCGCCGGCTCCTGCGCGGCACCGAAGACATCCCCGAGTCGGTCCTCACCGACGCCTACGACGAGCTCATGCACCGCTTCGGCGTGCATCCCGACGGCGAGCGGGCGCAGAGCGACGACGTGGTCGTCGCGACGTTCCCCCGCCGGATGCCGATGGCCGAGGTCGTCCGGCGTCTGCGCGACGAGCTCTGACCGCGCGCCGCCTGCCTGCGCTGCCTGCCCGCCCGCCCGCCCGCACGCCCGAACTGCAAGGGCTCGCGCGCGGCGCGCCGCGATCGCGGCACCCCGAGCGGCGTGTCGCGCGGCAGGCCTTGCAGTTGCGGCGGGGGCGCTTTGGCTGCGCGGGATGACGGGGCGCGGGGCGTTTCGACTCGCTGCGCTCGCTCAACGACCGGGGTGGCGCGGGATGCCGCAGGCGCGGGGCGTTTCGACTCGCTGCGCTCGCTCAACGACCGGGGGGGCGGCACAGCGGCCCGCCCGAACTGCAAGGGCTCCCGCGCGGCGCGCCGTGATCGCGGCCTCCCGAGCGGCGTGTCGCACGGCAGACCTTGTAGTTGCGGCGCGGATGCCGGGGTGGGTTCGGGCGCGGGATGCCGGGGGTGGTGGCGCGGGATGCGGGATGCGCCGGCTCGGGACGCGGCAGGTGCGGGGCGTTTCGACTCGCTGCGCTCGCTCAACGACCGGGGGGCACGCGGCGGCCCGCCCGAACTGCAAGGACTCGCGCGCGGCGCGCCGTGATCGCGGCACCCCGTGCGGCGTGTCGCCCGGCGGGCCTTGCAGGTGCGGCGCGGGGTGCCGGCGGCGGGGGTGCGGGCGCGGGATGCCGCAGGCGCGGGGCGGTTCGACTCGCTGCGCTCGCTCAACGACCGGGGGGGCACGCAGCGGCCCGCCCGAACTGCAAGGGCTCCCGCGCGGCGCGCCGTGATCGCGACATCCCGAGCGGCGTGTCGCGCGGTGGGCCTTGCAGTTACGGCGTGGGATGCCGCAGGTGCGGGGCGTTTCGACTCGCTGCGCTCGCTCAACGACCGGGGGGCACGCAGCGGCCCGCCCGAACTGCAAGGGCTCGCGCACGGCGCGCCGTCATCGCGGCACCCCGTGCGGCGTGTCGCGCGGCAGGCCTTGCAGTTGCGGCGCAGGACGCGGCGCGGGACGCCGGCGCGGGGCCGCAGGCGCGGCGCGTTTCGACTCGCTGCGCTCGCTCAACGGCCGGGGGCGCGGCGGGCGGGCGGCGGGTCAGGCGGTCTCGCCGGAGGCGACCGTCTCGGCGAGCGCGTGCACGCGCGGCAGGTGGTGTGCGCCGTAGAAGTCGGCGGCCGTCAGCCGGGCGGCATCCGCCTCGTCCGCACCCTCGTCCGCCCCCTCGTGGGCCGCGACGGCCACGACGGCCAGCGCGTGCATCCACCCGCCGGCCAGCACGCCGAGGAGCATGAGGTACGGCACGCTGACGGCGTGGGCGTCCCGCGGCGAGGAGCCGAACGCGACCATCGCCGCGGTGGCGCGACGGGCGGCATCCACGGCCCGCTCGAGACGGTCGGCCGTGCGCGCCGCGACGTCGCCGCCGGCGGCCCGCAGGGCGTCGACCGTCCGCTCGATGTCAGCGAACAGCGCGGCCGCCGTAGCGCCCTGGTTGCGGATGACCTTGCGGCCGATGAGGTCGTTCGACTGGATCGCGGTCGTGCCCTCGTAGATCGGCATGATCCGGGCATCGCGGTAGTGCTGCGCGACGCCCGTCTCCTCGATGAAGCCCATGCCGCCGTGCACCTGGATCGCGTCGCTGGTGAGGGCCACGGCATCCTCGGTCGACCAGCCCTTCAGGATCGGCACGAAGAACTCGGCCATCGCGAGCACGTCGGCATCCTCGGTCTGCTCGGCGCGGTCGAAGAGGTCGGCGACGTACACGCCGAGGGCGCGCATCGCGAACACCTGACTGCGCATCGACAGCAGCAGCCGCCGTACGTCGGGGTGCTCGGCGATGGGCGCGGCCCCGTCGCGTCCCAGCACGCGCCCCTGTATGCGGTCTGCGGCATATGCGCGCGCCTGCTGCAGGGCGCGGTCTGCGATCCCGGTCGCCTGGAACCCCATGGCGATGCGTGCGGAGTTCATCATGACGAACATGCCCGCGAGCCCGCCGCCGACCTCGCCGACGAGATAGCCGCTGGCGTCCTCGTAGGAGAGCACGCACGTCGGGCTGCCGTGGATGCCGAGCTTGTGCTCGACCGCGACGGTCGTGACGGCGTTGCGGGCACCGAGCGATCCGTCGGCGTCGACGAGGTACTTGGGGGCGACGAACAGCGACAGTCCCTTCGCGCCCTCCGGAGCGCCGGGGGTGCGCGCCAGCACGAGGTGCACGATGTTCTCGGCCACGTCGTGGTCGCCCCAGGTGATGAAGATCTTCTGCCCGCGGATCGCATACGTGCCGTCGCCGCGCGGGGTCGCCGTCGTGCGGATCGCCCCCAGGTCGGTGCCGGCGGCCGGCTCGGTGAGGTTCATCGTGCCAGTCCATTGCCCCGACACCAGCTTGGTCAGGTACGTCTCGCGGAGTTCGTCGGAGGCCGCGGCATCCAGGGCGTGGATCTGCCCCGCGGTCAGCAGCCAGCAGAGCGCGAAGGCCGCGTTCGACGCGTTCCAGATCTCGCCGAGGCCCGCGCGCACCGCTCCCGGGAGCCCGTCGCCCCCCGCCGAGGCCGGCGCCTCCGCGCTGACCCATCCCGCCTCGACGAACGCGGCGTAGGCCTGGGCGAAGCCGTCGGGCAGCCGGACCTGGCCGTCGACGAGGCGTGCGCCCTCGCGGTCGCCGACCGTCTGCAGCGGGGCGAGCACGGATGCCGCGAACTCCCCGGCGCCCGCCACGATGTCGGCGCCGTCCTCCGCGGTCAGCTCCTCGCCGGTGGCGCGCGCGACGATGTCGACGCCGAACGCCTCACCGAAGAGGAAGGCGTAGTCGGCGGTGGGGGCCTGGTAGTCGGCGGCCATGGGGGCTCCTCGGTTCGGGCGATACTCAGTGAGACTGCGAACCATATTAGGTGATACTGAGTGTCATCGCGAGGCCTCTGTCGTCCGCGCCCGCCGAGGGACAGGATGGGGACCATGCCCTACGAGATCCCCGCCCCGATGCTCGCGAAGGCCGTCGCGGCCGTCCCCGACCCGACCAAGACGCCCGGTGGCCTGGCGTTCGAGCCGAAATGGGATGGCTTCCGCGCCCTCATCTCCTGGGACGGCACCGAGGTCGAGATCGGCTCGCGCGGCGCGAAGCCGCTCACGCGCTACTTCCCCGAGCTCGTCGCCGCCTGCGCCGAACTGCTTCCCGAGCCGTGCCTGGTCGACGGCGAGATCGTCGTCGCCCTCACCGCATCCGACGGGTCGCGCCGCCTGTCGTGGGACGCACTGTCGCAGCGCATCCACCCGGCCGCCTCGCGCGTCGCGCTGCTGAGCGCCGAGACTCCCGCGATGTTCATCGCCTTCGACCTGCTCGCGCGCGGCGACCGCGATCTGCGGGACGAGCCGTTCTCGACGCGCCGCGCGGAGCTGGAGCACCTGCTGGCCGGCGTTCCCGCGCCCCTGCACCTCACCCGGACCACGGCCGATCACGACCTCGCGACGCAGTGGCTCGCCCGCTACGAGGGTGCGGGCCTGGACGGCGTGGTGGCCAAGCCGCTCGCGGGTGCGTATGCACCCGGCAAGCGGACGATGTTCAAGATCAAGCACGCCCGCACCGCCGACGTCGTGCTCGTGGGCTACCGCATCCACAAGAGCGGCGAGGGCGTGGGCTCGCTGCTGCTGGGGCTGTACGACGAGACCGGCACCCTGCGCAACGTGGGCGGCGCGTCCGCGTTCAGCGACGCTCGGCGCCGCGAGCTCGTCGACGAGCTGGCACCGCTCGTCGTCACGGATGCCGAGGGCGCGGCGGTGACCGGAGAGACCGAGCGCTCGCGCTTCTCGGCGACGAAGGACACCTCCTTCGTGCGGCTGCGCCCCGAACGCGTGCTCGAGGTGCGCTACGACCAGCTGGAGGGGGCGCGCTTCCGGCACACGGTGCAGTTCGATCGGTGGCGACCCGACCGCGACCCGCGATCGTGCACCTTCGCGCAACTGGAGCAGGTGAGCGCGTACGACCTCGCCGACGTCCTCGCCTGAGGACGCGCGGACGGCGGCGCTCGGATCCGGCCCGCGCAGCACCGCACGGGCCGGATCCGGCTCTTCCGCACGTCGCCCGCATCGGCGCCGGGTCCCGGCGGCCGGACATGCGATCCGATGGTGCGGCTGGTGAGGGACGCTCTCCCCTCCTCCGTGATGCCGACGATACGCGCGCTCGCGCCCGCGCTCATCCGTCGGCGACCGTGAAAATCGCGGCCCGTTCTCCCGGCCCGTCCCCCTCGCCGCGGCACGGCGACGATGCGAGGATCGGACCATGGTCCCCGCCCCTTCCGACGAGCCGGACGCGCCCGCGCCCGCGCCGGAGCCGACGCCGACGCAGGAGCTCGCGCTCGAACCGGTGCAGTTCATCGCGCGCACCGACGCGGTGCTGCGCCTGGGCACCCTCATGCTCGGTGCGGGCGCATCGTCGGCCCGCGTGCGCGACAGCATGGTGCGCGCGGCGGCGGCGCTCGGGATCGACGACGTGCACTGCCGCGTCGGCATGACCGACATCGTGCTCACCACCGGCCGCGGCCAGCTCTTCCGCACCCGGGTCGCCGAGGTGCCGCGTCCCGCGGTCGACGCCGACCGCATGACCGCCCTCAAGCAGCTGACGGCGCGGCTGACGCCCGGCACCACCCCGTCCGGTCTGCAGGACGAGCTGCGCCGGATCGAACGGATGCCGCGACGCTACGCGGAGCTCACCCGCGTGCTCGCGGCCGCGTTCGCCTGCGCCGCGTTCGCCCTGCTCAACAACGGCGGCTGGCAGGAGTTCGTCGCGGTGGGCATCGCCGCCGCCGCCGGTCAGTGGGTGCGCATGCTCATCCACCGCCTGCGCACCAATGAGTTCCTGCTGGTGTTCGCCTCGGCGATGACGGCCCTGCTCGTCTATCTGGCCGTCGCACAGGTCTTCGTGGCCGCGGGCGTGCCGGGCGGTCAGCACGACGCGGCCCTGACCAGCGCGGTGCTCTACCTCGTGCCGGGCTTCCCGCTCGTCACCGGCGCCCTGGATCTTGCCCGCCTGGACCTCAACGCCGGCATCGCCCGCGTCACGTACGCCGTACTGATCCTCCTCGCCACCGGAACGGCGGTGTGGGGCGTCGCGACGCTGTTCGATGCGACGGTGACCCAGGTGGCGACTCCCGAGTTCGCCGAGCCGCTCCTCTCGCTCGTGCGCCTCGCGGCGGGCTTCGTCGGCGTCCTCGGCTTCGCGCTGCTCTTCTCGACGCCGTGGGCGATCGCATTGGTCGCGGCCAGCCTCGGCGCCGTCGCGAACGTCGGGCGGCTGGCGCTCG
Source organism: Microbacterium hominis NBRC 15708 (assembly GCF_001592125.1). GTDB lineage: Bacteria > Actinomycetota > Actinomycetes > Actinomycetales > Microbacteriaceae > Microbacterium > Microbacterium hominis. Next base: position 63,836 of record NZ_BCWI01000002.1, read on the forward strand.
TCGACGCGCACGTGAACCCGGCCGTCGCGGCGGCGGCCGCAGCCCTCGCGGTGGGCCTGGGGGCCTACCTGTTCGGCGAGCGCCTGCGTGCCGCCCGGGTGACCCTCACCGTGCCGGCCGTGCTGATCATGGTGCCGGGCGCGGCCGCGTACCGCTCCATCGCGGGTGTCATCGGCGGTGACACGGTCGCGGCGATCCAGAACGCGACCACCGCGGTGTTCGTGGTGGTGGCGCTCGCCATCGGCCTCACGGTCGCCCGGGTGCTGACCGAACGGGAGTGGTCACTGCCGGCACGGTGACGTCGTGCGCGCGCCCGCCGTCGTCTACGGTCGAGGCATGGGCCTGTTCCGCGACACCTCCCGCACCGTCCGCATCGACCAGCGCGGCGCCGACGCGGTGACCGTGCGCCCGGCCGGCAAGCCGTGGAGTCTGTGGGCCGACGCGTTCGGGGCGCTCGCGATCCGCGCCGCCCAGATCCTGGTCGTCGTCGCCCTCGCCGCGGGGGTGATCTGGGGCATCCGCCAGCTGACGGTCGTGACCATCCCCCTCGTGATCGCCCTGATCCTCGCGTCGGCCTTCGCCCCGCTCATGAGCTGGCTGCGCCGGCGCGGCGTCCCTTCCGTCGTGGCGACGCTGCTGACGCTGCTCGCGATCGTCGTCGTGCTGACGGCGGTCGGCTGGCTGATCGTCTGGGCCGTCCGTGATCAGTGGGACGAGCTGGCTACGCAGGCACAGGGCGGGTTCTCCGACCTCTTGGCGTGGGCGAACACGCTGCCCTTCCAGATCGACCGCGCCCAGATCGACGAGTGGATCGCGACGCTCACCGATTTCGTCACGAGCGCGCAGTTCGGCAGCGGGGCGCTGGCGGGCGTCAGCGCGGTCGCCAACTTCATCACGGGACTCGTGCTCATGGTCGTGATGCTGTTCTTCTTCCTCAAGGACGGCCCGCAGATGTGGGCGTTCCTGCTGCGTCCCTTCCGCGGCGAGTCCTACGAGCGCGCGCTGCGCGTCGGGGACAAGACGGTCACGGTGCTCGGCTCCTACGTGCGCGGCACGGCGACCGTGGCGGCGGTGGATGCCATCGGCATCCTCATCGGCCTGCTCATCCTCCAGGTACCGCTCGCGCTGCCGCTGGCCGTGCTGGTCTTCCTGCTCGCGTTCATCCCGATCGTCGGGGCGACGCTCGCCGGCATCCTGGCGGCCCTCGTCGCGCTCGTCGCGAACGGCTGGCTCGTCGCGCTCCTGGTCGTCGGCGTGGTCGTCCTGGTCAACCAGCTGGAGGGCAACCTGCTGCAACCCGTGCTGATGGGGCGGTCGATGCACCTGCACGCGTTCGTGATCCTGGTCGCGTTGACCGCCGGCACCGTGCTCGGCGGCATCGTCGGCGCCGTCCTCGCGGTGCCGCTCACCGCGGTCGCGTGGGGCATCGTGCAGGTGTGGGACGGGCCGCACACGCCCGCGCGCTGGGCGCGTCCGCACCGCGGAGAGGCGAGGGCCGCCGAAGCGGCGCGCTGACGCCGGTCCGTCCCGCGCCGGTCCGTCCCGCGCTCAGGGGATCCAGACGACGACGCCGTTCTGGCCGCTCAGCAGCGCCGCGACACCCGCGTCGACCGCGTCGCGGCAGCGTTCGGGGGTGAAGCTGGCCGGGTCGTGATGCGCGGCCTGACCGAGGTCCTCTCCCCGGAAGCCCGCACCCGCCCAGTCCACGGCGAGCACGTTCTCCGTCGGCTCCGCCAGCTCGCCGCCGAGCACGAGGAACGGCTGATCGAGGTGGCTGGCCGTCACGATCGCGAGCGGGTCGACCAGCGCGTCGCCCGCCGACATGATCACATCGGGATGCATCCCGATCGCCTCGGAGATCGCGGGGATCGGATCGGTTCCCGCCCGCACCTCGCGAAAGTCTGCCCCGACCTCCCGCGCCCAGGTGCGCACGGCCTCGGCCATCGTGGCGGTGCCCGCCTCGTCGCCCATCGTCAGCAGCACCACGCGGTACCCCCGCGACGGGTGGGCGCCGAGCCACGATCCCGGGCTCGGCGTCATGGTCGCGGCGGGCGCGAGCGGCGTGGCGGGCAGGAACCCGGGCTGCGCCGCGGCGACGAGCGTGGGAGAGGGATGCGGCGAGCTCCAGTCCGCCGCGCATCCGACGAGGGATGCCGCGACCACGACGATCGCCAGTCCCGCGGCCACGGAGCGCGGACGCGCGGGCAGGGGACGGAGCCGAGCGGGTCGCACCCCTCCAGCATCGCCGTCGATGCGGCGGGCACCGCTACCGGCGGCACGTCGTTCGTCCAAGGTTGTCACACGGGTCAACCTCCGTTCACCGAGCACGCGCACGCTCACGCCGTGACCGTTCGCCGCCTCCCCACCGCCCTCCTCGTCGCGTTCACTGCCGTGCTGGCGGTGGCCCCCGCACTCGTGTCGGCATCCGCCGCCCTGGCGCACGGCTTCAGCTCGGTCGTCTTCGCCGACCTGTCGCACGACGAGGACGGACGAACGGTCGCGACGCTGCAGCTCGAGTACGACCTGCTGGTGGTCTCGGCGGCCGACACCCAGCAGGACGACGACTTCTTCCGGGCGGGCACGGCCGCTTTCGATGCACGCGACGACGCGGCGATGGCCGCGGCGGTCAGGGATCATCGCGACACCGTCTCGCGCTACCTCGACGAGCGCTTCACGGTCCGCACGACCGGCGGCGACGCGGGCACGTGCACGCTCGGCGCACTCGATACCGTGACGATGACCGTGCAGGAAGGGGTGCCCTACGTGGTCCTCCCGCTCGCGGTGGACTGCCCTCCGGGAGAGGCGCACGTCGTGCGCAGCACCCTGTTCCCCGACGAGGAGGGCTACGTCACGGGCACGAAGACGATCCTGACCTACGACATCGACCTGCACGCCGGGTCGGCCGCCCTGGACGCCTCGACACCGGAGTTCTCGACCGCGCAGAGCACGTGGGAACGCTTCTGGGAGTTCTTCCGCCTGGGCGCCGAGCACCTGCTGACCGGCATCGACCACATCCTCTTCCTGCTCGCGCTCATCGCCGGCTCGCGAAAGCTCCGGGAGATCGTCCTGGCCGCGACGGTGTTCACGATCGCCCACTCGGTGACCTTCATCCTCGCCGCGACCAAGGTGGTGAGCCTGCCGAGCATCATCATCGAGCCCACCATCGCCCTGTCCATCGCGATCGTGGCCGCCTGGTATCTGTTCCGCCTGTGGCGCGAGGGTGAGGCCGCCACCGAGCTGACCCGTGACTCGGGTCCACTCGGGCTCGACCGCGCCGGCTGGCTGCGGCTCCTCGTGGTCTTCTGCTTCGGCCTGATCCACGGCCTCGGCTTCGCCTCCGCCCTCGGCATCGACGAGCCGTGGTCGTGGACGCTGCTGTGGTCGCTGCTCGTGTTCAACCTCGGCATCGAAGCCGTGCAGATCGGCCTCATCGCGCTCGTGTTCCCGGTGCTCGTGCTGCTGCGGCGACGCACTCCCCGTCTCGCGATGTGGGCCACCGGCGCCCTCGCGGTGGCCGTCACCCTCGCGGGCCTCATCTGGTTCGTGCAGCGCGTCTTCGGCTGGGACTGAGCCCGCTCTGGGCGAACCCTCAGAGTTTCGCCGCGACGTCACCGCTCCGGGGCGAGATGTTCACCGCGGTGTCATCCCCGAGGCGGATCGTCCAGATGACGCCCCTCGCGGCGCCTGCGTCGGGCCTTCGCCACGCATCCCTCACCCATGAACGGACAGACCATGCCGCACTCCGCCGAACTGCGAGCGCCGCGCCTCCCGCGCCGGTCGATCGCCTGGATCACCGCCGCCACGCTGTGCGCGACGGCCTTCGCGGGAGTCGTCGCGACTCCCGCCCTCGCCGACACCCCGACGACGCAGACCGGCGTCATCCTCGGCGTCGGCGCCGACGAGACCCAGCGCATCGTGAGCTGGTACACCTCCGCCGACACGGCCCAGGTCGTGCAGGTCGCGCCCACGGCCGCGCTCGTGGGCGGCGCCTTCCCGGCATCCGCCGTGACGTTCGCCGCGACCGGCGGCGCCAACATCGCGACCAGCGGCGGCTACAACCGCCACGCGACCATCACCGGCCTGCAGGAGAACACGCAGTACTCCTACCGCGTCGGTGCCGAGGGCGCGTGGTCGACGACCACGACCTTCCAGACGCACTCCTTCGAGGGCGACTTCGACTTCCTCTTCTACGGCGACCCGCAGATCGGCTCGTCGGGCGATGTCGCGAAGGACACCGCCGGGTGGGTCGACACGGTCAACGTCTCGCTGCAGTCGAACCCGAACGCGGAGCTGCTCGTCTCGGGCGGCGACCAGGTCGACAAGGCCAACACGGAGGCGCAGTGGGACGGCTTCCTCGCCCCCGCGCAGCTTCGCAGCTACCCGTGGGTCGCCACGATCGGCAACCACGACGTCGGCGGCAAGGCGTACGAGCAGCACTTCTACACCCCCAACACCGACCGATCGAGCCAGTACTACGTCAACGGCGACCCGACCTCCAACACGTCGGGCGGCGACTACTGGTTCATCCACAAGGACGTGCTGTTCATCGACCTGAACTCGAACAGCTACACCTCCTCGTCGGGCGGCGGCGGCGACGCGGCTCACATCCAGTACGTCACCGACGTCATCAACGCTCACGGCGCACAGGCGAAGTACACCGTGCTCGTCTACCACCACGCGATCTACTCCCCCGCCGACCACGCGCAGGATGCCGACAACAAGGTGCGCCGCGTCGACTTCCCGACCACGTTCTCCCAGCTCGGGGTCGACCTGGTGCTCCAGGGCCACGACCACAGCTACTCGCGCTCGTACGAGATCAAGAACGGCCAGAAGGCGAACGCCGACGAGAAGCCCGGTCAGAACGAGGTCTTCGAGGGCCCCGGGGGCGTCGTCTACGTGACGGCGAACTCGGCCTCCGGCTCGAAGTACTACGACCTCACCGCGCCCGTCGCCGGTGACGCCACCTCCGGCGCGGGCAACGGCGCCGACCCGCAGAACCCGTCGAACTACTGGTACAACTCGGTCGAGAACCAGGAGCACGTGCGCACCTTCGTCAAGGTGCAGGTGCAGAAGGACGCCCTCGTCGTGCAGAACGTGCGCTCCGGCACGTGCGACGCGCCGAACGCGGCCGTCGAGCTGCGCAAGGTGCTGTGGTGCGGCCCCGCGAACGGCACGCAGGCGGCGCAGCCCGTCGGCTCGGTGCAGGACGAGGTGACCATCCACCCCAACCACGGCGACGGTCAGGACATCCAGGTCGACGTGCCCGACGCCGCCCCCGGCGAGTTCGGCTGGACCATTGACGGACACAACGGTCTCGTCGACCTCGGCACCGCCACGGAGAAGAGCAACAGCTACTTCGAGGCCACCGGTCAGATCAACCCGATCACCGTCACCGACACCCGCCGCGCCGTCGCCCCCTGGTCGATCGCGGCGAAGGTCGGCGACTTCACCGACGGTGACAAGTCGTTCTCGGGCTCGTACCTCGGCTGGACCCCGAAGCTGGTGACCGCCGGCGGCGGCGCCGTCGCGGGCGCGACCGTCGGCTCCGGCTACGACGGCGGCACGGGTCTGTCCGACTCGCGTGTGCTCGGCTCGGCCGCGCAGGGCCACGAGCGCGGCACCGCCACCCTCGGCTCCGACCTGGATCTGAAGATCCCGGTCGACGTCGACAAGGGCAGCTACCGCGGCACGCTCACCCTCACGGCGATCAGCAACTGATCTCCACCCCACCCCGCGCCCCGGGGCGGATCGGCGCACATCGCCGCCGATCCGCCTCGGGACGCACCCGTTCCCACCCCACGCCGGAGGACCCCATGTTCCGCTCCCGCCGCTCCCGCCGCTCTCTCCCCACGGCGCTGGCCGCTCCCCTGCTGGCCGCGGCCGTCCTCCTCGGGGGCGTCGCGCTGCCCGCCGCCTCCGCTCACGCGGTCACGGATGCCGCCGCCGCCGACTCCGCGGACGACGTCACCTGGACGGTGCGCACCGCCTCGAACGGCTTCGGCGCCGAGCGCACCTCGTACACGTACGCGGTCGATCCGGGCCAGAGCGTCAGCGACGCCCTCGTCGTGAGCAACCACGGCAGCGCGCCGCTGCAGCTGGCGGTGTACGCCGCCGACGGCTACACGGGCGCGGGCGGGCAGCTCGACCTGCTGACGCCCGCGGAGACCTCCGTCGGCATCGGCGCCTGGACACGTGCCGCCGCGACCACCGTCACGGTGGCGCCGGACGAGTCGGCGACCGTGCCGTTCGAGGTGTCGGTGCCCGCGACCGCGACCCCCGGCGACTACGTCGGCGGCATCGTCACCTCGCTCGCGTCGTCGGCCGATCAGGGCATCTCCGTCGACCGCCGCCTCGGCGTCCGCATCGGGCTGCGCGTCTCGGGGGCGCTCGCCCCCGCGCTGACGATCGAGAACCCGCAGGTGAGCTGGGGAGGCACGTGGGGACTCGGCCGCGGCGCGGCCACCCTCACCTACACGCTCCACAACACCGGCAACACGACGATGGGGGCCCAGCAGGCGGCCTCGATCGCGGGCCCCTTCGGCTGGTTCCCGACGGATGCCGGCGACGTCGCGCCCGAGGTCCAGATCCTCCCCGGCGAGACCCGCGACGTGCAGATCACCGTGCCGGGCATCGCCGGCATGCTCGCCCTCGTGGCCTCCGCGACGGTCACACCGATCGTCGTGGACGCGTCCGGTTCGACGAGCGCGCTGGAGCCCGTCGCGACCCAGACGATGGGTCTCGCCGTCCCGTGGCTGCTGCTGATCCTCGTGCTGCTCGCCGCCGCGATCGCGCTCGGCGCCGTCTGGTTGCGCCGCCGCGCCGCCGCGACGCGGCGACGGCGCGAGGACGAGCGCGTCGCCCGCGCCGTCGCCGACGCCCTCGCGGAGGCCCAGGGCACGGTCGGCGCGGAGGATGCCGCGGACACCGTCGCGCACGGGCCGAGCGCGGCCGGCACCCGCGCGTCCGGCGCGGACTGACGACCCGGCGATCGTCAGGATCGACGCGCGGCGCGGGCACGCAGCGCTGCCCCGGCGGCGAGCAGCGCCGCCCCCACCGCGGCGAACGCGAGCGCGCCGGCCACCTGGTCGCCGGTCGACGCGAGGCCCCCGGCGTCGGAGCCGCCCGATGCGTCCGCGGGCGGGGTCACGGGCGGCGCGCGGCGATCGTGGGGAGGAACGACGACCGCGATGACCATGGTCGAGCCGCCCCCGTCCGCGCTCGCGCCGTCGTCGGCCGCGTATGCGAGAGAGGTCGGCCCGGCGAGCAGGGCGATCGTGGCAGCTAGTGCGGCGAGACAGCGCGTCGCGGCATCCCTCGCACCCATTCCCGCCCCCTTCCGCGCCGCAGCGCTCGCGCGCCACGATAAGCGGCGCGGGTGTCGCCGCGGATGCCGGTGGGCGACGCGGCGGTGAACCCGCTCAGTCCTTCTTCGCCCGACTCGGCTGCACCCGCGGGGGCTCGCCGGGCATCTTGGGGAACTCCGGCGGGAACGGCAGCTCGCCGAGCCCCGCCTCGAGGTCGCGCTGCCACCACTGGAGCAGCGTGTCGATGCGGCCCGGGGAGCGCTGCAGCCCCTCCCAGGGGTCGCCGATCGCGGCGAGACGCTCCGGGACGGTGCGCACCGTGAACGCCGTGGGATCGACGCCGTCCGCCAGCTCGTCCCACGTGATCGGCGTCGCGACCGTCGCGGACGGGAGAGCGCGCGGACTGTAGGCGCCGGCCATCGTGCGATCGCGGTTGGCCTGGTTGAAGTCGACGAAGATGCGCGCGCCGCGCTCCTCCTTCCACCAGTCCATCGTGACGGCATCCGGCAGCCGTCGGGCGAGCTCGCGCCCGGCGGCGATGACGGCGTGCCGCACGTCCAGGAACTCATGGGTCGGCTCGATCGGGCAGAACACGTGGATGCCGCGATTGCCGCTCGTCTTCAGCCACGGCTCGAGCCCGGCCTCGCGCAGCACCTCGCGCAGCGCGGGCGCGACCGCCGCGGCATCCGCGAAGTCGGTGCCCGGCTGGGGGTCGAGGTCGATCCGCAGCTCGACGGGGTTGTCGGTGTCGTTCGCGAGCGAGGCCCACGGATGGAAGACGACCGTGTTCATCTGCACGGCCCACACGATCGCCGCCGCCTCGTCGAGCACGACCTGCGGGTGGCGGCGACCGCTGTTGTACGTGCACATGACCTCGTGCACGTAGTCGGGCGCGCCGCGCGGCGGGTTCTTCGAGAAGAAGCGCTCACCGTCGACCGTGTCGGGAAACCGCTCGAGCGAGACCGGCCGGTGGCCGTTGGCGCGCAGGAACGGCTCCGCGACGGCGAGGAAATACTCGGCGAGCTCGCGCTTGGTGATGCCCGACTCCGGCCAGATCACGCGGTTCGGGCTCGACAGCGACACCTCTCGGTCGCCGACCTCGATCGTGATGCGCTCCGATGCCATGCCTCGACCCTAGGGGGCGCCCGGCGGCGGCGACAGGGGTCTCAGCGACGGCAGCGGATTCGGATCACTCAACCGGATGCGGACGGCGCGGCGCGCGGCATCCGCATCTGTGTCGCGCCCCCGATTCCGCGAGCGCCCGGGGTGTCAGTCGTCGGCGAGGGCGATCACGCCGGCGAGGGCGGCGCGGTCCAGCTCGATCCAGGGACCGCCGGGGTCGACGACGACGCCGGTCAGACCCGGCTCGGATGCCAGCGCCCGCCCGAGCTGCACGGGCTGCACGGGAAGGGGCCGATCGCCGCGACCGAGGGCGACGACCTCCAGCGGATGCGAGAACACCTCGATGCGTCGCAGTCCCTCGGGGGTCCGCGCCTCGGCGAGCCCCATCCGCCCCTCGGCGTCCGTGCCGCCGGCGACCCAGACGGGAAGGCGCGACAGGGCGTCGGCGACGCGGGCGGGCGTGCTCTCATCGCGCGGTCCGGACAGGAGCGCCTTGATCTCGAAGGTGGGCTCGCTCTCCTCGATGGCGCGGCTGAGCAGCGGCGCGGGAAGGATCACCCGGGCACCCGGCGTGGCGTGGTCGAGGTAGATGCCGTCGTACCCGCCGGCAACGGCGTTGCGCAGCACCTCGAGCGCGGGCTGGCCGATGACCGAGGTCGACGCACCCCCCTCGGACTCGACGCTGGCCTGCAGCGCGGCACCGCCGCTGAAGGCGAGGAGGAAGCGCTTGCCCTCGAGCGATGCGATCGCGAGGTTGATCTGTTCTCCCGCGGCGAGCAGCGCCTGCACGTCGCCCTGCGCGCGGAGGAACAGCTGCCCCTGCAGCGCCTGGCGCATGACGTTCATGATCTCGGTGTTCTGCGGTTCGTCCGACAGCGCCGCGAGAGCCGCCTGCAGCAGCCCGTTGTCGATCAGGCCCGGAACGATCTCTTGAGCCTCGGGCGCGGTCGCGGCGGGCCGGGTCGCCGCCGCGGGCGGGGCGGAGGCGACCGCGGGGTCGGTGCCGAACGTCGAGACGGAGATGCGCACCTCGGGCACCGCTTCGGCCGCGGCCTCGGTCGGCGCGGACGCGTCGGCGGCGGACTCGGCCGGATCGACCGCGGGCGTCGCCGCATCCTCGGTGGTGTCGGATCGGCCGCGACGCGAGAACAGTGCCATGCGTCCGAGCCTAGCCGCGGCGCCCCGACGCTGCCGCCGCCGGCGCAGAGCGCTGCGCTACAGCTTCTCGATCGGCGCGATCTTGATCAGCAGCTTCTTCTGGCCGGCCCGATCGAACCGCACGTGCGCGACGCGCTTCGCGCCCTCGCCCGTGATCTGGTCGACGCGACCCTCGCCGAAGTCCTCGTGGCGGATGCGGTCGCCGGGAGCGAGCTCCATGTCGCCGTTGTCGCGCACCTTCGCCGGAATGCGGTTCGTGAACTTGGTCAGGTCGCCCGCCGGCTTCTCGCGTCGCGGCAGGGGGACGAGATCGTCGCCGTAGCGCGATCCGCCCGATCCGCCGAAACCGCCGCCCGGACGCCGCGCGTTGAGCGCGCGCGAGGGGCCGCCGCCGCGGGAGTTGATGTCTCCGGGCGACTGCCGCCAGTCGATGAGCTCGTGCGGGATCTCCTGCAGGAACCGGCTGGGCATCGCGACCGAGACCTCGCCGAACTGGGCGCGCGTCATCGCGAGCGACAGGTGCAGCCGCTTGCGGGCGCGGGTCAGGGCGACGTAGAACAGGCGCCGCTCCTCCTGCGGGCCGCCCGGCTCGCCGGCCGAGATCCGGTGCGGGATCAGATCCTCCTCGACGCCCGTGACGAACACGGCGTCGTACTCCAGCCCCTTCGCCGTGTGCATCGTCATGAGCGACACCGAGCCCGACGCGTCGGCGAGGTCGTCGGCATCCGAGACGAGCGCGACCTCCGTGAGGAAGTCGAGGATCGTCCCGTCGGGATTGTTGCGGGCGAACTCGCGCGTCACCGCGACGAGCTCGTCGAGGTTCTCGACGCGCGCCTCGTCCTGCGGATCCTTCGACATCCGCAGGGCGTCGAGGTAGCCGCTCTTGCCGAGCAGAAGGTTCAGCCCGTCGGTGACGGAGGTGGGGGGCGGCGCCTCGCCCGAGGCGGGCAAGAGGATGGCGGTCGCCTCGGCGAGCACGGCGTCGAGCTGGGCGATGGCGGCCTGGATCTTCGGCCCGACGCCGAGGGCGGACGCATTGGCCAGCGCATCGCGGAAGGTGATGCCCTCGTCCGCGGCGTAGCGGGCGATGGCCGTCTCGGTGACGTCGCCGATGCCGCGGCGGGGCTTGTTGAGGATGCGGCGGACGCTCAGCTCGTCGGCCGGGTTGGCGACCGCGATCAGATACGCGAGCGCGTCCTTGATCTCGGCACGCTCGTAGAACTTCGTGCCGCCCATGATCTTGTACGGCACCGCCGCGCGGATGAAGATCTCCTCCAGCGCACGGGACTGCGAGTTGGTGCGGTAGAAGACGGCCATCTCGCCGTACGCGAGTCCCGCGCGATGCAGGGCCTCGACCTCGTCAGCGACGAACTGCGCCTCGTCGTGCTGGGAGTAGCCGGTGAAGCCGACGATCTTCTCCCCCGCGCCGACGTCGGTCCACAGCTTCTTGTCTTTGCGGTCGAAGTTGTTGCTGATGACGGCGTTGGCGGCGGTGAGGATGTTCTGGGTCGACCGGTAGTTCTGCTCGAGGAGCACGACCTTCGCACCCGGATAGTCGCGTTCGAACTCGGTGATGTTGCGGATGTCAGCGCCGCGGAAGGCGTAGATCGACTGGTCGGAGTCGCCGACCACGGTCAGCGAGGCGCCGTCGGTCTCGTCGAGCAGCGCCCCGACGTCTTCGATGGGCCGGGTGAGCTCGTGGATGAGCGCGTACTGCGCGTGGTTCGTGTCCTGGTACTCGTCGACCAGGATGTGCCGGAACCGGCGCCGGTAGGTGTCGGCGACGTGCGGGAAGGCGCGGAACAGATACACCGTCTGCGCGATGAGGTCGTCGAAGTCGAAGGCGTTGGCGCGCTGCAGCGAGCGCTGATAGTCGGCGAAGATCTCCGCGAACAGACGCTCGGCGGGGTCGCTCATGTTGGCCGTGCGGGCGAAGGACTCGGCATCCGCGAGCTCGTTCTTGAGCTTCGAGATGCGGCTCTGCACGGATGCCGGGGTCAGGCCGAACGCGTCGGCCTCGTACTGCTTGACGAGACGTTTGACGAGCGCCCGAGAGTCGCCCGAGTCGTAGATGGTGAAGCTCTTGGTGAAGCCGAACTGGTCGGCCTCGCGGCGGAGGATGCGCACGCACGCGGAGTGGAACGTCGAGATCCACATCCCCTGCGCGGTGTCGCCGATGAGCTGCCGGACGCGCTCGCGCATCTCGCCGGCGGCCTTGTTGGTGAAGGTGATCGCGAGGATCTGACTCGGCCACGCCTCGCGGCCGCGCAGCAGCGAGGCGATGCGGCGCGTGAGCACGCTGGTCTTGCCCGATCCGGCGCCGGCGACGATGAGGAGCGCCTGTCCGCGATAGGTGACCGCTTCGCGCTGCGGGGGGTTGAGCCCGGCCAGGAGGTCGTCGTCGACGCGCGCCCCCGTGCCGCGCGCGGCATCCGTGGGCATGCCGACGATGACGGGCTTGATCGGGTCGCTCATATCCCGACAAGTCTAGGTCGCGGCTCCGACACCGCAGGCGCCGCACGGACGCGGGGACACGGTGACACGGCGAGCGGCACCCGTTGCGGCGACAATGGACCCATGCGCACGATCCTCAACATCGTCTGGATCATCTTCGCCGGCTTCTGGCTGTTCGTCGGCTACGTGATCGCCGGGGTGGTGCTGTGCATCCCGATCATCACGATCCCGTGGGCGATCGCCTCGTTCCGCACCGCCGGCTACGTCATCTGGCCATTCGGACGCACGATCGTGCCGAAGCCCACCGCGGGCGTGGGATCCTTCCTCGGCAACGTCGTCTGGGTGATCCTCGCCGGCTGGTGGCTTGCGATCGGGCACCTCGTCAGCGGCATCGCGCTCTGCATCACCATCATCGGCATCCCGATGGCGATCGCCGACTTCAAGATGATCCCGATCTCGCTCATGCCGCTCGGCAAGGACATCGTGTCGACCCGCCAGGGCGCGTTCGACCGCACGCTGTGATGCGGCGGCCGGAAGCCCGTCACGCGCGGACACATAACGCAAACACAGGTCACACATCTAGGCACGACGGGCGTGGCGGGTTAGCGTGATGGCGTCCCCACCTCGGGGCATCGCGGCGATCCGGGCGGACCCGGGCACCGGTTCATACCCGGTCGCGTTGCGGGTTCGACTCCCGCCGTCGCGTCCAACTCCCCCGATCCTCGAACCGCGGATCGCGCACGGCTTCGCCTCAGGCGAACCCGTCCTCCCCGCGCATTCGCAGGCGCAGGGCCTACCCTCGCTTCATCCGGCATCCGCATCGCCGGCCCGAGGAGGCTCTCATGCGCAGAACACCGATCCTGGCCGTGATCGCCCTGGCGGCGCTCGCCCTCACGTCGTGTGGGTCGGGGGCCACCGACCCGGCCTCGGAGTCGCCCGCCGCGTCGGCGTCGAGCCGACCTCCCCTGCAGACGGCCACGCCGGGACCCGTCGGCCCGACGGGCGCTGCCGTGGAGGTGCCGCAGAGCCGCTGGGATGCGATCGTCGCCGATCTGACCGCACGCGGGGTGAAAGGCACCCCGCAGCTCGTGTCCTCCCAGGCCGTGACGTTCAACGACGGCTCTCTCGGGTGTGCGACGCCCGGCCAGAGCTACACGCAGGCGCAGATCGACGGCCTGCGCATCATCGTGAGCGTCGACGGCACGACCTACGACTACCGGTTCGGCCAGGGCGCCGAGCCGAAGCTCTGCACGGCCTGATCCCTGACCGGGCGCACGACGGAGGGGACGGATGCCGCGGCATCCGTCCCCTCCGTCGTGGCGGGCCTACTTCTTGAGCGGCAGCAGCAGCGCCTCATCGGCGCCGGACTGGTTGTCCATCACGACCACCATCGAGCCGAGCGGCTTCTGCGCCTCGATCTGCTTCGCGTTGAAGCTCACGTCGACGCTCGCCGAGCCGCGCTGCGGGACGGTGACGTACTGCCCGTTGCTGATCGCCGGAGCGGTCGGGTCGTAGGTCGCCCACCCGTCCACGGCATCCGACGCGTTGTTGGACGCGAAGGTCTCGGCCGTGTACGAGAAGGCACCGGTGATGCCGAGGTCGCTGGCGCGGACCGGCAGCAGCAGCGTGCTGCTGTCGGTGGGCGCCTGCGTGAGGAACCCGGCCGCCGCCAGCTCCTTCGTCTTCGCGTTGACGATGAACACCTCCGAGAGACCGTTCGTGTCTCCGTTGCGCACGGCGCCCGAGTCCGCCGACAGGACGATCCAGTCGGCCTGGCCGTCGCGATCGGTGTCGATCACGATGTCGTACTCGTTGGCGGCGGCGTTGGACCACCGGTGATGCATGTTCATCGCGAAGACCATCAGGTGATCGTCTCCCTCGGCGAACGACTGCACACCGACGGCACGGATGTCATACCCCGTGTCGGGCAGCGACGCCGCGGCATCCTTCGGGTCCGACAGCCCCCAGGTGTAGACGTCGGCACCGGCCGGAAGAGCCCCGGCGAGGTTGCGCAGCGTCAGCTTCTTGGTGCCGTCGGCGACCTTCTGCTTGCCCCCGAACCACGGACCGTTCGCGGTCGCCTTCACCGTGCTGTCCGCACGGGGGACGAGCAGATACGGAACGCGCAGAGTCGAGTCGGCCGCGCTCAGCACGATGTCGCCGGAGATCTCCGAGAACGCGAACTGATCGGACGCCCCCACAGAGCTCGGCACGTCCTTCGCGGCCGCGGCGACGATGAGCAGCAGCTTCGCCGTTCCCCCCGCCGGCACCGTGATCGACCGGTTCGAGAGGATGATCCGCGCCTTCTTCGACTGCGCCGAGGGCGCCGTCGAGACGTCGTAGCGTACGGCGGTCGGGCCGTCGTTGCGCACGGTGACCGTCTTGACCCCGCCGAAGCCGAGCGGCGACTCCTGGAAGCCGAAGCTCAGCGCCGACTCGCGGGCCCAGCCGCTCTCCGTGCGGAAGGCGTCTCCCGTCGCGGTCACCGTGGTGGCGACCGCCTGCGCCGCGTCGACCAGGCCCACGCCGCCGAGAGTCAGGCTCTGGCCGGCGACCTTGTCGGGGTCTGCAGTCGACACGACGGATGCCGCGATCTGCGGAGCCGTCCAGGACGGGTGCGCCTCGGCCGAGAGCGCGGCGACGCCGGCCACGTGCGGGGCGGCCATCGAGGTGCCCGACAGGATGGCGGCGCCGTTGCCCGAGCCGACCGCGGCCGACGAGATCGACACACCGGGGGCGGCGACGTCGGGGCTGATGGCGCTGTCTCCGGACCGCGGACCGGACGAGCTGAACGACGCGTAGCCGCGGAAGCCGGGGTTCGCGATCTGGGTGGCCACGAGGCTCGCCGTGGCGCCGGAGACGAAGACCGGGCCGTTCGAGGACCGCACGCCGAGGAACGGGATCGTCAGATCGAACGCCTCGCCGGTGTCGGGGTTCGCGGTGACGGCACCTTCGTACGGCGGCAGATCGTCGGTCGTGTTGACCATGACGACGGCCGCGGCACCGGCCTGCTGGCCGTAGATCGCCTTCGCGACGCGGGCGCAGGAGCCGCGGTCGACGACCGCGAGCTGCTTGCCGCCCGGCACGATGCCGGCGGCCGTGAAGGCGGCCGCGGAGCAGCCCAGCACGTTGTCGCCCGTCAGACGCACGACCGAGAGGTCGCCGAGGCCGTCCAGCGAGGCCCCGTTGGCGTTGATCGCCTCGACGGGGGCGCCGTCGACCGTGACCGTCGCGCCCGGGAAGCCCTCGGCGCTGTCCACGGCGGACACCGAGATGACGCCGTCGCCCGTGCCGGGAGAGCCGGTGAGGTAGGGGTTGTGTCCGGCGTTGCCGGACGAGGCCACGACGACCACACCGGCGCCCACCGCGTTGGCCGCGGCGACGGCGTCGGGGTCGTCGCCCCGGCCGAAGGACGAGCCGAGCGACATGTTCACGACGTCCATGCCGTTGTCGACCGCCCAGTCCAGGGCGGGCACGACGACGTCGGTCGATCCCTCGCAGCCGAAGACGCGCACCGCGTAGAGGTCGACCTGCGGCGCGACGCCGGGGCCGACGCGGAAGGTGTTCGACGGGGTCGTCGTGTCGTAGGGGCCCGGATAGGTCGTGCCGTCGGCGAGGACGCCGGAGCCGCCCGTGGTGCCGGCGACGTGCGAGCCGTGGCCGTTGCAGTCGAGCGGGTTGTCGTCGGGGTGCGGCACGGGCTGGTACGACGCGCTGGTCGGGTCGGCGTTGTAGTCGTCGCCGACGAGGTCGATGCCGCCCTTGACGCGCGGCGCGTCGGGGCCGTAGAGCGCGGGGTCGGCCGGCTGCGCCGACGTCGCGGCGGCCGCCTGGAACGCCTCGACGGTGCCGGGCCCGCCGAAGGTGGCGTGCGTGTAGTCGATGCCCGTGTCGATGATGGCGACCTTGACGTTCTGGCCCGTGTAGCCCGTGCTCTCCCACACCTGCGGGACGCCGAGGAACGGCACCGACACCGCGTTGTCGACCGAGTAGGTGCGCACCGGGTGCACGGCGACGACGTTCGGCATCGACGCGATGGCGTCGAGCTCGGCCGCGGGCACCTTCGCCTGCAGGCCGTTGTACGCCGACTGCATCTCGGCCTGGACCGACCCGCCCTTGTCCTCGATCGCCGCACTGACGGGCTCCTGGGCATCCTTGAGCCGGCTCTTGACGTCGCCGCGCTCACCGTCGCTCAGCTCCCGGCCCTGCTCGGCTTCGACGACCGCCACGGGGTCGCCGGTCATCTCCACGACCACCGTCACGAGGCCGTCGGCCCCGATCGCGGCCGACGTGAACGAAGTCGAGACCTTCCCGGCGGATGCCGCGGGCAGGAACCGTGACGAGGGATCGCTGCCGTCGGGAGTGGCCGCGTACGCGGCTGCGGAGGGCAGGAGCAGCGCTAGCGCGCCGGCTGCAGCCAGAATGCGTCGTCGCAAAGGGGGACCGCCTTTCGTGCAGGGGGAGGTGCCACATCGGGGTGTGACGCGGCTGTATGGAGGCTATGCACCCCCTGCATACGGCGAAAGGAGGATGAGAGGATCCTCATCCATTGGCACTGCCGCCGCCGTCAGGCGATGCGCGTGCCCGGAGGCAGCTTCCGCGCGGGGGTGCGCGTGCGGGCCCAGGCCCACCACAGCAGCAGCGCGGCGAGCGCGATCTGCACCGCCAGTCCGACGAACCAGCTCGGCACCGTGCCGTCGATGACCTGCTGGGGCGAGCGCCGGTCGCCGTCGTCGACGTACATGCGGGGGTCGCAGTCGTCCCACCGCTGCTCGAGGGACGGCGGCACCTGAGCCGAGCGGACGGAGAGCTTGAGCGAGCCGAACAGGTCGTCCGGGTACCCGTACTCGTTGTAGGTCGTCGGCGTCGCATCGCCGAGGATGACGAAGGGGTTGGCCGACAGCATCCACCAGACGTAGTCGAAGCGCGGTACCCGGTAGGTGCTGGTCGTCCACTCGCCGCACACGATCCGACCCGGATCGTTCCCGCAGTCGTCGCCGCCGTCGCGGCACAGGGGCAGGCCGTCGGGCCCGATCTCGTACGACCGCGTCAGCGAGGTGCCCTCGCTGGCGACGGCGGAGCCGATGAGCCCGAACCCGAGCGGTGTGCCCACGGCGAGCGCGGCGACGACGAGATAGGTCGTCGCCACGGAGAACAGCGGACGGGCCAGCACGCCCGACAGCGCGACGCCGATCGCGGCGATCACGCCGGTCTCCAGGACGAGCACGGCGAGCGACACGACGACCGTCAGTGCGTTCACCCCGCCCGCGAACGTCGAGATCACGAGGAACGGCGCTGCGACCGCGGCGAACGCGAGCCCCGTGATCCACCCCGCGAGGAACTTGCCGAGCAGGATCTCGCCGGCCGTCACCAGCGTGACCTGCACGGGCGCGAGGGTCGCGGCATCCCGGTCGCCGTTGATGCTGTTGCCGCTGAGGGTGGGCGAGACGAGGAGCACGAGCAGCAGGGTGACGTAGACGACGACGGAGAAGACCCCCGGCCCGCTCTGACCCCACCCGCCGTAGGCGAGGAACGCGAGGGCGGTCACACCGATGAGGACGAGGGCGAAGACTCCGAGCAGCACGTACCACGAGACGGTGCGCACGCGTTGCAGCAGCTCGAGACGGGCGATCGTCCACAGCCGCGCGGCGCTCATGAGCGGTCTCCTTCGAGGTCGAGGAAGGTGTGTTCCAGCATCCCCGTCGCGGCGGCGAACTCCGCCACCGGCAGGCCCGCTCCGACGAGGGCGGCGAGGGCGGATGCCGCGTCCGCGTCGCTCGCGAACGCGACGAGGAGGTCGCGGCGGTCGATCGGCACGAGCGCGGCGTCGAGTCCCAGGGTCTGCGCCACCGGGAGCACCGCTGCCGTCGCGTCGCGGTCGGCCAGCCGGATGCGCCAGGAGCGCTGACGCGTCGCCGCCGCGGCGACGCGGTCGCCGGCGACCGTGGATCCCTCGACGAGGAACACGGCGTCGTCGACCACCTCCTCCAGCTCCGAGAGGATGTGGCTGGAGAGGAGGATGGTGCGCCCGTCGGCCGCGAGCCGGCGCAGCAGCACGCGCAGATCGATACGCGCCTGTGGGTCCAGACCCGACGCCGGCTCGTCCAGGAGCAGCACCCGCGGGTCGTGCACGAGCGCCCGCGCGAGCCCCAGCCGCTGCTTCTGGCCCCGCGACAGCACCCGTGCGGGGGCGTCGGCGAGCGCGGACAGCCCCACCTCGGCGAGCAGGCGGGCGGCACCCTCGCGCGCCGGGTCGGGTTCGATGCCGTACAGGCGCGCGGTCATCGTCAGCGTCTCCCGGGCCGTCAGCGACGGCCAGGCGCCGAGCGCGTCCGGCATCCACCCGAGCACCGCGCGGGCCGACGCCGGGTCGGCGACCGGGTCGATCCCGCCGATGCGGATGGTGCCGGCATCCGGCGCCAGCAGCGACGCCAGCATCAGCATCAGGGTGGTCTTGCCGGAGCCGTTGGGGCCCACGAGACCCGTCACGGCGCCGGCGCGGGCGTCGAAGGAGACGTCGCGCACCGCGTGGACGGCGCCGAACGAGCGGCGCACCCCGGTGACGACGATGCCGGAAGGGCTCATGCCCTCACCCTATGCGGTCGCTGTGGAAGGACACCGCCGCGCCGCCGGCCGCTGCGTCAGCGGAAGAACGCGACCCCGAGGTCGGCGTGATCCACGAAGACGCCGTCCACCCCGGCATCCGCGATCACCCCCCACTCCCCCGCGTAGTCGCCGAACGCGGCCTTCGACCGGCCCCGCCGGTACGCCGCCAGGAGGAAGGCGTTCTCGGGACGGCAGGTCCACGTGAACACCCGGAGCCCGCGCTCGTGCGCGTCGGCGACGACGCGGGCCGGACCCGTGGCACGGCCCAGCCGATCGGGGGCGAGGATCATGCGTTTGTCGACGCTGATCGCGTCGACCTCGCCGGCGAGGCGGTCCAGACCCGCCGGCGTCGCCTGCTCGCGGTAGGTCGGTGGCGTGCTCCCGGCGGCGGAGAGGAGGTCGTAGGCGGTGCCGCTCGCCTCGAGCAGGTACACGTACGTGCCCCGGATGCCGCGGGCGCGCAGCCGCATCAGCACGTCCTGCTCGAAGGACTCGAGGTACAGCGGCAGTTCGCCGTCGGCCCACCCCGCACGCCGGAGCTCCGCGGCGACGAGGGCGTCGAGGTCGACGCCGAGGCCGGCGAAGTACGTCGCGTGCTTGATCTCCAGCACGACGCCGATCTCTCGCCCCTGGTCACGGGACGCCGTCCGCACGAGGTCCAACACGTCGCGGAGGCGCAGCGGCGGCTCCGCCCCGTCGAACGCGGCACTGGACGGGCGCAGCTGGGGCAGCCGCTCGCGGCAGCGCAGCGTCGCCAGCTCGTCCCACGTGAAGTCCTCCGTGAACCACCCCGTGTGCTCCACCCCGTCGATGGTCTTCGTGGTGCGCCGCGCGGCGAACTCGGGGTGCTCGGCGACGTCGGTCGTCCCGCCGATCTCGTTCTCGTGACGCACGACCAGCACCCCGTCGGCGGTGACGACGACATCCGGCTCGACCGCGTCCACGCCCAGCGCGAGGGCGAGCGCGTACGACGAACGGGTGTGCTCGGGCCGATACCCCGGGGCGCCACGATGACCGATGATCAGGGGCCGGACGGCAGGCATGCCTCCCAGGCTAACGAGAGCGGCTATGACCTCTCCGAGCGCCTTCACAGCAGCGACACAGCCGGGCCCTGACGCCGCGCGACACCCGTCCGATAGCCTGGTGTCACAGCACCTCACTGTGCACCCGTCCGGTGCACCCCTAGGGAGTGGAAAGAGACCATGGCCTCCGGCAACTTCGCATTCAACAACCCGGCGTTCCAAGAGCAGCGTCCCGGCCTCACGCCGCCGGCCGCGCCGCAGCCCGGCGCCCAGACCGCCTACGCCGCGACGTCGCACCAGGTGACGGATGCCGCGGTGAACGCCCAGCTCGAGGGCGCCTTCGCGGCGCCCGCCGCCGCGTCGCACCAGACCGGCCGGATGACCGTCGAGGACACCGTCGCGAAGACCGTCGGCCTGTTCGCGATCCTCCTCGTCACGGCCGTCGTCGGCTGGGTGTGGACCCTGGGCGGCGCGTTCTCGCCGGAGCAGCTCACCACCACCTCGCAGGTGACGATCGTGCCCTGGATCATCGGCATGCTCGGCGGGTTCGTGCTGGCGATGGTGATCTCGTTCACGTCGCGCAAGAAGGTCCGCCCCGCGCTGATCTTCGCCTACGCGGCGTTCGAGGGCCTCTTCGTCGGCGGCATCTCGGCGTACTTCGAGTTCATCTGGCCCGGCATCGTCATGCAGGCCACACTGGCGACCCTGTCGGTCGTCGGTGTCACCCTGGCCCTCTTCGCCAGCGGCAAGGTCCGCGCGAGCGCGCGCGCCACGAAGATCTTCATGATCGCGATGATCGGCTACCTCGTCTTCGGCCTGCTGAACGTCGTGCTGATGATGTTCGGCGCGGCGGGCGAGGGCGGCGCCTTCGGTCTGTACAGCAACATCAAGATCGCCGGCATCCCCCTCGGCCTGATCATCGGTGTGCTCGTGGTCATCATGGCCGCGTACTCGCTCGTGCTCGACTTCGACCAGATCCAGCAGGGTGTGCGCAACGGCGCGCCCCGCGAGTACGGCTGGCTCGGCGGCTTCGGCATCATGGTGACGGTCGTGTGGCTGTACATCGAGATCCTGCGCCTCATCGCGATCGCGCGCGGCAACAACTAGTCGCCCCGCGCCCCGCGCGCACGAAGGCCCGTCCGGCTCCCCGGGCGGGCCTTCGGCTTTCCCGGCAGAGCCCGCGCGCGCACGGCATCCCTGATCACGCCATCCAGACGGACGACGAAACACGACCCGGCCCGCACGATGACCGGGCAACGACGGATGCCGGGACCCGGGGCAGTCCCCGCGATCCCGGCATCCGGTCAGATCACTCCCACTCGATGGTCCCCGGGGGCTTCGACGTGACGTCGAGCACGACCCGGTTGACCTCGCGGACCTCGTTGGTGATGCGGTTGCTGATCTTCGACAGCACGTCGTACGGCAGGCGCGTCCAGTCGGCGGTCATCGCGTCCTCGCTCGAGACGGGACGCAGCACGATCGGGTGGCCGTACGTGCGGCCGTCGCCCTGCACGCCCACCGACCGGACGTCGGCCAGGAGCACCACCGGGCACTGCCAGATCTCGCCGTCCAGGCCCGCCTTCGTCAGCTCCTCGCGGGCGATGGCGTCGGCGTCACGCAGGATCTCGAGGCGGTCAGCGGTGACCTCACCCACGATGCGGATGCCGAGGCCGGGCCCCGGAAACGGCTGGCGGCCGACGATCGCCTCGGGAAGCCCCAGCTCGCGACCGATCGCGCGCACCTCGTCCTTGAAGAGGGTACGCAGCGGCTCGACGAGCTCGAACTGCAGATCCTCCGGGAGCCCGCCGACGTTGTGGTGGCTCTTGATGTTCGCGGTCCCCGCACCGCCGCCGGACTCGACGACATCGGGGTACAGCGTCCCCTGCACGAGGAACCGGATCGGCTCGCCCTCGGCGGCCGCCTCGGCGACGAGGTCGGCCTGCACCTTCTCGAAGGCGCGGATGAACTCGCGGCCGATGATCTTGCGCTTCTGCTCCGGGTCGCTCACGCCGGCGAGGGCGGTGAGGAAGGTCTCGCGGGCGTCGACCGTGATCAGGCGCACGCCGGTGGATGCCACGTAGTCGTTCTCGACCTGCTCGCGCTCGCCCTTGCGCAGGAGGCCGTGGTCGACGAAGACGGCGACGAGCTGGTCGCCGACGGCCTTGTGCACGAGCGCCGTCGACACCGCGGAGTCGACGCCGCCGGACAGCGCCGACAGCACGCGGCCGCTGCCGACCTGCGCGCGGATGCGCTCGACCTGCTCGGCGATGACGTTGCCGCTGTTCCAGTCGGCGGCCAGTCCCGCCGCCTTGTGGAGGAAGTTGACGATGACGTCCTGGCCGTAGTCGGAGTGCTTGACCTCGGGGTGCCACTGGACGCCGTAGAAGCACTTCTCGGCGTTGCCGAAGGCGGCGACCGGCGTCGCCGCGGTCGAGGCGAGCACCTCGAAGCCCTCGGGGGCCGCGGCGACCTGGTCGCCGTGGCTCATCCAGACGTTCTGCTCGACGGGCTGACCGCCGAGCAGCACACCGCCGTCATTCGCGACCACGGCATCCGTCGCGCCGTACTCGCGCAGGCCGGTGTTGGCGACCTGGCCGCCCAGCTGCTGCGCCATCACCTGGAAGCCGTAGCAGATGCCGAGCGTCGGCACGCCGAGCTGCAGCACGGCCGGGTCGAGCGTCGGGGCACCGGGCTCGTACACGGAGGACGGACCGCCGGAGAGGATGATGGCCACCGGGTTCTTCGCCTCGACGTCGGCGGCGGTCACGGTGTGCGGCACCAGCTCGCTGTAGACGCCGGCCTCGCGCACCCGTCGCGCGATGAGCTGCGCGTACTGGGCTCCGAAGTCGACGACGAGGACGGGACGCTGAGCGGTCTCGGTCTGGGTGGTCACCGGCTGCCTTCCGTGGCGGGGATCGGGGCGGAGGACTCGTCGGCCTCGCGCTGCGCGAGGTAGGCCCGCACCTCGCGGGCGACGCGCGCCTCCATGAAGAACGACAGGAGCGGGACGATGCCGCCGAGCGCGAGCACGATGAACCGCACGAAGCCCCAGCGCATGAGGCTCCACACGCGGAAGCACGCGAAGAGGTACACGACGTAGAACCAGCCGTGCGCGATGAGGATGCCGGTGGACAGGTTGATCGCGCCGCCGGTGAGGTCGCCGCCGCCGTCGAGCGTGACCGGGTGCAGCCAGAGCGCTCCCCCGGCGCCGCCGGCGAACAGCTCGTAGCCGAACGCATACTTGACGATCATCTCGGCGCACAGCGACAGGAGCATGACACCCGTGATCACCGAGGCGATCTGGTAGAACCTGAGCGCCCCGCGGATCGCCGGAAAACTGGCGAGTTTGGGCTGAGGCATGCCGTCAAGTCTAGTCGGCGACGCCCGCCGGTTCGGCCGCCGCGGATGCGGCGACGGCGGCGGTCGGCGCCCCGCGCATCACACGGTCTCCCGCGCTCGCGCGGCCTGCTCCTCCTCGAGCGCCTCGACCTCTTTCTCCCACGCGTCGCGGGCCAGCCGGTACCACATGTAGAACGCGAAGCCCGCGAAGATGGCCCACTCGACGGCGTAGAAGATGTTCAGCCAGTTGATGGCGGAGCCCTCGGCGGGAGCCGGCGAATCGATCGCGACGAGCCCGCCCACGAGCGGCTCGCCGGCATCGGCGACCAGGTACGGGCGGTACACCGAGAGCTCGTCCGTGTCGTGCCACCAGCTCAGCAGGGCCGCCGGCGACATCCGGGTCATCTCGGTGGGCGCGGCGCCGCGCGGCGGCGCCATGGGGCCCTCGTCGGCGATGAGCCGACCGGTGAGCGTGAGCGCGCCGCCGGGGTCGGCGTTGAGGGCGGATGCCGCGGCATCCGCGACCGCGCGGTCATCCGTCCAGCCGACGGCGACCGCGAGCGAGGTCGGGGTCGCGGCGTCGGTGCGGAACTGCCCGGTCACCCAGTAGCCCTGTCGCCCGTCGTTGAACCGGGACGAGACGACGAGGAAGTCATCGGCGACGAAGGAGCCCGAGACCTCGACGCGCTGACCGACCAGCGGCTCGGGCAGATACGCACCGGGCTCGGTGATCTCCGCGATCGGGCGCACCTGCTCGGTGGCCCCGGGAGCGGGCGGCGACGTGTCGATCGCGCGGCCGAGCTGCCACTGGCCGAGCCAGGCGAAGACGGCCGCGACGACGAGCGCGAACACGAGCATGCCGAGCCACCAGGGGCGCAGCATGACCTCGCGCAGCGTGGGCGGGAACGGCTCCGTGGTCATCGACCTGCCATGTAGGGCGCGACGACGACCTCGACGCGCTGGAACTCCTTGAGGTCGGAGTAGCCCGTGGTGGCCATCGACTTCTTGAGCGCGCCGATGAGGTTCGCCGTGCCGTCGGCGACCGGGGCCGGCCCGTACAGGATCTCCTCGAGCGGCGCCACCTGCCCGACCTCGACGCGCTTGCCGCGCGGGAGCTTCGGGTGGTGGGCCTCGGGACCCCAGTGGTGTCCGCGGCCGGGCGCGTCGGTTGCGCGCGCGAGGGCGACGCCGAGCATGACGGCATCCGCGCCCATCGCGAGGGCCTTCACGATGTCGCCCGAGGTGCCGACGCCGCCGTCGGCGATGACGTGCACGTAGCGGCCGCCCGACTCGTCGAGGTAGTCGCGGCGGGCCCCGGCCACGTCGGCGACGGCGGTCGCCATCGGCGCGTGGATGCCGAGGGTGGCGCGGGTGGTCGAGGCCGCTCCGCCGCCGAAGCCCACCAGCACGCCCGCGGCTCCCGTGCGCATGAGGTGCAGCGCCGCCGTGTACGTGGAGGCGCCGCCGACGATCACGGGGACGTCGAGGTCGTAGATGAACTTCTTGAGGTTCAGGGGGGCGTCGACGCTGGAGACGTGCTCGGCGGAGACGGTCGTGCCGCGGATGACGAAGAGGTCGACGCCGGCCGCGACGACCGTCTCGTACAGCTCCTGGGTGCGCTGAGGGGTCAGGGCACCGGCGACCGTGACGCCGGCATCGCGGATCTCGGCGAGGCGGTCGCGGACGAGCTCGGGCTTGATCGGCTCGGCGTACAGCTCCTGCATGCGACGGGTCGCCTCGGATGCCGGCAGCGACCCGATCTCCTCGAGCAGGGGCTCCGGGTCGTCGTACCGCGTCCACACCCCTTCGAGGTCGAGCACGCCGAGGCCGCCGAGCTGGCCGAGCATCACGGCCGTGCGCGGGCTCATGACCGAGTCCATCGGGGCGCCGAGGACGGGGATCTCGAAACCGAAGGCATCGATCGACCAGGCGGTCGAGACGTCCTCGGGGTTGCGGGTGCGCCGCGAAGGCACGACCGCGATGTCGTCGAACGCATAGGCGCGGCGGGCGCGCTTGGCGCGGCCGAGCTCGATCTCCATGGTCACATCCCCAGCCTACCCGCGCTCTCCGCCCGCCCCCGCGGTATCGGCACCCGCGGCATCCCCTGCGGGATGCGGCCGCGTGAGGCGGAGGATGAGCGCGGCGAGCACGCCGTTGAGCAGGAAGGCGAGGAAGGCGTACGACCCGATCCACGGCGACAGCGCCACGGCGACGGCGGCGCACGTGACCGCCGAGATGCCGCCGGCGCTCGCCGCGCGGACGTTCTCGACCGCCTCCGGGCGCAACAGCTGCCCGCCGCGGGCGGCGGCCCACCTCCAGGACAGGTGACCGAACAGCGCCACGAGGAAGAAGTCGACGGGCAGCAGGACGCGCCCCGCGAGGAAGTCCGAGTACTGCGAGGTCAGCGCCGTCGTGAACGGGATGAGGACGACGAACAGCAGCCGGGCGTTGTTCAGCCACAGCAGCGTCGTGTCGACGTCGGCGATGTCGCGGAACTGCCGCAGGTGGATCATCCACATGCCGCTCAGCAGCGCGAAGCTCACGGCGAACGAGGACACGTTCGGCCACAGTCCCGCGAGGGCCGCCCACATGTCGGCATCCGAACCGATCTCGCCGAACGAGGCGGTCGTCAGATCGAGCACGAGCAGCGTCGCGGCGATCGCGAAGACGGCGTCGGAGTACGCCTCGACGCGGGAGGTGCCACCGGAAGCCGCGCGTCGGCGGCGCGGCCGCGTCGTCTCGCTCACGCGCTCAGGCTAGCGCGGCCGCGCGACGCGCGCCTCGTCCCAGACCGGCTCGGCGGTCTCCACGACGCGGCCGTCGGCGCCGAAGACGAGGAAGCGATCGAACGAGCGCGCGAACCACCGATCGTGGGTCACGGCCATCACGGTCCCCTCGAACCGCTGCAGCGCGTCCTCCAGCGCCTCCGCCGAGACGAGATCGAGGTTGTCGGTGGGCTCGTCCAGCAGCAGCAGCGTCGCGCCCGACAGCTCCAGCAGCAAGACCTGGAACCGGGCCTGCTGCCCACCCGAGAGGCTGTCGAACGTCTGCTCGGCCTGACGGACCAGTCCGTACCGGTCGAGGGCCGAGCTGGCCGCGTCGCGCGGCAGGCCGGGGCGCCGGTCGTCGCCGCGGTGCAGGATGTCGAGCAGCGACCGGCCGGAGAACTCCGGATGCCGGTGGGTCTGCGCGAACCAGCCGGGAGTGACGCGGGCGCCGAGCACCGCACGACCCGTGTGCGCCACCGGGTCGAGCTCGGCTCCCACCTCGGTGACATGGCCCTGCAGCCGGTCGGGGTCGGTTCCCCCGCG
Source organism: Microbacterium hominis NBRC 15708 (assembly GCF_001592125.1). GTDB lineage: Bacteria > Actinomycetota > Actinomycetes > Actinomycetales > Microbacteriaceae > Microbacterium > Microbacterium hominis. The sequence goes on from NZ_BCWI01000002.1 coordinate 90,152, forward strand.
CGCCAGGAGGCGCAGGAAGTGGGACTTGCCCGACCCGTTGGAGCCGAGCACCGCGATGCGGTCGCCGAACCAGACCTCGAGGTCGAACGCCGTCATGAGGCCGGTCAGCTCGAGCCCCTCGGCGACGACGGCGCGTTTGCCCGTCCGCGCGCCGCGGAGGCGCACGTCCAGTGTCTGCGCCGGCGGGCGCTCCTCGGGCGGCCCGGCCTCCTCGAAGCGGCGCAGCCGCGTCTGCGCCGCCCGGTACCGGGAGGCGAATTCGTCGCTGGCCGCCGCCTTCGCCTTCATGTCCGCGACGAAGCGCATGAGCTTCGCGTGCTGCTCGTCCCAGCGCCGGCGCAACTCGTCGAGGCGCGCCATCCGGTCTTCGCGGGCGGCGTGATACCCGTCGAACCCGCCGCCGTGCACCCAGGCCGTGCTGCCCGCCCCGCCGGCTTCGAGGGTCACGATGCGGTCGGCGGCGCGAGCGAGCAGCTCGCGGTCGTGCGAGACGAGCAGGACGGTCTTCGCCGTCTCGCGCAGGCGCTCCTCGAGCCAGCGCTTGCCGGGGACGTCGAGGTAGTTGTCGGGCTCGTCCAGCAGGAGCACCTGGTCGGGACCGCGCAGCAGCGCCTCGAGGGCGAGCCGCTTCTGCTCGCCGCCCGACAGCGTCGTCAGCGCGCGGAACCGGGCGCGCGCGAACGGCACGCCCAGGGCCGCGGTCGTGCACGTGTCCCACACGGTCTCGTACTCGTAGCCACCCGCTTCGGCGTAGTCGGCGAGCGCGGCCGCGTAGCGCATCTGCGTGTCGAGGTCGTCGCGGTCGATGATGGCCGACTCGGCATCCTCGAGCTCGCGCGCGGCGGAGCGGACGCGTGCCGGGGCGACGGAGATGAGCAGGTCGTGGATCGTCTGGCCCGCCTCGCCGTGGCCGACGAACTGGTCCATGACGCCGAGTCCTCCGTCGATGGTGACGACTCCCGAACGCGGCGCGAGCTCGCCGCGGATGATGCGCAGCAGCGTGGTCTTGCCCGCGCCGTTCTGGCCGATCAGCGCGGTGGTCCTGCCGTCGGCGACCCGGAACGTCACCTCGTCCAGCAGCGGGCGCCCGTCCGGCAGCGTGAACGAGACGGCGGCGATGTCGATGTAGCCCATGACGGGTCCTTCCGCCCTCGCCGCGTCGCGGGCGCAGAGCCGACCAGCCTAGCGTGTTGTCCTCCGGGCGACCAGCGCGCGCCTCCGAGCGACCGGCGCGAGCCGTCGCGCGGCCACCGCCGCGCCCGCGGGCCGCCGACCCGCGGCGTCACGAACGCGCCGTCGACGGGCGCGGTGGCCCAGGATGGATGCCGGAACGAGAGGAGACGGCATGGCGCAGCGCATCGTCGTGATCGGCGGCGGGGTCATGGGCCTGGCGACGGCCTGGCAGCTGACGCTGCGCGGAGAACAGCCGATCGTGCTCGACCGCTTCGCGCGGGGCCACCGCCAGGGCGCGTCGCACGGGGCGACACGCAACTTCAACAACGCGTACGGCGAGGAGCACTACCTCGACCTGCTGGCGCGCGCCCGGGAGGGATGGGACGGGCTCGGCATCGTCGAGGGCGAGCCGCTGCTGCGTCTGCACGGCCTGGTGACGCACGGCGCGGGCCTTCGCGACGCCCCCGTGCCGGTGGCCGAGATCGCCCGCCGCCTGCAGGAGCGCGGCATCCGCGCCGAACTGCTCGACGCCGCCCAGGCGCATCGCCGCTGGCCCGGGATACGGTTCGAGGACGTCGTGCTCCACTCCCCCGAGGGCGGGGTCGTCCGCGCCGACGCGGCGCTGCGCGAATGGGAGCGGCGGATCGTCGCCGCCGGCGCCGCGGTGCGGTGGCAGACCCCGGTCCACGCGGTGCGTCCCGATGCGGACGGCGTCGACGTCGTGCTCGACGGCGAGACGCTGCGGGCGGATGTCGCGGTCGTGACCGCGGGGGCGTGGACCGATCGGCTGCTGGCGGGCGCCGACCCGGACCTCCGTCTGCCTCCCCTGCGGGTCACCGAGGAGAGCCCGGCGCACTTCGCCGCCGTCGGTCCCGGTCCCTGGCCGTCGTTCAACCACATCGGCGTCCCGGGAGAGCGTCCGGGCGGGGTCTACGGCATGCCGACACCCGGTGAGGGCGTCAAGGTGGGGTTCCACGCCGTCGGAGACGAGGTCGATCCCGACGCCCGGCCGCACCGGCCGACGCTCCAGCGCGAGCTGCGGGAGTACGTGCGGGAGTGGTTCCCGGGCCTGGACGCCGACAGCGCGGCGCCGATCTCGTGCACGTACACGTCCACTCCGGATGCCGCGTTCGTGCTCGACCGCGTGGGACCGGTCGTGGTCGGGGCGGGCTTCTCGGGCCACGGCTTCAAGTTCGCGCCGGGCGTGGGCGCGACCCTCGCCGCGCTCGCTCTGGACCCGTCGGCGCGGGCCGCCGCGCCGTTCCGCCTGCCGTCCTGACGACCGGCGACGGCCGGCGACCGCTACTTCTTGTAGTTGGGCGCCTCCACGACGATCTGCACGTCGTGGGGGTGGCTCTCCTTGAGCCCGGCCGCCGTGATGCGGACGAACTTGCCCCGGGCCTTGAGCTCCTCGATGGTGCGGGCGCCGACGTAGAACATCGACTGACGGAGGCCGCCGACGAGCTGGTAGGCCACTGCAGAGACCGGACCGCGGTACGCGACCTGACCCTCGATGCCCTCGGGGATGAGCTTGTCGTCGCTCGGGATGTCGGCCTGGAAGTAGCGGTCCTTCGAGTAGGACGTCTTCTTGCCGCGCGTCTGCATCGCACCGAGCGAGCCCATGCCGCGGTAGAGCTTGAACTGCTTCCCGCCCTGGAAGACGATCTCGCCCGGCGACTCGTCGGTGCCCGCGAGGAGCGATCCGAGCATGACGGTGTCGGCGCCGGCGACGAGAGCCTTGGCGATGTCGCCGGAGTACTGCAGGCCGCCGTCGGCGATGACGGGGATGCCGGCCTCGCGCGCGGCCTGGTAGGCCTCCCAGATCGCGGTCACCTGGGGTACGCCCACGCCCGCGACGATGCGCGTCGTGCAGATCGAGCCCGGGCCGACGCCGACCTTGACGGCATCCACGCCCGCATCGATGAGCGCCTGCGCGCCCTCGCGCGTCGCGACGTTGCCGCCGATGACGTCGATGTGGGCGAACGACTCGTCGGCCTTCAGGCGGCGGACCATGTCGATGACGCCCTGCGACTGGCCGTTGGCCGTGTCGACGACGATGACGTCGACACCCGCGTCGCGGAGGGCCTCGGCGCGCTCCCACGCGTCGCCGAAGAAGCCGATCGCCGCTCCGACGCGCAGGCGCCCCTGGTCGTCCTTCGTCGCGAGCGGGTACTTCTCGCTCTTGTCGAAGTCCTTGATCGTGATGAGGCCCGCGAGCTTGCCGTCGTCGTCGATGAGCGGGAGCTTCTCGACGCGGTGCTGCGCGAACAGCGCGATGACCTCGTTGGCGCCGATGCCGACGCGCCCGGTGACCAGGCCCTCGCTGGTCATGACGTCGCGCACCTTGGTGGTCTGGCGCTCGAAGCCCGACACGAAGCGCATGTCGCGGTTCGTGATGATGCCCAGCAGCTGCCCGTCCTCGTCCACCACGGGGAGCCCGGAGATGCGGTACTGGCCGCACAGCTTGTCGACCTCGTCGATGGTGGCGTCGGGGGTGGTCGTGATCGGATCGGTGATCATGCCCGACTCGCTCCGCTTGACCTGGTCGACCATGGCGGCCTGCTCGGCGATGGCGAGGTTGCGGTGCAGGATGCCGAGACCGCCCTCGCGGGCCATCGCGATCGCCATCCGCGCCTCGCTGACGGTGTCCATCGCCGCCGACAGCAGCGGCGTCGCCACGGTGATCCGGCGGGTGACGCGCGACGACGTGTCGGCCTCGGAGGGGATGACGTCGGTGTGCCCCGGCAGGAGCAGCACGTCGTCATAGGTCAGTCCGACGAAACCGAACGGGTCGTTGTGCTCCACGTGCTCTCCTGTTATCTCGCGCGCGCGAATTCGGGTGTGTACCGATTGTAAGTCGCGGGCGGCGGCGCGCATTCCGCGGCCCGTTCCCGCGGCGGACTTCCGCTCCCCCGGAAACATGAGGCGGGTAGGCGAAACAATGGCGACACATTACGCTCGTACCGTCGTTGATCAATGTCGAGGCGACCGCACCACCTGCCATGGTGTGCCGGACTGGAGGAACCTTTGCGTCCCATGACCGCCACCGCACGAACGCCCCAGAGGTGGCTCGTGCTCATCCTCGGAGCGCTGCTCGCAGCGTCACTCTTGATCGTCGGCGGGGCTGCGAGCGCCGCGCACGCCGCCGGCGCCCCCGATACGCCCGGCGGGGATCAGGAGAAGACCGACTACTACTTCGGCGGGGTGATCACGTTCGAGGACAAACCCGTCGCCGATGTGGGGATGTCGGTGAAGGGCGGCGGCTTCGAGGCGAAGACCGTCACCGACGCCCAGGGCAAGTGGCGACTGTACGTTCCCGACAAGGACACCTACACGCTCGTCGTCGATGAGACCACGCTCCCGGAAGGCGTCATCGTCGACGCGTCGAACCTGCCCGAGGGACTCCAGCCCATCCAGGGCACGACGGGATCCTTCGAGGTCGAGTTCGGGCTCACGAAGACGAAGATCGTCAACCTGTTCCTCGGCCAGGGTGAGCGCGTCACGCAGTCGTTCGTCGACCAGCTCGCGGTGCGGCTGGTCAACGGTCTGAACTTCGGACTGCTGCTGGCCCTCGCCGCGATGGGCGCGGCGCTCATCTTCGGCACGACCGGTCTGTCGAACTTCGCCCACGGCGAGATGGTCACGTGGGGCGCGCTGCTCGCCCTGCTGTTCAGCACGACCTGGCAGCTTCCGCTGTGGCTGGGGGTGACGGCGGCGGTTCTCGGCGGCGGCGCCCTGGGCCTGGTCCTGGATGCCGGCCTGTGGCGGCCTCTGCGCCGCCGCGGGCTCGGCGTCGTCCAGCTGATGATCGTGAGCATCGGCCTGTCGCTGGCGCTGCGCTACACCTATCAGTACTTCGTGGGCGGCGCGACGAGCCAGCTGCCGGGGTCGAGCCCGGCGCCGATCGAGTTCGGCCCGATCTCGCTGTCGTACATCGACCTCATCAGCATGGGGGTGAGCGTCATCGTCATCCTCGGCGTCGCCTACTTCCTGCTGCGCACCCGCATCGGCAAGGCGACGCGCGCGATCTCCGACAACCCGCAGCTCGCCGCCGCATCCGGCATCAACGTCGACCGCGTGGTGCGCATCGTGTGGGTCCTCGCGGGAGCGCTGGCGGCCATCTCCGGCGTGCTGTGGGCGTACTTCCGACCGGGCGTGCGCTGGGACATGGGAACGCAGATGCTGCTGCTGATCTTCGCCGCCATCACGCTCGGTGGGCTCGGCACGGCATTCGGCGCACTGCTCGGTGCGCTCATCGTCGGCATCGTCGTGGAGACCTCGACGCTCTGGATCCCGTCGGATCTCAAGTACGCGGGAGCCCTCGTCGTGCTCATCATCATCCTGCTGGTCAGGCCGCAAGGTCTGCTGGGTCGCAGAGAAAGGCTCGGGTGACGGCCATGGATTGGGGCGCCATCATCGGCAACACGCTCGGCTATCTGCTGAGCCCCGTCACGATCGCTTACGCGCTGGCCGCGACCGGCCTCGCGGTGCACTTCGGCTACGCGGGCCTCCTGAACTTCGGCATGGCCGGGTTCATGGCCCTCGGCGCCTACGGCTACGCGATCTCGATCCTCACCTTCGGGCTCCCGTGGTACCTCGCGATGATCGTCGGCCTGCTGCTGGCCGCCGTCTTCGCGGTCATCCTCGGCATCCCGACCCTGCGGCTGCGCGCGGACTACCTCGCGATCGTCACGATCGCGGCCGCGGAGATCGTGCGCCTGCTGTTCACCACGCAGGTGTTCGACGAGTGGACGAACTCCGCCGACGGCCTCGGCAACTACAACGGGAGCTTCCAGTCGGCCAACCCGTTCCCGTCGCTGCCCGGCGGCGCGCGCTACGGCTGGGGGCCCTGGCAGTTCACGGCGCAGCAGCTCTGGGTCGTCGTGTTCGGTCTGGTGCTGCTCGCGGTGTCGATCTTCGTGGTCTGGGCGCTCATGCGCAGCCCGTGGGGACGCGTGCTCAAGGGCATCCGCGAAGACGAGGACGCCGTACGCTCCCTGGGCAAGAACGTCTTCGCCTACAAGATGCAGGCGCTCGTCGTCGGCGGCGTGATCGGCGCGCTCGGCGGCATCGTCTACGTGCTGCCGTCCGCGGTGATCCCGTCGAGCTACACGACGGCGCTCACCTTCTTCCTGTGGACGATCCTCCTGCTCGGCGGCGCGTCGACCATCTTCGGTCCGTCGCTCGGTGCCGTCCTGTTCTGGATGGTGATGGCCCTGCTCGGCAACCTCCTGCCCGAGATGGCGAAGGCCGGCTGGCTGCCGATGAGCGACATCCAGGCGGGCACGCTGCGCTTCATCCTCGTGGGCGTCGCCCTCATGCTCATCGTGATCTTCCGGCCGCAGGGCATTCTCGGCGACAAGAAGGAGATGACCTTTGTCAAGTGATCAGAACCCCCAGGGCGTCCCCGACGCGACCGCGCCGGTGACGACCGCGACGGGCAGCATCCGCCGCCCGAAGAAGACCGGTCTCGCCACGGGCGCCGCCGTCCCGGGGGTGGCGAAGGTCGACCCGATCATGGTGATCGACGACGTCACGCGACGCTTCGGCGGCCTCACCGCCGTCGACGTCGACCACCTCGAGATCCCGCGGCACGCCATCACGGCGCTCATCGGCCCCAACGGCGCCGGCAAGACGACCCTGTTCAACCTGCTGTGCGGCTTCGACAAGCCCAACTCGGGCACGTGGTCGTACGACGGGAAGAACCTCGCCGGCATCCCCGCCTTCAAGGTGGCCCGGATGGGGCAGGTGCGCACGTTCCAGCTGACCAAGGCGCTGTCGCTGCTGACGGTGCTCGAGAACATGAAGCTCGGCGCGCCCAAGCAGAAGGGCGAACGGTTCTGGTCCGCCTTCATCCCGGGCATCTGGCGCGGGCAGGAGACGGCGAACGAGGAGAAGGCCCGCGGCCTGCTGCAGCGCTTCAAGCTCGACACCAAGGAGAAGGACTTCGCCGCATCGCTGTCGGGCGGCCAGCGCAAGCTCCTGGAGATGGCGCGGGCGCTCATGAGCGATCCGCAGCTGGTCATGCTGGATGAGCCGATGGCGGGCGTGAACCCCGCGCTCACGCAGTCGCTGCTGGATCACATCCTGGATCTGAAGGATCTGGGCGTGACCGTGCTGTTCGTCGAACACGACATGCACATGGTGCGCCACATCGCGGACTGGGTGGTCGTCATGGCCGAGGGCCGCGTCGTCGCGGAGGGCCCGCCGGACTCGGTCATGCAGGACAAGGCCGTCATCGACGCGTACCTCGGCAGCCACCAGGACGTCGACCTCGGGGTCGTCACGGGCCGCATCCCGGGAGAGCTCGACGAGTCCGCCAAGGAACTGCTCGAGGAGATCGAGGACGTCGAGGCCGCGAGCATCGCCGAGGCCGAGGAGGAGAAGAAGTGAGTGCATCCACGGGCCCGGGAGCCGTCGCGCAGGCCGCACCCGCGGCATCCGACGAGATCGTCGTCGAGGTCTCCGATCTCACCGCCGGCTACCTGCCGGGCATCAACATCATCAACGGCGCGAACCTCGTCGCCCGCAAGGGCGAGCTGATCGGCATCATCGGTCCCAACGGCGCCGGCAAGTCCACGCTGCTGAAGTCGATCTTCGGGCTCGTGAAGGTGCGCGGCGGCGACATCACGGTGAACGGCGAGTCGATCGTGGGCCTCAAGGCCGACAAGCTCGTCCAGCGCGGGGTGGCGTTCGTCCCGCAGACGAACAACGTCTTCCCGTCGCTGTCGATCGAGGAGAACCTGCAGATGGGGCTCTACCAGAACCCCAAGATCTACGCCGCCCGCCTCGAGTTCGTGACCGGCATCTTCGCCGAGCTCGGCAAGCGCCTCAAGCAGCGTGCCGGCTCGCTGTCCGGCGGCGAACGGCAGATGGTGGCGATGAGCCGCGCCCTCATGATGGACCCGTCGGTGCTGCTGCTCGACGAGCCGAGCGCCGGGCTGTCGCCCGTACGTCAGGACGACGCCTTCATCCGCGTCTCCGACATCAACAAGGCGGGCGTGACGACGATCATGGTCGAGCAGAACGCGCGCCGCTGCCTGCAGATCTGCGACCGCGGCTACGTCCTCGACCAGGGCCGCGACGCGCACGAGGGCACGGGGCGCGACCTGCTGAACGACCCGCAGGTCATCGGTCTCTACCTGGGTACGCTGGGCACGGACGAGGAGCACTGAGCACCCCGTCCGGCACGACCGAAGAGGCCCCCTCCCGCCGCGAGGGGGCCTCTTCGCGTACCGGGATGCCGTGGCATCCATCCGCAGCGGCGCCGCGGGCGGCGGGCCGCGCCGGCACACGGCGGGCCGCGCCGCACGCGGCGGGTCGCGCCGCACGCACGGGAAAGGGCCCCGGATCGCTCCGGGGCCCTCTCTACGCGTCGAGTGTCAGCGCGTGTCGATGCGGGTGTGCATGTTGTCGGCACCGAACTGGAAGATGCCGATGGACGCCTGCGTCGGGTCGCCGTGCTCGTCGAAGGTGATCGGGCCGGAGTAGCCGTCGTAGTCGGCCACGCCGCCGCCGAGGATGATGTCGGCGCACTCGGAGAACGAGGTGCACTTCTTGCCATCGCCCGAGCCGCCGGAGACCTCCTGCAGCTTGCCCGCCATGTCGGCGCCGGTGGTCGACTTCGCCGCGAGGGCGGAGAGGGCCAGCAGCACGACCGCGTCGTAGGACTCGGCCGCGTACGAGTAGTCCTCGAGCGCGGCGTTGCCGGCGGCGGTCCACGTGGTGTTCAGACGCTCCTTGAAGTCGTCCTCGAGCACCGGTCCGGGCGTGGTGCCCTTGGCGCCTTCGAGCGACACGGAGACCTTGTCGCCCCACTGCTTGAGGTTGCCGTCGACGAGGTAGAAGTTGCTCGCCGGCAGACCCGCGTTGACCAGGAGCGGAGCGATCGTCGCGAACTGGTCGAACGTGACGAGCACGACCGCGTCCGGCTTGGCGGCCGCGATCGTCGCCACCTGGGCGTCGAACGAGCTGTCGCCGTCGTTGTAGGACGCCTCGGCCACGACCTTGCCGCCGGTGGACTCGAAGACATCCTTCACGACACCGAACAGACCGGTGCCGTAGGCGTCGTTCTGGTAGATGATGCCGATGTTCTTGTGGCCGTCCTCGGCGATCAGGTTGCCGAGCACCTCACCCTGCAGCAGGTCGCTGGGGGCGGTGCGCCAGTACAGGCCCTTGTCGTCCCAGTTGGTGAAGTCGGGCGAGGTGTTGGCGGGCGAGAAGGTGATGATGCCGGCCGCGACGTTGGAGTCGAGGAACAGCTTCGTGACACCCGATGCCGCCGCACCAATCATGGCCGAGACGCCGGCGCTCTGCAGCTTGGGCACCGTGGTCTCGAAGGCCTTGTTGTCGGCGTCGCCGGAGTCGCCGGGGGTGAAGTCGACCGTGATGCCCTTGGCCGCCTTGTTCACCTCGTCGACGGCGAGCAGGACGCCGGCCTCCTCGGGCGGGCCGAGGAAGGCGAGGCTACCCGTCTGCGGCAGCACGCTGCCGATCTTGAGGGTCAGGTCCTCGGCCGGGCCGCTGCTTTCGCTGGGCGTAGACGAGCCGCCGCCGGCACAGCCGGCGAGCAGAACGGCGCTGACGGCGGCCACGGCGATACCGCCGAGCACCTTGCCAGCCCGCGAACGTGTGAAGACGCTCATGTTGCTCCTTGATCTGGTTGACACGGGGCGAGCTCGGGAGCCTCCCCAGTGGGTCAAACCTAACGGCCTGGTCGCGTCCGGATTGTTGCGATGCGTTAACGGTGTGAAACGGAACGGTCACGGTGCGATAACGGTCGCGGCGGGCCGCGCGGCGGGTCTCGCGGTGGGCCGCGCGGTGGGCTCAGACCAGATCGACGACGTCGGCTGCGCCACGGGCGCGCCGCCCGGCGATCAGCGAGTCGGCGCTGAGGACGATGAGCGCCACCCAGACGAGTCCGAACCCGATCCACCGCTCCAGCGGCATCGGCTCCTGGAGGATCCACGCGCCGGTGATGAACTGCAGGATCGGCGCGACGAACTGGAGCAGGCCGATGACGGTGAGCGGGGCGCGGCGGGCGCCGCTGGCGAACAGCAGCAGCGGCACGGCCGTCACGACGCCGGCGAGGGTGACCAGCACGGTGTGGCCGGCTCCCTGGGTGCCGAAGACGAGACCGGTCGTGCTCGCGACGACGACGAGCTGGATGAGCGCGATCGGGGTGAGCCAGAGGGACTCGAGCGTGAGGCCGCTGATCGCGTCGACGCGCGGACCGATCTGCTTCTTGACGAGCCCGTAGGCGCCGAAGCTGGCGGCGAGGGTGAGGGCGATCCAGGGGAAGGAGCCGTACGCGACGATGATGACGATCACCGCGAGGCCGGCGAAACCGATGGCGACCCACTGCGCGGTGCGCAGGCGCTCCTTCAGCACGATGACACCCAGCAGGACGGTCACGATCGGGTTGATGAAGTAGCCCAGGCTGCCCTCGATGACGTGCCCGGTCAGGATGCCGATGAGGAAGACCTGCCAGTTCACGTAGATCAGCAGACCCGCCACGATGGTCCAGAAAACGAGACGGCGGTCGCGCAGGATCGCGAACAGCTTGCCCCAGGTGCGCGTGACCGTCAGCAGCACCGCGCAGAACAGCAGCGAGAAGAGGATGCGCCAGACGACGATCTCCCACGGCCCGATCGGGGCGAGCGTCAGGAAATAGAGGGGCATGAAGCCCCACAGGAAGTAGGCCGCGAAGGCATAGATCCCGCCGAGCCGCTCTTCGCGTGCGGTGTCGGCGGGTGTCATGAGACAAAGCCTACGACGGTCCTGACACTTGGATGCCGCGGCATCCTGCCGTTCAGCGTGCGCGAACCGCCATGTTCTGTGCGAGCCGCCACATTTCGGACGGGACGGGCCGTGGCGGCTCGACCGGGGTGTAGCGGCTCGCGAGGGGATGCAGAAGGGCCCGGATGCCGAGGCATCCGGGCCCTTCTGTGCGAATCGTCAGCGGACGACGACCGCCAGCACGTCGCGAGCGGACAGGACGAGGAACTCGTCGCCGCCGAACTTCACCTCGGTGCCGCCATACTTGCTGTAGATGACGCGGTCGCCGACGGCGACGTCGAGCGGGACGCGGTTACCGTTGTCGTCGATGCGGCCGGGGCCCACGGCCACGACCTCGCCCTCCTGGGGCTTCTCCTTGGCGGTGTCGGGGATGACGAGGCCACTGGACGTGACCTGCTCAGCCTCGACCTGCTTGATGACGATGCGGTCCTCGAGCGGCTTGATGGAAACCGACACGGTCTACCTCTTTCTTGCTGGGCGTGATGCTTCAAGACTCGTTAGCACCCACAGGGGTGGAGTGCTAACAGAAGTCTAGGGCGGAGTTGGCACTCGTGCAACGCGAGTGCCAACCGTGCGACACGGAACCCCCCTGTTACATGAATCATGTTTCACCTAACATCGGCTCTGGGCTCCCCTGAGCCGGGACCGCCGGGCAATGGTGCCCGGTCGAAGGCGGGAGCCGGATCGGAGCAGACCGATGACATCCCCCCGCATCCCCCGACGCCGCGCCGTGGCGGCGATGCTGACGGCCGCCGCACTCGCGGCCGCCGGACTGCTCGCCGGGCCGCTGGCGACACCCGCCACGGCGGCGACCGGGTCGTGGACCACCGAGTCGATCGCCGGCATGAACGTGCGCCTCTACACGCCGGCGAGCGCGCCGACGCTCGGCGCCGGTCGCGCCCTCATGGTCAGTCTGCACGGTTGCGTCCAGACGGCCTCCACCCTGCAGACGGCCGGCAACTGGGCGGCGACCGCCGAGAGGTACGGTATGGTCGTCGCCCTGCCCGACGCCCCCAGCGGCGGCGTCGTGCTGGGCTGCTGGGACTACTACGACGCGAACCACTCGCGGACCTCCCCCGCCCGCCACGACGACAACCTCCTCGCTCTCGTCTCCACCCTCACCGCACGCGGCACCCTGGGCATCGACGCGGCGCAGGTGTATCTGTCGGGACTGTCGTCGGGCGGCGGCGAGACCATGGTGATGGGCTGCCTCGCCCCCGACGTGTTCGCGGGCATCGGCATCAACGCCGGGCCCACCGTCGGCACCACGTCCGGTCAGATCGGCAGCGTCGCCGTGTCGCAGACCCAGGGCCGGAACACCTGCACGACGTTCGCCGGCTCGGCATCCGGAGCCTTCGCGACGCAACTGACCTCGGTGGTCTACGGGTCGAACGACACGACGGTCGCTCCCGGCTACAACACGCTGAACGCGCAGATCATGGCGGGCATCTACGGCGCCGGGTCGACCTCGACGTTCGCGCTCACCGGTCTCGCCGGAACGAACACCGCGGGCTCGGGCACGCTCTACGCGGATGCCGCGGGTCCCCGTGTCTCGCTGATCCAGAACACCGGGCTCGGACACAACTGGCCCGCGGGCGGCGGCCCGGGCGGATCGTACGTGTCGACGAACAGCATCGACTACCCGGCCTACGTCACGGGCTTCTTCTTCCAAAACAACCGACGCGTCGACCGCTCGGGCACTCCGACGCCCACCCCCACGCCCACCCCCACGCCCACCCCTACCTCCACTCCGACGCCCACGCCGACGCCGACCGCGCCGGCGGGCTGTGTGACCGCGTCCAACGCGGACCACAAGGCGGCGGGCCGCGCCACGAGCTACGGCACCAACCCCTACAACCCGTACTACGCGGTCGGGAGCCTCGACTACCTGGGACAGGGGGATGCGACCGTGACGAGCCTGCAGCAGGTGTCGGCGACGCGGTGGACCAAGGTGGCCGGCTGCTGAGCCGACCCGCATAGGCTGGCCGGATGGAACGCGCCGAGCTCACCGCCCTGCTGACCGCCGACGGTCTGCGGCTGGTCGATGAGCTCGGCGCGATCGATTCCGCCGACGACGTCGCCCGCACGGTCTCACGGCTGCGCGCCGCGGGGCTGTCGCCCGAGCTGGTCTCGGCCGCCGTCGGCCAGGCGCGGCTGCGCACCCGCGCCCGCGCCAAGTTCGGCGAGTTCGCCGACCGCATGCTGTTCACGAGGGCGGGGCTGGAGCAGGCGACGCGGCTGTCGATCGCCGCCCGTCACGCCGGCCGCTTCCGCGATGCGGGCGTACGGCGCGTGGCCGACCTCGGATGCGGCATCGGCGGCGACGCGCTCGCCCTGGCCGGCATCGGGCTGGAGGTGCTGGCCGTCGACGCCGACGAGACCACCGCCGCCCTCGCCGCCTACAACCTCGCGCCCTTCGGCGACGCGGCGACGGTGCGCCACGCCCGTGCCGAGGAGGTGCCGCTCGACGGCATCGACGCCGTCTGGCTCGATCCCGCTCGGCGCGCGGCGGGACACGCCGAGACCGCCCGGCTCGGCGCGGCCGACTGGTCGCCGTCGCTGGACTGGGTGTTCCCGCTGGCCGCGCGGATGCCCGCGGGCATCAAACTCGGGCCCGCCTTCGACCGCGCCCTCATCCCGGACGATCCCGCCGGAGTGGAGGCCCAGTGGATCAGCGTCGACGGGTCGACGATCGAGCTCGTCCTCTGGACGGGCGCGCTCGCCCGCCCGGGGGTGCGGCGGGCCGCCCTCGTCCTCCGCGCGGGCGCCGCCTCCGAGCTGACGGCCGACGCGGACGCGCCCGACGCCGAAGTGCGCCCGCTCGGCAGATTCATCCACGAGCCCGAGGGCGCCGTCATCCGTGCCCGGCTCATCGGGGAGGTCGCGCGCCGGCTCGACGCCGGCATGCTCGCCCCGGGCATCGCCTATCTCACCTCGGATGCCGAGGCCACGAGCCCCTTCGTGCAGACCTTCCGCGTCCGCGAGCAGCTGCCGACCGATGTCAAGGCGCTCGCCCGCGCACTGCGCGAGCGCGAGATCGGCACGCTCGAGATCAAGAAGCGGGGCGTCGACGTCGATCCGGCCGCACTCCGCACGAAGCTGAAGCTGCGCGGCCCCGGCACGGCCACCCTCATCCTCACCCGCGCGGGGACGTCACGGGTGGCGGTGCTCGCCGACCGGGTGTGACCCCACGGCGGCGGCGTCAGCCGAACAGAGGCCCCTGGGTGGAAGCCCACCACAGCCATCCCGCACTGTAGGCGAGCGAGAGCAGGCTCAGACAGAGTGCCCACACCGCGACGGCGCGACTCTCCCACGGCCGGCGAATCGCCACGATCGCCAGCACCGCGCCGACGAGGCCGATGAGGAAGCCCCAGCCCACGAGCATCGAGACGATGAGGCCCAGCACGGCGAAGGTGAGCGCCCACGGGGCGCTGCGCGGCAGGACCTCGGGCGGCGGTGCCCAGCGCACCTCGGGCTCGGGCATCCAACTCGACTCCCCCTCCCCCGCGACCACGGGCGTCGCCAGCGGCACGGGTTGGGTGAACTCGCGCTGGAAGCCGCCCCGGTGCTCACCGGGGAGCGCCGCGGTCGCCGCGGGCGCCACGTCGTCGGAGGGCGCCTCGACGCGCGGCTCGGGCGGAGGTGCGGGGGTACGCTCGTCGCTCATCCGGCCACCTGGATCTCGGTCACGGGCAGGGTCGAGTCCGCACCGAAGCCGAGGTGCGAGGCCGGGCGTCCGTGAGCGATGAGCTCTGCAGCCAGCGCGGCGATCATCGCTCCGTTGTCGGTGCACAGGCTGAGCGGCGGGATGCGCACCGCGACGCCGGCCTCCGCCGCGCGCGTCAGCGCGACCTCGCGCAGGCGCCGGTTCGCGATGACCCCGCCGCCGAGGAGCAGCCGCGGCACGTCGTGACGCGCGCACGCGTCGAGCGCCTTCGTGACGAGCACGTCGACGACCGCTTCGCGGAACGAGGCGGCGACGTCGGATACGTCGGGTGCCCGCCCGTCGGCCTCGGCCTGCTCGACCCATCGCGCGACGGCCGTCTTCAACCCGGAGAACGAGAAGTCGTAGCGGTGCGCCGCCATGTCCGACGCACGCGACAGCCCTCGCGGGAACCGGATCGCCGCCGGGTCTCCGGTTGCCGCGGCGCGATCGATCTCCGGGCCGCCGGGATAGGGCAGCCCGAGGATGCGCGCGATCTTGTCGAAGGCCTCCCCCGCCGCGTCGTCCAGCGTCTCGCCGAGCAGCTCGACGTCCGACACGAGGTCGCGCACGAGCAGCAGAGAGGTGTGACCGCCGCTGACGAGGAGCGCGATCGTCGGGTACTCCACGTCGTCGCCGGTCAACAGGTCGGCGGCGATGTGGCCCACGAGGTGGTTGACGGCGTACAGGGGCTTGTCCAGCCCGACGGCGAGCGCCTTCGCCGCGCCGATGCCGACCATGAGCGCGCCGGCCAGGCCCGGTCCGCTCGTGACGGCGACCGCGTCGAGGTCGGACAGGGCGATCCCCGCCTCCGCGACCGCGGCGTCGATCGCGGGCTGCAGCGCCTCCAGGTGGGCGCGGGCGGCGACTTCCGGCACGACGCCGCCGTAGCGGGCGTGCTCGTCCATGGAGCTCGCGATCGTGTTGCTCAACAGGGTGCGGCCGCGCACGATGCCGATGCCGGTCTCGTCGCAGCTCGTCTCGATGCCGAGCACGAGGGGTTCGGTGGCCGTCACGAGCACGCTCCCGCATCCGTCGAGGTGGCGCCCGCCGCCGCGGTGCGGGCGGCGGCCCACCCCGCGAGGTCGAGCTTCATGACGACGGCGTCCACGTCGTCGGGCTGGTAGTAGCGGGGACGGCGGGCGATCTCGATGAAGCCCTCCGAGAGGTACAGCGCGGACGCCGTCGGGTTGTCGGCGCGCACCTCGAGGAACACCTCGCGGGCGCCGCGCTCGCGCGCCGCGTCGAGCAGGGCGCGCAGGAGCAGGCGTCCCCGGCCCCGTCCACGGTATGCCGCGCCGATCGCGATCGTCTGGATGTCGGCGTCGGCCGCGCACGCGACGGCGCGCACCCCGCCGTAGCCGACGAGCCGGCCGCCCTCGACGTCGACGAGGTAGCGCGCGTGCGGCGACGCGAGCTCCTTGCGCATCATCGCCGCGCTCCACGCGTCGGTCGGGAACGAGGCGCGCTCCAGCTCCATGATGGCGGGAAGGTCGTCCGCCGCCGCGGGTCGCAGGCTCATCCGGCCGCCCCCGGCGGACGGGCGGCGGCGCTGCGCGGGAGGGTGACGTCGGGAGCGCGCAGATACAGCGGCTCGGGACCGGCGAGGGTCCGCCCGGCGGCCACCGCGCGCGCCGCGAGCACGGCGAGCACGGGCGCGCTGACCGCCGCGACGTCGTGTCGCACCGCGCCGGTGCGGGCGAGGAGGTCGTCGATGTCGGCGCGGGGGCTGAGGGCGGGGCCGTCGGTGCGGATCGGGATGCCGTCGGCATCCACCCCCTCGTACACCGAGTACGCGACCTCGCGCCGGCGGGCGTCCGTGACGACGGCGAACCGCTCCGGCTCGGCGAACGGGTCGACCAGGGCGGTGGCCAGAAGGATCTCGAGAGCGGCGGCGTCGTGGCTGGGCACGGCGACCACCGGCAGCTCCCGGGCCAGGGCGAAGGCCCGCGCCGCGGCGATGCCGACCCGCAGCCCCGTGAAGGGTCCCGGACCCATGCCCACCGCGACGTGGGTGAGCACGACCGGCGCGCTCACGCCGGTCTGACCGAGCGGACCGCGTTCGGCCTCGACGAGCGCCTGCCGCAGCAGGTCGCCGATGACCTCGGCATGGCCGAGCGGGTTCGCGCTCGCGCTCTCCGCCCGCACGGCCCCGTCGGGATCGACGATGCCGACGGCGGTGCCGAGCGAGGTGTCGATGCCGAGGATCACCGTTCCAGGGTAGTCGGGGTGCGCGCGCCGGCGGGCAGGACGGCTCAGCCGTGGCGGGTGATGCGGACGAGGCGCGGGGCGGCGTCCTCCATCGCGGCCGCGTGGGGGCCGGCCGTGCCGCAGGCGTTGTCCACCCCGGTGCCGCTCCAGCCGCGGTCGATCTCGACCTCCCACCAGCGATCCGCCACGGCATCCGCGAAGGGCGCCGCCCACTCGGCGATGACCACGGCGTTCTCGAAGTCGATGTCGAGGTCGTCGAGCTCGCCGTCGGTGCCGAGACGATACGCGTCCACGTGGACGAGGGCGGGGCCGTCGCCCAGCGACGGATGGGTCCGCGCGATGACGAACGTCGGACTCTGCACGCGTCCGCGCACCCCGAGGGACGCGGCGATGCCGCGGGTGAGGGTGGTCTTGCCCGCCCCCAGCGGCCCCGTCAGCACGACCAGGTCTCCCGCGCGCAGGGCCGCTCCGAAGGAGCGTCCGAGGTCCTCCATGTCCGCGGGCGATGCGACCTCGCGCTCGCCGAGGAATCCGTCCAGTCCGCTCATGCGTTCACCTCCCGCCGCGGCACGCGCGGGCCGATGCGCGTCACGATCTCGTAGTTGATGGTGCCCGCGGCATCCGCCCACGCCTCCACCGGCGGGGCGCCGAGGGTCGGATCGCCGAACAGCACCACCTCATCGCCGACCGCGACCGGATGATCGCCGACGTCGACGACGAACTGGTCCATCGCGATCCGGCCCGCGACGGGGAACACCTCGCCGCCGATGCGCACGGCCGCCCCGCCCGAGGCGGCGCGGGGGACCCCGTCGGCGTACCCCGCCGGCACGAGCGCCAGCGTGGACTCCTGCGCGGTGCGGTGACGGTATCCGTACGAGACGCCCTGCCCGGCCGGCACCCGGCGGACGGCGGCGACGGCCGCGCGCAGCGTCATCGCGGGACGAAGGCCCAGGTCTGCCGATGTGCGCTCGGGGAACGGCGACAGCCCGTAGATCGACACGCCGAGCCGCACACAGCCGAAGCGCGACTGCGGAAGGGCGATCGCCGCGTGCGAGGCGGCGATGTGTCGCAGCTGCGGGGCGAGGCCGTGGGATGCCGCGAGCGCGAGTGCGTCGGTGAACCGCCCGATCGCGGCGCGGTCGTCGTCGGCCGACGCGTTGGAGAGGTGGCTGAAGATCCCGATGACGCGCAGCCGCCCGATGCGCTCGAGCCGTGCGGCTTCCGCGAAGGCGGTGGCGTAGGCGGCCGGAGCCAGACCGTTGCGGCCGAGGCCCGTCTCGAGCTTGAGGTGCACGCCGACGGGACGGTCGCCGGATGCCGCGGCCGCCGCGGCCTGCAGCTGGTCGAGGCTCGACACACCCAGCTCGATACCGCGGCCGGCGGCCTCGGCGAAGCGGGCTCCGGGGGCGTGCAGCCACGCCAGGATCGGGGCGTCGATGCCGGCGCGTCGCAGCGCGAGCGCCTCGTCGATGTCCGAGACGCCGATCCGCCGCGCGCCGCCGTCGAGGGCGGCGCGGGCCGAGCGGACCGCGCCGTGCCCGTACCCGTCGGCCTTGACGACGGCGATGACCTCGGATGCCGTCAGCTGTCGCAGATGACGCACGTTCGCGCTGATCGCGGACGTGTCGATGAGCGCTTCGCGCAGCACGCCCTCCGGAAGTCGGCTCACGCGTCCCCCTCGATGTCGCGGATGATCGGCCCGTCGCCCACCGCGGACTCGGCGACGACGTAGGCCGCGGCCAGTCCGGCGTCATGGCTGAGCGAGAGGTGGATCATGCCGATGCCGCGGGCGGCGACCGTCGCGGCGGTGTCGCCGCTGAGCGCGAAGACGGGGCGCCCCGAGGGCTCGCTCGCGACCTCGATGTCGGTCCAGTGCACGCCGTCAGAGCCGCCGAGCGCCTTGATCAGCGCCTCCTTCGCCGCGTAGCGTGCGGCGAGCGAGTGCGGCTTCAGGCGACGCTCCGCGGGCGCGAAGAGGCGCTCGCGCAGTCGCGGCGTGCGCTCCAGCGACCGCTCGAAACGCGGGATGTCGACGAGGTCGACGCCGATTCCGATGATCACGGCATCCCCCTGTTCTGCTCGACGGCGTTGTGGTCGACCTGTTCTGCTCGGCGGCGTGGTGGTCGACCTGTTCTGCTCGGCGGCGTCGTGGTCGACCTGTTTTGCTCGGCGGCGTCGTGGTCGACGCCGCGTCGCCCGCGCCCCCGCCAGCCTACTGGCGCCGCATCCCGATCGCCGCGGCCGGCCTGCCCGCGCTCGCGCTCGCGAGAAACCACTGCCGTACCGAGAAACCCGCCACGGAGTGGCTTCTCGGCACGCAAGATGCGTCTCGCGGTGCGGCGCGAGACGCGCGGCGGCGCGCGGCGCGAGGGTTACTCGACCGTGACGGACTTCGCGAGGTTGCGCGGCTGGTCGACGTCCAGGCCCTTCGCCGTGGCGAGGCCCATCGCGAACACGTGCAGCGGCACGACGGCCAGCAGCGGCTCGAACAGGGGCCCGGCGAGCGGGATGCGCAGCACCTCGTCGGCGAACGGGAGCACCGCGGCATCCCCCTCTTCGGCGACGACGATCACGCGGGCGCCGCGAGCGCGGATCTCCTGGATGTTGGAGACCACCTTCTTGTGCAGCTCGGCCGACTCGCGCGGCGACGGCACGATGACGAACACGGGCTGGCCGGGCTCGATGAGCGCGATCGGGCCGTGCTTGAGCTCGCCGGCGGCGAAGCCCTCGGCGTGGATGTAGCTGATCTCCTTGAGCTTCAGCGCACCCTCGAGGGCGATCGGGTAACCGACGTGACGGCCGAGGAAGAGCACCGACTGCGTGTCGGCCATCCAGCGCGAGAACTGCTCGATGTGCGTCTGCTCCTCGTCGAGCACGCGCTGGATCTTGCCGGGGACGGCCTCCAGCTCGCGCACGTGCAGCGCCTGCTCGGCGTGCGAGATGGTGCCGCGCACGCGCGCGACGTGCAGCGCGAGCAGGTACAGCGCGGTGATCTGGGCGACGAAGGCCTTGGTGGATGCCACGGCCACCTCGGGTCCGGCGTGCGTGTAGATCACGGCATCCGACTCGCGCGGAATCGTCGCGCCCTGCGTGTTGCAGATCGACAGCGTCTTCGCGCCGTGCTCGCGCGCGTACTTGACCGCCATGAGCGTGTCCATCGTCTCGCCGGACTGGCTGATCGAGACGACGAGGGTGTCGTCGCCGATCACCGGATCGCGGTAGCGGAACTCGTGGGCGAGCTCGACGTCGACGGGGATGCGCGTCCACTGCTCCAGCGCGTACTTGCCGGTCTGGCCCGCGTACGCGGCGGTGCCGCACGCGATGACGACGATGCGACGGATGCCGGTGAACAGCTCGTCCAGGCCGTCCAGCTCGGGGATGGTCACGGCGGCGTCGTGGAGGCGCCCGCGGATGGTGTTCGCGACGGCCTCGGGCTCCTCGGAGACCTCCTTGGCCATGAACGACGACCAGCCGCCCTTCTCTGCGGCCGAGGCGTCCCAGACGACCTCGAAGGGCTCCACCTCGACGGGCGCGCCGGCGAAGTCGGTCACCTCGACGCCGGCCGGGGTGATCGCCACGATCTCGTCCTGCCCGATCGCGAGGGCGTTGCGGGTGTGCTCCACGAAGGCCGCGACGTCGGATCCGAGGAAGTTCTCCCCGTCGCCGAGGCCGATGACCAACGGCGAGTTGCGGCGGGCGCCGACGACGAGTCCCGGCTGGTCGCGGTGCATCGCGAGCAGGGTGAACGCCCCCTCCAGGCGCGCGACGACCGTGCGGAACGCGGCGACGAGGTCGCCCGAGGCCTGGTACTCGCGGCCGAGGAGGACCGCCGCGACCTCGGTGTCGGTCTCGGAGCGGAACGTGAAGCCCTCGCTGAGCAGCTCGGCCTTGAGCTCGGAGAAGTTCTCGATGATGCCGTTGTGGATGACGGCGAGCTTGTCGTCGTCGGCCAGATGCGGATGCGCGTTCGCGTCGGTCGGGCCGCCGTGGGTCGCCCAGCGCGTGTGGCCGATGCCGGTGGTGCCGTCGGGCATGGGGTGGGCGGCGAGGTCGTCGCGCAGCACCTGGAGCTTGCCGGCGCGCTTGCGCATGTCGAGATCGCCCTGACCGTCGATCACGGCGATGCCGGCGGAGTCGTAGCCGCGGTACTCGAGGCGGGCGAGCCCGGACAGGAGGATGGCCTGGCTGTCGCGCGGGCCCACGTATCCGACGATTCCACACATGGGGTCCATGCTAGGTCCGGGTATTTGCGCGGATCCCTCACAAACGCCGTGAGATTGCGCTCAGAGTTTGCGCAGCCGCACCGACTCGACGGCGTGCGCCGCCGCCTTCTTCAGCACGAGGGTCGCCCGATGCCGCGTGGGCGCGACGTTCTCGCGGAGGTTCGGCAGGTTGATGTCGTTCCAGTAGCCGAGCGCCGTGGTCACGGCCTCCTCGTCGGACAGCTCCGCGAACACCTTGAAGAACGAGTGGGGGTTGCTGAAGGCGCCGCGCCGCAGGGCGAGGAACCGGTCGACGTACCACTGCGCGATGTCGGCCTCGTCGGCATCCACGTAGATCGAGAAGTCGAACAGATCGCTGACGGCGACGTCGTTCGGCGTCGGGGGCGGCGAGAGCACGTTCAGTCCCTCGACGATCACGACGTCCGGGCGGCGCACGGTGACGTGGGCGTCCGGGACGATGTCGTACCGCACGTGGGAGTAGAACGGCGCCCGCACCTCCGCCGCACCCGACTTGACCTCGGTGAGGAAGCTGACGAGGGCGCGCCGGTCGTACGACTCGGGGAACCCCTTACGGGCCATCAGCCCGCGCCGCTCGAGCTCGGCGTTGGAGTAGAGGAAGCCGTCCGTCGTGACCAGCTCGACGCGCGGCGTGCCGGGCCAGCGGCTCATCAGCTCGCGCAGCAGCCGCGCGATGGTCGACTTGCCCACGGCCACCGAGCCGGCGACGGCGACCACGAACGGCGTCGTGGAGTCGGGCTCGCCCAGGAACGCCGCGGTCTCGGCGCCCAGCCGCTTGGTGTTCTCGGCGTAGGTGCTCAGCAGTCGGCTGAGCGGGAGGTACACCTCGCGCACCTCGGCGAGGTCCAACCGGTCGCCGATGCCGCGCAACTGCACGACCTCGGTCTCACTGAGGGGGGTGGGGATGCCGGCCGCCAGCCGGGCCCACTCGGAACGGTCGATCTCGCGGTACAGCGAGTCGATGGCAGTCGTCTCGTCTTCGGTGGACATCGGGCCTACTCTATCCATGCGGCGGCTCCGCCCCGCGAGGGGATGCCGGGCCCGCGCCGGCTGTGACGGCGCGGAACCCATCTGTGGATACGCTGAACGCATGCGTCTCGGAGTCCTCGACATCGGCTCGAACACCGTCCACCTGCTCGTCGCCGATGTCCACCCCGGAGGACGCCCCCAGGCCACCACGAGCCAACGCACGGTGCTGCGCCTGATGCGCTACCTCGAGCCCGACGGATCGATCAGCGAGACGGGCGTGACGGCGCTGGTGGATGCCGTCACCCAGGCGCGCGCGGTCGCCCAGGCCGAGAACGTCGTCGAGCTGCTCGCCACCGCGACGAGCGCCGTGCGCGAGGCCGCCAACGGCGCCGACGTGATCGCCCGGATCGAGGCGGCACTCGGGCAGGAGCTGCAGGTGCTCGGCGGCGAGTCCGAAGCCCGTTTCACCTTCCTCGCCGTGCGTCGCTGGTTCGGCTGGTCGGCGGGCCAGATCCTGCTCTTCGACATCGGCGGCGGATCGCTCGAGGTGGCCTCGGGCGCCGACGAACTGCCGGACGTCGCCGCCTCCGTCCCGCTGGGAGCCGGCCGGTCGACGGTGGAGTTCCTGCCGCACGACCCGCCCGGGGAGGATGCCGTCGAGGTGCTGCGCGACCACGCGCGCGGCGTCCTGGCGCCCGTCGCCGAGCTCATGTCCGGCCAGCCGCGGCCGAATCACGTGGTCGGATCGTCCAAGGCGATCCGCTCCCTCGCCAAGCTCGCGGGCTATCCCGCCCCCGGCTGGAGCGGCAGCGAGCGGATGCTGCTGCCGCGCGGCGCGCTGGGCTCGTGGATCCCGCGGCTCGCGCGCATCCCGGCATCCGCTCGGCAGGAGCTGCCCGGCATCACCGCCGATCGCACGTTCCAGATCGTCGCGGCGGCCGTCGTGCTGCACACCGCGATGACCGCACTGGACGTCGACGAGCTCGAGGTGAGCCCGTGGGCCCTGCGTGAGGGCGTGCTGCTGCGGTACATCGAGTCGCTGAGTTGGCAGGAACCGGCCTGACGCCGCGCATCGACCGGTCGGGAGCTTCCCCGGCCGTCCGCGCGCGGCATCCCCGGGTCAGGAGGGGGAGCGACCCCTCCGTCTGGGGGATGCGGGGGGACATCGACGGAGGGGTCGCGCACCCCAGTCGTCAAACCCGTCGCACCCCGTCCCTGTCGGGTCAGGGCGCGGGGAATGGGCATGTGAGTGCACGCCCAGGGTAGAGTCGCCGCCGATCGCGGCGCCACTGCTGCGGCGACGTTTAACAGACGCTTAACGTGCGGCGCCCACGGCGTTCAGCCGCGGACGATGTCCGCGAGCTCGTCGGCGATGCGCTGGGCGTCCTCCTGCGAGGCCGCTTCGACCATCACCCGCACCATCTGCTCGGTGCCGGAGGGCCGGATCAGCACCCGTCCGCTGTCGCCGAGGGCCGCTTCGGCGACCTGCACGCCCGCCAGGACGTCCGCGTCGGTCGCGCGCGAGCGCTCGACGCCGCGCACGTTGATGAGCACCTGCGGGAACACGGTCATCACCGCGGCGAGCTCGGCGAGCGACCGGCCCGTGCGGGCCATCTCGGCGCACAGGTGCAGCCCCGTCAGCACCCCGTCGCCGGTGGTCGCGTAGCGGCTCATGATGACGTGCCCGCTCTGCTCACCGCCGAGCGAGTAGCCGCCCTCGTTCATGCGCTCGAGCACGTAGCGGTCGCCGACGGCCGTCTGCTCGACGGCGATGCCCTGTGCGGCCATCGCGCGGTGCAGTCCGAGGTTGCTCATGACGGTCGCGACGAGCGTGTCGTTCTTCAACCGCCCGTCGCGCTTCATCGCCACGGCGAGGATCGCCATGATCTGGTCGCCGTCCACCAGGGTGCCGTCGGCATCCACCGCGAGGCAGCGGTCGGCGTCGCCGTCGTGGGCGATACCGACGTCGGCGCCGGTGCGCACGACCTCCGCGGCGAGACGCTCCATGTGCGTCGAGCCGTAGCCGTCGTTGATGTTGATGCCGTCGGGGTCCGCGCCGATGACGGTGACCTTCGCCCCGGCGTTGCGGAACGTCTCGGGCGAGACCCCGGATGCCGCGCCGTGCGCGCAGTCGAGAACGACGTGCAGGCCGTCGAGGCGGTGGGGAAGGGAGGCGAGCAGGTGGATCGCGTAGCGGTCCTCGGCATCCGAGAAACGCACCACACGACCGACGTCGCCGCCGGTCGGGCGCAGCTTCTCGCCCGACATCGCCTCTTCGATGCGCCGCTCGACCTGATCGGGGAGCTTGACGCCGCCGCGCGCGAAGATCTTGATGCCGTTGTCGGGCGCCGGGTTGTGCGACGCCGAGATCATGACCCCGAAATCGGCGTCGATGTCGCCGATGAGATAGGCCGCGGCCGGCGTGGGCAGCGTTCCCGCATCGAGCACGTCGACACCGGAGGAGGCGAGACCCGCCTCGACCGCCGCGGACAGGAACTGGCCCGACACGCGAGGATCACGCGCGATGACGGCGGTGAGCCGCTTTCCCGCGGCCTTGCGCGCCTCGGCGATACGGCCCTGGCCCAGGACGACGGCAGTCGCCTGGGCCAGGGTGAGCGCGAGGTCGGCGGTGAGGGGGCCATTGGCCAGGCCCCGCACACCGTCCGTCCCGAACAGCGCCATGAAGCTTTAGCGCTTCGAGTACTGCGGAGCCTTGCGGGCCTTCTTGAGACCGGCCTTCTTGCGCTCCTTGACGCGAGCGTCGCGCGAGAGGAAGCCGGCCTTCTTCAGGGTCGGGCGGTTGTTCTCGGCGTCGATCTCGTTGAGCGCACGGGCGATGCCCAGGCGCAGCGCGCCGGCCTGGCCCGAGGGGCCCCCACCGGAGATGCGCGCGATGACGTCGTAGCCACCGGCGAGGTCGAGGACCGTGAACGGGTCGTTGATGAGCTGCTGGTGCAGCTTGTTGGGGAAGTAGTCCTCGAGGGTGCGACCGTTCACCGTGATGGTGCCGGAGCCCGGGATGAGGCGGACGCGCGCGATGGCCTGCTTGCGGCGGCCGACGGCGGCACCGGGAACCGACAGCACCGGGCGGGGCGCGGCAGCGGTCTCGACCGGGGCGCTCTCGGTGGTGTAGCTCTCCGCGTTGTCGAGGGTGTTCTCTTCGATGGAGTCAGCGATCTTCGCCATGAGTTGTCCTTATGTCTCTCGGCGCGCTTACTGGGCGACCTGGCCGAAGGTGTACGGGGTGGGCTGCTGGGCCGCGTGCGGGTGCTCGGCGCCCACGTAGACCTTCAGCTTCGACAGCTGCTGGCGGCCCAGGCTGTTCTTGGGGAGCATGCCGCGGATCGCCTTCTCGACGGCGCGGACCGGGTTCTTCTCGAGGAGCTCCGCGTACGAGGTGGCCGTGAGGCCGCCCGGGTAGCCCGAGTGGCGGTAGGCCATCTTCTTCTGGAGCTTCTGACCCGTGAGGGCGACCTTCTCGGCATTGACGACGATGACGAAGTCACCGGTGTCGATGTGGTTCGCGAAGGTGGGCTTGTGCTTGCCGCGGAGGATGGCGGCGGCGTGCGAGGCGAGGCGTCCGAGGACGACGTCGGTCGCGTCGATGACGACCCACTCACGGGTCACTTCACCGGCCTTGGGGGTGTAGGTGCGCGTCACAGTAGTGCTGCTTTCTTGATTCGAACGGAGAGGTTCGTGAATCCCGCTCCGGGGTGGTTCGCTGCGCGGTGACGGTGCACGATGCAGGGGAACACGCCAGTGGAGGGCTCACGTTCGCGGTGCCGGCCGCAGGCAGCGCGAGCACCAAAGGGAGAGTCTACGCCATGCGGATGCCGCGGCAAAACCGGACGTGCGACGGGCGCCGTGAGAAAAAGGGCGACCGAGGGGCCGAAGGGATACTCCGGGCCCCTCGGTCGCGGCGGCCGCACGCGGGGGGTCGGCGACCGCCAACCGGTCGTGTGGGGACACTACCGGGGGCTGAGGGATCTTCAGCGGACGCCGGTGACGGCGCCGCGTTTATCGGTAACCAGCCTACCGGGCGGAGGGGCTCTGCACCGTAGCCCCGGCCGGAGAAACATCCGTCGCCGCGAGGCCCGCTGCGAACTGCTTGATCCAGGGTCGTAGCTCGGGTCCGAGGTCGTCGCGGTCCACGGCCAGCTGCAGGATCGCCTTGATGTAGTCGACCCGGTCGCCCGTGTCGTACCGGCGACCGCTGAAGACGACGCCGTAGACGCCGGGTCCCTCGGGGTCGGCCGCGAGCTCGCGGAGGGCGTCGGTGAGCTGGATCTCGCCGCCCTTGCCGGGAGCGGTGTGCGCGAGCACGCCGAAGACCTCGGGGCCGAGCACGTACCGGCCGATCACCGCGAGGTTCGACGGCGCCTCCTCGCGGGACGGCTTCTCGACCAGATCGAGCACCCGGTACGAGCCGTCGGGGTCGCGGTCGCCGACGGTGGCCACGCCGTAGAGGTGCACCTGTTCGGGGTCGACCTCCATCAGGGCGACGACCGCACCGCCGGTGCGCTCGTGCACCGCGAGCATGGTCGGCAGCAGCGGGTCGCGCTCGTCGATCAGGTCGTCGCCGAGCATGACGACGAAGGAGCAGTCGCCGACGTACGAGGCGGCGCGGGAGACGGCGTGACCGAGGCCGCGCGGCTCGCCCTGGCGCGTGATGTGGATGTCGGCGAGCTGCGAGGAGTGGGCGACCTTGCCGAGCTTGGCCGTGTCGCCCTTCGTCGTCAGCGCCGTCTCGAGTTCGGGAACCGAGTCGAAGTGGTTGGCGATGTTGTTCTTGTTGCGGCCGACGATGATCAGCACGTCGCGGATGCCGGCGGCGACCGCCTCCTCGACGACGTACTGGATGGCCGGCTTGTCGACGACGGGGAGCATCTCCTTCGGCATCGCCTTGGTGGCGGGAAGGAACCTCGTGCCGAGACCGGCGGCGGGGATGACGGCTTTGTAACGGGGGGACATGCGATCTCCTGCGGGGCGTAGGGGGGTGTGCTCCGAGGCGTCCGGGGACGCGCGCGTATCGCGAGCATAGCGAACGACGTCACATCGTCTGTGACGGGGATGCGACGGCTCGATGACGAGCGCGGACGTGGCCGACGAGCGCGGACTCAGGCGTGCGCCGCGAGCGCCGGAGCCGGGATCATCGACTCGAGCACGACGTCGTCGCCCTCCTGATACAGGAGCGTGCGACCCGCGAACGGGCGCATCGGCATGACGGCGCGCGGCAGCGCGCCGGAGGACGCGACACGCACGTGCAGCACGCCGTCGGCGCCTGTCGTGATCTCGATGCGCGCCGCGCGCGCACCGGAGTGCTTGACCGCGTTGACGAGGGCCTCGTTGACGACCTCGGTGACGATCGGTGCCGCCTCGGAGCGTTCGACGGCAGCGACGGCGCCGTCGTCGATGCGGGTGTCGAGATGCATGATGGGCTCCCAGCCCGCCAGCATGCGTCGCAGCTCGCCGCCCGACTCGATCTCGGCGGCGCGCACCGGGGCGATGACCTCGTCGAGGGCGCGATCCGTCTCGGAGCGGAAGCGCGCGATCTCCCGCGCCGTCGGGGCGTTCTCGTCGACGTGTGCCGCGAAGATCACGCACCGCCCCTGCACCCGTCCGTGCAGGGTGGATGCCGCCTGGAGCAGCGGCAGCTGCGCGCGGCGCGTGCGGTCGGCGAACTCCCCCGCGGCGCGGGCGAGCTCGACGGTGGAGCGCGCCGCCTCCTCGCGTGCGCGCCGGCGCGTGTCGATGGCGAGCGCCAGGACGATCGCGGCGAGCGGCATCGCGACCAGCGGGATCAGCATGATGGCGCCCGTGTCGGGCAGCAGCAGGTGTCCGACGGCGGTCGTGGCGGCGCCGGCGAGGATCCAGACCAGCAGGAAGGCGATGCCGCGGGTGCGCGGCGCAGCCGTCGGCAGCGCGCGCAGCACGGCGCCGGCGGCGAGGTCGACGAGCACGACCGCGACGGCCGCGGCGAGCACACCCACGACGTCGGGCAGCGTGACCAGGAACGGCGCGCACATGAAGAGGTAGAGGACGCCGACCCACAGCAGCGGCGTGGGGTGCAGCCGCTCCACGCCACGGCGGCGCGCGGCCGACAGCGGCCGCGGCGTCCACAGCGCAGGCACCGGAGGGCTGGCCGCAGCCAGCTCCTCGAGGCGGTGGCTGGCGGTGCGCACCCGCTCGGAGAAGTCGCGGACGGCGTCGAAGTCGACGGTGCCGGCGAGCATCGCGTCGCGTTCGGTGCGCAGCTCGGCGACCATGCCGCGCACGACCAGTCGCGCATCCCGCTCGTCGTTCAGGACCTGCTGGCTCGCGGCATCCAGTCGACCGAGGGCGTGCGCGAGCCGGTCGACCGTGGCCCGCGTCTGGGAGTACTCGGTCGTGATGATCGCGATCAGGGAGAAGAGGCCGAACGCGACGACGAGGTTGGTGCCGGTGCGGGCGAGCCACACGCCGTTCGAGTGGCCGTGGAAGACGATGCCCACGAGCATCTCGTTCAGGACCGGACGGACGAGGGCGACGGCGACGAGGGTCGTCGTGACGAGGATGCCGCGCGCACGGTGATCGCGCATGCGGCGTTCGGCGGCGGCGACGGCGAGGACGGGCAGTGCCAGCAGGGTCCATGCCATCGCGGCGGCCGCGACGCCCTGGCCGTAACCGTCCGGACGGCCGTCGACGACCGGGACGAGCAGGAGCGTCGCGATCGGCAGCGACACGATGGCGCTCCAGCGCGTGAAGAAACGACCGCTTCCCGCCGCATCCCAGTACGCTGACACGACGTTGATCGTGCGCGACCCACCGCGGGCCATCAGGTGCACCCCAACATTCCTACCCCCAAGTAGTAGTCAGTGTAGCCATTCGTCTACATGATGGGGAGAGGAAGTTCCTTATAATCCAGCGTCTATTCCGTCGCACCGGAGCGGCCCCGATTCGAGGAGCCTGACATGACGGACGAGCCCGCTCCGGCACACCGCCGCACCCGGTGGGCGGCGCGCGTGAGGGATCCCCTCGCCTGGCTGTCGGTCTACGCGGTCGCCCTGGCGCTCGTCGCGTTCTGGCCTGTGCCCGTCGACTCTGGCGCGCGCCCCTTCCTGCGGGCGGTGACGGCGCTGTTCCCCGCGCTGACCTCCGCGCGGATCGAGTTCGTGGCGAACATCGTCATGTTCGTCCCGCTGGGGTTCCTGCTGACCGTGATCCTGCGACGCCGGCGCTGGATGGTGCTGCCGATCGCGTTCCTCACGACGGTCGTCATCGAGACCGGCCAGGCGGTCGCGCTCGCCGCCCGCACGCCGAGCGTGCTCGACGTCGTGGCGAACACGGCGGGTGCGTGCGCGGGGATGCTGCTGGCCGCCCTCGCCGAGCGGCTCGCGCGTGCACGCACGCGACCGCCCGCGGACGCTCCCGAGCCGCCGCGGCGCGGCTAGCGACGCGGGCGGACGCCGGGCTCCGGAGGGCGCGAGGCCTCCTCGACCGCTTCCTCGAGCCACGTCTGCAGGCGCCACGCGGGGACGCGGAACATCCGCGAGATGGTCGACAGCGGATAGCCCGCCTCGAGCACGGCGGCCACGGCGAACTGTCGCATCGAGTCGAAGTCGCGGTCGGCGAGCGCGCCGGTGCGCAGATCGGCGAGCGAGCGGGGACGCGCTACCGGCGCGCCGGATGCGGCGCCGGCGTCCGTCGCGATGCCCGGTGACGGCGACGGTGACGGTGACGGCCCGGATGCGGCGGCGGAGACAGAGGCGCGCGCGCTCGTGGCCGGTCGCGCCGGGTGCGGCCGCGCGGGCGGCGGCGTCCGAGGTCCTTGCGGAACGGGCTCGGCCGGCGCGTCGGGGGTGACCGCGGGCTCGGCCGATGCCGGGGCCGTCGCCGGAGCGGCTGCGGGCTCCTCCGTCGATGTCACCGTCCCATCGACGCCGTAGGCCGCGATCCGCTGCTGGCCGTACTGCACGATCGCCTGCTCCAGCAGGCGTCGGAGCTGCCGGTGCCGCACACGCCGACGCCACAGCAGCGGCACGCCGACCAGGGGGATGACGAGCACCGACAGCCACATCCACGCCATGGGGTGGGCGTTGAGCCACGTGACGAAGTCGGAACGGAACTCCCACGTGCGCGTGTCGTTGCCCTGGACGGTCGGGGCGGCACCGTCCGAGGTCGCGACGGCATCCTGACCGATGCCGCCGAGGACGTTCTTCGCGACGGTGACGCGGCCCTCCCCCACGACGGCGACCGCGTTCCCGAGCCCGACGGTGATGTCGTTGTGTTCCACGTCGGCGACCGAGGCCGCGACGCGCAGCGCCGCCCCCTGCCCGTGGAGGACGTTGCCGGTGACGACGGCCGGCACGACGCCGTCAGCGATGACGACGGCGGGCTCCGCCGAGGAGGTGAGATCGCAGCCGACGATCTCGAGGCGTTTCGCGGGGCCGTTGGCCCGCACGGCGGCGGCGGTCTCGCGGGCCGTGACGCCGGTGAGGATCGTGCCGTCCGCCTCCTCGAGGAGCAGTCCGCCGCGGGCGTTGTCCGCGAACGTTCCTCCCTTGACGGCGAACCCGCTGCTGCGGTCGGTGCCGTAGCCGGCGGCCGTCGGCCCCGTCGCGAGCGCCCGTCCGCTCAGGCGCAGGCCGTACTCGCCCGAATCGCGCACGGTCGCGTCGCCGATGCCGACGGTCGAAGAGCCGCCGCCCACCTGGATGCCGTCGTCGCCGGACGCGTCGACGTCCACGCCCGAGAGCGCGACGCGCTGCGACTGGCCGGTGACGGCCACGCCGGAGACCTCGGCGGCGATCGACGAGAAGGAGGTCACCGTAGTGTCGACGACGCCCGAGAGGAAGAGCCCGTAGTGCGAGTCCTCGCTGGACACCCGCGCGAGGTCGGCCCGCGCCGATCCGGTGTCGCTGCCGGTGACGGCCAGCCCGCCGGTGCGTCCGCTCCAGAACCCGAGGTGGTCCACGTGCACGTCGGACATCGTCAGCACCCCGTCGCGCACGCGGAGGTAGGCACGCCCATCGTCGGTGGCGTCGTCGGGGGCGCCGGCCTCGGCATCCCACCCCGTGATCGTGAGCGGCGCATCGGCGCCCCCGTGCAGGTCGAGCGACCCGCCCCAGGCGACGATGCTGACGAAGCCGTCCGACCCGCTGTGCAACCGCAGCGTCGCACCCGGCTGCACGAGGGAGAGGGTGGCACCGGCACGGACGACGACGTTGCGCGTGAGGGCCCACGTGTTCTCCCCGTCGGGGGCGGCGGCGCCGGCATCCACGAGGTCGCTCAGTCCGTAGGGCGCGTCGCGGGCCGCGAGCACGACGGTGCCGAACGTCGAGAGCGCCGCCGGGTCGCCCGGCGCGACGCGGCTCAGCCCCGCGAGGCGTCCGTCCTCGCGGGCGACGGCGACGGCGGGATCGGGGGCGACGGGCGGCGCGTACGTGCCGGCGGTGACCTGCGCGGCGAGGCCGCTCATCGCCGTCGCAACGGCGGTGGCGGTTCCCGGAGGAAGCGTCGGCACGGGCGCGGCCGTCGGC
Organism: Microbacterium hominis NBRC 15708; assembly: GCF_001592125.1. Classification (GTDB taxonomy): domain Bacteria; phylum Actinomycetota; class Actinomycetes; order Actinomycetales; family Microbacteriaceae; genus Microbacterium; species Microbacterium hominis. The sequence goes on from NZ_BCWI01000002.1 coordinate 121,765, forward strand.
GACACCTGATCCCACGGGTACCCCTTCTGGTGGATGAGGGGACCGACGAAAACGATGAGGAGGACGAAGACGGCGATCGCCGACACCACGACCACCCGCCCGAGCACGTGGCGCGTGAGCGTGGTGTCGCCGCGCTCTTCGCGGGTGAAGCCGTCGGGCGCGCTCATGACGTGGCCGTCGCCGCCGGAGGGCCGTCCAGACTCGCCTCGGACTGCCCCTCGCCGCCCTGCTGCGTGGCGGAGCGGGTGAGCCAGCCCTGCTTGTTCATCGTGAACAGGGCGTAGACCTTGATCGGCAGGGCGATGAGGATCGTGACGGCGGCCACGAGCGGCAGGACCACGATGTCCTCGGGGCGACGCCAGAGGTGCGAGACGCCGCGGATGCCGCGACCGATGACGACCCACACGAACGCCAGGAGGAGGGCGAGGGCGGGTTGGGGCGAGCGGATCGAGAGGATGATGTAGGCGACCGCCACTCCCATCGTGAACGGCGTCATCAGGATCTGCATCATCGTCAGCTGGGAGATGAAGGGCGTGCGGAACACCCATCCTTTCCCGATGGCCGTGAGGTAGCAGCGGTAGGAGTTCCTGCTCCACCGCACCCGCTGCTTCACGAAGGCGCGGAAGGTGGAGGGGAACATCGAGAGGGCGCGCGCATTGTCCTGGTGGGTGACGCGGAACCCCTGCGAGAGCACCAGCCAGGTCATCCGCCCGTCGTCGCCGGCGACGCACTCTCGGCCGAAGAAGACCTCGTGCTCGAGCTGCTCGACCTGCGGGACGATCACGGCCGCGCGATACGCCGCCGTGCGGCCGGACGCGCAGATCACGCCCCCGTAGCGCGCCATGGCCGGAACGTAGTCGTAGTAGCGGAGGTCGATGATCCAGTCGGCGACCCGCCGCCACACGCTCGACCGCGGGCGGTAGACGTTCTGCCGCGTGCTGACGGCGCCGACCGCGGGGTCGATGAAGGGCATCTGGATCGCGTCCAGCATCCCCTCCTCCCACGCCGTGTCGCTGTCGACGAAGATGACGAGCTCGGTGTCGACCATCCGCATCCCGTGACCGAGGGCCGATCTCTTGCCGTGGTGGTGGAACAGCACCGCCTCGACGCCGCGGAGGGCCAGGGCGTCGATCCTGGCCTTCGCCTCCAGGTCGGCGACGTCGAGCACGATGATGATCCGCGAGGGCCCCTGGCGATGCCAGGTGTGCAGGCAGCGGATGAGGACGTCGGGGTCTTCGTGGTACGACGGCACGACGACGGTGACGGTGGTGCGATAGTCGTTGACGACCGGTCGCGTCATCATCGCGAGCACCTTGCGGAGGATCCAGAACGACCAGGAGATCAACCCGAGCACGCCGAAGGGCAGCATCCAGAGCGCATGCTGAGTCAGCAGTTCCATCGATCCTCCGGGGCTTCGGGGGTCCCCACATCGTGCACAGCATATCTACGGCGTGTTCGCGCACGCACGCACGCGCGCAGGCAGGAATCAGCGGCAGGACGGCGACATCGGCGGCGGGGTCGAGGCGCCGTCGGACACGTTGTCGCACGTGACCGTGTTGCCCGCCCGCCGCGCGGCGCCGACGACGGTGACGGCGACGGCGGATGCCGAGAGGTCGAAGGTGTTCCGTGACACGGTGTTCGACGCACCGCTGCGGACCTCGACCGGAGTCGAGATGCTGTGGATCTGGATGCCGTCGCCTGCCGCGACGGTGAGGCGATTGTCCGCCACGAGCCAGCCGGTGCCCTTGAGGTCGACCACCGAGTCGACGGCGGCGGCATCCGCGATGGAGAGCGTGTTGCCGCTGATCACGCCGTCCGACGTGCCCTCCTTGACGTCGATGGCCTCGGCGGTGACGTCGAAGACGGTGGTGCCGGTCACCCGGTTGCGGTCGCTGCGGTCGGGTTCGCACGCGGTGACGGTGCACCAGTTCGATGCGGCGGTGCCGATGTAGACGCCTTCGCCGAACTCCGGCGTGGAGCGGCCGGTGTCGTGGATGACCAGTCCGTCGATCACGTTGTCGCTGCTGCCCGCGCGGAGGTGGACCGCCTCCTGGCCGGTGCCGGACACCTCCAGACCGGTGAGGGTCGTCGTGGCGACACCGTCCAGCACGATCCCCTTCTGCCCGCCGGTCACCCGGAAACCGGTGAGCACCCAGTCGGCGACGTGGTCGAGGTGCAACGCGTAGCCGCTGTCGACCGATCCCCCGTCGAGCACCGACGCGCTCGTGCCGCACAGCGTGATGGGCTCGTCGGCGCCGGAGGTCGTGATCGTGAACGGGCCGCGATAGGTGGCCGCGGCGAGCGCGAGCACGTCGCCGGGTCGCGCGTCGTCGAGTGCCCGCTGGAGGGCGTCCGCCGAGGGATCGACGGCCCGCGCCTGCGGTCCGCAGGCACCGATCGCCGCGCCGGCCGCGGAGCCGGGAGCGTCCGGAGCGCATCCCGCGAGCGCGGCGGCGAGGACACCGAGCGCGGCGACAGCCGCGGCGGCTCGTGTTCGCATGCGCACGAGTATGACATCCCGGGCGCGCGGGTCCGCGCCCGGGGGTTCCGACCGGCGCGCCCGCCGGAACCCCCGGGACACGTCTTAGCCGAGTGCCGGGTAGAGGGTGGGCGTCGTGCGGAAGTGCGTCGCCTGCTCGTAGTCGTAGGCGAGACCGAGGAGGCTGCCCTCCGAGAAGTCGCGCCCGAGGAACTCGAGGTTGACGCCGGCGCTCGATCCGCCCTCGCCTGCTCCCGCGCTTCCCATCGGCAGCGTCACCGCCGGCATCCCCGTGTTGGGGCTCAGCCGCATGTTCGTGCCGATCGTGCCGTAGGCATTGGTGCTCGGGTAGATGAGCGCATCGAGGTCGTTGTCGTCCATCATCTGCGTGACGAGCACCTTGCCGGCGGCGAGCTGGGTGGTGTGGCTGCCGGTCGGCCCGGCCCACGCCTGATAGACGCTGTCCGTGACGCTGTTGCGCTGCACGTAGGTGCTCCGCCGCGAGGTCACGAAGTTCCCGCCGGCCAGGATGTCGTCCAGGGTGCGCTGGGCGACGTCGGGGGCCAGGTGAGTGGCGACGTAGGCAGTGAGGTCGTGCTTGAACTCGTTGGTCGAGCCCGAGCTCTCGCCCAGCACCCCGGCGAACGCGCCGGGAGGCGTGATCTCCACGACCGTCGCGCCCTGCGCGGTCAGCTCGGCCTTCGCCTTCTCGAACAGGGCGACGGTGGTCGCGTTCGAGCCGATCATCGAGGAGACGTAGCCGATGCGCGCTCCCTCCAGCGCGGTCGTCGACAGCCCCGCGGTGTAGGACGAGGGGACCTTGCCCTCCTGACGGGCAGTGACCGGATCGGCGGCATCCACGCCCACGACGGCGTCCAGGGCGACCGCTGCGTCGACGACCGACCGTGCGATCGGGCCACCGGTGTCCTGGGTGAGGGCCAGCGGGATGATGCCGTCACGACTGGCGAGGCCGACCGTGGGGCGCACACCGACGAGCTGGTTGTACGACGAGGGCACGCGGATGGAGCCGCCCGTGTCGGTTCCGAAGCCGATGCCGGCGAGGTTCGCCGCGATCGCCGCGCCGGTGCCTCCGGAGGAGCCGCCCGCGGTCTTCGTCGTATCGTACGGCGACGCGACGAGCAGGGTCGACCCGGGGGCCTGGAACGAGGAGAACTCGGACGCGAAGCCGTACGCGAACTCGTCGAGCGAGGCTTTGGCCAGCACAACGGCACCCGCCGCGCGCAGTCCGGCGACCATCGCCGCATCCGTCGAGGTCTGGTTGTCGTTCCAGCAGCCGCAGCCGCCCGTGGTGACCATGTCGACGGTGTCGTAGTTGTCCTTGAGGGCGATCGGGACCCCGAGCAGCATGCTGGTCATTCCGTGCTCCGCGCGCTCGGCGTCGGCCTTGGCCGCCGCGTCCAGCGCCACGGAGCTCACCGTGATGATCGAGTTGAGCGGCCGCGTCGCCCCCGCCACGACCGTGCGATCGTAGGCGCTGATGCGGTCGAGGTATGCCTGCGTCAGCGCGACCGATGTCGTCACGCCGGCGTTCATGGCCGCCTGCATGTCGATCACCGAGGCCTCGACGAGCTCGAACGGGCCGTCGTCGTAGATCATGCGGTGCGAGAGGGCCGCCAGGTCCTTCACCGTGAGGCGGCCGTCGGCATCCAGATCGATGCGTCCGACGGTGGCCCACGCGGCATCCGCCGTCGTCGCACCCAGCGCTGCGGCCGCGACCTCGAGGTCGGCCGCGGTCACCTGCGCATCGCCGGTGAGATCGAGCTCGGTGTAGTACGGCGCGAGCATCGGCGCGACGGCGGGCGGCGCCTCCGCCGCGGAGGCGGGCGCAGCGACGGTGAGGGCGGATGCGGCCGCGACGACGGTGGCGGCCGCGACGATCCGGCGGGAGCGAGGGGTGAGCGCGGTCATCGCAGGGACTCCTTCGTGGTGGTGGCGCGACGGACGATGAGGACGATGCCGAGCGCGATGACGGCCGCGGCGAGCGCACCGCCGACGAGGAACGGCGCGGCGTCGGCACCGGTGGAGGCGAGCGGGTCGCTCGACGTGTCGCCGCTGTCCGCGACGACCGGGGTGGCCGAGGGCGAAACGGAGGTCTCCGGGTCGGGGGTGCCGGGCTCGACGACGGGCGCGGCGTCGAGGGCGATCACCGCGGCCGCGGGAGGCGTGACCGCGGTGGAGGCACCGTCGCTCGCGACGAAAGTGATGGCCGTGGGGGTGAGCGCGGTGGTCTGGCCCCCGGCGAGCACCGTGAAGGCGAGCGTGACGAGGCTCTGCGGACCGGTGAGGCCGGGCGAGGAGCCGAGGCGGGTGTGGGTGATCGTCACCTGACCGCTCGTCGGGGTGGCCGCGTCGTAGCCGCCCGCCGGGAACACGGCGGAGCCGTCGTCGTACGCGAGCAGCGCGGGATCGAACTGCAGGGTCAGCTCGTAGGCGTAGAGGTCGCTCACGGCGTCGGCCGCGATCGTGACGCTGATCACGTCGCCGGCGGTGGCCGTCGTCGGCGATGCGAGTGTGACCGCGGGGTCCGATGCGGCGGTGGCGGTCGGGGCGAAGAGCCCGGCCGCGGCGGTGAGCGAGAGCGTCACCGCCGTGAGGAGAGCGGCACGAGCGCGGGCGCGCCGTGCGGTTTCTCTGTGCTGTGGTGCGGGCATGCGAGGAGACGTCCTTTCGGGAGGGCGAGAGGACGGCCGACGCGCCAGTGCTGCGAGTCGCATCGGCGCGTCCGGGGGGGGTCCTCGCACCCTCCCAAAACCGGATGTCGTTCGGGTTTCATCAGATGACGATCGCGTTTCCGCACGACCGGCGGGGTTCTCCGACGCTAAGGAAGAGGAGGTCTCCGACGTCTCGGGAGACGGGGTTCTCAGACGCTCGGGAGGCGGCGCGTGCGCCGCAGGCGAGCGGAGTGGATACGGTCGCCCCGCCGCAGCCCCCCGGCAGGGGCAGGGCGACCGTCTTCCCGGGCGATGTGTGGGGTCACATCGCTGGTGGGGATGGGGCATGCTCATCATCGACGATGCGGGACCCGTTGTGGGGCTAGATGAGAGGAATCTCACCTGCACCGGGCAACGGCGTCACTCCCGCGTGCGCGAGATACCGGCGCGCGGCCTCGACGCGGGCGTTGCGCTCGGGGTCGGACCCGACGCCGAGCAGGGCGTAGGACGTCCGCAGGTGCGCTTCGACCGAACGCGGCGAGATCGCGAGCCGCCGCGCGATGGCGGCGTTGCTCAGCCCGTCGGCGACGAGAGCGAGGACCTCGCGCTGGCGCGGGCTGAGGCGGCTCAGCGGGTTGTTGCGACGCGTCGCGCGCTCGGCGCGGATGGCGGGGTCGAGCACGCTGCGCCCCTCCGCCACGGAGCGGATGGCGTAGACGAGCGCGGATGCCGTCAGCGACAGGTTCTTGGACAGCACGCCCCATCCGGCGGTCTCCGAGCAGTGCACCTCCCGCAGCTGGTCGTGCACGTCCGGCGCCGACAGCACGATGATGCCGAGCCGCGGTGAGCGCGCGCGCAGCGCGTGCCCGAGCGAGATCCCGTCGCCGTCGGGCAGGCGCGGCCCGAGCAGAGCGACATCGATCGCACGGTCGGTCGCGGCGAGCGCGTCATCCATCGAGGCGCAGGCGCGCACCGTGCGCATGTCGTGCTGCTGGTCGACGAGACCCGCGAGAAGATCGCGGAACAGGGGCTGACCCTCGACCACGAGCACCCGCAGCGGTCGCCGACCCTCCGTCACGCGGGTGGGGAGGCGTCGTCGCCACGATGCGTCGTGGTGGCGAGGTAGCGGGCGACCGAGATGTCCCGCCCGACCAGGCCGGCCGAGCGACCGGTGACCCGACTCCACAGGCTCGGCACGACCCGAACCATCGTGATCCCCTCCAGGCGCAGCTGACGCGCGGTGGGAGGGTCGAGGTAGCGGCGGGCCGGCGCCGTCTGCCAGTGCGCGTCGACGTAGATCTCGACGATACGGGCGCCGCCTGCTCGGCTCATCGTTGGTCCTCTTTCCCCAAGGCACGACCCGCCACGGGCACACGCGCGCACCCCGATCGAGCGGGTTGCGCGGCGTCGCGAGTGCTCCGTTCGCAAGGACGGAGGGGTCACGCGGGGCCCCATGACCTCGCGCAGGATCATTGTGGCGCAGGCCGAAACAGGCATCCGACCGAACGCCGCGATTTCACGAGAGTTTTACGTGAAATCACCTAGCGCTCCGGGCGGGCGCGGCGGCCGCGTCGATCCGTGAGCGCTCCCACGGACCGTCGGCGGCGGCATCCCGCGGCGCGCCCGGACGCGTGGTCGCGTCGACCACGGCGCGACCGTCAGCGCGGCGGGTCTTCCAACGGGAGCCGGAGCGTCAGCCGCGCACCCGGCGACGGGCGCGCGCCGGCTCCCGCGACCAGGGTCAGCTCGCCGCCGAGCACCTCCGCCCGGCGGCGCAACCGCGCGAGCCCGGACCACGGCGCATCGGGACGGGGCGGAGCGCCGTTGTTGCGGACGGCGACCCGGAGGTGATCGGCATCGGCCCGCGCGTCGATCGTGATCTCGTCGGCGCCGCCGTGACGCAGCGCGTTGGAGAGGGCGTCCTCGATGACGCGGATGACGAGCACCCTCGCCTCGTGCGACAGCCGGTGCTCGACCGTCGCGAGCACATCGGCGGCGGGCGCCCGCACGGCCACCGAGGGCGGCAGGCGCACGACGAGGGCGCGCACGGCGGGCGCCAGTCCGCGCTCGAGGTCGACCGGGTAGAGCCGAGCGCTGAGCGCCCGCAGCTCTTTCTCCCGCAGGCGTTCGAGCTGCCCAGCGATGGCGGTGAGCTCGGCCGCACCGTCCTCGTCGCGCGGCCGCACACCCGCGGCGAGGTGGCGCAGCCTCGTCTCGATCACGACGAACGTGCCCTGCACGCTGCCGTGAATGGTCTCGGCCAGTTCGTACCGGAGACGCAGCTCCTCCTCCTGCAGCTCGGCGACGAGCCCCGCCGCCCGGGCCTGCGCGACGGATTGCCCGCGCTCGGCATGGCGGATGCGGCGGGCCACGTCGACCTGCACGAGACCCAATCCGATCGCGCAAGCTGCGGCGAGGGTCGCGCTCGCGAACTCGCCCGCCCCGACCGAGGTGCCCGCGTCGTCGGCGGCGAGCAGGGAGATGACGACGCGGACCCCCGCCAGGGTGAGGGCGGCGCCGAGGGCCAGCACGAGGACGAGTCCGCAGCGCGCGAGGAGCCCATAGCGCTCGGGGCGCAGCACGTGGACGGCGGCCAGCATGGCGATCGGCGCGACGACGGCCGCCGTGGCCGGCGCGGCGACCCCGACGTCGCTGCCCCAGGTGCGCAGCAGCACCGACTGCAGGCTGGTGTACAGCGTGATGGCGACGGTGGCTGCGGCGGTCGCGACCAGCGCGATGCGATGGTCCGTCGCGGCATCCGACGAGGGATGGCGCGACTGCGACGCGCCGCTCATCCTCCGGCTGTCCAGGGCGACGCGGTGTGCTCCAGATAGCTGCGCACCGCCTCGACGCGCGGGTTGCGCTCGCGGCTGGCGGGAAGTCCGAGCACCGCGTACGCGACGTTGAGGTGCGCGTCGACCGACCGCGGTGAGATGCCGAGACGGTCGGCGATCGCGGCGTTGGTGAGCCCCTCGGCCACCAGGGCGACCACCTCGTACTGCCGGGCGCTGAGGCGCGACAGCGGGCTGTTCCGCCGCACCTCGCGCTGCGCGCGGATCGCGGGGTCGAGCACCGCGCGCCCGGCCGCGACCGCGCGGATGGCGTACACGAGCGCGGATGCCGAGAGCGAGGAGTTCTTCGAGAGGAAGCCCCAGCCCGCCGCTTCGGCGCCCGGCACCTCCAGGAGGGTGCTGATCGAGTCGGAGGCCGAGAGGATCAGCACCCCGAGACCGGGACGACGGCGGCGGAGCTCGCGGCCGAGGCTGATCCCGTCGCCGTCCGGCAGTCGGAGGTCGAGGAGGGCGACGTCGAGGCTGCGGACGTCGACGACGCGGGTGCCTTCGGCGCTGCGCGCGACCGCCGCCACGCGCAGACCCTTCTGCTCGCCCAGGAGCACCGCGAGCATCTCGCGGAACAGCGGCTGGTCCTCGACGACCATCACGTCGAGGGTCGGCAGGCGCCCGTTCACGGCCGCGGCACGGAGGCGGGACGCGGAACCAGAGTGGAGGTGCCCGAGGTGCGCGGATGCCGCGGGCACGAGAGTCGGGGGCGCGCTTGTCGCATGTGAGGTCTCCTGTCGACGTCTCCCCCGCCGCGCACCATTGTCACGCATCCGCTTCGACGCGCCGGTCGAAAAGTCGGCAGAACACGGCGTCCTCGGGCGGAGAAGCGCAGATTCGCTCGGTGATTCCACCTAGGGGCGGGCGGCGCAGAGCGAGGTCCGCGCCGACGCTCTGCTAGAACCGGGGAGGGAGGAAGTCCGTGGCGAGCACGGGATGGGACCCATGAATCTGGCGAGCAGGAGCGCGAACCAGCCGGCCTCTTCTCGGGGTCGGCGGACACGTCACGCCGCCGCGAGCGACGCGTCCGTCCTCGCGACGGTCAGCGATGCGGTCAGTGATGCCGTCGTCGTGACCGACGAGCGCGGCATCCCGGTGCGCCTCAACGCTGCGGCCCGCGAGGCCTTCGCCCGGGCGGGCCTGCCGGAGCGGATCCGCGCCGACGCGGAGTACCGCGATCTGCGGTTCTTCCATGCCGACCGCGTGACCCCGATCACCGTCGGCCCTCCCCTGCTGCACCACGTCACGCACGCCGGTTCCCGCATCCCCTATACGACGTGGGTGGGAGAGGGCGACGACCAGCGGGCGATGTCGATCACGGCCCGGCCCTACGCGGACGCGCGCGGCACCCGCCGCGGGGCGGTCATCGTCGCACGCGACATGACGGTGATGTTCGAGGCGGCCCGCATCCGCGACGACTTCCTCCGTGACGCGGCACACCGCCTGCGCGGACACCTGACGACGGTGGCCGGCTACGCCGAGCTGCTGGAGACGGATGCCCATCTGGGGGAGATCGGCGAGCGGTTGACGCGGGTGACCGGTCAGCTCGTCGACACGGTGGACGACCTCTTCCGCACGGCCCGCGAAGACATCGCCCGATCGATTCCGCCGGCCGACCTCTCCTCGGCCCTGGCCGACGTGTGCTCCGTCTTCCTGGCCGTCGCGGCGGCGCGGGGCGTCACGCTCCAGGTGATCGACGAGGGATGCGGGCGGGTGCGCTTCGAGCAGGCGGAGCTGCGTCAGGTGCTCGCCGATCTCCTCTCCCACGCGATCGGCCATTGCGCCACGGCGGGGAAGGTGGTGGTGCGGGCGCACCGGGACCACCACCGCACGACCGTCTCGGTGAGCGACGACGGACTCCACACGAGCCACGATCAGCGTCGCCGCGAGCTGGCGCAGCTGACGGGCGGGCCGGCGCCGGAGGAGGCGGCCCCGGGCACCGCCCGGCGCAACGTCGTGCGCGCCAATCAGGCGACGCTGTCGGTGCGACCCGACCACCCGGTGGGGACGATCGCGAGTCTCGTGATGATCGCGGTGTGAGGCCCTACGGGCGGGGAGGCGGCGGGGGTTCGTGCGCCGCGCCTCACCGCGTGTGGATGAGGGCGACCCCGGCCGCCACGAGCTCACGGGCGCCGGGGTCGGTGTCGGGGATGTCGGCGATGATCGCCGTGACGGCGTCGAGGCCGAGCACGCCGTAGCGCGAGGCGGTGCCGATCTTCTCGTCGCTGCCGAGCACGTAGGTGTCGGCGGCGCGCGCGGCGAGGGTGCGCTTCATGGCGGCCTCGTCGGCGTCACCGGTCGTGAGTCCCGCGGTGGGATGGATGCCGGTCACTCCTAGGAAGAAGAGGTCGGCGCTGATGCGGTTCGCCGCTTCGACAGCGGCGGCGCCGCACGCGACCGCCGAGTGCTTGAAGAGCTGGCCGCCGATGAGGAAGACGTCGACCGCGTGGTCGAGCAGTGCCGCCGCGATCGTCGGGCTGTGGGTGATGATCGTGCCCGGCTGGGCGCGCGGGAGTGCGGCGACGAGGGCGAGGCTCGTGGTGCCGCCGTCGAGGATGGCCGTCGCGCCCGGTTCGATGAGGGCTGCCGCGGCCGCCCCGACCCGCCGCTTGCTGTCGGGGGCGACGCCGGTGCGGGCGGCGTAGTCGACGACGGCCGGGGATGCCGGCAGGGCGCCGCCGTACACGCGGACGGCGAGACCCGCGGCGTCCAGGTCGCGCAGGTCGCGGCGGATGCTGTCTTCGGACAGGCCGAGCTCCGCGGCGATCTCCTTGGCGACGATGCGACCGTCGCGGCGGAGGCGATCGAGCAGCAGGTCTCTGCGGGCGGCAGCGAGCATTCACGTTCCTTCTTGTTTTTGCACGTTGTTGTCGTATTGTAGCCGACATGACCGCATCTCTCATGATCCTCATCGCCGGCCCGTACGCATCGGGCACCGACGGCGACCCCGCCCGGATGGCGCAGAACCTGAAACGCCTGGAGACGGCGGCCTGGCCGCTGTTCCAGGCGGGGCACGTGCCGATGATCGGCGAGTGGGTCGCATTGCCGGTGCTGGAGAGCGCCGGCGCGTCGGGACCGACCGATCCGCTTGCCGCGCAGGTCATGTACCCGACGGCGGAGCGCCTGCTGCAGCGGTGCGATGCGGTGCTGCGCCTTCCCGGCGCGTCCCGGGGAGCCGACCAGGACGTCGCGATCGCCGAGGCGAGGGGCCTCCCGGTGTACTACGCCCTCGAGGACGTGCCCGGGGTGGCGCCGTCAGCGGGACAGGAACGCCGCGCCTGAGGCCGTCGCGGACGTGCGCGACGGCAGCCCCCTCGGGACCACGCGGCATCCAGCCCACTCACGACCCGACGTCGACGCTCAGAACGGTGCCGCCACGACGGCGGTCGCGTTGCGGCCCGGCGGGGACGTTCTCGTGGGCGGCGCGACGGCATCGGCCACGAAGGCGACGAGCGGAGTCGGCGCATCTTCTCGGTAGACCCGCCCCGTCGGCGAGGTCCATTCGAGCACTCCCCTCCCGCGCTGTCGTACCGCCCAGGGGGTGAACTGTTTCATCGAATGATGTCGTTGACAGAGGTGCGCGAGGTTCCAGAGCGCGGTGGGTCCGCCTCGGGCCGCATCGACGGTGTGGTCGATCTCGCAGCGGATCGCCGCCCGCCGGCATCCGGGGAACCGGCAGTGCTGATCGCGCGCCCGCAGGAACCGCCGCTGCGGCCAGGGCGTCCGGTAGCGGTCGACCGCGACGACCGTGCCGTCGATCGGGTCGGTGAGCACGCGCGAGAGGCTGGGGGCGTTGGCCGCGAGACACCGCTCCGTCTCGGCATCCACCGGGGTACGCCCGACGAGGTCGACCGGGCCCTCGTCCGCTCCGAGGAGCGCGAGGACCGGCACCACCACCTGTACCTGCGCACGAATGCCGCCCAGCACACCGGGGCCGTCGCCGTGGGCGGTGGGGTCGAGGGCGGGCGTGGCGGTCAGGAGCAGGTCGCTCAGCACGTCGGCGCGGATCTGGTCCACCGAACGCGGGTCGTCGTCGCCCGGCTCGCGGGCATCGACGATCACGGTCGCCTGCCGGGTCAGCCGATCGAGGATGCCGTCGGCGATCACCGTCGGCACGGTGGCGACGACGTCGGACATCCCGTGCGCGCCGGGAACGACGCGAACCCGTCGGCCGGCGCTCGCGTCACGGTGCCGGTCGGTGAAGGTACGTTCCGCCGCGCGTTCGGCGAGGATCTCGACGGCGGCGCGGACCCGGTTGGGAGTGTCGCCCTCGCAGCGCCGGATCGCTTCGGCCTCGAAGTCGGGCCGCCGATCGACGGGAACCACCGCGCCCGCGTCGACGATCACGCGGACATGGCCGCGCGTGATCCTTCCCCCTTCCCAGGCGTCGAGCGTCGCCGGAAAGCCCTCGACGAGCTCGCGCGCCTCACCGATGCGCTGCTGCACCGTGCGGTCGGTCACCCGCAGCACCCCGCCGAGCTCCGCGGCGATCGAGCGCAGCACCATGTCGTGCTCCCGCACCGATCCGCGCCGGCCGGCCGCCTCACGCTCCGCGAGTCGACCGGCGCGCGCCAGCATCCGGACCTCGGCGACCTGCGCCTGCGTCAACGCTGCCGCCACCCCCTCGGCGTCGGATACGAGGCCGGCAAGCGCGGTCACGTACCCGCCGCCCGCATCAGCCTGGAAGACGCCCCCCGGCGTGAACTCCGTCATGCGTCCATCATGCCGCGACCCTCGGACATTCGTTCGAATGTCCGGACGAGCACGCCGGTCGCGGCGCGGGGCGGCGACGCGTCCGGCAGAGGCTTCGCCCAGATGATGACGGCGAGGATCACCGACACAGCGACCAGCGCGCCGGCCGAGACCGCATCCCACCACTCCCGCCACCTCGTCGCGGCGACGGACTCCGCCGTTCCGCGAGAGCGGCGCCGTCGGGACTCCTCCGTCACGGCATGCGGCTTAGGGGCGCCCCATCCCGTAGTACGTCCAGCCCGCGGCGCGCCAGGCGGCGGCGTCGAGCCCGTTGCGCCCGTCGACGACCACGCGCCCCGCGGTGAGCGACGACGCGTGCTCCGGCGGCAGCTCGCGGCGGTACTCGTCCCACTCGGTCACGAGGACGAGCGCATCCGCATCGCGGATGGCGTCGTCGCGGTCGTCGACGTAGGTCAGCTGAGGGTGGATGCGCCGCGCGTTCTCGATCGCGGCGGGGTCGGTCACGGTCACGTTCGCACCGAGGCCGTGCAGGCGCACGGCGACGTCGAGTGCGGGCGAGTCGCGGATGTCGTCGGAGTGCGGCTTGAACGCCGCGCCGAGCACCGTCACGTTCTTCTCGTAGACCGAGCCGCCGAGACCATCCACGACGAGCTGCACGGCGCGGTCGCGGCGTCGCAGGTTGATCTCGTCGACCTGTCGCAGGAACGCCACCGACTCGCCCCGGCCGAGCTCCTCGGCTCGCGCGGAGAAGGCGCGGATGTCCTTCGGCAGACACCCGCCGCCGAAGCCGATGCCGGCGCCGAGGAAGCGCCGGCCGATGCGGGCGTCGTGGCCGATGGCGTCGGCGAGCTGGGTCACGTCGGCTCCGGTCACCTCGGCGATCTCGGCCATGGCGTTGATGAAGCTGATCTTGGTCGCGAGGAAGGCGTTCGCCGACACCTTGACGAGTTCGGCGGTCGCATAGTCGGTGACGATGAACGGCGTGCCCTTGGCGACGGAGGGGTGGTAGACCTCGCGCAGCACGGATGCCGCGACCTCTCCCTCGTCACCGGCGGGGACGCCCGCGACGAGGCGGTCGGGGTCGACGGTGTCCTGGACGGCATACCCCTCACGGAGGAACTCCGGGTTCCAGACCAGCGTCGCTCCGGTCGCCGACACCCGCGGCGCGAGGCTCGCGGCCGTTCCGACCGGGACCGTCGACTTGCCCGCGACGATGTCGCCGGGTGCGAGGTAGGGCAGCAGACCGTCGAACGCCGCGTTCACATACGTGAGGTCGGCGGCGTAGCTGTCCTTCTGCTGCGGCGTGCCGACGCCCACGAAGTGCACCTTCGCGCCGGCCGCGTCGGCCATGTCGGTGGTGAACCTGAGGTTGCCCGACGCGATCCCGGCGGTGAGGATCTCCTGCAGACCGGGCTCGAAGAACGGCGCCTCCCCCTTCGACAGGGCGGCGATCTTGCGCTCGTCGACGTCGATGCCGACGACCTCGTGACCGATGGATGCCATGGCGGCAGCATGGACCGCGCCGAGATAACCACAACCGATGACGGACAGCTTCATAGGAGCTCCTGTTGGGGGGACGGTGCGTGCGAGGAGAAGGAACACGCAAGACTGTTCCTACCAGAGACGCGTATCCGGCATGTAAACGAGGGAGCGCAAAAAGGAACACACGCGCGAGCGGCGATACCGCAACGGGCGCAGCGCGCCCGGACGCGCATCGGATGGCGGCTGAGCCCCAGCGATCACCGAACCGTCCGCCGAGAGCCGCGCTCATCGAGGTGAGTTCCGTGGCGACGCTCGCGCGCTACGGAACTCACTCACGCCCCGATACGGATGCCCGCCTGAATCTGAGCCAGTTCCTCGAGGCGGGAGCGGTTCGCCACCTCGGGGTATCGCTGAGAATAGGGATCCTGCGCACCCCCGAGTCGAGCACGAAAAGCGGATTCTCGCCGCTTCATCCTCTTGACGACGCGGCGCAATTCGTCGGTCACGAATGGGTCGCCGTCGAGAATCGACGCGAGTCTGGACCGCGACACGCGCCGCTGGTCCCAGTATTTCTTGGCTTGCTCGTAAGTAACCACATTGCCCCCCGGCTCTGGTCGAGAAGATTGTATGCAGATCAGAGCGCCGTCCGCCAGTTCCGCGGCCGTCGAGGGCAAGGCCGTCCTAGCGCTTGTCGCGCGAGAGGAACTGCTCGATGACGCCGGCCTGCGACCGCGCCTGATCGATCCCCGCGGTCACCGGGAAGGTCGGCGAGGTGGAGTCGTACGCGAGCAAGCGGCTGTCGGCTCCCCCCATGGCCGCGAAGTACGTGACGTCCATCCCGTACCGGTCGGCGGTGGCGTACGCGCGATCGCCGACCGCATTCCACGCGGCGATGTCATTCGGATCGACCTCTGGAGATCCGGTCCCCGGCCATCCGATCTCGCCGATCGAACATGTCACACCCCAGCGCTCGCACCACTCACCGAAGTCGACGATCGACGTCTGGAAGGCTTCGTACCCCCGCCAATAGTCGTAGCGGACCTGAGTGGTCGCCGTGCCGCGCGGATAGAAATGCTGGGAGTACACGATGCTCTTGTCCACCTCGCCGTGCGCATCCGTGACCCAGGGCCCCTTGACGGCGTCTCTCGCGAAGGTCCAGTTCCCGACCATCGCCTCGACCCAGATCCGGGACGTATCGCCCTCGTCGCGAATCGCGTCGACGACCGCCTGGGTCGCGGCTCGATAGGTCGCGAAGCTGATCAAGTCGCTGCGGGGCTCGTTGAAGATGTCATAGGCGTAGATCGCCGGATCGTCTTTGAACTCGCGGGAGAGCGTCCTCCAAATGCTCGTCTGGGCGTCGAGCGAGAGATCGCGGCCGCAGATCAGGGAGTTCTCCGATGTGGCGCCCGGTCCCGTGGGGAAGGTGCACCCATTGTGCAGATCGAGGACGACACGCATCCCCGCGCGTTCGATCCGGTCCACCTGCTCGTGGAGCATCGTCAGCGCTTTCGGGTCGACGGGCGCACTCAAAGCGGCGGCCCGGTCAGCCGCCGTGTCCGTCAGAGCCGGCTGAAGGGTGCCCCACGAGATGGCGAGCCTCACGATTGACATTCCGCGCGAGGCGAGGAAGTCGTAGCTCGACTGCGGCTCTCCCCAATCAGACACCGGCGCATCCGAACCGCGGTGCATCAGGAGCGTGTAGACGTTCACGCCGCGCTCGAAAGGGCGCGACGATATGGGAACGCATCCCGGGAGGACCACGACAGCGCAGGCGAGCACGGCGAGGAGGACCATCGATCGACGTCGGTGGGGCGACGCGGAGCGGTGGGCGCGCGATCCCCGCCGGCCACGACCCTTCCGGTCGTCCGTGGGGCTCATCGGACCAGCCGGCGATACACCTCTGCGTGTCTCCGTCCGATGAGCGGCCATTCGCGCGCAGCCATGTCGACGCTGTCGCCATCGCAGGTGCGCGCAAGGGCGATGGCTCGTTCGAGATCGCTCGGCGTGAGAGGCGCGGCGAACGTCAGCACCCACCGGTCGCCGAACTCGTCGACGAGCTCCCGCGTCGCCTCGCAGTCCGGCATGAGAACGGGACGGTTCGATGAGAGGGCGAGCAACGCCGCACCAGAGTTGTACATCTCGGCATACGGCAGAGCGACGAGTGTCGACGTCGCGAGGAGTTCGGGAACCTGCTCGTCGGGGACGAACTCGAGCCGCAAGTCGACCCGCGGGTCGTCCCCGGCGATCTCGGCGAGCTGGACACCGTAGGACGGCGGCACGGGTTTGCCCGCGACGAGCAGTTCAGCGCCGGCGTCGCGGGCTCCCACGAATGCCTCTACGAGCTGATCGCTGTTCTTGTAGGGACGAAGAAGCCCGAAATGGAGTACACGGGGGATCTCCGGCAGGGGCTGATCGAGGACGAGCCCGTAGGCGTCGCGGTAGTGACCATGGGGAATCTTCTCCCAGTCCACCCCTTCTACGCCGTCCTCGCGACCGAGCAGCAGGATCCGAAACGCCACGCGCGACTCGAACAGCCGAAGAGCGACGCGGGAGAGCCAGGGCAGCCGCTCGTGAGGCGTGCGGTTGTGCACCGTCCAGACGATCGGTCGGCGCCGGACGGCCAGCCACCCGAGCAGCATGATGAACAGGACGGCGTTCCGGACACCCGTGCCGCCCTTCGTCGGGCCCGCGAGCGAGTGCGGCCAGTGCACGTGAAACATGTCGTAACGCCCGAGGAACGCGTGGCGCCAGGTGAAGTACGAAGGCGAGATCTCATCGAGCGGCAACGATTCGGCGAGCAGGCGAGTGTAGGGATTCCTCGCTCGCGAGGGATCCCCGAACGACATGAGGACCCGAACTCGATCGCGCGCAGCTGTCACGGCAATCAGCCTAGGCAGTCTCTCGCGCAGGAACGCCACGCGACGGCACTTCTTAGCATGAAGGTAACCTCGCCGTGACCGACGCGAATCCGCGGCCATGAGACGATGACGGACGTGAGCTTGTCGAAGGCTGCGGCGCGTGGCGCGATGACCACCCTCGGGGGTCAGTGGATCCGTTTCGTGGTGCAGACCCTGTCCGTCATCGTCCTGGCGCGGCTGCTCACGCCCCAGGACTACGGCCTCGTGGCGATGGCGACCGCGGTATCCGGGCTGGCGTTGCTGTTGGGCGACTTCGGTCTGTCGCTCGCATCGATTCAGTCCCAGACGATCACCCATCAGCAACGAAGCAACATCTTCTGGATCAATCTGGGCGTGGGCCTCGCGATATCGGGGATCGTCTTCGGACTGGCCTATCCCATGGCAGCGTTCTACGGACAACCGGAGGTCGCGCTCGTCGCCATGGGGATCTCCCCGATGTTCCTCCTGGAGAACTGCGCCTCGCAGTTCCGGGCCGAATGTTCCCGGAACCTGCGGTTCAAGTGGATGGCGGCCGCAGACATCATCAGTCAAACTGCGGGTCTTGCAGCCGCTGTCATCGTCGCGCTGAGCGGCGGCGGGTTCTGGGCGCTCGTCGTGCAGCAGGTCGGCATCTCGCTCGTGCGGCTCATCGTGCTCGTCATCGCTGCACGTTGGGCGCCCACGGTCCCCCGCCGCGCCCAGGGGATGGGTGCGCTCTACACGTTCGGACTGAACACGCTCGGGGTGCAGTTCGTGAACTACCTCAGCTCCAACGTCGACAACATCCTGGTCGGCAAGGTCTACGGGGCGGACGCGCTCGGCATGTACAGCAGGGCGTATCAACTGTTCCGACTGCCCATGCAGCAGGTCGCGGCGCCCATGACCCGCGTCGCGCTTCCGATCCTGTCGAAGATCGAGGATCAGTCGCGGTTCAACGCCTACGTCGAGCGGGCGCAGCTGCTGCTGACGTATGTGCTCGGCGGCGCATTCATGCTTGCGACGGCGTTCGCGCTCCCCATCGTCTCCATCGTGCTGGGATCGCAGTGGACAGCGAGTGCGCCGATCTTCGCGGTCCTCGCGGCCGGCGGTGTCTTCCAGGGCATCGGGTACGTCTACTACTGGGTGTTCTTGGCCAAGGCGTTGACGGGGCTTCAGCTCCGGTACGCGATCATCAGCCGACTCCTGATGATCGCGCTGATGGTCGCCGGACTCCCCTTCGGTCCGATCGGCGTCGCCGCGGGCGCGAGCACCGGCCTGGCCCTCAACTGGATCATCCTGACCATCTTCGCGATCCCGAAGGCGGGCATCGACGCGAAGTCTCTTGCGGCACAGGCGATCGTCCCGATCCTGGTGTATCTGCCCCTCGTCGCTGCCCTGCTGCCCCTGTCCTATCTCTGGAACGACGCCCTCGGAAGCTGGGGACTGCTCGGAGCGCTGTCGGGTATCGCTATCGTCTATCTCGTGGCCGTCTGGCTGACGATCCCGAGAGTGCGCCAAGACCTCAGACTGCTGACCGCCACCGCTCGCCTGATAAGGAACCGATGACCGTTCGCGACGACGTGCCCCCGTGGATCTTCCACTGGAATCCCCGCAAGCCTGTCTTCCCGGGACGGCTCGGCCGGCTGATCCCCCTGCGAAGAAGAGTCAACAACTTCGGAGACCTCCTCGGTCCGCGGATCGTCCGGCTCCTGATGCAGCAGCGCGGGGCGGTCGATCTCGGGCTCGAGGCGCCGCGGCGGCTCTTCAGCGTCGGATCGGTGCTCCACTTCGCTGCGGATGACGACATCGTCTGGGGCTCGGGCGTCAACGGGAAGGTATCGCAGAGCAGCCTGGGCTTCGAACGCCTCGATGTGCGCGCAGTGCGAGGACCGCGCACGGCAGCGATCCTGCGAGACAAGGGCATTGCAGTACCGGAGGTGTACGGCGACCCTGCGTTGCTGTTGCGGGACCTCGATCAGGATTTCGCGGGATGGTCGCTGGACAAGCGCCACAAGATCACGATCGTCCCCAACCTCAACGACCTGTCGACGCTGGGCCGGACGGCCGACGTCCTCGATCCTCGGGGACGCGTCGATGACTGCCTCGAACGGATCGCGCGGAGCGAGGTGGTCGTCGCCTCCTCCCTGCACGGCATCATCCTGGGCGAGCTCGCGGGTGCGAAGGTCGTTCCCTTCCGCGCGACGCGGGAGCACATCTTCAAGTACGACGACTACTACGAAGGGACGGGACGCGCACGACCGGAGTTCGCGCCGGATCTCGACTCCGCGTTGGATCTGGCTGCCGGCGCCGCGTCGGTGTCGGATCCCCTCGAGAATTGGGATGCCCGACCGCTGCTCGACGCGTTTCCCTGGGACGCGCTGACGACGGGCCGGGAATGAGCGCCACTGTTCCGCAGCTGCTCACGACGCCGTCCCCGGCGGCCGTCCAGCGCGCCGCGCGTGACACGCGCAACGCCAGGATCATCGGCCTGCTGTTCGGCATCTACGCCGGGACGATCGGGGTCAGGATCAGCGTCGGTGGCGGGCTGGCGTTTCCGACCGCGGTCTTCTTGATCGGCCTGGTCGCGACGCTCCTGTGCTTCGCACCGCAACGGCTGCGTCATCTGCGGATAACGTGGATCGACTTCGCGATCGTGGCCTATTTCCTCGTGCGTGTGTTGACCGAAGCCATCAACGCCGACCGGCTGGACCACTCGCCGGCATATCCGGTGGCCGTGAACGCCGCGTACTACATCACGGCGTACTACTGCGCGCGGCTGACGGTCAGCAATCGGGACGAGCTCCGCGCCTTTCTCGGCGCTTTGGCGCTGCCCTCCATCGCGGTGAGCGCGATCGGCGTGCTCCAAGTGCTCGGCGTGAGCGCCGTCACGAGTTTCGTCGTCAACTTCACGCAGAGCGACGCGGTGATCAACCGGCTCACGGACGGACGGCTCACGCGCGCATCGAGTCTCATCGGCCACTGGTCCGCCCTCGGCGGGTACCTGTGCTGCGCGGCCGCCATTGCGGCCGTGTGCCTGGTTCTCGATCGGGCGGAGGGGCGTCGGGTGTCGCGAACTCAGCTGCTCGTGTTCGCTGCGAGCATGGTGGGGGTGCTCGCCACGTTCACATTCGCCGCGATCCTCGCCGCGCTCGCGATTCTGATCGCGACGATGGCCGTCCTCGGGTACAAGGTGCGCGGCCTGCTCGCGCTCACCCTGCTGTTCGTCGCCGCGAGCGTCGTCTTCGGAGACTCCTTGCAATCGCGCTTCAACCTCCAAGACCTGCCGACGACATATCTTCCGCCGGAGTTCGCCTGGGTCCCCTCCACGCTAGCCGTGCGGATCTACCTGTGGACGACTCAGACCCTCCCCGCCATCAGCATCGAGCCGTGGCTCGGCTGGGGACACAGCGTGTTCGCGGGCGTGGGCACCTGGCCGGTCTACCCGAAGACGATCGTGTGGCCGTTCCCGGAATCCGAGTACATCAAGACGCTGATCACCGGCGGGATCGCAGAGCTGTCCGCACAGGTCCTCGTCTTCATCGGCTGGCTGACCGTCATCCGGCGGGGCGGCGGGAGCATCGATGTGCGCGCGCGCTCAGTCCTCACGGTGACCTTCGCGTCCCTGCTCATCGCGTCTTCCATCAACGCCTACTTCACGAATCAGGGAGTCCCCTCTATCTGGTGGCCTCTGGTGGGGGCGTTGGCCTTCGCCTTCACGCCAGGCAGCGCACTCCCGGCATCGCGCCGAACGTCGACAGTGACGAGGACTACATCTTCCGCACGATGACCGGCGTGGCGAACGGTGCGAACTTGAGAAGGAGGAGCGCCACCGCCCGTCGTCGATCGACGCGAACAGTCCGGGTCACGACCGTCGCGACCGAGATCCTCGCTCGGGCCCGCCGACGCGCTTCGCGCGCCTCCTGCGGTGAGTAGCGAGGATTGTACGAGTCCTTGATCGCGGACAAGAGGAAGAAGCGGTGGACGAAATCCTCCACCAGCGGAGGATCGATCCCGACCCGCTGCGTGGCGGTACGGACAGCTCCTTCGACGATGGCAAGGGACTGCGCACGCCGTCGACCGGATTGGATGATCGATCCGGGACGCACGAGGTAGCGGTACTTCACCTGGTCCGTGAAGATGACCGTCGTCGCGGCGGCGAGATACGAGGACGTCATGGTGAGGTCCGAGTGCACCTCCGAGGGGGGAACCTCGATGCTCTCGATGAGCGCGCGCGAGAAGAGCTTGTTCCACAGGTGCCCCTTCAGCACGCCGGACAAGAGACGTTCGACGGCTTCGCGACCATCCATGCGAGAGGTCTGGGCAGTGGGATGCACCGGCCGGACGAGTCCCGACGGGTAGACATAGTCGGCGTCGCAGATCACCACGTCGGCTGCCGCCGACTCGGCGAGCCCCGCCATCGAGCTGAGCAGCGTGGCGTCCCAATCGTCGTCGATGTCGACGAACCACACGAAGTCGCCGCTCGCGCGAGCCAGCCCCGCCCGACGTGCCCGCGCCACACCTTGATTCACCTCGAGACGCACGAGCACGACGCGAGCATCGTCGCCGACGACACGCTCGATCACACGGAGCGAGTCATCCGACGAGCCATCGTCGACCAGGATGAGCTCACCGTCCACCTCCGCGACTTCCGCGATGAGCTTCGGGAGGGATTCTTCGAGGTATGCGGACGCGTTGAAGATCGCCGCCACCGCGGACACGCGCGGACGAGTAGTCACTGGTTCACCACTTTCGACATCGTGAGGACGGTGGACTCGATCGACGCTCTCGCGCGACCCAGACTCTCGCGCAGGGCATTCTGCCGCGGCTCGATGTCCGCCGCCGCCCCGATGAGATCATCCGGGGTGACCAGGTCGCGGTCGAATGCTCCGACATCGAGACCGGCCGAGTCGAGCGTGCGCCACGCCTTCTCGCGACGGTTCGAGACCAGCGCGACCGGCAGCGCCCCCTCGGTCACGCCGATGGCGAGCGCGTGCAGTCGATCGCTGAGAACGATCCGAGAGGCTCGATAGACAAGACGGATCCGCTGCTCTTGGCGCATCATGTCGTCGTCATCCCAACGGACGTGCTCGCCGCCGACGAGCGCTGCGAGCTTGCGCGCCATCTGTTCGTCGCGTCGGATCTGGGCGACCACCAGAACTCGCAGATCGAGCTGCCGCGCCGCCTGACGGATGGCGTTGACGAGACCGGGGCTCGGCGCCGCGCCGTCATAGCGCAGGGAGACGGCAAGGACGTCACGGATGCCGGAGCCCTCACCCTCTTCGGGATCGCCAAGCCGCAACGCCCAGTCGGGGGCGACGCCTCCTACACCGATGTACTGGGCGCTCCACTGATCACGCCATTGCACGATGTGCATCAGTCGAAGTACGCACGCGACCACGATGCGCCCGCGGCCGGGCGCCCGGATACCCACTCCCACGTGCACGTTCGTGCCGCCGCGGAGGCGGTTCAGAAGGAGAATCGGAGCGAGCCGCCCGTAGCGAAGGGCATGGCGCCCGGCCGCGCCCGACTCGCCGGCGTTGTGAGCGTAGAGCATCCCTCCCATCGCCCCCGCCAGAAGTGCTCTGCGCCACTCCGCGCGGTCTCGAACGAGGATGTCGTCGTCACGCACGCCCAGTCCGGAGATGTACCCGGCCGATTGACCCCCGACGAAGACCGTGAGCGGGCCGAAGCCGCGGAGGACATCGAAGAACGCTCGGCGGAGGGCTGTGTCTCCAAGATTGTCACGTTGCCCCAGAGCGGAGACGAGGACCCTCATCCGGAGACGTCACGCCTCGTTCGATCGAGCAGAGCCTCGAGGAGCGAGACACTGTTCTCGGGCGAGAACCGGTGCAGCCACCTGCTCGTGTCCGTCATCGTCAGTGCCGACGCGCGCTGCACGGCGTCCGCGATGTCCGAGGGCCGATCCGAGACGGCGAGCTCACCCGTGATGCCGGGGACGATGGCGTCCGCGACACCGAGCGCTGCGGAGAGGGCGACCGACGGGAACCCCGCCGCCGCCGCTTCGACCAGGACGTTTCCGAATCCTTCACGATCCGAGGGGAGCAGCACGACGGCATCGGCGGGGAACTGCGTGAACCAGTCCTCGACCCATCCCTTGAACTCGATGTCCACGCCGGCTCGCCGCGCCGCGAGCTCGACGCTCGCCTTCAACGGCCCGTCGCCGAAACTCACCACCCTGACCGACACGCCGCGGCGCGCGAGTTCGGCGGCGGTCGCGACGGCGAGTTCCGGTCGCTTCTGCGAAACCAGTCGCGAGGGCAGCACGATGGAGATCGTGTCGCTCGGCTGACGCGTGCCGTCCGCAGCCGCGGCTCGGCTCGTCTTGGCCGTCGCCGGGTTGGGGATGACGGTGCAGCGCTCACTGAGCACACCGAATCCCGCCACGAGTTCGGCGGCGACCGGATGCGAGATCGCGACGACGTGATCTGCCCAGGGATAGACCAGCTTCGCGATGCGGATCTTCACCCGGTGGGACAGCGACGCGGACCTCAGCCCCAGAGAGACGAGGTTCCTCTCCGAGATGAGCACCGCCGGGCGGTCCTGCCGAGATATCAGGCGTGAGGCGATGAGTGCGAGGAGATTCGGATGCGCCTGCAGCGCCAGCACGACATCCGGCTTCTCCCGCTGCATGGCCTTGGCGATCGCCCGGACCTTCGCGACCTGCCCTCCGCGCCCCTTGAGCGAATGGAACTCGACACCCGCCGGAGCGTACGCGGGGTCGACGTCTCCTGCGGTGAGAACCGTCACGACGTGATGGCCGCGCTCGACCAGCGCCCCCATCCATGTGCGCGCCACGAACTCTGCGCCGCCTCCGCGCAGCGCCGGCACGACGAACATGATCCTCATCGAGCGATCTCCTCTACTGCTGCGCGATCGCTGCCGTAACGCGCATCCCGCGCCTCGGTCCATGCCCGCTCGAGGACGGGCGCCACGGCCTTCATCGAGTAGTTCTCCTCGAAGCGCTGCAGCCCGCGCGACGCGACGTCACGGCGCTTGGCGGCATCGTCCATGAGGGTGCCCAGTGCGGCGGCGAGCTCATCGACGTCTCCCGGGGCCACGATGAGCCCCGCACCCTCATCGAGGAGCTTCCCGATGCCGCCGACGCTCGTCGCCACCACCGCACAGCCGTTGGCCATGGCTTCGATGAGGAACATCGGCATCGCTTCATCGAACGACGGCAGGACGGCGATCTCGGCGCCGGCCAGATCCGCCATCAGCTCATCGTGCGGCTGGGAACCCGTGAACTCGGCGTTCGGGATGGAGAGCCCAGCGAAACTCGAATCCACGATCGGCCCCACGATGCGCAGGTTCCAGTCCGGACGCGTTGCAGACACTCGCGACCACGCCTCCAGCAGCGGGCCGACACCCTTCCTTCGCGACACCGCACCGCCGAACACGACGGTGGGTCGCTTTGCCGAGGATGCTGCCTCCTGAACGGCATTCGGGATCAGCCTCACGTCGCTGTCGGGGAGGAGGTGCGAGACGGCGTCCGCCGTCTCCTCGGAGAGGACGACCACGGTGTCCGCGGCGGCCAGCACTCGTCTCACGAGCTTCGGCCGCTCCGTGGCGAAGGACACGAACTCGCTGCCGTGCAGATGAGCGACGGTCGCAAAACCACGGATGTCGGCGAGCCGGAGCAGCATCCCCTCCCGCCAGAAGGATCCCCCCTGGGACAGATGCACGACGATGACGTCGCGACGGTCCCTCCTCTTGGTGAGTATCTTGGCGGCGGCCGAGAGGAAGAGCCAGGTGCCGCGCAGACCGCGCGTCCCGTCCCGCGAGACGATGACGTGGGATGTGCTCTGATCGAACGACCAGTTCAGATAGGAGTTGACGACCTGCGTCATGCCGCCCGCCACCTCGCCCGACCGTCCCACGTGCCAGACCCGCTGCGGAGAGTCGCCGTCGCCGTCGAACAGCGTGGCGATCTCGGCGCGGACCTCGGCCAGTTCCGCGCGCGCGGCTCGCGCCGCTGCCTGAGTCTCCTCGACGCGTTCGATCGCGGCGGCCAGGTGGTCCTGCAGAAGCTGAGCATCGGCGCCGGCCGCGGAGACGGAGACGCCGTCGATGCCGGCCGCCCTGAAATGGCGATCGATCTTGTCCGACCCGTCCGTGAGCAGCGCCGCCGGGGCCACGCCCTCCGTTGTGGCCGCGATCAGCACGTGAAGGCGATCGCTCACGGCGAGGAGCGATTCCCGGTAGAGGTCGCGCAGAGCCTCCTCGTGCTCGAGGGGACGGGAACCGTCCCAATCGTGCAACGCACCTTCCAAGCGCTGGGCGAGCACCGCGGACCGTTCGCGGTCGCGCAGCACCTGCACGACGCACACGATGGCGAGGTCGTGTTCGTCCGCCGTCCGCCGCACGGCGTCGAACCATGCGTCCGAGGGCAGATCGCGATCGCTTCGCATCGACACGACCATCTTCGACCGCGTGGGGCGCTCCGCGGTCGCCGCGGCGGGCAGCCGCTCCGCCTGACCGAACGCCAGATCCGGCATGAGGCGACCGCGGAAGTACTCCGCGGTTCGCGTGTCGCGCCACAGTGTCACGTGCGAGAGGCCGATCGATGGCTTCATCAGCATGCGGGGAAGGGGGGCGAAGTCTCGACTTCCCGCACCGACCCTCGCGACGGGGCCCCGTCTCAACCGCACCAGAGCCACCGCCGGCAGCATCCCGAGATGCTCCTTCATGCCTTTCAGCGTCAGCTGGATCTCGCCCGGCTTGAAGACGTAGGCGGCATCGCCTCGAGCAGCGCTTCGCAGCAGCGCCCGGTACCACGCCGTGAAGCTGTAGTAGATCGTGGAATCCGGGCCCGCATCCAACGCGTCCGCGTAGCCCTCCGGAGCCGCACCGACATAGACGTGGAGCTTTCCGAACGGACGCAGCCACTCGATCAGCTCGCGCCGGAGGATGATGTCACCGATGTTGTCGTGCTGCCCGACACCGGGGACGAAGATGTGACGTGCAGAACTCACTGTGTGGCTTCTCCGGGGGAGATGGGACGGACGCGCTTGCTGCTCGCTTCGACCAGCAGGTCGGCGGTCATCTCGTAGGGGTCGACAGCGGTGGCGATGCCCAACTCATTGACCAGCTCCGCGATCTGGGCTTGGTGATCATCGACGTGCTCGCCTCTCTGACTCTTCCGCACGGCGAGAACGGGATGAACACCGAGCTCCAGAAGCTCGAGGAGCGACCCGACGCCGGCGTGGCTGATCACGACATCAGCGTTACGCGCGTACTCCGAGAACTCATCCGCCCGGATGTGCTCGAACACGTGCCCGGGGAGATCCGTCCGGCCGGTCGTCTCACCGACCTGCCAGATCGTGCGGTCATCCGCCAAGCCCGTCGCGAGCACGGCGTCGATGGCCGAATCGAACCGGTACTTCTTGATGGTGCCCAGCGTGACGAACAGACGCGGCCGATCGACCGGCTGTCCCACCTCGGTCGTGAACTCCGCGAGCACGCTGCGGTGAGGCTTCCACCGTCCTGACGCCCACTGCGGGTGCTGCGTGAAGGTCTCGAAGCGGCGCATCGCCGCGAGCATCCGTCCGGACATCGACGGGCCGGAGACGCGTGAGACGCTCTCGATGTACGTGCAGGGGATGCCGAAGCGTCGCGCGAGCGGCAGCGCCGACACCGCCAGTGCCGCGCCCGTGCTGTACGCCGCGTCGAAGTCGTTCTCGTTCCTCAGATGTTCGGCGATCAGACGCCGCGCCCGGAGTGCGCCCTTCCAGTCACGAGGTTCGACGTAGGGCACGTAGAAGACCCGCTTGTCGGCGAGCAGCGACTTGCTCTGAGGGGTGTCGAAGGTGATCCACAGCGAGTCCTCGCTCGCGCCCAGCGATTCGGCGAATCGGGACAGTTGCGCGAGATGGCCTCCCGTCGACGCGACGAGGAGGAGCTTGCGGGCACCCACGGAGCTGAGGGTCGGCTGGGTCTGGGGGGAACTCATGACCATGCCCTTTCGGTTCGTTGACTAGGACGCGGAGTCGCCCGGCGCGACGGCCGCGCGGGCGGTCTTCGCGAGAATGGCGAGGTCGCCGACGAGCGACCAGTTCTCGACGTAGGAGAGGTCGAGCCGCACGGTGTCCTCCCACGACAGCGTCGACCGGCCGCTGACCTGCCACAGGCCGGTGACGCCCGGCTTGACGAGGAACCGCCGATGGACATGCGTGGCGTACTGCGCGACTTCGCTGGGAAGGGGAGGGCGAGGACCGACGAGTGACATCGATCCGCCGATGACGTTGAAGAGCTGAGGAAGCTCGTCGAGGCTGAACTTCCGCATGATCCTGCCGATCGGAGTCACACGCGGATCGTTCTTCATCTTGAACATGACCTCGTTGCCCGAGTCCACGCCCTGCTCTCGACGCTCGCGCCAGAGCTGTTCGAGCATGTCTTCTGCATTGGTGACCATGGAGCGGAACTTCAGCATCGTGAACTCGGTGCCACCGCGGCCGACGCGGACCTGCCGGAACAGGACGGGCCCCTCCGAGGAGAGCCGCACGCTCATCGCCAGGAATGCCAGGAGCGGACTGAGCACGACGACGCCGACGACGCTCGCGACGATGTCCACCGCACGCTTCAAGAACAGCTGCCCCTTGCTGAAGCGGGGTGTCTCCACGTGGATCAGCGGCAGCCCGGCGACCGGACGGGTGTGGAGACGTGGTCCCGCGATGTCCACGATGCTGGGGGCGAGAACGAGGTGCTGGCGTCCGGCTTGAAGGTTCCACGAGATCTGCTTGACCTTGTCGGGGGGAAGCTCGTCCGTGCTCGTGACGGCGACGGTGTCAGCCGCCGTGCGTTCCATCGCCCGCTCGATCGCGTCGACGCTGCCCATCATCGGGATCGCGGTTCCGGGGACGAAGTCCGCGACCTTCCCGGTCGGCGTGCAGGCGCCGACGACGTGGTAACCGGCGCTCGGCGTCCGCAGGAGTTCGCGGGCGATCTGCGCGACGGACTCTTCGGAGCCGACGAGAAGGACGCGCGCCGAGTAGGCACCGGTACGCCGCTTCATGATGAGCCACTGCCGCCACAGCCAGCGCGTCCACAGAAGCACGAAGACCCCGAACGGCAGGCTCAGCAGGAGGAACCCGCGCGCGATGTCGATGCGCGTCAGGAAGGCGATGATCGCGATCGCGCCGAACAGCCGCAGACTCGCATCGACGATGCGGAGGTATTCGGTCGAGCCCGAGCCCAACACCCGGATGCTGCGCGAATCGTTCCACGACAGCGCGCCCATCCAGAGGAGGACGAGCAGGATCGAGAACACCCAATAGGAGACGTCGGTGATGCGCGCATCGTCACGAATGGCGACTTGGGCGTTGCCGAAGCCGAACCACGCGATCTGGGTACCGAAGACGACCCACATCAGGACGAGGAAGTCGCTGAGGACGAGCCGACGTTGAAAACGCCGACGCCAGTCGTCGAGTGGAGCAGGAGCAGGGGGCATGGGGATGGCGGCCTGAACCGACGGTGCCACGCGATCCGGGGCGCTTGCCGCGCCCTGAGCGGTGGGTCCTGTCGAGTCGTGAGGCGACTCCGGCGTCGCATCGACCTGAAAGCCGGTCGACACTTCGGCGTCCTCCTTCTGTTCCTCTGGTCCTGGGCCCCCCGGCTCTCGGGAGATTATCAGCCGAATGTGTCAGGCGTGTGACGCCTGCCAGCTCGGTTACTCCCGGTGACACCTGAGCGTAGGGGCCAAGGGAGGCCGGCTCATCATCCTTTTGGTGAAAACTTGGTGACTCAGGTGACTCAGATGAGAGCGGTACCGACGACCACGAGGGCGAGATACGTCACGTTGTAGACGACGTGGGTGAGCACCGCACCCCAGATACGGCCCGTCAGGAGCACGACGAGCGCGCACGTGGCACCGACGGCGAAGAGTTGGATGCCGTCGCTCAGCGTCAAGACGCCGGCGGTCGCATGCAGCAGCACGAAACCGCCCGCCGACACCAGCAGCGCCGTCATTCCGGCGGCGACACCACCCACGCCGCGTCGCAGCAGCTGGTAGACCGCCACGAGCACGACCGTCCGGAAGAAGAACTCCTCCACCACGGGCGCGATCACCCCCGCGGGGAGGGCGTCGGTGAGCCACCATCCGGACGGCAGGGATCCGTCGAGGCTCACGGCGGAGGGGAAGGAGGCGGCATCCGCGCCGCTCACCCATCCCTGCATCATGCGCAGTGCGATCCCCAGCCCGAGGCCCCACAGCAGATCGGTCGGCCGGAAGCGCAGGAGCCCGGCAGGCCGGCCGCGCAGGAAGGCGAAGGCGATCGCAGCACCGAGTCCCGCCCACAGCACGACGGTCGACGCGAGCGGTGCCCACGGCGCCGCGATGCGACTGACCGCCCCTCCCCCGACCACACCGATCCCGACGCCGATCAGCGCCGCCGACAGCACCGTCAGGTCCCACCGCCGCACGGCACGGCCGCCCTCGCGCCAGTCGGTGCGCTTGCGGCGCCGGCGCGGCCGATGGGCGGCATCCGGGGTCGACACGGGCGTGGCCCGTTCCGACTCGCTGCGCTCGCTCGACGACCGGGACGCGCCGGCGGGAGCGGAATGTTCCGGCGCGCCGGACTCCCCCCTCGGCCGGGGGGAAGGCGAAGCGGGGTCGCTAAGCTGATCGGGCACGTGGCCAAACTACCGGTCGCGCAGCGAGCCACACACTCCCCCCGCTCCTCCCGACACCGGAAGTCACCGTGCTCGAGATCCTCACCGTGTGCACCGGCAACATCTGCCGCTCCCCTCTGGCCGCGCAGCTGCTGGCCCTCCGCCTCGCCGACCTGGACGTGTCCGTCACCAGCGCGGGCACGCGCGCACGC
The DNA here is from genome assembly GCF_001592125.1 of Microbacterium hominis NBRC 15708. Taxonomy (GTDB): domain Bacteria; phylum Actinomycetota; class Actinomycetes; order Actinomycetales; family Microbacteriaceae; genus Microbacterium; species Microbacterium hominis. The sequence continues at coordinate 151,666 of NZ_BCWI01000002.1, forward strand.
GAGGGGATGCCGATGACACCGGAGGCCGCCGATCTCGCCGCCGCCCGCGGCGTCGGCCCCGCGCTCACCGCGGCGCACGGCGCCCGCTACCTCACGCCGGCTCACGTGCACGGCGCCGATCTCGTGCTGGCGATGGCGCGCGACCACCGCCGCGAGATCGTCGAACTCGATCCGTCGCGCACGCGCAGCGCCTTCACCGCACGGGAGTTCGCGCGGCTCGCGGGCGACGTCACCGACGAGGAGCTGCGGACGGCCGCGGCCGGCGCGGGCGATGCGGCCGGTCCGCGGGAGCGGTTCGCGGCGGCGCTCGCCGTGATCGCCGGCCGTCGCGGGATCACTCTGCCCCCGGCATCCCCCGATGAGGACGACGTCGTCGACCCGTACGGACGCTCCGCGGCGACGTACGAACGCTCCGCGGCGGAGCTCGAGCCCGGACTCGCCGCCGTCGAGCGCGTGGTGCGGATCGCGCTGACCGGTCGTTGAGCGAGCGCAGCGAGTCGAAACGCCCCACCCCCACCCATGCGGTCGTTGAGCGAGCGCAGCAAGTCGAAACGGCCACCCCCACCCATCCGGTCGTTGAGCGAGCGAAGCGAGTCGAAACGCCTGTGGATAACTCACTCCAGTGTCGTATCTATGTTCTAATGTCGCAGGCGTGGAGAACCGACTCGATGGCATCGCCGCAGCGCTCGACGCGCTGACGGCCGCCGGTGGTGGCCGGGCTCCGGAGGCGCTCTCATCGGGCGAGCTCATCGAGGTGAACCGCATCTTCGGTCAGCTCATGCGACAGGTGGATGCCGCGTTCGCTCCCGTCGCCGCGGAGATCGCGCGGCAGTCGCGACCGCAGCTGGGCGGCGACTCCCTCGCGAAGCGGCAAGGCTTCCGGTCTCCGGTCGCGCTGATCCAGGCGACCACCGGCACGAGCGTCGGCGAGGCTATCAGGCTGGTGCAGGTCGGCGAGGCCACGGCGTCGCGGGCGACGTTCGGCGGCGACGAGCGGCCGGCGGCGCATCCGCATGTGGCGGCGGTGGTCGCGGCGGGCACGCTGGGTATGACGGCGGCATCCGCGATCATCGGGCTGCTCGATCGGCTGGCACTGCGGGTCGACCCAGACCGTCGAGACGCGGCCGAGCAGGACTTGTGCGAACGGGCACCGGGGCTCCGCGCCAACGAGCTGTCGCGGCTGCTCGCGCGGGCCGAGGCGCAGCTCGATCCCGACGGCATCGCCGCCGCACACGAGGAGCACCGGTCGCAGCGTGCCTTGCGCGTCCAGGAGCGCGACGGGATGCTGCATCTGACCGGCGTGTTCGACGTGGCCAGCGGTGCGCCCATCAAGACCGCGCTCGATGCGATGGTGACGCGGGTTCTCCAGCAGAACGAGCATCGCGATGACGCGGCGCGAGACGAGCGCACGTTGCCACAGATGCGCGCCGACGCTCTCTACGAGCTGTGCGCGCACGCTCTCGGATGCGATCGGGTGCCGACTGCGGCGACGACGACCGTCGTGGTGCGGATGACCCTCGACGAGCTCGAGTCGGGGCGAGGATTGGCGAGCATCGACGGGTTCGACGCCGCGCTGCCCGCGGCCGAGGTGCGGCGGCTGGCGGCGGATCTGCAGGTCATTCCGTGCGTGCTCGGCGGCGACAGCGAGATCCTCGATTGGGGACGCGCGCGGCGACTGTTCTCCTCGGCGCAGAAGCTGGCTCTCGCCGAACGGGACGGCGGCTGCGCCTTCTGCGGGGCGCCCCCGCCGTGGACGCACGGTCATCACCTCTCCTGGTGGGATCGAGATACCGGACCGACCGACATCGACAACGGCGTGCTGCTGTGCACCGGATGCCACCATCGCGTGCACGACGACGGTTGGGAGATCCGCATCGACGGCCGCGGCACGGCGGCAAGCGTCTGGTTCGTGCCGCCGCCCTGGATCGATGCGGACCGCACACCACGGCTCGGCGGGAACGCGCGGTATGCACTCCGGGGGTGAGTCCGGGTGCGAACGACCCACCCGCACGGCATCGTGCCGTTGCCGCCTGGACACCGGCACGAAACATGGCCTATGGCAGACTGAGTCCGATCGTCCGGCCTCCACCCCCCTCTTGGCCGGCAGCGCGTCTTCGAGAGGCACCATGGAGCTCAGCGACTACATCCGCATCCTCCGCAAGAACTGGCTCGTGATCGTTGTCCTGACCCTCCTCGGGCTCGGGGCGGCCGCGGGGTACTCGCTCACGCGCACGCCGATCTATGAATCGTCGAGCACGGTCTTCGTCTCGACCCAGACGGCGGGCACGGCTGCGGAGCTTCAGCAGGGCTCCAACTTCACTCAGGCCCGCATCAACACGTACGTCGGTCTCGTGAGCACGCCCGTGGTCCTCAACCCGGTGATCGCCGACCTCGGTCTCGCCGTGACGGCGGAGTCGCTGGCGGGGCGCGTGAAGGCGTCGGCCACGCTGAACTCGACCCTGATCACCATCAGCGTGTCGGACCCCGACGCGGTCCAGTCGGCGAAGCTGGCGAACGCGATCGCGGCCAGCCTCGCGTCGGCGGTGCCGCAGCTCGAGCCCGAGACCGCGGCGGGCGGGAGCCCCGTCCGCCTGAGCCGCGTCAGCGACGCGCAGCCGGCGCTGAAGCCGTCGAGCCCCAACGTCCCGCTGAACCTCGCGCTCGGAACGCTCATCGGGCTCGCGCTCGGCATCGGTGTCGCCGTCCTGCGCACGACGCTCGACAACCGCGTGCGCACGCCGCGCGACGCCGAGCAGATCACCGGCGCCCCCGGCATCGGCGCGATCGCGTACGACGCGAAGGCGAAGGAACGCCCGCTCATCGTGCACGCCGACCCCCTCAGCCCGCGAGCCGAGTCGTTCCGGGCACTGCGCACGAACCTGCAGTTCCTCGACATGGGCGGCCGGTCGAGTTTCGTGATCACCAGCTCCATCCCGAGCGAGGGCAAGTCGACCACGACGATCAACCTCGCCATCGCCCTGGCCGACGCCGGAAAGCGCGTCGCCCTGCTCGACACCGACCTCCGCAAGCCCAAGGTCGCCGAATACCTCGGCCTGGAGGGCGGAGCGGGCCTCACCGACGTTCTCATCGGACGCGCCAAGGTCAGCGAGGTCATGCTCCCGTGGGGTGGCCGCAGCCTCTTTGTGCTCCCCGCCGGCAAAGTGCCGCCGAACCCGAGCGAGCTGCTCGGCTCGCACCAGATGAGCATGCTCCTCGACATGCTCGAGCAGGACTTCGACGTCGTCCTGTGCGACGCGCCGCCCCTGCTCCCCGTGACGGATGCCGCGATCCTCGCGCGCGCCACGAGCGGCGCGCTGCTGATCGTCTCCGCCGGCAAGACCACCCGTCACCAGCTCACCGGGGCGACCGAAGCGCTCAACACGGTGGGCGCCAAGCTCGCCGGGTTCGTCATGTCGATGGTGCCCACACGCGGTCCCGACTCCTATTACTCCGCCTACGGGTACGGATACGGCTACGGGTACGGGTACCGCGAGGCCCCTGCGAAGAGCGACAAGGCCGGCCGCAAGGCGGAGAAGCGCCGCGGACGGTCGACGCCGCTGGCCACCGTCCCCGCAGCGCCGACGCTGGACGAGCTCGGGTTCGACTCCCGCCGCGAGGCGCGCGAGGCCGACAGGGAGAGCTGACACGTGCCCCGCCAGCGCCGCTTCACCGCGACGCGGGGCGGTGTCACCGTCATCGCGATCGGGCTCACCGTGCTCGCTGTCGCGGTCGCCGCCCTGAGCATCGCCGCGCTCCGTCAGGGGCGCGGTCCCGCCGACGCCGAGACGACCGCCGGCCCGGCGCCGACCTTCACCTACGTCCAGCGGACACCGACGGCCTCCGCCGTCCCCACCCCCACCCCGACGGCACCCGCCGACACGGCCCCGGGCCCCGACGAGCGGTTCCTGTCCGTCGGCGCGGAGGCCATGTGGCGCGGCACCGCCGGCGCGTGCGGAGGAGCGGCACCACTGATCGAGCGCTCCGGCGACGAGGGCACCACCTGGCAGAACGTCACGCCCACCGCGAAAGGCATCGCGCAGCTGCAGAGCCTCACCTCCTTCGGCGGCCGCAACGCGACGGCCGTCGCCGATCTGGGCGCCGCGTGCGCCAAGACCACCCTGCGCACCTACACCGATGGTCAGTTCTGGGAGCCCTACCCCGACATCTTCGCCGTCGACACCTACGCCCTCCCCGGCGAGCGCGCGGTCGTCGTCGACGGCGCGAAGATCGCCGCGCCGTGCGCCACCCCCTGGGGTCTGCGTTCGACGGGCGGGGTGGCCGCGCTCGTGTGCGACGGCACCGCCTATCGGCTCGACGGCCAGGCCTGGACCGCCCTCTCGGGCGGCGCGCGCGCCGTCGCCGTGACCTCCGGCGGCGTCTACGTCGCCCAGACGGATGCCGCCTGCACCACCACCGCCACCACGACCACGACCACGACCACCGCCGGCATCCGCGTCACCGGCCATCCCACCGGCTCGTCGGCGATCGACCTCGGCTGTGTCGAGATGGACGCGGCGGAGGCGGCCGGCCCGGTCGCCCTCGACGCGACGGCGACGGGCTCGGGCACCAGCCTCGCCCTCTGGGCCGGAACGCGCATCATCGCCGTCGCGAACTGAAGGCTCCCGGCCGAGCCGGGCTCAGGACGCGAGAAGGTCGGCGACGCGGCGGCGCAGCTCGCGCGGCGCGAACGGCTTCACGACGTAGTCGTCGGCGCCGGCCCCGCGGGCCGCGTCGATGTCGCTCTGCGCCGACTTCGCCGTCAGCATGATGATGCGCGTCTCGTCGAAGGCGTGGTCCTGGCGCAGCGTGCGGCACACCTCGATGCCCGTCATCCCCGGCATCATCCAGTCGAGCACGATCAGGTCGGGACGCTGCGCGGATGCCGCCGCGAGGCCGCGCTGGCCGTCGCCCGCGACATCGACCGAATGGCCGGCGATCGTCAGCACGGTGCGCACGAGTTCGGCGACGTCGGCGTCATCGTCGACCACGAGCACATGCGCCATGGGTGTGGCCTCCACCGAGTCTGCCCCTCGTGTACCTAGTTTCCACCCCGATTGCCATTAGCGTACTCGTATGAGAGCCCCCGGGGTGGAATACTCCGTCGCACACCGACCCGCGGCTCTCCGTCGTCGCCCCCGCAGCGCCGCGCGCAGCAATGGCGCGCGGTCGCGTTCTGGGTGGGCGGCAGCGCGCTCATCTTCGGCCTCTCCTTCCTGGCCGTCGCCTTCGCACTCCCGGGGATGGTCGTGGCATTGTGGTGGCCCGCTGCGGGGGTCTCGGCCGTGCTGGTGCTGCGTGCCCGGGCGGCGCACCGGCCGTCGGCGGTCGCGATCGTGCTCGTGGTCACCACTCTCGGTAACCTCTTCGCCGGTCGGCCGGTGGGAGTCAGCGCCCTGTACGGCGCGGCGAACGCGGTCGAGGTGGCACTGCTGGCCTGGCTGCTCCTGCGCGGCCGGGAGGACGCACGTCTGCGCACCACGAACGACGCCGTGCGCTTCGTCGCCTGGGCGGCCGTGGCGGCGTTGGTGTTCGCGCTCACGATCGCGCTGATCAACGCGGTGCTCGGAAGCGCCGACGCGCTGCCCGCCGCGCTCGCGACGGGCGCGTCGCACTTCTCCGCCGTGCTGCTGATCGTGCCGCTCGCGCTCTTCGATCCGCAACCCCAGTCGCCGCCGGCCGCCAGCGAGCTGGTCGGCCAGTTCATCCTCATGGTCGTCGTGCTCGCGGCGGGACTCGGCCCCCTGACACGGCTTCCCCTCGCGTTCCTCGTCTTCGTTCCGCTCGCGTGGGCGACACTGCGTTTCCCGCCGCTGCTCGCACACCTGCAGGCGCTCGCCATCGCGGTCGTCACGGTCGTGTACAGCAGGGTGAGCGTCGGTGTGTTCGCCACCTCGACCATCGACACGACCGAGCTGTCGATCACGGTGACGATCTTCCTCTCGGCGATCGCGATCTTCGCGGTGTCGACCACCACCGAGCGCAACGAGTCCCTCGTCAACGCGCGCACGGCCGTGGATGCCGCCGAGACGGCCGCCGAAGCGGCGCGGGCGACCGCCGCGACGCTGCAGGTGCGCTACGACCTGGAACGCCAGCGTCAAGACTTCCTCTCCACCACCAGCCACGAGCTGCGCACGCCCGTCACGATCATCGCGGGCTACACCGAGCTCCTCGGCGAGATCGATCTGCCGAGTGAGGCGAGGCCGTGGGTGGACGCGATCCACCGCAACACCGGACGCCTCGCCGGCATGCTCGACGACCTCCTCTCCTTCAGCCGCACGCAGGCCGAGCGTCCACGGCCCACCGACATCGCCGCCACCGATCTGGTGACCACCGTCGTGAGCCGGCACGTCGAGGTCGCCTCCGCGCGAGATCTCGCCGTCACGGTGGGGGCGATCGGCGATCTCGGCGTCATCGCCGATCGCGACGACGCCATCCGCGCCCTCGGCAACCTGGTCTCCAACGCCGTGAAGTTCACGCCGGACGGCGGTCGCGTCCACATCGAGGCGACCGACGTCGCCGGCGACGTCATGATCACCGTCAGCGACACCGGTCCCGGCATCGGTCCCGACGCGCTGGGCCAGGTCTTCGATCCCTTCTACCGCGGAGAGCAGTCCGAGGTGCGCGCCATGCCCGGCACGGGACTGGGACTGCCGATCGCGCGTATGCTCGCGCGGCGCAACGGGGGCGAGGTCATGCTCGTGTCCCTTCCCGGTCACGGCACGAAGGCCACGCTGCTCCTTCCTCGCGTCGGTGGCGCGGACGACCTGGATGAGAGCGCGGAGGACGCTCAATAGACTGCCGTGTGAGGAACCGATGACCACCCCCCGCGTCGAGAGTCGATGGGCCGACAGCCAGCTGATCGGCACCGTCGTCAGGTCCGTGTGGCAGTGGCAGCTCGTGGTCGCCTTCAGCACGGTCGCGGTCGCCGTGGGCATCGCGCTGCTCGATCCGCACCTCTTCGGCGACATCGCCTTCCTCGCCGGCCTCACCGCCATCGCGGGCGCCACGATCGCCGCGATCGTGATCCCCTGGGCGCGCCACCGCGACGCCGTCGTCGCGCTGCCCCTGTTCGACGCCGCCGCCATCGGGTTGCTCGCGATGTCCGACGAAGCGCTCGGCTACCTCTGGGTCATCCCCATCGCGTGGGTCGCGACCTACTACTCGATGGCGGCCGTCACCGCCGCGCTGGTGGTCGTGCTGGCCCTCCAGCTGTGCCGCTGGGCCGTTCCGGGCAGCGCCGCCGCCTCGCCGCTCGAGATCGTCATCGTCCTGCTCGCGCTGGGCTTCCTCGGCGTCGCGATGAACCAGGGCGCGCGACGAACACGGGCGTTCCGCCTCCTCATCCGCCGCCAGTCCCGGCAGCTCGACCGCTCGGTCGCGCGGATGACCGTCCATGAGGACCGCGCCAACGGACTGTTCGACACGATCAGCACCGCGCTCGCCCGTGTCGACGACCGCGGTCAGCTCGATCTCGCGAACGCCGCGTACCGGCACCTCTACGCCTACGACAACGACGACTACCGGCATCCCCCGCGCGCCGTCGAGTACGACGGCTATCGCGGCACGGCGCTGCCGCGCGAATCGACCTCCATCGCGCGCGCCGGACGCGGCGAGCGCACCGAGAACGAGCTGCTGTGGCTCTACGACGCGAGCGGCAACTGGCGCGCGCTGTCGCTGTCGATCCGGGGTCGCACCGTGATGCAGGAGTCGGCGCCCGACGCGGAGGTCTCGATCATCCAGCTCGACGACGTGACCGCGCACGAGTTCGAGCGTCGACAGCAGCGCGCGGCGACCAGCGCCGTCTCCCACGAGCTGCGCAACCCCCTGACGGTGATCCTCGGGCACGCCGACCTGCTGCTCGACAGCGACGAGCTCACGCCCGCGCAGCGAGAGCACGCCGCGCTCATCGAGGGCGCGGCCGAGCGGATGATCACGCTCACGGCATCCTTGCTCGACACGCACCGCACGACCGATCACGCCGACGGATTCGATCTGCGCGGGCTCTCGATCGCCACGGTCGACGCCTTCGCGCCGGCCGCGGCCTCGGCCGACATCGATCTCACCCGCGACGGCGACGAGCCGCTCCCGGTCGCGGGGGACGGCTTCCGGATGCGTCAGGTGGTCGACAACGTCATCAGCAACGCCATCAAGTACACACCGCGCGCCGGGACGGTCCGTGTGTGGACGACCCGAGAGGGGGACGAAGCCGTGCTGCGCGTCGCGGACTCCGGCATCGGCATCGCGCCGTCCGATCTGGATAGTGTGTTCGTACCGTACTTCCGCGCCCGCAGCGCCACCGCGAGCGGCATCGCCGGCACCGGCCTCGGGATGTCGATCGCGCGCACGATCGTGGAGGAGAACGGTGGCACCATCGCCCTGGACAGCGCGCTGGGATCGGGAACGACCGTCACGGTCCGCCTCCCTCTGACGCACGGACGAGACGACGAGAGCGGGGACCAGGCGTGACCGAGATCGAACCGCTGCTCATCACCCTGTCGACGGTCTGCACGGCCATCATGATCGGCCTGGGCTTCCTGCCGCATCCCTCCCGTGAGTCCGCGATCTGGTCGAGCGCCTTCGTCGCCGCGATGGTCGCGACCTATTTCGATGCGGCGTCCGAGACCCTCGGCGGTGCCTGGCCGCGCGCCCTCGCGGAGGCCCTCAACGTCGCGGCGCTCGGCCTGGTCTGGGTCGGCATCCGGGTGCGCATCGGACGACGCCACGTGCTGCTCGTGCCGACGCTGCTCGTGTCGGCGCTGGTGGCGGTCGCGCTCGCGGTGAGCGCCGACACCGAGGCGCAGCCGCTCGTCCTCGCCGTCGGGCTCGTGCTCGTCGCCGCCGTGTCGGCCGCCATCGCCATCGAGCTGTTCGCGGTGCGCTCCGCACAGCGCGCCGCGACCATCCCGCTCACCATCGCCGCGGGGCTCATCAGCGTCTTCGCCCTCATCTGGTTCGTATCGGGCCTCGTCCGTCATGCGGAGGACAGCATCGGCACGCTCCTCATGGCGCAGCAGTATGCCCCCGCCGTCGCGGTGGTCACGCTGGTCACCGCCCTGGTGTCGCTGCTCCTGCTCGTACGCACGGAGGCGCCCGTCGCCGACGAGGACGCGCCCACCGGGTTCCGCGCCGTCGCCGTCGATCGCCTCGTCCGCGCCGAGCGCTTCGACGACGCGTGGTGGTCGCTGCTCGACGTGCGCCTCGACGATCCCCTCGCACTGCGCGAAGCCTCCAGCGCGCTCGCCTACACCCGCGTGCTCGACCGCTTCGCCGCGGACGTGTCGGCCGTCTTCCCCGCCGAAGCCGACCTCGACCGCGTCGAGCCGAACCGCATGCTCGTGCTCCTGCCGCGGCACGAGGCCGCGGTGCGGCCGATGCTGCGTTCGCTGCTGGAGCGTGTGTCGACGGTGTCGAGCGACCAGTCCATCGATGTGCGACTGTCGGCCAGCATCGGATGGGCGAGCGTCTCGCTCATCGGCTACGACCTCGACGACCTCATCGCCGCCGCCGCGGCCGCGGCCGACGAGGCCCAGCTGTCCGGCGGCGACCGCTGGGAGCGCGCGAGCATCGTCGCCTAGGCCGTCCCCCTTAGGATCAGTGGCGTGAGCCCACTCCCCCGTCCGGCGCGCACCGCGGGCCGCGCCTTCGCCTGGATTCTGGCCGGCGCCCTGGTGCTCGGCCTCTTCGCCGCCGTGTGGATCGGTGTGCGCGGCGCGATGGCCTACCAGCACCTCACCCGCATCCAGACCGGAGCCGACGACAGCACGGCGGCCCTCGCGGACGACCCGGCGGCGGCCGCCCCGACCCTCGCGCGGCTTGCGACGGATGCGGCGGCCGCGCACGAGCTCACGTCCGACCCGATCTGGGCCCTCGCCGCGCACACACCGTGGATCGGCCCGCAACTCGCGGCGTTCGGCACGGTCGCGGCCGCCTCCGACGAGCTGCTCCGCGAGAGCCTCCTGCCGCTCGCCACCGCCGCGCAGGGCATATCGGTCGACGCGCTGCGCCCTGTCGGCGGGCGCATCGACACGAGCGTGCTCACCGGTATCGCCGCACCGGCGCAGGATGCCGCGACGAAAGCGACCTCGGCGGCGGAGGCGGTTCAGGAGATCGATCGCACGCCCCTGGTCGGCGTGGTCGGCACGGCCGTCGACCGCGCCGACGACCTGTTCACGCGGGTCGCGACCGCCGTGGACACCGTGTCGCGCACCGCGCAGCTGCTGCCCGACATGCTCGGCCAGAACGGTCCCCGCAACTATCTCGTGCTCGTGCAGAACAACGCCGAGTGGCGCTCACTGGGCGGGATCGCCGGCGCGGCCATCGTGGTGCACACCGAAGGCGGCGCACTGTCCCTGTCGGGCACGCTTTCCTCGCGCGACTTCCCCCGCGGCTACGACGAGCCGGTCGCTCCGCTCTCGGAGGAGGTGGTCGGCATCTTCGACACCAAGCCCGCCCGCTACTTCCAGAACCTCACCCAGATCCCCGACTTCTCGGTGGACGGCCCGATCGCGCGCGCGATGTACCGGCTGAAGAGCGGCAGCGACGTCGACGGCGTGCTCGCGGTCGACCCGGTCGTGCTGTCGTACCTGTTGAAGACCACCGGCCCCGTCTCGCTGCCCACCGGCGACACCCTGACCGCCGAGAACGCGGTCCCTCTGCTCCTGAACGAGGTGTACCTGCGCTACACGAACCCGGCTGAACAAGACGCCTTCTTCGCCGGCGCCGCCGGAGCGGTCTTCCAGGCTCTCGCGGACGGGCGCGGCTCGGCATCCGGGCTCATCGAAGCCCTCACGCGCGCGGGTGAGGAACACCGCCTCCTCGCCTGGAGCGCCGATGCCGACGAGCAGAAGCTCATCGACGGCACCGTCGTCGCGGGTCAGCTTCCCGTCACCGACGCCCGCACCGCGCGTTTCGGCGTCTACCTGAACGACGGCACCGGCTCCAAGATGAGCTACTACACCGAGCCGGACGTCTCGCTCGCCTGGGCTTCCTGCCTCCCCGCCGGAACGGTGGCGTCGAGGCAGCTCACGCTCCAACTGACGCTCACCAGTCGCGCACCGGCGGATGCCGCCGAGTCGCTTCCGTCTTACGTCACGGGCGGCGGCAACTTCGGCACGCCCGCGGGAACGACGGAGGTCGTCGGCAACCTCTACCTGCCCGAGGGGTTCGAGCTGGTCTCCGCCGAAGCGACCAACGGTGCCGGGTTCGCCGGCGGCATGCACGAGGGGCGGCGCGTTCTGACGTTCGACATCGATCTCGATCCCGGAGCATCGACAGGGCTGACCGTCATCGTCCGCGCGACGACGCCCGTCGCCGATGCCCAGGCGCTCGTGACCCCGACGGCGGATGCCCGTCGCAGCCCCGTCGTCGTGGCGACGTGCGGGGTCGGTTAGACTCCCTGCAACCGCGACAACCGCCGAGCTCCACCGAGGCCGCACCGCAGATCGCAGGGAGAAGCTCCATGACCCGCTCGCACCGCTCCACCGACCGGCTCCGCGTCGCACGCGTCGCGGGGGCGAGCCTGCTGGGCGCCGCGCTGGCGCTGTCCCCGGTCGCCGCCCAGGCGTCGACGATCTACCCGCCGGTCGACTCCTGCACGAGCTCCCCGGCGAGCGTGCCCGCGGGCGGCACGCTGTCGTTCGTCTGCGCGTCCGGCACCTTCGCCGCGAACGAGCCCGTGACGATCACCGTCACCGGCGAGAACGGTCGCGACGTCGCGTTCGGCATCGTGCGCTTCGCGATCAGCACGGGCAGCGTCACGCGCACCTCCGACGCCACCGGCGCCCTGCCCGCCGTGGGCATCACCCTCCCTCAGAACGCGAGCGGGGTCTACAACATCGCGGCGATCTCCCGCAGTTCCGCGGGCGGCACGGCGAGCACCTCCATCACGGGGGCGGACGGGCTGCCGAGCACCGGCGGCGACAGCGGCCAGCTGGTCGGCGTCTGGGTGGGCGGCGGCGCGCTCGTCCTCGCGGGCGCCACCGTGCTGATCGCCCTCGCCGCGCGGCGGCGACGCGACCGCGACGATCGCTGACGGACCAGCACCCGCTACAGTTCAGGAGTGTCCTCCTCCCCCCGCAGGCGCATCTCCCGCCGCGCGATCGTCATCACCGCGATCTCAGCGGGAGCCGTCCTCGTGCTCGGCGCGATCGCCGTCGTCGGGGTCTTCATCACCCAGGGGGTGCACGCCGTGCTCGCACAGCCGCCCGCCGTCGGCACGACCGTCATCGCGCCCGAGCAGTCGAAGGCGCGCGTCGCGCTGGACCACATCGACATGGCGGCCGACGCCACCGCCGCCACGCAGTATCTCGCCGCCCAACCGACGGCCTACTGGCTCACGCCCGAGCAGGATCCGATCGGCACGGTCGGCGGCACGGTGCTCAGCCTCATCGCGCAGGGCCGCGACCAGGGCCGTGCGACCGCGATGGTCGTCTACGGGCTGCCCGACCGTGACTGCGGCAACCACTCCGCCGGCGGCCTGTCGCCCGACGATTACCCGCGCTGGGTGCGCGAGATCGGCAAGGCGCTGAAGACGGCGCCCGACGAACAGAAGATCGTGGTGCTCGAGCCCGACAGCATCGCTCTGACCAGTGAGTGCGGCGACATCCCGACGCGGGCGAAGTATCTCTCCGACGCCGTCGACGCACTGAGCTCGACCGGCACCTGGATCTATATCGACGGCGGCCACAGCGCCTGGCACAGCGCCGACGAGATGGCCGATCTCATCGGCCAGATGGGCATCATCGACCGGGTGCGCGGCGTCGCGACCAACGTGTCGAACTATCAGTCGACCTACGACGAGTTCGCCTACGCCCACGCCCTGTCCGCACGGCTCGGCGGCACGCATGCGGTGATCGACACCTCCCGCAACGGCCTCGCGACCGCGGGGGCCACCTGGTGCAACCCTTCCGGGCAGCGGGTCGGCGACCCCGGCGGCACCTTCGGCGACGACGTCGTCGACACCAACCTGTGGATCAAGCCCCCGGGCGAGAGCGACGGCACCTGCAACGGCGGCCCGGACGCCGGGCGGTGGTGGCCGCAGGCAGCGGAGGAGCTCACGCGCGACGTCCGCTGAGCGGGCCGCGGTCCCGCGGCGCTCCGCCGTGGCTAGACTGTGGCTCACCACCCTGCTCCACACCCCCCTAATGGAGAACCTCGGGCCCATGACCGATCCCTCGTTGCCGATGAAGACCGCCGTGATCATCGAAGATGATCCCGACATCCGCCACCTCATCGTCGAGGTGCTGGAAGCGGCGGGCTTCTCGACCGTCTCGGTCGGCAACGGCATCGACGGCGTGCGCGCCGTGCTCTCCTACCAGCCGCTCGTCACGACGCTGGACGTCAACATGCCCGGCATCGACGGATTCGAGGCGGCGCGACGCATCCGGGCGCAGAGCGACACCTTCATCATCATGATCACGGGCTTGGAAGAGGAAGCCGACGTCGTCGTGGGGCTCGGGTCGGGGGCCGACGACTACATCGTCAAGCCCTTCCGCCCGCGCGAGCTGCGCGCCCGCATCGACTCCCTGCTGCGCCGACCGCGTGCGACGATGACGAACGCCCCGCAGCAGGCGGCGCCGCGCCAGGAGGTCGCGGGCCCCTCCTTCCCCGGCGCGCGTCCCGGTCAGCGCGTGCCCGACTACGGGATGCCGTCGGCTCCCGCCGCGGGCTACGGCTATCCCGGCCAAGCGGCGCCCGCGGGATGGCCCGGGGTCGCGTCGCCGACCGGCGCTCCCGACGCCCAGCCGGGGCCATGGCCCACCGTCGAGCCGGTCGCCGACCCGCCCTACAGCTTCGACGAGGTCCGCCACACGGGGGCTCCCGCGGCGGCGGGCCAGCCCGCGGCATCCGCGCCGGCGGCACCGCCCGCGCCGGCGCAGCCGATCGTCGTCCCCTCCACCGTGGGGCCGCAGGTGCCCGGCACCGAGCTGGCCGCGCCGGGCGGCCCCGGCGCGGTCGTCGCGTTCACGGGACCCGGCTGGGTCGCGCACCGCGATCTCGCCGTCAACCCGGAACAGCGCGTCGCGGCGATCAACGGTCAGGAGCTCGTCCTGACGCGGACGGAGTTCGACCTGCTGGCGACGCTGATGGAGTCCAAGCGTCGAGTGCGCAGCAAGGCCGATCTGACTCTCGTGCTGCGCGGCGAGTCGTACGTGACGAGCTACTTCGTCGGCGAAGCCGACAAGCGCGCCATCGAAGCCCACATGACGAACCTCCGCCGCAAGCTCGGCGACAACCCGGCGAACCCGCGTTACATCGAGACCGTCCGCGGCGTCGGCTACCGGCTCACCTCGGAGCACGCCGCCTGATCCGGCCCGGCGCGGCGCCGGTCGTCAGACCTTGAAGCCCTGGTGCCGGCGGAACAGCTTGAACGACATGAGCACGGTCTGGATGACCGTGACGACACCGACGATCGGCCAGCCCACCCACAGGATGGCGGACTGCGCCACCGGGTCGAGCATGTTCCAGATGACCGCGACGGCGATCGCGACGATCGCGAGCATGATGAACGGCACCCAGTGCCCGATGCTGCCGCCGCCGCGCTCCGCACGCGCCTGCATCGCCCAGTTGTCGACCTTCTTGCGCGAGAGGAACCGCGTCCACGAGCGCAGGAAGTGGCTGATGCGGATCCACATGAACACCTCGGCCGGGACGATGAGCCCGGCGAACATGAGGTCTCGCGAATCGCATGCCTCCATCGTGCGCGCGACGCGCAGGTTCAGCATGGTCGCGATCACGGGCGGGATGAGCCACCACGGCGAGAAGACGAAGGCGTTGATCGACAGGGAGGCGATCAGCAGGGTCAGGAAGGCGACGCGCACGAACAGGTTGGTGAGCATCGAGAAGTTCTCGAACCACCGCAGGCGCAGGTTCGGGTGGAACGGCTGCCCCTTCGTGTCGCCGCGCTGACCGGGCCACATGAGCTCGATCGCGCCGTACGTCCACTTCACCTGCTGGGCGTCGTAGCCCTTCAGCGTCGTCATGCCGCCGACATCCGCGCGGGCGAACGGGCTGATCTTGGTGAGGTAGCCGGCGCTCTTGATCTGCAGCGACAGGAGCGAGTCCTCGACCTCGCTGTCCTTGACCCAGGGCGAGTTCTGGTGGTTCGCCTTCATCACGTCGCGCAGCGCCGTCGTCGAGAAGATCGAGAACTGCCCGCCCAGCACGGCCATGTTGCGCCCGCGCAGGAGGTTCTGGAGGTTGAAGGCGGCGAACTGCGTGCGCTGGCCGGCGATCAGGAACTTGGCGACCAGCCCCTGGATGGGCTTGTCGTCGATCGAGTAGATCGCCGAGATGCCGCCGATACGCGAGTCCGAGACCGCCTCGCTCTCGAGGAACTCGACCGCGCGACGGTCCGCGATCGTGTCGCCGTCGACACCGAGGAGGTAGTCGTAGCCCTCGACGAGCGCATAGCCGTAGTTGAGCGCCCCGACCTTCTTGTCGGGGTTCTTGCCGATGTCGTGCACGAACACCTCGGTGAACTGCTCCCCGAGTTCGGTCGAGATCTCGTGCGGTCCGCTGAACTCCGACGCGATCTTGACGGTGGCGTCGGAGGTGTTGTTGACGACGACGTGGATGACGTCGGGAACGCGACTCTGTCCGAGGAGGGAACGGATCACGTCCGCGATCGACTCCTCCTCGTTGTACGCGGGCACGACGCACCCGATCGTCGAGCGGTGGACCGTCGTGTGCTCGAGGACCGAGGCGAAGTCGTCGAGGTCGGGGATCGCGAGATCGGCCGGATGCGCCGACGCGTCCGGCGCCGGGAACGCGAACGGGTTCGCCGGGGGCGCCGGCGGCGTGGCGAACGGCGCAGCGGTGAACTGCGGTTCGGCTGCCTGCCGTCCGGTGTCAAAGGGCGTGCTCACGATAGATACCTCGTGTCTGCTGTGCTGAACAGACTATTGAGTGGAAGCGGTCGGAGAGAAGATGGCGACCGGCAGAACCTGATAGACGGTCTGCTGCGCGAAGCTCGAGTCGGTGTTGGCGGTGCCTTCCACCCACACCTGGAGCGCGAACTGCAGCGTGATCCCGTAGGTGTCCGCGGGAAGCTGATGGATCGTGGTGGTGGGCACGAGCAGCCCACCCTGGTAGCTGTTGAGCAGCAGACCGCGGTCGGAGCGCAGCGTGTCGGTCGGCACGAGCGTGCGCGGGTCGGCCGAGAACTGGAACGGCGACATCATCTGCTGCTGTCCGATCGTGGACTGCGACACCTGCGAGGTGACGCTGATCATCGACAGGTAGACCCGGCGCTTCTGCGTGAGGACGGCCTTCTCGTCGACGCGGTGGTCGTACACGTTGACGGCGAACCCGAAGGTCTTGTCGTTGTCGGGCGCCCACTCCTGCGTGCGCTTGGGGTCGGCCGCCCACACGTCGAGGCGCACCTCGAGGCCGTCGGCGACGTCGGTGGACAGCGACACCGACCCGTCGTAGGTGAAGGCGGAGTCGAACGGCATCGAGACCGCGGCCGACGCCGACGGGCGCGGTTCGGGCGTGGCGACGACGTTCTGCTGGAGACCGTTGAAGGCGCTCGCGATCTGAGTGCAACCGGTCAGCGAGGTCAGCACGACGAGTCCGGCCGCGACGGTGCCGACGGCGCGGAGCCGGGCGGGGCGGAGGGGGGCGGGAGGCATGATCGACACGTTATCTTCTGGGCGCTCCGCCGCCCGCGGAACTGGGGAAACCTCGACGCGGTCTTTACCCGATCTTGAGGAAGGGGCGGTCAGCCGCCGGTCTGGGCCGCGATGGCGATCGTGAGCGTGTCGCTGGCGGTCTGCTTCGCGAACTCCGTCGACGTGGGCGTGGTCTGCACGAGGAAGTCGTAGTCGAACTGGATCGTCACGTAGGTCGCCTCGGCGGGGACAGCGCCGACGTTGAAGGTGTTCGAGTAGCTGTAGGGCGAGAGCACGAGATAGCCGGGCGACACGGTCGACTGGTCGACCTGCGCGTCCAGCGGCGCGAAGGTCTCCGTCGCGTTCGCGGGGATCGCCGTCATCGACGCGCGCTGGAGGTAGACCTTCTGCCCGTCGTTCGGGGTGATCGTCGTGACCATCGAGAGGCTGATCGGCTTGACGGCCGTGGCGGTCCAGCGGTCCATGCGCAGCGTCGACCAGTAGTTCACGGTGGCCGAGACCGCCCCCGCGGTCAGGGTGCGCTGCGTCGAACCTCCGGACAGGTCGTTCGAGACGGGCGGCGCGACGGGCGCGGCCGAGGTCGCCGGCGGGGCGGCAGGTGTGGTTCCCGTGGCCCACGGCGCGGGTCCGCAGCCCGACAGCGGCAGCGCGACCGCGACGATCCCGATGGCGGCGAGGCGGAGCATGCGATGACGCGCCGACACTGCTGTGCGGGCGGCGCCCCTCCCGGCTCGTCCCATCCGTCAGGTCCCCTTCACGTCGCGAAACATTTACATATCGGAAACCGCGAGAGTTTGCAATCCGACAGACCCCTAGGCAATACTCGGGAGAGCATCAGCTACACCATACCGCTTCATTCTCATCCCCCCCATCTGCAACAAGACCGGATATACGGAACGAGCGGATCATCAGGTACCCCCAGACCGGATTCGAAAGCAGGCTCTCATGAAGCATCGATTCACCAAGGCGGTGGCCTCGGCCGCCGTCGCCGCAGCGCTCGTCTTCGCGGCGCCCGCCATGGCTCAGGCCTACACGCCGGGCGGCACCGTCGACGTCGTCTCGGACGCGCCCTTCACGGTGTCGGGAGACACCTACACGTTCTCGGGATTCGAGGCGGGCGCCACCGTCACGTTCACCCTGACCGGCGAGAACGCGGCCGCGGGCTCCCTCGCGATCGCCAAGTTCGCCGTGTCGTCGACCTCCACGACGAAGACGGCCAGCTCGTCGGGCGTCGCGGCGGTCACCGTCACGCTCCCCGCCGAGGCCAGCGGCAGCTACACCCTGTCGGCCACCGGTGCCCTGACGCCCGCGAGCGCGGGTGGGAGCGGCACGCTGCCGTCCACCGGTGGCGACAGCGAGTCGCTGCTCGGCATCTGGGTCGGTGGCGGGGCACTCGTCCTCGCCGGCGCGACGATCGCCGTGGCCGCCACGGTCCGCCGCGGCCGCCAGGAGACCAGCGCCTGACACGCACCACGCAACGAGAGAGCCTCCCCGGTCACGGCCGGGGAGGCTCTCTCGTTGTCGGGACGCCCGTGTCGCGGCATCCGCAGCGCGCTCAGCGCACGACGGCGGTGACGCTCGTGAGCCGCGACAGCACCTCCTGGCTGATCGAGCCGAGCAGGAAGCGCGCGAGCGCACCGCGCCCGTGCGTGCCCACGACGGCGAGGCGCGCGGTCATCGCGCGCGATCCGATGACCCGCGAGGGATACCCGCGCTCGACCACCCGCTCCACGACGAGGTCGGGGAAGTCGACGGCGAGACCGGCGAGGGCGACCGCCTGCATCTCCTCCGTCGCGGCCTGCATGTTGGCGAGGTACATCTCGGGGTACACCGCGAGTCCGTTGCGCGGGGCCTCCAGCGGCGTCCACACGCTCACCGCCGTCAGCGACTCGCCCAGCCGATCGGCCTCGCGGGCCGCGAAGCGCAGCGCGTGCTCCGAGACGGGCGAGCCGTCGATGCCGACCACGACGCCCGAGCGCCCCACCAGCTCCACGTCGGGGACGACGACGACCGGGCACGCGGCACCGGCGGCGATGCGGATGCCGTGAGCTCCCCGCGCCGGACCCGCGCCCGGCCCGCGGTAATCGCTGCCGATCACGAGAAGCGCCGCCTCCGCGCTGGCGTCGATCAGCCGCGAGACGGGGTCGCCGGCCTCCGCGCGGCAGACCACCGGGATCCCGGCATCCCGCACCGGCTCGGCGAGGCGCTCCAGCAACGTCTCCGTCGCCGCGACGGCCTGCTCGAGCACCGCCGCTTCACCGACGGTGCCGAGCACGCCGCCGACCACCGAGAGGAGCTCGATCCGCTGACTTCCCGGAGGCGCCGCCTGAGCCCGCTGC
This sequence comes from Microbacterium hominis NBRC 15708, assembly GCF_001592125.1. Lineage (GTDB taxonomy): Bacteria > Actinomycetota > Actinomycetes > Actinomycetales > Microbacteriaceae > Microbacterium > Microbacterium hominis. The sequence continues at coordinate 170,636 of NZ_BCWI01000002.1, forward strand.
ACTGCCCAGCGCACCGCGCGAACGGCGACGGGCGCACCCGTCACGGCTACAACGATCGAGTCGACCATGATCTCATCCCTCCGTCGGGATCGGCGTAGCAGAACCCTACGCCGGACGGCACGAGACCCGCGCGGGCGCGGGCCGTGACTAACCCTCAGGACGACGCGGTCGGCAACGCGGTCGGCTCGGCCGTGATGAGGATCGGCAGGTGGTCGCTGCGTCCCTGCGGCAGCGTCGTGATCGTGTCGATGTGGAAGCCGACACTCGTCGCGAAGTCGTAGTGTCCGCGGAAGAACTTGTACCGCGTGTAGGTGCGCGCATCGCTCAGGGTCAGCTCGTATCCCGACTCGCGGACGTGCTGGCCCAGGTTCTCCTTGAACACGGGGTAGTTGTAGTCGCCGACCATGAGGATCGGCAGGTCGGGCCCCAGGCTCGTGAGCTCCTCGAGCGCCGCCTGGATCTGCTTGCGCCGCAGCGCGTTCAGCGCGGTCAGGGGTGCGGCGTGGAAGCTCGCGACGATCAGCTCGCGACCGAGATCGATGTCGTGCAGGCGCACCGCCAGCATCCGCTCCTCCGCAGGCTTGAGCACGCGGTCGTGGAGCGACTTCTTCAGCGCGAGCGAGCGCACCTCCCGGGCGGCGAAGCTGTTGCGGCGGTAGTAGAGGGCCAGCCCCAGACGGTTGCGCGCCGTCGCCTCGGCGAGGTGGAGATCGCCGATCTCCACCGGAAGGTCGCCCGAGACCGCCTCCTGCAGGCACAGGATGTCGGCGCCCGTCGTCTCCACGAGCGCGTCGAGCTCGCCGATCGCCTTGTGCTTGTTGAGGTTGTACGAGATGACCTTCATCCCCCGCCTTCCGTCGCCATCAGCCTAGGCGCGCCTCTTAAGAATCCGCTCCGTCTTGACAACGCGGGCAGGCCGTCAGTCGGCGTCGAGGCGGCGGTGGGCGCGCGTCTGCTCGGCACGGGCCGCGAGCTGATCGTCGGCGGGGTAGCCCACCTCCGTCAGGGTGAGGCCGCGGGCCGCCAGCACCTTCACCTCGCTCGTGCGCACGCCCTCGTCGCGGATCGCGGCGACGTCGGCGACCTCCAGGCGTCCCTCGCCGACGGCGGCGCACGCGCCGACGAGAGCGCGCACCATGCTGTGGCAGAAGGCGTCGGCCCGCACCCGCGCGACCAGGATGCCGCGGTCATCGCGGTGCCATCCGAAGTCGAGCAGCGTGCGGATCGTCGTGGCGCCCTCGCGCCACTTGCAGTAGGCCGCGAAGTCGTGGAGGCCGATGAGGGAGCGGGCCGCGGCATCCATGGCCGCCACGTCGAGAGCGGCCTTGACGGTCGTCGTCCGCACCCTCTCCAGGGGGTCGTATCCGGATTCCCGGTCGGCGATGCGGTACTCGTAGCGTCGCCACACGGCGGAGAAGCGCGCGTCGAAGCCGTCGGCGGCGCGCGCGGTGCGCCGCAGCGCGACGTCGGGGTACGGGCCCAGCACGCCGTTCACGCGGGCGGCGAGCGCCTCGGCCGTCGCCGCCCGGCTCTTCGCGAGGCGCTCCTGCTGGCCCGGTGTGAGGTCCAGATGCGCCACCTGTCCGGAGGCGTGGACGCCGGCATCCGTCCGCCCCGCGACGACCAGTTGGGGGTCGCCGCCGAGGACGCGCGCGATCGCGGCCTCGAGGGTGCCCTGCACGGTGCGCAGGCCCGGCTGACGCGCCCAGCCGCGGAAGGCCGTGCCGTCATAGGCGAGGTCGAGGCGCAGCCGCACGGGGGCCGTGTCGTCGTCGGTCACCGATCGACCCGCTCAGCCGAGAACCGCGTCGACCTCGGCGCGGACGGGCGGATTGGCTCCGGCACGCGAGACCGTGATGCCGGCGGTGACGGCAGCGCGACGCAGCGCCGCCCGGAACACGGCGGCGTCCTCGAACAGGGCGGGGTCGTCGAGGGCGCTCGAGACGAGGCTCGCCATGTAGGCGTCCCCCGCGCCGATCGTGTCGGCGACCGTGACCGGGAGCGCGTCGACCGCGGCGACGCCGCCGGGCCCGAGTCCGATGGCGCCGGATCCCCCGCGGGTCATGACGACGATGCGCGGGCCGTGAGCGGCGATCTGGTGCAGGACGGCCTCGGCGTCCAGACCCGGGTAGAGCCACGCGGCGTCTTCGTCGCTGAGCTTGACGAGGTCCGCGGATGCCGCGGCCTGCGCGAACCGCGCGCGTGCCACCTCGTGACCGCCCACGAGGGCGGGACGGATGTTCGGGTCGAGCGTCACGAGCGACGTCCCGCTGTCGGCGGCGCGGCGCAGCACCTCCAGCACGGCGCTTCCCCCGGGCTCCAGGAACAGCGCGATCGAGCCCGTGTGCACGATGCGGACGTCGTCGGCGGCGAGCGCCGGCACGGCCCAGTCGATGGCGAACTCGTACTCCGCGGAACCGTCGGCGCGCAACCGGGCGCGCGCCGTGGAGGTCGCGGTATCCGTCCACGACGCCTCGTCCACGATCGCTCCCGACGCGGTGATCTGGGCGGCGATCCGCTCGCCGCGCGCATCCCGTCCGAGACGGGTGAGCAGGCGCACGCGGTGCCCCTGACGCGCCACGCCCACCGCGACGTTGGCGGGGCTGCCGCCCACCAGCTCACGGTCGCCGTCCGTCGTCTCCACGATGTCGATCAGGGCCTCGCCGATCACCAGCACATCCGCTTCCATGCCCCCAGTCTGGCAGGACGTCCGCGACCCGCGCGTCACCGGGCGGCCGTGCCTCCGCGACGCGCGCCTGGCGTGTCGCCGCGCGCCGGAACGTACACTGGAGAACCTGCGCGAGCCCGCCCCGTCCGGCCCCGCCGCGCCCGCGCTCTCCCCTCCGGAAACAGCCTCCCCGCCATGACCACACCTTCCGCCCCGCGCTACGCGGGCCTCGACGGCCTGCGTGCCCTCGCCGTGCTGCTCGTGGTCGTCTACCACCTGTTCCCCGCCGGGATGTTGCGCAGCGGGTTCATCGGCGTCGACGTGTTCTTCGTGATCTCCGGCTTCCTGATCACCTCGCTGCTGCTGCGCGAACGGGGATCCACCGGCCGTATCGCGCTGGGCGCTTTCTGGACGCGGCGCGCGCGGCGCCTGCTGCCGGCGCTGGCCGTCGTGGTGGCCACGAGCGCCAGCATCGCGGGCCTCGTCGGCGGCGACGTGCTGCTCGGACTCGGCCGTCAGGTGATCGGCGCGGTCACGTTCTCGTACAACTGGACGTCGATCTCCGCCGGCGCCTCCTACTTCGGCGCCACGCAGCCGGAGCTGCTGCGCAACCTCTGGTCGCTCGCGGTCGAGGAGCAGTTCTACGTGCTGTGGCCGCTGCTGCTGCCGCTGTTCCTGCTGCTGCCGCGCCGGTGGATGCGGACGGCTGTCGCCGCCGTGCTGGCTGCGGCCTCCGTCGCCTGGGCCGTGCAGGTCGTCGGCGCCGGCCCGGGGCTCGCGGGCCTGACCCGCGCCTACTACGGCACCGACACCCACGCCTTCGGGCTGCTCATCGGCGTCGCCCTCGCGTTCGCCCTGGCGGGGCGCACGGCCTGGAGCGCCGCGGCTCGCCCGTCGATCGGCGGGGTCGGCCCCGCGTGGACCGCCGTGGTGGGCGCGGTCAGCGTCGGAGGGATCGTGCTCATCGGCACGATCGCCGACGGCGCGACGGCCTACCCGATCGTGCCGTTGGCGGCGAGCGCCCTGACGGCGGTCGCGATCGCCGCGGCGACGCTCACCGGCTCGTGGTTCGGTCCCGCGCTCGACGTCGCGCCGCTGCGGTGGATCGGCGAGCGCTCCTACGGCATCTATCTGTGGCATTGGCCGGTCGTCGTGCTCCTCACCGTCGCGGTGACGGGCACGTTCGTCGAGGAGACCGTGCCCGTCCCCGTGGGGGTCGCGGCCGCCGTGACGACCCTCGTGCTGTCGGCGGCCTCGTACCGGCTGCTCGAACAGCCGATCCGCCGGCTCGGCTTCCGCGGCGCCGCGTCCGCGTTCGGCCGTCGGCTGCGCTCGACGCCCGCGCGGCGCTTCGGCGCCGTCGCGTCGCTCGGCGTGACCGCGCTGGTGATCGCGGGCACCGCCGCGGCCGTGGCCGCCGCGCCCGCCGTCAGCTCGGGCCAAGCCGTCGTCGAAGCCGGGCAGCGCGCGCTGGATGCGGCATCCACGTCGCCGACCCCTCCGCCGTCGCCGCCGCCGTCCGGCGATCCCGGCGCGACCACGCCCCGCCCCACGCCGACGGTGGGCGCCGACGGCGAGCCCTTGCCCCCGCCCCCGGTGTCGGTGCCCGGCGATCGCGTCACGGCGGTCGGCGACTCGGTCATGCTGGCGTCCGCCGGCGGACTGCTCGAGGAGCTTCCCGGCATCCAGATCGACGCCGAGGTGTCGCGATCGATGTGGGTCGGCAGCGAGATCGTCGACCGGCTCGCCGCGCAGGGGGCGCTGCGCGACTACGTCGTCGTCGGCCTCGGCACCAACGGACCCGTCGACGGCGAGGCGCTCCAGGACATCTACGACAAGGTCGGACGGGACCGCACGCTCGTGCTCGTCAACGCCTTCGCCCCGCGCGACTGGATCGACGGCGTCAACCGCGACCTCGCGGCGTTCGCGGCCGCCCACCCGGGGGTGATCGTCGCCGACTGGTCACAGGCCATCGCGCCGCGCACCGATCTGCTGGCGGGCGACGACATCCACCCGGGCGAGGCGGGCGGGCGCGTCTACGCCGACACCGTCACGACCGCGGTGGATGCCGTGGCCAACCAGCGCGCGCAAGTGCGCTACCAGGTGCAGCTGATCCGCTGGGCCACCACGCGCGCGCTCGCCCCCACCGCGACGCCCTGAGCGAGCCCTGAGCGACGCCCGCCCCGCGGCGGACGGCCCGGACCAGCGGCGAGTCGGGTCAGACGTGGGCGACGAGCGCGACCGCGCGCTCGTCCGCGACGAAACCGAGCCCCTCGTAGAGGGCGTTGGCCCCGGTCGGGCTCGCCGTGTCGACGTCGAGGACGGCCTTCTCCAGGCCGGCGGCGGCGATGGCGCGGAGCGCGTCTGCGACGACGACCGGCGCGAGCCCCTGCCGGCGATGGGCGCGGACGACGCCGATCAGGTCGATGTACGCGTGCGAGGCGCCGAGCATCTCCCAGTCGTCCTCGTTGACCGACGCGAGGCAGAAGGCGGCGATGGCCCCCGAGTCATCGACGACGAGGCGCGAGAGGTCGGGGCGGAAGAACTCCCCGCCGACGAACTTCGCCCACGACTCCGGCGGGCTCGGCAGGCTTCCCCAGTGGTCGCGGAACGCATCGTTGCGGGCGCGACGCGCGTCGTCGTCGCGGTCGTGGGTGTAGGCCACGACGCGCAGTCCGCGGGCCGCGGCATCCGCCGACAGCACCACGTCGGGAAGCGGACGGGCCAGGTCGCGCAGCATCGTGGCGAACCACCGCTCGGCGGCGAAGCCGCGCGCCTCCGCGAGCCGCCGATGGCCCAGGTTGCTCTCCTCCGCGTAGACCTTGAGATCGGCGGTCCACTCCCCCGCCTCCACCGGCGCGAGCGACGGGGCGACCTCGGCGAGCTGCTCGAGCGCGCGGGCGTACTGCCACGCGAACACGGCCGTCCCGATGCCTCGGCGCCACCGTTCGGGCAGCACGGCGCCGGACAGCGACACGGTCAAGGCCCCATCGCGCGCCGGATGCAGGAACGCGCTGCCGTAGGCGATCACCGTGCCCGCGGCATCCACCGCCAGCACCGTGTCGCGGGTGTGGTCGATGTGCGGCAGGTCGAAGGTGTCCGCGACCTCCTGGCGGGGCGTCGTCCACGTCGGGTGGTCGATGCGCTCGGCCGCGACCATGACGGCGTGAAGCGCGTCGATGTCGTCCGCCGTGGCGGTCCGCCAGGCGGCGACCTCGGGATGCCGCGGCGGCAGCGGACCGGCGTCGACACCGGCCTCGCGCTGCAACCGGTGGATGCGCTCGATCAGGGACGTCTCGCTCACCACACCACCGTAGCGGGGCGCAGGACGGTTCGCGGGCCGGCGCCGCGCCGCGCTCCCGCCCCACGCAGCGAGGCCCGCACCCCCGTTCCGGGGTGCGGGCCTCGCGACAGCGTTCGCCTTACTTGGTGGCGTCCTCGGCGGCGGCCTCCGCGGCCGCGCCCTCCTCGGGCGACTCGGCGCCGGCAGCGGCGGCGTCGTCCGTGGCGACCTCGTCAGCGGCGTCCTGAGCCTCGTCGGCCTCGGCGACGGCCTCGGTCGCGGCCTCCTCGGCGGCGTCCTCGTCCTTCGCCGGGGCGGCGACGGGAGCCGCGGCGGCCGACTTCTTGGCCGACTTCGGCTTCGGGTTGACGGGCTCGAGCACGAGCTCGATCACGGCCATGGGGGCGTTGTCGCCCTTGCGGTTGCCGATCTTCGTGATGCGGGTGTAGCCGCCCTCGCGCTCGGCGACGAGCGGAGCGATCTCGGCGAACAGCACGTGCACCGCATCCTTGTTGCCGATGACCGACAGCACGCGACGGCGAGCGTGCAGGTCGCCGCGCTTGGCGAAGGTGACGAGACGCTCGGCGAGCGGACGCAGGCGCTTGGCCTTGGTCTCGGTCGTCGTGATCGACTTGTGCGTGAACAGGGCGGCGGCCAGGTTGGCCAGCAGCAGACGCTCGTGGGCGGGGCCGCCTCCGAGGCGGGGACCCTTGGTTGGCTTGGGCATATCAGTTACTCCAGAGGAAAAGTGTCAGCGAACCGGTCGGGGCCGGAGCGCGCAGAAGGTCTTGCCGGTGCGAGCGCGGAGGCTCAGAGGGCCTCGTCGTCGTAGCCGCCGTAGAAGTGCGCGCCGTCGAACCCGGGGACCGAGTCCTTCAGCGACAGGCCGAGCGAGACGAGCTTGTCGCGCACCTCGTCGACCGACTTCTGACCGAAGTTGCGGATGTTCATCAGCTGCGTCTCGGAGAGGGCGACCAGCTCGGACACCGTGTTGATGCCCTCGCGCTTGAGGCAGTTGTACGAACGCACCGACAGATCGAGGTCCTCGATCGGCATCGACAGCTCGTTGGTGAGCACCTCGGCGACCGGCGCGGGGCCGATCTCGATGCCCTCGGCCTCGACGTTCAGCTCGCGGGCGAGACCGAACAGCTCGGTGAGCGTGCGACCGGCCGACGCGACGGCGTCGCGCGGCGAGATCGACGGCTTGGCCTCGACGTCCAGGACGAGCTTGTCGAAGTCGGTGCGCTCACCGGCACGCGTGGCGTCGACGCGGTACGACACCTTCAGCACGGGCGAGTAGATCGAGTCGATCGGGATCTGACCGGCCTCGGCGTACTCGTTGCGGTTCTGCGTGGCCGACACGTAGCCGCGGCCGCGCTCGATCGTGAGCTCGAGCTCGAACTTCGCCGAGTCGTTGAGCGTCGCGATGACCAGCTCGGGGTTGTGCACCTCGACACCCGCCGGAGCGGAGATGTCGGCGGCGGTGACCTCGCCGGCGCCGGTCTTGCGCAGGTACGCCGTGATCGGCTCGTCGCGCTCGGACGAGACGACGAGCTGCTTGATGTTGAGGATGATCTCGGTGACATCCTCCTTCACACCCGGGATGGTGCTGAACTCGTGCAGCACGCCGTCGATGCGGATGCTGGTGACAGCCGCACCGGGGATCGAGGACAGCAGGCTGCGGCGCAGCGCGTTGCCGATCGTGTAGCCGAAGCCGGGCTCCAGCGGCTCGATGACGAAGCGGCTGCGGAACTCGCCGATCTTCTCCTCGGTCAGAGTGGGACGCTGTGCAATGAGCACTATGTGTTCCTTTCCGTCACGTGCCCGCTATATGACACGTGCGATTGCAAGAGGTGTTGAGTTTTCAAAGACGACGGATGCCGGGTGCCGCCCGCGATGCGGGGGCACCCGGCCCGGAAGTCAGACGCGGCGACGCTTCGGCGGACGGCAGCCGTTGTGCGCCTGCGGGGTGACGTCGGAGATCGACCCCACCTCGAGGCCGGCGGCCTGCAGCGAGCGGATCGCGGTCTCGCGGCCCGAACCCGGGCCCTTCACGAAGACGTCCACCTTCTTGACGCCGTGCTCGGCGGCCTGGCGGGCGGCCGACTCGGCAGCCATGCCGGCGGCGTACGGGGTCGACTTGCGCGAGCCCTTGAAGCCCACCCCACCCGAGGACGCCCAGCTGATGACGGCGCCCGAGGGGTCGGTGATCGAGACGATCGTGTTGTTGAACGTCGACTTGATGTGGGCCTGGCCCAGCGCGATGTTCTTCTTTTCCTTGCGGCGCGGCTTGCGCGCAGCGGTCTTGGCCTGTGCCATGTGTCTGTTCTCCTAAACCTGTACCGGGGGCCGCGCTTACTTGCGGCCGGCCTTCTTCTTGCCGGCGACGGTGCGCTTCGGGCCCTTGCGGGTACGCGCGTTGGTCTTGGTGCGCTGACCGCGCACCGGAAGGCCGCGGCGGTGGCGCAGACCCTCGTACGAGCCGATCTCGACCTTGCGGCGGATGTCGGCGGCGACCTCGCGGCGCAGGTCACCCTCCACCTTGTAGTTGCCTTCGATGTAGTCGCGCAGGGCGACCAGCTGGTCGTCGGTGAGGTCCTTGACGCGGATCGACTCGTCGATCTCGGTGGCCTTGAGGATCTCGACCGAACGCGTACGGCCGATGCCGTAGATGTAGGTGAGGGCGATCACCACGCGCTTGTCGCGCGGGATGTCGACGCCGGCAAGACGTGCCATGCGGGTTCTCCTAGGAGTAGTGGAGGTGTGGAACAGGATCGGTGCCCGGGCCTCCGCCCGAGGTGTCCCCTCCGAAGAGGTTCTGACCCTGCAATGTGCTGACCGTTGCCGGTCGGTGTGCGAGCGTCGCGTCGCCCCCGACCATCCGGTCGTCGAGCGAGCGCAGCGAGTCGAAACGCGCCGTTCGCGGACCATCCGGTCGTTGAGCGAGCGCAGCGAGTCGAAACGCGCCGTTCGCGGTATGGAGTTGTGTCTTCGTACTGAGGTGTCGAATCGGCCCTGCGGGCCTCGCTCACCCTTGAGTCGCGAGCGACTCAGCCCTGGCGCTGCTTGTGACGCGGGTTCGACTTGCAGATGACCATGACGCGACCGTGGCGACGGATGACCTTGCAGTGGTCGCAGATGGGCTTGACGGAGGGGTTGACCTTCATGATGTTTCCTGTTCGCTGTCTTCGAGTCGCGCAGATGCCGCAGCATCCGCCCGCTCGTTACTTCTCGACCGGTCTAGCGGTAGCGATAGACGATGCGACCGCGCGTGAGGTCGTAGGGCGAGAGCTCCACGACGACGCGGTCTTCGGGGATGATGCGGATGTAGTTCTGCCGCATCTTGCCGGAGATCGTGGCGAGAACCTTGTGTCCGTTCGTGAGCTCAACGCGGAACATCGCGTTGGGCAGCGCCTCGGACACGACGCCCTCGATTTCGATGACACCGTCTTTCTTAGCCATAGCCTCGCTGACGCTTGAGCAGACCGGTCGGTCTGCGGTGAGTGGGATGTGGTGCGGCGACACGCCAATGAAGGCGCAAGGCACCAAAGATTCAGTGTACGTGATAGGGGGCCGGACGGCAAACTGCCGTCCGGCCCCCTCCCCGTCGTCGCGGTGCTTACTGGAACAGCGTCGCGAACTGGCCCTTGGCAGGGATGGTCTGGTTGGCGATGACGGTGCCGTTGACGGCCAGCGTCGGTGTGCCGATGCCGCTGGAGCCGGGCTGCACCGGCGTCTTCTCTGTCATGGCCGCCACGAACTTCGTGTACGTGCCGTCGGAGACGCAGGAGTCGATGCCCGTCACCCCGACGCTGGAGGCGACATCGAGGATCTGCTGGTCGGTGAGACCCGTGGAGTTCTCCTCCGGCTGCGCCTTGAAGAGGGCCTGCATGAAGGTCACGGCCTTGTCGGGATCGGCCTCGGCGACGCAGTACATCGCGTTCGCGGCTCGCGTCGAGTACTTCGTCCCCTGCGAGTAGCGGTCGAGGATCGAGATGGGGTGGATGTTGAGCGTGATCGTGCCGTTGTTGGCGAGATCGAGGATCTCGTCGCCGTAGGTCTGCTCGAACTGGTTGCAGATGGGGCACATGAAGTCGATGTAGGTGTCGAGCGTCTGCGAGCCCGAGCCGACCACGACGGCGCCGGTCTCCTGGTTGATGCCCGATCCGGAGGGAGCCGTGCCCGGGTCGGTCGCCGCGCGGTTCATCCACACGACCAGTGCGACCACGAGGGCGACGATGACGACCACCGCCACGCTCACCCAGATCGCGAACCAGTTCTTCCTGCCTGCCGCTGCCTGCGCCATAGCCCGATGCCTCTCCTCGCCGCGGCCCACGCCGCCGTCGTTCTATCTTCCCCCACTCCCCCCTATGCGTTCCCCGTGAACTCCGTTACCTCGCGGCCGCCATCCCCTGTCCGGACCGCCCATCCGCGGACCGCACACCGCGTGCCGGTTCGCGCGCGGCGTGGCGGTTCGCGGAAGGGGGCGGGGTCAGCGGGGCGGATACACCGAGAACGCCGCCAGACGCCGGCCGAGGGCGGCGGCCGAGGTGGCGTGCGCCTTGCCCCACCGCGCGAACCGCCTGTTCGTCGTCCCCCGGATCCAGTCCTCCCGCATCTTCTCGTCGAGAACCGCCTGGGCGATGTCGACGCCGTCGCCGCGCAGCCGCGGATCGAGGTACTTGCCCTCTCCGTCATACTCTCCCCAGGCTGCGGCATCGTCGAGCCCGAAGTCCGCGTAGTACGTGCCGCCCCTCGGAGCGGGGATCGGTACCTGCAGCCGCGGCGCGGCGAATCCGAGCTCCCGCAGATACAGACGACTGACACTCTCCCCGGGCGACGCCGCGCGGCCGTCCGCGAGGTCGAGGATCCGCCGCGCCCGGCGCACGCCGCGGCCGCCCCGCGGCACGCGCGACGCGATGCGCGCCCGAAGGGATGCCGCGGCATCCTCGTCGTAGCGCCCCGTCGCCGGATCGTGGGCTTCGATCCGCAGGGCCGCATCGGCGAGGGCGAGTCCGGACTCCTCGGAGACTCCGCGCAGCGTGTCCGCCACGGTGCGGGGCAGCGATGTACAGCGCAGTGCGTCGCGTTCGACGATGTCGTCGTCGGGCACGGCGACCTCATGCCGCGCCACGAGCGGGTTCGACGCCCGCACGTGCCCGCTCGCCGACCGACCGCTGAGGTGGACGCGCTCGGGCTCGAGCCGGAAGAGCGGCAGTCCCCACAGGACGGCGGCCGCCGTGTGCGAGTACACGAGGGACGAGCCGCCGCGCCGGCGCTCCTCGGCCGCGACGACGCGCATCAGCTGACGGCCTTCCGCGTAGGCGCTCCGCCAGTGCGCGGCATCCGCGTACCACCCCTGGTCGACGCGGATCAGCGTGCCCGCCCGTACCCGGGAGGTGATGTCCCGCGTGGTCAGTCCCGCCGCCTCCAGATCCGCGCGCGATCGGAGCGCGGCTCGAGCGTGTTCCGTGAGCATGCCGCCCACCCTGCCGCGCGCCGCCTCTCCCCGGACGCACGCACCCCCGCCCCGTGCACAATCCCCCTCTCCTCCCACCTGTGGAGGACATCCCACCCCTCTGCCGAGCCGCTACTGGGCGGCCGAGCCGACACGGTTCGTGCGGTCCGGCGCGTGGCGGCTCGACCGCGGCGTAGCGGCTCGCGGGTGCGGGGGGGTGTTAGGGGATGGGGGTGGGGGTCACGTTGAAGGGGGCGAGGGATGCGGCGCCGCCGTCGGCGGCGGTCAGCACCCAGATGCCGCCCTCGTGCACGGCGACGCTGTGCTCCCAGTGACAGCCGTCGCTGCCGTCGACGGTCGTGACGGTCCAGTCGTCGTCCTCGACGTACGTCTGGTCCGAGCCGCCCGTGACCATGGGCTCGATCGCGAGGCACAGGCCCGGCCGCACGGCGGGACCGAGGTCGTCGACCCGGTAGTTGAAGACGGTCGGGCCCTCGTGCATCCGGCGCCCGATGCCGTGACCGACGTAGTCGCGCAGGATGCCGTAGCCCTCGCCGGAGCGCTCGATGTAGCCCTGCACGGCGTCGCCGATCTCGCCGACCCGTGCCGCGGACGCGAGCGCCGCGACGCCCGCCCAGAGCGATCCCTCCGTGACCGCCGACAAGCGCTCGCGCGCGGCCCGCACACCCGGGTCGCCCCCGGGCACCACGACCGTGATCGCCGAGTCGCCGTTCCAGCCCTTGAACTGCGCGCCGGCGTCGATCGAGACGATGTCACCCGGCTCCAGCACGCGCCCGCCGGGGATGCCGTGGACGACCTGGTCGTTGACGGAGATGCAGGTCGTGTGCCGGTACCCGCGCACCAGCTGGAAGTTCGACTCGGCACCGCGGGCGACGATGACATCGGATGCCGCGGCATCCAGCTCTGCCGTCGTCACACCGGGGGCGACCAGCGCACGGACCGCGTCGAGCGCGGCGGCGGTGATGAGTCCCGGCTCGACCATCGAGCGCAGCTGCGCAGGGGTCTTGTACAGGGAGCGGCGCAGCCCCATCAGAGCGCGGCGGCCGTGATGCCGCGCTCCGTCAGCGCGGCGGTAATGCGTGCGTAGACCTCGTCCAACGTGCCGACGCCGTCGATCTGGTCGACGATGCCGCGCTGGCGGTACACGTCGAGGATCGGGGCCGTCTCGGACTCGTAGATCGCTAGGCGCTTGGCGATCGACTCCTCGTTGTCGTCCGCGCGGCCCTGCTCGGTCGCGCGCAGCGACAGACGCTGGATCGACTCCTCGCGCGGCACGACCAGCTCGATGACCGCGGTCAGCGGCTCGTCGCGCGCGTCGAGGAACGCGTCGAGGTCGCCGACCTGACCGAGGTTGCGCGGGTAGCCGTCGAGCAGGAAGCCCGCCGCAGCATCCGGCTGCGCCAGCCGGTCGCGGACGATCTCGCCCGTCAGCTCGTCGGGCACCAGATCGCCGGCGTCGATGATGGCCTTGACCTTCAGACCCAGCTCGGTGCCGTCCTTCACGTTGGCGCGGAAGACGTCGCCCGTCGAGACGGCGGGGATGCCGAGGGCCTCGGCCACCCGCACGCCCTGCGTGCCCTTGCCGGAGCCCTGCGGGCCGATGATGAGCAGTCGCGCAGCGGTCATCGCAGCAGCCCTTCGTAGTGGCGCTGCTGCAGCTGCGCGTCGATCTGCTTGACCGTCTCCAGACCCACACCGACGATGATGAGGATCGACGCGCCGCCGAACGGGAAGTTCTGGTTGGCGCTGACGGTGGCAAGCGCCACGAGCGGCAGCAACGCGATGAGACCGAGGTAGATCGAGCCCGGCAGCGTGATGCGCGTCAGGACGTAGTCGAGATACTCCGCCGTGGGGCGACCGGCCCGGATGCCGGGGATGAAGCCGCCGTACTTCTTCATGTTGTCGGCGACCTCGACGGGGTTGAAGGTGATCGCGACGTAGAAGTAGGTGAAGCCGACGATGAGCAGGAAGTACAGCAGCATGTAGAGCGGGTGATCGCCCTTCGTGAGGTACTGCTGGATCCAGGTCACCCAGCCCGGGATGTTGCCGTTCGCGTCGGGCGTCTGGTTGAACTGGGCGATCAGCGCGGGGATGTACAGCAGCGACGAGGCGAAGATGACCGGGACGACACCCGCCATGTTCACCTTGATCGGGATGTACGTGTTCGTCCCACCGAGCGTGCGCCGGCCGACCATCCGCTTCGCGTACTGCACCGGGATGCGCCGCTGGGACTGCTCGACGAACACCACGAGGGCCACGACGACGATGCCGACCGCGAGCACCAGGAGGAAGACCTCGAAGCCGCGCGAGGTGGCGATGGCCCACATCGCGGCCGGGAACTGCGCCGCGATCGAGGTGAAGATGAGGATCGACATGCCGTTGCCGACGCCGCGCTCGGTGACGAGCTCGGCGAACCACATGATGAGGCCGGTGCCGGCGGTCAGCGTGATGATCATCAGCAGCTGCGCCCACCACACGTCGTTGGTCAGCAGGGCGTTGCACTCCGCGATGCCCGTCGTGCCGAACAGCTGACCGGAGCGGGCCACCGTGACCAGCGTGGTCGACTGCAGCAGCGCGAGCGCGATCGTGAGGTAGCGGGTGTACTGCGTGAGGCGGGCCTGACCGGACTGCCCCTCCTTGTACAGCGCCTCGAAGTGGGGGATGACGACGCGCAGCAGCTGCACGATGATCGTCGCCGTGATGTAGGGCATGACCCCCAGGGCGAAGATCGACAGCTGCAGGAGGGCGCCGCCGGAGAAGAGGTTGACCAGGGAGAGCAGGCCCTCACTGGCCGATCCGGTCTGCTGCAGGCAGGACTGGACGTTCGGGAAGCTCACGAAGGGCGCCGGGATGTGCGCACCGAGGCGGTAGATGGCGATGATCGCGAGAGTGAAGCCGATCTTCCGCCGGAGGTCCGGGGTGCGGAAGACCCGCGCGATGGCGCTGACGGCGCTGAACAAAAGGATTTCCTCCAGTGAGCTGACCGGTGTCTCGAGACGCGTCCGAGGACACCGCTTCCAGAGTACGGCAACAGGGGCCGGAGGCTCGCCTCCGGCCCCTGCCGTGGAATTACTTGACCGAACCGCCCGCGGCGACGATCTTCTGCTCGGCCGAACCCGAGACCTTGTCGACCGCGACGGTGAGCCTGACCGAGATGTCTCCGGTGCCGAGCACCTTGACCTTCTCGTTCTTGCGCACGGCGCCCTTCGCGACCAGGTCGCTCACGGTGACGTCGCCACCGGCCGGGTACAGCTCGGCGAGCTTGTCGAGGTTGACCACCTGGTACTCGACGCGGAACGGGTTCTTGAACCCGCGCAGCTTCGGCGTACGCATGTGCAGCGGCATCTGGCCGCCCTCGAAGCCGATCTTGACCTGGTAGCGGGCCTTGGTGCCCTTGGTGCCACGGCCCGCGGTCTTACCCTTCGAGCCCTCACCACGACCGACACGGGTCTTCGCGGTGTTGGAGCCCGGGACGGGACGCAGGTGGTGCACCTTCAGCACACCGGGACGCGACGCCTCGGCATCCGCCTTCTTGGCGGGAGCCTTCTTCGCGGCCGGCTTGGCCGCAGCCTTGGCGGGAGCCTTCTCGGCGGTCTTCTTGGCAGCCGGCTTGGCGGCGGCCTTCTTCTCGACGACCTCTTCGGTCGCCTTCTCAGCCTTGTCGGCCATCAGTCGATCTCCTCAACCTTGACGAGGTGGGCGACGGTCTTGACGTAACCGCGCGTCTGCGCGTCGTCGGGACGGACGACCGAGTCGCCGATCCGCTTCAGGCCGAGCGAACGCAGCGTGTCACGCTGGTTCTGCTTCTCGCTCACCTTGGACTTGATCTGGGTCACCTTGAGACGCGCGGCCATCAGGCACCTCCCTTTGCAGCGGCCGCGGCGTCAGCCTCGGCACGGATCAGACGGGCGGGAGCCACCTGGTCGAAGTCGAGACCACGACGGGCGGCGACCGCGCGGGGCTCCTCGAGCTGCTTCAGCGCCTCGACGGTCGCGTGCACGATGTTGATCGTGTTCGACGAGCCGAGGGACTTGGAGAGCACGTCGTGGATGCCGGCGCACTCGAGCACGGCGCGAACCGGACCACCGGCGATGACACCGGTACCGGCGGCAGCCGGACGCAGGAGCACGACACCGGCAGCGGCCTCGCCCTGCACCGGGTGCGGGATCGACGAGCCGGTGCGGGGCACGCGGAAGAAGTTGCGCTTGGCCTCTTCGACACCCTTGGAGATGGCGAGGGGGACCTCACGCGCCTTGCCGTAGCCGACGCCGACGAGACCGTTGCCGTCACCCACGACGACGAGCGCCGTGAAGCTGAAGCGACGACCGCCCTTGACGACCTTCGACACGCGGTTGATCGTCACGACGCGCTCGAGGAACTGGCTCTTCTCGGCGTCGCGCGAACCGCGGTCGCGGTTGGGGTTGCGCTCGCGTCCGCCGCGGCGGGGCTCGCGGGCCTCGCGCTCGACGGGAGCGGTGGCCGCAGCCTGCTCGGTCACTTCGTTCTCCACATTCTGAGTAGTTGCATCGCTCACAGGTTCAGACCTCCCTCGCGGGCGCCCTCGGCGATCGCTGCGACACGGCCCGCGTAGCGGTTGCCACCGCGGTCGAACACGACGTCCGAGAAGCCGGCCGCCTTCGCACGCTCGGCGACGAGCTCGCCGACCTTGCGCGCCTTCGCGGTCTTGTCACCGTCGAACGTGCGCAGGTCCGACTCGAGGGTCGACGCCGACGCGACGGTCACGCCCTTGCTGTCGTCCACGAGCTGGACGAAGACGTGGCGGGCCGAACGGGTGACGACCAGGCGCGGACGGGCCTCGGTGCCCACGACCTTCTTGCGAAGGCGCAGGTGACGACGCGAACGCGCGTCGCTCTTCGACTTGACAGCCATGATTACTTACCAGCCTTTCCGGCCTTGCGGCGAACGACCTCGCCCGCGTAGCGCACACCCTTGCCCTTGTACGGCTCGGGCTTGCGGATCTTGCGGATGTTCGCGGCGGCCTCACCCACGGCCTGCTTGGAGATACCGCTGACGGTGAGCTTGTTGTTGCCCTCGACGGTCAGCGTGATGCCGGCCGGCGCCTCGACGAGCACCGGGTGCGAGAAGCCGAGCGCGAACTCGACCGCCGTGCCCTTCTGTGCGACGCGGTAACCGGTGCCGACGACCTCGAGGCCCTTGGTGTAGCCCTCGGTCACGCCGATGATGTTGTTGTTGATCAGGGTGCGGGTCAGCCCGTGCAGCGAACGCGACTCGCGCTCGTCGTCGGGGCGGGAGACCAGGACCTGGTTCTCCTCGACCTTGACCTCGATGGGCTTGGAGACGGAGAGCGCGAGCTCGCCCTTCGGGCCCTTGACGGTGACGTCCTGGCCGTCCACCGAAACGGTGACGCCGGCGGGGATGTCGATGGGAAGACGTCCGATACGCGACATGTCAGATCACCACACGTAGGCGAGGACTTCCCCACCCACGCCCTTCTGCTCTGCCTGACGGTCGGTGAGAAGACCGGAGGAGGTGGACAGGATCGCGACGCCGAGGCCGCCGAGGACCTTGGGGATCTCGGTCGAGCGTGCGTACACGCGCAGACCGGGCTTCGAGACGCGCTTGATGCCGGCGATCGACCGCTCGCGGTTCGGGCCGTACTTGAGCGTCAGGGTGAGGGTCTGACCGACACGGGCGTCGGAGACCTCCCAGCCGGAGATGTAGCCCTCCTGCTGGAGGATCTCGGCGATGTGGGTCTTGAGCTTGGAGCTCGGCAGCGACACGGAGTCGTGGTGCGCCGAGTTCGCGTTGCGCAGACGGGTCAGCATGTCAGCGACCGGGTCTGTCATCGTCATTTCTTGGTGTCCTTTGTTCAGCGGTTTCGGATGCCGTTACACGACAGCCGACCTTCTTGATGGTCCGACCGGAGCGGTCGGGGGTGGGTCAGGCCTGGTTCTCGTCCGTCTTGAACGGGAAGCCCAGCTGGCGCAGCAGCGACCGGCCCTCGGCATCCGTCTTCGCCGTGGTGACGATCGTGATGTCGAAGCCGCGGACGCGGTCGATCTTGTCCTGGTTGATCTCGTGGAAGACCGACTGCTCCTGCAGACCGAACGTGTAGTTGCCGTGTCCGTCGAACTGCTTCGGGGACAGACCGCGGAAGTCGCGGATGCGCGGCAGCGCCAGGTTCACGAGACGGTCCAGGAACTCCCACGCGCGGTCACCGCGGAGGGTGACGTGCGCGCCGATGGCCTGGCCCTCGCGCAGCTTGAACTGGGCGATGGACTTGCGGGCCTTCGTGACGACCGGCTTCTGGCCGGTGATCTTGGTGAGGTCGTCGACGGCGCCATCGATCACCTTGGAGTCACGAGCAGCCTCGCCGACACCGGTGTTCACGACGACCTTGACGATCCCGGGGATCTGCATGACGTTGGCGTAGCCGAACTCGTCCTGCAGGGCCTTCTTGATCTCGCCCTGGTACTTCTGCTTCAGGCGGGGCTGGATCTTGCCAGCCGCCGCGGCAGTGGTGGTGCTCATGTTCAGAGGTCCTTGCCGCTCTTCTTCGCGTAGCGCACACGGACGGTGCGCTTCACGCCGTCCTTCGTCTGCTCCTCGACACGGTGACCGACCTTGGTCGGCTTCTTGGTCGAGGGGTCGACGAGGGCGACGTTGGAGATGTGGATCGGGGCTTCCATCGTCTCGATGCCGCCCGTCTTGGTGCCGCGCTGGGACTGGCCCACACGGTTGTGCTTCGTGACGTAGTTGACGCCCTCGACGATGACACGGTTCTGCTCGACGATGACGTCGAGAACCTTGCCCTGCTTGCCGCGGTCGCCGCCCTTGTCCTGCTTCTTGCCAGTGATGACCTGAACCAGGTCACCCTTCTTGATCTTGGCCATGAGGGTCAGATCACCTCCGGTGCGAGCGAGACGATCTTCATGAACTTCTTGTCGCGAAGCTCACGACCGACCGGTCCGAAGATGCGGGTGCCGCGGGGCTCCCCGTCGTTCTTCAGGATGACGGCGGCGTTCTCGTCGAACTTGATGTACGAACCGTCGGCACGACGGGTCTGCTTGACGGTACGGACGACGACGGCCTTGACCACGTCGCCCTTCTTGACGTTGCCGCCGGGGATCGCGTCCTTGACGGTCGCGACGATGATGTCGCCGAGACCGGCGTAGCGGCGGTTGGAGCCGCCGAGCACGCGGATCGTGAGCAGCTCCTTGGCGCCGGTGTTGTCGGCGACCTTGAGGCGGGACTCAGTCTGGATCATTTCTTACTTCGCCTTCTCGAGGATCTCGACCAGGCGCCACCGCTTGGTGGCGCTCAGCGGCCGGGTCTCGTTGATGAGCACGAGGTCGCCGATGCCGGCGCTGTTCTGCTCGTCGTGGGCCTTGACCTTCGACGTGCGGCGGATGACCTTGCCGTAGAGCGGGTGCTTCACGCGGTCCTCGACCTCGACGACGATCGTCTTGTCCATTTTGTCGCTCACGACGTAGCCACGACGCGACTTGCGGTAGCCACGGGCGTCGGCGTCGCGCACGTCGTGCGCAGCCGACTCGTGACCGGCGACGGGCGCCTCGACGACGGCCTCGGCGGCCGGCGCCTTCTTGGCGGCCTTCTTCTCGGTGGTCTCAGCCATCACTCGGCCTCTTCCTTCGTGGCCTCGGCAGCGTCATCCGCCTTCTTGGCCTTGGTCTTCTTCGCCTTGGTCGCGACCTCGACGGGCGCAGGCGTGGCACGGATGCCCAGCTCGCGCTCGCGGATCACGGTGTAGAGCCGCGCGATGTCGCGCTTGACGGCGCGGATGCGGCCGTGGCTCTCGAGCTGGCCCGTGGCCGACTGGAAGCGCAGGTTGAACAGCTCTTCCTTGGCCTTGCGCAGCTCCTCGACGAGGCGCTGGTCCTCGAACGTGTCCAGCTCGCTGGGAGCGAGCGTCTTGGTTCCGACGGCCATTACGCGTCGCCCTCCTCGCGCTTGATGATGCGTGCCTTCAGGGGCAGCTTGTGGATTGCACGGGTGAGGGCCTCACGAGCGAGCTGCTCGTTGACGCCCGCGACCTCGAAGAGGACGCGACCCGGCTTGACGTTGGCGACCCACCACTCCGGCGAACCCTTACCGGAACCCATGCGGGTTTCGGCCGGCTTCTTGGTGAGCGGACGGTCGGGGTAGATGTTGATCCACACCTTGCCACCGCGCTTGATGTGACGGGTCATCGCGATACGAGCGGACTCGATCTGACGGTTCGTCACGTACGCGGGGGTGAGGGCCTGGATGCCGAACTCGCCGAAGGAGACCTTCGTGCCGCCGGTGGCCTGGCCCGCGCGGCCCGGGTGGTGCTGCTTGCGGTACTTGACCTTACGGGGAATAAGCATTATGCCGATGCTCCTTCTGCGACGGGCGCCTCGTTGCGGGGCGCGCGACGACGGTCGCCACCACGGTCGTCACGACCGCGGGGTGCCTTCGGCGCGTTCGCCTGCTCGCGCGCGAGCTCCTTGTTGGTGAGGTCGCCCTTGTAGATCCAGACCTTCACGCCGATGCGGCCGAAGGTGGTCTTGGCCTCGTAGAAGCCGTAGTCGATGTTCGCGCGCAGCGTGTGCAGCGGCACACGACCCTCGCGGTAGAACTCCGAGCGGCTCATCTCCGCGCCGCCGAGGCGGCCGGAGACCTGGATGCGGATGCCCTTGGCACCGGCGCGCTGCGCGCCCTGCAGGCCCTTGCGCATCGCGCGGCGGAACGCCACGCGGGCGGAGAGCTGCTCGGCGATGCCCTGGGCGACCAGCTGGGCGTCGGCCTCGGGGTTCTTGACCTCGAGGATGTTCAGCTGGATCTGCTTGCCGGTGAGCTTCTCGAGGTCGGCGCGGATGCGCTCGGCCTCGGCGCCGCGGCGACCGATCACGATGCCCGGGCGGGCGGTGTGGATGTCGACGCGGACGCGGTCACGCGTGCGCTCGATCTCGATGCCGCTCACGCCGGCGCGGTCCAGCTGCGTCTGCAGGAGCTTGCGGATCTTGATGTCCTCGGCCACGTAGTCGGCGTAACGCTGTCCCGGCTTCGTGGAGTCGGAGAACCAACGCGACACGTGGTCCGTGGTGATGCCGAGGCGGAAGCCGTAGGGGTTGACCTTCTGTCCCATTACTTGCTCGCCTTCTTGCTGGTCTCGGCAACCTCGGGGGTCGCGAGCTGGATGGTGATGTGGCTCGTGCGCTTCTTGATCTGGAAGGCACGACCCTGGGCGCGGGGGCGGAAGCGCTTGAGCGTCGACCCCTCGTCCACGTACGCGTTGGCCACGTACAGGTCCTGCTCGTCCAGGAACTCGCTGTCCTTGTCGGCCTTCACCCGGGCGTTGGCGATCGCCGACTCCACGAGCTTGTAGATCGGCTCACTGGCAGCCTGCGGGGCGAACTTCAGGATGGCCAGGGCCTCCTGAGCCTGCTTGCCCTTGATCAGCGCGACGACACGACGAGCCTTCTGAGGGGTCACGCGGATGTGCTTGACGCGTGCGATGGATTCCACCATTTCTCTCCTCCTCTAGTCCTCTCTGGAACGCCACCGCGTCAGCGGCGGCGACCCTTCTTGTCGTCCTTCTCGTGGCCGCGGAAGGTGCGGGTGGGCGCGAACTCGCCCAGCTTGTGACCGACCATGGTCTCGGACACGAACACGGGGATGTGCTTGCGTCCGTCGTGCACGGCGATGGTGTGTCCCAGCATGGCGGGGATGATCATCGAACGGCGCGACCAGGTCTTGATGACGTTCTTGGTGCCGGCATCGTTCTGCGAGACGACCTTGCGAAGCAGGTGCTCGTCGACGAAGGGGCCCTTCTTCAGGCTGCGAGGCATCTTCCTCTACTCCTACTTGCGCTTCTTGCCGGCGTTGCGACGGCGGACGATGTACTTGTCGCTTTCCTTGTTGGCGTGGCGGGTGCGACCCTCAGCCTGGCCCCAAGGAGAGACGGGGTGACGTCCACCGGACGTCTTGCCCTCACCACCACCGTGCGGGTGGTCGACCGGGTTCATCGCGACACCACGGACGGTCGGGCGCACGCCCTTCCAGCGCTTGCGGCCGGCCTTGCCCCAGTTGATGTTGGACTGCTCGGCGTTGCCGACCTCGCCGATCGTGGCGCGGCAGCGCGCGTCGACGTTGCGGATCTCGCCCGACGGCAGACGGAGCTGCGCGTAGGGGCCGTCCTTGGCGACCAGACGCACCGAGGCGCCGGCCGAGCGCGCCATCTTCGCGCCGCCGCCGGGGCGGAGCTCGATGGCGTGGATGACCGTACCGGTGGGGATGTTCTTCAGCGGCAGGTTGTTGCCCGGCTTGATGTCGGCGCCCGGACCGGACTCGACGACGTCGCCCTGCTGCAGCTTGTTCGGCGCGAGGATGTAACGCTTCTCGCCGTCCACGTAGTGCAGCAGCGCGATGCGCGCGGTGCGGTTGGGGTCGTACTCAATGTGAGCGACCTTGGCGTCGACGCCGTCCTTGTCGTTGCGACGGAAGTCGATGACACGGTACTGGCGCTTGTGGCCGCCACCGATGTGGCGGGTGGTGATGCGGCCCTGGTTGTTGCGGCCACCGGTCTTCGACAGCGGGCGCAGCAGCGACTTCTCAGGCGTCGATCGCGTGATCTCGGCGAAGTCTGCCACCGACGAACCGCGGCGACCCGGGGTCGTGGGCTTGTACTTGCGAATAGCCATGTTGGTTGTCCTCTATCCCAGCTGTCAGCCGACGGCCGTGAAGATGTCGATGGTGCCCGACTTCAGCGTGACGATGGCGCGCTTGGTGTCCTTGCGCTTGCCGGTGCCGAAGCGGGTGCGGCGGGCCTTGCCCGTGCGGTTGAGCGTGTTGACCGCGGCGACCTTGACGCCGAAGATCTTCTCGATCGCGAGCTTGATCTCGGTCTTCGAGGCGCGCGGGTCCACCAGGAAGGTGTACTTGCCCTCGTCGATGAGCCCGTAGCTCTTCTCCGAGACGACCGGCTTCAGGATGATGTCGCGCGGGTCCTTGTTGACGGAGACGTTCATGCCGAGACCTCCTCGGTGGTGGCGCTCTTCGACGCGACGAACGCGTCGTAGGCGGCCTTGGTGAAGACGATGTCGTCGGAGACGAGAACGTCGTAGGCGTTCAGCTGGTCGAACGTGAGCACGTGGACGTACGCGAGGTTGCGCACGCTCTTGACGCTCAGCTCGTCGCCGCGCTCGATGACGACCAGGACGTTCTTGGTCGGCGCGAGCTCGGCGAGGACGGCCGCAGCGGCCTTGGTCGACGGGGCGCCCTCGATGCCGAACGAGTCGACGACGTGGAGGCGGCCACCGCGAGCACGGTCGCTCAGCGCGCCCAGCAGGGCGGCGGCGATCATCTTCTTGGGGGTGCGCTGGGCGTAGTCGCGCGGCTTCGGGCCGTGGACGATGCCACCACCGGTCATGTGCGGCGCGCGGATCGAGCCCTGACGGGCGTTACCCGTGCCCTTCTGCTTGAAGGGCTTGCGGCCGGCACCCGAGACCTCGCCACGACGCTTGGTCGAGTGCGTGCCCTGGCGAGCCGCGGCGAGCTGCGCCACGACGACCTGGTGGATGAGGGGGATGTTCGTCTTGACGTCGAACAGCGCGGCGGGCAGCTCGACCGAGCCGGCCTTCTTGCCGTTGGGGCTGTGGACGTCGAGCGCGAGAGTCGAGTCAGCCATGATCAGGCACCCTTCACTGCGTTGCGGACGTAGACGATGCGGCCGCGCGCACCGGGGACGGCGCCCTTGACGAGCAGCAGACCCTTCTCGGCGTCGACGGCGTGCACCGTGAGGTTGAGGACGGTCACGCGCTCGCCACCCATACGGCCGGCCATGCGCATGCCCTTGAAGACGCGGCTCGGCGTCGACGAGGCGCCGATCGAGCCGGGCTTGCGGTGGTTGCGGTGCGCACCGTGCGAGGCGGAGACGCCCTTGAAGTTGTGGCGCTTCATGACACCCGCGGTGCCCTTGCCCTTGCTGGTGCCGACGACGTCGACCAGCTGGCCGGCCTCGAAGGTGGCGTCCACGGTGAGCTCCTGACCGAGTGAGTAGTCAGCGGCATCCGCGGTGCGCACCTCGGTGAGGTGGCGGCGAGGGGTCACGCCGGCGGCCTCGAAGTGGGCCGTCAGGGGCTGGTTGACCTTGCGCGGGTCGATCTGGCCGTAGGCGATCTGGACGGCGTTGTAGCCGTCGCGCTCCGGCGTGCGCACCTGGGTGACCACGTTGGGGGCCACCTCGATGACGGTGACGGGAACGAGCTTGCCGTTCTCGTCCCAGACCTGGGTCATGCCGAGCTTCGTGCCGAGCAGGCCCTTGGAAACCTTTTCGTTGATGTGTGCCATGACCGGGACCTCAGAGCTTGATCTCGATGTTGACGTCGGCCGGGAGGTCGAGGCGCATCAGCGAGTCGACGGCCTTGGGCGTCGGGTCGATGATGTCGATCAGACGCTTGTGGGTGCGCATCTCGAAGTGCTCGCGGCTGTCCTTGTACTTGTGGGGCGACCGGATGACGCACACGACGTTCTTCTCGGTCGGAAGGGGCACGGGGCCCACGACGGTGGCGCCTGCGCGGGTCACCGTGTCGACGATCTTGCGCGCCGACGTGTCGATGACCTCGTGGTCATACGACTTCAGGCGAATGCGGATCTTCTGTCCCGCCATTGTCTGCTCACTCTCTTTCTCGCGTCGTACCTCGGGGGCATTGGACGCACAGGGCACAGGGTTGTGCCGGGCACTTGCGCACCACTGTTCTGATGTCAGTCCCGACCGCCGCGCGCACGCGCACGGATCCCGTTTCCGGGTGGAGTCGGATTGTCGTGTTCTGCTGCCCGCGGCCTAGGTCACTGCGCGTTCTCGTGGAGAGGATGCGCCGCCTATGCACTGCCCTGGCAGTGATCCCGCGCCGCGCTTTCGCGCACGCAGGAATGTGGAACTGGTCTAGTCTACGTGCCTCCCGGGCGTGTCGCAAACCCGGGCGTGTCGCGCACGGCGCGCGGCCTCGGCATCCGTCCGCGGGCGCCGCATCAGGGCACAAAAAAGGGGAGGGGTGGGCCCTTGGGGAAAGCCCACCCCTCCCGGTCTCCGCGGGACGCGCGACCCCCCGATCACGCGTCCCGGGTCTCAGCGCGCCGCGTCCCCCCGACGCGGACGCGCGGCATCGAGGACGACGCCACGGCGCGGACGGCGTCGACGCGGAAGCCCCCCGGCATCCACGTCGACGGCGATTCGTCCATCGCCGGCAGGAGCGAGAGGCGCGCGGCCGGAGATCCCGTACCGCGGCGAGTGTGCTCGGGTCCCCCGAACGTCCCCCATAAATCCACGAGCAGCGCTCATGCCCCCACAACCTGTCACCGTGCACACACGCATTCTCTGCGTGGTGCGGCGGAACGAACCCCCACAGTTCGTCCAGTCGGTCTCAGCCCCCCGGCGTCGTACTGACCAAGGTCGACGCTAAGCGGTCCGGGTCCCGGCGTCAAGTCGGTTTTGATCTCGTTTTCGACACGGCACGACGAAGGGTCGGATGCCGTGGCATCCGACCCTTCTCGAACTCAGTTGCCGATGGCGCCGTCGACCTGGTCGCGCACCTCGTCGACCTTCGCGTCGAACTGGTCCGGGGCGACCTTCTTGACGAAGTCGGCCGCGGCGTCGAGGACGCTGTCGCTGACCTCCTCCGCCTTGTCGGAGTGGATCACCTCGTCGATCTTGTCCTTGTTCTGCTCGAGGAACTGCTTCCCCTGATTCACGATGTCATCCAGCCCCATGGCCGTCCCCTCTTCGTCGATCGATGCGGCGCGGGCGCGCTCGCTGCCATTCTGGCCGCAGACGACGTCGAGCAATAGGGGGCGGACCCCCGGAAACGACGACGCCTCCGGGAGCGCGAGGCTCCCGGAGGCGTCGTCGGTGCGAAGTGCTTACTTCAGGATCTTGGTGACGGTACCGGCACCGACGGTGCGGCCACCCTCACGGATCGCGAAGCCGAGGCCCTCTTCCATGGCGATCGGCTGGATCAGCTCGACCGACATCTCCGTGGTGTCGCCGGGCATGACCATCTCGGTGCCCTCGGGCAGCGTGATGACGCCGGTGACGTCGGTGGTGCGGAAGTAGAACTGCGGGCGGTAGTTCGTGAAGAACGGGTTGTGACGGCCACCCTCCTCCTTGGAGAGGATGTACGCGGTGCCCTCGAAGTCGGTGTGCGGCGTGACCGAACCCGGCTTGACGACGACCTGACCACGCTCGACGTCGTCACGCTTGGTGCCGCGCAGGAGCAGACCACAGTTCTCGCCGGCCCAGGCCTCGTCGAGCTGCTTGTGGAACATCTCGATACCGGTGACGATCGTCTTCTGCGTCGGGCGGATGCCGACGATCTCGACCTCGGAGTTGATCGCCAGCGTGCCACGCTCGGCGCGGCCCGTGACGACCGTGCCACGGCCGGTGATCGTGAAGACGTCCTCGATGGGCATGAGGAACGGCTTGTCCTTGTCGCGCACCGGGTCCGGGATGGACTCGTCGACGGCGTTCATCAGCTCGACGATCGACTCGACCCACTTCTCGTCGCCCTCGAGAGCCTTCAGGCCCGAGACGCGCACGACGGGGGCGTTGTCGCCGTCGAAGTCCTGCGAGCTGAGGAGCTCACGGACCTCGAGCTCGACGAGCTCCAGGATCTCCTCGTCGTCGACCATGTCGCTCTTGTTGAGCGCGACGAGCAGGTAGGGCACGCCGACCTGCTTGGCGAGCAGGACGTGCTCACGCGTCTGCGCCATCGGGCCGTCGGTGGCGGCGACCACGAGGATCGCGCCGTCCATCTGAGCGGCACCGGTGATCATGTTCTTGATGTAGTCGGCGTGGCCGGGCGCGTCGACGTGCGCGTAGTGGCGCTTCGGGGTCTCGTACTCGACGTGCGAGATGTTGATCGTGATACCACGCTGACGCTCTTCGGGAGCCGAGTCGATCGACGCGAAGTCACGCTGCACGTTGGTCGCCGACGGGTACTTGTCGGCGAGCACCTTCGAGATGGCAGCGGTGAGCGTGGTCTTGCCGTGGTCGACGTGACCGATCGTTCCGATGTTGACGTGCGGCTTGGTCCGCTCGAACTTGGCCTTGGCCACTGGGTCCTCCTCAGGACATTCGTGTAGAGGTTCCGGGCGCTGGATTGCGACCGGTGCTCTACGGGGATGGGTGTCAGTCTAGACGACTGGGTCTGTATTCAGTTTGTGCGGATGCTGTGCGCGGGGCCGTCTGCGCAGACGGCCCTGCGCACGGCATCCAGAGCGTTACTCGCCCTTGTTCTTCTGGACGATCTCGTCGGCGACGGCCTTGGGGACCTCGGCGTACGAGTCGAACTCCATCGAGTACACGGCCCGGCCCGAGGTCTTCGAGCGCAGGTCGCCGATGTAGCCGAACATCTCCGACAGCGGGACGAGCGCGCGGACGATCTTGATGCCCGAGCCGTCCTCCATCGACTGGATCTGGCCACGACGCGAGTTGAGGTCGCCGATGACGTCGCCCATGTACTCCTCGGGCGTGCGCACCTCGACGGCCATCAGCGGCTCGAGGATGGCGGGGGCGGCCTTGCGGACGGCCTCCTTGAAGCCCATCGAGCCGGCGATCTTGAACGCCATCTCGGACGAGTCGACGTCGTGCGATGCACCGTCGAGCAGGATCGCCTTGACGCCCACGATGGGGTAGCCGGCGAGCACGCCGACGTTCATCGCGTCCTGGAAGCCCTGGTTGGTCGGCTCGATGTACTCGCGCGGGATACGGCCACCGGTGACCTTGTTCTCGAACTCGTACGTCTTGTCGGCCGTGACCTCGAGGGGCTCGAGCGCGAACTGGATCTTCGCGAACTGGCCCGACCCACCGGTCTGCTTCTTGTGGGTGTAGTCGTGGCGCTCGACGGCCTTCTTGATCGTCTCGCGGTAGGCCACCTGGGGCTTGCCGACGTTGGCCTCGACCTTGAACTCGCGCTTCATGCGGTCCACGAGGATGTCGAGGTGCAGCTCGCCCATGCCCTTGATGACCGTCTGACCGGTCTCGGGGTTGAGCTCGGTGCGGAAGGTCGGGTCCTCTTCGGCCAGCTTCTGGATCGCGGTGCCCAGCTTCTCCTGGTCGGCCTTGGTCTTCGGCTCGATGGCGACCTCGATGACCGGCTCGGGGAAGGTCATCGACTCGAGGACGACGGGCTCGGCGGGGTCGGCCAGGGTGTCACCGGTGGTGGTGTCCTTGAGGCCGATCACGGCGTAGATGTTGCCCGCGGTGACCGAGTCGACCGGGTTCTCCTTGTTGGCGTGCATCTGGAAGATCTTCCCGATGCGCTCCTTCTTGCCCTTGGTCGAGTTGATGACCTGGGCGCCGGAGTCGAGGTGACCGGAGTACACGCGGATGTAGGTGAGGCGACCGAAGAACGGGTGCACCGCCACCTTGAACGCGAGCGCGGCGAACGGGTCGTTGGCGTCGGGGTGACGCTCGATGACCTTCTCCTCGTCCTTGGGGTCGTGCGCCTCGATGGCGGGCACGTCCAGGGGCGACGGCAGGTAGTCGACGACCGCGTCCAGCATCGGCTGGACGCCGCGGTTCTTGAACGCCGAGCCGCAGAGCACGGGGTACAGCTCGCCGCCGACGGTGAGCTTGCGGATCGCGCCCTTGATCTCGGCGAGCGTGAGCTCCTCGCCGCCGAAGTACTTCTCGAGCAGCGCCTCGTCGGTCTCGGCGACCGTCTCGAGCAGCTTCTCGCGGTACTCGGCCGCGCGGTCGGCCAGGTCGGCCGGGATCTCCTGGACCTCGTACTTGGCGCCCATGGTGACATCACCCTTGGCGTCGCCGGGCCACACCAGGGCACGCATCTCGACGAGGTCGATGACGCCGACGAAGTCGTTCTCGGCACCGATCGGCAGCTGCAGCACGAGCGGCTTGGCACCGAGGCGGTTCACGATGGTGTCGACGGTGAAGTAGAAGTCGGCGCCCAGCTTGTCCATCTTGTTGACGAAGCAGATGCGGGGCACGTCGTACTTGTCGGCCTGACGCCAGACGGTCTCGGACTGGGGCTCGACGCCCTCCTTGCCGTCGAAGACGGCGACCGCGCCGTCGAGGACGCGGAGCGAGCGCTCCACCTCGACCGTGAAGTCCACGTGGCCCGGGGTGTCGATGATGTTGATCTGGTGCTTGTTCCAGAAGCAGGTGACGGCGGCCGACGTGATCGTGATGCCGCGCTCCTTCTCCTGCTCCATCCAGTCGGTGGTCGAGGCGCCGTCGTGGGTCTCGCCCAGCTTGTGGTTGACACCCGTGTAGAACAGGATGCGCTCGGTCGTCGTCGTCTTGCCGGCATCGATGTGCGCCATGATGCCGATGTTGCGGACCTTGTTGAGGTCGGTGAGCACTTCTTGTGCCACGGGGTGTCCTTACGTGTGGTTTCGGGTTGCGGACGTTTCGACTCGGCTCTGCGAGCCTCGCTCAACGACCGGGGGGGTGGGCCCCGCCGGTCGTTGAGCGAGCG
Organism: Microbacterium hominis NBRC 15708; assembly: GCF_001592125.1. Classification (GTDB taxonomy): domain Bacteria; phylum Actinomycetota; class Actinomycetes; order Actinomycetales; family Microbacteriaceae; genus Microbacterium; species Microbacterium hominis. The sequence goes on from NZ_BCWI01000002.1 coordinate 199,528, forward strand.
CAGCGAGTCGAAACGCGTTACCAGCGGTAGTGCGCGAAGGCGCGGTTCGACTCGGCCATCTTGTGGGTGTCCTCGCGGCGCTTGACCGCGGCACCGAGGCCGTTCGAGGCGTCGAGGATCTCGTTCTGCAGACGCTCGGTCATCGTCTTCTCACGACGACCCTTCGCGTAGCTGACGAGCCAGCGCAGCGCGAGGGTGTTCGCGCGGTGCGGCTTGACCTCGACCGGCACCTGGTAGGTCGAGCCACCGACGCGGCGGCTCTTGACCTCGAGGGTGGGGCGGACGTTGTCGAGCGCCTTCTTGAGCGTGGCGACGGCATCCTGGCCGTTCTTGGCCTCGACGCCCTTGAGGGCGTTGTAGACGATCGACTCGGCGAGCGACTTCTTGCCGTCGACGAGGATCTTGTTCACCAGCTGGGTGACGATCGGAGCACCGTAGACCGGGTCGTTGACGACGACGCGGCGAGGTGCGGGTCCCTTGCGAGGCATCGGACTCAGCCCTTCTTGGCGCCGTAGCGGCTACGGGCCTGCTTGCGGTTCTTGACGGCCTGGGTGTCCAGGGCGCCGCGAACGATCTTGTAGCGGACACCGGGGAGGTCCTTGACACGGCCTCCACGGACGAGCACGAGCGAGTGCTCCTGCAGGTTGTGGCCCTCACCCGGGATGTAGGCCGTGACCTCGGTGCCGTTGCGGAGCTTCACACGGGCGACCTTGCGCATGGCCGAGTTCGGCTTCTTGGGCGTGGTCGTGTAGACGCGGGTGCAGACACCCGCCTGCTGGGGGTTCGACTTCAGGGCGGGAGCCTTGGTCTTGGTGACCTTCGGCGAGCGACCCTTGCGAACCAACTGCTGAATGGTTGGCACGTTCTCTCCTCGTAAGTCCGTGCGGTCTTCTCGTCCGCACGGGTGCTGCACGGTGACAGCGATGGTGGTTTCACCACAGATCCACCGGCGCGGCGGTGTGCCGAGCGTGTGTGGTGGATATGCCGTGGGGGCGGCCTGTTCGCAGACCGGTCCCGCTGTGTGCACCCGCCCCCTCCGCAGGCCGTGGCACGGCGGAGGGCGCGCATACGCGCACACCCGGTCAATACTACGCCGTATGACGAACTCGGGCAAACGCGCCCGGTGAGTCGCCGCACGGCCCACGGATGCCGTCGCGCGGGCCCCCGCTCAGTGATCGAGACGCTGCAGATGGAACTCTTCGTCGCCCAGGAAGAAGCGCTCGCCGGCGTCGATCTTCGATCCGGGTTCGACCTCGACCTCCTCGCCCATCAGCGTGCGCACGAGCACGCCGTTGGTCGAGGCCAGATCGGTGATGGTCCACACGTCGTCGTGGCGTTCGAGGCGCGCATGCGTCTTCGAGACGGTGAGCGCCTCCCCCGGCACCGCGACCAGCTGCGCCCGCGGGAAGGCGGCGTCGCCGGAGGGTCGGCGCCCCAGGATGACGATGTCCGAGGTGATCGGCACGGGAGCGCCGGAGACCGGCACCAGCTGCCAGGTGGGCTTGCGGGCCCGGCGCGTGATGATCGTCTGATCGAGGTCGTCGTCGCCCGAGTCCCCGCGGCGGTGCTGGGCGGCGACGGCGCCCGCGGCCGAACGGGGCGACCCGGCGGCGGGCGAGCCGATGACCGCGGAGACCTCTCCCGACAGCTCCGGGAACCCGTCGGGCTCGTTCGGGGCGACCGCGAACGCCGGCCACGGGCGGGCGCGGCGCAGCTCGGGTTCCGGCGCCTCCGCGGACGGCCGGGCGGCGGCCGGCGGGGCGGCATCCGTCGCGGCCTCGGGCTCCGCACGGCGGGCGGGCGCGGGCTCGGGCACGGCGGCACGGGCCGCCGCCTCCGCCGCCGAGACGCGCTGGACGGGCGCGTCCGCCGGCGCGGCCGCCTGCTCCGACGGCGACGGCAGCGCCGTGCTGCGCCGGCCCGGCACGAAGTCGATGGGGGCGTCCTCGGTCACCGGCGGCATCGCGTGGCGCCACCCGGCGCCCGAGCTCGGCGGGAACGGCGACGGAGCGATCGCCGAGACGTCATCGATCTCCGACGGCCATGCGTCGTCGTCGGAGGGAGGGCCGGCCTCGGCGGACGAGGCGACGACGGCCGCGGCGGACACGGGCGCGGGCGCCGCGGGGCGCGTGGCCGCCGGCGGCGGGGAGGCGGCGGGCGACGGGCCCTCCGCGGCGGCGGGCTCGGGGGAGGCCGCCGGGGCATCCGCGACCGACGCACCCGGGACGAGCGGGGCATCCGCCGGGCGGTCGTCGAGGACGGACGCCGCGGACTCCGGCGGCGCGGTCGTCGTGTCGGGCGGGGTCCACTGCGCGGCCGGTGCGGAGGGCGGCGGCGCGAACAGGCGGACCAGGTCGTCGTCGGCCTCGTCCACGTCGGCGTCCGCGCGGCCGCGCGCGGGGTCGGCATCCGGGGCGGCGGCATCCGTGGGCGCGGCCAACGGCGGCTCCGGGACGAACGGCCCCGTCGGCAGCACGGAGACCACGACCGGCGCGGGCGATGCCGACTCGGCGGCGAAGACGCCGCCGAGGGTGGCGGCGCGCGACGCGCCCTCGGAACGCGATCCCCCGGCGCGGGCACCCAGCCAGCGGGCCGGACCGAAGCCGAGGATGCTCGCCCAGACGACGAACAGCACGGCGGAGACCACGGTCATGCCGGCGCCGTACCCGAATCCGGGGTTGATGCGGTGCGCGGCGACGATCAGCAGCACCCAGACCGCGACGGGGCCGAGGACTGGGACGAGCAGGAGCAGGATCAGCCACGGACTGAAGCCGCCCCACGCCAGCACCGTCGCCTGATTGAAGAACGGCACCCAGCCCTTCCAGGCCTCGTCGCCCATCTTCCGGAACATCGCCGCGAGCGCCAGGGCCGTCCAGACGTACAGGGCGAGCCCGACGCCGACGGCGACCAGGCCCAACAGGGCGCCGACGGAGTCGCCGATGGGTGCGTTCATGCGGTGCGCCGCGGGCGGGATGCCGCGCGACTCCCCCTCTCGAAGTGTGACCGGAACGATCGCGGGACGAACGATCTCAACGATACGGCCGCACGGAGCCGGCGCCACCGGGTCGGTGCGAGCGCGGTGCGTTCCTCGTCGACGATCCGCCAGAACGCATCGGCCTCGTCCGCGTCGATCACGCGCGCAGAGAACACCGCTTCGTCCGCGGCGCGCGCGAGGCCGCCGGCGGACGGGCGCGACAGCGCGGCGGCGATCTCGGTGCGCGTCGCGGCGGCCGGCAGCGGACGGCGCGCGTCGGTCGCGGCATCCAGGTACTCGTCCCATCCGCCCGCGATGCGCGCGGCCGGAACCTCCTGCCGCCGGCGGCGGCGACGGCGCACGGCCTTGGCGATCACGATCGCGAGGAAGGGCCCCGCCAGCACCAGCAGGACCGCGAGCACACCGCCGGCGACGCCCAGCGCGGTCCACAGTCCGCGCAGATCCAGAGCGTCGGAGCGGTCGGCGGGGGCGGCGGTGTCCTCCTGCGCGGGACGCTGCGGCTGCACCTCGTCGACGCCGTCGGGACGCACGGAGGTCGCGATCTGCGGGTCGGGCTGCTCCGTCACCTCGCGCTGCGGGGGGCGGGTGTGCTGCGGGGTCACGTCGACGGGGATCCACTCCCCCGTCGACGCGCGCACCTCGACCCAGGCCGACACGTCGCCGGCCCGGCACACCCCGTCCGTGCACGCGGCGGCATCCGGATCGGTCGACGATAGACGCGTGCCCACGACGATCCGCGCCGGGAAGCCGAGCTCGCGGGCGATGAGCGCGACGGCCACGGAGAACTGCTCGTCGTCGCCGACGGCGGCCACGAGGTCATCGGATGCCGCGGCGGCCGGGTCGGCCTCACGGGCCAGCAGCGCCGTGAACATGTCGTCGATGCGAGCGAGCGAATGGCCCGACGCGCTCGGGGCGAAGCGGTACCCGCCGGCGGCGGACAGCTCGCGCATCCAGGCGGCGCCGCCGTCCTGGCCCGTGAGGGCATGGCTGAGGTAGCCGCGCTCTCGCAGCAGGGCGACGAGCCCCTCCAGGGCCGCGCCTCCCGTGCCGGTCGCGTGCTGCTGCACCCACGTACGCAGGCTCGCCGGAGCCGCCGGCGCGCCGCCCGCGGCATCCGACGCTCCGCTCGCGGCGGACTGCCCGCCCGGCGCCGACACCGAGGCCAGCGTCGGCGCCGGCGGCACCGCGGCGCGCAGACGGTACTCGTCGCCGTCCTGCCAGGGGGCCGTCTCGACAGCGGCGTCGCGCGCGTCGCTCACGTAGAACCCGTCGGCGAGCACGCCGGCGCGCGGGCCCGTGAACGAGACGGATGCCACGACGCCCGCCGACGGCATCCAGAGCCCGTCCAGCGCCCCGATCGAGAAGACGGCGTCCACGGGGGCGCCGGCCGCCATCGGGCGCGCCGACGCGAGGCGCACGAACGGATCGCCGGCGGCGTCGGTGCGGAAGACGGCGCCGTCGTAGGCGTCGAGGACCGCCAGCCGCACCCGATCGGGGACGGCCTCGCCGGATACGCGGAAGAGCTCCTCGTCGATGCGCGCGTCCGCGAACAGGGCGCGGTACGAGCTCAGGGGGCTGACCGCGCGCGAGATCTCCTCCCGCGGGCCGGTCACGCCGCGCAGCACGTCGCGCTGTTCGGGGGCGGCGACTGCGGGGACGGCGAGCGCCACGACCGTGGCGATCGCGACCATCCCGGCCCCCAGCGCCGCACGCCGCAACGCGGGCCCTCGCCCGCGGGGCGGCGCCGCACCGAGGCGCGCGCCCGCGTCGTCGGCCGCACGACGCAGGGCGCGCCGCCGCCCGTCGCGCGTGCGCCACGCCAGCCACAGCACGCCGCTGAGCAGGACCCCCGCACCCACGGCCGTCTCGACCGGTGCGCGGAGCGTCACCGCGCCGACGACGAGCGGCGCGCTCACCTCGGCACGCCCGAACAGCAGTCCGAACGCCGCCATCGCGATGGCGACCGGCACGGCCAGGACCGCGAGCGCATCGGTGCGCCAAGAGAGCAGCAGCACGCTGGCGGTGCCGACGAGGAAGACGACGAGCGCGGGGACGAGGAGGTTGCGGTAGGAGCCGACGGGCAGCTCCACGGTCAGCAGGTCCTTCCACCCCCACAGCACACCGGCGCCCAGCTCGCCGAGTCCGTGCACGACGTCCTCCGCGGAGCCGGTGCGAGCCGGCACGGCCAGCGGTACACCCACGATCAGGATCGTCGCGGCGAGCAGTCCCGCGGCGGCCCACCCGCTCCAGCGCCGCCACGCCACGAGGGCCGCGACGGCCGCCGCGAGCACCGCGGCGACGGCGACGAGCAGCAGGAAGGCCGGCGAGCGGTAGAGGGGCCAGGCCGCCACCGCGGCGAGCACCACCGCCACGAGCGCGTAGATCCCGCCGGCGACGATCCTCATGAGCGTGCGCCTCTCAGCAGCAGCCCGGCGAGGTCCTCGATCGTGCCGATCGTGAGCACGGTCAGCGGACCGGCCGCCTGCGTGCGCGGATGCGCGCGCTCGTCGCAGACGACCGCGATCACCGCGGCATCCGCGGGGAAGGCGAGGGCCGCCAGACGCAGCGTCGCCAGCCCCACCCCGGAGCCCGCCACGAGGACGACGACGGACAGCCGCTCGTTCGCCTCCGCGGTGAGGCGACAGACCTCGGGGAAGGACATCGTCTCGGTGAGGCGCTCGACGCCGCTGAAGCCGTCCAGGACCACGCGCGGCGAGCCGGCGGGGATGTGGCGGATCGCGCGGAGGCGGCCGCGGACGACGCGCGGGATCTCGGCACCGACGACGATGTCGAGGTCGCGCGCGTCGTGCACGGCGCGCAGGGCCAGGGAGCCGGCCGCGCTGACGGCCAGCTCGAACTCGTCGTCCGAGGCGTACTCGCCCGCCGCGAGGCCGAGCACGACCGCCATCCGCGACCGCCGGGACTCTTCGTACTGGCGCACCATGAGCCGGCCGGTCTTGGCGGTCGACTTCCAGTGGATCTGGCGGCGGGCGTCTCCGGGCGCATACTCGCGGATGGCGTGGAAGGACATGTCGGCGTCGACGAGCCGCCGCGTGGCACTGCCGTCGAGGTCGCGGATGAGGCCCGCGCTCGACGAGGGGACGGCGACCGTGCGGGGGTGCACGAACAGCTCCTGCACCTCCTCGAACGCGTGCTCCCGGCGCAGCAGGCCGAGGGGATCCGAGCGGATCGTGGTCGCGGGGCCGATGCGCACGACGCCGCGACGCTGAGGGGGCAGCTCCAGGGCATGCCGCGACACCGCCCCGGGAGCGAGCAGCGGGACGCCGAACTCGACCAGGCCCGCCCCGATCGGCACGTCGATGCGCCCCGGAAGGGCCGTGCGCGACCCGACGTTGCGCACCTCGACCGTCGCCCGGGCGGGGGTTCCGGCCACGACCCGCAGCCGGTCGAGCACGAGGCCCACCTCGTACGCCCGTGCGTTCAGCAGGAACGGGATGCCGAGGATCAGGAGCGTCAGGGCCGCGACACCCGCGACGATCGCCTCGACCCAGCCGAAGACGATGCCCGCGGCGAGTCCCGCCGTGGCGGCGAGGATCACCAGCGCGCCCGCGGGACGAACGGTCGCGCGCGCCCACTGGACCACGACGTGCGCGCCGGCGCGCACGGTCGTCCACGCGCGCGACGCCCGCAGCGCCGCGCCGACGAGGCGACGGCCGCGGCGCGCGGTGACCTCCGTGCGCTCCCCGGTGAGGCCCCCGGCCGACGTCCGGGTGAGCCGCGACTCGGCCGGCAGGGCGCGGCTGTCGCCGAGCGTCACACCGGCTCCCGGCGGGTGGGCGGCGCGACGTCGAGCAGCACCTGCCCGACCACGGCCTCGGGCGTGACCCCGTCGAACTCGGCCTCCGCGTGCAGGATGAGGCGGTGGGCGAGGACCGGCACCGCCAGACGCTTCACGTCGTCCGGGGTGACGTAGGTGCGGCCGTGCGAGGCGGCGCTGGCCCGCGCCGCGCGCGTGAGCGCGAGGGCGCCGCGGATGCTCACCCCGAGGCGCACCTCGTCCGCGGCGCGCGTCGCGTCGACCATCCGGGCGATGTAGTCCAGGACGAGCGCGTCGACGTAGACGTCGGCGGCGAGCTCCGTCATCCCGACCAGCGCGCCGGGGGTGATCACGGCGGGCAGGTCCGCGATCGGCACCGCGGCGCGGTCGAGGATGCGGACCGTCGCCGCGTGGTCGGGGTAGCCGAGCGCCGTCCGCAGCAGGAAGCGGTCGAGCTGCGCCTCGGGCAACCGGTACGTTCCGGCCTGCTCGACGGGGTTCTGCGTGGCGAGCACGAGGAACGGCGCGCCGACCGTGCGCGAGACGCCGTCGATGGTGACGCGCCCCTCCTCCATGACCTCCAGCAGGGCGGCCTGCGTCTTGGGGCTCGCCCGGTTGATCTCGTCGGCGAGCACGATGTTGGCGAAGATCGGACCGGCGTGGAAGTCGAAGGCCCCCGTCTTCTGGTCGTACACGGTGATACCGGTGATGTCGCCCGGGAGGAGGTCGGGCGTGAACTGGATGCGCGTCGTCGTGCCCTGGACCGACTGCGCGACCGCGCGCGCGAGCGACGTCTTGCCCGTGCCCGGGACGTCCTCGATGAGCACGTGCCCCTCGCTCAGCATCGCCGTGAGCACGAGCTCGACGACGTGGCGCTTGCCGAGGACGGCGCGCTCGACGTTGTCGGCGAGCTGCGCGAACGTCTGCGCGAACCAGGTCGCCTGCTCGGTGGTGATCGTCATGGGGGACTCCGTGGGGGTCAGCCGGCCGGGTCGGGCGCGGTGGAGGGCGTGCAGCGGGTGGACAGTTCTGCGGTGGCCGGCGACAGGTTCCAGCCCTGGCCGGACCAGTCGACGACGACCTGGATGCCGGCGACGCGCGCGGCATCCGCCGGCACCGTCCACGGGTCGGCGCCGGGGGCGATGAGCGCGTCGTTGCGGTCGTAGTAGCGGATGGCGGCGGCGTCGAAGGCGATGTCGGCGCGCGAGCCGCTCGAGCTGCCCGAGGGCTCGAGCGTCGCTCCGCCCGTGCAGGATCCGAGCGTCCACGAGGCCTGCACCTGGTACGGGGCGCTGCCCGGCGCCGGGGTCACCGCCCCCCAGGCGGACTGCCACCAGCCGTCCTTGTGCTCGTAGCGCACCTCGATCCCGGGGTCTTTGTCGAACACGCTGCTCGGCAGTCCCCGGAAGACGACGTCGTTCTCGTTCGGCGGCGTCTCGGGGGAGGTCGGCGTCTGATCGATCGTCCAGGTCGCCCGGCCGGCGTCGTTCCCGCTGCCGCTGACGTGGGCCGTCGACCCGACCACGAAGGTGTAGCCGGTGGGCGCGGCGCCGCTCTGCGTGGCGCGCACCTGCTGCGTGACGGTCGCCCGCCCGAACGACGTCCCGTCGTACCAGGACTCGACGCAGAGCACGAAGGTGTACAGCCGCCCGTCCGGAAGGTCGCCGAAGACCCGCCGCGCGCCATCCTCGCTCGTGCGACAGCTGTCCGCCGAGACCGGACCGTCGGCGGCGGGCGGGCCGTCCACGCGCACGATGCCGTAGCGCACGCGCGCGTTGTCGCCGCCCGGCGACGCCGTGCCGACGGCGGTGATGTCGACCCGGCCGCCGCCGACGTTCACCGCCGTCAGGCTCAGCGCCGCCCCGGTGGGCGCGCCGATGCCGTAGGCCTGCACCGTCATGCTCCCGATCGCGGGGCCGGGAAGGCCCGGAGGGACGGCGTAGCGGGAGACCGGGGTCACCGTGACGGGCGTCGCGGTGTTCGCGCCGACGCGGAACGTCGGGACGGACACCTGGGTCTGATCGGCGGCGACGGCGATCGTGCGCGTCTCGCCGGAGGGGCTCGAGATCTGCAGTGCGCCGGTGTCGGCGGCATCCACACCGGTGAGCGTCAGCGCCGCGACGCCGCCGTCCGCGCCCGCCACGACGGGGACGGCGCTCCCGCCCGTCGGAGCGGCGGGCGGATCGTAGGCCCACGCGGTGGTGCGCACCGACGTCAGCGAGGCGCCGACGGCGTTGACGGCCACCGCCTCGTAGGAGCGCTGCTCGCCGTTGGGCGCGCTGATCGGCGGGCAGATGCCCTGGGGAGTGCACACCGCGACCCGCTGCCCGCCCTGACGCACCTCGAAGCCGGTGAGAGCCGGATAGGCGGCCTGCGCCGGTCCGGGGTCCACCCGCAGCGTGAGGCTGCCGTCCGCATACGCGGACTGCGCGACGCTGGCCGGCGCGCGGGGGAAGCCCTGCAGGTCGAGGAGGATGCGCCCGTCGCGCGCACTCGCGCTCTGGCGCCCCTGCGCGTCGCGGACCGTGAAGCTCGCCGCGCAGGCCGCACCCGGCGCGTCGTCGGTCCAGCTGGCGACGACGCTCGTCGGCGAGACGACCGCGAACGTGACCCCCGTGCACGCCGCCGCCGGCGCCACCGCGACCACCTGCAACGGCGTGCTCGGCAGCGGGTTGACCTCGCCGTTGGCCCCGATGACGTCGATCGTGCACGAGCTGCCGGCCGCCTGGCTGCACTGCTGCTGCACCGCGCCGCCCTGCGGGAGGGTCGAGGGCGCGGCGCCGACGCGGAGCGAGATGCGGGCGGGGGCGACGCCCGGGTGCGAGGCGACCTGCACCACGACGCCCTCGACGGTTCCGGGAACGGCGGCGTCGCGCCCGCGGACGGCGAGCTGGGCGCCCTGCAACGACACGTCGAAGGATGCCGGTGTGCCGTCGATCCGGTAGACGATCGCCTCGGGACGGCCCTGCCAGGTCGTCATCGCGCCGAGGTCGAACACCTGGGTGTCGCCGGGGGCGACCTCGAGGGCCGCCGGCGACAGCCGCGGCTGGGGGTCGAGCGGGGTGACGACGACCGCGATCGACAGCACGGTCCACGTCGACTGGCCGGACAGCCGGACCGGCACGAGGCAGGCGTCGGTCCAGGGGGCGTCCGCGCCCGCGGTGTAGCGCAGCGTCGTGCCCGACACCACCGTGCACGTCGCGGCCGCACGCGCACCGGAGGCGCGCACCTCGTCGGACATCTCGAGCGTGCGCCCGCGCGGCACCGCGACGAGCGTGCTGACGTCGACGTCGGCCTGCGCGTTCTCCCCCACCGTCAACGGCGGCGACCCCGGCCGGAGGGTGAGCGGGGCGTCGGCGACAGCGGGGATCCGCAGGAACGCGTAGGTGGTCACCGGTCCGGCCGCGGTGGGGCCGGTGACCGAGAACGCGATGAGGTGCGCGCCGTCGTCCACGCTGCCGCGCAGGCGGGTGCCGTCGACGGTGATCCCGGCCGGGGCGCCCCACAGCCCGACCGTGAGCTCGGCCGTGTCGCCGCCGGACCACACCGCCTTGCCGGCGAGCACGTCGATGCCGCGGGCCAGGTCGTCGCGCCCGTCGGCGCTGAGCACGGTGTCGGAGACGACCGGGAAGTCGGCGACGCGCTGGGCGACCACCTTCACGACGATGAGGCCGCGGGCGGTGTTGCCCGACGAGGAGACGACGTCGTACAGGAACGACATCGTCCCCGGCGAGGCGCCGGCGGCGATCGTCAGCGCGTCCTCGCTCTGCGCGACGATCCGATCCTGCAGCCGCGCGAACTCGGCGGTCGGCGTGCCGTCGAGCGCGAACTCGGGCACGTCGGGGCGCACGCGCTCCAGCGTGAGACGACCCTGCAGGGGATCGATGTCGTTCGCGAGCGGATGCACGCGGATGACGTTGCCGTCACCGGCCTGCACCTGCACGTAGTCGGTGTAGGTGACGGGGGCGGGGCTGGCTTCGCCGTCGAGCACTCCCACCCGCACGGTGCCGATGGCGCTCCGACCCGACGGGTCGACGACGCGATAGGTGAAGGAGTCCTGCCCGGAACTGCCGGCGACGCTCGAGTAGACGATCGACGCCCCGTCCGCGGAGATCACGGCGGAGCCGTGCGCCGGCTGGTCGACGATGCGGTCCAGCCGCACGACGTCGCCGTCGGGATCCATGCCGAAGCCGCTGAACGGGATGGTCGTCGACAGGCCGCTGAGCACACGGCCGGACAGGGTGCGCGGCAGCGGATCGCGGTTGCTCTCGTCGCCCGCGACGCGGATCCGGACCGTCGCGATGTCACCGAGGGCCGGGGCCCCGGTCGTGAACGCGCGGTACTCCACGGTGTAATCGCCCGGCGTCGTCGGCGCCAGGTAGCGCAGCACGTCCCCGGCCGCGAAGGCGAGGGCGTCGGGGCTCGACGAGACGATCGACTCGGGGTCCAGCCGCGGCCGGGTCCCGACGGCGGCGACGTCGTTGTCGAGCACCGGGATGTCGATCTGCGAGCCGGCGCGGACGACCACACGGTCATCGACCGCGATCGGCGCCTGCTCGTCGGCGGGGGGCAGCAGGTACACGGTGGCCTCGCCGATCACCGACGACCCGTCGTCGGTCGTCCCGTCGCCGACGCGGTACGAGACGGTGCCGAGCAGCCCCGACGCGCCCGAGGGCGTCGTCCCCGACACCCGCAGCTGACTCTGGGCCACGATGTCGGCGGACAGCGACGCTCCGGTCGCCGGACGGATGACCGGATCGCTCAGCAGCAGCACGCGCCGCGTCGGGTTGGTCACCGCGGCCAGCACGTCCACCGTCGCATCCGCCTGCGGCCGGACGAAGGCGACGACCGGCGCGGTCGACAGGTTCGCGGCGCCCGCGGCATCCAGGAGTGTGAGGCGCACCGTGCCGGTCGCCTCGCGTCCGCCCGCCGAGACGGTGACGGCCACGCGGTAGGCGCCCGGGGATGCCGCGGCGAAGTCGAACGTCGTCGAGCCGCCGACGACCGTCGCCGTCGCGGCGGCGTCGTCGAGCACGCGCGCCGCCGTGAGGGTGAGGTCACCCGCCGTGCCGGTCACGTGCGGCGCGACGTCCACCGACACGCGCGAGCCGGCCACGTCGACGACGGCGAACGACTGCACGACCGGCTGCGCGTCGTCGCGGATGCGGATCACGAGCTGCCGCGTCGCCGTGGCGCCGCGGACGTCGGCCACGGTCACCGTGACCGACGCGGCCTGCTCGCCCTCGACGCCCGTGTCGTGGTGCTGGAAGACGACATCGCCCTCGGGCGTCGTGGCGACCTGCCCGAGCCCGGAGTCATCGGTCGCCGACAGCAGGAGCACGGGATCGCCCTCGGGATCCACCCAGTCGCCGAGGACGGGCACGCTGACGGTTCCGCCGGGGGCCACCTCCGGGCTCGGCCAGTCCTGCCGGCACGCCTCCACGCCGCACCAGACCGGGGCGGAGTTGTCCTCGTCGGAGACCGCCCGCAGCGTCACGGTCGCCGGCGGCGACAGCAGCCCGTCGGCGGTGGTCCCGTCGGTGACGGCGTAGGAGAAGGCGGCGGCCCCCGACGCCCCCGGCGCGACCCGCACCGCCAGGCGCTGGCGGTCGTCGGTGGTCGTCACCGTTCCGAAGGCCGGGTCCAGCCCCGTGACGGATGCCGGATCGACGGCGAGCACGTCGTCGTTGGGATCGTGGTCGTTCAGCAGCACCGGCAGGCTCACGAGAGCCCCGGGGCGCACCCCGAAGGCATCGTCCTGGGCCACCGGCGGACGCGGGTCGATGACCGGCGGCGGCTTCTGGTCGTTCGTCTTCGGGGCGGTCTGGACGTCGTCCTCGATGTCCCAGTTCTGACTCGACGGAAGGAGCCGCCCGTCGGGCACCGACCACACCCACCCGGATCGGGCGTCGTTGAGGACGACGCCGTCGCCGGCATCCACGAACACCGGTCGGCGCTGCGATCCGAGCCCCTGCCCGGCGTAGTCCAGCGGCACGTCCGCGCCGGTCGAGGTCCACAGCGTGCCGCCACGCGTGCCCTCGCCGAGCCACGCCGCGCTCACGACGCCCTCGCGGACGACGGGGCGCGCCGGCGTGCCGCGCGAGGTCGTGCTGTCACCGAACACCCGCTCCGCGCCGTCGCCCGACACCGGGATGCGCACGAGCCCGGACTCGTCGGCGACGTACACCGCGTCGCCGTCGGCCGACGCGCGCCCCACCACCGTCGCTCCGGCGATCGGCACGCGTCCGCTCCCGCCGCGCGTCCAGAACCGCCCCGCGTCCGCCCCGCCCGTCTCCACGAGCACCCAGTCGTCGCCTGCGCCCGTGAGCACGGGCCGCTCCACCGTGGCCGCGACGGTGTCGGTGGCCAGGACGCTCCCGGTGGCGGCGTCGATGCGTGCCACCGTGCCGGCACTCGCGGAATAGCTGAAGACCGTGCCGCCCGATTCGGCGGCCACCGCCACCGAGGCCGCCACGTCGACCGCCGCCGCCGGTCCCGCCGACAGGCTGCCCACGAACACCGTCCCCGCGTCGGTGCGATAGGCGACGATGTCGCCGGAGGCGTCCATGTCGGCGGTCCCCGCCGGCGCCGCCGTCGCCGAGCGCAGGCCGTCCGCATCGAGATCGATCGGCGCGGCGTCGTCGATCCGCACGACCTTCGCGTCGCTGTCGGTGAACATGTAGGCGGCATCGGCGGCGCCGACGATCCGGCTCGGGTTGCTGACGGCGCGCACGGTATCGATCTCGCCGATCGCGGTGTTCACGCGGGCATAGCGCAGGGAGTCGGCCTGCAGCACCCACGCCGTGGTCTGACGCGGCGGCGTGCGCTGGGCGTCCAGGCCCGGCCAGACCACGCTCACGCCGGCGATGAGCGCCAGCGCCGCGCCCGCGGCGGCGAGGCCCACGACCGTCCCGCGTTTCATGGGCCGATCACCGTCCACAGTGCGGCCCCGGCGGCGAGGAGCCCGCCCACCGCGACGATCGCGCCGACCACGGAGAGCACGATCACGCGCGGGGACCACAACCTGCGCGGCTCCGAGGCGCTGAGCCCGGTCGCGTCGTCCTCGGCGCTGGGGGTGCGGCGCGCGACGGCATCCGTCGGAACACGGCGCCGGCCCTCCGCCACGCGGCTGCGGGCCGGGCCGCGCGCGGACACGTCGGTGAAGTCGACGGCGTCGGATGCCGGCATCCACTCCTGGGTCGGCACCTCCAGCGGCGTCGGCGCGAGTCCGACCGACCGCTGCACGTCGCGGATGGCTTCACCGAACGCGCTCGCCGACGCGTAGCGACGGTCGGGATCGCGGGTCATGGCCGTCGCGAGCACCTGCTGCAGCGCGTCGGGGACGTCGGGGCGCGGGATCGGGACGAAGGTCGCGCGAGCGATGCGGCGCCGCATGAGCTCGCGGGTGTTCTGCTCCTTCTCGCGACGCTCGAACGGGCTGTGCCCGGCGAGCAGGGAGTACACGGTCGCGCCGAGGCTCCACACCTCGCTCGCGATCGTGCCGCCGCTGTGCTCGGCGACGACCTCGGGCGCGCTCCACGGGATCGACATCGCGAGCACATCGGAGGCCGCGCTGCGCTGCAGCGACGACGAGATGCCGAAGTCGGCCAGGACCGCCGACCCGAAGCTCGTGACGAGGATGTTGCTCGGCTTGATGTCGCGGTGGATGAGCCCCGCCCGGTGCGCGGACTCCAGCGCTCCCGCCAGGCGCACGGCGACCGCCATCACCTCGTCGACCGGCATCCGCTCGATGCGGTAGCGCTGGGCGAGCGAGCCGGGGCAGTACTCCATGACGATGTACGGGCGCCCGTCGGCCGAGATGCCCGCCTGGTAGACGGTCACGATGGCGGGATGCGCGGACAGATGCGCGAGCACGTCGGCCTCGGCGTTGAACATGCGCAGCAGATCGGGATCGCGCTCCCCCGCCGGCAGCACCTTCACCGCGACGGCGCGCCGGGGCATGTCCTGCTGATACAGGAAGACGTCGGCGAAACCGCCGGACCCCAGTGGACGCACATAGTCCAGCCCCGGCAGCTGCGGCGGCGCAGACGGGAGCCTGCGCGTCATGGCACCCCTCAGTCATCTCACGGACCCGGTCCCCGACGACGTCGACGACCCGGCCATGCTAACAAAACCCCCGGATAGCCCCTCCGCCGAGCCGCCACGTCCCGGCCGAGCCGCCACGCTCCGGACGGGCCGCGCGGTGGCGGTTCGGCGAACGGATAGCGGCTCGCGGGGGCGGGGGGCGGGGAGCTACAGGTCGGGCAGGCCGGGGTCGGCGTGCGGGTCGAACGGGGCATCCAGCGAACGCGTGAGCTCCTCCAGCATCGCCGTGATCTGCGGCTCGACGTATTCGGCGATCGCGGCCTGGATGCGCAGCCGGTGGTGCAGCAGCACGGCGCACACCTCGCGACCGACCATGTTCGCGTAGTCGTCGGCGAGTCCCACCTCCTGGCGCAGGGCGGCCTTCGCCTCGTCGCTCAGGGGCGGAAGGGCGGGGATGTCGGCGTCCGCCTCCTCGGCGAGACCGCCGATGGTGAACAGGAAGGGCGCCCCGGGAACGGGATCGGGATCCATCGGCAGGCCCTCGAACTCGGGGTCCAGGCCCTCCGCGGGACGGTAGCTGCGGGCGCGGTTGCGCGCCGCCTGCTGGTCGAGCTCGGCCTGCAGCATCGGGAGGTTGCGGGACGTGTAGTCCGCGACCGCGTGGTCGACGATGGTCTTGATGCGGGTCGACAGCCCATGCTGCACACCGTGCGGGACGTCGGAGCCGAGACCCGCCGCCGACAGCACCGGCGAGCCGAAACAGCGCCGGCACGGCGCGACGCGGCCCCGATGCGTGGAGGGCTCCCAGCGCGGCAGCCAGCGCAGCCACGCGTCCACCGCCTGGCTGACCTGGGTCTCGATCGACCGCTCCACGGGTCCATTGTCGCGGTTCCGGGCGGTTCACGGCGGATTTGCGTCGCGGCATCCGCCGCAGGCGCTGTCGAATCCTGCTCGGAGGACGCCGCGGGGGTGTGCCCGCGGCGTCCTCGGCCGCGCGGGGCTCAGTCCTCGTCGCCCTCCCACGGCCAGCGCGGACGATCGGCACCGGTGCGCACGAGGGCGACGGCGACCCAGCCCGCCACGAGGGCGGCGGATGCCAGGACCACGGCGAACCACGAGGTCGCGAACCCGCCGATCGCAGCCGCGGTGCGCGCGGCATCCGTGCCCCCGAGCACCGCCCCGACCAGCACGCCGAGAAGATAGGCGAGGAACGTCGCGACGACGACCGTGAGGACGGCGACGTACCGCGGTCGGGCCGGCCGGACGGCGAGCCACGTCGTCGACGCGAAGGCCGCGAGCGCCAGCACCGCACCGCCCACGCCGGGCAGCTGCCCGAGCCCTGTCACCGGGAGCACCTCGGCGCCGCTGAACAGGCTCAGCATGCCGAACCCGGCGATCAGCAGCGCGAAGAAGCCCACGACGGCGAACGCCGTCGCGATCGGGGGCGCGACGCCGCCGCCGTCTCCGGCGCGGGGATCGCGCGACCCCGACATCAGCTCTGGTGCAGTCGCGGGCCCGCCTCGAGCGTGCGCTCGTACTCGCGCTGCGCCTCGTCGTTCAGCTCCGTCACGCGCTTGCCGCGCGCGGCGACCCAGGCGCCGAACCAGATCGTGAGCTCGCGGCCGAGCACGAAGGCGACGATCGCGAGCGGCGCCAGCAGCTGGCCCTGGACGAGATCCGCACCCTGTCGCGCCGTCAGCGTCCAGAACGGAGCCTGGAACAGCTGCCCCAGCAGGTGGCCGGCATACGCCACGACGCCCACGAGCAGACCGAAGACCACCCAGTGACCCCAGCGGCCGCGGTTGATGATCGCGCCCAGCAGCCAGAACCCGAGGAAGAAGACGACCACCGGCACCCACAGCCACCACGACTGCACGGCCGCGAGCGCCGCCGTGCCGATGTTGGCTCCCGTGACGTCACCCGTGATGGCCTTCAGTCCGAGGGCCGCGCCGAGGTACAGCACCCCGAAGGAGACGGCGGCGAGCAGGCCGATCGCACCGGCCGCACCGCGGTTGCCGCGCAGACGCGGCGGCTCGGGGGCCTGGACGAAGATCGGCTGCGGCGCCGGCGCCACGACGGGAGCGACGGGCTCGGCGACGACGACGGTCTCCGCCGCGGCGCCGGAGTACGCACCGGGCACATAGGCCTCATCGACCGGGTCGTCGGCGTACGAGGAGCCGTAGACCGGGGCGGCGGGCGCCGTCTCGGCCGCGGCGACGGTCTCGGAGGCGTCGCGGGGAGCGTCCGCGACCGGGGCGGCAGGAGCGGCGTGAACCTCGGCGTCCGCGGGCTCAGCCGACACGACGGGCTCGTCGACCGCGGCCTCCCGAGAGGCGGCCTCCGCGTCGGCGAGGCCGGCATGGGCGCTCGCGACGGCGTCGTCCACCGACGTGGTCTCGACCGGGGTCGGCTCCTCGATCGGTTCGCCGTACTTGGGGTCGCTCATGGCGTGTGCTCCTCACGCGGGACGTGTGCCGCCGCACAGCGAGCGTAACCCGCACCCCGCGCGCCGGAGCGGAGCCATGCCGACGTGTCTCGACCCCCGGCGCCCGTGGGCCGCCTATCGTGAGCGCATGACCGTTCGCCCTCGCCTCGCCGCCCTCGGCCTCACGCTGCTCGCGGTCACGGGTCTCAGCGCCTGCGCCGGCGTGCCGGACGGCGGCGCCACGACCTCGGGCGCGACGGCCAGCGCGGCCCCCGCGACCCCCTCTCCCGCGCTGACCCTCGCCGCGTTCCCCATGGGCGCCTCGACGTCCACGACCGCGCTGCCCGCCGACCTCCCGCAGGGATGCCGCGACATCCTCACGGCGACGGTGCTGAAGGAGCTCGAGGGAGTACCGCTGAACGCGGACGGGATGGGCGGCGGCATCCGCTCCGACAGCACCCGGGTGTGCGTCTGGGGTGAGCCCGGGGCGGTCGCCACACGGCTCGTGACCCTCATCGGCTACTCCCCCGATCGTGAGGCGCGCGACGCCCTCTACGCCCTCGGCAACGACGGCTACACGTGCTACGAGCCGCACGGCGGCATCCGTTGCGAGAAGACCTGGCAGTCGCCGACGCTCGCCGTGGAGGAGGGACGCACCCTGTTCTACCGCGACGGCGTCATCGTCGACACGCAGTACTCCAACCTCGCTCCCGCCGGCTACACCGACGCGGTCATCGACGCGCTGTGGCCGCCGGCGGGATCTCCACCGCGGACGAGCGCCCCGACGCCGAGCCCGACGCCGACGCGGTAGCCGTCATCCCTCCCACGCGCTGAGAGCGCCCCACCGATCGTCCCGGTGACGGTTTCGTCGCGCCTCCCGCATCAACACGGTGGCCGCCCGGTCGCGGGGGTTGTGGGCGACCCACGTGTCCACGGCGCCCTGGACCCAGTCCGTCGCCCCCAGTGCGGGGAAGTACAGCAGGTGCTTCAAGAGCGACCGGGCCTCGGGGCGAGTCCCGTGCACCCGCAACCACGACCGCACGGGGTCGAGCACCCAGGCGGCGCGCCGGTAGTCGGCGTCGTAGAGCAGGGCTCCGAGGAGCTCTCGAGCACCGGCATCCATCGTGTGGTCCTGAAGCCACCTGCGCACGGCGTCTTCGACCCACGGCGCGGTGCGCAGCGCCTCCCGTTGGCAGGCACGAGCGAGCAGCGGGCGCGCATCGGCGGACGCACCGTGATGGTCGAGCCACCGTCGGATGGCGTCGTGGACCCAGGGCACGACATGAAGGTCGTCGTTCTCGAGCAGACGAAGCAGGATGCCGCGGGCGCCCTTCTCCGTTCCGTGGGCCTCAAGCCACCGGCGGGCATCGGAATGCACCCAGTCGGCGGACGCGAAGTCATCCTGCTCGATCACTCGCGCCAGGACGTCGAGCGTGTCGGCGTCGTCGCCGTGCGCGTCGATCCAGGTGCGCAGCGCGGTCTGCACCCACTGCCTCTCGCGCAGGTCGGGCTGCTCGATGAGGCGGGTGATGATCACGCGCGCCTCCGCGGAATCGCCGTAGGCGTCGAGCCAGCGGGACACGGCCGCCTGTGCCCACGGCTGCGTGCGGAGCTGGTTCTGCGCGATGACATTGCCCAGGATGCTGCGGGCTTCTCTCGACGTGCCCCAGACCTCCAACCACGACTCGACCGCGACGCGTACCCACTCTTCGGTGCAGAGCAGACTCTGACCGACCAGTCTCGAGAGAACGCCGCGAGCCTCCGGTGTGCGCCCGTGGAGCGCCAGCCAGGAGGAGACCCACCCTTGAAGTTCATCCGCGGGATACAACGGCGCGTGACCGACGATCTCGGCCAGGACCGTACGCGCATCGACGTCGTCGCCGTTGACCTCGAGCCACCTGGCGGTGCTCTGGCGCACGGTGGGCATCCCAGCCGCCGCGGGGGACTGGACGAGCGTCACGAGGACGCGACGCGCCTGCGGCGCCGCCTCGTTCGCGCTGAGCCACGGGACGATCACAGAGCTGACCCACTCGCTGTCCTGCCTCGTCGCGGTGCCGGCGATCCTGGCGATGAGCATGAGGGCCGACGGCCGGGTGCCGTAGAGAGCGAGCCATTCCTCGACAGCCGACCGAACCCACTCGAGTCGACTGAACTCGACGTTGCCGATGAGCGACGCGAGCACATTCTGCGCCGTCTCCTCGGAGCCGTGGAGCCGGCACCACTCGCGCCAGCAGTCGCCGACCAGTGCGGCGGTGTCCTCCGTCCTCAAGCGAGGATCGAGAAGGAGTCGCAGGACGGCCGCGAGCTCGCCGTCGTTCGTCTGGAGGACGGCGGCCCGCAGGACCGGGAAGGCCGCCTCCGCCCAGCCCCGCAGATAGAGGGAGCGCTCTTGCGGGGTCGCACGCCCGGAGGTGGCGGCATCCGTCGCGTAGCGCTGGAGGTGCAGGAGCAGGCTCGCCGCGGAGGGGAGGTGAGCGGCCACCGAGGTGAACACCACGCCCGCGTACTCGCGGCGCCCGTTCTGGATGTCGCTCTCGACGACCTCCGACATCAGGTGATCCACCACGGTGTCGTGGATCGAGGCCACTTGGCCGTCGGCGACGGCGACCCACCCCGCCGTCACCAGATGATCCAGCGTGCGTCGGGCGAAGAGATCCGGATCGTGCTCGCCCACGGCCTCGCAGACCCCGCTCGCGCCGCGCAGCGCGACATCCGTCGAGGAGGGGGTGGCGGCGACGAGGGCCACCGCGACGCAGAGAGCGGGCGGCAACTCTCTGCGCTCCGCCAGTCGCGCGGTCCGTGTGCCCGCGTAGCCGTCGTCGGCGAACCTCCGGCGCAGCCAGTCACCGAGATCACCGCTGCGAATCGCGGACGTCTCGCTGGCGCGCAGCGGAGCGTCCCGCGCGAGGGCCTCGAGCTGGCGGGCGATGAGGGTCGCGATCATGGGACGCGACCCGACGAGCCGTCGGAACTCTTCGTCCCCCAGCTGAACGGCCGCGGTGGGGGCGACGGACAACGCGATGGCGTGGGAGACACGTTGCTGATGCTGCTCGCTGTTGTCGATGGCCACGATCTCGAAGGGGCCGAGGTCGGGCGATGTCGCGAGCCAGCCGGGGCGCGCCGCGGCGAGGAACGACACCTGGATGCCGTGATCGCGCGCCTCGGGCAGGAGCTGGTCGCGTAGCTCGTGCAGCGCGAACCCGTCGAGCTCATTGGGATAGTCGATCAGGACGAGTACGGGCGCGGTGCTGGCCAGGACCACGGCCTCGAGGTCGCTGACGGTGCTCGACGGCGTGTGCAGGAGATGGATGACATGCCAGCCGGTGCGATGCGCCCGAGCGGCGATCTCGAGGAGCAACCGGGTCTTTCCCGCGCCCCCCACTCCTTTGAGGAGCAGGGCGCAGCCGTCGTCCGAGGAGAGTCGACGCCAGATGTTCTCGCGGTGCGCCGGATGATCCGGTGCGGGGTCGATGTACTCGTGGGCGCCGGCGACCTGGCCGCCGCTGCGACGCTGCAGCAGTGCGGTGTATCGACCGTGACTGGCGAACGCGCGAGACGTGGAGGCGAGCAGGTGCGCGGTCAGCAGCTCCTGAATGACACCGAGCGACGATTGCATCGCCGCCGCGTCGGCGAGCAGCTGACGTTCGGTCCACGAGGCGAAACGGATCGCACTCGCGCGCAGACTCTCACGAAGCGCCGCGCCGATCACACTCGCGTCGGCCGCATCGCGGACCCCGAGCGCGCGCAGCGTGTCGTCGTCGAGATACTCATCGAGGGGCGATGCCGCGCCGGCGCCGAGCCACGCCAGGAAAGAGGGGTGCTTCGCGACTTTCGTCGTGAGCACCGCGGAGGAGGTCCCCGCCGACCGCTCCACGTCCGCGACGACGGCACGGCGGAAAGCGCGATCGGCGAGGGCCTCACGGATCGAGGTCGCGGCCTCGCCGGTGGCCGCCCCCCACCCGAGATTCAATGCCTCGGCGAGATCGAACACCAATCCCATCCGAGATCCTCGCCCTTTATCGCGCTGACATTTCCGCTCAGCATAGCGACGCCGAGGCGGACGCCGAGCCCGACGCCGACGCGGTGGCGGTCATCCCCAGACGCGCTTGGCGGTGCGGGTCACGTAGTCCGACGGATGCCACGCGTTCTCGCTCGTGGACAGCCACAGCCCGCCGCCGGCCTCGATCGTCTCGGTGAGGTCGCCGTCGGTCCGGCTGCAGCGGGTGCGCTCCTTCTCCGTCGTGCAGGAGAACCCCGCGGCGGGGAGCGCGGCGGCGGCGAGAGGTCCGGCATCCGTCGGCACCGTCGCGAGCGTCGTGGAGACGCTGCCGGCGTCGGCGTGCCAGAAGCAGGTGAACGTGACCTGCGGCTGCAGCGCCGTGACGAGCTGGCCGACCGTCGTGGTCGGCGCGTCGGTCGAGGGGGTGAGCACCGCGCCCCGGGTGAAGCGCAGCGCGGCCCAGAGGGCCTCGTCGTACAGTCCGGCGCAGTCGGTGGGGACGCCCGCTGCTTCGTCGTCGGCGGCCGCGACCGGTTTCGAGGTGGCCGGCCCTTGGACGGCGCCGCCGACCCACGAGACGGATGCCGGGATCATCGGGATCGCGAGGTACGCCAAGGCACCCACGGTCGCCGCGCATCCGATGCCGACGACCCACGCGAAGAGGGCGTTCCTGCCGCCGATCCGGGCCATGTCCTCAGGCTAGCCCGCCCCGCGCGGGTCACCCTCCGCGCCGTGCGCGAGCCGCCAACATCCGTGCGAGCCGCCATCGCCCGGACGTACCGGGGGATGGCGGCTCGGCCGGGGTGTGGCGGCTCGCGGGAACGGAGAAGGGCCCCAGGAACGCGTCCTGGGGCCCTTCGCTCGCGATCAGTTGTAGGTGCCGGGCGTGAAGTCGTCCGTCGAGAAGCTGTCGAAGTCGACATAGCTCAGGTCGGCGTCGCTGTACGCGCCGTCCGAGGCGAAGATGCGGTTGGGGTACCGCTCGCTCTTGGCCTCCTCCGTCGCCTCGACCACGACGTTGCGGTACTTCGCAAGGCCGGTGCCGGCGGGGATGAGCTTTCCGATGATGACGTTCTCCTTGAGGCCGACGAGCGGGTCGCTCTTGCCCTCCATGGCCGCCTGCGTCAGGACGCGGGTGGTCTCCTGGAACGATGCCGCCGACAGCCACGACTCCGTCGCGAGCGACGCCTTCGTGATACCCATCAGCTCCGGACGGCCCGACGCGGGGCGCTTGCCCTCGGCCACGGCCTCGCGGTTGATCTGCTGGTAGCGCTTGAAGTCGACCAGCTCACCCGGAAGCAGCGTCGTGTCGCCGTGGTCGACCACGGTGACCTTCCGCAGCATCTGGCGCACGATGACCTCGATGTGCTTGTCGTGGATCGGCACACCCTGCGAGCGGTACACGCCCTGCACGCCGCCGACGAGGTACTTCTGCACCTCGCGGGCACCCTGCACGCGCATGACCTCCTTGGGGTCGAGCGTTCCGACGAGGATCGGCTGACCGACCGTGACGCGCTGGCCCTCCTCGACGAGAAGCGTCGCGCGCTTCAGGACGGGGTAGACGTGCGGCTCGTCGCCGTTGTCGGGCGTCAGGATGACCTTCTTGGCCTTGTCGGTCTCATCGATCTTGATGACACCGTCGGCCTCGGCGATCGGGGACGCACCCTTGGGGGTACGCGCCTCGAACAGCTCCTGCACACGGGGCAGACCCTGCGTGATGTCGTCGGCCGACGCGGAACCACCGGTGTGGAAGGTACGCATCGTCAGCTGCGTGCCGGGCTCACCGATCGACTGCGCCGCGATGATGCCCACGGCCTCACCGATGTCGACGAGCTTGCCGGTCGCGAGCGAACGGCCGTAGCACTTCGCGCAGACACCGACGGCCGAGTCGCACGTGAGCACCGAGCGGACCTTGATGGTCTCGACGCCGGCGGCCACGAGCTTGTCGATGAGCACGTCGCCCACGTCGTCCCCGGCCTCCGCGACGATCTCGCCCGAGGGCGCGACCACGTCGGCGGCGAGGGTACGGGCGAACACCGAGTTCTCGACGTTCGCGTCGCGCACCAGTGTGCCGTCGGCACCCGGAGCGGCGATCGTGAACTCGAGGCCCTTGGAGGTGCCGCAGTCGTCCTCACGGATGATGACGTCCTGCGAGACATCCACGAGACGACGCGTCAGGTAGCCCGAGTCGGCCGTACGGAGGGCCGTGTCGGCCAGACCCTTACGGGCACCGTGCGTCGCGGTGAAGTACTCCGCGACCGACAGCCCCTCGCGGTACGAGGAGATGATCGGGCGGGGCATGATCTCACCCTTGGTGTTGTTGACCAGGCCTCGGATACCGGCGATGTTACGGATCTGCAGCCAGTTACCACGGGCGCCCGAGCTCACCATGCGGTTGATGGTGTTGTCGGCCGGGAAGTTTGCCTTCATGGCCGCCTGCACCTCGTCGGTCGCCTCGGTCCAGATCTTGATCTGCTCCTGACGACGCTCGGCGTCGGTCACGAGACCCTTCTCGAACTGGCCCTGGACCTTCTGCGCCTGCTTCTCGTACTTGGCGATGATCTCGCCCTTGTTCGGCGGGGTCAGGATGTCGCTGAGCGCGACGGTGACACCCGAGCGCGTGGCCCAGTAGAAGCCGGCGTCCTTGATGCGGTCCAGGGATGCCGCGACCTCGACCTTGGGGTACTCCTCGGCCAGCTTGTTGACGATCTGCGACAGCTTGCCCTTGTCGGCCTGCTCGCGCACGAACGGGTAGCCCTTGGGGAGCGTGTCGTTGAAGATCGCCTGACCGAGCGAGGCGTCCACGAGACCGTGGCGCTCGTAGCCCTCGGGGGCTTCGCCCTCGAGGAAGGTCAGACCGGGGATGCGGATGCGCACCTTGGCCTGCAGGTCGAGGGTGCCCTCGTCCTTCGCCAGGATCGCCTCGCCGACCGAGCCGAACACGCGACCCTCGCCCGCGGCGCCCTCCTTGACCGTGGTCAGGTGGTGGAGGCCGATGATCATGTCCTGCGAAGGCAGGGTGACCGGACGGCCGTCCGACGGCTTGAGGATGTTGTTCGACGCGAGCATCAGCACGCGGGCCTCGGCCTGGGCCTCGACCGACAGCGGCAGGTGCACGGCCATCTGGTCGCCGTCGAAGTCCGCGTTGAAGGCGGCGCAGACGAGCGGGTGCAGCTGGATGGCCTTCCCCTCGACGAGCTGAGGCTCGAAGGCCTGGATGCCGAGACGGTGCAGCGTGGGCGCACGGTTGAGCAGCACGGGACGCTCGCGGATGATCTCCTCGAGCACGTCCCAGACCTCGGGACGCGTGCGCTCGACGGCACGCTTGGCCGCCTTGATGTTCTGCGAGTGACCGAGGTCGATCAGGCGCTTGATCACGAACGGCTTGAACAGCTCCAGCGCCATCTGCTTGGGCAGGCCGCACTGGTGGAGCTTGAGCTGCGGGCCGACGATGATGACCGAACGGCCCGAGTAGTCCACGCGCTTGCCGAGCAGGTTCTGACGGAAGCGGCCCTGCTTGCCCTTGAGCATGTCGGACAGCGACTTCAGCGCACGGTTGCCGGTGCCGGTGACGGGGCGACCGCGGCGGCCGTTGTCGAACAGCGCGTCGACGGCCTCCTGCAGCATCCGCTTCTCGTTGTTGACGATGATCTCGGGGGCACCGAGGTCGATCAGGCGACGGAGACGGTTGTTGCGGTTGATCACGCGGCGGTACAGGTCGTTCAGGTCGCTGGTGGCGAAGCGGCCACCGTCGAGCTGGACCATCGGACGCAGCTCCGGCGGGATCACCGGGACGACGTCGAGCACCATGGAGGCCGGGCTCATGCCGGTCTGCAGGAACGAGTTGACGACCTTGAGGCGCTTGATCGCGCGGATCTTGCGCTGGCCCTTGCCCTCGGAGATCTGCAGGTGCAGCGACTCGGCCTCGGCGGCCAGGTCGAACGCCTGGAGGCGACGCTGGATCGACTCCGCGCCCATGTAGGCCTCGAAGTACTGGCCGAAGCGGTCCTGCAGCTCGTGGAAGACGTCGTCCTCCTGCTTGAGCTGGCCGACCTCGAGGCCGCGGAACTCGTCCCACATGCGCTCGAGCTTGGCGACCTGGTCGTCCGCGTTCTTGCGGATGGAGGCCATCTCCTTCTCGGCGGCGTCCTTGACCTTCTTCTTCTGGTCGGCCTTGGCGCCCTCGGCCTCGAGGGCCGCGAGCTCCTCCTCCAGCTTGGCCAGACGCGTCGCCACACGGGCGTCGCGGCGGTCGCCGAGGTTCTTGATCTCGAGGCGGAGGTTCGCCTCGTGCGTGGGCATGTCGCGGTGGCGGGCGTCCTCGTCGACCGAGATCACCATGTACGCGGCGAAGTAGATGACCTTCTCGAGGTCCTTCGGCGCCATGTCCAGCAGGTATCCGAGGCGCGAGGGCACGCCCTTGAAGTACCAGATGTGGGTGACGGGGGCGGCGAGCTCGATGTGGCCCATGCGCTCACGGCGGACCGAGCTCTTGGTGACCTCGACGCCGCAGCGCTCGCAGACGATGCCCTTGAAGCGGACGCGCTTGTACTTGCCGCAGGCGCACTCCCAGTCGCGGGAAGGTCCGAAGATCTGCTCGCCGAACAGACCGTCCTTCTCGGGCTTCAGGGTGCGGTAGTTGATGGTCTCGGGCTTCTTGACCTCGCCGTACGACCAACGACGGATGTCGTCAGCGGTGGCCAGGCCGATGCGAAGCTGATCGAAAGTGGTGGACTCGAGCACTGGTTCTCCTGTGTCTCAGAAAGTTTCGTAACGGCCGGGTCAGATCTCGTCGATGGACGAGGACTCGAAACGGCTGGAGATGTTGATGCCGAGCTCCTCCGCGGCGCGGAAGGCCTCGTCATCCGTGTCACGGAGGTTCACCGCGGTGCCGTCGGCCGAGAGGACCTCGACGTTCAGGCAGAGCGACTGCATCTCCTTCATGAGCACCTTGAACGACTCGGGGATGCCGGGCTCCTGGATGTTCTCGCCCTTGACGATGGCCTCGTAGACCTTCACGCGGCCGACGATGTCGTCCGACTTGATCGTCAGGAGCTCCTGGAGCGCGTACGCGGCGCCGTAGGCCTCGAGGGCCCACACCTCCATCTCACCGAAGCGCTGACCGCCGAACTGCGCCTTACCACCGAGCGGCTGCTGGGTGATCATCGAGTAGGGGCCGGTCGAACGCGCGTGGATCTTGTCGTCCACGAGGTGGTGCAGCTTCAGGATGTACATGTAGCCGACCGAGATGGGCGCCGGGAACGGCTCGCCGGAGCGGCCGTCGAACAGCGTCGTCTTGCCCGAGCTGTCGATGAGACGCTCGCCGTCGCGGTTGGGCAGCGTCGAGTCGAGCAGACCCGCGATCTCCGCCTCGTGCGCGCCGTCGAACACCGGGGTCGCGACCTTCGTGCC
This sequence comes from Microbacterium hominis NBRC 15708, assembly GCF_001592125.1. Taxonomy (GTDB): domain Bacteria; phylum Actinomycetota; class Actinomycetes; order Actinomycetales; family Microbacteriaceae; genus Microbacterium; species Microbacterium hominis. Next base: position 226,184 of record NZ_BCWI01000002.1, read on the forward strand.
GGGAGCGGCCTCGCGGGCCTCCTCGGGCAGGTGCACGGCCCACTCCGGGGTGCCCTCGACCTTCCAGCCCTGCTTGGCGATCCACCCGAGGTGGGTCTCCAGCACCTGGCCGAAGTTCATTCGACCCGGGATGCCGAGCGGGTTGAGCACGACGTCGACCGGCGTGCCGTCCGCGAGGAACGGCATGTCCTCGACGGGGAGGATCTTCGCGATGACGCCCTTGTTGCCGTGACGGCCGGCGAGCTTGTCACCCTCGGTGATCTTGCGCTTCTGGGCGATGTAGACCACGACGCGACGGTTGACGCCCGAGCCCAGCTCGTCGTCGCCGTCCTCGGCGTTGAACTCCTTGACGGCGATGATCGTGCCCTGCTCGCCGTGGGGCACCTTCAGCGAGGTGTCACGGACTTCGCGGCTCTTCTCGTTGAAGATCGCGCGCAGCAGGCGCTCCTCGGCGCTCAGCTCGGTCTCGCCCTTGGGCGTGACCTTGCCGACGAGGATGTCGCCGGGACGCACCTCGGCGCCGATGCGGACGATGCCGCGCTCGTCGAGGTCCTTCAGCAGGTCGGGGCTGACGTTGGGGAGGTCACGGGTGATCTCCTCCTTGCCGAGCTTGGTGTCGCGAGCATCCACCTCGTACTCCTCGATGTGGATCGAGGAGAGGGTGTCGTTCTTGACGAGGTCCTGGCTGAGGATGATGGCGTCCTCGAAGTTGTGACCCTCCCACGTCATGAACGCGACGAGCAGGTTCTTCCCGATCGCCAGCTCGCCGTTCTCGGTGGCGGGGCCGTCGGCGATGACCTCGCCGACCTCGACCCGGTCGCCCGCCGAGACGATGACGCGCTGGTTGTAGGAGTTGCCCTGGTTGGAGCGGTCGAACTTGCGCAGGAAGTAGTCCTTCGTGCCGCCCTCGTCGAGCTGCACGGTGACGACGTCGGCGGAGACCTCCATCACGACACCGGCCTTGTCGGCGGTGATGACGTCACCGGCGTCGATCGCGGCGTAGCCCTCCATACCGGTTCCGACGAACGGCGAGTCGCTGCGCAGCAGCGGCACGGCCTGACGCTGCATGTTCGCACCCATGAGGGCGCGGTTGGCGTCGTCGTGCTCGAGGAACGGGATGAGCGAGGTGCCGACCGACACCATCTGGCGCGGCGAGACGTCCATGTAGCCGATCTCGTCGGCGTGGAACAGGTCGACCTCGCCGCCCTTGCCGCGGCGGGCGAGGACGCGCTCGGTGTCGAACGAGCCGTCGGCGGCGAGCTCGGCGCCCGCCTGCGCGACGATGTAGTCGTTCTCCTCGGATGCCGTGAGGTAGTCGATCTGGTCGGTGACCTTGCCCTCGACCACGCGGCGGTACGGCGTCTCGATGAAGCCGAACGCGTTGATGCGGGCGAACGAGGCGAGCGAGCCGATCAGACCGATGTTCGGGCCTTCCGGGGTCTCGATCGGGCACATGCGGCCGTAGTGGGACGGGTGGACGTCGCGGACCTCGACGCCGGCGCGCTCACGCGACAGACCGCCGGGGCCCAGGGCCGACAGGCGGCGCTTGTGGGTCAGACCCGCGAGCGGGTTGTTCTGGTCCATGAACTGCGACAGCTGCGAGGTTCCGAAGAACTCCTTGATCGCGGCGACGACCGGGCGCACGTTGATCAGGGTCTGCGGCGTGATGGCCTCGATGTCCTGCGTGGTCATGCGCTCGCGGACGACGCGCTCCATGCGGGACAGACCCGTGCGGACCTGGTTCTGGATGAGCTCGCCGACGGCGCGGATGCGACGGTTGCCGAAGTTGTCGATGTCGTCGACGTCGAGACGGATCTCCGCGGCCTGACCGCCCCGGACACCCGGGATCGTCGTGTCGCCGTTGTGGAGGGCGACGAGGTACTTGATCGTCGCGACGATGTCGTCGACGGTGAGCACCGAGTCGCTCAGCGGCTTGTCGAGGCCGAGCTTCTGGTTGATCTTGTAGCGACCCACCTTGGCCAGGTCGTAGCGCTTCGGGTTGAAGTAGAAGTTGTCCAGCAGCGCGCGGGCGGCCTCGGCGGCGACCTGCTCGCCCGGACGGAGCTTGCGGTAGATGTCGCGGAGCGCGTCCTCCTTGGTGAGGATCGTGTCCTTGCTCAGCGTGTCGGCGATCGACTCGTAGCCGGCGAACTCGGCGAGGATGTCCTCGCTCGACAGGCCGAGGGCCTTGAGGAAGACGGTGACGGACTGCTTGCGCTTGCGGTCGATGCGCACGCCCACCTGGTCGCGCTTGTCGATCTCGAACTCGAGCCATGCGCCACGGCTGGGGATGACGCGCGCCGAGACGATGTCCTTGTCGCTGGTCTTGTCGGGGGTCTTGTCGAAGTAGACGCCCGGGCTGCGGACCAGCTGGGAGACGACGACACGCTCGGTGCCGTTGATGATGAACGTGCCCTTGCCGGTCTGCAGGGGGAAGTCGCCCATGAAGACCGTCTGGGTCTTGATCTCACCGGTGAGGTGGTTCATGAACTCGGCCTCGACGTACAGCGGCGCGGCGTACGTCTTGCCGCGCTCCTTGCACTCCTCGATCGAGTACTTCTCCGGCTCCAGGTACGGGTTCGTGAAGCTCAGCTGCATCGTCTCGCCGAGGTCCTCGATCGGCGAGATCTCCTCGAAGATCTCCTCGAGGCCGCTGGTCTCGGGCACGTCGGTGCGACCGGTCTCCTTCGCCTCTGCGACGCGAGCCTTCCAGGCGTCGTTGCCGACGAGCCAGTCGAAGGACTCCGTCTGCAGCGCGAGAAGGTCGGGGACCGTCAGCGTGTCGGAGATCTTGGCGAACGACAGGCGCGATGCGCCGCGGCCGTTCTTGGGGGTGGTGGTGGAATTGGTTGCGTTGCGCGCAGCAGCCAAGGGGATTACCTCCATGAGCCCGGGCAGGGGCTGGTTTCCTTGTCGTCAGGTGGAGTGCTCCGTTCCACTCCTGCGCAACACACCCCGACATGTCGGGGGCGCACAGGCACAAGCCGACCACCATATGAGGGCATGGGGGAAGGGAGCGCAACTACCCACTATAGTCCGGGCGACGCGCCATGTCCAGTCGATTCTTGACGCGTGCCGGATGCTGCGGTATAAACGCGCGACGTGGCGTCCGCCCGGCACCGTGCGGAGCCGCTCAGAGGACCGTCCGTGCGTGGCGGAAGCGGATGCGGGTGCCCGGTCGCGCCTGGCCGAGCGCGTCGCGGTCGGCGTCCGTGACGACCGCGACGACGGGATAGCCGCCCGTCACCGGACCGTCGGGCCCGAGGATGACGGGGCGCCCGTCCGGGGGCACCTGGATCGCCCCCGGGAGCATCCCCTCGCTCGGGATCTCGGCGGTGTCGGTGCGCTCGAGCCCCGGTCCGTCCAGACGGATGCCGACGCGGTCGGCCTGTGCGGACACGGTCCACACGGCGTCGTAGAGCGGCGCGAGCGTGCGGACCAGGTGTGCGCGCGGGCCGGGGGCGAGCGCGACCTCGAGGTCGGCGCCGGGCGGGCTCCACGGCCGCAGGTCGTCGGCGGGGAGGGGCCCCGCCACGGCGTCGCCGACGACGAGCGCCGTGTCCGTCGACAGCGGCGGCGGCCCGAGACCGGCGAGGGTGTCGGTCGCGCGCGAGCCCCACAGCCGCGCGGCCTCGACGCCGCCGCGCAGGGCGAGGTAGCCGCGCGCGCCGTGATCGAACCAGTCGATGCGCAGCTCCGCACCCGGCGGCCAGCGATGGGCCGCATACGGGTCGACCGGGCGACCGTCCAGGAGGACCGGACCCCACGCCCCGGCGACCGCGAACCAGACGTCGTCGGATGCCGCGGCCTCGCGTACGGCGCGGAACCCGCCCATCGTGATCTCGATGCCGGCGGCGTTCTCGTCGGTGCCGACGAGCCGGTTGGCGGTGCGCAGTGCCGCCCGGTCGGCGGCTCCGGAGACCGCGACTCCCGCCGCGAGCGCGCCCGGCCGCCCCTGGTCCTGCACGGTGGCGAGCAGCCCCGGCGCGAGGACGCGGATCGCGGCCGCATCCGATCGTCCGCCCGCGTGCGCTGCCGCGCGCCCGTGAGAAACCATCGGCGCACCGAGACCACGCTCGGCATGCGATGTCTCGGTGCGCAATCGCGGTCTCGCGGACACGGCGGGCGTCGCGGAGGCGGCGGAGAGGGGCACGAAGCGGACGAGATCGCCGGGCTGGAGGAGCGCGGGTGTCGCGGCATCCGGATCGAACAGCGGCGCCGAGGTCGTGCCGATCAGCTGCCACCCGCCGGGCGTCGCGCGGGGGTACGCGCCGGAGAACGCGCCGGCGAGGCCGACCGCGCCGGCCGGAACACGGGGGCGCGGACGTGCACGTCGCGGCACGTCGAATCGCCAGTCGGGGCTCACGAGATAGCCGAACCCCGGCGCGAAGCCCGTGAAGGCGACCGTCCAGCGCGCAGCGGCGTGCCGGCGCACCAGCTCGGCGGGGCGGATCGCGAGCAGGGATGCCGCCTCCGCGAGGTCGTCGCCGTCGTAGACCACCGGGATCTCGACCGTGCGGGGCGTGCGCGCCGGCGCGGGCGTCCCGTCGGCGACGGCCGCGGCGATCCACGCTCGCGCCGCCGTCAGCGGCAGCACGGCGGGATCGACGACCACCAGCACCGTCCGCGCGGCCGGGACGAGGTCGACGACCCCGTCGATGCGCCCGGACGACAGCCGCGCGTGGAGGGCGAGCACGCGCTCGAGCCCATCCGTCTCGACGAGCAGGCCGCGGTCGCCGAACGGGCGGACGGAGACGGCGTCGGTCACCACGGCGGCGCGACCGCGATGCCCGCGGCATCCAGGGCGCGCCGCACGGCGCGGGCCATCTCGACCGCGCCCGGGGAGTCGCCGTGCACGCACAGCGACACCGCGCCGGTGTCGAGCAGGGTGCCGTCGACGGCCTCGACCACGCCGTCGCGCGCGAGCCGCAGGGCGCGGTCGGCGACCTGACCCGGGTCGTGGAGGAGGGCGCCGGGTGCCCCGCGCGGGACGAGCGTGCCGTCGGGCAGATAGCCGCGATCGAGGAACGCCTCGCGACGGAAGGGCAGCCCGGCGCGCGCCGCCTCGGCGGCGATGAGGCCGTCGAGGCCGAGGATCGGGACGGCGCGCCCGAGCCGGGCGGACAGCGCGGCGACGGCGCCGACGACCGCCCCGGCGTGGGCCGCGTCGTCGCGGACCGCGTGATAGAGCGCGCCGTGCGGCTTGACGTAGCGGATGTCGGCGCCCGCGGCGTCGAGGGCGGACAGCTGCGCGTCGAGGCTCGCCCGCAGGTCGGCCGGGCCGATCGCGAGCCGCGCCCGCCCGAAGCCGGCCCGGTCGGGATAGGACGGGTGCGCGCCGATCGCGACCTCCGTCGCCGTGGAGCGTTCGACCGCCGCGCGCATCGCGGCGGCGTCGCCGGCGTGGCCGCCGCAGGCGATCGAGGCGCTCGAGATCACCGCGAACATCGCGTCGTCGTCGCCGGTGGGCACCCCGTCGACCGTCTCGCCCAGATCGGCGTTGAGATCGATGACCGCCACGCTCCGAGCGTACCCGCGGGGTCCTCGGCGCGGCGCACGCAGCCGACGTGCACAACTCCTCCTCCTTGTTGCAAGACGAGGCTCTCGCAGGTGATGGGGCAGGTCGAGGCGGAGTTGTGCACGCTGCTCCCGACCCGGCACGCCCGGTAGCGTGGGGGCATGGCCCGGGCACGCGTGGAGGACGACGGACCGCAGGCGCGCCTGTCCGACGGCACGCTCGCGCGCGTCGTGCCGAGCCGGTTCGCGGGCGGGTACGAGCTCGACGTGGACGGCACGCCGCAGTCGCACGTCGACCTGGACGACCCCAGCCACCTCCACTTCGAGTACGTGGCACGGATGGGCGCGGTCATCGACCGTCTCCGGATGCCGGGGCAGCCCCTCACCGCCGTCCACCTCGGCGCGGGCGCCCTCACCCTCCCCCGCTACGTCGAGCACACGCGGCCGGGCTCGCGCCAGCAGGTGATCGAGCTGGAGCAGCCGCTCGTCGACCTCGTCCGCGCGCAGCTGCCGCTCCCCCGCGGCGCGCAGATACGGGTGCGGATCGGCGACGCCCGCGACGTCGCCGCCCGACTGCCGGCCGGGCTGCAGGGCGCCGCCGACCTCGTCGTGTCCGACGTCTTCGCCGGGGCGCAGACTCCCGCGCACCTGACGACGGTGGAGTACTTCCGCATCCTCGCGGGCCTGCTCGCTCCCGACGGCGTACTGCTCGTCAACGTGGCCGACGGCGCCGGCCTCGCCTTCGCGCGCCGCGAGGTCGCGACGGTGCGGGCGGTGCTGCCGGAGGTGATCGTCCTCGCGGAGGTGCAGACCCTCAAGGGGCGCCGCTTCGGAAACCTCGTCATCGCGGCGTCGCCGTCGCCCCTTCCGATCGAGTGGCTCCCGCGCCTGATGGCCGCGGGCCCCCACCCGGCGAAGGTGGCCCAGGGCGCCGAGCTCGACGAGTTCGCCCGGGGCGCGCAGGTCGCGACGGATGCCGACGCCACCGCATCCCCCAAGCCCGCCGCATCGGTCTTCGAGCGTTGAGAATCCGGCGGCGCGGCGTGTGCGCACGGGCTCGCCGCGACGGTCGGGTGAGACTGGACGGGCGCGCCGCACGCCCGCGCGATCCAGACGGAGGAGGGGGCTGCCGATGAGCTACATCAAGGGATACGACCCGCAGACCCTGCGGGAGATCGTCGACCCCGTCGACTGCCGGGAACGCCTCGACGAACTCGGCGACCAGCGGAGCCTTCCCGCGCTCCTCGAGCGGGTCTGGCTGCTGAAGGTGCTCGATCGCCTCGACGAGTCGCTCGTCGTGTCCGAGCAGTCGGTGCGGGTCGCCCGCATGGGCGGCACGCGCAAAGACCTGCTGCGCGCACGGATCCTGCACGCGAGCGTGCTGCAGTTCCGCGGGGCGTTCGCGGCAGCGCACCAGGAGCTGACGACCTGCGCCGAGGAGGCGGAGGGCCAAGGGTGGGCCGCCCTGGCCGCGTTCGCCTTCCAGCACCGCGGGAAGGTGAGCTACGAGGCCGAGGACTTCGCCGACGCGCGCGCCGACTTCAAGCGCGCCCTGTTCCTGCGTCAGCAGGCGGGTGCTCCCGAGGAGCAGCTCGAGTCGACGCTGCTCGCCATCGAGGCCGCCGATCGTCGTCGCACGGCTGTCGCCAGCTGAATGTCGCAGCCCCTCTCTAGCGTGACCGCATGACCGATCTGGACGTCGTCCGGCGCGAGGCCGAAGAGCTGATCCACGCGCATCTCGACACCTCCTGGACGTTCGCGTTCGACAACGCGAAGCGACGGGCCGGCGCCTGCGACTACACCCGCCGGCGCATCACCGTGTCGCGCTACCTCGCCGCCCGCTACGACGACGAGACCAACCGGCAGACGCTCCTGCACGAGGTCGCCCACGCCCTCGCCGGACCGCGCACCGGCCACGGGGCGGCGTGGAAACGCACGGCGCGCGCACTCGGCTACACGGGCGGAACCACCCACCACGGCGAGACGGCCACCGAGCTCGCCCCCTGGGTCGGCGTGTGCCCCGCGGGTCACGTCGCCTATCGGCACCGCCGCGCGACGCGCCCCACCTCGTGCGCCCGGTGCTCGCGCTCGTTCGACGACCGGTTCCTGTTCACCTGGACCCGGCGTGAGATCTCCTCGGCCACGCGGCGCGCGGCGATGACACCGCGCGAGACCGTCGGCGCCGGGCGCTGACGGCGCCGCTGCCGGGCGCCGCGTCTCGACTCGTCGCTGCGCTCCTCGCTCAACGACCGGAGGGGGTGGCGGGGCCCCGGTCGTTGAGCGAGCGCAGCGAGTCGAAACGCCCCGAGCCGAGCGGAAGCACCCCGAAGCGCCGGGTCAGGCGTAGGCCACGAACACGCCCGCGCGCAGGACGGGCGCGGATGCCGCGGCATCCACCTCTGCGGCCGCGAGCACCTCGTCACGCGCGTCACGTCCGATGAGCTCCTGTCCCGAGCCGCTCGCCGTGAGGAGGTGGCGCACGGCGGGCCGCAGCCCGCGGAAGGCCTCGCCCGCGGCGGCGGCTTCGGGCGACGTGTGGTCGATGCCGCGCGCACCCAGGGCGTCGATGACGGCTCCCGCGCCGAGCAGGTCCTCGACGGCGAACCGCAGCCGCGCATCGGACTCGCGGCCGGAAAGCTCACCGGCGGCGAGCACGAGGATGCTCGTGCGCGCGCCGCGGCGGCGCTGCTCCGCGAGGATCGCGTCGGCCACGGCGGCCGCATTCACGAGCGCACCGAGCAGCACGACGGCGCCGGTCGCGCCCGCACGCGCCGCGATCGCGGCACCGTTCACCGACGCGGCGTGCGCGGCGTCGTCCAGCGCCACCGCGTCTCCGGTCGCGACGCGGCGGGCGACCGTGCTGGAGAACCGCAGGACGTCGACGACGACCACGACGTCGGACGCCGCGACGCGATCGAGGCCGTCGGCACCCCATTCGAGGCGCACCTGGTACCGGGACTGATCGAACGGGGAGGCCATGTCTCCAGGCTACGGGGGCACCGGTGCGAGACTGGCGGTATGCGGATCATGCTCAAGCTCGTCCTCGACTGCGATGCGGATGCCGCGTGGCGCGCCCTGCACTCACCGCGCACGGTCGCCGACCTCTACGGTCCGTTCCTCGACCTCGCGCCCCTCGCCGCCGAGGGCCTGCCGACCAGACTCGTGCCTGGCGCCGACGTCCCGGTGGCGATGAGCGTCGCCGGCGTCGTCCCGCTCGGATCGCAGCTGATCCACGTCAGCGAGCGGCACACGGTCGACGCCCACGGCCCCGTGCGGATCTTCCGCGACAGCGGCATCCCGCTGACGGGACCGCTGGCCGCCCTCGACGTGTGGGACCACCAGATGGCGGTGGCGCCGGCGCCGGGCGACCCGTCGAAGACGCTGTGGCGCGACCGGCTCGTGATCGGCGGGGCCGCCGCGCCCGCGCTCTGGCCGGTGCTCTGGGCGACGTGGCAGTGGCGCGGCGCCCGCCTCGCCGCGCTCGCGCCGACCTGGGCCTTCGACCCCGACGCCCACCGCGACGAATCGCCGGCTGTCGCGGTCGAAGCCTGACCGCGACAGCCGGCACCGGACACCCCCAGGCATCCGGGTCCTCACTCGGCGAGCGCCTCCACGGCCGTCACCCGCGTCGCCAACCGCGTCGGGACGACCGTCGCGACGACGGTGAGGAGCGCAGTGGCCAGCACCACGACGAGCACCGGCATCCACGGCACGGCCGGGACCACCAGCGTCGGCGCGGAGAGCGCGGGCGGCACGGCCACCGAGCCGAGCAGCGACTGCGCGGCCACCCACCCGTAGGCGACGCCCAGCACGAGCCCGAAGGTGAGCGCCGTGATGGTGACGTGCACGGCCTCGAGCAGCACGACCCGTCGCACCTGGCGGGAGGAGAGGCCGAGGGCCCGCAGCAGTCCGAGCTCGCGACGTCGCTGGACGACGCCGATCGTCAGCAGGTTGACGAGGCCGACGGCGGCGATCACCGCCGAGACGGCGACCAGTCCCATCATGATGGCGGCGAAGGTGTCGAGCACGCGATCGAGCTCCGCGGGCGGCGTTCCCCCCGACGACGACGCCATCACGGCTTTGACCGACGCGCCGGCGACCGCGAACATCACGACGAGCGTCACGCCCATGACCACCCCGATCGCCATGCGGCTCGCCCGCTCGGAGTAGCGCAGGGCGTTCTCGGCCGCGAGGCGCGCCGGCGCCGACCGTCCGAACAGGCGTCCGGTGAGGCGCAGCAGCGGCGGCATGACGATGACGGCGCCGAGGGTCAGGCCGGTGAAGGACAGGATGCCGCCGAAGAAGGCGACGATGACGCCGAGCGGCGACACGAGCCCGACGACGACGCCTCCGGCCAACAGCGCCGCCCCGGCGAACGACAGGATCACGGCCGCGACATCGCGCGCCGGCGAGCGGGTCTGCTCGTGCGTGCGCGGGGCCGATCCGGCGAGCGCCTGCAGCGGGGTGACGGTCAGCACCCGCCGCGATCCGCTCCATGCACCCGCCCACGTGGTCAGCGCGACGACGGCGGCGGGCAGCAGCAGCACCGGCTGCGCGACGGCGTAGCCGGCCGTGATGCCCAGCAGCGCGTCGGCGAGGCGCACCAGGACGGCGGCGGCCGCGGTGCCCACCGCCAGACCGACGGCGGCACCGATGATCCCGACGCCGAGCCCCTGGCGGCCGACCTCCTGGCGCTGGGCACGAGCGGACGCGCCGATGAGGCGCATCATGGCGATGTGACGGGTGCGCCCGGCGACGATCGTCGCGAAGGTGTTCGCCGTCACGATCGCGGCGACGTATACGGCGACGCCGACGAGCAGGACGCTGAGGATGCCGAGCACGATCGCGACCGTCTCGCTGTTGCCGAGATACGGGTCGGAGCGCGCCCATGCCGCGATGTAGCCCGTCGCGGTGAGCAGCAGCACACCGAACGCCGCGGAGATGGCGGCGACGAGCACGGTCGCGCCCATCCCCCGCTCGCGCACCCACGCGAGCCGCGACGCGCGGGACGAGATCGCCGCCGGCGCGCCGAGCGAGACCGGATCGGCCACGGCGGCGCTCACACCGCCACCTCGGACGCGAGCATGAACGCCGAGACCTGCTCCGCGCTCTGCCGGGGCTTGTCGGCGACGACCCGCCCGTCCCCGAGGAAGAGGACGCGATCGGCGTGGGCGGCCGCGATCGGATCGTGGGTGACCATCGCGATCGACTGCCCGTGCTCGCGGCTCGCGGTCCGCAGCAGCGCGAGCACCTCACGGCTGGAGCGCGAGTCGAGGTTGCCGGTCGGCTCGTCGGCGAACACCAGGTCGGGTGCGGTGGCGAGGGCGCGCGCGATCGCCACGCGCTGCTGCTGCCCGCCCGACAGCTCGTGGGGGCGGTGCCGCAGTCGATCGCGCACGCCGAGGGAGTCGATGAGGCCCTCGATGCGGGCGCGCTCCAGCGCCGTGGGCCGGCGCCCGTCGAGGTCGAACGGCAGCAGGATGTTGCTCAGCGCGTCGAGGGTCGGCACGAGGTTGAAGGACTGGAAGACGAAGCCGATGCGCCGGCGCCGCAGCAGGGTGAGCTCGAGGTCGGACAGCCCCGTGATCTCGGTGTCGCCGATCCAGGCACGGCCCGTCGTGGCGGCATCCAGTCCGGCCATGATGTGCATGAGCGTGGACTTGCCCGACCCGGAGGGCCCCATGATCGCGGTGAACTCCCCGCGACGGATGCCGACGGTCACGCCGTCGAGTGCGCGCACCCCCGTCTCGCCGGCTCCGTAGGTCTTCGTGACGCTCTGCACACGGGCGGCGAGGCCCAGCTCGGTGGTCGTGATCTCCATAGCCCTCACGCTACGGACGCGACTACGGGCACCGCGTCGGCCTGCGGTCGCGAACGCGTACATCGCGAGGATGACGCACCCGGACGGTCGGGGGCGGCCCCGCCGCCGACCGGCGGGTCATCCGCGGGTCAGGCCAGCCCGTGCTCGAAGGCGAACACGACGAGCTGCACCCGGTCGCGGAGGGAGAGCTTGCCGAGGATGCGGCTGATGTGCGTCTTCACGGTCGCCTCGGAGAGGAACTCCCGTTGCGCGATCTCGGCGTTGGACAGTCCTCGGGCGGCGAGGGCGAAGATCTCGCGCTCGCGATCCGTCAGCTCAGTGAAGGTCTCGGGGATGGTGCGCGACGGCTCGGAGAACTGGGCGAACAGCTCGCGGGTCGCCGAGGCGGCGATGACCGCCGATCCCGACTGCACCGTCCGGATCGCGGCGAGCAGGAACTCCGGGTCGGCGTCCTTGAGGAGGAAGCCGCTGGCCCCCTGCCGGATCGCCCGCGCGGCCGCCTCGTCGAGGTCGAACGTCGTGAGCATGACGATGCGGGGCGGATCGGCGGCCAGCGTCGGATCGGCGAGGAGCTCGGCCGTCGCGGCGAGGCCGTCCATCACCGGCATCCGGATGTCCATCAGCACGACGTCGGGCCGGGTCTGGCGCACGACGCGCACGCCCTCGGCGCCGTCGCCCGCCTCGCCGACGACCGCGAGGTCGGACTGCGAGTCGATCACCATGCGGATCCCCGCACGGAAGAGGGCCTGGTCGTCGACGAGGACGACCCTGATCGGGGCGCTCATGCCTGTCCCCCGGCGGCGGACGGCGCGATCGGCAGCCGCGCCCGCACGACGAACAGGGCGCCCTGCCGGCTCGCGTCGAGCTGGCCTCCGACCAGCTGCGCACGCTCGCGCATGCCGATCAGGCCGTGCCCGCGGTACTCCTCGGCGGATCGGTCGCCGGCGACGGAGCCGCCCGCGGTCTCGACAGGGGCGACGGGATTGCGCACGGTCAGGTCCACTCCCCCAGCGTGCCACGCGAGATCGACGCCCACGGCCGCATCGGCGCCGTGGCGGAGCGCGTTCGTGAGCGCCTCCTGCAGAATGCGGAACACCGCGAGCTGCACGGCCGCGGGCACCTCCCCGACCGGCGCCGGATCGACGTCGACCCGGAGCGTCACACCCGCCGCACGCACCTGCGCGTAGAGCTGCTCGAGGTCGGCGAGGGTCGGCTGCGGGCCCTCCGCCTGCGTGTGGCGCAGCTGGGTCAGCAGCATCCGGACGTCGGAGAGCGCGGCGCGGGCCGTCGTGGAGATGGTGCCGAGCGTCACGGCGGCGACGGCGGGGTCGGATGCCGCGGCGTACCGCGCCCCGTCGGCCTGGGCGATGACGACGGCCAGAGAGTGGGCGACGACGTCGTGCATGTCTCGCGCGATGCGAGTGCGCTCCGCCTCGGCGACGGCGGTGGCCTCGGCGAGCTCCTGCGCGCGACGGTTCTCGCGGGCGCGCAGGCTCGTTCTGACCAGGGCGCCGGCGGTCCAGGCGAGCAGGAGGGCGAAGGCGGCGGAGGCGAAGGTCGCCGCGGTGGCGAAGACGTAGGTGCCGATGCCGCTGGTGGTCCACTGACCGAGCACGAGCGGCATGACGATGATGTAGATCGCGATGGCCACCGCCCCCAGCAGCGACGACGCGAACCCGAACCAGAAGGTGCGCCGCGCGCCGTAGGCCGCGGTCGTGTAGAGCACCCCGAAGATGGCGATGTTCGCCGGCAGCGGCGGCAGGCCGGTGGCCATCTGGAGGACCGCGGCGGCCCAGCAGACCGCGAGGGCGAGCTCGGGTGCCAGGCGGCGGACCGCGGCGGCCCCGGAGAAGACGAGGGTGAGCGCGAGCGCGACGATCAGCGCGACCCGCGAGGGGACCATCGCCGACCCGATCCCGTCGGACGGCACGAGCGTCGCGAACAGTGCGAACAGCGCGAACAGGCCGGCCGCGACGATGTCGACGGTCAGCTGCATGCGGGTCAGCGTCCGAAACACGCTACGACGCTACGCGACCGCCGCGCGCGGCGGCATCCATCGAGCGATGTATCGCCGTCGGCGCGCGCCGGGCCGGATCGGACCGCTTGGTCCGCGCGGTCCGCGCCGTCAGCCCGACTGCGGCACCAGCGGTCGGTGCTCGTAGAAGGTCTGCAGCACGACGGTCGTGCGGGTGCGGACCGCGGCGGCGAGCCGGATCTCACGCACGAGGTCTTCGAGGGCGCGCGGCGACGCGACACGGGCGAAGAGCATGTAGCTGGCGTCACCGGCGATGGAGTGGCAGGCCTCGATCGCGTCGAGGTGCTCGAGGAGCTCGGGGGCGTTGTCGGGCTGAGCCGGGTCGAGCGGCGTGATCTCGATGAAGGCGGCCAGCGGGCGCCCGACCGCCTCGGCGTCGACGAGCGCGCGGTAGCCGGTGACGACACCGCGCGACTCCAGCCGCTTGAGGCGGGCCTGGACGGCGGAGATCGAGAGCCCGACCGCGGCGGACAGGTCGGCGAGCGTCATCCGGCCGTCTCGCGAGACCTCGGCCACGACCCGACGGTCGACATCATCTTCCATGCATGGAAGAATATCCGATGCAAGGCAGTCTTGCCGTAAATATTCCTGTCTCGACGAGCGGAGGTGCCCACCATGTCCCTTTACACGCCCACGAAGTCCGTCATCGGAGAGCCCGAGGTCGTCGAAGACGACCGACCGATGGTGCCGCTCGTCGAAGACGACCGACCCATGGTGCCGCTCGTCGAAGACGACCGACCCATGGTGCCGCTCGT
>NZ_BCWI01000003.1 GCF_001592125.1 Microbacterium hominis NBRC 15708
CCCCCCCCGGCCCGCCCTAGGCTGGATCGGGTGACCGCTCCCCGCCCCCGATCCCTCTGGCGGGGAAGGCTCCTCGCACTCGCGGGCGTCGTGCTCGTCGCCTTCTCGCTGCGCTCCGCCGTGGCGGCGCTGTCCCCGATCCTCGCCGAGGTGCAGGAGGACTTCGCGGTGCCGACGTGGGTCGTCGGCCTCATCGGCACCGCTCCTCCCGTCTGCTTCGCCGTGTTCGGCATCGTGACGCCGATGCTCGAACGGCGTTTCGGGCTGCAGCGGCTGGCGGCGGCATCCATGGTCGTCGTGACGGCGGCGCTCATCTGGCGCGCGCTCGCCGGCGACGCCGTGACGCTGCTGGCGGCCACCGCGGTGCTGTTCGCCGCCGTCGGCGTCGGCAACGTGGTCCTGCCGCCCCTGATCAAGGCGTACTTCCCCGATCGCATCGGCACGATGACCGCGCTCTACTCCGCGTTGCTCGCCGTGGCGGCCTTCGTGCCGCCGCTGGTCGCGGTGCCCGTCGCGGATGCCGCGGGGTGGCGCTTCTCGCTCGGGATGTGGGCCGTCTTCGCGTTGCTCGCGGTGGTGCCGTGGGTCTCTCTCGTCGTCCGGGCCCGTACCTCCGCCGCGCAGCAGTCGGCGGTCGCGATCGAGGAGCCCGCGCCGGGGGTGCTCGGACGCCTGCCGCGACTGTCGCTGGCGTGGGCACTGGCGGCGACCTTCGGCATCTCCGCCGCGAGCGTGTACGCGTGTTTCGCGTGGCTCCCGGTCGTGCTCGTGGACGTGGCCGGGGTCTCGCACGCCGAGGGGGGCGCGCTGCTCTCGCTGTTCGGCGCGATGGGCCTGCCCTGGTCGATCCTGGTTCCGATCGTCATCACGCGGTGGCGACGCGTCGGCGTGATCTACGCGGTCGCCCTGGTGGCGGGTCTCGCCGGTGTCGGGGGCATGGTGCTGGCCCCGACGGCCGCCACGATCCTGTGGGTCGTCCTGCTGGGCACCCCGCAGGCGCTGTTCCCCGCCGTACTCGTGCTCATCCAGCTGCGCACGCGCACGCACGAGGGCGCCGTGGCGCTGAGCGGCTTCGCGCAGAGCGTGGGCTACGCGATCGCGGCGCTGTTCCCGCTGATGTTCGCGGTGGTGCACGAGCTGACCGGCAGCTGGCAGCCGGTGCTCCTCGTCTTCGGCGCGCTGTTCCTGGCGGCGATCCCGACCGGGATCATCGTGTCGAAGCCGCGCACCATCGAAGACGAGTGGGAGCGCCGCCACGGCGTGTGGTGAGGATCAGCGCGGTGCCGGGCCTGTGACGAACGTCGGAGATTCCGACGACGCCGCGGTCCATGCCCGCACGCTCCTGCCTTCACAGAATCAGCGCGCTGAAAAGTCCGACGTTGCACACGTGACGCCGTTCAGCACGGCATGACGAGGGCGTCAGGCTGTCTCCAGCTCGTCCTCGTCGTCGGCATACTGATCGGCCCATTTGTCGACGTACGGGTCGTCCTCGTGGTGTCCGAGCTCCTTTTCGAGCGCGGAGTAGTTCACGGTGTAGGTGTCGTACTTCAGCTCGCGAGCGATCTTGGTGTGCTTCGCTTTCTGACGGCCACGCCCCATGCGAGACCCCCTCATTTCTGAGTCACGGACGATGCGGTGTTCCGCACTTTGGTCCGGCGCATTCACGATGCGGTTGACGATCCGGCTTCCTGCCGGGAAGAGTAGCATTCAGAATAACACGGTGCCCCCGGCGCCTCGCGGTGCGGGGGAGGACGGGGAGGGTGTCATGGTCGATCCGGATGAGAGCCCGGTCCCGCTCCACGCGGTCGTGGTCGGCGCGATCCCCGACCAGCCGGCGCGGGTGCTCAAAGAGGCGGCGCGGTACGCGAAGCTCTTCCAGGCGCCCCTGATCGTCGCCCACGTCGATGTCACGCGGTTCGTCACGTACGAAGATCCCGACGGTTATGTGCATTCGGCGCCGATCGACATCGACCTCGCCGTCGGAGAGGTGCAGCTCGCGGCGGTCCGGGATGCCGCGGCATCCGCGCTCGAGGGTTCGGGCGTGGAGTGGACCGTCACGCAGCTCGTGGGTGACCCGGCGCTGGCGATCAAGCATCTCGCCGAGCGCGCGCAGGCGCGCCTGATCGTCGTGGGCACGCGGCGTCGCGGGTTCGGCGAGTCGATCCGCGAGTTCTTCACGGGCTCGGTCGCCGCGCGGCTCGCGCACCGCCAGTCGCGCCCGATCCTCGTGGTCCCCCTGGAGGAGCCGCTCGACGACGATACTCCCTGGCCCGCCTAGCTCTCTTCCCCCCCTCCCGCGAGCCGCTATGCCGCGGCCGAGCCGCCATCCGCTGTGCTGTACACCGCGTGGCGGCTCGCACAGGGGATAGCGGCTCGGCAGGCAGGGGGGATCAGCGCAGGGCGCGGGTCAGCGCGGCGAGCGCGTCGTCGAGCGCACGCGACAGGTCGTCGACGGCGGATGCCGCGAGTTCGCCGCCGTGTGCGAGATGCGTGCGCACATCGGCGCGCACGGTCGCTCGGAACTCGCCGAGGATCGCCTCGGTGCGCCGCAGCTGCTCGCGGGACGACGCGCGCGCGTCATCGGACGGCGACGCGGATGCCGAGGCGCGGGCCTCGTCGCGATCGCGCTGCGCCTGGGCGCGCTCCGACTGGGCCGACGCCGCCAGATCCGCGCGGAGGCTCTTCATCGCCTCGCGCACGCTGCCGCGCACCTCGTCGGCGATGAGGCGGACGCTGTCGGCGAGTCCCGCCTCGATGCCCTCGAGCTCGTGCGCCCGCGCGGAGACCTCGGCGCGGCCCGCGTCCGTGATCTCGTAGACGGTCTTGCGACCGTCGACCACTTTCGTGACCAGGCCCTCCTCCTCCAGCTTGGACAGCCGCGGGTAGATCGTGCCGGCGCTCGGCGTGTACGTGCCGCCGGTGCGATCCGACAGCGCCTGCATCAGGTCGTAGCCGTGTCGGGGCGACTCGTCGAGGAGGTTCAGCAGGTAGAGGCGCAGGTCGCCGTGCGAGAAGACGGGGGGCATCGTCAGACCTCCTCGGCGGTCGCGGAGGCCGCGGCATCCGGGGTCGCCGTGGCCCGACGCAGCACCGTGACGTCGCCCGACACGGAGTTCGCGCGGACGTCGGCGAAGCTGCCGCTGAGCTCGCCGACCGAGTCGACGTAGTTCGAGGGCCCGGATGTCGAGCGCTTGACGCCGTCGACCATGAGGCGGCCGCTGACGCTGCGCAGCACGAAGTTGGCCGGGTGGCCCTCGTCCAGGCGCACGGTGGCGTCGCCGGAGACCGTGTTGAGGCTGACGACGTCGACGCGATCGGTCGAGTCGACGAGCATGCCGCCCGACACGGTGTCGATGGTCGCCTTGCGGATGCTGCCCGTCGCCGCGACGTCGCCGGAGACCGAGTTGGCGCTCAGGGTGCCGTCGAGTCCGCGGATCTGCACGTCGCCCGAGACCGCGTTGACCGACAGGTCGCCCGTCAGGCCGTCGACGAAGATGTCGCCCGACACGGTGTTCAGACGCGCACCCGAGGCGAGCCCCGACACCAGGGCGCTCGCCGAGACGACGCCGAGGTTGAGGAGGATGCCGCGGGGGACCGCCACGCTGATCTCGGCCTTGGGGCCGCCGGAGCCGAAGTTGCGGAACACCTCGAGGAAGTTGTCCCAGCGCAGCTGCGGGTGGTCGATCTCCACGACGTCGCCCGACGCCTCGATGCGGAGGTCCTTGATGGTCACGGCGTGCACCTCGATGCGCACCCCGGGCTCGTCGTGCGCGACGACATCCACCTGTCCGCCGACGAGTCCGATCTTGAGCTTGCGGACGTCTTCGAGGTCGATCACCCGGGTCTCGCCCGGCTTGATGAGCCACTTCTCGAGTGTCATGGGTTTCTCCTGGGTTTTGGCGATTCGAGATATATCGCGTTGTGGCTAGAATAACACGATATATCTCGATTTGCCAGAGCCTTCGCCGACGTCTCCTTGACCTTGACGCGACGTCAACCTCTAGCGTCGTCCTCATGAACGACTGGTCGATCCAGCAGACCGCGCGCCTCGCGGGGACCACGAGCCGCACCCTGCGGCACTACGGCGAGCTCGGGCTGCTGCGGCCGAGCCGCGTGGGTGCCAACGGCTATCGGTACTACGACGCCGCGGCCCTCGTGCGCCTGCAGCGGATCCTGCTCCTGCGCGAGATGGGGCTCGCTCTGCCCGAGATCGCGGAGGTGCTCGAACGGCCCACGACCGAGACCGACGCGTTGCGGCGCCACCTGCGGGCACTGCACGAGGAGCAGGAACGGCTCGCGCGTCGGATCGCCTCGGTCGCATCGACCATCACCGCACTGGAGAAAGGAGAAGAGCCCATGGCCGAGAACATGTTCGACGGGTTCGACCACACGCGATACCACGACGAGGTCATCGAGCGCTGGGGCGAGGCGGCGTACGCCGACGCGGACCGCTGGTGGCGAGGGCTGGATGCCGAGGGGCACCGCGACGCGAAGGCGCGGGTCGCCGCGCTCAACGCCGCGTGGGTGGATGCCGCCGGGCGCGGCCTCGACCCCGCCGGAGGCGAGGCCCAGGAGCTCGCCGCCCGTCACGTGGACTGGCTCCGCGGCATCCCGGGGACGCCCGCCGCGGCGCCGGACGGCGACATCGCCGGCTACCTGCGGGGGCTCGGCGAGATGTACGTCGCCGACCCGCGGTTCGCGGCGAACTACGGCGGCCCCGCCGGTGCGAAGTTCGTCCGCGCGTCACTCGACGCCTACGCCGCCGCGCAGCGGTGAGGGCGCGCCGCCCATCCGTCCCGCGCTGTCGCTTCGGCATCCGAGATGCGACCACGCGGGACGGACGAGCGGCACACGCGACCGCGCCGGCTCACCCCAGGGGGTGAACCGGCGCGGTCCGGGCGGTCGACGCTAGGCGCGACCGCCTCGCACGAGTCGCAGCAGGAACGCGATGATGGCGATGATGCCGACGATCAGGGCGACCCACAGCAGCCAGTTCAGGGCGGCGTTCATGCCGCCGACGATCGCAAGAACGATCGCGACGACGATGATGATGATCAGAGCGAGATTCATGTGATTGCTCCATTCTCGAGGGACTCCATGACCCCCTGAAGCTAGTCGCGTTCGCGGCCGCGGGCACCCCCCTTGCCACGGGCTCTTCCCGTGCGATAGGGCCGTTATATGCCCCAGAACGACACCCCCGCGTCCCTGAAGGATCCGCAGCTCTACGAAGAGCTGCGCACGGACGGCGCATCGAAGCAGAAGGCCGGCCGCATCTCCAACGCCGCCGCCCGCGACGGCCGCACGGCCGTGGGTCGCCGCGGCGGCGCGGCGGGATCGTACGAGGACTGGACCGTCGCCGAGCTGCGCGGACGCGCCAAGGAACTCGGCATCCGCGGCTACGCGAACGCGCGGAAGGCGGAGCTCGTCGACATGCTCCGCGACTCCTGAGGTGGCGCGCCTTCGCAGGGTCCGGCCCGGCCGCGACCTCGGCTACCGACGCGTGCGCTCGGGCACGGGATTCCGCTACGTGGATGCCGACGGGTCGCCCCTCCCGGCCGCCGAGCGCGACCGCGTGCGGGCGCTCGTCATCCCGCCGGCCTGGGGCGACGTGTGGATCGCGGCGGCGGCCAACGGGCACATCCAGGCGACCGGCGTGGACGAGGCGGGCCGGATGCAGTACCTCTACCATCCGGACTGGTCGACCCGTCGCGACAAGGGCAAGTACGCCCGCGCGCTCGAGCTGGCCGAGCGTCTGCCGCATGCGCGCGGCCGCGTCACGGCATCCCTGCGCCGCGACGATCTCGACCGGGAGCGGGTGCTGGCCACGGCCTTCCGCCTCCTCGATCAGGCGGCGCCGCGCGTGGGCAGCGAGCGGTACTTCTCCGCCCACGGGAGCCGGGGGCTCACGACGCTCCAACGACGCGACGCCCTCGTCGACGGCAGCGTCACGAGCCTGCGCTTTCCCGGCAAGAGCGGCAAACGGCAGCGCCTCGACGTCGACGACGCCGACCTCGCCGTGGTGGTCGGACTCCTCGCGGCGGGGCGGCCCGCGGCGCCGCTGCTGGCCTACGTGCGCGGGCGTCGCCGGGTCGCGCTCACGCCGAAGGACGTGAACGCGTACGTGCGGGCGATGACCGGCGGAAGCTTCACCGCGAAGGACTTCCGCACCCTCCGCGGCACGATCCTCGCCGCCGACGCCCTCGCCCGCATCGGTCCGACGTCGACGAAGACCGATCGCAAGCGCGCCGAGGTCCTCGCGGTCAGAGCGACGGCCACGGCTCTGGGCAACACGCCCGCCGTCGCCAAGAGCTCGTACATCGACCCGCGGGTGTTCGCCCGTTACCGACGCGGCGTCCTGCTCGACACCTCCATTTCCCCGGAATCGGCGATCCGCGCCCTCCTCGCCTCGTGAGCCGGCGCTAGTCTGCGGACGTGCCCCCCGCCCGCCGGTTCTCGCTCGTCGCTCTGCTGCTGGTGATCGTCGGCGGCATGGTCGGCGTGGCGCTGCGGGCGGTCGTCGTCGTGCCGCTGACCGCCGCCGGTCTGCATCCGCTCGTCGTCCCGGCCGCGACCCTCGTCGTCAACCTGATCGGTTCGCTGCTGCTCGGCGTCATCGTCGGATGGCTGGCGGATCGGCATCCACGCGCACGACTCTTCCTCGGCACCGGGGTCATGGGCGGGTTCACCACCTACAGCGCCTTCGCCGTCCAGGCCGTGACGACGGCGACCGCCTCGCCGTTCGTCGGCATCGCGCTCATCGTCGTCTCGCTGTTCGGCGGGGTGCTCGCCGCCGTCGCGGGTCTCGCCGTCGGCCGTCGCCTCGCGGACCGCCCGGGCGAGATCGAGCGGCCCGAGGACGCGGAATGAGCGCGGTCGAGGTGGCGGCGCTCATCGTCGGCGGCGGGCTCGGGGCGGGGGCGCGCTATCTGATGGATGCCGCGGTCATGCGCGGCCGGTCGGGGGCGTTCCCCGTCGGCATCCTGCTGGTGAACGTGCTGGGGTCGTTCCTCCTCGGACTGCTGACGGGACTCGGCACGTCGGTCGCACCGGTGTGGATGAGCATCCTGGGTGTCGGGGTGCTCGGCGGCTTCACGACCTTCAGCACGGTCTCGACGGAGACGGCGCTGCTCGCCGAGCGGGGACGCCGCGACTGGGCGTGGATCAACCTCCTCGGCACGCTCGTGCTCTCGCTCGCCGCCGCGGCCCTCGGCCTGCTCCTCGGGGGCTTCTTCCCCCGCTGACCCGGCGCTCGTGCCGCGGGCCGGCCGGCGGCGCGGCCGGTGGCCCGGCGGGCGGCCGGCATCGGCCCGGCCGGCGTCCGTGCCGATGTGCAAGGGATGCCGAGCGACACGCCGCGGCATCCGTCGCCGAGGCGGCGCGTCGACGGGGCGCCCTTGCAGATCGGGAAGGTGGCGGTGCGCGGATCGGAACCAGCGCGCGTGCGACAATGAAGCCGATACACGCGTGTATCGAGCTTCTCGTGCGCGCCCGTCTGGAGAGCAAGGGTTCCCGTGTCGCATCTCGCCGTACTGAGCCTGAAGAACCGGGCCCTCATCGCCTTGATCACGATCGTCGCGGCGATCTTCGGCGGCCTCGCCCTGACGAGCCTCAAACAGGAGCTCATCCCTTCGGTCGAGTTCCCGCAGCTGTCGATCCTGTCGACCTACCCGGGCGCGTCGCCCGACGTCGTCAACAACGACGTCTCGACGCCCATCGAGTCCGCGATCCAGGGCATCCCGGGCCTGGAGTCCACGACCGCCACGAGCACGACGAACGCCTCGATCATCCAGGCCTCCTTCACCTACGGCACCGATCTGGCCACCGCCGAGCAGAAGATCCTCCAGGCGATCAATCGCATCAAGTCCGATCTGCCCAGCGGCGTCGAGCCGAACGTCGTGTCGTTCTCCATCGACGATCTCCCCGTCATCGCACTGGCCGTCACCGGCTACAGCGACGAGAAGACCATCCAGGCCAAGCTGCAGGCGACCACGATCCCCGACCTCGAGGACGTCAAGGGCGTCAGCGCGGCCTCCATCGTCGGCGGCCAGGGGCAGCGCGTGACGATCACCCCCGACCAGCAGAAGCTCGCCGCGGCCGGGTTCACACAGACGGCGTTGACCGACGCGCTCACACAGAACGGCGTGCTCTTCCCCGGCGGCACCGTCACGGAGGGCGACCAGACGCTCACGGTGCAGACGGGGAGCAAGCTGACCTCCGTCGACCAGATCGCGGCGCTGCCGCTCGTGCCGACGTCTGCGGCGCAGTTCGAGGGCGCCCTCGCCAGCGGCGCGCTGACCGTCGGCGACGTGGCGACCGTGGCGCTGGCGCAAGACCCGGTCACCTCGATCTCGCGCGTCAACGGCGAGCCCGCCCTGACGATCTCCATCACCAAGCTTCCCGCGGCGAACACGGTCGACGTCAGCCGTGCCGTCACCGCGCTGCTGCCCACCCTGCAGAGCGACATCGGCGGGGACGCGTCGTTCACCGTGGTCTTCGACCAGGCGCCCTACATCGAGCAGTCGATCGAGTCGCTCGCGCAGGAGGGCCTGCTCGGACTCGTCTTCGCCGTGCTCGTCATCCTCGTGTTCCTGCTGTCGGTGCGTTCGACGCTCGTCACGGCGATCTCGATCCCGACGAGCGTTCTCATCACCTTCGTCGGCATCCAGGCGTTCGGCTACTCGCTGAACATCCTCACGCTCGGGGCGCTGACGATCGCGATCGGCCGCGTCGTCGACGACTCCATCGTGGTGATCGAGAACATCAAGCGCCACTACGTCGAGGGGGCCGACAAGCTCGCCTCGATCCTGCTCGCCGTCCGCGAGGTGGCCGCCGCGATCACCGCCTCGACCATCACGACGGTCGCCGTCTTCCTGCCGATCGCCTTCGTGGGCGACGTGACCGGCGAGCTGTTCCGCCCGTTCGCGATGACCGTCACCATCGCGATGGCCGCCTCGCTGTTCGTGGCGCTGACCATCGTGCCGGTGCTCGCCTACTGGTTCCTGCGCCCCGGAAAGCCGGTGCGCGACGCCGAGGGCGACCCGATCGACCCGGAAGACCCCGCAGCGCCCCCGTCCCGCCTGCAGCGGGGCTACCTGCCCATCCTCGGCTGGACGCTGAAGCACTCCTGGGTCACGCTGCTGCTCGCCGTGCTCGTGCTTGGCGGCACCGCCGCGGCGGCGCCCCTCATGAAGACGAACTTCCTCGGCGACAGCGGGCAGAACACCTTCACCATCACGCAGCAGGTCGGGCAGGCGCCGAGCCTCGACGCCGAGGACGCCGCGGCGCAGAAGGTCGAGACCGCCGTGAAGGGCGTCGCCGGCGTGACCACGGTGCAGACCTCGATCGGCTCCAGCGGATCGGCGGTGCGCGACGCCTTCCGCGGCGGCAGCACCGGAATCACCTACTCGGTCACGACCGACACGGGGGCCGACCAGCTCACCGTCCGCGACGAGGTCGAGAAGGCGATCGCCGGACTCGGCGACGTCGGCACCGTCACGATCTCCTCCGGTCAGGGCGGATTCGGCTCGAGCAACGTCGAGGTCGACGTGACCGCGCCGTCCGCCGACGCGCTCCAGAAGGCCACCGACGCGGTCGTCGCCGGGCTGCAGGGCAAGGACGGCATCGGCCAGATCACCTCGAACCTCTCGGCATCCCTCCCGTACGTCGCCGTCACCGTCGACCGTGCGAAGGCCGCCCAGCTCGGGCTGTCGGAGGTCGCCGTCGGCGGGCTCGTCTCCAACACGATGCAGCCGCGTCAGATCGGCGCGGTCGAGATCGACGGCACCTCGCTCACCGTCTACCTCCAGGCGGCGACCGTGCCGCAGACGATCGACGAGCTCAAGGGCCTGCAGATCGCGTCGGCCAACGGCCTCGTGCGTCTCGACCAGGTCGCCACCGTCGAGCAGAGCCAGGGTCCGACCTCCATCACGACCCAGCGCGGCCAGCGCACCGCGACCGTGACGGTCACTCCGTCGACCGACGACCTCAACACCGCGTCGGCGAGCGTCCGCACGGCCCTCACCGGCCTGGATCTGCCCACGGGGGCCGACGCGAAGGTCGGCGGTGTCGTGACGCAGCAGACGGATGCCTTCGGACAGCTGGGTCTCGCCATGCTCGCGGCCATCCTGATCGTCTACATCGTCATGGTCGCGACCTTCAAGTCGTTGCGCCAGCCGTTGCTGCTGCTCGTGTCGGTGCCGTTCGCGGCGACCGGTGCGATCCTCCTGCAGATCGCTACGGGGGTGCCGCTCGGCGTCGCCTCGCTCATCGGTGTGCTGATGCTGATCGGCATCGTCGTCACCAACGCGATCGTGCTCGTCGACCTCGTCAACCAGTACCGCGAGAAGGGGCTCAGCACCCATGACGCGACCGTCGCGGGCGGCTCGCGACGCCTGCGACCCATCCTCATGACGGCGCTCGCGACGATCTTCGCGCTGACGCCGATGGCGCTCGGCATCACCGGCCACGGCGGCTTCATCTCGCAGCCCCTCGCGATCGTCGTGATCGGCGGCCTCGTCTCCTCGACCGTGCTGACGCTGCTGGTGCTGCCGACGCTCTACAACCTCGTCGAGGGGGCCCGCGAGCGCCGGGCCGCCCGCCGGGGAGCCGCAGACGGCGGCCACGAGGCGGCCGCGGATGCCGGTGCGGACCCCGTCGCCCCGGCATCCGGTGCCGCCGCGCTGCACCCGCGCCGCGCGCTGCGCGGGAAGTAGAGTCGGGTCATGCGTTCCCGACTCCTCGGCGTCGCCGTCCTCACCCTCGGCGTCGCACTGGCCGGGTGCGCCGCGAGCGTCCCGGAGTCCACGTCCACGTCCACGGCGCCGGCCACGGCCAGCGGTGAAGGCACCGCGGCCGCGGCGGCGCCGACGCCGACGGCGACCGCGGCCGCGGCCGCGGCGGCCGTCTTCCCGCGCTGCGAGGATCTGATCCCGATCGAGCTGCTGCAACAGAACTTCTCGACGGACGTCGTCGCGTACACCGACGGCGGCGGGTGGACCATCGGACAGCTTCTTCCCGGCCCGATGGCACGCTCCGCCGTCGAGAAGGCGGAGCGCGCCGTCGACTGCGGATGGGGCGTCCGCGGCGGCTCGGACGGTGGCGTGCACGCGGCCGTGCTCGAGCTGCCCGCCGAGGTGCGCGACGAACTCGTGAGTGCGCTGCGCACCGCCGACGGGTACACCGAGGCCGCGATCGACGACGCCACGGTCTTCACCTCAGCGGTGCACGGTGAGATCGCCGACGGGGCGGTCGGCTATGCGTTCGAGGGGACGACGTGGCTGGCGATCGTCGGCAACAGCAAGGAAGCGGCGATGCAGTCCGCTTACCTCCCCGCCGCCGTGGCCGCCCTGCGGGCCGCCAACGCGGGGTGAGCGGGGCGCCTCAGCCGCGCGGATCGGGCTGATCGGCGACCACCATGAAGCGGATGAAGACGGCGAGCCACCCGAAGATCAGCGCGAACACGATGATCTCGAAGGCCGTCAGCCCGAAGTAGCCCGTGGCGAACAGTGCGATCGAGGCGACCAGGCCGGCGAGGAACGCCCACGACGCCAAGAAGTAGGCGCGCGGCATCCGTCGCACGATCCACGGGCCGCCGACGAGCAGCAGCAGGAACATCAGGGCCATGCCCGACGCCGACAGGTTGTGCAGCAGCATGTTCACGTTGACCGGGAAGATGCCGACGCAGGCCAGCATGACGCCCATGATCGCGAGCGCCGTGCCGACGACACGGATGCCGCGCGGCGCCTCGCCCAGCGCGGCGAGGTCGTGGGAGACGTACAGCGTGAAGGTCGTCACGAGCAGGCCTCCGGCGACGAGCGTGCCGTTGAAGAGGAAGCTCGACATGTCGCCGAACGTGCCCAGCTGGCTGAAGTGGTAGGTCCACCAGAGCGGGTCGGAGGTCGTGATCATGGCCGCCAGCGTCCCGATCCCGATGAAGGTGACCAGCAGCGTCGTGAGGCGCTGGGTCGTCATCCGCGAGGCGGAGAGGTAGCTCAGCCAGCCCGACAGGCCCGTCGCCGTGGCCGCCAGGACGGTCGTCCAGAACGCGGTGAGCTCGACGTCGATGAAGGCGCGCGAGAGCACGGCGAACAGCGCGACGGTCCCGATCGCCGCGAGGGCGCCGTGCGCGATCACGACGGATGCCGTCGACACCACGTAGCGCCAGCTCGCGATCCTGCGCCGCCACTCCTGACCGTCGGTGGTGCGGGCGCGCCAATAGCCGAGCGCGGAGCTGACGCCCGCCGCGAGGCCCGCCCCGGCCGCCGCCCAGCCGGCGATGCTCCCGTCGCCCCACAGGCGCGTGCCGATGCCGAGCAGTCCGACGATGAGCCCGACGACGCCGCCGGAGACGGCGGCGATCGCCGCGGCGAGCAGGGCCTCCGCCTCGACGCGCAACGAGGGCGCGGGGGCGCGATCGGCGTCGGTGGCGGCGGGGAATCGGGTGGGTTCCGCTGCGGTCATGGCGCCAGTGTAGGGGGCCGCCGGCGGGCCGCGATCCCGGCGTGGCCGGACCCGACCGGCGCTCTCACAGGTGCGACCGGTACAGTGGTGCGGTCGGCTCTGGACACCGCGCTGCGGCGCGGGTGGGTTTGTGAGTCCAAGGGGCCGATGGTGAGCGCCGCTCGGCGCACATGACCATCACTGTGAATGGCCCCCGGACCACCGGGTCGCCCGCCGCCCCGATCTCCTCGACCATCGCGTCGTGGGGGGACTCCTTCGGCGCGGAGGCGCTGTTCTCGCGCGAGAAAACCCAGGAAGAACACCATGCCCAAGAGCAAGAAGCCGGCCGGCGGCCGCGCCCAGAACTTCGAGCCGCGCTACGGCGCGAAGACCAGCTACCAGGACGCGAAGCGCCGTCCCGGTCAGTCCTCTGCCGGCAAGCCCGGCAGCAAGAGCCCCGGCCACCGCGGCTATCGCGCCGCCGAGGCGACCGACGCGGCGCCCAAGCAGCGCTGGAGCGCCCAGGAGCGCGCCGGCCGCGACGAGGCGCGCGGCATCCGCTCCCGCGCCCACGGCGACCGCCCGGCCCGCGACGACCGCCCGGCTCGGCCGTTCGATGACCGCCCGCGTCGTGATGACCGCCCGGCTCGGTCGTTCGATGACCGTGGCCGTAACTCCTCCACATCGGGCGGGGATCGCCGTGAGCGGCCTGCTTTCGGCTCTCGGGACGAGGATCGGAGGAGTTTCGACCGCCCGCGTCGCGACGACCGTCCGGCTCGGTCCTTCGATGACCGCCCGCGCCGTGACGACCGCCCGGCCCGGTCGTTCGACGACCGGCCGCGTCGTGACGACCGGCCTGCTCGGTCGTTCGATGACCGTGGCCGTAACTCCTCCACGTCGGGTGCGGAGCGGCGTGAGCGGCCTGCTTTCGGCTCTCGGGACGCGGATCGGAGGAGTTTCGACCGCCCCCGCCGCGACGACCGTCCGGCCCGGTCCTTCGATGACCGCCCTCGCCGCGACGACCGGCCCGCTCGGTCGTTCGATGACCGTGGCCGTAACTCCTCCACGTCGAGTGCGGAGCGGCGGGAGCGGCCTGCTTTCGGCCCCCGCGACGAGGATCGGAGGAGTTTCGACCGCCCCCGCCGCGATGACCGTCCGGCCCGCGCCACCGGCGGCAACCGTGCGGACTGGAACGCCGACGCGAAGGATGCCGCGGCCCGCAAGGCCTACGAGGCGCACGCCGACGTCGTGCACGAGAAGCTGCAGGCGCAGGCCGTGCAGGCCGAAGAGGTCGCGGACGTGAGCTTCGCCGGCCTCGGCCTGGGCGAGAACATCGTCCGGGCGCTCGCCGAGCTGGGCGCCGCGGCGCCGTTCCCGATCCAGGCGGCGACGATCGCGCCGATCCTCGCCGGCAAGGACGTGCTCGCGCGCGGCCGCACCGGCTCGGGCAAGACCATCGCCTTCGGTGCCCCGCTCGTCGAGTCGGTGCTGCGCAGCCAGGCCGGCAAGCGCCGCGCGTTCGGCCGCAGCCCCCGCGCGCTGATCCTGGCCCCGACGCGCGAGCTCGCACTGCAGATCGACCGCACGATCCAGCCGATCGCCCGCAGCGTCGGCCTGTTCACGACTCAGATCTACGGCGGCGTGCCCCAGGCGCGCCAGGTCGGTGCGCTCAAGAAGGGCGTCGACATCATCATCGGCACCCCGGGCCGCATCGAAGACCTGCAGGAGCAGGGCAAGCTCGACCTCTCCGAGATCGGGGTCGTCGTGCTGGACGAGGCCGACCACATGAGCGAGCTCGGCTTCCTCGAGCCGATGCAGCGGATCCTCCGTCTGGTCGAGCCCGACGCGCAGAAGCTGCTGTTCTCGGCGACCCTCGACCGCGAGGTCGCGGCGCTCGTCGACGAGTTCCTCGTCGACCCGGCGGTGTACGAGGTCGCCGGCGAGGACCAGGACTCCGGCACGATCGACCACCGTGTGCTCGTCATCGACCACCGCGACAAGGCCGACATCCTCACCTCGCTCGTCGACCGCGCCGGCAAGACGCTCGTGTTCGCCCGCACCCGTGCGTACGCCGAGATGCTCGCCGAGCAGTTCGACGACGCCGGCATCCACGCGGTCGCCCTCCACGGCGACCTCAACCAGGGCAAGCGCACGCGCAACCTCGAGCGGCTCACCTCGGGCCGCGTCAGCGTGCTGGTCGCGACGGATGTCGCTGCGCGCGGCATCCACGTCGACGACATCGACCTGGTCATCCAGGCCGACGCGCCCGACGAGTACAAGACGTACCTGCACCGCTCCGGTCGCACCGGTCGCGCGGGGCGTTCCGGCACCGTCGTGACGCTCATCCCGCGTCAGCGCCGCCGTCGCATGACCGAGATGCTCGACCGCGCCGAGATCGACGCGCCGTTCGAGGACGCCCGTCCCGGCGACGACGTGATCGAGGAGCTGTCCGGGCGGCAGGCCGCGCACGTCGACCGCTGACACCCGCACCCGGAGGGGCCGAGACGTTCGCGTCGCGGCCCCTCCGGCGTGTGGTCAGAACAGCATCGCCGGGGCGGCGGCGGCGGATGCCGCGGCCCGCGCCGTGGTCCGTACGGGCCCCGGTCGCGCCGGCCGGGTCTCGACCTCTTCCTCCGGACCGCCCGTGAGCCGGTGTCGCCGCAGCAGCGGCCGGACCCGCGCCGCGAGCCACTTCCGGTAGCCGACGGGCGCGTACACGCTGGCGCCGGGGTAGAGCCCCCGATACGCGGGCACCAGCTCGGGGTGCTCCCGTTCGAGCCACTGCCAGAACCACTCGCGGGCTCCGGGCCGCAGGTGCAGCGCTCCGAAGACGACGCGGACGGCTCCGGATGCCGCGATGCGCGCCAGCGCGTCGTCGAGCACCGCCACCGCATCCGTCAGATGCGGCACGATCGGCATGAGGAACACGGTCACGGCGAAGCCCGCGTCGGTGGCCGCCCGCACCGTGTCGAGCCGGGCCTGGAAGGTGGGAGCGCCCGCTTCGAGCGTCTGCCGTAGGCGCTCGTCGGGCATGGCGATCGACATCGACAGGTGCACCGGCACGCGCCGCCGGGCCTCCGCGAGCAGCGGCAGGTCACGGCGCAGGAGCGTGCCCTTGGTCAGCACCGAGAACGGCGTCCGGCTCGCCGCGAGCGCGTCGATGATCTCCGGCATGAGCCGGTATCTCCCCTCGGCCCGCTGGTACGGATCGGTGTTGGTGCCGAGCGCGACCGGCTCCCGCCCCCACGAGGGCGCGGCGAGCTCGCGTCGCAGCACCTCGGCGACGTTGACCTTCACGACGATCTGCTCGTCGAAGTCGCGTCCGGCGTCGAGGTCGAGATAGGTGTGGGTGTTGCGGGCGAAGCAGTACGAGCACGCATGGCTGCACCCGCGATAGGGGTTCACGGTCCAGTCGAACGGCATCGCGGATGCCGACGGCACATGGTTCAGCGCCGACTTCGCGGCGACCTCGTGAAAGGTCATGCCCGCGAACTCGGGGGTGGTCACCGTGCGGACCAGCCCCTCCCGCGTCTCGAGGCCGGGCAGGGCTGCGGCATCCGTCGAATCGATTCTTTGTCCACGCCAGCGCATGCCTGATATACGAACATAGATTCGATGACTGTGCAATGCGCACCGTCCTCTCGGCCGGGCGCGGCAGAATGGGCGGGTGCCGCAACCCGAGCAGCCGACCAGCCGACGCGCCGCGCGCCTCGCCGCCAAGGCGGCGCCGGAGTCGCCCGCGCGTCGGTCGATGCCGGCCGTCGGGCGCCGCGGTCTCGTGGTGCTGGCGGGGCTCGCGGCTTTGGTGGTGCTCGTCGTCGTCATCGCGCTGACGCGTCCCGGAGGCGCCGCCACGGCGCCCGGGGGCGGCGCCGCGGGCGTCACCGCGCCCACCGACGCGGTCGCGCTGCCGGACGGGGTGGGGTCGGGCACGCCCGCGACCGGCCTGCCCGTGCCCGCGCAGAGCGGGGTGGCCGCGGCATCCTGCGACGATCCCGCGGTCTCGTCGGCGCTCGCCGAGGGCAGGGATGCCGACGTCATCACCGCCTTCGGAGGCGGCGCCGCCTTCCGCGCCGCCGTCGTGTCGGGGGCGGCGCCCTGCATCGATCTCGGCGACCCGCACCGGCTGTGGATCGTCGTCGACAAGCAGCGCCCGTTGAACCCGATCGACGTCGAGCCGACCTCGGTCGTCGCCCCCGCCGACATGCAGCGAACCGTCGACGGCCGGCTGCAGCCCGCGGCGGCGGAGGCGCTCACCGCGCTCGTGGCGGCGGCGGCGAACGAGGGCGCGGGGGCGATCGGCCTCAACAGCGCCTACCGTTCGTTCGCCTCGCAGACGCGCACCTACAACGGCTACGTGAACACCCTCGGTCGCGCCGCCGCCGACCAGCAGAGCGCGCGGCCCGGCTTCAGTGAGCACCAGACCGGACTCGCCACCGACGTGGCGGCCTGCGACGGCGGCTGCGGCGCGATCGAAGCGTTCGGCGGGACGCCGCAGGGCGCCTGGGTCGCCGAGAACGCGTGGCGGTTCGGCTACATCGTCCGCTACGAGAGCGGCTACACCGCCACCACGGGGTACGAGGCCGAGCCGTGGCATCTGCGCTACATCGGCCCCGAGCTCGCGAAGGCGTACCACGAGGGTGGGTTCCACACGCTCGAGGACTTCTTCGGGCTGCCGGCCGCCCCCGACTACTGATCGCCCGGGGTCGCCGTCGCGCGAGGGTCGTCCTGTCGCCACCGACATGAAACCCAGTACCATGGATGCTGGGATGCGATGCCACCGGCATCCGTCGTTCATCGCGACACGTCCCGCAGATTCGACACTCGACGACGAGAGGACGGGCGCACCATGGAGCGCGACATCTACGACGAGGATCACGAGGCGTTCCGCGACGTCGTCAAGGAGTTCCTCAAGCGCTTCGCCACCGAGGAGAAGCGCAAGCAGTGGGAGGCGGACGGGGAGATCGACCGCGCCACCATGCTCGCCGCCGGCGAGGCCGGCATCATCGGTCTGAGCGTGCCGGAGGAGTTCGGCGGCGCCGGGATGCTGCAGGACTACCGTTTCCGCGCGATCGTGCTCGAGGAGACGATCGGGGCCGGCCAGGGCTCGCTCGCCGGGGCCTTCGGCATCCAGGACGACCTCGCCGTCCCGTACATCGTGCACATGGGGACGCAGGAGCAGAAGGAGAAGTGGCTGCCGGGGATGGCGACCGGCGAGATCCTCGGCGCGCTCGCGATGACCGAGCCCGGCGCCGGCAGCGACCTGCGCGGCATCAAGACCACGGCGAAGAAGGTCGACGGCGGCTACCTCGTCAACGGCGCCAAGACCTTCATCTCCTCGGGCAAGACCGCCGACATGGTCGTCACGTTCGTGAAGACCGGCGAGGGCAACCGTCCGGATGCCTTCAGCCTGCTGATCCTCGAGGACGGCATGGAGGGCTTCGACCACGGCAAGAAGCTCGAGAAGATGGGCTTCCACGGGTGGGACACCGCCGAGCTGAGCTTCACCGACGTCTTCGTCCCGGAGGCGAACCTCATCGGCGGCAAGGAGGGGCTGGGCTTCATCCAGCTGATGATGAACCTCCCGCTCGAGCGCCTGTCGATCGGCGTGGCCGCGGCGGCAGCCGGCGAGGCCGCGTTCGTCTGGACGCGCGACTATGTGCTCAGCCGTGAGGCGTTCGGCGAGCGGATCGCCGACTTCCAGAACACGCGGTTCCTGCTGGCCGACATGGCCACGACGGTCGACGTCATGTGGACCTACAACGACCGCGCGATGATGCTCTACAAGGACAAGAAGCTCACCGCCGAGGAGGCCGCGAAGGTCAAGTTCTGGTCGACCGACCGCGAGGCGGAGCTGCTCGACACCGGCGTGCAGCTGCACGGCGGGTACGGCTACATCACCGAGTACCCGATCGCCCGCGCCTACCTCGACGCCCGCGTCCACCGCATCTACGGCGGCACGAACGAAATCATGCGCGACATCGTGTCGCGCCAGATCGTCGGCAAGCGCTGACCGCGGCATCCGCTCTGCCGCGAGAAACCATCTGCGCACCGAGAAACCGGTGCGCAGGTGGTTTCTCGTCGTGGGAATGGTTTCTCGCGGGCGAGGCGCGGGCGAGGCGAGGCGCGGGCGAGGGCGGCGGGGGTGTCGGCGGGTGCGGGTAGCGTGCGGGCATGGCGGAGCCGCAGCGGTGCGTGATGTGCGGGCTCGCGCAGCCGACCGCGGATGCCGGCGGCACCCCGACCTGCCCGGTGTGCGGGTGGCGGCTCGGCGACAGTCCCGATCCCGACCTGCCGCGCCCGCGCGTCGAGGTGGTCTACTACCTGCGGTGGGAAGAGCGCATCAAGATCGGCACGAGTCGCGAGCCCCGGCGGCGTCTCGCCGCGATCCGGCATCAGGAGCTGCTGGCGTTCGAACTCGGCGGGCGCGCTGTCGAGCGCGCGCGGCATGAGCAGTTCGCTCACCTGCGCGAAGGCGGCGAGTGGTTCCGCGCAGAGCCGGAGCTGCGGGCCCACGCCGCCGAGCTCGCGGGGACGGTGCCCCCGTGGCACCGCTACGCCCGGTGGATGGCCGACGCCCTGCGTCAGGCGGTCAGCTGAAGCCGGGTCGCACCGATCACGCCACCGCGCGGTGACGGGCGAGGCGGGCCACCCCGGCGGCGCGCAGCCGGTCGGCGATGACGATCCCGATCGCCGTGCCGCCCACGCAGGATGCCACGCACAGCGCGATGAAGCCGCTGAGCGCGACCGGCGACATGGCCCAGAGGTCGAACGACTGGGCGGCGAGGACGGGGTAGGCGATGCCGATGACGATCGCTCCCGCGTAGTGCATCCACGTGGCCCAGCGGCGGTACGCCGTCAGCAGGAACGGCAGCTCCGGGAAGAACGCCCAGAACAGGGTGGTCGCCACCGCCGAGATCGTGAAGAACGGCGCGAGCACGAGGCCGGAGATGAGTCCGACCAGCAGGCCGGCGACGGGGCGGTGCAGCAGCCGCAGCGCGACCACGGCGGGGATCACCCAGAGACCGGCGATACCGATCGAGACGAACGGCAACGTCGCGAACAATGCCAGCGACACCCACCAGCCCGCCGCGAGGACGACGCCTCCCGCCACGCCGATGGCCGCGCAGGTCAACAGGTAGGCGGTCGTGACCCGGCCCATCAGTGCTCCTCCGCGCCGCTGCGCTCCGCCGCCGGCGTCGGCGATGCGGACCCGGCACGCCAGTAGCCGACGAAGCTGATCCGGTCCTTCGGGTGCCCCGACGCGACGAGGTGGCGGCGGGCGGCGACCGGCAGCGACTGCTCGCCGACGACGAAGACATGCGTATCGGATGCCGGAGGGTCGAGCTGCCGCAGAGCACTCAGCGCGAGGGTTCCGGGGCGCGCCCCGGCATCCCGCACCAGCCACCGCACCTCCACGCCGTCGGGCGCGTCGATCTCCAGCACGTCGTCGGCCGACGGCGCCTCGACCAGCACGGTGCCGGTCGCGGTGGACGGCAGCGACGCGCACACGCCGGACACCGCCGGGACGCCCGTCTCGTCGGCGATCAGCAGGACGCGCTCGACGCCGCGCTCCGGTGAGAAGCCCAGCCCCTCGTCGATGATCACGACCGACTCGCCCACGGTCGCGGAGGCGGCCCAGCGCGACGCCGGACCCGCGGTCGGCCCGGAGCCGTGCAGCACGAAGTCGACGTCGAGCTCCGCTCCGCCGCTGGGCCCGCTCGCGCGGTAGGCGCGGACCGTGTAGTTGCGCATCGCGGGCCGGATGCCCTCCGGGATGCGCAGGTACGACAGGTACCCGAAGATCCGGTTCGCCTTCGCGGGGATGCGCTCCAGACCCGCGCCCGCGCTGTCGCTGCGGTGCGGCAGGAACAGCCGGAACCACTGGTCGTAGCCCAGCGGCGAGAACCGGCCGATGTCGCCCCCGCCGAGGGTGACGCGCATCCAGTGGGGGGCGAGGCGGCGGACGGCGACCACCTCCAGTCGGAGAAGGTCTTGGGAGGCGGGCTTGGTCAGGCGTGAGGAGCGGGCCATGCGGCATCCTTTCTGCGACGGATCAGGGTGCCCACGGGAAGAGGGCGACGAGGATGACGGCACTGGTCAGCCAGAAGACGGCGACGAACACCGTGTCGCGTCGGCGCCACGGGACGAGGTGCCGTTCGGTGCGGTCGGGGTGGGCGCCGAAGGCGCGCGCATCCATCGCGAGGGCGACCCGCTCGGCGTGCCGGATCGCGCCCGCCAGCAGCGGCACGAGGTAGCCCCACCAGCGCGCGAGCGCGGCGACGGGGCCGCGGCCGCCGTGCGACCCCCGCACGCGGTGGGCCTGGCGGATGACGTCGAGTTCGTGCCCGAACCTCGGGACGAAGCGGAACGCGGCCAGCGCGGTGTAGCCGATGCGGTACGGCACCCGCAGCTGCTGCACGCTCGCCCGCACGAGATCGGGTCCGGTGGTCGTCAGCCCCGCGATGAGCGCGAGCGCGACGATCGCCGCCAGGCGCAGACCCGTCGCGAACCCGACGGTCAGCGCACCGGTCGTGAGGCTCCAGTCGCCGATGCGGGCGACGACGTCGCCGCCGACGCGCGCCGGATCGGTCCACAGGCTCATCGACAGGCCGATCACGATCGCCGCGACCGGCACCGCCACGAGCAGCAGCAGCGCGATCCGCCGGGTGATGCGGGTGCCGGCGAGGATGACCGCACAGGCGAGCGCGAGGAACGCGAGCGGGGTCGCGAGGTCGCGCGCGAAGACGAGGAGCACCATCGCCGGCAGCGGTGCCGCGAGCTTCGCGAGCGGGTTCAGCCCCGCGAGGAGCCCGCCCGCGTCGACGCGGGCCCAGGGGTCGACGGTCGTCGCGCTCACCGCGCCGCCCTCCCCGCGGCATCCGCCGCCGGCAGATCGGCGAGTCGGGTGACGCCGGCGAGGGAAGGATGCCGCGTCAGGCCGGCGAACGCGCGGCGCAGGGGAGGCTGTCGCAGCCCCGCCGAGCGGAGCAGATCGTCGTCGGCGAACACGGCGGGTGTCGCGGCATCCGCGATGATGCGCCCGTCGCCCACGACGATCGTGCGGTGCGCGTGCTCGGTGACCAGTTGCATGTCATGGGTGACGACGAGGATGGTCGTGCCTTCGGCGCTGAGGTCGCTCAGCAGGCCCATCAGCTCGTCGGCGCGTGCGCGGTCCTGACCGAACGTCGGCTCGTCGAGCGCGAGCACCGGTGCGCCCGCGACCAGAGCCGTGCCGACCGAGAGGCGGCGCTTCTGGCCGCCCGAGAGCAGGAACGGGTGGACCTCGGCCTTGTCCTCGAGGCCGAACCGGCGCAGCACGTCGAACGCGCGCTCGCGCACCTCCTCCTCGGGCAGCCGCTGTCGGCGCAGGCCGTGGGCGAGCTCGTCGTACACCGTGTGGGCGATGAACTGGTGTTCGGGATTCTGGAAGACGAAGCCGATCCGCCGTGACAGGGTGCGCAGGTCGGTGCGGCCCACGTCGACGCCGTCCACGGTGACCTGCCCGCGCGGGACGGGGATGACTCCCGCGAGCGACTGCAGGAGCGTCGTCTTGCCGGCGCCGTTCGCGCCGACGATCGCGACGAACGCGCCGGCGTCGACGTCGAGGTCGATGCCGTGGAGGATCTCGCGGCGCCCGCGGCGCGTTCGCAGCCCGCGCGCACGGATGACGGGGGATGCCGCGCCCGGGGCCTCCGCATCGTCTGCACGACTCCGCCTGGACGAGCCTTCGGAGGGGTCGGAGCCGGCGGTGGCCGCCGTCGAGGCGGAGTCGTGCAGACCGCCGCCCGCGGATGTGTCGGCCGACTCCAGGGCGGCGTGCAGCTCGGCGGATTCGAGGGGGAGGGGGTCGAGCGTCCAGCCGGCCGCGCGCAGGCGGAGGGCGGCGAGGGTCGACACGGGCAGCCACACGCCCATCTCGTGCAGCTCGGCGGCGCGGGCGCGGAGCACGTCGTCGACGGTGCCGTCCGCGACGGTGCGCCCGACGTGGTCGAGCACGACGACCCGGTCGGTGATCCCCACGACGGCGTCGAGGTTGTGCTCGACCAGCAGGATCGCCCGGTCGCCGGCGGCGACGAGGTCGCCCAGTGCGGCGTAGACCTCCTCGATGCCCTGCGGGTCGAGGTTGGCCGTGGGCTCGTCGAGAACGAGCAGGGGCGAGCCCATCGCCAGGGCGCACGCGATCGCGAGCCGCTGCCGGCCGCCGCCGCTCAGACGGTCGGGGTTCTCGTGGCGGCGCTCCCACAGGCCGACGCGGCGCAACGCCTCCTCGGCCCGGGTCAGCACCTCGTCGACCGGCAGCCGCAGATTCTCGGGACCGAACGCCACTTCGTCGAGCAGCGTGCCGGTCACCAGCTGTGCGTCCGGGTCCTGGAAGACCATGCCCACGTGCGTGCTCAGCCGGGCCACGGGCGTCGTGGCGGTGTCGAGCCCGGCGACCTCGACGGTGCCGGAGAGGGCGGCGGGCACGGCGTGCGGGATGAGGCCGTTGAGGGCGAGCGCCAGCGTGGACTTCCCGGCGCCGCTGGGTCCGAGCAGCAGCACCACCTCACCGCGCGCCACGTCGAACGTGGCGGATGCCGGGGCATCGGCATCCGCGCCCTCATGCCGGATCGCGAGATCGCGCACGCGCAGCAGCGGAGCAGGCTCACGGCCGGCGGGAGCAGCGGCTTCCGCTCCGAAGACGGCAGAGGTCACGGATCATCCCAGCGGTCGGGCAGAGGGTCGCTCCCAGGTTAGCCCAGCCTAACCTCAGCGGCCAACAGTCGTCAGCGCCGGACGGTCTGCCGCGCCACGCCGGCGCGCCGCAGCGAGGCTCCGACGCCCAGGCCGATCGCCGTCCACGCGACGGGACCGCACACGGACAGGGCGAGGTAGGCGATCTGGGCCCACAGGGCGTAGGCGCTCAGATGCGCCGCGAAGAAGACGACGACCGCCACGAGCACGCCGATGACCGCCGCGGAGATGAAGAAGCGCCACGCTCCCCAGGCGCGATAGCGCGTGAGGGCCGCGACCCCCTCCTGGATGGCGCCGAACAGCAGGGCCGTGCCGAGGAACCGCATCGTCCACACGGGGGCGAACGCGCTGGCGACCAGCGCGGCGAGCACGTGCGTGAGCAGGGCCACGAGCGGCAGCCGCAGCACCTCCTGCGCGACGATCCCGGGGAGCACGTGCGCCCCGAGGACGAGCCCGTAGACGATGGCGAGGCCGGGCACCGCGAGCACCACCGGCGTGACGAGTCCGGCGATGCCGCCGAGGATGCCGGTGGCCACACCGATGGCCGCGCACACCAGCAGGACGCGCGTCGACAGGACGGTGTTTCGGGCCACGATCCCAGCGTAGCCGCGCGTCCCCGGGGTTCAGGCCGGGAAAAATGCTCAGATGCTGCGCCGCCGCGGTGTCAGCCGCACCGCGGGAAGCGGCGGTGCGGGCACCCGCTCGGCGCCGTGCCCGACGACGTGACCGAAGCGCGCCTGTGGCGCGGGCGTCGGGGCGTCCTCCGCCTCGGCCTCCCACGCCGCCCGGGCCGCGACGATCTCCTCGTGCGAACGCGCCACGAAGTTCCACCACATCACGATGTCGGCTTCGAACGGCTCCCCGCCCAGCAGGAAGAGCGTCGTCTCGCGCACCGCGGTGACCTCGACGCCGTCGCGGTGGATGCCGAGGTACAGCAGGCCCTGGTCGGGCAGGGCGGTCGCGGCATCCGCTGTCGCCCACACCTCGGGGGTGCCGTCGATGCCGACCAGCGCGTACTCCCACGACGGTTCGAGCGGGAGCCGGACGCGGGAGCCGGCCGGGAGGTGGAGCTCGGCGCCGACGATCGGGGTGTACATCGTCGCGGGCGAGGTCGCCCCGGCGAACGAGCCCACCACGACCGTTGCGGTGGCGCCCGTCCCGCCGGCGACGTCGGGGATCGTCGTCACGGGCAGGTCGTCGTGGCGCTCGAAGGCGGCGGCGCCGTGGCGGCGCGACTCGGGCAGCGCGACCCACAGCTGCAGGGCGTCGAGGGCCACCGCCTCCTCGCCGACCGAGTACTCGGAGTGGGCGATGCCGGCGCCGCTGGTCATCAGGTTGAGCACCCCGCGGCGCACGACGACGTCGCTGCCGAGGGTGTCGCGGTGGCGCACCTCGCCCACGAGCGGCCAGGTGACCGTCTGCAGGCCGATGTGCGGATGCGGCTCGACGCGCATGCGCGCCGTCTGCGGGCCGAACCGGTCGAGGAAGCACCACGCGCCGACCAGGGGCAGCGCCCGCTGCGGCAGGCTCCGGTGCACCTCCATGGCGCGAACCCCGCCGAGCGGGACCTCGCGGGCTTCCAGCAGCAACGCCCGCGGACCGTCGCAGACCGCCGGGCCGGCTACGTCGGGCGGGGCGTCGTCGAGGCGGGTCATCCGCGCGGCGTTCCCACGCCTTCGTCGCCCGGGGTGGGCTCCGCCGTCGACGCGTGCTCCGCCGTCTCGACGTCGCGTTCGCGCCACACCGCCTTCAGCCCGGGGACCTCGTGCTTCTGCAGGTAGGTGACGATGAACGGGCAGACCGGCACCACCACGTCGCCCCGGGCGGCCTCGTCCGCCATCGCCGCCGCGACCAGCTTCGTGCCGAGGCCCCGACCGCCGTAGGCCGGATCGATCTCGGTGTGCGGGAAGACCAGACGCCCCTCGGTATCCTCCTCGAACTCGGTGTAGCCGGCGATGTCGCCGTCGACGAGGATCTCGTAGCGGTCCTTCTCGTCGTTGCGTGAGATGCGGACGTCGTCGGTCATGACGCTCCTGTCGGGTCGATGTGTCCTCCCCAACGTAGGCGCGTCGTCGCCTGTTCCGCCAGGGCTGTCGTCGGGAGGCGCGAGCGGGGAGGATGGCGGCATGACCCCCCGCTCTGCCCGCCGCCGTCCGCGCCTCCTCGTCTGCGTGGGAGCGGTCGTCGCGGCGACCGCGCTCCTGCTCTCGGGATGCGGGGCCTACGGTCCGTCCCCGTCGCCCTCGCCGACGTCGACCCCGACCGCGACGCCCGCGCCGACCCCCTCGCCGACCGCGACGCCCGACCCCCTGGCCGGACTGGACCTGCGCCAGCGCGTCGGACAGCTGTTCATCGTCGGAACGGCGGTCGACGCCGTCACTCCCGACACGCTCTCGGCGGTGGTCGACCGGCACGCGGGCGGCATCTTCCTGCACGGGCGTTCGCAGGCGGGCGCCCAGGCCGTGGCGAGGGTGGTCGGTTCGTTCACGACGGCGGACGCCGACGGCATCCCCCTGTGGGTGTCGACCGATCAGGAGGGCGGCGAGGTGCAGGTGCTCACGGGGCCCGGGTTCGACGACATGCCCTACGCGATCCGGCAGGCGGATCTGCCTGACGACCAGCTCCGCGCCGCGGCGACCACGTGGGGCGGTCAGATCGCCGCCGCGGGCGTGACGCTGAACCTGGCCCCGGTCGCCGACATCGTCACGAGCGCGGCGACCCGGTTCGACAACCCGCCCATCGGCGGGCTGGGCCGGCAGTACGGCTACGACGGGGCGACCGTCGCCGCGAAGGCGGGCGCCTTCGCGGACGGCATGCGCGCGGCCGGCGTGATGCCCGTGTTCAAGCACTTCCCGGGACTCGGACACGTCACCGCCAACACCGACACGACGGCCGACGTCGTCGACACGACCGTCACCGCCGACGGCCCCGACATCGCCGTCTACGGCACGCTGCTCGCGGGCGGGCCGGCGGGCGTGATGGTCTCGAGCGCGATCTACCAGAACCTCGACCCGTCGGCGCCGGCGGTGTTCTCGCCGACGGTGGTGGGCCTCGCACGGGCGAAGGTCGGCCCGGAGGGCATGCTCATGACCGACGATCTGTCGGCGGCGCAGGCCGTGCAGGCCTGGAGTCCCGCCGATCGCGCCGTGCTCGCCATCGCCGCGGGCATCGACGTCGTGTTGGCCTCGACCGATCCCACCGTCTTCCCGGCCATGTACGACGCCGTGCTGGCGAAGGCCCAGTCCGACCCGGTGTTCGCGGCCCGCGTCGACGACGCCGCGCGCCACGTGCTGGCCGCCAAAGCCGCGCGGCCGTGACCGGGTCGCGGGTTGTGGCGGCGTGACCGGGTCGCGGGGTGCGGCGGTGTGACCGGGTCGCGGGGTGTGCTGGCGTGACCGAGCGGAGGCGGCGCCTGGCAGACTCGGGACATGACCTCTGCCGCGGCACTGACCGACCTCGTGCCCGCGCAGGCGACGGCGGATGCCGCCTACGAGGGCTTCGTCGCGTGGGCGACCGGGCGGGGGCTGACGCTCTACCCCGCTCAGGACGAGGCGATCATCGAGCTGGTCTCCGGCGCGAACGTCATCCTCTCGACCCCGACCGGCACCGGTAAGTCGCTCGTCGCGATCGCGGCGCACGCGGCATGTCTCGCCGCCGGAGGGCGCTCGTACTACACGGCGCCGATCAAGGCGCTGGTCAGCGAGAAGTTCTTCGCCCTCGTCGAGATCTTCGGTCCCGAGAACGTCGGCATGGTCACCGGCGACTCGTCCGTCAACCCCGACGCCCCGATCGTCTGCTGCACCGCGGAGATCCTCGCCAACATCGCACTGCGCCAGGGCGGGGACGCCCCCGTCGATCAGGTCGTGATGGACGAGTTCCACTACTACGGCGACCCCGACCGCGGATGGGCGTGGCAGGTGCCGCTGCTCCTGCTGCCGCGGGCGCAGTTCCTGCTGATGTCGGCGACCCTGGGCGACGTGACGCCCATCGCCGACGACCTGGCGCGGCGGACGGGGCGGCCCGTGGCGCTCGTGACCGGTGTCGAGCGCCCGGTGCCCCTGCACTTCTCGTACGAGCGCCGCCCCGTGCACGAGGTGCTGACGATGCTCGTCGACGAGCGCGAGGTGCCGGTCTACATCGTCCACTTCGCGCAGGCGGCCGCGCTCGAACGGGCGCAGGCCCTGGCATCCGTCACCCTCACCACCCGCGCGCAGCGCGACGAGATCGCGGAGGCGATCGGCGGCTTCCGCTTCACGACGGGCTTCGGCAAGACACTGTCGCGTCTGGTGCGCGCGGGCATCGGCGTGCACCACGCCGGGATGCTGCCGCGCTACCGCCGCCTCGTCGAGACGCTCGCGCAGCGGGGGCTGCTCCGGGTGATCTGCGGCA
This sequence comes from Microbacterium hominis NBRC 15708, assembly GCF_001592125.1. Taxonomy (GTDB): domain Bacteria; phylum Actinomycetota; class Actinomycetes; order Actinomycetales; family Microbacteriaceae; genus Microbacterium; species Microbacterium hominis. Next base: position 27,565 of record NZ_BCWI01000003.1, read on the forward strand.
CCGACACGCTCGGCGTCGGCATCAACGTGCCGATCCGCACCGTCATGATCACCGCGCTCAGCAAGTACGACGGCACGAAGATGCGTCAGCTCAGCGCGCGCGAGTTCCATCAGGTGGCCGGTCGCGCCGGCCGCGCCGGCTACGACACGCACGGCAACGTCGTCGTGATGGCTCCGGAGTGGGAGATCGAGAACGCGGTCGCGCTGGCGAAGGCCGGCGACGACGCGGCCAAGCGCAAGAAGATCGTCCGCAAGAAGGCGCCCACCGGCGTCGTCAACTGGGGCGAGGGCTCGTACGAGCGGCTGATCGCGGCTCCGCCCGAGCCGCTCGTGCCGCAGCTGAAGTTGACGGCCGCGATGCTCATCAACGTCATCGGTCGCGGCGGCGACGTCTTCGGCAACGTCCGGTCGCTCGTGTTCGACAACCACGAGCCGCGCGAGCGCCGCTACGCCCTCGCCCGACGGGCGATCGCGATCTTCCGGACGCTCGTGGACGCGGGGATCGTCGAGGTCGACCGCGACGCGGCATCCGGCCCGCGCATCGTCCTCACTGTCGATCTGCAGCCGAACTTCGCCCTCAACCAGCCCCTGTCGCCGTTCGCGCTCGCCGCCATCGAGCTGCTCTCGCCCGACGACGACGTGCGGCCCGGCGCCGCTGCCGTCCCGAACTCCTCCACCGCGGGCGCTCCCGCCGCTGTCGAGGCTGATCCGGGGGAGCCGGGTGCGGATTGGAGGAGTTCGGGTCGCGCCGGTGCGACCACCGTCGCCGCGGGCGGCATCGGCACCGGCCACTACGCCCTGGATGTGCTCAGCGTGATCGAGGCGACGCTCGACGATCCGCGGGCGATCCTTTCGCAGCAGGAGTACCGCGCCCGCGGCGAGGCGGTCGCGGCCATGAAGCGGGACGGGATCGAGTACGAGGAGCGGATGGCGCTGCTCGAGGAGATCACCTATCCGAAGCCGCTGGCCGACCTGCTGGCGCAGTCGTTCGAGGTCTTCGCGTCGAGTCAGCCGTGGGTGCGCGATTTCGAGCTGAGTCCCAAGTCGGTCGTCCGCGACATGTTCGAGCGGGCCATGTCGTTCGCCGAATACGTCTCCTTCTACCAGCTGGCGCGCAGCGAGGGGCTGGTGCTGCGCTACCTCTCCGACGCGTATCGCGCGATCCGCCAGACCGTCCCGGCGGAGGCGCGCACCGACGAGCTGATGGACATCATCGAGTGGCTCGGCGAGCTCGTGCGTCAGGTGGACTCGAGTCTCGTCGACGAGTGGTCCGCGCTCGTCGACCCTTCGGCGGTGCTGCCCGAGGACGGCGCTCCCGTGGTGCCGCCCGCACCCCCGTCGATCCTCACGAACGAGCGTGCCTTCACGGTGCTCGTGCGCAACGAGCTGTTCCGGCGCGTGCAGCTCGCGGCGCTGCAGGACGACGACGCGCTGGTCGCCCTCGACCCCGACCTCGACTGGCCGGCCGCGCTCGACCGCTACTACGACGAGCACGACCAGATCCTCACGGGCGGACCGGCCCGCGCGCCCCGGCTGTGCGCGATCGACCGGGCGGATGCCGCGGCATCCGGCATCTGGCGCGTCGAGCAGACCATCGACGACCCCGAGGGCGATCACGACTGGCGCCTGCGCGCCGAGGTCGACCTCGCCGCCTCGGTCGAGGAGGGCGCCGCCGTGGTCCGCGCCGTCGAGCTCGTCCGCCTCTAGCCCGCCCTCTTCTTGCTTCCTCCCGCGAGCCGCCACGCCCTGCCCGAGCCGCCACGGCGCGGACGGACGTGCGATGGCGGCTCGGCCAGCGCGTAGCGGCTCGGCGGGTGCTGGCGACGGAGGGGGACGAGGTGTCGGATGCCGCGGCTAGCCTGGACGGGTGACTGCATCGATCCACCGCGACGACGACCCGTATGCGGACGTGCCGTGGGATGTCGATGAGCTGACCCCGCCCGACGAGTTCGATGTGCCGCCGCCGCCGGAGTACGACGGGTATGCCAGTGCCCTCGCGCGCGCCACGCGTGACACCGCGGCGTCGCCGGAGGGCCCGGGATCTCGTGGCGATGTCGCCCCGCCGCGGGGCGCGGCATCCGCCGGCCGTTCCGCGTCACCGCGGGGCGTGGCATACGCCGGCCGTTCCGCCGCGGCATCCCACACCGCCCACGCCCACGCCCACGCCCCCGCAGCGCGGCCCGCGGCCGGGGTCGCCCGTCCGCCGCGGTCGACCGACCCGAAAGCCGTCCTCAAAGAGGTCTTCGGCTACGACGAGTTCCGCGGCGACCAGGCCGACATCGTCGCGCACGTCGTCGCCGGCGGCGACGCCGTGGTGCTGATGCCCACCGGCGGCGGCAAGTCGATCACGTACCAGGTGCCCGCGCTCGTGCGACCGGGCACGGGCCTCGTGGTCAGCCCGCTCATCGCCCTGATGCACGACCAGGTCGACGCCCTGCGGGCCAACGGCGTGCGCGCCGCGTTCCTCAACTCCACCCAGAACCCCGCTGAGCGCGCGGGCGTCGAGCAGGACTTCCTCGCCGGAGAGCTCGATCTGCTCTACGTCGCCCCCGAACGGCTGAGCGCACCCGCGACGACGGCGCTGCTGCAGCGCGGTCGGCTGAGCGTCATCGCGATCGACGAGGCGCACTGCGTCAGCCAGTGGGGCCACGACTTCCGCCCCGACTACCTCGCGCTGGGCGACCTCGCCGAGCGGTTCCCGGGCGTGCCGCGCATGGCGCTCACCGCGACGGCGACGCGCGCGACGCACCAGGAGATCACCGAGCGTCTGCAACTGCCCGACGCGCGCCACTTCGTCGCGAGCTTCGACCGGCCCAACATCCAGTACCGCATCGAGCCGAAGGTCGACCCGCGCCGGCAGCTGCTGCAGTTCGTGCGCGCGCAGCCGGCGGGCTCCGCCGGCATCGTCTACGCGCTCAGCCGCAAGTCGGTCGACCAGACCGCCGACTACCTCCGCACGCAGGGGGTCGACGCCCTGCCGTATCACGCGGGGTTGGATGCCGCGATCCGCGCGCGTCACCAGCAGCGCTTCCTCCGCGACGACGGCGTCGTGATGGTCGCGACGATCGCGTTCGGCATGGGCATCGACAAGCCCGATGTGCGCTTCGTCGCGCACATCGACCTGCCGAAGTCCGTCGAGGGCTACTACCAGGAGACCGGTCGCGCCGGCCGCGACGGCGAGCCCGCGGTGGCCTGGATGGCGTACGGCCTCGGCGACGTCGTGCAGCAGCGCCGCCTGATCGACCAGTCACCGGGCGACCGGTCGTACAAGATGCGCCTCGGCCAGCACCTCGACGCGATGCTCGCCCTCTGCGAGACCGTGTCGTGCCGCCGTCAGAACCTCCTCAACTACTTCGGTCAGAGCTCCGAGCCGTGCGGCAACTGCGACACCTGTCTCGACACCCCCGACACCTGGGACGGGCTCGTGCCCGCGCAGAAGCTCCTGTCGACCATCGTCCGCCTGCAGCGCGAGCGCAACCAGGCGTTCGGCGCCGGGCACCTCGTCGACATCCTGCGCGGCGCGTCGACCGAGCGCATCCGCCAGCAGGGTCACGACGCCCTCGCGACGTACGGGCTCGGAGCCGACCTCAGCGACCAGGACTGGCGCAGCGTGATCCGCCAGCTCCTCGCCCGCGGCATCATCGTCGCGCGGGGAGAGTACGGCGTGCTCGCCGTCGGCGAGGAGGGTGCGGCGGTGCTGCGTGGCGAGCTCGCCGTGCCGTTGCGACGCGACGTGCTCGGCAAGGGCGGCGGGGCGGCGCGGGTACGCAAGACCCCCGCCGCGGATGCCGTCGCCGACGGCGACCGCGACCTGTTCGAGGCCTTGCGCGCGTGGCGTGCCGGCGCGGCGAAGGAACAGGGAGTGCCGGCCTACATCGTCTTCGGCGATGCGACCCTGCGGGCGCTGGCCGCGCAGCGCCCGGCATCCGTCGCCGCGCTGGAAGGCATCACGGGCATCGGGGCGAAGAAGCGCGAGGCGTACGGCGAGGCGGTCCTCGCCGTCATCGCAGGTTCATAGGAACCCTCCCCGCGCTCCACAGCCCGGGGAGGCGTGAACCATAGGCGCGGATGTTCGGGTGGTCTGCATGACCCATCGATCCCGCTCTCGCGTCCACCCGTCACGTCGTGTGCTGCTGCCCGCCACCGCCGTGGTGCTCACGCTCGGCCTTGCGGGCTGCGGCTCGCTCGCCGCCCTCGACACGGTGTCGTCGATGCCGACGTCGACCGGGGTGAGCTCCGAGACGGTCGTCGCGGACGCTTCGGGGTCGCTCTGGGACACGTCGACCGTCCACACGGTGTCGGTCCAGGTGGATGCCGATGCGCTCTCCGACATGCTCGCGACCTACCTGTCCGCGGGTGACAAGGAGTGGCTCACGGCGACGGTCACGATCGACGGCGTCGCCTACGAGAACGTCGGCATCAAGCTGAAGGGCAACTCGACCCTGAAGGGGATCACGAGCGACAGCGACGCGTCGACGCTGCCGTGGCGCATCCGCCTGGACAAGTACGTCGACGGCCAGAACGCGTCGGGCGTCACCGACTTCACGATCCGCGCCAACTCCTCGTCGACGTCGATGAACGAGGCCGTCGCGCTCGACGCGCTGTCCGCGGCGGGTCTCGCCTCCGAGAAGTCCGCCGCGACGAGGTTCTCGGTCAACGGCGGCACGGAGGTCCTGCGGCTGAGCGTCCAGGCGCTGAACGACTCGTGGGTCGACGAGAACTTCCCCGACGCCGGTGCCGATTCGGTGCTCTACAAGGCCAACGCCGACGGGAACTGGGACTGGGCGGGAGCCGACGGCGACTACAGTGCCTCGTTCGACATCGAGGCCGGTGCGGAGGACTACGCGCCGCTCGTCACCCTGCTCGATCTGGTCAACAACGGCACGGCCGACGAGATCGCCGAGAAGCTCCCCACGCTGCTCGACGTCGACTCGTTCGCGACCTACCTGGCCCTCGAGGAGGCCATCGACAACTTCGACGACATCTCGGGACCCGGCAACAACGCGTACCTGTTCTGGGATTCGAGCACGCAGCGGTTCACCGTGGTGGCGTGGGACCACAACCTCGCCTTCGGGGTGCAGAACGTCGGTGGGGGCGGTCAGGCCGGCGGGGCCGCGCCGGGAGGCGGGCGGGCTCCGGGCGGGCAGGCCGACGGTGGGGCGGCCGGCGGGGGCGGCGCTCGCGGAGGAGCCTCCGACAACCCGCTCGTCACGGCGTTCGAGGCGAACAGCACGTGGGCCCAGCTCATCGCCGAGAAGAAGACGCAGTTGCAGCAGACGCTGATCGCGAACGGCACGCTGTCCACCTCGGTCGACGCGTGGACGGCGCTGCTTACCGCTCAGGCGAGCGATCTCGTCGACGCGTCGACCGTCCAGTCGGATGCCGCGGCCATCCTCTCCGCCGCCGGCGCCTGACCCCCGGGCGGGGGCCGCCGTTGCCCGGGCCCGCCGTTGCCCGGGCCGCCGCCGCGGAATCGGAGGCGCGCGCCAGAATCGGATGCGGGGGCTGCCCTGGTCCGAATCCGCTTGCGGTCTCCGCATCCGCTGCGCGGCATCTCCACTACGACGTGGCGTCCCCGACCGGGCAGCGGACCTCGCCAGCGAGTACAACCGTCGCTTCAACGGGATCGTGCTGCGCGACTACACCGCCGAAGGGAAACGCTCAGCCGGCCGGGGATGGTCGCCTCTTTCGAGCTCCGCGCCCACCAGAAGACCGCCGTGGCCCGCATGGTCAGCGAACCCGCCGTCGGCCTGTTCCACGAGGTCGGCGCCGGCAAGACCGCCGAGGTGGTCGCCGGGGCGATGGAGCTGCGCCGTCGCGGCATGGTGAACAAGGTCGGTGTCGTGGTGCCGAACCACATGCTCGAGCAGTTCCCCCGCGAGTGACTGCAGCTGTACCCGCAGGCGCGGATCCTCGCCGCCAACACAGACACCCTCTCCGGCGATCGGCGGCGCATCTTCGTCGCCCGTGCCGACGCGAACGACTGGGACGCTGATGGGTGGTGCAATTCAACGATCGGTCGTACTTCCCCGGAGCCGATGCCGAGACCGTCGATATCGGATCTCATGTCTGTTCAGGCCGCCGACCCCGCGCGCCGCAATGGCTGGTTCAGTTCGGTTTTGGATACGTTGGCTGTGAGGCCCGTCCGCGCCCTGACGGCTTCGACTTCCAGAGGGGGGACGTCCGTGGCAGTCGAGCTGAGCTTTGGCGACAGCCTGGCTGTCTTACTGGTCGATGGTGTCGCCGAGACTCCGTATGTCGGTGCCACGCTCAGGATGGACGAGAGTGGGATAGAGGTTGAGGTCCCGCATATGCCGGGATTCGTCGTTCCACAGTTCGAGCACGTCGACCAGTGGTTCAGGAGGATGGCGCCGCCTGAGAATGTACTCGTTCACGCTCGAGGCGGAAGTGTCCAGCTTTTTGGATGTCGCTGGAGCGGTCATTCTGACGCAACAGGTTCGCGGGTCGGGACTGGTCGTTTTTCCGCGACCGAGGCTCTTCTCCACGACCGGGATGGAGCCCTCTCCGATCCGCTGACGGTCACGACCTGCCAGAGCCGTGCTGACGGCCTCAATCATTGGTCGCGAGTTACAGCGGTGAGTTCGGAACCCACTCGTGACGAGGAGTCCCGGGCTAACGCCCTCGATGTCCGGGTGGAGAGTCCGGAGCCAACAGAGTGGTTACAGGGTGAGGCGCGTATGCGGATTCGGGCGACCTGGAGTTTCGCCCCGCGCGAGGACGGCTACTCACGCATCCACGAGCTCGAGGACAACGTCATCGTTGAAAGCGAGTGGGAGCAACCACATCCGTTTGCAGATCATCTAGTCGAGCAGCGCAAGGTGCTTCATTTGCTCGTCTTCCTGTTCGGCGCTGGCCTCTCCTTCCGTGAGCATCGGGTGCGCGACGGGTCAATCGCGGCACGTCTCATGGGCGGCGAGATCTACGACCACCCCTTCGCGGAGGTCATTAGTGCGCGAACAATCAGCGAGCGCGCCCAGCCGATACCGCAGAAGGGCAAGCTTCAGCGTCCGTTGCTCGTGCTTGAGGAAGTCGGTGCCGAAGGTCTCGCCGAATGGGCTTCGAACTACGAAGCGTGGGAGCGGTTCATCTTGCCGGCTGTCTCGATCATCGGCCGGCGGCATCGCTTCGCAGAGGACATCGTGATGTCGACGTCTATGAGCCTGGAGGCGGCGGGGCAGCTGATCGGCGAGCAACCCGGCGAGGCCGCCACGTATCACCGTGGTAGGCGAACCACGGCGACCTATGTCTACCGCTGTCTCGAGCTGCTCGGGATCCGTTGGGGTGAGTACATCCACAGCCAGACCGGATTGGCGAAGGCGATCGCGAACAACTACAACGCCGTCAAGCACGCTGACCGTGGCGCGTTCCCAGATCACGTCGAGACGTTTCTCATCGGCGACGTAAACCAACTGATCGTTCGCCTCCTCGCCATCCGTCTCACCGGACGCGCCGAGGAGCTCCTACAGCGGTACCGTGATGGTTCCGAACTGTGGCAGATCAAGCAACGGTTTGACGCCTATCGTGTGAGGATCGCCGACGATCTAGGCGCGTGGGGTATGGCCGCATGCTCGTCCACATAGCCTTAGCAAGGTGCCCATAGTTACGAATCGAAGCACGCTCCCAAATCGCCAATAATGGATCTTATGTCAGTTCGTCCAAATTGAGACCTTCGGTTGATCCGATTTCGGGTCCCCTTCCGTACGGTTGAAGAGTCGGGAGTCATCCCCCGATTTCCGGAGAGAGAAGGCATACGTGAAGATCAATACGAAACTCAGGACGCTCGCGATTCTCGGGGCGGTTGCCCTCGGTTCTATCGGTGGTCTGACGGCCACCGCGGCCAACGCGGCCGACGATGCGGCGAGTCAGACCACGTCGACGGGCATCGTCGAGCGGGATATCAACACCGTCAGCGTTGAACCCGCCAACGACGAAGCGAACCTCGCCAAGCTGAACCAGCTCAAGGGGACGCAGACGTCCGCGGAGATCGCCGCGATCGTTAGCTCGGAGAAGAAGCACGTCGCTCTCCTCGACACCGAGACCAACACTTATGTGGCCGCCTTCTATGTGCAGGAGCCGACGTTCACGCTCTTCGCGATCAGCGTTCGCGGCCCGGGCTGCGCGACGACTGATGCCTGCGCAACGACCGCCTCTGGCGTTCCCAACGGGTACTACGGCACGGGTCAGCGTGACATCAACCTGACGAACATCACGAAGATCTTCGCCGGCAACCGCAACACCTCGTTCTGGTACAACGTCAGCGGCGGCTCTGCCGCTGACTACGTTGCAGCGGGTGCCACCACCTATCTGTCCTCCGCGCGGCACTACCTCAGCATCACGCGGAGCTGACACCCGACACCACTAAAAGGGGCTTCCGCTGGTTCAGCGGGAGCCCCTTTACGTCTGGCTAGAGAGTTGCACCCCAAGATGCTGCCTGTCAGCCGTGGGAGCGGGTGATCCACTGGTCCCATTCGGTCTCATCGGTGGCGTCCGACCAGTCGCGGATGGGGCGGCTCTCCTGGTGCCCGTTGGTGCAACCGGCGCTGGCGGACGCCTTCTTGATGCGTTCGACGGCGAGGGCGTAGCGCTCGTGCCACCCGATGGGGCCGAGGCCGGTGTCGTTGGGGTCGAAGAGCGCGCGGTGGGCGCTGCGGAGGGCGGATAGTTCTTCGACGAGCCACCCGTGCTTCCACCAGCAGGCGGGGACGACGGTGGGGCTGACCTGGTAGCGGAGGGTGAACCATTCCACCCACGCGCGAAGGTCGATCCAGATGTCGTGGGCGGTTTCGTCGTCGAGCTCGCGCCAGTTCACTACCCACACGGCGTCGAGCTCGGCGGCGGCTTGACGGTTGTCGAGGTCGATCTCGGCCTGCATCACCGCCGCGGCCTCGTCGACCGTGAAGTCGTCGAAGTCGTCGCTCATGATCCTTCTCCCCCTCGGGTGGTGTGTTTGCGTCTGACGATCTGCAGCGCGGTCGTGGACGCCTGCTCGCGGGTGCGGTGGCGTGCCAGGAGCGGGTCGCGGTCGATGATCCGGTGCAGCAGCTCGTGGCAGGCCGGGTGCAACGGCCACAGGTCCTCGTGCGACTCGTCGGCGTACCAGCCGGCTGCTGTCTTCTTCACCCCGTCGTAGGACAGGTGGTGCAGTTCGATTTCGCGCCGGTCGGCGGTGCGATCGCATCCGACGCACGTCCACTCCCCCGCGAGCTGCAGCTGGTCGCGGAACCAGCGGTCGCGGCGCGCGAACCACTGCGGCGAGGTCAGGTAGCCGGTGCGGTACGTGTTGCCGCGCGAGGGCCGGCGTCGGTTAGACATCCCGAGCCCGCGCGGTGAAGTGAGCTTGCTGTTCCCGCTCGAGGTCGCGCTTGCTCGTGGAGATCTCCCGCCCGTCGCGGCGTTCGGCCCACCCGTCGAGCTCCAGCAGCACGGGCCGGCGGTTGCGGTAGCTGAGAAGGCCCGTGCCGTTTGGCATCCGGCGTAGCTCGTCGACGGTCATCAGCGGGAGACGCTCGTGCTGTTCGCTGGTGGAGTAGCCGAGCTGCTCGGTATTCCACGACCGTTGCGTGCGCTGACGGTCCCGGTACCCGAGGAGCCGTTCGACGTCGCCCAGGTGGTCAGCGTCGCCACCACCCCCGAGGAGCACCTTCGCGGTCGCAGCAGACCAGATCGTGGAGGCCTCGGCCGCGGACCAGCTGGTCTCCGCCTGGGACAGCGCCTGCAGCACGACGAGCGTGCAGATACCGCGGCCGCCGCCGTCGGCCATGACGCGGGGAAGGCTCTCCCAGCGGAACATGTTCGCGACCCCGTCCAGGATCAGCCCCAGCGGGATCGATAGCCGTGCACCAGGCGACGTCATCGCACGCTTCCGACCGACCTCCACGATGTCGTCGAGCAGTGGGAACAGGAACCCGCCCATCGCCGTCGCACCGGTGGACGAGCCAAGAAGGTACAGCGTGTTCTCCCCGTCGAGGAACTCGGCGGAGGCGAACGGGGCGTCCGCGCCCGTCGGGGACAGTACGTCGCGGATCTTTGGGATCGAGAGCGGCGCGACGGCTGCCTGCACCCCGAACCACTGCGACGACAGCAGCCTCGGGTCTCCCTCGAGGACGGATTCCAGACCGTCGCCCCCGGGCGTCCCGTAGATGCGGAGAATGTCGACGGGGCCGCGCGTGAGCCCCGGCGCCGACCCCACCGGTACAGGTCGTCGACGGATTTGTTCTGCACCCCACCTGTCTCCGGCGACCCGCCCGCCCATCGGCCCGCCGTCGCGGAATCGGTGGCGCGCCAGAATCGGATGCGGGGGCCGCCCTGGTCCGAATCCGCTTGCGGTCTCCGCATCCGTTCTAGCGCGCGGCATCCAGCACTTGACGCGGCATCCGGTGTGCCTGCCCGCTTCGGCCGTCTGCCCGCACGGCCTGAGCCCTACCGCCCGCCCAGCCGCCGCGGAATCGGACGTGCGCGCCGGAATCGGATGCGGGAGCGCATGTGGTCCGAATCTGCTGCGCTCCTCCGAATCCGCTGCGGCGCGGCAGCAGCCCCGGCCCGGGGCGGTCAGCGTCGGGGCAGGATGTCGTCGAGGTGGGCGGCGAGGTGCGCGGCCACGTCGACGCTCTCCCGGTCGTACAACCACTGGTACTGCAGGCCGTCCCACAGCGCGACGAGGCGGATCGCCTCGCGCTCGGGGTCGCGGTGCGCCGGCAGGTCGCCGTCGTCGCGCGCGGCGCTCAGCATCGCGGCGAGGCGGTCGATCGCGAGCGTGAACCGGCGCTCGAAGTAGTCGTGAGCCGGGTGGTCGTCGGGCAGGGCCTCGCACGAGAGCACCGCGTAGACCTCGATCAGTCCGGGTGCGGTGGCCGCGTTGGCGGCGGCACCGCGGGGGATGTCGCGCAGGATGTCGGCGGCGCGGGTGAGTCCTTCCAGGGGCTCGACCGAGACGGCCCGGTCGCGCTCGGCGAGGACGGCGCCGAGCAGCGCATCCTTGGAGGAGTAGTGGTGCAGCAGGGCCGATTTGGACACGCCGACACGTTCCGCGATCTCGCGGAGGCTCGTGGCGGCGTAGCCGTCGCGGGCGAAGAGGGCCGTCGCGTCGCGGAGGATACGGGCCCGGCGCTCGCGGCCGACCCGATAGCCGTCGGTGCCGGTCTCGTCGGCGGATGCCGAGTCGAGCGGCTGCCACGAGACGGACACGGCGGAACCAGGACCCCCGGAAACAGAACCCGCAGACCCCCCAGAACCAGGACCCCCGGAACCAGAACCCCCAGACCCCCCAGCTCCCCGGCCCACGGTCGTGGCCGCGGCATCCCCGTGCCATCCGGGGGGCGTCGCGAGCGCGTGCTGCACCTCGGTGAGCAACGGGACGAGGTCGACGCGGTCGGGGAGGTAGAGCTCCAGCAGCTGCAGGCCGTCCCAGACGGCCGCGACGCGCACGGCCTCGCCCTCGAAGTCGCGCGCCGGATCCACGGTGCCGGCGGCGGCCGCGTCGCGCAGGGCGACGACCGAGAACTCGCGCAGCCGCGCGTAGCGCTCGCGCATGTAGGCGTGGGCGGGGTGGTCCCGCGTCGAGCTCTCGCCGACCAGTGCGGCGTACAGCGGCAGGTAGCCCTCGAGGCCCTCGTTGCGCGCCGCGATGGCGGCGAACATCAGCGTGCCCGGCGCGGGGACGGCGTCGCCGTCGAGCAGCGCCTCCTCGGTGGCGCGGTCGAAGGAGGCGATCACCGCCGTCAGGAGCAGATCCTTCGAGGCGAAGTGCTTGAGCAGGCCGGGGTGCGTGATTCCGGCGGCGGCGGCGACGTCGCGCAGTGATGCCGCGCGGTAGCCGCGCGAGACGAACACGTCTCGGGCCGCCTCCACGATGCGGTCGCGGGTGGCGGCGGCGTTGCGTGTGCGCTGCGGCGTGCTCGTCGTCATGCTCGCCTCCCGAGAGACCACCCTACTGCGGCCCCTGCCCTCCCGAAGGATTCAGTTACCAATCGGTCGGGTTTCGTGTACCGTGTCCCTCGAGACCTCGCGTCTCACCCTCACATCGCTGTGAAAGGACTCTCCATGACAGAGCTGTCACCGGCTGCGACCGCCGCGGCCGTCGGAACGACCGGCATCCGGACGCCGGGCACCACCCCGTCGAAGACGCCGCGGGGCTACACCGCGAGCCTCGCCGCCGTGAACTTCGGCGTCTATTTGGCGCTGCTCACGCCGGTCATGGTGTCGATGGCGTTCAAGATCCAGCACATCTCGACGGATGCCGCCGCCGCGACCGGCAACCTCGGGCTGGTCCTGGGCGTCGGTGCGCTGTTCGCCCTCGTCGCGAACCCCCTCGCCGGACGCCTCTCCGATCGGACGACGTCGCGCTGGGGCATGCGGCGGCCGTGGATCCTGGGCGGGGCGATCGTCGGTCTCGGCGCCTTCGCGTTGATCGGCGCCGCCACCTCGGTGTGGGTCGTGCTGGTGGGATGGTGCCTCGCGCAGGCGGCGATGAACGCACTCCTCGCGGCGGCCAACGCGACGCTGCCCGACCAGGTGCCGGTGGCCCGTCGCGGCGCCGTCTCGGGGCTCGTGGGCATCACGACGCCCCTCGGCATCCTCGGCGGCAGCTTCCTGATGAACTTCATCGCCGAGGACTTCCTCCGCTTCCTCGTGCCGGCGCTGATCTCGACGGTGCTCGCCGTCGTCTTCGTCGTCATGCTCAAGGACCGCGTCCGCACGGAGAAGCCCGTCGACCGCTTCACGATCGGCAAGTTCTTCGGCTCGTTCGTGTTCAACCCCGCCGCCCACCCCGACTTCGGCTGGACCTGGCTCACCAAGTTCCTGGTGATGTTCGGCTACGCCGGCATCGCGACCTTCCTCCCGTTCTACCTCGTGGAGAAGTTCGGCCTCGATGAGCAGGGAGCCATCGCGACGATCCTGGTGGCGAACCTCGCGTCGATGGCGGCCATGATGGTGTCGAGCCCGCTCGGCGGCATCCTGTCCGACCGCATCGGCAAGCGGCGTCCCTTCGTCGCGATCGCCGGTCTGATCATGGTCGTCGGCCTCGTGCTGCTGGCCTTCGCACCCAGCATCCCCGTGCTCATCGTCGCGCAGGCGATCATCGGGTTCGGCGCCGGGTCGTTCTTCTCCGTCGATCTCGCCCTCGCGACCCAGGTGCTGCCGAACCCCGACGACGTCGCGAAAGACCTGGGCGTGCTCAACATCGCCAACGCGCTGCCGCAGTCGATCGCCCCCGCCATCGCGCCGTCGATCATCGCGCTCGGCGCCGCGACGCCGCTCGGGGGCTACACGACGTACTACCTCTTCGGCGCCCTCGTGGCCCTCGCCGGCGCCGTCCTCGTCTACCGCATCAAGGGAGTGAAATGACCACCGACACCACGACGACCCCGCCCACCGCGATCGAGCGGCCCTGGCTCGACGCCGATCGTCCGATCGACGAGCGCGTCGAGCTGCTGCTGGGGGAGATGACCGTCGAGGAGAAGGTGGGCCTGTTCTTCCAGACGATGATCGCGATGGGCCCCGACGGCGCGCTCTCCGACGGCGACCCCGCCTTCGGGCTCCCCTCGACCGACGAGTACGTGCGTGAGCGGCACATGACCCACTTCAACCTGCTCGGCGTCGCCCCGACCGCGCGCGAGATCGCGCAGTGGCACAACCGCCTGCAGGAGCTCGCGGCCTCGACGCGTCTCGGCATCCCCGTGACGATCTCGACCGACCCGCGCCACTCCTTCACCGAGAACCCCGGCACCGCGATGCTCTCGGGCCCGTTCTCGCAGTGGCCCGACGCGCTCGGCCTCGCGGCGACGCGCGACGAGGAGCTCGTGCGCACCTTCGGCGACATCGCGCGGCAGGAGTACACGGCCGTCGGCATCCGCGTCGCCCTGCATCCGCAGGTCGACCTCGCGACCGAGCCGCGCTGGGCGCGTCAGCTGCAGACCTTCGGAGAGGATGCCGAGCTGTCGGCGCGGCTGGGCGCCGCGTACATCCGCGGATTCCAGGGCGACAGCGTCGGGGCGGGGTCGGTGTCCACGATGGTCAAGCACTTCCCGGGCGGCGGGCCGCAGAAGGACGGGGAGGATCCGCACTTCGCCTACGGCCGTGAGCAGGTGTATCCCGGCGACGCGTTCGAGCTGCACCTGAAGCCGTTCGAGGCGGCGTTCGCGGCCGGCGTGCGCCAGGTCATGCCCTACTACGGGATGCCGGTCGGCACGCAGTACGAGGAGGTCGGCTTCGGGTTCAACAAGAGCGTGCTCACGGGTCTGCTGCGGGAGCGGTTCGGGTTCGACGGCATCGTCTGCACGGACTGGGGTCTGCTCACCGACAGCGAGATCATGGGAACGCCGTTCCCGGCCCGCGCCTGGGGCGTCGAGCACCTGACCCCGGCGGAGCGCATGGCGAAGACGCTCGATGCGGGCGCCGACCAGTTCGGCGGGGAGCGCTGCACCGAGATCCTGCTGCAGCTGGTGGCCGACGGGGTCGTCGCCGAGGACCGTCTCGACGTCTCGGCCCGGCGCCTGCTGCGGGAGAAGTTCCTGCTCGGCCTGTTCGACGATCCGTACGTCGATGTCGACGCCGCGGATCGCATCGTGGGCTCCCCGGACTTCCGGGCGGCGGGCGACGCCGCTCAGCGCGCGGCGATCACGGTGCTCGCCGCGACCGACGCGGTGCCGTTCGGGCCCGAGCCGAAGCTCTACGTCGAGGGGATCGACGCCGACCTCGCCGCGCAGTACGGGCAGGTCGTCGCGACACCGGGCGAGGCCGACGTCGCCGTGCTGCGCCTGCAGGCGCCGTACGAGCAGCGCGGCTCGATGTTCGAGAACTTCTTCCACGCCGGGTCGCTCGACTTCCCGGACGAGGTCGTCGCCCACGTCGCCGAGGTAGCGGCTGCCGTGCCGACCGTCGTCGACGTGTTCCTCGACCGTCCCGCGATCCTCACGCCGCTGGTCGAGCTGGGCGTGACGGTGACGGGCAACTGGGGTGCGAGCTCCGCCGCGCTGCTCGACGTGCTCTCGGGTCGGGCCGTCGCCCGCGGACGGCTCCCCTTCGACCTGCCGCGGTCGATGGCCGCGGTGGAGGCCTCGCGTCCCGACGTCCCGTTCGACACGATCGACCCGCTGTTCCGCTTCGGCCACGGCGTCGATCTCTGACCGCGCGGGGCCGTCTCGCCTGATCGGGGGAGGGCGACAGAATCGGATGCCGCGGCGCGCGGCATCCGATTCTGTTTTGGTGCTCCGATTCCGTGGCGGCGCACCCCGCATGCCAGTGAGACTCAGTCTCACGAAGCGTGGGTGTGGGTTCCATACAGGTCTGGATGCCGCGACGGTCGCGAGCGTTGTGGAGAGCCCGCAACGGGTTTGCGGCGGTGTTGTAGCCCTCCTACCGTCGAGACTGAGTTCTGCTGTCCGCTGTCGAAAGGTACGCCGATGACCGACGCCGCCGTCCGTCCGAAGAAGCCCGCCACGAACACGCGCACTCCCGCGGGGGGAGCCCCCACCGCCGCGCACACCGCGGCCGAGGCGCACGAGGCCCGCATCCACGTCGACACCGTCACCGATCTGCTGCTCGGCACCTGGGCCGACACGCGGCGCGAGGCGCGCGAGATGATCAAGGACCCCGCGATGTGGAAGATCGAGGGGCTGTCGGTGGCCGACCACCGCGAGCGCGTCCTCGGGCAGCTGCGCGTGCTCGTCGAGAACAACGGGTCGCGCCGCGCGTTCCCGAAGAAGTACGGCGGCCTCGAGGACAACGGCGCCAACCTCGCCGGCTTCATGGAGCTCGTCCTCGCCGACCCGTCGCTGCAGATCAAGTCGGGCGTGCAGTGGGGTCTGTTCGGCTCCGCCATCTACCAGCTCGGCACCGAGAAGCACCACGACGCGTGGCTGCGCGACGTCATCGACCTCGAGCTCCCCGGCGCCTTCGCCATGACCGAGATCGGCCACGGCTCCGATGTCGCGGCCATCGGCACGACCGCCACCTACGACCCCGAGACCGAGGAGTTCGTCATCCATACGCCGTTCCGCGGCGCATGGAAGGACTACCTCGGCAACGCCGCGCTCCACGGTCGCGCCGCCACGGTGTTCGCCCAGCTCATCACCGGCGGGGTCAACTACGGCGTGCACTGCTTCTTCGTCCCCATCCGCGACGAGAACGGCGAGATGCTCCCGGGCGTGCAGAGCGAGGACGACGGCGTGAAGGGCGGCCTCAATGGCATCGACAACGGCCGGCTCGCCTTCGACCACGTGCGCGTCCCGCGCTTCAACCTCCTCAACCGCTACGGCGACGTCGCCGCCGACGGCACCTACACCTCGGAGATCCCGAGCCCCGGCCGCCGCTTCTTCACGATGCTCGGCGCGCTGGTGCAGGGGCGCGTCTCGCTCGACGGCGCCGCGACCACGGCGACGGCCCTCGCCCTGAACATCGCGATCACCTACGCGGGCCAGCGCCGCCAGTTCGACTCGGGCTCCGGCAGCGACGAGGTCGTGCTGCTCAACTACGGCAAGCACCAGCGGCGTCTGCTGCCGCGGTTGGCGCAGGTGTACGCGCAATTCTTCTCCAACGACGAGCTGCTGCGCACCTTCGACGGCGTCTTCAGCGGCCGCACCGACACCCCCGAGGAGCGCGAGAACCTCGAGACGCTCGCGGCGGCCCTCAAGCCGCTGTCGACGTGGAACGCGCTCGACACGATCCAGGAGTGCCGCGAGGCGTGCGGCGGCTCGGGCTTCATGGCCGACAACCGTCTGGTGGGGCTGCACCACGACCTCGACGTCTACGTCACCTTCGAGGGCGACAACAACGTGCTCCTCCAGCTCGTCGGCAAGCGGCTGCTCAGCGACTTCGCGAAGCAGTTCCGGGGCGCGGATGCCGCCAAGCTCGCCTCCTTCGCCGCCAGGCAGACGGCCGGCAAGGTGTTCCACGGCGCGGGGCTGCGCCAGCTCGGCCAGGCGGTGACGGACCTGGGCTCGACGGCGCGGTCCGTCGAGCTCGGCCTGCGGGCCGAGCAGCAGCACGAGTTGCTGGCCGGACGCGTACAGCAGATGATCGAAGACATCGCGGGTCGGCTGCGCCCGGCATCCAAGGCCTCGCCGGCCGAGGCGGCGGCGATCTTCAACGCCAACCAGGCCGAGCTCATCGAGGCTGCGCGCGCCCACGGCGAGCTGCTGCAGTGGGAGGCGTTCAGCGACGGCATCGCCGGCGTCTCGGATGCCGGCACGGCTCAGGTGCTCACGTGGCTGCGCGACCTGTTCGGCCTGCACCTGATCGAGAAGCACCTCGCCTGGTACCTGATCAACGGGCGCCTGTCGGCGCAGCGCGCGGCCTCCGTGTCGAAGTACATCGACCGGCTGCTCCTGCGCCTGCGCCCGCACGCGCAGGACCTCGTCGACGCGTTCGGGTTCGAGCCCGAGCACGTGCGTGCGCCGATCGCCTCGGGCGCCGAGCGGGAGCGGCAGGAGGAGGCCCGCACCTACTACGCCGACCTCGCCGCCTCGGGGGCCGCCCCCGTCTCAGAGAAGACCCTGAAGAAGAAGTAGCGCCGCCACGCCCCGCGAGCCGACACGATTCGCGCGAGCCGCTACGGCACGGCCGGGCCATTGTGTGACGGTTCGGTCACGGGGTAGCGGCTCGGTGGTGGTTGGGTGAGTGGCGGGCCGGCCGACCCCGCGCGTGTGCCGGACTCCTCCACGCGCGGGGGTGCGGGCCGCGTCCGGGCGTCCCTGCCCCGCGACCGCAGCGAGTTGGAGGAGTTCGGGACCCGGACCTCGGCGCCCGTCCCCGACACCCCGGTCATGCCGGGGCTCCCGACGGCGCGACGCGGCCGCGCGGTGTCGGCGCCCGCGGCTAGCCTGACGGAGTGAGTGATCTGCGTGTGGGCCCCGACGGCGTCTCGCGGTGCGGCTGGGTCGGTGACGACCCGGAGTACCGTCGCTACCACGACGAGGAGTGGGGCCGGCCGCTGCACGGCGACCGCGCGCTCTTCGAGAAGCTGAGCCTCGAGGGCTTCCAGGCGGGACTGTCGTGGATCACGATCCTCCGCAAGCGTCCCGGTTTCCGCGAGGCGTTCGCCGGCTTCGACCCCGAGGTCGTCGCGGGCTTCGACGACGGTGACGTCGACAGGCTGATGGCGGATGCCGGGATCGTCCGCAACCGCGCGAAGATCCTCGCGACGATCGGCAACGCGCGGCTCGTCCGCGACATGCGTCCCGGTGAGCTCGACGCGCTGATGTGGTCGTTCGCGCCCGACGCGAGGGCCGAGGCGGAGCGGCCGCGCGTCTTCGCGGACGTGCCGGCGGTGACCCCGGCATCCGATGCGCTGTCCGCCGCGCTGCGCACGGCGGGGTTCCGTTTCGTCGGCTCCACCACGATGTACGCGCTGATGCAGTCGGCGGGGATGGTCGACGACCACCTTCACGGGTGCCACCGCGCACCCTGATCGACGGGAGGTGGTCGCCGGAAGGGGTGCGCCGTGTCGCACCCACGCGGCAGACTGACGCCATGGCACCCGCATCCGAGCACGTCGCCGACTCGCACGGACGCATCCGCGTCGTCGGGGCGCGCGAGAACAACCTCCAGGGCATCGACGTCGAGATCCCGAAGCGGAGGCTGACGGTCTTCACCGGCGTCAGCGGCTCCGGCAAGTCCAGCCTCGTGTTCGGAACGATCGCGGCGGAATCGCAGCGGCTGATCAACGAGACCTATCCCACGTTCGTGCAGCAGTTCATGGGACAGCTGAGTCGCCCCGACGTCGACGCGCTCGAGAACGTGAGCCCGGCCATCGTGGTCGATCAGGAGCGGATGGGCGCCAACGCGCGCTCGACGGTCGGCACCGCGACCGACGTCCACGCCATGCTGCGGGTGCTCTTCAGCCGCATCGGCCGGCCGCACGTCGGTTCGCCGCAGGCCTTCTCGTTCAACGTGCCGTCGGTCTCGGGGTCGGGGGCGATCACGATCGCCGTCGGCGCCGACGACGGCAAGACCGAGCGCCGCTCGTTCGAGGTCACCGGCGGCATGTGCCCCGCGTGCGAGGGGCTGGGGCAGGTGAGCGACATCGACATCGACGAGCTGCTGGACCGCTCGCTGTCGCTGCGCGCGGGCGCCATCCGGGTTCCCGGCTACACGCCCGACGGCTGGATGGTGAAGGGCTACAGCGAGTCCGGGTTCTTCGACCCCGACAAGCCCATCGCGGACTTCACCGACGACGAGCTGCACGTGCTGCTGCACCGGGAGCAGACGAAGGTGAAGATCGCGGGCATCAACATGACCTACGAGGGACTCGTCCCGCGCATCACGAAGTCGATGCTGCAGAAGGACCGGGAGGGCCTGCAGCCCCACGTCCGGGCCTTCGTCGACCGTGCGGTGAAGTTCATGCCGTGCGCGGCATGCAGCGGGACGCGACTCAACCACGCGGCGCGATCGTCGAAGATCGCGGACGTCAGCATCGCGGATGCCGCGGCGATGCAGATCACCGAGCTCGCGGCCTGGGTGGCGACGATCGACGACCCGTCGGTCGCGCCGCTGGTGACGGGGCTGCGCCAGACGCTGGACTCGTTCGTGGCGATCGGGCTGGGCTACCTGTACCTCGATCGCGCCAGCGGCACGCTCTCCGGCGGCGAGGCCCAGCGCACCAAGATGATCCGCCATCTGGGCTCGAGCCTCACCGACGTCACGTACGTGTTCGACGAGCCCACGACGGGTCTGCACCCGCACGACATCCAGCGCATGAACGACCTCCTGCTCCTGCTGCGCGACAAGGGCAACACCGTGCTGGTCGTCGAGCACAAGCCGGAGGTCATCGCGATCGCCGACCACGTCGTCGACCTCGGACCCGGCGCGGGGCGCGCCGGCGGGCGCATCACGTACGAAGGCGACGTCGCCGGACTGCGCGCGTCCGGCACCGTCACAGGCCGGCACATCGACCATCGCGCCCGGCTGAAGCCCGAGACGCGCGGCGCCCGGGGCGCGCTGCCGATCCGCGGTGCGCGCCTGCACAACCTCCAGGGCGTCGACGTCGACGTGCCCCTCGGCATCCTCACCGTCGTCACCGGCGTCGCGGGTTCGGGCAAATCCTCCCTGATCCACGGGAGCCTGCCCGCCTTCGAGGGCGTGGTCGTCGTGGACCAGACGCCCATCAAGGGCTCCCGCCGGTCGAGCCCGGCGACCTACACCGGGGTGCTCGACGCCATCCGCGCCGCCTTCGCGAAGGCCAACGGCGTGAAGCCCGGACTGTTCAGCGCGAACTCGGAGGGGGCGTGCCCCGCGTGCCGGGGGCTCGGGGTCATCATCACGAACCTCGGTTTCACCCAGAGCGTCGAGACGCGGTGCGAGCTGTGCGAGGGCAGCGGCTTCAGCGACACGGTGCTGGAGTACCGCTGGCAGGGGCGCACCATCGCCGAGGTGCTCGCCATGCCGGTCGACGAGGCGGCCCCGTTCGTGGGGAAGGGGCCGGCGCACGCGGTGCTCGTCCGCATGATCGACGTGGGCCTGGGCTACATCACCCTCGGCCAGTCGCTCGCGTCGCTCTCCGGCGGGGAACGCCAACGCCTCAAGCTCGCGATCGCCATGGCGAAGCCGGGCGCGGTCTACGTGCTCGACGAGCCCACGACCGGGCTGCATCTGGCCGACGTCGACAACCTGCTGGCGCTGCTCGACCGGCTGGTGGATGCCGGAAACTCGGTGATCGCGATCGAGCATCACCAGGCCGTCATGGCGCACGCCGACTGGATCATCGACGTCGGCCCCGGGGCGGGCCGCGACGGGGGACGGGTGGTCTTCGAGGGGACGCCGGCCGCGCTCGTCGCGCAGCGCGAGACGCTGACCGCCCGTCATCTCGCGACGTACGTCGGAGGATGACGAGCCAATAGTGGGTAGTTCTCCCCATGCGCAAGGGTGCACCGCCGTGAATTCTGTGACGTAGGCTATCCGGGTCTGCACGACGTGTGCGCCTGCTTCAGCAACAGGTCCCGACGCCACGCAAACAACGAGCCCGGAGGGGAGCCGAGCCCACAATGAAGTCCTTTGCGTGGCTTCGCGCGCGTCCGCGCACGCTGATTTCGACCGCTGCCGTGACGGCGGCCGCCCTGGTGGTGGGCTTCTTCGCCGTCTCGTACGAGGGAAAGCCGACCACGGAGGTCGACCTCAACGACGGCGGTGTGTGGGTCACCAAGCAGTCGAGCCTGCTCATCGGCCACTTCAACCACTCCTCGCGCGTCCTCGACGGCGGCCTGCGCAACGGCACCGCCGACTACGACCTGCTGCAGAGCGGCACCCGGGTGCTGGTCGTCGACTCGACGGCATCCTCGATGGCCGCGATCGATCCGGCACGGGTGATCCTGTCCGACTCCGCCGAGCTGAAGCCGGGCGCCGCCGTCGCGATGGGTGCCGACACGGTCGCGGTGCTCGAGCCGACCGGTGCGCTCTGGACCAGCCCCTTCACGGCCATCAGCGGGATCGGGGCCGAGGGCACCGAACCGGTGGCGGACGAGGGCAAGAACGCGAAGGTCGCCGTCGGCGTCGACGGGACGGTGTACGCGGCGTCGGCCGCCGACGCGGTGCTGCGCTCCTACGGCCCGGGCGACGACAGCACCACCGTGCAGAAGTCGTCGCGCGACTTGGACGGCGTCTCCGCCGACCACACGCTGTCGCTGACCGTCGTCGGCACCACGCCGTACGTGCTCGATCACGACACCGACACCCTCTACGGCGGCGACGGCTCCCGCGTGCAGGTGCCCCGCGGCGCCGTCCTCCAGCAGCCGTCGGGAACTGCGAGCGCCGTGACCCTCGCGACGCCGACGGCTCTCGTGCGGGTCCCGATCGGCGGCGGTGACCCGGAGACCGTGGATGCCGGGAGCGCCGAGGGCGCACCCGCCGAGCCCGTCTACGTCGCGGGGTGCGCGTACGGCGCCTGGTCGGGCAGCGGACGCTTCGTCCGCGACTGCCCCGGCGAGGCCGACGACGTCGTCCAGGACGTGCCGGGCATCGAGCCCACGAGCGTGCTCCGCTTCCGCGTCAACCGCGATGTCGTCGTCCTCAACGACGTGTTCGGCGGGGCGGCGTGGATGGCGTCGGACTCGATGCAGCGCGTCGACAACTGGCAGGACATCACGCCGCCCGAGGGTGAGGGCGACGATGAGGAGGAGACCACCGAGGAGACGGTGCAGACCACCCTCCCGGAGCGCACCGACCAGAACACGCCCCCGGTGGCGCAGGACGACGAGTACGGCGTGCGGCCGGGCCGCACGACCGTGCTGCCCGTACTCGACAACGACACCGACGCCGACGGCGACGTGCTCGTGGCCGCCGCGTCGTCGACGCCCGGCTTCGGCAGCGTCGAGCCGATCAACAACGGCGCGGCCCTGCAGTTCACGACGCCGGAGGACGCCACCGGATCGACGAGCTTCCGCTACACGGTCGACGACGGGCGCGGAGGCGAGGCATCGGCGACCGTCACGGTGACCGTGCACCCCTTCGACGTCAACTCCGCCCCCGTGCAGAAGCGCACCACGCCCATCACGGTCGAGTCGGGGGGCACCGCGTCGTACAACGTGCTCTCGGACTGGATCGACCCGGACGGGGACGACATCTTCCTCAAGGACGTCGCGGCCGACGGCGGCGACGAGGCGGACTTCACCCCCGACGGCCAGATCACGTACCGCGCGATCGGCGGCACCCAGGGTCGGAAGGACGTGCCGATACTGGTCTCGGACGGCTCCGCCGACGGTCCGGGCATCTCCCGCTACGACATCCGGCCGCTCGGCACCACGCTGCCGGTGACGAACTCCGATCACGTCGTCACCCGCGCGGGCCGCACCGTCACCGTCTCCCCCCTCACGAACGACACCAGCTCGGGCAGCGAGCCGCTGCGCCTCACCCGCGTCGACGAGGTGCCGGGGGCGACGATCGTTCCGGACTTCGCGAACAAGACCTTCACGTTCACCGCGGCCAGCCCGGGGACCTACTACCCGCAGTACCTCGTGTCGGCGGGCCCGAACTCCGTTCCGGGCCTCGTCCGCGTCGATGTGCTCCCGGCATCCAACGAGGATCTCCCGCCCGTCGCGGTGCGCGACATCGCGCTGCTGCCGGTCGGCGGCGACGTGCTCGTGAACGTGCTGTCCAACGACACCGACCCGGGCGGCGGCATCCTCGTGGTGCAGTCGGTCACGTCCGAGCCGGGCTCCGGCGTCGCGGCGGCCGTCCTCGGCCACGAGACGGTGCGCATCAGCGACGTCGGCTCGCTCAACAAGCAGGTGCGGGTGGGCTACACGATCTCGAACGGGTCGCGGTCGGCCACCGGCGAGATCGTCGTGATCCCCGTGCCGCCGCCCGCCAAGCTGCGCCCGCCGGTCGCGAACGACGACCAGGCCGTCGTGCGCGTCGGCGACACCGTCACCATCCCGGTGCTCGCGAACGACTACCACCCCAACGGCGACACCATCCACGTCGCTCCCGATCTCGTCGCCCCGCTGGTCGACCCCGCCGACGGCGCGGCGTTCGTCTCGGAGGACAAGGTGCGCTTCCGTGCCGGGGACACGCCCAAGACCGTCTATGTGACGTACGAGGCGGTCGACTCGTCGGGCCAGCGCGACGCCGGCTACGTCACGATCCAGATCCTGCCCCGCAACGACGAGGCGAACTCCGCTCCGAAGCCGCACGACATCACCGCGCGCACGTTGAGCGGGGCCACGGTGACGATCCCGGTGCCGCTGGACGGCATCGACCAGGACGGCGACTCCGTCGAGCTGATCGGCATCGCAGAAGCGCCCAAGAAGGGGCGCATCGCCGAGACGGGGGCCAACTCGTTCACGTACGAGGCGTTCGGCGACGCGGTCGGCGTCGACACCTTCTCGTACCGCGTGCGCGACAGCCTGGGCAAGGACGCGACCGCGACCATCCAGGTGGGCATCGCCCCGGCGGCGTCGGTCAACCAGGCGCCCTACGCCGTGCGCGACGCCGTCGTGATCCGGCCCGGCCGAGAGGTCGCCGTGCCGGTGCTGGCCAACGACTCCGACCCCGACGGCGACGAGTTCGGCTTCGCCGAGGACGACCCGATCACGCTTCCCGACGTCGCCGGCCTGAAGGCGCGCATCAGCGGGAAGTACCTGCTGATCACCGCTCCCGAAGAGCAGATGAACACCTCGCTGCAGTACGCGATCACCGACGCGCGCGGCGCGCGGGCGAGCACGAGCGTGCAGATCACCGTCGACCCGGAGGTGCCGCTGGAGCGACCCATCGCGCGAGACGATCGCGTGCGGGCGGAGGACGTCAAGGACGGCACGACCGCCGAGATCGCGGTGCTCGAGAACGACGACGACCCCGACGGCACGAAGGCCGACCTGACCGTCACGCTCGGCGTCGGCGGCGAGACCGCCCGCGTCGGCGCGGACGGCTCCGTGCGGGTCGAGGTCGGCGACCAGCGTCAGCTGATCACCTACACCGTGACCGACCCGGACGGCCTCACCGACTCCGCGTTCATCCGGGTGCCCGCGCTGTCGGAGCTGCCGCCCAGCCTGATCTCGACGAAGCCCGTCGAGGTGAAGAGCGGCGAGACCATCGAGCTGCCTCTCTCGCAGTACGTCCGCGCCGCCGGCGGCAAGGGCGTCGTCATCACCGAGGCCGCCAAGGTCACGGCCGTGCACGCGAACGGCGCGAACCTGATCAAGGATCAGCAGACCCTCGTGTACACGTCGGCCGACCGGTACTTCGGCTCCGATGCGCTGACCTTCGAGGTCACCGACGGCGACGGCCCCGACGATCCGACCGGCCGCAAGGCGACGCTGACCATCCCGATCACGGTGCTCCCGCCCGACAACCAGTCGCCCACGATGCTCGGCGCGTCGATGAACGTCTCGCCCGGAGAAGACGCCACGGTGCTCGACCTCGCGGCGCTGGCGAGCGACCCCGATCCGGGCGACCAGGGCAAGCTCACGTTCCGCATCAAGGGGTCGACCCCCGACGGGCTCACCGCCGCGGTCGACGGCACCCAGCTCAAGGTGTCGGCATCCGCGTCGACGAAGAAGGGCACGCGGGCCGATCTCACCGTCACCGCGGACGACGGCACGACGCCGCCGGCGGAAGCGACGATCTCGATCACCGTGACGGCGTCCACACGGCCGCTGGCCAGCGCCAACGACGACGTCATCGCCCAGTCGAACCAGGGCTCCACCGAGTCCGTCGCCGTCCTCGACAACGATGTCAACCCGTTCCCGGAGACCCCGCTGAAGGTCGAGAGCGCCACGCTCGAGACCGGCCAGGCGCAGGTCGCAGTCCGCGGCGACCGCGTCGAGGTCACGAGCGACAAGGCCTTCGTGGGCGTCGTGGTCGCGCGCTACCGCGTGATGGATGCCACGGGGGACCCCGACCGCGCCGTCGAGGGACGCATCCGCATCACGGTGCAGGGCAAGCCGGACGCTCCCGGCCGGCCCGTCGTGTCGAGCATCCAGAGTCGCACCGTCGTGCTCTCCTGGACGCCGCCGACCGACAACGGCTCGCCGATCACGGGGTACACGGTCACCTCGACGGCGAACAACTACATGAAGCAGTGCGCGTCGACGACGTGCACCCTCGACGGGCTCACCAACAACGTCGAGTACAACTTCGTGGTCACCGCGAGCAACAAGGTCGGCACGTCCGACCCGTCGATGCCGTCGGAGACCGCCCGTCCCGACGTCCGCCCCGACACGCCCGCGCCGCCGACGCTGAAGTTCGGCGACCGCAGCCTCACCGTCTCGTGGGTGGCGCCGCGCACCGAGGGCTCTCCGGTGGAGTCGTACACGCTCGAGATCTCGCCCGCGCCGCCGTCGGGCATCGTGCAGAAGACCGGCGTCACCGGCACCACGATCGTGTGGGACGGCCTCGAGAACGGCTCGTCGTACCAGGTGCGCGTCCGGGCGCACAACCGCGCGCCGGAGCCGAGCGAGTTCAGTGCCTGGTCGGCCTCGATGGTGCCGGCCGCGCCGCCGGCGGCGCCGAACGCGCCCACGACGACGCTGCTCGACCCGGTGGGCTCACAGGCCCAGATCCGTGTCGACTGGAGCGCCCCCGCCAACAACGGCGACACGATCTCGGCGTACGAGCTGCGCGTGCTGCGGGGGGGATCGGTCGTGAAGACCGTCCCCGTCTCGGGCAGCCAGACCAGTCAGGCCGTCGTCGTCGACACCTCGACGACGGACTACACCTTCGACGTGCGCGCGCAGAACAAGGCGGGCTGGGGCGAGCGCAGCCCGCAGTCGGCGCCGCGTCGCGGTGTGACGGCTCCGGCGGCGCCGACCGGTGTCGCGGCGAGCGAGGGCAACAACGCGGTCGGCGTCACGTGGACGGCCGGGTCGGGCAACGGTGCGGCCGCGAACGAGATCCGCTACGAGTACTCGGTCAACAACGGCGGGTGGAGCGGCTCCTGGGCGTCGGGCGGCACCAACGGCTCCGGCACGATCAGCGGGTCGCAGGTGGCCAACAACGGCACCTACAAGATCCGCGTGCGCGCCGTGTCGACCGTCGACGGAAGTTCCTTCGCGAGCGGCGCGTCGAACGAGTCCAACGCCGTCGCCCCCTACGGTCCGATCGGCAACCCGTCGGCGCGGGCGTCGGCATCCGGCACGAACATCACCTACTCCTGGTCGTCGCCGGGCCGCAACGGGCGCGACATCTCGACCGAGGTGTACATCGACGGCGGGCTCGTCAGCCGTGACGCGAACGGATCGCTGACCCGGGGCTACGGCTATGCCGAGACGCACAGCATCGAGGTGCGCACGAGCGCGGCGGGCCAGACGACGACGGCCTCGGACTCGGCGCGCACCGCCGATCCGCCGAAACCGCGGGTGTGGGTCACGCGCGGCGACTTCGTCAACAACGGGTGTGTCAACGGCTGCTACAAGTTCGTCGTCAACACCCAGAACTTCCCGGCCGGCAGCTACAAGATCAACTGCTACCGCAGCGGCGGCAACGGTCCGATCAACACGTGGCAGGGTCCCTTCGACCTGCCCGCCAACGGCTCGAAGCAGCTGGAGTGCTTCCTCGGCGCCGACGGCTACGACGTGTGGGTCGACATCCTCGGCTGGGGTGGCTCCGTCGACACGGAGACGTCCTGGTGGCCACGGAACTGACGTCCACGAACGAACTCGCACAGCAAGGAACGAACGAATGAGCATGACCCCCGAACAGGCGGCGTGGTTCCGCGACACCTTCACGCGGCTGGTCGACAACGTCGATCAGGCGCTGCTCGGAAAGCGCGAAGTGGTGGGCCTGGTGCTGTCCGCCATGCTCGCGGAGGGCCACGTGCTGCTGGAGGATGCGCCGGGCACCGGCAAGACGAGCCTCGCGAAGGCCATCGCCGCCTCCGTCCAGGGCACGAGCACCCGCATCCAGTTCACGCCCGACCTGCTGCCCTCCGACGTCACGGGCGTCACGATCTACGACCAGCAGAACCACCGCTTCGAGTTCCACCGCGGCCCGGTGTTCTCCTCGATCGTGCTGGCGGACGAGATCAACCGCGCCTCCCCGAAGACGCAGTCCGCGCTCCTGGAGGTGATGGAGGAGTCCCGGGTGACGGTCGACGGCGTGGCCCACGAGGTCGGCCGCCCGTTCCTGGTCATCGCGACGCAGAACCCCATCGAGCAGTCGGGCACGTACAAGCTGCCGGAGGCGCAGCTGGACCGCTTCATGCTGAAGACCTCCATCGGCTACCCGACGCTCGCCGTCACCGAGCGGATCCTCGCCGGGGCGGTCGACCGCAACCCCTCGGCATCCCTCAGCGCCATCATCACGACGAGCGCCGTCGCCGACATGGCCGACCTCGCCGCGACGGTGCACGTCGACCCGGTCGTCGCCCGCTACGCCGCGCAGCTCGTGGAGCACACGCGCGCATCGGAGTCGACGCGCCTGGGCGTCTCGGTGCGCGGGGCGATCTCGATGATCCGCGTCGCGAAGGTCTACGCCGCCTCGCAGGGCCGCCACTTCGTCGTGCCCGACGACGTGAAGACGCTCGCGGTGCCCGTCTGGGCGCACCGGCTCGTGCTCGACCCCGAAGCGGAGTTCTCCGGCACGAGCGCCGAGAGCGTCGTGCAGCGCGCCGTCGGCGCGGTCGAGGCACCCCTGGCACGGGCCGCGAGCTGATGTCGTCGGCGCCGGACACCCTGACCCCGTCGCGTCGTGCGCGCCGGCGGGGCGGCGACTCCGGCGTACCCGCGAGTGGGACGCCGACACCCGCTCCGGCATCCGAGGACGTCGCCGGCGACGACGAGGCGCCTCTGGTCGCCCCGCGCGAGGCGACGGCGGCGGAGCGCCGCCGGGAGCGGATCGAGGTGGTGCGGCGGCGCACGACACGTGCGCTGCGCACGGTCGCCGACGTCGTGCAGCCGCTCGGCTGGGTGCTGATCGCGACGGCGGTGCTCGTCTGGTGGCTCGCCTTCGCGTACGGCTGGCGCGAGTTCCTCGTCGTCGCGGGCGTGGTCACGACCACGCTGGTGGTCAGCCTCGGGTTCCTCTTCGGGCGGACCACGTACGAGATCGGGCTGGATCTGACGCGCACCCACGTCGTCGTCGGCGAGCGCGCCGTCGGCGGCCTCATGCTGGCCAACCGCACCTCGCGCACCCTCCTGCCCTCGGAAGTGATCCTGCCCGTCGGCGCCGGCCGGGGCGTCTTCCAGGTGCCGCGGCTCGTTCCCGGCGAGGAGCACGAAGAGGTCTTCGCCATCCCGACGACGGCACGTGGCGTCCTGTCGGTCGGCCCGGTGAGCGTGCGCCGCGGCGATCCGCTGGGGCTGTTCGAGCGTGCCCACGACCGCCGCCAGGCCGTCGACCTCTACGTCCACCCGCGCACGACGACGCTCGACGGCCTCTCGCTCGGGCACCTGCGCGACCTCGAGGGCCTGCCGGTGCAGCACCTGTCCCGCGACGACGTCTCCTTCCACGCGCTGCGGGAGTACCAGCCGGGCGACGACCTGCGGCACGTGCACTGGAAGTCGACCGCGCGCGTTGGCGAGGTGATGGTCCGCCAGTACGAGGAGACGCGGCGCTCGCACTTCGTCGTCGGGCTCTCGACCCTTCCCGACGAGTATCGCGAGGCCGAGGAGTTCGAGCTCGCCATCTCGGTCGCCGGCTCGGTGGGGCTGCGCGCCCTGCGCGACTCCCGCATCCTCGACGTCCGCACGCAGCACGGCCCGGTGCGCTCCGTCACGGCGCGGCGCTTCCTCGACGAGCTGTCGATGCTGGGCGCGTCGCGGCCCCGGCTGGGCGGCACGGTCGCCCTCGCCGGCAGCATCGCCGCGCACGCCCCGGATGCCGCGGTCGTCGTGCTCGTGACGGGCGCCCGCACCGACGCCGCCGAGCTGCGTCTGGCCTGCTCCCGTCTGCCGCAGGGCGTGCGCGCCCTCGCCGTCGTCGCGGACGTCCGCGTCGACGCGCCCGCCCTCCAGCGCATCGGAGAGGCCGACGTCGTCACGATCGGAGCACTCGACCAGCTGCCGCGCGCCGTCCGGAAGGTGCTGTCGTGAGCGCCCGGGCCCGGATGCCGCGTCTGCGCCCGCGTCCCGCGTCGTCGCGGGTGCCGGAGACGCGGGAGCCGCGCCGCGTCGCGCTGGATGTCGTCGCCGCCGCCCTCCTGCTCATCGTGTCGGTCATCGGGTTCGCCCCGACGTTCGATTCGCCGCAGTACCTCGTCGCCGGGATCGGCGGCCTCGCGCTCGGTCTCGCCCTCGCAGTGGTCGGAGCGCGGTGGCGCTGGGGCATCCTGAGCCTCGCGGGCGGCACGGTCGGCGCCTACCTCGTGTTCGGCGGGGCGCTCGCGCTGCCGCACACCGCGCTGCTGGGCGTCGTGCCGACGCTGGACACCCTGCAGCAGCTCGCCCTCGGCGCCGTCACCTCGTGGAAGCAGCTGCTGACCACGGTCCCGCCCGTCGCGGCGGGCGACGGCCACCTCGTCGTGCCGTTCATCCTCACGCTCGTCGGCGCCGTGCTCACGGGCTCCCTCGCGCTGCGGGCCCGTCAGGCGGCCTGGGCGCTGCTGCCGGCGCTCGCCGTGCTCGTCACGACGGTGCTCCTCGGCGTCGCGCAGCCCGCGGCGCCGCTCGTGCAGGGCATCCTCTTCGCCGTCGTGGCGACGGTGTGGCTCGCCCTGCGGCGGGTGTGGGACCACGACCGCGCCGCCGTCCGGGTGGAGTCCGCCGGTGCCTCCGACGCCGCCACGGTGCGCAGCTCCCGCACGCGCCGCCTCGTCGCGGGCGGCATCGTGCTGGCGGTGGCCTCGGCGGCGGGCATCGCGACGGCCGCCGTGGCGACCCCGCCGCGGTACATCCTGCGCGACTTCATCGTTCCGCCGTTCGATGTCACGCAATACCCCAGTCCGCTGCAGTCGTTCCGCGGCCACGTCCGCGACGACGCCGACAAGACGCTGTTCACCGTCACCGGGCTGCCCGAGGACGGCCGGGTACGACTGGCGACGATGGATGCGTACGACGGCATCGTGTACAACGTCTCGGATGACGGCGCCGGCTCGTCCAGCGCGTTCACGCCGATCCGCTCGAACATGTCGCCGACCGCGACGGGCACCCCGGCGACCGTGCGCGTGGAGGTCGGCGACCTCGACGGCGTGTGGGTGCCGGATGTCGGTGCCGTCCGCGACTTCGCCTTCGACGGGCCGCGGGCGTCCGAGCTCGCCCGCACGACCCATTTCAACGATGCGACGGGAACCGCGGTCTCCCCGATCGGCCTCGCAAAGGGCGACGCCTACACGATCGAGACGGTCGTGCCCGAGCAGCCCAGCGACGCCGCCTTGGCGGATGTCCCCTTCGCGTCGCTGAAGATGCCGAAGCAGAGCGGCATCCCCGAGAAGATCGCCGACCTCGCGTCGAAGGCGACCGCGAGCGCCGAGACGCCCATCGAGCGGGCGCGGGCCCTCGAGAGCTACCTGCACACGCAGGGCTTCTTCAGCCACGGCCTCGGCGACGAGGTCCTCTCCCTCTCCGGTCATGGCGCCGCCCGCATCACGTCGCTGTTCGGCAGCGAGCAGATGGTCGGCGACGACGAGCAGTACGCGGTCGCCATGGCCCTCATGGCCACGCAGCTCGGCATGCCGGCCCGCGTCGTGATGGGGTGGCACGCCGACGACAAGCACCCGCAGGACGGTCCCACGCTCACCGCGACCGGCGGCAACCTCCACGCCTGGGTCGAGATCGCGTTCCAGGACCACGGTTGGGTCGTCTTCGACCCGACGCCGGACGAGGACAACAAGCCGAACGACCAGTCGACCAAGCCGAAGGCGAACCCCAAGCCGCAGGTGCTGCAGCCGCCGCCCCCGGCGCAGGAGCCGGCCGACCTGCCGCCCGCGATCGCGGAGAACCGCGATCAGGAAGAGGACCAGGCGGCCGGGCTCAGCTGGCTCGGGCCGGTGCTGCTCTACGGCGGCATCACCCTCGGGGTGCTCGCGCTGCTGCTGGCCCCCTTCATCGTGATGGGCGTCATCAAGGGCGCCCGGCGGGCGCGTCGGCGCGGGGCGGCGCGGACCGCCGACCGCATCTCCGGCGGCTGGGACGAACTGGTCGACTCCGCCGTCGATCTGCGCGCGCCCGTCGTCGCCGGCGCCACCCGTGCCGAGAGCGCGGACGTGCTCGGTGCCGCCTTCGCCCAGCCGCGGGTGGCCTCGCTCGCGACCCGGGCCGATGTCGATGTCTTCGGACCGGGTGATCCGACGCCCGAGGACGTCGAGACGTTCTGGCGCGAGGTGGACGACATCGTCGGGGAGATGAGGGGTTCCGCCACGCTGTGGCAGCGCCTGCGCGCGCGGCTCAGTCTGCGCTCCCTGCGCCACGGCGGCCCGCCGTGGCAGGCCGTGCGCCGCACCGTGGCCGGTGCCGGCGCGTCCGTGGGCGCCTGGGTGCGGCGCAGCATCCGTCGACGCCCCTCTCGTGGAACGGAGTCCTCCGATGAGTGATCCGGCATCGGTGCACCGCCCGGCTCGGCTGGGCCGTCGTGCGGGCGCGTTTCTGATCGATGCGGCGATCGGGTTGATCGTCCTGCTGATCGCCGTGGGCGTGTTCGCCGGCATCTCGTTCGGCACGGGAGGCGGGCTGCCGCTGCCGGTCGCCGTGCTGCTGGCGTACGCCGTCGGGCTGGGCTGGTTCGTGGTCTACACGGTCCTGCAGGCGGGGGCGGGCTCGCTGGGCATGCGCGCTCTCGGTCTGCGCCTCGTCCGCGAGGGCACGTCGGATGCCGCGCCCCTCGGCTTCGGCCGAGCGCTCGGGCGCAACCTCGTCTGGGGCCTGGGCGCCGCGATCGTGGTCGGGTACTTCTCCCCCCTGTTCGACGGGACGCCGTGGCGTCGCGGCTGGCACGACCGTGCCGCGGGAGCGGTGATGACCGACGTCGCCGGCCGCCCGGCCGTGCCCTCCGAGGACGCGTCGGTCGCGCCGACGCCGGCGGCTCCCGTCGGTGCTCTCGCGCCGTCGGTGCTCCCGCCCGCGCCCATCCTCCCGGCCGGCGACGCCGCCGACCTCGACGGCTGGACGCCGGCCGGCCCCGCCGCCCCGGCGCCCGCGTCACCGCTCGCGAGCGGCGTGATCTCCTTCGTCCCCGGCGTCAGCGACCCCTCTCGTCTGGACGAGCCGGCACCCGCCCCGGCGCCGGCGGTGCCGACGGTCGATGCGGCGCCGGTCGGCCCGCCGCCCGCCCGCGACACCGCGGCGGCGCCCGGCCCGCGGACGGCCGACGTCCCGCTCATCGAGAACCTCGACGAGACCCGCATCTCCACGGGCGAGCGGCCGTTCGCGCGCCTCGTCTGGGACGACGGCACCCGCCAGGCCGTGTACGGTCGCACGCTCTTCGGGCGCAATCCCGCCCCCGAGACGGGAGCGATGGTCTCTGCGGTGCGCGATGAGACGCTGTCGCTGTCCAAGACCCATTTCGAGCTCGTCCCCGCCGACGACCGTTCCGTCTGGGTGGTCGACCGGCATTCGACCAACGGCGTCGTGCTGCGCCGCGGGGTCGGCGGGGCGGAAGCGCAGCCGCTGGTCCCGGGGGAGCGCACGCGCGTGCGCAGCGGCGACGTGCTGGAGTTCGGCGACCGGCAGGTGACGATCGAGGTGGCGTCGTGACCGCGGTGCCCATCGTCGTGCGCGCGGGCGCGGCGACCCACACGGGGCTGCGCCGCCGCGTGAACGAAGACGCGTTCCTCGCGCAGGCGCCGCTGTTCCTGGTCGCCGACGGGATGGGCGGTCATGACGCCGGCGACCGTGCGAGTGCCGCCGTCGTCGCGGAGTTCGCGCACCTGGTCGGCGGGGCGAGCCTGGCGATCGATCAGATGCGCACGGCGCTGCGTCGTGCCCGCGCCCGGGTGGAGGCGATCGCCAGCGACGGCCGCGCCGCCGGCACCACCCTCGCCGGCGTGGTGGTCGCGGAGGTCGGCGGGGTGGGCTACTGGCTCACGGTGAACGTGGGCGACTCACGCACCTATCGCTTCGCGAACGGCGTCCTGGAGCAGATCAGCGTCGACCACTCGGTGGTCCAGGAGCTCCTCGACGCGGGCGTGCTCAGCGGAGCGGATGCCGCGACCGACAGCCGCCGCAACGAGATCACCCGAGCGATCGGCGCGGGAAGCGACGGTCAGGCGGACTACTGGATGGTCCCCGCCGCGCCGGGCGACCGCATCCTCGTCTGCTCCGACGGGCTGTCGGGGGAGCTGTCCGCCGAGCGGCTGCGCGACATCCTCGCCGACGAGTCCGATCCGGATGCCGCGGCCACCCGCCTCATCCACGAGGCGCTCGTGCACGGCGGGCGCGACAACATCACGGCCGTCGTCGTCGACGCGCTCGCGGTGTCGGGCTACGACGACGTGTACGACACCGCGCCGGCGGGGGCGCGACGCGGCGACGCCGACGGCGATACGCGCCCGCGCGCGGACGCGAGGGGTGACTTCTGATGGTGGGGGATGCGATGACGAGCACACGAGTCGACTACCGGCCGGCCGACGCCGAGGCCGCCTGGTGGGTGGCCGTCGACGACGGCGCCCTGGCGGCGCTGTCGCCCGTCGTGTCGGCGGCGACGGCGGCGACCATCTGGCGCGGCCTCGGCACCGGCGGGATCGGGGCGGTGCTGGAGGCGCTCACCGGCGCGTTCGGCACCTCGCTGGCCGCGATCCCGCCGTTCGCGCTCGCGATCGCCGAGCCCGGCGGCGTGCGCGTCGCGGTGCGCGGTGACGTGGAGATCATCGTCGAGGGCGACGGCGTCGAGGCCGTGTCGGGCACGGGCGTCGCGACGTGGACGGAGCGCTTCCTGCCCGGAGCGGTCCGCGCGACGATCGTGCCGGCCGGGGCCACGACCGCGCCGTCCGCCGACGTGCCGCTGCGTTCCGGCGTCGTGCGCGCCGACCAGATCCGGCTGGAGCTGGGCGCGTCGCCGACCCGGGTCGAGCCGGCGGTCCCCGCCGCCGCGGCATCCGCTGCATCCGCGGCATCCGCTGCATCCGCTGCGCCGGCTGCCGGGGCGGCCGAGCCGTCCGATCCTGAGGAGATGTCGGATGCTGAGGAGCCGCCCGCTGCTGCCGCCTCCTCGGCATCCGCCATTTCCTCGATATCCGCCGCCTCCTCGGCACCCGCCATCTCCGCGGCACCCGCCGCCTCCTCGGCATCCGTCATCGACTCGGTGCCGCCGGGACTGTTCGGGGCGCGGTCGGCGGCCGCCCCGGGGACGGCACCAGAACCCGCCGAGACGGTCGCGCCGGCGGCGACGGCCGAGCCCGCGCCTCCCGCCGAGTCCGAGTCCGAGTCCGATGCGGCACCCGAATCCCCGCCCGAGCCCGGGGTGGCGACGCGTGCCGACACCTCCGCCGACACGCTGATCCCGGAGGCGACGGCCGCCGAGGACGCCGAGCCCGCACCCGTGGACGAGTACGACCTGCTGTGGGGCGAGACGGTCGCCCGTCCCGTGTCGGCGGCGGCGATCGCCCCCGTCGAGGCGGAGACGGATGCCGCGGATGCCGCCGCCGCACCGGGCGCGGAGCCCGGACCCGCCCCGTCGGCCGACCCGGCCGCTCCCGCCGCGACGCCGCGGCCCGGCGCAGTGGACGGAGCGGACGCACCGGCCACGCCCGACGGGCTCGGCGACCACGACGGCGCGACGATCGCCGTGGCGGATGTGCGGGCGATGCGCGCGGAGCGCGTCGCGTTCGAGTCGACGGACAGCGTCCCGGCCCGCCGCCCCGCGCGGGGCCGCATCCGGCTGTCGACCGGCCGCGTCGTGGAGCTCGAGCGGCCCGTCGTGATCGGACGGCGCCCGAAGTCCACGCGCACCTCGGCAGCCGAGCTGCCGACCCTCGTGGCCGTCGACAGCCCCGAGCAGGACATCTCGCGCAGTCACGTGGAGATCCGCGCGGAGGGCGAGCACGTCCTCGTCACCGACCTCGACACCACCAACGGCACGGTGCTGCTGCGCGGCGGCAACGAGCCGGTGCGACTGCACCCCAACGAGCCGACCATGGTGGTCACGGGAGACGTCCTCGACCTCGGCGACGAGGTCACCGTGACCTTCGAGGACCTCCCGTGAGCGCCGCGAAGCGTCCTCCGGCACCGCCGCCCGCGCTGCCCGGGTTCACCTACGTCGACGTGCTCGGCTCCGGCGGCTTCGCCGACGTCTACCTCTACGAGCAGCACCTGCCGCGCCGCCGGGTCGCGGTGAAGGTCATGCTCCCCGACCGCATGGCGTCGGGATCGGCGGAGCAGTTCACCGCCGAGGCGAACGTCATGGCGCTGCTGTCGACGCATCCCGCGATCGTCACCATCTACCAGGCGGGCGTCTCGGACGACGGGCGTCCGTACCTCGTGATGGAGTACTGCTCGCGCCCCAATCTGCAGGTGCGCTCGCGGGCCGCGGCCTTCTCGGTCGCCGAGGCGCTGCGGGTCGGCGTGCAGGTCGCCGCCGCCGTCGAGACCGCGCATCGCGCCGGCATCCTGCACCGCGACATCAAGCCGGCGAACATCCTCGTCACCGAGTACAACCGTCCGGCCCTCACCGATTTCGGCATCGCGACGACCGCCGAGTCGGAGGAGTCGTCGGCGGGGATGTCGATCCCGTGGTCGCCGCCCGAGTCGTTCAGCGACGTGCCCGGCTCGGGCGTCGCCACCGACGTCTACGCCCTGGGCGCCACCGTCTACACGCTGCTGGCCGGTCGCTCGCCGTTCGAGCAGCCGGGCGGCCGCAACGGCGGCGCCGATCTCATCCAGCGCATCGAGTCCCAGCCGGTGCCGCGTCTGGAGCGCGCCGACGCCCCGCCGTCGCTCCAGGCCGTGCTCGAACGCGCGATGGCCAAGCGCCCCGGCGACCGCTACGACTCGGCGATCGCGTTCGCGCGGGCCCTCCAGCGCGTGCAGATCGAGCTCGCCCACTCGGTGACCCCGATCGACATCCTCGACGACGCCCCCGAGGACGCCGCCGAGGACGACGTCGACGGCGAGCTCACCCGCGTCCGCGGCATCGTCAGCATCGAGCCGCAGACCCACCCGGCCGCCGGCCCGACGCGTCGGCGCGACCGGACGGACGACACCGCGGCCACCGCGGCCGCCGCGCCCGCCGTCGTCCCGGCGCCGCCCGTTCCCACCGACACCGCCGACCCGACGTTGCTGCGGGGCCCCGTCTCCATCGCGCCGCAGGCGGCGGACCTCGACACCTCGTCCACGATCCGCCGACCCGGCCCGGCCGCGGCGGCCCGCAGCGTCGACCCCGCCGCCGCCGCTGCCGCCGCGTCGCCGTCCGTCGCGGATCCCGCCGAGGCGGCCGATGCCACCGCCGATGCGCCGGCACCGCGCACGCGCCGCGGACTGTGGATCGGTCTCGGCATCGCCGCCGCCGTGGTCGTCGTCGCGGGAGTCGCCGTCGGGGCCAGCCTCGTGGCGCCCGCGGTGCAGCCGCCGGCCGACGACGAGCCGACGACGTCGGCCGCGCCGCAAGACCCGCTGGGCGGGTACGTGCCGCCGGTGGAGGCGCTCGCCGGCACGGTGCAGGGCGGCGACGCCGTGTTCACCTGGACCAATCCCGAGCCGCAGGACGGCGACGGCTATCTCTGGTATCCGTACACGCTCGCCGGCGACGGCGAGACCCGCAAGGTCACCGAGACGAGCGTGACCCTGCCGGTGGATGCCGGCGGCACGACCTGCATCGCGGTGACGCTCGTCCGCAAGGACGGCACCGCGGGCACCGAGACACGGAAGTGCACCCCATGACCGACATCCACGACACCGTTCCCCCCGCGGACGCCCCCGAGGACGACGTGACGGGGGCGGACATCACCGTCGAGTTCGCCGGCGAGTACGTCACCGTGCCGTCCGGAACGCGGTTCACCATCGGGCGCGAGGGCGACCTCGCCATCGACGACAACCGTTTCCTGCACCGGCACTTCCTCTCGATCGAGCAGTCCGGCGGACTGTGGTGGCTGGTCAACATCGGCTCGCGGCTGTCGGCGACCGTCACCGACACGGAGGGTCGCGTGCAGGCGCAGCTGGCCCCGGGGGCGCGGTTGCCGATCGTGTTCGGCGTGACGACCGTGGTGTTCAGCGCGGGTCCCACGACCTACGAGCTGTCGGTGCACACGGCGCAGCCGGCGTTCCGTGCGACGGTTCCGGAGCGGGTGGCCGACGGCGAGTCGACGATCGGTGCCGTTCCCCTCACGCCCAGTCAGAAGCTCCTCATCCTGTCCCTCGCCGAGCCCGTGCTGCGCCGCGAGGGCACCGGCATGAGCGAGCTGCCCAGCTCCGCCGCGGCGGCCCAGCGCCTGGGCTGGAGCATCACCCGCTTCAACCGCAAGCTCGACAACGTGTGCGACAAGCTCGACCGTCAGGGGGTCCCCGGGCTGCGCGGCGGAGTGACGAGCTCGGCGACCAACCGGCGGGTGCGCCTCGTCGAGCACGCCGTCGCCTCGCGCCTGGTCGTCCGCGACGACCTCGCCCTGCTCGACGATCCCGCGCGCTTCGAGCGCGAGGCCGGCGACGACGCCCCGCGCCGAAAGGAAGACGGATGAAGCTGCGCACGACCCTCGTCCGACCCGGGGGAGAACCCGAGGATCTCGTCATCAACGCCGACGCCGACGCGACCGTCGGCGACCTCGCCCGCACCATCGCCGAGGTCGACCCCCGCGGCGGAGGCGACCCGCGCGAGGACGTCACCCTGGAAGCGTTCGGCACGATCGCGCAGGGACCCGGCGAGGTGCTGGATGCCGCGGCATCCGTCGCCCACGTCCAGCTCGGCGCGGGGTCGGCGATCCGGGTCGTCCCGGCCGGCTACCAGCCGCGACAGCGCGTCGGCGAGGTGGAGATCGTGTCCGGGCCCGGCGCCGGGACGACGATCCCGCTGGAGCGGACGGTCGTGATCATCGGTCGCGACCCGCAGTGCGACATCGTGCTGGACGACCCGCTCGTCTCGAAGCGGCACGCCCGGCTCGAGGTGGGGCAGGGACGGGCCGAGCTCGTCGACCTCAACTCGGCCAACGGCATCCTCGTCGACGGCGCACCGGTCACCTATCTGACCGCCGCCGACGGCGAGATCGACGCCGTCCTGGGCGACACGCGCGTGCGCATCACCGCGGCCGGAGATGCGACCGTCGCGCCCTCGACCTGGCGGCAGGTCCCGTTCGTGCGCTCGCCGCGGGTCGAGGCCCGCTACCTCGGCGAGGAGCTGCCGGGCACCGACCTGCCCGTGCCGCCCGCGCCGCAGATGTTCCCGTGGCTCGCGATGATCGCGCCCGTGATCATGGGTGCGGTGCTGTTCTTCGTGATGAGGAACCCGATGGCGCTCGTGTTCGTGGCGGCATCCCCGCTGCTGATGCTGGGCACGTGGCTGACGACGCGCCTGCAGGGGCGCGCGCAGCTGCAGCGCGACAAGGACCGCTTCGAGCAGCAGCTGACGCGGCTCTCCTCGCGCCTGGAGCAGGAGCGCGAGACCGAGCGTCGCGTCCGCCGCGGCGAGGTGCCCGAGCTCGACCCGATCTGCGCCGACGCGCTCGCCGCCGGTCCGCTGGTCTGGACGCGCCGGCCCGAGCACTGGTCGTTCCTGCACGTGCGTCTGGGCGACGGCACCGCTGCGAGCCGCAACACGGTCGCGGAGTCCACCAAGCGCGATGCGGCGATCCCCTCGTATGTCGACCGTCTCGACGAGGTCGTCGAGGCCTTCCGCGAGGTCGACGACGTGCCGATCCTCGAATCGCTCGCCGAGGCGGGGGCGATCGGCATCGCGGGGGCGACCGCGCGCGTCGGCGACACCGCCCGCGCGCTCCTGGCACAGACGGCGGGTCTGCACGCACCGTCGGATGTCCACATCGTCGCCTTCGTGGGCCCCGCCACCCGCGCGGCGCTCGCCGACCTGAAGTGGCTGCCGCACACGTGGGCCGCCGAGGACGCCCTGGGCACGGCACCCATCGCCGACAACGCCGCGACCGCCTCGCGGCTGCTCGCGCAGCTCGAGGAGCTCGTCGACACCCGCACGAAGCGGCTGCGGCGGCTGCGGGCCCTCAAGGCGACGGATGCCGCGACCTCCGCCGGTGCCGAGGTGGGCGAGTCCCGCGGGCGCGAGGAGGAGATGCCGCTTCCGGCATATGTCGTCATCATCACGCCCGACGCCCCCGTCGACCGCGGCCGGCTGATCCAGCTCAGCGAGCGGGCCGCCGGCAGCGGCGTCGTCCCGGTGTGGGCCGTCTCGAAGGTGGAGCACCTGCCCGCGGCCTGCCGCACGTGGGTCGAACTGCCCGCCGACGGCGATGCGAGCGCGCACTTCGTGCGCCTGGGCGCCGTCGTCGCGCCGCTGCGCGTCGAGGCTCTCGACGCCGCGCGCTTCGGCGTCGTCGCCCGGGCGCTCGCGCGCATCACCGACATCGGCGACGTCGCCGAGGATGCCGGTGACGTGCCGCGCACGATCCCGCTGCTGCAGCTGCTGGGCCCCGACATGGCGACCAGCGCCGACGCCGTGATCGACCGCTGGACGCAGAACGCGTCGATCCGCGCGACGCGCTCCGGCGCCGGCTACCAGCCGAAGCTGCGCGCCCTCGTGGGCCAGGGGGCGCAGGGAGCGCTGCACCTCGATCTCCGCCAGCAGGGCCCGCACGCCCTCGTCGGTGGGACGACCGGCTCGGGCAAGAGCGAGTTCCTGCAGGCGTGGGTGCTCGGCATGGCCGCCGAGTACAGCCCGGAGCGCGTGACGTTCCTCTTCGTCGACTACAAGGGCGGGTCGGCCTTCGCCGACTGCGTCAACCTGCCGCACTGCGTGGGTCTCGTCACCGACCTGAGTCCGCACCTGGTCCGCCGCGCCCTGACGAGCCTGCGCGCCGAGCTGCACCACCGCGAGCACCTCTTCAACCGCAAGAAGGCCAAGGACCTCCTCGAGCTCGAGAAGGCCGCCGATCCCGATGCGCCGCCCGCCCTCGTGCTCGTGATCGACGAGTTCGCCGCCCTCGCCAAAGAGGTGCCCGAGTTCGTGGACGGTGTCGTCGACATCGCCCAGCGCGGGCGCTCCCTCGGCATCCACCTCATCATGGCGACGCAGCGTCCGGCCGGTGTCATCAAGGACAACCTGCGTGCCAACACGAACCTCCGCGTGGCCCTCCGCATGGCCGACGAGACCGACTCGGACGACGTCATCGGCTCGAAGGAGGCCGCGCTGTTCGACCCGGGCATCCCCGGGCGCGGCATCGCGAAGACCGGACCGGGCCGCATGAGCCTCTTCCAGTCGGCCTACTCCGGCGGCTGGAGCCTGCGCGCCGAGCCCGAGCCGGCGGTGGAGGTCCGCCCGTTCCTGCTCGGCGAGGCGCCCCTGTGGGAGAAGCCCGCGGTCTCCGAGGCCCCCGCCGAGACCGAGGATCTGGGCCCGAACGACCAGCAGCTCCTGGTCGCCCGCTTCGGCGACGCGGCCCAGCTGGCCCGCATCGCTCCGCCGCGCCGCCCGTGGCTCGACGAGCTCGCGCGGACGTTCGACCAGACCAAGCTGCACCAGCGCACCGACGCGCGGCTGGTGCTCGGTGTCGTCGACGTGCCCGAGCGCCAGGACCAGGTGCCGTTCTTCTTCGAACCCGACACCGAGGGCCACCTCGCCGTCTTCGGCACGGGCGGCTCCGGCAAGTCGGTGGCGCTGCGCACGCTCGCCGTCTCGGCCGGGATCACGCCGCGCGGCGGTCCCGTGCACGTGTACGGGCTGGATGCCGCCACCGGCGGACTGCGCATGCTGGAGTCGCTGCCGCATGTCGGCGCGGTGATCTCGGGCGACGACACCGAGCGCATCGAGCGGCTGTTCGGGATGCTGCGGGCCGAGCTCGACCGCCGCGGCGACGCGTACGCGGCGTCCGGCGCGTCGACCCTCACCGAGTACCGCACGCTCGCCGGCCGCGGCGACGAGCCGCGCATCCTGCTGCTCGTCGACGGCTTCCCCGCCTTCCGCTCCGCCTTCGAGGGCGTGCCCGGTCGCGCGGAGTCCTACCGCGCGTTCCAGCAGGTGCTCACCGACGGTCGTGGCCTCGGCATCCACGTGGCCCTCACGGCCGACCGCGGGCAGAGCGTGCCCACCTCGCTGCAGGCCATGATCCAGCGCCGCATCGTGCTGCGCATGGCGGATGAGGACGGCTACGCGCTGCTCGGGATGCCGCGCGACATCCTCGGGCCCGACGCGGCGCCGGGGCGGGCGATCGTCGACGACCACGAAGCGCAGATCGCCGTGATCGGCGGCACCGCGAGCACGAAGGACCAGTCGCTGGCGATCGATCGTATGGCCGAGGCGATGATCCGCCGCGGCACGACGCCCGCCCCCGGCATCCGCGCGCTTCCCGTCGAGTACGCGATCGACGAGCTGCCGCCGACGGCGGGCACGGGGGTCGCCATCGGCCTGTCCGACCTCGATCTCGGCCCCTACGGCATCGAGCCGGCGGGCACGTTCATCGTGGCGGGCTCGCCCGGTGCCGGACGCTCCAACGCCGCCGCCGCCATCGTCCGCCAGACCCTGCGCGCACGGCCCGACACGGCCGCCTTCTACATCGGCGATCGCCGTTCCCCGGTGCAGGATGCCGTCGCGTGGACGGCCACCGCCGAATCCGCCTCGGCGGCGATGGCTGTGCTCGGTGCCGTCGACGAGGCCGCCGACCGCACCGCGGACGGCGGCGCCGTGCCGATCGTCGTGCTCGAGGGCATCGGCGAGTTCGCCACCTCTCTCATCGAGATGAACCTCTCCACCCTCGTGAAGCGCGCGGGCCGCGGCGAGGTCTTCTTCGTCGTCGTCGGCGAGATGAGCGAGTGGACGACGAACTTCGGCCTGCTCGGCGAGATCAAGGCGGCGCGCCGCGGCGTGGTGCTCCAGCCGGAGACCATCGACGGCGAGGTCGTGCTCAAGACCCCGTTCCCGCGCCTCGTCCGCGGCGAGCTGCCCGTCGGGCGCGGCATCCTCGCCCACCGCGGCAAGACGGTGCGCATCCAGTTCCCGATCGCGACCGCGGCGGCCGAGCTGGCGGCGACGGGAGCCGTCTCGTGACGGGGCGCGCGAACGTCGCCCGCACGGAGCGCTCATGGGGAGTTCTGCCCATGGTCACGGGCGGCACCGCCGCCTATCGTCGAAACAACAAGACCTCCCGGCACACCGGCCGGGCCAGATGAAAGGGGCCCTCATGGCCAATCTGAATGTCACCTACGACCAGATGAACTCGGCCGCTTCGCGCCTGCGTGACGGCCAGAGCGAGCTCGAGGCGAACCTCCAGCGCCTGCGTCAGCTGGTCGCCCAGCTGGTCCAGGACGGCTTCACCACGA
Organism: Microbacterium hominis NBRC 15708; assembly: GCF_001592125.1. Taxonomy (GTDB): domain Bacteria; phylum Actinomycetota; class Actinomycetes; order Actinomycetales; family Microbacteriaceae; genus Microbacterium; species Microbacterium hominis. The sequence goes on from NZ_BCWI01000003.1 coordinate 70,301, forward strand.
GCCGTGCCTCGGGCGCGTTCGACGCCTCGTACACCGAGTTCACCACCGGTGCGACCAAGACGGTCCAGGGCATCGAGGGCATGGCCGCCTTCCTCGAGAAGGCCGCTCAGGCCCTCCAGTCGACGGACGAGCAGCTCGCCAGCCAGCTCGGTCAGTGATGTCGACCTGCGGAGCGCGCCCGCGCTCCGCAGGTTCACGAGGCCTTCCACCCCGGTGCTCCGACGCCGTGGGTGGAGGGCCTCGCGAACCTCGGGGGACGACGACCGCCGCCGGAGGCGTCAGCCGCGGGAGTGGCCGAGCACCTTCACGATGATCCCGCGGCGGCGCAGCTCGGCGATCGCGTGGGTCTCCTCGTCGACCGTGCGCCCGAGGGCGTGCTTGTCGGCCACGACGACCACGTCGCCCGACACCAGTCGGCCGAACAGGCGCGTGAGGCGCTCCGACCAGCTCTCGCCGGTTTCGGGGGCGGGATGCCGGAAGCCCTCGATCGGCACCCCGAACTCCGCCAGGGCGTCGCGCTGGGCGATCACGGACGGCAGGTCGTCGCGGGCGACCACGAGCCCCACCAGTCGCGAGCCCGCCGGACGGGCGGCCCACCAGTCGGTGCCCGAGACGACCACGGGCACCGCGGAGGTGACCGCGGGCAGCGCGATCGACTCCGCGTAGTCGGCGGGGGCGCGCTGGTCGTCCGGATGCGGGGTGCTCACGGCATCCATTCTGTCCCACGGCGCCGACACGCACGTGTGCGACGTGCAGCGGCGCGCGTCAGTCGTCCTCGAGGCGGCGCAGCTGCATGCTCAGCTGGTCGGCGTCGAGCTGTGCGAGGGCGTGGCGCAGCGCCGCGGACGAGTACGACCCCTCCCGCGAGACGTCGACGAGCCGCTCCCGCATCGCCTCGATCAGCGCGATCCGCAGGTCGATCACGCCGGCCGAGCTGATCTCGGGCGACTCGATCCGGGGAGCGCTCATCCGCTCGGCCAGCTTCGCGAGCACCTCCGGCGGGTAGGGCACGCCGCTCGCATCCGCCAGCCCGGGCGTGCGCAGCCGCGCGAGGGCGGCTTCGCGCAGCTCGTCGTCCAGCCGCTCGCCCTCCTCCGCCGAGCCGCCGTCGCCCGTGCTCGCGGGGATCTTCAGCATGCGGATCACCCAGGGGAGGGTGAGCCCCTGCACCATGAGGCTGACGAGGGCGACGACGAACGCGATGAAGATCAGCAGCTCCCGCGCGGGGGTGGACGGCTCGAGCGTCTGGGCTGCCGCGAGCGTGACGACGCCGCGCATCCCGGCCCAGACGATGACCACCCCGTCCTTCCACCCGAGGGGCGAGCCCTGGTAGTAGTCCATGTCGTTGAGCACACGGCCGATCCGCGCCCGGAGCCCTTCGACGCGCTGCTGCGTGGCGGCGGCATCCGGCTCTCGACGTGCGACGCGACGGGCCAGGCGGCGGGCGGTGCCGCGCGCCGTGCGTCGCAGCAGCCCCGGCCGCTCCCCGCCGGCGGGGTCCCCGTCCTCGCGCGGCGGTCTCAGCTCGCGCAGATCGCTCGTGCCCGGATCGAAGGCGTCGAGGCGGTCGCTGAACGCCTGCAGCCGGTCGCGCTGCATCCGCCGGGCGCGGCGGTCGATGAGGAACACGAGTCCCGACACGTAGAGCGCGCGCATGGCCAGCACGATCGCGAGCGCCACCAGTGCCAGCGTGATGCCGATGCCCACACCGTTGTGCTTGTCGATGTTGCCGGTGACGATGTCGCGCAGCTCGAGCCCCATGATGAGGAAGACCGCGCCCTCCAGCAGCAGCTCGAGGGTGTGCCAGTTCAGCTCGTCGGAGACCCGCTGCTCGGGGGTCGACCACCGTGCGGCACCCTGACCGGTCGTGATGCCCGCGGCCACGGCGGCCACGAGGCCCGAGCCGCCCAGGTGCTCGGTGGGCAGGTACGCGATGAACGGCACGATGAAGCCGATCGCCGTGTTGGCGACCGGCTCGCCGATCCACCGCCGTATCCGCAGGGTGAGCACGCCCACGGTGACGCCGATGACGACCGCGACCAGCACGCCCCACGCGAACGCGCCGATCGTGCTGCCCAGCGAGAACCCCGCCGCGGATGCCGCCACGGCGCTGCGCAGCAGCACGAGCGCGGTGGCGTCGTTCAGCAGGCTCTCGCCCTCCAGCATCGTGATGACCCGCGGCGCGATGCCGAGCTTCTTCGCGATCGAGGTGGCGACGGCATCCGTGGGACTGAGGATGGCGCCGAGGGCGACGGCGAGCGCGAAGTCGAGTCCCGGGATGGCGAAGTAGAACAGGGTGCCGAGGGCCAGGGCGCTGATGACGACGAGCACGACGGCCAGGCCCGCGATCGGCATCGCGTCGCGACGGAACTCGACCGCCGGCAGTCGCACGGCCGAGGCGTAGAGCAGGGGCGGGAGGATGCCGACCAGGATGAGGTCCGGCGGCACCGAGAACGCCGGCAGCAGCAGCGACGCCACGAGACCGATCGCGACGAGGATCAGCGGCCCCGCGACGCCGAGCCGCCGCGCGAGGACCGTCGAGACGCCGATGACCGCGATGCCCGCGATCAGCCAGGTGAGGTCGCTCACCGCGGACTCAGATCAGACCGAGGGCGCGCACCGCGTCGCGCTCGGCGACCAGCTCGGCCACCGAGGCGTCGAGGCGGGCGCGGCCGCGCTCGTCCAGCTCCAGCCCGTCGACGACGCGGTACGCCGTGCCGTCGCTCGTGACCGGCGCCGACGAGTAGAGCCCCGCCGGCACGCCGTACTCGCCGTGCGACAGGACCGCCGCCGACGTCCAGTCGTCGCCCGTGCCGTGCACGAGGTCGCGGACATGGGAGATCGCAGCGTGGGCCGCCGACGCGGCCGACGACGATCCGCGCACCGAGATGATCTCGGCACCGCGCTGGGCGACCCGCGGCACGAACGCCTCGTCGAGCCAGGCGGCGGCCGCCGCGCTGCCGCCGAGACGCTCGGCCAGCGCGTCCGTGACCGGGCGTCCCGCCACCGTCGCGTGCGCGACGTCCGGGAACTGCGTCGCCGAGTGGTTGCCCCAGACGATGACGCCGCGCAGCGCCGCCACCGGCGTCTCCAGCGCGGCGGCGAGCTGGGCGAGCGCGCGGTCGTGGTCGAGGCGCGTCAGCGCGGCGAAGCGCTCGCCCGGGATGTCGGGGGCGGATGCCGCCGCGATGAGCGCATTGGTGTTGGCGGGGTTGCCGACCACCACGACGCGCACGTCGTCGGCGGCCGCCGCGTTCAGGGCCGCGCCCTGCGGACCGAAGATGCCCGCGTTGGCCGCCAGCAGGTCGGCGCGCTCCATCCCGGCCGAGCGGGGACGGGCTCCGACGAGCATCGCGATGTTGGCGCCGTCGAAGGCGACGCGCGGGTCGTCGGTGATCTCGACATCCGCCAGCAGCGGGAACGCGCAGTCCTGCAGCTCCAGTGCGGCCCCTTCGGCGGAGGCGAGCCCCTGTGGGATCTCCAGCAGGCGCAGACGCACCGGACGGTCGGCGCCGAGCATGTCGCCGGCGGCGATCCGGAACAGCAGCGCGTAGCCGATCTGTCCGCCGGCTCCGGTCACGGTGACTGTCGTGGCATCCATGGATCTGAGCCTACGGGGGCGAGCCCGGTGGCGGTACGGTGGGGCATGACCTTCAACAGCAATGCAGAGCTGGGAGGGACGACCGCACGGCGACGAGGCCGCGGGGGAGGCGCCGCGGCGGTCGCCGGCGGCGGGCTGGCCGGTCTCGGTGGGATCGCGGTGCTCCTGCTCGTGCTCTTCACCGGCGGCGACGTCACGAGCCTGCTCGGCGGCACGGGCGGCGGGCAGGACTCCGCCATCGCGGGCTGCGACACCGGCGCCGACGCGAACGCGAACGACGACTGCCGGCTCGTGTTCGGCCAGAAGGCGCTCGACGGCTACTGGGCCGATCAGGTGCAGGGCTACCGTGCGCCGCAGCTGATCATCGTCGACGGGTCGACCTCGACGCGGTGCGGCACGGCCTCGAACGCGACGGGCCCGTTCTACTGCCCGCCGGAGGAGACCATCTACGTCGATCCGACGTTCTTCGGCCTGCTCCGCAGCCAGTTCGGAGCGCAGGCGGGCGACCTCGCCCAGCTCTACGTCCTCGCCCACGAGTACGGCCACCACATCCAGCAGATCACCGGGATCATGGACCAGTACCCGAACGACGGCACCGGGCCGACCAGCAACGGGGTGCGCACCGAGCTGCAGGCCGACTGCTTCGCCGGCGCGTGGATCGCGGATGCGACCTCCACGACGGACGCGAACGGCGTGGCCTACCTGCAGCAGCCCACCGACGCGCAGCTGCGCGACGCGCTCGATGCGGCGGCCGCCGTCGGCGACGACCGCATCCAGGCGCAGTCCGGACGGGTCAACCCCGAGACCTGGACCCACGGGTCGAGCGGGCAGCGTCAGCGCTGGTTCACCACCGGCTACCAGAGCGGGCTCGACGCCTGCGACACCTTCTCGGTGTCGGGAGGAGAACTGTGAACGGGCCGGCGCACCTCGACGACATCCTGTATCCCGCGATCGAGCCCTACGAGACGGGGTACCTGCTGGCCGGCGACGGCCAACGGGTCTACTGGGAGCAGTCCGGCAACCCCGACGGCAAGCCCGTCGTGTTCCTGCACGGAGGTCCCGGCGGCGGCACCTCGCCGTGGCACCGCCGCTTCTTCGACCCGGAGAGGTACCGCATCGTGCTGTTCGACCAGCGCGGCTGCGGTCGGTCGACGCCCCACATGAGCGCGCCCGACGCCGATCCGCGGTTCAACACGACGTGGCACCTGGTGGCCGACATCGAGCTGCTGCGGCGCAACCTCGGGATCGACCGGTGGCAGGTCTTCGGGGGATCGTGGGGCTCCGCCCTCGCGCTCGCCTACGCGCAGTGCCACCCGGATGCCGTCAGCGAGATCGTGCTGCGCGGCGTCTTCACGCTGCGTCGCCACGAGCTGGAGTGGTTCTACGAGGGTGGCGCGTCGGCGATCTTCCCCGATCTGTGGGAGGCGTACGTCGCGCCGATCCCCGTGCTCGAGCGCTCGCGGATGATCGAGGCCTACCACCGGCGGCTCACCGACCCCGATCCCGCCGTCCACGAGCCGGCGGCGATCGCGTGGACCACGTGGGAGATGTCGACGCTCACCCTCCACCCCGATCCCGATCTGGTGGCCTCGATGACCGACGCCGCGACCGCCGTGGCGTTCGCCCGCATCGAGAACCACTACTTCGTGCACGGCGGGTGGCTGCGCGAGGGCCAGCTCATCGACGACGTCGGCGTGATCCGCGACATCCCCGCCGTCATCGTCCAGGGGCGCTACGACGTCTGCACCCCGATCATGACGGCATGGGACCTCCACCGCGCGTGGCCCGAGGCCGAGTTCGTCGTCGTGGACGACGCCGGCCACTCGGCATCCGAGCCCGGCATCGCCCGCGCCCTCCGCGCCGCCACCGATCGCTTCGCCTAGCCCCCTCCTCTCTCCCCCCTCTGGAGCGCGAGCCGCTACTCCGCGTGCGAGCCGCCACGCGCCGTACCGGCCGGATCGTGGCGGCTCGGCCGGACGATAGCGGCTCGGCGAGAAGGGGGAGGGTGGGGGACTGCTAGGATGGGAGTACTTGCAGCGCCGAATCGGCGCTCTCGCGTCGTAGAACGCTTCCCTCGCCGCCCGGCCCCGACCGGATGATCGGCTGACATTCTTCGTACGGCGACCCTGTGCGCATCCGCGCAGAGGCCACCGATCCGGGCGTCCCGCCCAGAAACATCACCATGTCTGACATCACTTTCGGCGCGCTCGGCGTGCCCGCCCCCCTGCTCGACGTGCTCGCGAAGGACGGCAAGACCACCGCCTTCCCCATCCAGGTCGACACCCTGCCCGACACGCTCGCCGGCCGCGACGTGCTCGGCCGCGGCAAGACCGGCTCGGGCAAGACCCTCGCCTTCTCCATCCCCCTCGCCGCCCGCCTCGGCGGCCCGCTCGCCGGCGGCAGCCGCCGCTCCGGCCGCATCCTCGGTCTCGTGCTCGCGCCGACGCGTGAGCTCGCCACGCAGATCAACGCGACCCTCGAGCCCCTGGCGGCCGCGTACGGCATGAAGACCACGACGATCTTCGGCGGCGTCAACCAGAACCGCCAGGTCGCCGCGCTGAAGGCCGGCGTCGACATCGTCGTCGCCTGCCCCGGCCGCCTCGAAGACCTCATCTCGCAGGGCTTCGTGAAGCTGGATGCCGTGGAGATCACCGTCATCGACGAGGCCGACCACATGGCCGACCTGGGCTTCCTGCCCTCGGTCACGCGCATCCTCGACAAGACCCCGCGCGACGGGCAGCGCCTGCTGTTCAGCGCCACGCTGGACAACGGCGTCGACAAGCTGGTGAAGCGGTTCCTGCAGAACGAGGTGCTGCACTCGGTCGACGAGGCGCACTCGCCCGTCGCCGCGATGACCCACCACGTCTTCCACGTCGGCGGCGTCGAGGAGAAGAAGGAGCTCGTGCGCACGCTCGCCTCGGGCACCGGCCGTCGCATTCTCTTCATGCGTACCAAGCACCACGCCAAGAAGCTCGCCCAGCAGCTGACGTCGCAGGGCATCCCGTCGGTCGATCTGCACGGCAACCTGTCGCAGCCCGCCCGTGACCGCAACCTCGCCGCCTTCAGCTCGGGCGCCGCGAAGGTGCTCGTCGCCACCGATGTCGCCGCGCGCGGTGTGCACGTCGACGACGTCGAGCTCGTCATCCACGTCGACCCGCCCATGGAGCACAAGGCGTACCTGCACCGCTCCGGCCGCACGGCCCGCGCCGGCGCCGAGGGCTCGGTCGTCACGCTCGTGCTGCCCGGTCAGGAGAAGGACGTCAAGGACCTCCTCCGCAAGGCCGCGATCACCGCGACCCCCGTGCCCGTGACGCCGACCTCCCCGCAGGTCACCGCGCTCGTCGGTGAGGTCGCCCCCTACGTCGCACCCGCGCCGAAGTCCGAGCAGCCCGGCCGTGGCCAGGGCGGCGGCGGTCGCAGCCAGGGCGCCAATGCGCAGCGCAAGCGCGCGGCCCGCGAAGGCGCGCCGGCCGGACGCGGCGGCCGTGGCAACGGCCAGCGCAGCCAGGATCAGCCCCGCGCGGACCGCGCCTCCGGACGCCCGGCCGCCGACCGTGCCGTCGGCGGTCGCGAGCAGCGCCCGGCTCGCGATCACCGTGCCGCCGCGCAGCCCGCGGCATCCGGCAACGCGCGCACGGCCGGACGCCGCGCCACGCACGCCGGGGGAGCCGGTGCCACCGGCGGCAAGCTCATGGTGGGATCGGTCGTGCGGCAGAACGGCGGCCCGCGCCGCTCCGGACGCTGATCCCGGGCGGTCGGGGCCGCGGCCCCGCGGGCCTCGACGGTTCGCCGTGACGAATGTCGGACGATCGACGCCGGCGCGGGCGACGGCCCACGGGTCTTTGCGGCGCGCCCGCGGGTGAGCTGACGGTTGTCCGGCGTTGGACACCCGCCCACCCGCGCCACCCGCCGCCGCGTCCACGCCGCCACGGGTCGTCGCCGGTTCGCTGTGACGAGCGTCGGACGATCGACGCCGGCGCGGCCAATGACCCGCGGGTTTCTGCGGCGCGCCCGCGGGTGAGCTGAGGGTCTTCCGGCGTTGGTCACGCGCCCACCAGTGCCACCACCCACCGCCCACCGCCACCGCGCCACCGCCGACCGCCCCACCACCCGGCGGGCGGGGTCAGACCGCGCGGATGAGGTCCGCGGCGCGCTCGCCGATCACGATCGCGGGCGCGTTCGTGTGCCCGCGGATGATCGTGGGGATCACCGACGCGTCCGCGACCCGCAGACTGTCGACTCCGCGCACGCGCAGTGCGGGATCGACCACGGATGCCGCGTCCTCGCCCATGCGCGCCGTGCCCACCGGGTGGTACAGGGTGTGCGAATACCGCCGCAGCGACAGCTCGATGCGTTCGGCGGCGCTCATCCGCTCGCCACCGGCCGGCTGCACCCATCCGCCGGTGGTCACGGCGCGCAGCGCGGGCGTCGCGATGAGGCGTTCGCACTCCGCGAGCCCCGCCCGCAGGGTCTCGGCGTCGACGCCCTCGGGATCGGTGAGGTAGCCGGGGTCGATGATCGCGGCGTCCGCGGGGTCGGCCGAGGCCAGGCGGATCGTCCCGCGACTGCGCGGGCGCAGGAGGATGGCCCCCACGGTGATGCCCTCCGCGGGCGGCGGCACGAGGCCCTCACCGACGTACGGGGCGGCGGCGAAGATGATCTCGATGTCCGGCAGCCCCGCGGGCGCGCCCCGGTCGTCGGCGACCGCGGTGCGCACGAAGCCGTAGGCCTCGGCCACGTTCGAGCTCAGCATGCCGCGTCGCGAGGAGAGGTAGCGCGCCAGTTGACCGGGCCGCTGCGCCCCGTAGAGCGTTCCGCCGCGGGCGGCGGGTGCGAGCCCCGCCACGAGGTGGTCCTGGAGGTTCGCACCGACGCCGGGGGCATCGACCCGCACCCGGATGCCGTGGCTGCGGAGCTCGTCCGCGTCGCCGATCCCGCTGAGCAGGAGCAGCTGCGGCGTGTTGATCGCTCCGCCGGCGAGGATGACCTCGCGGCGGGCGCGCGCGTGCCGGGTGATGCCGGCGATGTCGACGTAGACGCCGGTGGCGCGGGGGAGCCCGTCGCCCTCCTCGAAGGTGACGCGTCGGACGAGGGCGTCGGTGACGACCCGCAGGTTGGCTCGGGCGCGGGCCGGGCGAAGGTACGCGTCGGCGGTCGAGGCGCGGGCGCCGCGGTGCTGCGTGACCATCGTCTGGGAGAAGCCCTGACGGGTGGGCAGGTTCGCGGCGGTGACGGGATGCCGCAGCTCGCGCGCGGCCTGCAGGAATGCCGCCGTGTGGGGCCGGGGATCGCGCTGGTGCTCGACCGGCTGCGCGCCGGCGGTGCCCTGGCTGGCGTCGGCGGCGCCCTGCGTCGCCTCGACGCGCTGGAAGTACGGCGCGAGCGACGCCCACGACCAGCTGTCGCCGGCGCTCTGCGCCCATTCGTCGTAGTCGGCGGCGAAACCGCGCACCCACATCATCGCGTTGAGCGACGACGACCCGCCGAGCGTCTTTCCCCGCGGCCAGTAGATGGTGCGGTTCTCCAGCTCGCGCTGGGGCACCGTGTCGTAGTTCCAGTCGTAGCGCCCCCGGAACAGGGTGGAGAAGGCCGCCGGCACGTGCAGCGCGAGGGCCGCGTCGGGCGGCCCGGCCTCCAGCACGAGCACCGACGTCGCCGGATCCTCGCTGAGACGGGCGGCGAGGGCGGCCCCGGCGGAGCCGGCGCCGACGATGACGTAGTCGGCCTCCAGCGTGGACGGCCTCCCGCGGGTCGCCCGCTTCGACGCGCTCACGCGCCGAAGGCCTTCACGAGCGTGACGGCCATCTTCGCGGGGTTGCCGTCGACGCGGAACCGCGTGAACCCCTCGCACACGGCGGCGCCGGTGCGCGACGTCACGAACCAGGGCGGCTTGGGAAGCACCGACAGGCCGCGCCCGCGGGCGGCGGACGAGACCGACCGGGGGAACGGGCGGAACGGGCCGCGCACGACGGTCCGCTCGACCCGGTCGAGCAGCAGCGCGTTGTGGACGATGCCCATGCCGCTGGGCGCGTCGGCGAGGGTGCCTCCCGGGAACGCGCCCCAGGTCGCCGTCGGGGTGAGGAACCCGAACGCCGTCCAGGCGTTGACCGCGACGGTGCCGTACCGCAGGTCGGCGACGGCCCGCTCGAAGCCGTCGCCGAGCGCGTTCTGGGTGACGGGGTCGATAAGCACATTGGCGCCGAGGGTGCCGACGAGCCGGTCGTTGGCGTGCGCGACGGCGGCGTCGAGGAACTCCTGCCCCGTCCCGCGCAGGCCCACCACGGCGAGCACCGGTGCGAAGTACTCGGTCGTCTCGAGGGCGGCCGCGTCCTCGGGGCGCGCCTCGATGAGGGCGCGGGTCCCGCCGGCGCACCAGGCGGCATCCGGGTAGGAGGAGCGCGCCGCGTCGAGCTTGCTCTGGCTGTGCGGGTACCAGACGGGTCGCGAGGGCGCGCGGTCGTACGCGGCGCGCACCTCGTCGAGGAACGCGTCGCGCTGCGGCCAGTCCTCCGAGAGCAGCACGACCTGTCCGGCGATGCAGTTGTGTCCGCTGTTGTGCAGCCGCATGGTGACGACGTGTTCCGCCTGGAAGCGGAGGTCGGCCGCCGACCAGTCACCGGGCACCACGATGATGGGCGACACGCCGCCGAGCTCGGCCGTGATCGGCTTCTTCAGCAGCGGTCGTCCCTCCCGCCGCCGACGCGTGGCCGCACCCGCGGCTCCCGGCGTGTGCGACGGCCCCCACACGATCGCGCCGAACGTCGACTCCGAGCCGGTGATGTGCACGTGATCGATGTCCGGATGCTGGGTCAGGTAGCCCCCGACGTCGCCGCCGCCGCGGACGATCCGCAGGAGGCCGGGCTCGATGAGCGGCGCCAGCGCGCGCTCGAACACCGGCACCAGCGCGTCCTGCGTGGGGTTGACCTTGAGGATCACGACGCGGTTGAACGCCAGCAGCTCGTACAGCACATCGAGGTAGGGGATGGAGGTGATGTTGCCCGCGCCGAGCACGAGGCCCACACCGCCGGATGCCGCGGGGTCGAGCTGTCCGAGGCCCGCCTCGCGGCGGGCGGTGGCGGCGTCGACGCCGGGCTGCAGCCAGACCTCGGTGGTGTAGCCCGACAGCAGCAGCGTGTCGGTCGCCGTCAGCGGCGAGGTGTGGACGACCGTGCGCGCACCGGGGGCGGACCCGGTGCGGAGGTCTTCGAGCGGCGACCGGCCGACCGCGAGGGCGTGCAGGGTGTCGGCGTAGGCGTCGAGGGCGACGAGGGCCGCGTACGGTCCGGACAGCCACTCCTCGCCGCGCAGCGGATGCCCGGGCGGCAGCCCCTTCGAGGTCGCCGCCGTGTCGGCCCATTCCTCGGCGACCGCCGCGGTCGCGACGCGGACGCGGCGGATCAGCGTGCGCCGCTGGCCGAGCGTGAGGGCGCTCCACGCGCGGGTGCCGCTGCGGAGCTGGGCGATCGCGGCATCCAGACCGTCCTGCACGTCGTGGTCGAGCCGGTCTCCGGTCGACGTCTTCGGTGGTGCGGACGGGGCGCCTGCGGTCACGGCGTTCTCCTTCGAAGCGGGTTCGCGCTCGCGCGCGGGTTTCCAGCTTACGTCGGAGCGAGACGCAGTCCCAGGGTCATTGCCACTCGATGCCGTTCCGGCGGCTCGCGGCCCGGCCCCGGGCGCGCGGTCAGATCAGCGAGAGCTCGCGCAGCTTCGCCTCGACGTCGGCGTTGGTCGGCTCGACGTGGTGGGAGGCGTCGGGGTAGACGACGACGGGGATGTTCGTGCGACCCGAGATCTCGCGGGCCACGTCGGCGGCGGCGGGGTCGGCGACGAGGTCCACATAGGTGTACTCCACACCCAGCTCGTCGAGCTGCTTCTTGGTGCGGATGCAGTCGCGGCACCAGTCGGCGCCGAACATCGTGATCGGGGTGTTCTCGGAGGTCATGATTCCAGCGTACGCTCGGCGGTGCGGGTGACGGCCCGGGTCGCCACACGGGACGTGGACGTTTTCTTCGGGGCGTACACCCACAGCGCGTGATAGACGAATCGCACCACGAACGCCGCCGCGAGCGTGATCGCCGCGGCCAGGACGCTCGGGATGTGGGCGCCCTGCACGAGCAGCGGGATGATCGGGATGCGGACGACGGCTTCGACGTTGTTGAACGCGAACGACTTCAGGAAACGCACCCACATCTGGCCGGACTCGGAGCGCATGTCGGCGAAGACGAGGTATTCGAGCAGCAGGAAGTTGCCGATGATCGTCACCTCGCTCGCGATGATCGCGGCGGTGAGGTAGTTCATGCCGAGGTGGATGAGACCCCACATGATGACGAGGTTCGCGATCGCCCCGACGCCGCCGACGAGGGCGAACGCCGACATACGGCCGAAGCGGAGCATCGCCAGCTGGGTCAGGAACCGCATGCCCTGCGAGAACGTCGCCTTCGACTCGCCGGCGAAGCGGGTGGCGAAGGCGAACGGGATCTCGCCGATGCGCATCTGACGGCGCGCGAGGATCTCGAGCAGGATCTTGAAGCCGCGCGGGCGCAGGTCGTCGAGGTCGACGGTGTCGCGGTCGACGAGGAAGAACCCGGTCATCGGGTCGGTGCAGCCGTGCAGCTTCCGCGGGAACATGGCCTTCGTCAGAAGGGTGGAGGTGCGCGAGACCGCGGTGCGCGTGGCGCCGGCGAGCCCGCCGGCGGTGCCGCCGGCGACGTAGCGGGAGGCGACCACGATGTCGACGTCGCCGAGCGCGGCGCGGTCGAGCATGCGGGGGATGTCCTCCGGCGGATGCTGCAGGTCGCCGTCCATCACGAGGCACCAGCGCGCCTGCGCGCTGCGGAAGCCCTCGAGCACGGCGCCGCTCAGACCGCCCTCGGGCGCGTCGCGGTGGATGACGCGGACGGGGAAGTCGGTGGCCCGGGCGACCGCTGCGATCGTGGCGGGCGTGTCGTCGGTCGAGTCGTCGACGAACACGATCTCGAAGTCGACGTCCCCCAGCGCCGCGCCGATGCGTCGGACCAGCTCGGCGACGTTCTCCCCCTCATTGAAGGTGGGAACGATGACGGAAAGATCCATGGGCATGCGCTCGCGATCGGTCAGGGACAGAACCGTCCCAGCCTATCGACGCGGAGTTGGGCAAGTGCTGTGCGTGCTCTGTCAGTTCCGCAAGGTCCTGCGGCGCCGGTGATCAGCCGATCTGCTTCTTCAGATCGGGCACGCCCATCCCGTAGTTGATGCGGATGCAGGGCAGCGCGAGCTTCTCCGTGCCGACCGACACGTAGCCCTGCTCGATGGTCCTCGCCATCTCGAAGCCGGCTTCGCGGAGGCCCTCCTTGGCGGTGTCGTCGTTGTGACCGTACGGATAGGCCATGACCTCGGCGACGCCCCCGAGCGCCGTCGCCGACGCCGTCATGTCGGCCGCGATCTGCGCAGCGGAGAGGTTGACCATCTCCCCCTTTCCGTTCGCGCCCGCCTTGTGCATGTCGTTGGTGTGCGAGCGCGGCAGGATGAAACGGTTCTGCGTGGGCACGCCCGAGCCGGTGATCACGAAGGAGGTCGCCATGAGCTGCAGCTGCTCGTTGATCGGCGAGGCCATGGTCAACCACGACGGGTCGGCGTCGTCGTCGGTGATGATGACCGAGTGATCGGGGAGGTACAGCGCTCCGTCGATGAAAGCGCTCAGTTCGTCCCAGGTGGGCAGGTAGAACGCCTGGTCCTTGATGTACTGCATCTGCGCGCGGTAGTCCTCGATGTACGCGTAGTTGCCGCGCAGCCAGCCCTCTTCGCCGCCGGGCTTGGTCGTGAACTGGTGGTACATGAGGATCGGCACCCGCGCCTTCGCGGCGGTGACCGCGTCGGCGTTCGTCCAGGCTCCGTAGAGCGTCGTCTGGCGCTCCGTGCACGAGACGAGGTCGGATCCGTTGATCCTCGTGGCGGGGTCTCCCGCGTGCGCGGCGGGGTCGGCGGATGCCGCGGCCGCCGTCGCCGCATCGGCATACCACCCCGCGAAGACGCGTCCGTCGGCGCGGGGGATCGGGAGATGGTCGTACAGGCGGTCCTGCACCTGCAGCTGCGGATCGAGGGTGACGCCGTCGACGCGGAAGCTGACGGCGCAGGCGCCCGCGACGTCGGGGTGGGCGGCGAGGAGCTGCTCGGCCGCCGTGAGCGGCGTCGGCGTCGGCGTCGGCGAGGCGACGGATGCCGAGGCCCCGGCATCCGGCGTGGAACCGTCCGTCGGCTCGGATGCGCAGCCGGACAGTGCCGCCGCGACGGCCCCGACGACGAGGCCGACGGCGAGCGCCCGGCCGAGAACGCCACGACTGGTCTGCAGACCGCCCATGTATGACCCCCAAGACGAGGGCGCACCCCGCGCCCGGGATCATCCTACGGTCGGCCCGCTCCTCCTCTCGTCGGCGCGCGCCTGACCTCGGCCGGGACGGCGCGGCGGCGACATCCGTCGTGGCGTCGTCAGGCAGTTTCGCGCGCGCTCGGCCGGTCCTCGCCGGCCGCGCTCGCCGCCTCCAGCGCGCGCCGCAGCTGCGTGCTCGACGTGTGTGCCGTGTACGGGAAGTACACGACCTGCACGCCGACGGCGGCGAAGTCGCGCTCGAGGCGGAGGCCCTTCTCGGTGCCGCGCCAGTCGTCGCCCTTGAAGAAGTGGGTGAAGCCCACCTCCCGCCAGACCTCGAGCTTGTCGGGCACCGTCTCGATGTGGACGTGGTCGACGTACTTGATGTCTCGGACGATCTGCGCGCGCTCGATCGTCGGGACGAAGGGCTCGACCCCCTTCACCAGCCGGAGCATCTCGTCGCTGACCACCCCGGCGATGAGCAGATCGCACTGCTCCTTCGCATGTCGAAGGATGTTCAGGTGTCCGATGTGGAACAGATCGAACGCTCCCGCGGCGTATCCGATCGAGACAGCCATAGCGAGCCCCCCCAGCTGCTGACGTGAAATCCCGGGCCCCCCGGCCCGGTCCGAGCCCCCCGGCTCGATGCGGGCCCCCCGGCCCACGGCTGCACATTACCGCACCCGGGTCGTCGACGACAGTGCGGGCGCCGGTGGCCCCTCGGCGCGCGGCCCGACTCGGGCATGATGGGCGAGGGGGAAGGGGACGGCGTGAAGCGGCAGGCGGTGGGGGCGATCGCGGCGCAGGCGGCGCAGGCGGCGGTCAGCCTCGCGCTGCAGATCCTCGTCGCCCGCCTCCTCGGCATCGCGGACTACGGGCGCTTCGCGATCCTCTACGGTGTCGTCGTGCTGGCCTCGGGCATCGTCACGGGCCTCGTCGGCGACGCCCTCGTCGTGCTCGATCGCGCGTCCCGTCGCATCCGGGCGGGGCTGGAGGTCTGGCTCGCCGTGGCCGCCGGCGCGACCGCCCTGCTCGCGGGCGCCGTCGCGGCGCTCACCGGGTTCGCGAGCCCCCTGGAGGCGCTGCTGTTCGCGCTCGCGCTGGCCGCGTTCGTGGTGGAGGAGATCGTGCGCCGGCTCCTCATGGCCGGGTACGGGTTCACCCGTGTCGTGGCCGCCGACCTCACGGGCTTCGCGGTCAGTGCGGCTTTCCTCGGCGGTGCGGCCGCGCTCGGCGGGCTCTCGCTGGCGGCCTTCCTCGGCGCGATCGCGGCGGGGCAGAGCGTCGGCGCGCTGGTGGGCTGGCGGCTGCTGCCGCGCGCCGAGCGCGTGCTGGTCGGATGGCGCGGTGCGGATCTGGCGTCCGTGTGGGGATACGGGGCCTGGCGCGGACTGCAGCAGACGCTGCGACCGGCGATGCTCACGGTCGTCCGCCTCGCCGTGCTCGCGGTCTCCGGGGCGGCAGCGGTCGGTCTGCTCGAAGCGGCGCGCACCTACGCGTCGCCGCTCCTGCTCGTGGTCGGCGGCCTCTCGTCGTTCCTGTTCGTGCGCTTCGCCGACCGGCGGCGCGCGGGCGGCGCCGGATCGCTCCGCGAGGCCGACCGCGTCGTCGTCGTGCTCGTCGTCGGGACGACGGCGATGAGCGGCGTCGCCCTCACCCTCGCCCCCTGGCTGGGTCCGCTCGCCTTCGGAGTCGCGTTCGATCCGGTGACGCTCGTCGGATGGCTCGTCTACGGCCTGTCGGTCGCGATGGTGACCCCCTACGGGGCGCTGAGCGCCGTCGGCGGGCGCCAGCGGGCCGTGTTCCTGATCCGCCTGGCCGACACGGTGCTGGCCCTCGTGCTCACGGCGGACGTGCTGCTGGCCGGAGGCGGCGCCGCGCTCGTGCCGTTCGCGCTCGCCGCGGCATCCCTGCTCGGTGGACTCGCCCTCCGCGCGATCGCGGCCTCGCCGCGACCGGATGCCGACCCGCCCTCGGCCTGAGCCGTCCCCGGGACCGTCTCTCCCAACCACCTGTGAGCAGAGGCGCGTCGAGCGCTCTGGTGGTAGGTTCGGCCCAGCACGAAGACGCTCGGACGATGACAGGGGTACGTCCGGCGGTCGGGCTCATCTTGGGGGGTGGGGAGCATGGAGGACGTTCCGTATGGGCGGATCCTGCGTGAAGGATGGCTGCTGGTCCTGATCATGGCGCTGCTCGGCGCGGGCGCGGCCTACGGTGTCGCGAAGCTGCTGCCGGAGACCTACGCGTCCACGTCGACGCTGATGCTGCAGGTCGACTCGAAGGAAGCGTCGCTGTTCGAGCGCAACCAGTTCAGCCTGGCGCGGATCCGGTCGTATCCGGAGCTCGTCGACAGTCCGCAGGTGATCAGCGGCATCCGCACCGATTTGGGCCTGTCGCCGGACGAGTACAGCGATCGTGAGCTGCGGAGGATGGTCTCCGCCGAGAACACCACCGACACCGTGCTGCTCGTCGTGCGGGCCGACGCCCCGACGGCGCCGCTCAGCGCGGCGATCGCCAACGCGGCGGCGTCGCATCTGTCGCGCCTCATCGAGTCGACGGAGAACTCCGACGCGGACGATCGCTACCAGGTCAACCTCACGGTCGTGCTGCCGGCGGTCGAGCCGCTCGCGCCGGTCTCGCCGCAGGTGCTGGCGATCACCGGGCTCGGCCTCATCCTCGGCATCGCGGTCGGCGGCATCGTCGCGGTCTACCGCACCGTGACCAACCGCACCGTCATCACGATCTCCGACGTCCGTCGCCTGGCTGGGCTGCGGGTCGTCGGGCGCATCCCGCGGCGTCGGCGCTGGCGGCGCGGCGGGAGCCTCGATCAGGAGTCCGCCTGGGACGAGACGATCGCGAACCTCGGCGTGCTGGGCGGCCCGCAGGTGTCGGCCGTGCTCGTGCTGACGGCGTCCGACGACGCGATCGCCGACGCCGAGAAGGACGGCCTGGCCGCCGCCTTCGCCGCGGCGGGGCGCACTGCGACGATCGTCGACACCCGTGCCGACTCCGATCCGAGCGACGAGTCGGCATCGCTCGCCGCGCTCCTGGACCTCGTCGGGGAGGCGTCGTGGCCCGCGGACCTCGAGTTCGCCGCGGAGGTGGCGGGTCGGCGCTTCGCCGATGCCGTGCCTCCCTCCACGGCCGTGCTCCAGGAGCGGATGCCGCTGCTCTGGGCGGCCCTCGCGGAGCACATCGACGCGGCCGTCGCGATCGCGGATGCCGGGGCGACCGCGGTCGCCCGCGAGCTCGTCCGCGACGGCACCGGCGTGGTCATCGCCGTGCGGAGCGGGTCGACGTCGGCATCCGCCCTGACGGCCCTGGTCACCAAGCTCTCCTTCGCCGACGTGCACCCGCTGGGGGTCCTCCTCACCGGCGCCCCGGCGCACTCTACGGGTGTCGTCACCGAGACCTGGCGGGGCGGCGACGACCCGCAGCCTGCGCCGACGCCGCGCTGAGGCTCCGCTGATGTCGACGGTCGTGCGATGGAGGATGCCCGTCCGCGTCGCGGCGCACGCCGACGCGGCGCATCCCACCCGTCGGCGCTTCGCCGTGCTCACGGCCCTGTTCCTGCTGGTGATCGTCAGCGTGATCCCGTGGCGGCCCCAGGCCTTCTATGCCGGAGGGGTCGACCCGGTGGTCCTCGCGAAGGCGGCGATCGCCCTCGTCGCCCTCGGCGGCGCCGCGGCGCTGACGCTGTACACGCGGCGGCGCATGCCCGTCGGGCTCGGCCCCGCGGCCGTCCTCGCCCTCGCGTTGGCCGTCAGCCTCCTCGGCGGCGTGGTCGCCGGCAACGGCACGGCCACCGCGGTGCTGGTGACGCGGGTGTTCATCGTCATGGCGACGCTGCTGCTGCTGCTGACCAACGCGCCGTGGGATCGGGCGGTGGCCGCGCTGCTGACGGCGATGTCCCTCATGGCGATCGTGGCCGCGGCGACCGGTGTGCGCACCCTCGCCGGGGGACGTCTGGGCGGCGGCATCCCCGAGATCCATCCGAACGAGCTCGCCGGGCTGGCGGCGCTGCCGCTGATCGCCCTCGTCATCCTCGTGCTGCGTCGGGGCGTGCGGGCCGGGCCCGTCGCGGGCATCGTCGTGCTGTTCGCCATCGTCGTCGCGACCGGCTCGCGCATCGCGCTCGTCGGGACGCTGGCGGGCGCGATCGTGGCGCTGATCACCAACGGCGTCCGCCGACGCGGCGTGCTCTACGCGCTGCTCGCGTTCGTGCCGCTCGTCTACGCGGTCGTGGTGTTCACCGGCGTCGTCGACGGCCTCGCCAGTCGCGGCGGCACGTCGGCCGAGAGCACCGCGCTGGACTCGCGCCTCACGGGATGGCAGGTGGTGCTGGGCTGGGACTGGACGTCGTGGGAGCGGTGGCTGGGAGTGGGGCTGTCGGTCAAGGAGGTCGCGGTCCAGGAGAAGTGGCGCTCCTCGCAGGTGCTCGACAGCAGCTGGGTGTCGCTGCTCGCGCAGGCCGGCCTCGTCGGCGTCGTGCTCGTCGGCCTCCTCGTGGCGTGGTGTCTGGTCACCGCCGTGACGGCGGGCTCGCGCCGGGGTCTCGTGCTGCCGCTGCTGACGATGTTCGTCATCCGCACCTTCACGGAGAGCGGCATGGTCGACAGCGCCATGCCCTTCGTGCTGTTCGTCACGCTCTCGGCGGTGCTCACACGTCGCTCCCGGCACGGGGATCGCCCGCCGCCGGACGACCGGCCGCGGATTCACCCTCGCCAGGCGAGCGTCGTCGGCGTACGCTGAGGGAACGCATCCGGGGAACTGGGGCCCCGACACGGTGCGTGAGCACGTGGGGGGTGCTTTCCGTATGACGGATCACAGGGGTGGGATCGGGCGTGCGCGCACGCAGGCGCCGTGGCTGGTGTTCGCGCTCGTCGCGACGCTTCTCGTCGGCGGGATCGTGTGGGCGGTGGTGAGCCAGGGCCCGGCGGGGGATGCCGCGGCCGCCGCGTCGCCGTCGCCGTCGTGGGCCACGCCCACGCCGCAGCCGACGGCCTTCGAGACGCCGAGCCCCGGCGCGACCGCCGACGTCGCCAAGCCGCCCTCCTCGACGGAGGTGCCGCTCGATCAGGCCGCGCCGCCCGTCGCCGGCGCCGTCGTGGAGGTGGTCGGTCTCACCGCGGGCTCGTTCACCGGCGACGTCCCGGGCGAGCCGAGCGGGGATGCCATCACGGTGTCGGTGCGCATCGCGAACGGCGGGACGACGCCGATCGACACCGCAGGATCCAGCGTCAACCTCAGCTACGGCGGCGACGACAGGACGCCGGCGATCGCCGTCACGGACAAGACCACGCGCACCTTCCCGGCATCCATCGCCCCGGGAGCCGAGGCCACGGCGGACTTCACGTTCGTCGCACCCCTTGCGGCGGAGGGGGACATCCGTGTTACCGTCGACCTGCTGGCGTCTGAGCCAGACATCGTCTTCGTCGGCCCCAGGCCGTAGCGGGCGCTGGGGGGACTATCGCCTTCGCGGCATCAACGGATGGGGATCCGGTCGCGGGGGATGACTGGGGGAGTCATGGTGCGTATTCGTGCCGGCGTCGGCGTACAGCGGACGCGGAACATCGCGGCGGTTTTCGTGACGGCGCTCGCCGTCGTCATCAGCGGCTTCGTCGCCGTCGCTCCGGCGCACGCCGACGTCAGCCCGCCGACGGGAACGCCGTCGACCGTCACCGCCGACGCGCTGCCGACGGTGCAGATCAACGGCATCGTCTGGGATCAGGCGGTCGTCGGCAACGTCGTCTACGCGGCCGGCAAGTTCACGTCCGCGCGCCCGGCCGGCGCGGCGGCGGGCACGAACGAGACGCCCCGCAGCAACCTGCTCGCCTACGACATCACGACCGGCGTCCTGATCGCCTCGTTCGCGCCGTCGATCAACGCGCAGGTGCGTCAGGTCGAGGCCTCGCCCGACGGCACGCGCCTGTACATCGTCGGCGACTTCACCACCGTCAACGGGCAGACGCGCAACCGCGTGGCGGCCTTCGACCTCCCGAGCGGGACGCTCTCGAGCTTCAACCCGAACTCCAACGGCGTCACCTCGGGCGTCGCCGCGACGAACGACACGGTCTATCTCACCGGCACCTTCGGCCGCATCTCCGGCAACGACCGCGCCGGTGCGGCGGCGGTCACCCGCGCCGGCGCGCTGCTGCCGTGGGCCCCGGTGCTCGAGGGGCGCCAGGGCCGCGTCGTCGTCGTCTCGCCCGACGGCGGCAAGGTCGTGCTCGGCGGCAACTTCCAGACGCTCAACGGGAGCAGCAATCCGGGCTACGGCCTCGCGATGGTCAGCGCCGCCGACGCCTCGCTGCTGCCGTTCCAGACGAACGACGTGATCCGCAACGCCGGGCTGGACGCCTCGATCTTGTCACTCAAGTCCGACGGCGCCGGGTCGTTCTACGGCACGGGCTACGTGTACGGCAGCGGGGGCAACCTCGAAGGCAGCTTCCGCTCGTCCTGGGCGACGGGAAGCCTCGTGTGGGTCAACGACTGCCACGGCGACGAGTACGACGTCCAGCCGATGGGCGACGTCGTCTACGCGGCGGGCCACTCCCACTACTGCGGCAGCCTCGAGGACGGCTTCCCGCAGAGCGACCCGTGGACGTTCTACCGCGGCATCGCCGTGACCAACGAGCCCGCCCGCATCACGCCCGCCGGGCTCAACAACGGCTACTACGACTTCGGCGGCAACCCGGCGCCGCGACTGCTCCACTGGTTCCCGAGCTTCAACACGGGCTCGGTCAGCGGCGCATCGCAGGGACCGTGGACCGTCAACGGCAACGGACAGTACCTCGTCTACGGCGGCGAGTTCACCCGCGTGAACAACACCGGCCAACAGGGCCTCGTGCGCTTCGCGGTCGGCGGGAAGTCGACCAACGCGCAGGGGCCGCTCCTGTGGAACACGGCGTGGCCGGCGACCGCGATCTCGCTGTCGGGCGGATCCGTGCGCGTGAGCTGGCCGCTCAACTACGACCGCGACAGCGAGTTCCTCACCTACGAGGTGCTCCGCAACAACGTCGTCGTCAAGACGTTCGAGAACGTGCGCTCCAAGTCGCCCGACTGGGGCCTCCCCGCGATGGCCTACATCGACAACGCCGTGACGTCGGGAACGACCTACACCTACCGTGTGCGCGCGACCGATCCGCAGGGGCACGCGATCCTCGGGGGCACCGCGACGGTCACCGCGAGCGGGACCTCGACCGCGAGCGCCTACAGGGATGCCGTCCTCGCGGACGCGCCGCTGGACTACTGGCCTCTCGACGACGACTCGACGACCGTCTCCTACGACTGGGCGGGCGCGGCCGACCTGAGCGTCAACAGCGGCGTCACACGCGGCACCGCCGGCGCCATGCTCAACGACGCGCGACCCTCGTCGACCTTCGACGGCAGCGCGGCGGGGTTCGCCTCGACGACGCAGCCGATCGCCGGTCCCGACTCGTTCGGCATCGAAGCGTGGATCAAGACGACCACGACGGCCGGCGGGAAGATCGTCGGGTTCGGCAACAGCTCCACGGGCACCTCGAGCAACTACGACCGCCACGTGTACATGGAGCCGGACGGGCGCATCACCTTCGGCGTCTACCCGGGCTCGGCGCAGACGATCACGTCGTCGAAGGCCTACAACGACGGGCAATGGCATCAGATCTCCGCGGGCATGGGCGCGTCGGGCATGGTCCTGTACGTCGACGGTGTGCGCGTGGCCATGCGCACGGA
The DNA here is from genome assembly GCF_001592125.1 of Microbacterium hominis NBRC 15708. Classification (GTDB taxonomy): domain Bacteria; phylum Actinomycetota; class Actinomycetes; order Actinomycetales; family Microbacteriaceae; genus Microbacterium; species Microbacterium hominis. The sequence continues at coordinate 91,963 of NZ_BCWI01000003.1, forward strand.
TGTCACGTCCGCGCAGCCGTACAACGGCTACTGGCGCGTCGGCGGCGACAGCCCGTGGTCGGGCAACGCCTTCTTCGCGGGGGCGATCGACGACGTCGCGATCTACGGGGCGCCGCTGACGCGCCAGCAGGTCGCCGCGCACTACGTCGCATCGGGGCGCACGCTGACCGCGGCGACCGCGCCGAGCGACGCCTACGGCGCCGCCGTGTACGCGCTCGAGCCCTCGCTCTACTGGCGTCTGGGTGAACAGAACGGACCGGTCGCCGCCGACTCCTCCGGCTTCGGCCAGCCCGGCACCTACATCGGCGCGGTCGCGCCGGGCGCGGGCGGGGCGCTCGCCGGGGTCGCCGACACCGCCGCGACCTTCGCCGGCGGTCAGGTCATCAGCAAGAACACGTTCTCCAATCCGAGGTCGTACTCCCTGGAGGCGTGGTTCCAGACGTCGACGACCACCGGCGGCAAGATCATCGGGTTCGGCAACAGCCCGGACGGCAACTCGAACAACTACGACCGGCACGTCTACATGACGCCGGACGGCACCCTCGTCTACGGCGTGTGGGTCGGGTTCGCCGAGACGCTGCAGTCGGGGCCCGGGTACAACGACGGTGCGTGGCACCACGTCGTGGCGACCCAGGGGAGCGAGGGCATGCGGCTCTACGTCGACGGCGTGCTGAAGGGGTCGAACACCCAGTCGAACGCGCAGGACTACACCGGCTACTGGCACGTCGGCGGCGACGTGACGTGGGGCCCGGGCGACTGGGAGTTCGACGGCCGCATCGACGAGGTCGCCGTCTACGCGGCCCCGCTCGCGGCGAGCGACGTCGCCCAGCATCACGCGCTGGGCGCGACGGGAGCGGCCGCCAACCTCCCGCCCACCGCATCGTTCACGTCGAGCGTCACCAAGCTCGCGGTCGCCGTCGACGGGAGCGGCTCGACGGATGCCGACGGCACGGTCGCCGGGTACGGCTGGTCGTGGGGCGACGGGACGCCCGACGGTGCCGGTGCGACGGCGACGCACACCTATGCGGCGGCGGGCACCTACACGGTGACCCTGACCGTCACCGACGACAAGGGGGTGACGGCGACGTCGTCCGCGCCCGTCGTCGCGGTGGCCAACCAGGCGCCGTCGGCGTCGTTCACCTCGACCGCCACCGACCTCACGGTCGCCGTGGACGCGGGCGGATCGACCGACGGCGACGGGCATGTCACGGGGTACGCCTGGAACTGGGGCGACGGCTCCCCGGCGGGCAGCGGCGTCACGGCGACCCACGCCTACACGACGGCGGGCTCCTACACGATCACGCTCACCGTCACCGACGACGACGGCGCGACGGCGACGCAGGCGATCCCGGTGACGGTGACCGCTCCGGTCGTCGGCGCGACCTATGCGAACGACTCGTTCAACCGGGCCGTGGCGGCGGGGCTCGGCACCGCCGACAACGGCGGTGCGTGGACGCTGTCCAACACGGCATCCAACTATCGCGTCGACGGCACGAAGGCCGTCTTCATCCAGCCGTCCGCGACGTCGCAGCGCTACGCGTACCTGACGGGGGTGTCGTCCACCGACACCGCGGTCGACGTGGACGTGACGCTTCCGCAGCGTCCCGTCGGCGGCAGCGCGTACGTGACGGTGCACTCGCGGCGCGTGGGCACCGCGGAGTACAAGGCGCGGCTCGTCGTCGCCCCGTCGGGCGGCCTCACCGTGCAGTTGCAGCAGACGGGCGTGACCCTGGCGAACGTGGGCACCGCTCTCACCGTCGCCGCCGGCGACACCCTGCACGTGCGGACCGAGGCGGTGGGCACCTCGCCCACGACGCTGCGGGTGAAGGTCTGGAAGGTCGGCACGGCCGAGCCGACCGCCTGGACGGCGACGGCGACCGACGCCACCGCCGCCCTGCAGGCGCCGGGGGCCGTCGGGCTCGGCGTGTACCTCGGCGGCGGCGTGACCACCGTGCCCTTCGAGACGCGCTTCGACAACTTCTGGGCCGGATCGTCCGCGGGTGCGGCTCCGGTGAATCAGGCGCCGACGGCGGCGTTCACCTCGACGCCGTCGGGGCTGTCGGTGGCGGTGGACGGTTCGGGCTCGTCCGATCCGGATGGCGCGGTG
>NZ_BCWI01000004.1 GCF_001592125.1 Microbacterium hominis NBRC 15708
CTACGCGGCGGCCGGGACGTACACGGTGAAGCTGACGGTCACCGACGACAAGGGCGCCACCGGCACCACGACCAACCCGGTGACCGTGACCGCGCCCGTCGGACCGGTGAACCAGGCGCCGACGGCGGCGTTCACCTCGACGCCGTCGGGGCTGTCGGTGGCGGTGGACGGTTCGGGCTCGTCCGATCCGGATGGCGCGGTGACGGCGTTCGCGTGGGACTTCGGTGACGGGGCGACCGGCACGGGGGCGACCGCGTCGCACGCCTACGCGGCGGCCGGGACGTACACGGTGAAGCTGACGGTCACCGACGACAAGGGCGCCACCGGCACCACGACCAACCCGGTGACCGTGACCGCGCCCGCCGCGGCCCCGTTCGCGGTGGATGCCTTCGAACGCACGTCGGGGACGGTCCTCGGGGCGGCGACCACCGGGGGGACCTGGACACAGACCTCCGGGACGGCCAACGTCGCGATCGACGCCGGCGCGGCGAAGCTGACGACGCAGGCCGCCGGGCAGACCCGTTCCGCCACGCTCAACGCGGCCACCTCGACGAGCACGGATCTGACGTTCGGCTTCTCGCTCTCCGCCGTCCCGACGGGCGCCCGGATGTACGTCTCGGCGCTCGGCCGGGTCGTGGGTTCCGACGACTACCGGGCCCGGTGGGTGATCGCGCCCGGCGGCGCCGTGCAGGCGCAGCTCGCGCGCGGCGGCACCGTGCTGGCGTCGCTGGATCTCCCGGGCTTCACCGTGAGCGCCGGCACGGTCTACAGCGTCCGGGTGCAGGTCGACGGCACCGGAACCACGGCGCTGCGCAGCAAGATCTGGCCGGCCGGGACGGCCGAGCCGGCGGCGTGGCAGCTGAGCACGACCGACACGACGGCCGCGCTGCAGACGGCCGGCTTCCCCGGCTTCACGACGTACGCGGGCACGGGCTTCACGGCCCTCCCGTCTGCGGTGCGGTTCGACGACTTCCAGGCGAAAGCCGTGACCCCGTGACGATCGCCCACGCCTACGCCCTGCTCGGCTCCGCGCAGAAGGGGCGGGGGCGGGGCGCGCCCGCCTACTCGCTGTACGTCAACCGCCCCGTCGGGCGGGTGATCGCCGCCGGCGCGTACACGTGGGGGCTGTCGCCGAACCAGGTGACGGCGGTCAGCGCGGTCCTCACCTTCACGGGCGTGGCGCTGCTGGCGCTGGTCCCGCCGTCGACGGCCCTCGGCATCGGCGTCTGGCTGCTGCTGGCCGCGGGGTATGCGTGGGACAGCGCCGACGGGCAGGTCGCGCGCCTCCGGGGCGGAGGATCGCTCGCCGGGGAATGGCTCGACCACGTCGTGGATGCCGCGAAGCTCGTCTCGCTCCACGTCGCGGTGGCGATCGGCGCGTTCCGCTTCTTCGGCCTGCCGCTCGCGTGGACGCTGGTCCCGCTCGGGTTCGCGATCGTGGCGACGGTGACCTTCTTCGCCATGATCCTGAACGACCTGCTGCGCGCACGCTCGGGCGTGCCGCAAGCGGCGGAGGCGGGCGGCTCGTCGCCGCTGCGATCCGTTCTCGGACTCCCCGTCGACTACGGCGTGTGGTGCCTCTCGTTCGTGCTGTGGGGGATGCCGCCGGTCTTCGCCGTCGTGTACTCGCTGCTCGCGATCGCCGCCGTGCTCTATCTGGTGGCCGCGCTGCCGGTGTGGTTCCGACGCATGGGACAGCTCGGGTGAGCCCGCGACCGGCGGGGCGGCGTGAGAAGAGTCTCATAGTGCGTGGTCCGTCCACCGCGGGTTGTTAGGGTCGGTGTGACCCGCCGGTGTTTTCTGCCGCGGGCGGACTCTTGGGGAGAAAGAGACTCCTCATGCGTTCTTCGGCGACAGCCGTCTCCTTCCGCGCGCTGACGGCGATCGTCGCCGCGAGCGCGATACTCTTCGGGGCCGTCCCCGCGGCGGCATCCGCGTCGCAGCCCGCCGCGGCATCCGGCCCGGCGCTCGTCGTGTCCGACACGATGGATCGTCGGGTCTCGGCAGGGCTGGGCGACGCTCCGGTCGGCGGCGCGTACCGGCTCTCCGACGCGCGGGCGTTCGCCGTCTCGGGCGGGACCGCCCAGGCCACGCTGCGCGTACCGGGGACGTCGGTGACCGCATCGCCGGCCGCCGTGTCGGCGGAGGACGTGTCGCAGTCGGTCGTCTTCACCGTGCCGCAGCTGCCCGCCTTCGGCCGCGGCGTCTATCTCAATCTGCAGTCGCGCACGACCGCCGCCGGGCGGTATCACGTGCAGGTCGTCGTGGATGCGAAGGGTGCGGCGCTGCTGGAGGTGCTGCGGGTGAACGGCCGCACGCAGACGGTGCTCGCCCGCACGACGCAGGTCCCTCGCGTCAGCGCGGGCTCACCGCTCACCGTGCAGACCAGCGTGCGCGGAACTGCGCGGGTCGCGATCGACGCCAGCGTGAGCGTCGCCGGCGTCGTCGCGCGGGTGTCGGCGATCGACGCGAGCTCGTCGCGCCAGGTGGGCGCGGGTGGCGTGGGCGTCGGAGCCTACCTCTCCAGCAGCTCCCCCGCGCAGGCGATCGTCTTCGACGACTACCGCGTGACGACGACCGCAGCCGCCGCGACGCCCGGCGCTCCCGCGACCCCCACCGCGGCGCCGACCCCGACCGCCACGCCGACGCCGACCCAGACCGCCACGCCGACGCCGACTCCCGCCCCGACGCCGACGAGCGCGCCGCCCGCCTCCGTCCCCGCGACGACGGATGGCGCACCGGCCTGGGACGTCTCCGGCACGCGCCGCGTCCGCGGGGCCGCCCCCCTCGGCACCGTCGCGCCGCCCGCGCCCGCCGGCGCGATCTTCGTCGACTCACGCGCTCGCGCGGGCGGTTCGGGCACGGCCGCGGCGCCCCTCTCGACCGTGCAGGGCGCCGTCGACCGTGCGGCGGCCGGTGCCGTGATCGTCGTGCGCGGCGGCACCTACAACGAGAGCGTCACGGTCCCGGCCGGAAAGGGCGTGACGATCCAGTCCGCGCCGGGAGAGCAGGTGTGGCTCGATGGATCCCGCCTCGTCACGGGGTGGAAGAACGCCGACGGCGCCTGGTACGTGGACGGCTGGACCTCCGACTTCGACTCGAGCCCGACCTTCACCCGCGGCGCCGCCGACGGCACCGCGAGCGGCTGGCAATGGCTCAACTCCGCGCATCCGCTCGCCGCGCATCCCGACCAGGTCTGGATCGACGGTGCCGCCCTCGCGCAGGTCGGCAGCCGTGCGGCGCTCGCGCCGGGCACGTTCTACGTGGATGCCGCCGCGCGCCGTCTCTACATCGGATCCACCCCGGACGGGCATCAGGTGCGCGCGTCGGTGCTGGCCAAGGCGCTGTCGGTGCGAGGCGAGGGCACGATCGTGCGCGACATCGGCATCCGGCGCTACGCCACCTCGGTCTGGATGATGGGCACGGTCACGATCGAGGCGCCGCGGGCTGTTCTCGACAACGTCGTCGTGTACGACAACGCGACCACGGGTGTGTTCGTGGGGGCGAGCGATGCCACCCTGCACGGCGTGACGGTGGCGCGAAACGGCCTCATGGGGATCGGAGCGAACCTCGCCGACCGCCTGCGCGTCGATGACGTGCTCGCCGTCGAGAACAACGCCGAGCACTTCAACCAGGCCCCCGTGTCGGGCGGGATCAAGATCGCGAAGTCGCGCGGTGTCGACATCACCGACTCCGCGTTCCTGCGCAACGACGGTCCGGGGATCTGGACCGATCAGTCGGTCTACGACCTGACGGCGGCCTCCAGCGACCTCATCGGCAACCTCGGCCACGGCGCGTTCATCGAGCTCACCCAGAAGGTGGACGTCGTGGATGACCTCGTGGTCGGAAACGGCGGCAACGGGCTGAAGATCAACAACACCGGGGACGTCCTGATCTGGAACAACACGATCGTCGGCGGCAACCGCACCGTCAACATCGTGCAGGATCCGCGTGACGCCGCCGACCCGGCGGTGCCGGGCCACGACCCGCGACGCCCCTTCCCGGACCCCACGATGCCCTGGCTGATCCGTGACATCTCGATCGGCAACAACGTGATCGCCGGCAGCTCCGGCACGTGCACGCTGTGCGTCGAGGACTACTCGCACCGGTACGCCGCAAGCGACCTGAACATCCGCTCGGACGGCAACGTGTTCCAGCGGAACACGGCCTCACCGGCCGGCGCCCCGCAGCCCGCGTGGCTCGTCGTGTGGTCCCGCGGTGCGGCGAACGTGAATCCGTTCGTGTTCACCTCGCTGGACGCCTACCGCGTCGCCACCGGACAGGATCTCCATTCGCTCGCCATCGACGGCCGTCCCGTGACCGCGGCGAACGGCGCCCTGCTCGGCGACGTGCCGGTGAACGGCCTCGCGCAGGCGCGACCCGCGCGTGCGGCGGCGCTGTGGACGGGCGCCCCGAACGGTGTCGGGGCGCGGATGCCGTGATCGGCGGCCGCGCCCGGCGCCCCCGGCACGCGGCCGCGGCACCCCGCCGCCGCGACGACGGGCGGCGGGGTGCGGGGCGGCGGGGTGCGCGCCCGGATGCTGCTACTTCGCCGGGCCGGCCCACAGACTGTCGTAGGAGTAGACCACCGGCGCCGCCGTCGCGCTCGCGGACAGGTAGCTGTTGATCCCGACGACGCCGGGCGCCTGCAGCACGGCCGTCGCGTCGGTGGACGTGAGCGTCCAGGCGGCGGGCTCCGGCGACGCGGTGCGCCAGACCTTGGCCTTCAGGGTCGTGGCGTTGACACCGGTCACCTGGAAGCGGATGCTGAGCGCGTCGCCCGCCGTCACCGTCGTGTTCGGGATCGTGAGGCTGGTGAGCACCGTCTCCGTTCCGCCGACCGTGCGGGTCAGCCACACCGCGACGGCGCCGGTGGAGGCCACGCGCACCTTGGCGCGGTAGTCGTTCGCGGCGTCGACCTGGCGTCCGATGGCCGAGAAGTAGGAGCCGCCTCCGGTCGCGGGCTGGTTGAACGACACGGTGAACCGCTCCTCGGTGTCCGTCGACGGTGCCGCCGAGGTCAGCGCGGCGGTGTAGGAGTTGCCGGGCGACAGAGTGACCTTGCCGACCCCGCCGGCGACGGAGAACTTCGAGGTCGCGGTCGTGGTCCCCGGCGTGATCGCCCACGTCCCGCCGACATCGGCCGCACCCCACCCGCCGGTCGCGGTGCGTTCGAAGTCGTCGCGCGCCCACACGAGCGCAGCGGTGACGGTCACCGCTGCGCTCTGCGTCGCGGTGACGCCGCGGTCGTCCGCGACCGTGAGGGTGACGGTGTACGTGCCGGCACTCGCATAGTCGTGCGTCGCGGTCGCTCCCGAGCCGGTGGTCCCGTCGCCGAAGTCCCAGCCGTACGAGGCGACCGTCCCGTCGGGGTCGGCCGAGCCGCTGCCGTCCGCGGTCACCCGCAGATCGGCGACCGTGGTGGTGAACGCGGCGGTCGGCGCGCGGTTTGCCACGACCGTGACGGCGCGGGAGGTCGTGGCCGTCGCGCCGGCGTCGTCGGTCACGGTCAGCGCGACCGTGAAGGTGCCGGCCGAGCCGTACGTGTGCGTCGCGGTCGCTCCCGGGCCGGTCGTCCCGTCGCCGAAGTCCCAGGCGTACGAGGCGACCGTGCCGTCGGCATCGGACGAGCCCGTGGCGTCCACCGTGAGCGCGAGGAAGTCGGTCGTCGAGGTGAACGCGGCGACCGGCGCCTGGTTCGGGCGGGCGCTGGCGGTGACCGTGCGGGTCGTCGTCCCGGTGAGCCCGTCGTTGTCGGTGACGGTGAGGCGCACCGTGTAGTCCCCGGGCGCGGCGTACGTGTGCGCCGCCGTCGCCCCGGTGGCGGTGGACCCGTCGCCGAAGTCCCACGCGTAGGAGGAGACGCTGCCGTCCGTGTCGCGGGAGGCGCTCGCGTCGGCCGTCAGGGCGAGGTGGTCCATCGTCGGCGTGAAGGATGCCGTGGGCGCCTGATTCGGCGCGACGGTCACCGTTTTCGACAGTGCTCCGGTCAGCAGGGTCGCGTCGGTCGCCGTCAGCGTCACCGTGTATGTCCCGGCCGCGGCATAGGTGTGGGTCGCCGTCGGGCCGGCCGCCGACGTCCCGTCGCCGAAGTTCCACGCGTAGGTGGCGAGGTTGCCGTCGGCATCCGTCGTGGCGGAGGCATCCACGCCGATGCCGAGATATGTCGACGACAGCGTGAAGGCGGCGACCGGCGCGCGCTCGCTCGGCACCCGACCGGCGGCGGCGTAGTGCGCGCGCACGCGGTCCTCACTGAGGACGCCGGGGTAGACGGCGACCTCGTCGAGGGTCGCGGCGATGTAGTTGCTGGAGGTGTTCCCCCACGTCTTGTCCCCGCCGATCCGCCAGAATCCGCGGTAGGCCTGGCCGGTGGCCACGGGTGAGCTCGCGACGAGCTGCGTATCGATCCACAGCTTCATCCCGCTGGCGCCCTGCGAGGCGACGAGGTGGTGCCACTGGCCGTCGTTGTAGGCGCTGGTGCTGGTGATCGTGGTCTGCGTCCCGTTGTACGTGCCGAAGTTGACCCGTCCGTTCGACTGCATCACGACGTGACGGTCGTAGCTGCTGCTCAGACCGGAGGACGTGTTGCCGAACCCGATCAGCTTGCCGCCCTTCGTGCTCGTCGTCTTGAACCACAGCTCTGCGCTGTAGGCCAGCGGCGAGTCCCACGCCTCCTGGGCGATGCCGACCGCGTTGGTCCCGTTGAACGTGGTGGCCGTGCCGGAACCCGTGATGCCGGCCACCGAGCGGGTGACCGTTCCGGTCAGTGCGCCCGTGGGTCCTCCCGCGGCGGCATCCGTCAGGGTGGTGCTGCCGGCGGGCTCGTCGAGCCGCCAGTACAGGTCGGGACGGTCGGTCGACACCGTCGCCCCGTAGGCGTCGGTCGCGACGGCGCTCCAGCTCGCGGAACGTCCGCTGGCGAGGTAGTGCGCCTGGACGTCGCTCTGCGGCAGGGCCTTCGGGTAGACGGCCACGTCGTCGATGCTGCCGGCGAGGCCGGCGTCGTTCGGACGGTTGGTGAAGCCGCCGGTCTGGTCGGCGCCGATGCGCCAGTAGCCCGCGTAGCTCTTCGGTGAGGTCGCGGCCTGCGACCTGCCCGCGCGGATGCCGTCGACGTACAGCTGCATGCCGGAGCCGTCGACCGTGCCCACGAGGTGGTGCCACTGGCCGTCGTTCACCCCGGCGCGGCTGAAGATCGTGCGGTAGCTGCCGTCGTTGATCGCGAAGTTCGCACGCCCGGAGGCATCGAGGTACAGCACGCGGTCGGTGCCGCCGGACGACGACGTGCCCGTGGCGGAGTCGCCGAAGCCGACGATGCGTCCACCCCGGGTGCTGGTCGTGTTCACCCAGGCTTCGACGGTGACCGCGGCATCGCTGGGGACGACGTCCTGCGTCGTCATCCGGGGCGTGCTGCCGCCGGTCGACGTCACGGCGGTGTCGGTGTCGCCTGCGAGTGCGCCCGGCGTGCCGAGGGTGAGGCTCGTCGTGGTTCCGGGCATGTCGCCGATGTCGTCGTACAGGCGCGTGCCGGAGCCCTCGCCCAGACGCCAGTAGTGCGAGGCGCCGCTGCTGCGCACGGCCGAACGATAGGCGGATGTCGCCGCATCGGAGACGGTGGTCCAGGGCGACCAGGCGCTCCATTGCACGTTGCCGTCGGCATCCTTCGCGCGCACCTGGTAGCGCACCTGGGCGCCGGGCGTCTGTCCGGTGTCGGTGATGCTGAGGCTCGGCAACGACCAGAACCGGCTGTCCGTGCGGGTGAAGGTCGCGATCTTCGTGGCCGGGCTGCGGAAGACGTCGTAGGTGATGGGGGCGCCGTCGCGGTCCCAGGCGCTCGCGAAGGGCACGCGCACCGTGCCGCGCTCGTTCGAGTACGGCGCCGGTGTCATCGCGGAGGTGTAGATGGGCCCGCTCAGGTGCGGCGACACCGTGCGCTTGCCGAACCGGGCGAGTCCCTGCTGGGCCGTGCTGCCCACCTTCGGGAACTCGCCGGCGAGCACCACGTAGTCGCTGTTGCCCGTCACGCTCCAGGCCGCTTGGCGGGCGGAGGTGTAGGAGCCGAACTCCAGGTCGGGGAACCAGTTCAGCAGGCCGGCGTACGGCAGACCCGTGAAGTCCCATCCGTAGGCGTCCTTGCGCGTGATGACACCGGTCGGTGAGGTCGGTTCGGCGGTCGCCTTCATCCACCGCGACCGGGGGTTGGTGTCGGGGAACCCGCCGACGACGCTGCAGTCGTGTCGGTGACCGACGGCGTACAGCACGCCCCCCTGCGGGAAGCTCGAGTAGGTGTCGCCGAGGCAGTCGTTCACCCAGTTCAGGGCGCCCGTGTAGGGATCGGCGGCGAAGGTGCCCTCGAACGAGGCGCCGGCACCGAAGGCGTAGCCCGTGCCGTAGACCTGCGTGCCGTCGGTGCTGAGGCTGGAGATCGCACCGTTCAGCCCCGCGGTGCGGATGCGGTCGACCGCCGCCCACGGCAGGGCCGCGCCCGTCGCGGCATCCAGGGCTCCCATGCCGTACGCGGCGGCGCCGTTGAGGAGGGTGAACGATCCGGCGACGATGATGCGGGAGTTGTCGGGGCTCGTCAGCATGTCCCAGACGAACCCGTTGCCGGCGGCGGTGGGCGCCCACGGCGTGAGCGCCGCCGTCGTCGCGTTCCAGGCGGCGAGCTCGGTGCGCGGCTGACCATTGCTGGAACGGAAGTTGCCGCCGGCGTACACCGTGTCGCCGATCACGGCGAAGCCGCGCACCTGCCCGTCCGTGCGGGGCGCCCAGCCGGTGAGCGCTCCCGTCGCGACGTCGAAGGCGGCCACGTGCGCCCGTGCCTGCCCGTCGACGGTCGTGAAGTCGCCGCCGAAGTAGACCGTCTTGCCGTCGGGCGCGGCCCGGACGACCAGCCCCTGCGCGTCGAAGGAGTGCGAGAAGTTCGGGGCAGGGTTGCCCGTCGTGATGTCGAACGCGAACACGTTGTTCGCATCGATCTCTCCCGCCCCTCCCGCGGCCACCCCGGGGGGCCGGGCCTTGGTGAAGCTGCCGGTGACGTACACGGTGTTGCCGGCGACGGCCTGACTCCAGACGACGCCGTTGATCTGCCAGGTGGGCAGGAGGTCGACGGTCGCGGTCTCGGGCGCCGCAGGCGCCGCGTCCGCGTAGGCGGGCACGGCGGTGACGACGACGGCGCCCGCGACGATCGTCGCCAGGGCGATGACGGGGGCGAGAAGGCGGACCAGCCGCGGTCGGCGCGAAGTGGTGCGGATCATGATGTTCCTCGGACGGAGTGCGGGACGCGGTGGCGGGCGAGACGGACGGACATCAGCTGAGAGCCCCGCGGAAGACCGCGGAGGTGTGGACGGCGTCGAAGTCGACGACGATCGTGAGCGGCGTGGAGTGATCGGCCGGTGCCGCGACGGCGTACACGGCGGTCGTGATCGCTGCGGGCCCGACCGTGCCGGCGAAGTCGCGTGCGCCGGACTCCGTCGTGTACACGGGAACGAGACGGGCTCCGGAGGGGTCGAGCACCGTGACCACGGTGGACGACACGTCGATCTCGCCGTCCGACCCGTTGGTCAGCTCGAGCGAGATGCGCGCGAACTCGCGGCCCGTCGCGGCGCCCGGTCCCTGTGCGGTCTCGGACCCGTACGTCACGGACGAGATCCTCAGCACGACGCCGTCGCCGTAGGTCACCTGTTCGGCCGGCGAGGCGACCGCCGCGCTGATCGCGGGAGCGGCGGGGGCGCCGTCGCGGCCGGCTTTCGGGACGGGCGCATCCGCGGCTGCCGTCGGCGGCTCGGGGGCGGGCGATGCGGTCGCGGCCGTTCCGGGCGTCGTCGTGGGCGTCGCCGCGGCCGGCGTCGCCGCGGGCGGGGATGCCGCATCGCCGCGGGACGAGGCCGCGCAGCCCGTCGCCCCGGCGGCGACGATCAGCGCCAGCAGCGTCGCGCCGATGCCGCGGGACAGCGCCCCGGACGCAGATCTCTCGGTGGTCATGGTGTCAGCTCCTCCGTGAGTCGCGGGCTTCGTGATCCTGCCTGCGGGGAGGGCGCGGGCGCCGGCGCAGCGGCCGATCCCGTCTCCTCGCGGAGGCGTTCGAGAAGCGCCGCGGACAGCGCGCGGTGGTACCGATCGGGGGAGTGGCGCAGCCGGACGCGCTCGGCATCCCCCCAGGCGCCCTCCCGCAGCGCATCCCATTCGTCGTGCACGCGCCGCAGTCCCGCCGCGAGGGCGTCGACGTCGTCCGTGGCCACCAGGAGCGCCGAGGCGAGGTCCGCGGACGCCTCCCGCAGGCCGGTGTGGTCGGCCGCCACGACGGGGCGGGCACACAGCGCGGCCTCGATGAGCACGTTGCCGAACGACTCCGCGCCGCGCGAGGGGACGACGGCGACATCGGCGGCGGAGAGGCGGTCCCACACCGAGCGCTGGAAGCCGGCGAATCGCACCCGCTCGCCGATGGCGAGCTCGGCGACGCGGTCGCGCAGGCTCTGCTCGTACCACTCGTAGCCCGGGAAGACATCGCCGACGATCTCCAGCTCGGCCGCCAGCCCGAGCCCCTGCAGCCGCGCCACCGCGTCGACGACGAGGTCGACGCCCTTGCGCGGCGAGAGCCGTCCGACGTAGACGATGCGCAGCGGTGCGTCGAGGCGGATCCGGGCGGGGGTCGGTGCCGACGGTCCGGCGACGCCGTTGGGGACGACGCGCGCGCGATCGCGGCGCTCCAGCCACGCCGAGCCGGCGACGCGCCGACTGGTTTGAGAGTTGAAGATCACGCCCGACGCCCACCGCAGGGGGCGGGTGAGGATCGCCCGCGCGGCTGCGGGAAGCGTCGACTCGGCTTCGTGCACGTGGACGACGCTCGGCACGCCCGCGCGGCGGGCGGCGAGGATCCAGAACGGGATGGTCACGGTGTTCACCAGCACCACATCGGCGCCGACGTCGGCGATGAGGCGCCGCATCCTCGGCCCGTGCGCCACGACGTCGCGAAGCAGTCGCACGAGACCGCGCGGACGCAGGGCGCTCTTGCGGATGACGGGCGCATCGAGGAAGCGGACGTCGGCCCCGGCGGCGCGCAGGAGCGGGATGAGCGGGCCGTCGTCCGAGCTCGTCACGACCACGCGCCACCCGAGCTCGACGAGGCCGCGGACCCCTTCGAGCATCATCCGGTCCGACCCGTACAGATCGGCGGACGGGTTGGCGACGAGGACGGTGCGAGCGCGATCGGCGGCGGACATGTCAGTGCTCGGGCCAGTACTCGTCGACGAGGCTCACCGTCGACGCGATGTTCGCGCGGCTGGAGGCGCCGAACACGATCGCCTCGAGGTTGGGCAGCGCGGTCACCCACTCGATGGCTTCGCGCGGAGAGATCGCCCCGCTCGCGAAGACCGACATCGCCACGGCGCGGAACGGCCGTCGCTCCATCGCGTCGAGATAGCTCTCCACCCCGCCCGACATGCGGAAGCCGAGCTTGTTGATGTTGGAGCAGACGATCGGGTTCTCCACCCCGGCGCGGTCGAGGTCGTCGAGCACCCGCGGCAGGTTCATCGTGATGAAGCCTGGCTCGGCGCCGTAGCGCGTGCGGACGTGGTCGGCGAAGATCCGGAACGCGTCCGTGAAGCCCAGCCCCGACAACAGGTCGACGATCACGTTCTGCAGCCAGATCACCGGGGTGGACAGTCCCGCGAACATCTTCAGCTCGGCGTCGATGAGCAGCGTCGCGACGCCCTCGATGTCCTTGCGGGCGAACGACGACGCGCCGCGGGCGATGCTGTCGAGCAGACCCTCCTCCGGCAGGAACCGCCGCACGGCCCCGAGGAAGCCGTCGTCGGTGATCGCGTTCGCGTACTTGTGCGCGTACGGCATGCACGGGAAGAAGCTCATGCCCTCGTAGCGGTCGGGGTGGGTCCGCACGCGCTCGGCGATCTCCCCGATGCGGTCGTGGGTGGTGCACATGAACGTGTGGACGCCCTCGTCGTACGCGGCATCCAGCACCGACATGATCGCGTCGGTGTCCTGGAAGCGCATCTGCTGGGCGCGCGCCTTCTCCTCCGACATGTGGTTCACCCCGAAGAACTGGTTGTCGCCGAACAGCAGGCGATCCATGGTCCGGGTGGACGACGGTGTGATCAGAGTCATCGTGCTCCTCCTCGCAGCGCACGCAGCGCCGTTCCGAACGGGTTGCCGCGTCGAGCGGGCAGGGGTGTGATGGTGGCGACGTGTCCGGGGGTCGTCAGCCTCGCGTCGACGCGGGTCGCGTCTTCGCTGATCATGGCGATGACGCGATCGGTGGCGGCGGCCGAGCCGAAGTCGTTCTGACCGTGCACGGCGTGCGCACGCACGCGCCACACGAAGGCGTCGAGCTGTGCGCTGTACTCCTCGCCGCGCAGGTAGAACCAGGGCGCGGCGGTGAGGTCGGTCGTGTAGCGGACGTTCCAGCCGGCGCGATAGCCCTCGGGGATCTCGGCCGTGTCGCGCAGGTAGACCTGGATCTCCTGCCGGTCGGCGTAGATGCGCCCGTGCTCGCCCCAGAGGGTCACCTTCGTCGTCATCTTGCGCTGCGACTCGTCGGACCAGTTCGCGATGATCTGCGCCGTCCCCTGCGGGTAGTGGAGGGTCGCGGCGACGGCGTCGTCGATCTGGGCGGAGAAGATGCTGGTGAGCTGGCTTCCGCTGACGGACTCCGGCTCGCCGAGATACCAGGTCAGCAGGTTCAGCGGGTGGGCGGCGTAGTCGTACAGGCATCCTCCGCCCGTGGCCCGTTGACTGCGCCACGTGTGACCCGAGGGTTTGAGCACCACCGGCCCGTACGCCTCCGCGAGCGCGGTCTCCACCGTGCCGATCGCACCGAGCTCCAGCAGTCGCTGCACCTCGCGGAACGCCCCGACGAAGCGGTTGTGGTACCCGACCTGGGTCACGATCCCGCGCGCCTCGGCGAGCGCGGTCAGCTCCGCGCCCTCGTCGGGGTCGATCACGAGCGGCTTCTCGCAGAACACATGGATGCCGCGGCGGATCGCCTCGCGGATCATCCCCGCGTGCAGGTGGGTGGGAGTGGCCACGATGATCGCGTCGGGCTGCGCCGTGTCGAGCATCTTGCCGAGATCCTTGAAGGTCGCCACCCCCGTGTACTTGGCGAGGACGTCGAGGAGGTACCCCGTCGCGTCGCACACGCCGACGAGGTTCACCTCCGGGTGCGCCTTGATCATGGACAGGTGAGACAGCCCCATTTTGCCGAGGCCCACGACAGCGACATCGATCACACCAGCACCTCCGTTCGTCGAGTGACATGGCCGTGGCGCGCGAGCGCCGTGAGCAGCGACTGCTCGTACTGGGCACCGATGTGGTCCCAGGTGAACTCCTCGCGGTGGCGCGCGCGGCTCGCCTCGCCCATGCGACGTCGGCGTCGCGGGTCGGCGAGCAGGTCGTCGAGCAGGTCGCCGAGATCGTCCGCGCCTCGGAAATAGGCGTTCCCGGGGCCGGCGACCCACGTGTTGTACCTGTTGTCGTGGGCCACGACGGCGTTGCCGGCGCCCATCGCCTCGACCAGGGACGGGTTCGTGCCCCCGACGGTGTGCCCGTGCAGGTAGAGCGCGCTGTGGAAGCGCAGCGCCTGCAGGCGCCCGCTGTCGAAGATCGCCCCGGGGAAGCGCACCTCGTCGGATGCCGCCGCGCGGACGGCGACGTGATACGGATCGGTGTCGGTGTACGGGCCCACCACGACCAGCGGCATCCCGCGGCGTCGCGCCGACCACGCGGTGACGATCTCGAGGACGGAGTTCTCGGGGATGGGACGGCAGACCACGATGCCGTAGGCGTCGGGCTCGAGGTGCAGGTCGCGCACCGGCGCGACCGGTGCCGACGTCACCGAAGGGGCGCCGTAGGTGATGGTCTCCACCCGACGGCGGCCGAAGTGGCGTCCGAGATAGGCCGAGATGACGGGGTGGTCGCCGATCAGGACGTCGCCCACGAGACCCGCGAGGCGTTCGTTGGCCAGCAGGATGCCCTGCTTCGCGAGGCCCCACCGGCGGCGGGTCCACTCCATGCCGTCCATGTTGATCACGTTCGGGATGCCGCGAAGGCGCGGCATGACGTCGAGGACGCCCGTGTTGTAGCCGAACGTCAGCCAGACGTCGCCGTCGCGGTGGTGCTGCGTCGCGTGGCGGATGGACACGAGGTCGAAGTGCGAGGTGCCCTTCCAGCCGTCGCGCGGCTCGGGGATGAGGACGCGTTCGATGCCGTTCCAGCGGTCGGAGGCGATCTCGCCCTCGCCGTCGACCTGGCAGTAGACGACGACGTCCCACCCGTGGTCGCGCAGGTACAGCCCCACGTGCTCGGCGGCGGTCTCGAACCCGCCGTAGGCGGCCGGAACCCCGTGGGTGCCGAGGATGCGGACGGTGCGGCGCGTCATCAGTAGGCCCCGTCCGGGCGGAGCATGACGCGCACCGTCCGCCACATGAGCACCAGGTCGGTCATGACGGTCCAGTTCTCGACGTAGCGCAGGTCGAGGCGCACGCTCTCCTCCCAGCTCAGGTCGCTGCGTCCGCCCACCTGCCAGGGGCCGGTGATACCCGGCTTGATGTAGAGCCGGCGGAGGACGTCGTCGTCGTACGTCGCGACTTCGCTCGGGAGGGGAGGGCGCGGACCCACGACGCTCATGTCGCCGACCAGCACGTTCCAGAACTGGGGAACCTCGTCGAGCGAGTACTTCCGCAGGATCCGGCCCACGCGGGTGACACGAGGGTCGTCGTGCATCTTGAACAGCGGGCCCGCGCCCTCGTTCGCCGCGAGCAGCGCGGCGCGCCGCTCCTCGGCATCCACGGTCATCGAGCGGAATTTGATCATCCGGAACTCGTGACCGTCCCGTCCGACCCGTGCCTGGGGAAAGAGCAGCGGACCGGGCGAGTCGAGCCGGATCGCGAGGGCGATGACCGCCGCGACCGGTGCGAAGAGCAGAAGGGCCGTGGCGGACACGACGATGTCGAGCGCGCGCTTGGCGAGATAGGCGCGACCGGCGAACGAGGCGATCTCGACGTGGATGAGCGGCAGGCCCTCGATCGGGCGCAGCGACATGCGGGGTCCGGCGACGTCGGACAGGCGGCTCGAGATGACGAGCTCGGCCGCCGTGTTCTCCAACTGCCAGGCGAGGTGCTTGATGTCGTCGGGATCGCGATCACCGCCGCTGGCGACGATGATCGTGTCGGCGTCGAGGGCGGCGGCCGCCTCCGCGACGGTGTGCGTGCGCAGGACCGGGTAGGTGGCGTCGTCGACGCGGAGACTGTCGAGCTCGTCGCCGCGCAGCGAGGCCCCGACGACCTGATAGCCCAGCCCGGGGTCGGCGATCGTGCGGATGACGTACTCGACGTCGGCGCGGTCGCCGACCACCATGGCGCGCGAGGTGTAGGCCCCGGTCGCGCGGCGGCGGATCAGCCAGCGGCGCCACAGCCAGCGCTCCACGAGCAGGACGCTGACGCCCAGCGGGAGCGCGACGAACAGTTGAGAGCGGATGCCGTCGACGTCGAGGGCGACGTCGAGCATCGCCAGCAGCCCGAACGCGAACCCGGTCGCGTGCACCAGCCGGGTGTACTCGACGGCGCCCGAGCCGATCAGCTTCACATCGCGCGTGGCGAACAGCGACAGCATCAGCAGCCACACGGCCGCGGTCACGAGGGCGATCTGACCGACGAGGCCGGGGTCGCCGGCGGCGAGCGGACCGCCGGCGACCCCTGTCGACACGACCGTCGCGATCGCGCAGGTGATCACGACCGCGGCGGCGTCGCTCGTGCGCAGGATCCACCGGTAGCGGCGTTCCCACGAGTGACGCCGCTCCAGCGCCCGTGACGGGCCGGCGGTCGCCGATGCCCGCGAGGTGATCGTCGTGAACGGTGCGGCGAAGCCCGTTCGCGCGATGCTCGCGGCGTCGTGGATCGCGGTCATCGCGTGACCACCGCCACGACGGAACGCAACAGCAAAGTCGGCATTTTGCCCCCCAGCAAACCGACGGGCGAATCGTGATCCGCCCCATCCCCAGTAAGACGACGCGAAGACCCCCGTCTCCTGCGGACCAGCCCCCCGGCTGTCACGCGTGCGTCGGGAGCGACTCTACCCCGCCGATCGTGCGGAGCGCCACCGTCAATCGTCGGACTGTGGACAGATCCCGTTCCCCCGGTGTTCAGACGCGCTCGCCGCCCGCGCCCTCCCGCCCACCTCCCGGTCGTCGAGCGAGGCGCTCCGCGCCGAGTCGAAGCGCCCTACCGCGCCCCTCCGCCCCCGGTCGTCGAGCGAGGCGCGCAGCGCCGAGTCGAAGCGCCCTACCCCAGGGCGTCGACGACGGCCGCGCGGCGCTGAGGGGTCACGCGAGGCGCGGCATCCCAGACCTTCGTCGTCCGATCGGCGCCGAAAGCCGGCCAGCCGGGATCACCCGTCGTGATGAACGCCACCCACGCGCGGTGCATGTCGCGGGCGAGGTCGGCGGGTGCGTCGTCGCCCGCCAGCCTCACGGCCTGGTCGGTCGTCAGGGTGTCGAAGACGAAGCCGAGTTCCAACGCGTGCGCGGCGCGGAGGTCTCGCACCGGGCTCTCCCAGGCGAACTCGTAGACGTAGGTCGGGGCGGTCCGCGCCCGTGCGACGCGGGTCGCGGGGCCGCGCAGGAGGCGGTCGGTGAGCAGCTGCCCGAGGACCTCGCCGGCGCTCGCGTCGGGCTTCGCGGCCCGCACGGCCCGGGCGGCGCGTTCGGGGGTGCGCAGGGCGCGGCGGGCGAGCCACGACTTCACGCCGCCGATGTCGGCGATGGCGTCGGGCGTCAGCCAGAGGCGGTATTCGTCGGTGTTGGTGCCGATCAGGAGCGGTATCCCGAGGCTCGGCAGGGCGTCGACCGGCGATGCGGGAAGGGTCTCCGGGTCGAGCGCGAGCGTGAAGCCGGGTGCGCCTCGCAACGGGGACGAGCCGGCGGCGATCTGCGATCGCGCCCGCAGGAGTTCGGCCGTCGTCCGGGCCGCGAACGCCTCGCGCGTCGCCGGGATGCCGAGGCGGCGCGCGATCGCATCCGACGCGCGGCGCGCCTTCTGCAGGGGTGCCGCGTCGAGCGGCCCGGACTGGATGATCGCGCCGGCGACCAGGGCGCGCGATGCCGGGCGCGACAGGAGTGCGGCCACCAGCGCCCCACCGGCGGACTCTCCCATCAGCGTGATGCGGGCGGGGTCGCCGCCGAAGGCGCCGATCTCGGCGTGCACCCACTCCAGCGCCCGCGCCACGTCGAGCAGTCCGAGGTTCGTCGGCGCCCCGTCGAGCACGCTGAACCCCTCGACGCCGAGGCGATAGTTGACCGACACGAACACGACCCCGTCGCGGGCGAAGCCGGTCCCGTCGTAGGTGGGCTCGGCCGCGGCGCCGCGCTCGAGGGCGCCGCCGTGGATCCAGAGGACGACGGGGGCGGCGGATGTCGCGGCATCCGCCGGGGTCCACACGTTGGCGGTGAGGATGTCGTCGCCCTCGATCACCGGGCAGCTGAGGAGCTCGCCGATCGCGCCTGCGTAGGGCGCCTGCGGCGCCGTCGCGCCGAACTTCGTCGCGTCGCGCACGCCCGGCCAGGCCGTCGGCGGGGCGGGCGCGCGGAAGCGGCGTCCGCCCACGGGCGCCGCCGCGTACGGGATGCCGAGGAAGCGGCCGATCCCGTCGGTCCGGCTGCCGCGAACGGTGCCGGTGGATGTCGTGACCTCGGGGGCGACGGGCTGCTCCATGGCCTCACCCTATTCGCCCCCGTCGGCGGACCGTCGGCGGGATGTCGGCGCGGCTGAGCTCGATCGAGTTCGCGGGATTCTGCATCGATGGCCTGCACTTCGAGCCCGACGGGTCGGAGCGGCATCCGGAGAACACCTACGTCAACGGCAAGACGGGCATCTACGCCGCCACCGCCAACGACTCCGTGCGCATCAACGGCATGGGCTTCGTCTACCTCGAGCACGCGCTGGTCATCCACCACGCCGATGCGCTCTCGATCCACGACAACTTCACGGCGGTCTGCTCGTCTCGGCCAACAACGTCTTCCCGCGCGGAGCCAGCAGCGTGCACCTGCGGTGCGTCACGCGGTCGAACGTGACGGGCAACCGCCTCCACGCGTTCGCTCCCGGCATGGTCGTGCTCGACGGGGCGAGTGCGGAGAACCTGGTCGCCGCGAACCACTTCCTCCGCGACCAGGAGCCCTGGACGCCGTTCCTCGGTGCGGGTGGCGGCCGCGACGACGAGTACGGTCTGCTGAGCGTCGAGGGCGACGGCAACTCGCTCATCGCCAACCACTTCTCGACGGTCATCGCGGCGGGCGACGTCCGTCCCGTCGGCGCGAAGCCCGTGATCATCCGGATCGTCTCCGGGACCGACAACTACGTCGCGAGCACGCACGTGGTTGCGCGCGATCGGGGCGCCGACGTTGGCGACGACTGCGTCGCGGCACAGGTCGACGCGCTGCTGTCGGCGCGCACCGCGCAGGATCTCGCCGTCATCACGGTCCTCGTCGAGCCGGGCTCGGTGCGCAACACCGTGCTCGACGCGGGAACGACGGCCCAGCTCGTCGTCGACTGCGCGGCGAACGCCGTGCGGCCCACGCCCGAGGTCGGTGTGTAGCCGGGAGGCCCCGGCGACGCCCGAGGCGTCAGGCGGTTGCCGCGTTGTCGCGATTCTGCTGCGCAGCCCGCAGGCTCTCGACCAGCGGTTCGTGGACGGGGTTCATGAAGATCACCGGGATGCTGCGGCTCATACTGAACAGGTAGCTGTCAGCGGTGACAGCCGAGGTGAAGCGGACCGTGATGTCGGGGTGCTCCGTCATCAGACGGGCCACCCGCTCGGCGACGCGTTCGGCCATGGGGCACTTTCCGGGTGGGGGTAAGAAGGATATCAGTCGGGCGCCGCCCGTCTCGGAGGGGGCACGCACCCGCGCCGTGGTCATAGCTCGGGCCGAGCCCAGGAACCGTCGCGGCGGGTTCGCAGCAGAGCGACCGGAGTGACCGCTCGTGACACGATCGGTGCATGGCATTCGTGATCCGAGAGCCCCAGCCCGCGGATGCGGCGGCCATCGCCGAGCTCCACGTCGCGACGTGGAAGGAGGCTTACGCGCATCTGCTGCCCGACGGCTACTTCTCGGCGGAGTACGTCGACAGGCGGCACCGGATGTGGCGTCAGGTGCTGGCGGAGCGGCGGGATGGCATGGTCATCCGTGTGGCCGAGGTCGGTGAAGACATCGTCGGGTTCGCGTGGGTCGGCCCCGGCGAGGGTCTGGACGGCGAGGAGCCGCCTCGGGACCGCCTGCTCTACGCGATCTATGTGCTGGCATCGCAGTATGGGACGGGTGTCGGGCAGGCGCTCTTGGACGAGACGCTCGGGACCGCGCCCGCCATGCTGTGGGTCGCGAAGGAGAATCCCCGCGCGACGGCGTTCTACCTGCGCAACGGCTTCCACTTCGACGGGACGGAGCAGCGCGATCCGCACGCCCCGCTGATCACGGATGCGCGCATGGTGAGATAGCGACCACCTCAGCGCGCGCGACGCTCGCAGAGGATGGCGCCGACGTCGCGGCGGCCTCGCTCGGTTCGCCGGTGCGTCTCGATGACGTCGAATCCCGCGGCGTCGAGCACCGTGATCAGTTCGCCTGCGGGCCAGCGGTACGCGCGAACGACGGCATGATCGAACGGCTCGACCTCGGCGCCGTCGAAGTGGCCGAGCAGCACAGTGCCGCCGGGCCGCAGCACTCGCGCGAACTCGAGCAGCGGGATGCTGATCCGCGACGGCTCGTGATGAATCGTCGAGAACCAGGACAGGATGCCGCCGAAGGCGTCGTCGGGTTCGTCGATCGCGTCGATGCTCCCCGTGTCGAACCTGGCCGACGGGTATCGCGTTCGAGCTCTGTCGAGGAAGTCCGGGACGATATCGATGCCCTGCACTTCGACACCGCGACGGTGGAGGTAGTCGGTCCAATGACCCGGTCCGGATCCTGCGTCGAGAACTCGGCCGGAGACCTTGCTCGCCCACGTGTCGACGAGTTGCCTGTCGCTCGGATGCACTGCATCCATGGATCCGAGAGCATCGGAGTATTCGGCGGCGCGTGCGGCGTACGCGGCTTGCACATCGGTCATCCGAAGAGGCTATCGATGTGGTCTCGGTGGTCCACTCGGCGCCCGAAATTCGGGGCCGACCGTCCTCAGCCGACGAAGGCACGAGCGAATCGGCATCCCTCCGGGGCGTTCCGGCTCGCTGCGCTCGCTCGACGACCGGAAGAGCGGACCCCACTCCTCACCAGCCCAAATCAACCCCCCCCCCGCCATATAGAAGCAGGCGAGGGTTTCTGGGACCGTTGTAACGACGGTCCGCGTGGCTCCGACGGGGATCGATCCCGTGACCTCATGATATTCAGTTGTCCGACATGGGCTTTGGGTGTCGGTTGATGCTCGATTGCCGCGTGATTCCGCGGAAGTCGCGCTCGTTGGCTATGGCTGGTCGCGGGTGGTTTCAGCCGGCTTTCCGGCCCGGGGTCGGCCCGCGGGGGATACCCGCAGCGTCATGCACGTGGATCTAGCTCGGTGACGATCCAATCGCTCAGCTCGAGCGCGACTTCAGCGAGATCCAAGGCTTTTCTGCGGCGCACCGTTTCACTCTGACCATGTGCGATCTTGTTCCTGCGATCCACTAGGAACGCCAGTTCTCGGCGCAATCGCTGGTCGTCTTCCTCGATCTTGTTCTCGAATCTGTCTGCGCGCGCCCCATCGAGTCGACGTAGAGTCTGGCTTATGCGCTCAGGTGAGGGGTTGGCGCCGCGGAAGAACTGCCCGCGGACATATGCGCCGACTTCTGGACTCGACTTGCTCTCGGCGAACGCGCAGAAGGATTCGTCGAACGTGAATTCGAGATGGCCGCAGGATCGAACCACGAGGAATCGCGTCATCGCCTGCTCTGTCTCGGTGGAGACTCCCGTCTCGAGGCCATTCACCTCGTCCCGCAACTCGGTCAGCTTCGAACGCGAGCCGCTCAGGACGTGGGACGGCCAAGAACCAGGCCATGCCATCAATACCGACCGAAGATCTCGCTGGCGATACGGACTCGAGCCTGCACGACCAGTTCGTCCGCCGTCGATCGAGTTGTCGCAGCGTCAAAGTCATCGTTTGACATCAGCTCCGAGACAGCCGCGGTAACGGCCGCTGCGTCAATGTCTGCTCCCTGCAGTCTGCGCATCAGTCCCACGAAGACCGCCTCGCTCTGTGCGGCGTTAACCTGTCCGGACTTCTTGCGAAGGGCGCCGGCGCCGGGACCATCCGCGAGTAGATCGGCAGCCTTCTGAAACAGCACTGACGCCGCCGAGACGGACTCATCCATTGCTCGGTGTTCCCCTGCGAAGTCGTTGAGGAACCCCTTGAGGGGACGGGAGTAAGACTCGAGGTCAAGGAACAGCGCGAGCACTCGCAGGATCAGTTCCTGATCGCGGAGTCGAGGATTCTTCCTCTGGGTGTATAGGTGACGCCACGACTCGAGACTGTTCAGCCTCTCCAGCTCGGCGATTAGGGCTCCCGCATAGAGCGCGACTCGGATCTCATGCGGCGTGAGCTGCGTGCCGCCAGAGTTCAACCTCTCGAAGATTTGATAGACCGCCTCGAGCGAGCCCGCTGAGCCGTCTGTGCTCACAACCGTGGCCTGGAGGAATGCGTCGTCGAGTGTTCGCCGGAGTGGGTCGGGAAGGCTGTCGTAGGTTAGGTCCTTGAACTCCTCCGCTACGTTCACGAGCGCAAAAACTCGGCCGTCGTGAACGCCCTTCTTGAACGCTTGGAGAGTTCGGAGGCGCTGTTGCCCATCCAAAACGAGGTAGCGCTTGTCCGTCTGTTGGCGAACGAGGAAAAGGCCAGGAATGGGGTAGCCGAGAAGCAAGGATTCGATGAAGCGGTCCATCTGCTTCCGAGTCCAAACGAAGCCGCGCTGAAACCCCGCAGTCTCCAACAGTTCATCCTCGACGCCAAAGCTCGGTACGACGATATCGCCCTTGTTTAGCCGTCGTACGAGTCCGTCGACGTCGAAATCCTGTCCCGAGTAGCTGATGGGGGTAACTGTCGTCTCAGCTGTTTCGAGGTCGTCGAACTCCTCGGGAGTGAGGAGCAGGTCCTCGTCGGGAAGTCGCCCTTTGACGACCTGATCATCTGTCATGCGGCCGAGCATACCGGGGCACGCCTGGTCGGCCACGAGATTATGGAGCGCCCTCCTCGTGAAAGCCACCGCGGGGTTCAGTCGCTCGACGCGATCGAACCCGTGACTGAAGCGCCCTGGGTCTGATGGGACTCGCGTATGCAGACCGCGATGGGCATCGTGAGGCGAGCGGCCGAGGGAGAGATCGATCACGACGAGCGGGTCCGCATCCTCAAGGCCTGGCACTACGAGCCGCTGTCCAAGACAACTGGGCTCGCCGATGACTGACAGATCGCGCCGAACAGCTTCGACGCGACCGAGTTCGCGTACATGTCGCTTGAGCTGCTGACTGATGAGGACTACGCCGAAATTCTCGGAAACGGATGACCGCTGGGGGTCGTGCGCCGCTGGTAGTCGTCGCGGGAGGGAGCTAGGTGGAGAAGTGCGAGTGGCATCCGGGGCATCTCACTCCTCGAGCGCAGCTTTACGATCGAATCGGTCGCGGCGATGCCGATACTGTTCTGATGTGGAGTACCTAACTGATGACGAGCTGATGACGATCCGTCGTCGCCTTGCGACGGGTGAGATTGCAGCACTCGATTTCGGGGCAACCGATCCCCTACGGCCGAACGCGTTGGCAAGTGCAGTCGCACGCCAGACTGCTGGGATGGGCTCGTTCAAGAAGTACACCTCCGTGCCCCAAGTGGCCGCGACGCTCTTCTATGGTCTTGCTCTGAATCACCCGTTCGAGAACGGCAACAAACGTACAGCACTGGTAGCCATGCTCGTGTTCCTGCAACAGAACCGCACGCTGTTGGTCGACACTTCGGAAGATGACCTCTACGACATGGCGACTCAAGTCGCTGCGCACGACTTCATCCTTCCCGACGGTCAGGAGCGCTCATCGGACTCGGAGGTCGCGGGTATCGCGGATTGGCTCGAGTCGCGCACCCGACCGCTTGTTCGTGGAGACAAGTCGATGATGTTCCAGGAACTTCGCGCGCAACTTGAATCGCAGGGGTGCGAGTTTGCCGCACCGGGTCGGAACTACATCAAGGTCTACCGTCAGACCCGTGAGGGGCGGTTCTCTGCAAGGCTGGGGTATCCGAGGGCAAACTTCAACGTGGGGGTACGTGACGTCAAGCGTGTCCGCAGGCAACTGCGCTTCGACGAGCTCCACGGGATCGATTCCGGCGCTTTCTACGATGACGATGTCGAGGCTGTCGTTGACCACTTCGTGAACACCTACCGACAGGTGCTCGACCGACTTGCGCTGACGTAGCTCCCCTCGATCGATCGGTTTCGGGTCACAACCGGCCCCAGACCGGCCCAGGCTTCCGACGGGGCCCACAGTATGGCATCTGCCACAGCTGTCTCGACTCGCTTCGCTCGCTCAGGGACCGAGCCGTCGGCGGGCTCGGGGATCCAGTGCTTCCGAAGTGGGAAACTGCCCCCAACAGCTCAAAGCAAAACCCCCGCCATGTAGAAGCTAGGCGAGGGTTTCTGGGACCGTTGTAACGACGGTCCGTGTGGCTCCGACGGGCGTCGATCCCGTGACCTCACGATTTTCAGTCGTGCGCTCTACCAACTGAGCTACAGAGCCGCGCGGCACGCGCTGTACAGAACCTGCCGCGTCCTACGCGAAGGGCCCTCGATCTCGAAAGAAAAGGGCCCGTCGCTCGGAGCGACCCTGACGGGACTTGAACCCGCGACCTCCGCCGTGACAGGGCGGCACGCTAACCAACTGCGCTACAGGGCCATACGTATTCAGTTGTGTGTCGGAGAGTGACCCCAACGGGATTCGAACCCGTGCTACCGCCGTGAAAGGGCGGCGTCCTAGGCCGCTAAACGATGGGGCCGAGCGAACCCGAGGGCTCATTCTTACCGACGCTCAAGCATACGAGATCCCTCCCCAAATCGGAAATCGAGGGCGTGGGATGCCGTGGCGCGCCCCCTCCGCGGGGGAGGATGGCGGCATCCGCATCCGTCGCGCGCAGGCACGTCGCCGCTGGTCGCGGCCGGATTCGCTCCCCTCGGGGCGTCGAAGAAACCCTTGGGCGAATGTGACGAATGTTGTTAGTGTGACGTGTGTTGCCATCGCAGGATGGCGGGGGTCGACGCGCGTGAATGACGGAGGTTCGAGGTGAAGACCGAGAAGGCCGCTTCGGCGGAGGACTGCGGGTGCGCGCCGACCGCGAAGGAACTGACGACCCTCCGGGGCCCCCTGAGCCGCCGCACGGCGCTCGGACTGGCGGGCCTGGGCGTTCTCAGCCTCGGCGCCGTGAGCGCTCTCGGACTGCGGTTCAGCCCGTCGGCGTTCGCCGCCGACTACCCCTCGTGGGACGACGTCCAGAACGCCAAGAACAACGAAGCCGCGAAGGCGGCCGAGGTCTCCCGCATCCAGGACCTCATCGCCGCACTGCAGGCCGACGTCGCTGCGAAGCAGGCCGAAGCCGAACGCCTCGCGAACGAGTACGTCGCGGCGCAGATCGCGTTCGAGACCGCCGCCGACAACGCGAACGCGCTCCAGACACAGGCCGACGCCGAATCGGCCCGAGCCACCGAGACCGCCAAGAAGCTCGGACGCCTCGCGGCGCAGCAGTACCGCTCCGGCGGCGACGATCCGTCGATGGAGCTCTTCTTCTCCGGCTCCGCCGCCAGCGCCGACGACCTGCTCACCAAGCTCGGCACGATGGACCGCCTCGTCGAGGCCAACCGCGGCGTCTACGCCGACGCGGTGAGCGCTCGCAACAACGCCCAGAGCCTGAGCGACAAGGCGAAGGTGGCGCGCGACGAGCGCGATCGTCTGCAGAAGGAAGCCGAGCAGAAGATGCAGGCGGCCCAGGATGCCGCCGCCGCGGCGCAGGCCGCCCTCGCCGAGCAGGACAAGAACCTCGGCACGCTCCAGGCGCAGCTCGCGGCACTCCAGGACCAGACCGCGAAGACCGTCGCCGACTACCAGGCCGGCGTCGAGGCCGCGCGCAAGGCCGAGGAGGCCCGCCAGGCCGCCCTCGCCGAAGAGCGTCGGCGGCAGGCCGAGGCCGAAGCCGCGGCGAACGCCGGTGGCGGTGGTGGCGGCGGCGGAAGCAGCAGCGGCGGAAGCAGCGGCAGCGGTGGGTCGGCCGGCACCGGAGGCTGGGTGCGCCCGGCATCCGGCTACATCAGCTCCTGGTTCGGAAACCGCGGCTCGGTGTGTGGCAACGGCTCGTGCACCAGCGGCGGACACCGCGGCATCGACTTCGCCACCTCCTGCTGGTCGCCGATCTACGCGGCGGCCTCCGGAACGGTGGTCTGGGCCCAGTACACCGGCGACTGGGGCAACTACATCAAGATCGACAACGGCGGCGGCGTCGTCACCGGCTACGCGCACATCGTCAACGGTGGCTACAACGTCAACTACGGCCAGTGGGTCAACGCCGGCGACGTGATCGCCTACGTCGGCAACACCGGAGCCTCCACCGGCTGCCACCTGCACTTCGAGGTCTACTGGCAGGGCGTGCGGATCGACCCGGCGCCCGTCCTCCTCGATCACGGCATCAACGTCTACTGACGGTTCGCGCCGAACACGCAGAAGAGCGGATGCCGATCGGCATCCGCTCTTCTGCGTGTGAGACGGGTCTCAGATCGTCTTCGGGGCGTGGCCCTCGCCCTGCGTGGCCGTCTGGGCGCCCTCGTCCTGGAAGCGCTGGAAGGCCTCGGACACCAGGCGCTCGGCCTCTTCGGCGCCGGCCCACTGGTCGACCTTGACCCACTTGTCGGGCTCGAGGTCCTTGTAGTGCTCGAAGAAGTGGCCGATCTCGCCCTTGGTCCACTCGTCGAGGTCGTCGACGTCCTGGATGTGGTTCCAGCGCGGGTCCTTCGCGAGCACGGCGACGACCTTGTCGTCACCGCCGGCCTCGTCGAGCATCTTCAGCACCGCGACGGGGCGGACCTTCGCCATGACACCCGGGTACAGGTCGCGGTCGAGCAGCAGCAGCACGTCGAGCGGGTCGCCGTCCTCACCGAGGGTGTCCTCGAAGAAGCCGTAGTTGGCGGGGTAGCCCATCGGCGTGAACAGCACGCGGTCGAGGAACACCCGACCCGTTCCGTGGTCGACCTCGTACTTCACGCGGCTGCCGCGCGGAATCTCGATGACGGCGTCGTATGCGCCCATACTGGTGCTCCTTCGGAGGATCTGGTGGATGTTCGGAGGGTCTGGTGGATGCCGGCATCCAGCCTAGTCCGGGGGCCACCGCGCGCCGGTTGCGCAGCCGTCACCTTCACAACTCCGCCTCAGTCGCCCGTATCGGTTCGGTCGGAGGCCCCTACCCCCATTGAGGTGGAGTTGTGCGGGCGGCAACTCGCTACCGTGGATGCCGTGGACCATCGCCCCACCCTCGATCCCGCCGTCGCCGAGATCCGTCGTGCCGTGCGCACCGCCCTCGCGACCGTGACGGGGCCGGTGCTCGTGGGGCTCTCGGGCGGCGCCGACTCGCTCGCACTCGCCGACGCCGTCGCGTTCGAGGCGCCGAAAGCGAACATCGCGGCATCCGCGGCGGTCATCGACCACGGCCTGCAGCCCGGGTCCGACCGCGTCGCCGCGCGTGCGGCGGCCGTCGCGGAGGAGCGAGGTCTCACCGCGCGGGTCGTCCGGGTCGAGGTCGGCACCGACGGCGGGCCGGAGGCCGCCGCCCGCGACGCCCGCCGCGCGGCCCTGCTCGCCGCCGCGAGGGAGGCCGGGGCCGAGGCGATCATGCTCGCCCACACTCTCGACGACCAGGCCGAGACCGTGCTCATCGGCCTCGCCCGCGGCTCCGGCGCCGCGAGTCTCGGCGCAATGTCGCCCGACCGGGTCGAGGAGGGCATCCGCATCCTGCGTCCCCTGCTCGAGGTGCGCCGCGCCACCACCCGCGCGGCCTGCGCCGCGGCGGGGCTGCCGCCGTGGGAGGACCCGCACAACCTCGACCGTCGGTTCCTGCGCGTGCGCGTGCGCCAGGACGTCATGCCCGTGCTCGAGGCCGAGCTCGGCCCCGGCGTGGCGGAAGCCCTCGCCCGCACGAGCGACCAGCTCCGCGAGGATGCCGCGGCCTTCGCCGACATGATCGACGAGACGATCGAGGACATCGTCGAGCACGCCGAGGCCGGCATCGCGGTCTCGGTGCCCGCGCTCGCCGCGAACCCGCCGGCCCTGCGTCACCGCATCATCCGGCACGTCGTCGCGAGCGAGTTCGGGGCGAGCCTCACCCGGGCCCAGACGCTCGAGGTCGCGCGGCTCGTCACCGACTGGCACGGTCAGGGGCCGATCGACCTCCCCGGATGCCGTGCCCGGCGCAGTGGCAGCCGGCTGGAGTTCGTCGCGGACTGAGAATGCCCGCCGACGGGCCTAAAATCGAGGAATGCGCGCAGCCGACATCGCTGACCAGCTGTCCACCATCCTCGTGACCGAGGAACAGATCCACGAGAAGCTCGGTGAGCTCGCCCAGCGCGTCGAGGCCGACTACGAGGGCAAGGAGCTGCTCCTCGTGGGAGTGCTCAAGGGTGCCGTCATGGTGATGGCGGACTTCTCCCGCAAGCTCCGCCGCGACATCGTCATCGACTGGATGGCCGTCTCGTCGTACGGTGCGGGCACGAAGTCCAGCGGTGTCGTCCAGATCCGCAAGGACCTCGACACCGACCTCACCGGCAAGCACGTGCTGATCGTCGAGGACATCATCGACTCGGGCCTCACCCTGAGCTGGCTGCTGGAGAACTTCGCCTCGCGCGGCGCCGCCTCGATCGAGATCCTCGCCCTGCTGCGCAAGCCCGAAGCGGCCAAGGTCGAGATCGACTGCCGTTACGTCGGCTTCGACATCCCCACCGAGTTCGTGGTCGGCTACGGCCTGGACTACGACGAGCGGTTCCGCAACCTGCGCGACGTCGCGGTGCTCGCGCCGCACGTCTACAGCTGACGCGGCGTTTCGACTCGCTGCGCTCGCTCAACGACCGGGGTGCGGCGTTTCGACTCGCTGCGCTCGCTCAACGACCGGGGGGAAGTCCCGGTCGTTGAGCGACGAGCGCAGCGAGGAGTCGAAACGCAGACGGCGCCCGGGTCCCTCCCGGTTCGCCTGTGGCGAATGCACAGACGCCCCATAGTCGGTGCGCGGTAGCCTGAGCGGATCATGGACTTCAAGAAGCTCAGCCGCAACCCGTTCGTCTACGTGTTGCTCATCGGCGCCCTGCTGCTGATCGGCATGTCGCTGATCTCGACGCTCACCGGCGCCAAGCAGATCACGACGCAGGAGGGCCTGACGCTCCTGAAGGGCGGCACGGTCACCCAGGTGACGAACACCGACGGCGACCAGCGGGTCGACATGACCCTGTCCGCACCGTTCGAGGGCGCCACGCAGGTGCAGTTCTACTACGTGGGCGCGCGCGCGAACGAGGTCGTCTCGGCGGTGGATGCCGCGACCCCGAAGGACGGTTACAACGACGTCGTGCCGCGCACGACCTTCTTCGAGAGCCTCCTGTCGCTGCTGATCCCGATCCTGCTGCTGGGTCTGCTCTTCTGGTTCTTCTTCTCCGCTGCCCAGGGCGGCAACAGCAAGGTGATGCAGTTCGGCAAGTCCCGCGCGAAACTCGTGACGAAGGAGACCCCGACGGTCACCTTCGCCGACGTCGCCGGTGCCGACGAGGCCATCGAGGAGATGCAGGAGATCAAGGACTTCCTGAAGGATCCCGCGAAGTTCCAGGCGGTCGGCGCCCGCATCCCGAAGGGCGTGCTGCTGTACGGCCCTCCCGGAACCGGAAAGACCCTGCTCGCGCGCGCCGTCGCAGGCGAGGCGGGCGTGCCGTTCTACTCCATCTCGGGCTCCGACTTCGTGGAGATGTTCGTC
This sequence comes from Microbacterium hominis NBRC 15708, assembly GCF_001592125.1. Lineage (GTDB taxonomy): Bacteria > Actinomycetota > Actinomycetes > Actinomycetales > Microbacteriaceae > Microbacterium > Microbacterium hominis. Next base: position 28,989 of record NZ_BCWI01000004.1, read on the forward strand.
GGAGTGGGTGCGAGCCGCGTTCGCGACCTGTTCAACCAAGCCAAGGAGAACGCCCCCGCGATCATCTTCATCGACGAGATCGACGCCGTCGGCCGTCACCGCGGTGCCGGCATGGGCGGCGGTCACGACGAGCGCGAGCAGACGCTCAACCAGATGCTCGTCGAGATGGACGGGTTCGACCCGAAGGCGTCGGTGCTCGTGATCGCGGCGACCAACCGTCCCGACATCCTCGACCCGGCCCTGCTGCGTCCGGGTCGCTTCGACCGCCAGATCGGCGTCGACGCCCCCGACCTCAAGGGCCGTCAGCGCATCCTCGAGGTGCACGGCCGCGGCAAGCCGCTGTCGCCGTCGGTCGACCTCGCCGTCATCGCCCGCAAGACGCCCGGCTTCACCGGTGCCGATCTCGCGAACGTGCTCAACGAGGCCGCCCTGCTGACGGCGCGCTCCAACGCGCAGCTCATCGACATGCGAGCCCTCGACGAGGCGATCGACCGCGTCATCGCCGGTCCGCAGCGCCGCACGCGCATCATGAAGGACAAGGAGAAGCTCATCACGGCGTACCACGAGGGCGGTCACGCCCTCGCCGCCGCCGCGATGAACAACACCGACCCGGTCACGAAGGTCACCATCCTTCCGCGCGGCAAGGCCCTCGGCTACACGATGGTGCTTCCGCTCGAGGACAAGTACTCCGTCACCCGCAACGAGCTGCAGGACCAGCTGACGTACGCGATGGGCGGCCGTGTCGCGGAGGAGATCGTCTTCCACGACCCGACCACCGGCGCCAGCAACGACATCGAGAAGGCGACGGGCATCGCCCGCAAGATGGTCACCGAGTACGGCATGACCACCGACGTCGGCCCGGTCAAGCTGGGCTCGTCCTCGGGTGAGGTGTTCATGGGGCGCGACATGGGTCACGGTCGCGACTTCTCCGAGCGCATCGCCGAGCGCGTCGACCAGCAGGTGCGCGAGCTCATCGAGCAGGCGCACAACGAGGCGTACGAGGTGATCAACGCGAACCGCGACATCCTCGACAAGCTGGCCCTCGCCCTGCTGGAGAAGGAGACGCTCGACCACCTCGAGCTCGCCGAGATCTTCACCGACGTCAGGAAGCTGCCGCCGCGCCCGCAGTGGCTGTCCAGCGACGACCGTCCCGTCTCGATGCTGCCGCCGGTGGACGTGCCGCGCCGGCAGGACGAGACTGGGCTGGCCGCGGCATCCGTCGCCGAGGACCAGCCGGCCGCGCACACGGCGGCGCAGCGTCGCCCGAGCGGGCAGGCGCGCCCCGCCACCGCCTAGGCTCGTGACGTGGCCGTCGATCGAGACCGCGTCGCCGCCGCCGTGCGCGACATCCTCGTCGCGATCGGGGAAGACCCCGATCGCCCGGGGCTGAAGGCGACCCCTCAGCGCGTCGCCGAGGCCTACGCCGACTTCTTCGCCGGCGTCGGCGAGGATGCCGGTGCTCCGCTGGCCCACACCATCAGCGTGTCGCGGGGTCCCGCACCCGACACGCTGCCGTCGGGGGCGGTGCTGCTGCGCGACATTCGTTTCCGCTCGGTCTGCGAGCACCACCTGCTGCCGTTCGCCGGGCGCGCGCACATCGCGTATCTCCCGGGCGAGCAGGTCGTCGGGCTCGGGGCGCTGCCCCGGGTCGTGGAGGTGCTCGCCGCGCGCCCGCAGGTGCAGGAGCGACTGGGCGAGCAGATCGCCGACACGATCGCGGCGGCGCTCGATGCCCGCGGGGTGCTGGTCGTGCTCGGTGCCCACCACGAGTGCGTCACGATGCGCGGCGGCCGCCAGCCGGATGCCGCCACGGTCACGATCGCCGCGCGCGGCGCCCTCGCCGACCCGGCGGCCCGTGCCGAGATCATGATGCTCGTGACCGGGACGCCGACATGACGGCGATCATGGGCATCGTCAATGTGACGCCCGACTCCTTCAGCGACGGCGGGCGCTTCCTGTCCGCCGACGCCGCCGTCGCGCACGGCCGGGCCCTGCGCGCGGCCGGCGCCGACCTCCTCGACGTCGGTGGGGAGTCGACCCGGCCGGGTGCGGAACGGGTGGATCCCGCCGAGGAGCGGGCACGCGTGCTTCCGGTGATCGCTGCTCTCGTCGCGGACGGCGCGACGGTCAGCATCGACACGATGAACGCATCGACCGCGCTCGCCGCCGTCGAGCGCGGTGCCCGCATCGTCAACGACGTCTCGGGCGGTCTCAGCGATCCCGACATGCTGAGCGCGGTCGCGGCATCCGGCGTCGACGTCGTGCTGCAGCACTGGCGCGGGCCCTCCGCCGACATGTACGCCCACGCGGGGTACGACGACCTCGGCCGCGACCTCGTCGCGGAGCTCGAGGCACGCCTCGCCGCGGCCGTCGCGGCGGGGATCTCTCCCGACCGGGTGATCCTCGATCCCGGCATCGGCTTCGGCAAGCGCGGTGCGCAGAACTGGGAGGCGCTGCGGGCACTGGAGCGGGTCGTCGCGATCGGTCCGCGGGTGCTCGTCGGCACGAGTCGGAAGCGGTTCCTCGCCGAAGGGCTGGCCGCCCTCACCCCCGAGGAGGACGTGTCGGCCGAACGGCGCGACCTCGCGACCGCGGTCACCAGCGTGCTGGCGGCGCAGAGCGGCGCGTGGGCCGTGCGGGTGCACGACGCGGCGGCCACGCGCGATGCGCTCGCGGTCTGGACGAACTGGAACGGCGAGAGCGACGGAGGACACGCATGAGCGACCGCATCACGCTGACCGGAGTCCGCGCGACGGGCTACCACGGGGTCTACGAGCACGAGCGCCGTGAGGGACAGGTCTTCATCGCCGATGTCGTGCTGGAGCTCTCGCTCGCCGACGCCGCACGCAGCGACGACGTCGCCGACACGGTGCACTACGGCGAGCTCGCCGACCAAGTCGCCGCCGTCCTCGCGGGCGATCCCGCCGACCTCCTCGAGACCGTCGCGCAGCGCGTGGCCGACCGCGCGCTCGGCTACGCCCGCGTGGATGCCGTCGAGGTCACCATCCACAAACCGCAGGCGCCCATCGCGGTGCCGTTCGACGATGTGAGCGTCTCCATCCGCCGCGTCCGTGAAGGAGCGTCCGCATGAACCGCCGCCTCGCGCAGGGCTATCACGACGAGTCCCCGCCCCGGGATCACGACGAGACCGCCGCCGTCGTCGCGATCGGCACCAACCTCGGCGACCGCGAGGCGACCATGACCGCCGCCCTCGAGGATCTCGCCCGCCTGCCGCTGACGACGCGGATCGTGGCCTCGGCCCCGATCGAGACCGTCGCGCTGACCCTCGACGGACCGGATGCCGAGGCCCCGGCCTACCTCAACGCCGTCGCCCTCGTCACGACGCGCCTCGCGCCCTCGGTGCTGCTCGGCTACCTCCACGCCATCGAGGAGGCGCATGGGAGGCCCCCACGGCGCGTCGACGACCTGCGGTGGCAGAGCCGCACCCTCGACCTCGACCTCATCGCCTACGGCGACGTGCGCTCCGCCGACCCCGCGCTGACCCTGCCCCACCCGCGGGCGGCGGAGCGGACGTTCGTGCTCGCGCCGTGGCTGCACGTCGACCCGGATGCCGTGCTCCCGGGCGCCGGGCGGGTGGACGAGCTTCTCGCGCGGCTGGAGGAGGCGCCGGCATCCGGGCCCGATGCGGGAGCCGCGCCGGCGGACGGCGGTGCGGCGTGAAGCGGACGGGAGCGGGGACGATCGTCGCCGCGGTCGCGATCGGCGTGTTCCTCGGCTTCGCCATCGACCAGGTGCTCACCGCGACGGGGCGCCCGACCTTCACGCCGTCGTTCCTGCTGCCGATCCTGCTCGTGCTGCTGGGCATCGCGCTCGTGCTGTTCGCCCTGCCGATCCGGCGGGCGATCTCGGGGGCGAACCCGACACCCGTCGACCCGTTCCGCGCCGTGCGCATCGCGATGCTCGCCAAGGCGTCCACGCTCGTCGGAGCCGCGGTCGCCGGGGTCGCCGGCGGCCTGCTCGCCTTCCTGCTCACCCGTCCCGTCGCGCCCTCGTTAGGCTCGACGGGAGCGGTGATCGCCTCGATCGTCGGAGGCCTCGTGCTCGTTGCGGCGGGCCTCGTGGCCGAACACCTCTGCACCATCCGGAAGGACGACGATGACGAACACCCCGGACCTCCCGAACCCGGCTTCGGTCTCTCCCACCACGACTGACGGTCCTTCAGTGGGCGACGGCGCGGGCGGGGGTGAGGGCGTTTCGACTCGCTTCGCTCGCTCAACGACCGGGGGTGACGGTGAGGGTGAGGGTGAGGGCGTTTCGACTCGCTTCGCTCGCTCAACGACCGGGGGTGAGGGCGCGGGTGACGGGGCGGGTGAGGGCGTTTCGACTCGCTTCGCTCGCTCAACGACCGGGGGTGAGGGTGCGGGTGAGGGCGTTTCGACTCGCCTCGCTCGCTCAACGACCGGGGGCGCGGGCGAGGCTCAGGGCGTTTCGACTCGCTCCGCTCGCTCAACGACCGGGGGCGCGGGTGAGGCGCTCGACGAGGGGACGTACGAGCGCATCCTCGAGCCGCGCAGCGCGAACCGGCTGCCGCTCGGCGACGGCACGTGGCACCAGCTCTCGCGCAACTATGTCTGGGTCCGCCTGATCTCGACGATCGCGTTCCTCGTGCTCGTCCTCGCCGCGGCGCTGGTGGGTGCGCTCGTCCTGCGTCTGACATGGGTCTGGATCCCGGCGGCGATCGTCGTCGTCGTGACGGTCTGGACGCTCGTGATCCTGCCGCGCCAGGCCCGCGCCTACGGCTATCAGCTCCGCGAGGACGACCTGGTCTTCCGCCGCGGCATCCTCTGGCAGCGTCTCGTCGCGGTCCCCTACGGACGCATGCAGCTCGTCGACATCACCCACGGGCCCCTGGACCGCGTGTTCGGCATCGCCCAGCTCAAGCTCGTCACCGCCGCCGCGACCACCGGCGTCACGATCCCCGGGCTCGCGCAGCCCGCCGCCGAGCGCCTGCGCGACACCCTGATCGCGGTGGCCGAGACGCGGCGGACCGGCCTGTGACCGATCCCGCCGCCGTCGCCGACGTGCGCTCGCCCCTCAGTGACGGCGAGTGGCACCGGCTGCATCCGCTCACGCCCGTCCTGCGCGGAGGGCTCTTCCTCCTCGTGGTGCTCGGCATCGTCATCACCAACCTCCGCGATCGCATCATCGGGTGGCTGGTCCCGGGTCTCGAAGACTGGGAACGGTACGAGGCCGACCCGGTGGACTACGTCGTCAGCAACAACCTCGTCCTCCTCGCGCTGCTCGCCGTGCTCGGGGTGCTCCTGCTGCTGCTGGGCGGGTTCTGGCTGTCGTGGCGCTTCCACACCTTCCGCATCACCGGCGACGACGTCGAGGTGCGCAGCGGCATCCTCTTCCGCACACACCGGCGGGCGCCCCTCGACCGGGTGCAGGGGGTCAACCTGACGCGCCCGATGGTCGCACGCCTGCTCGGTGCCGCGAAGCTCGAAGTCGTCGGCGCCGGCCTCGACGCGAATGTCAAGCTCGAGTACCTCTCGACCGCCAACGCCGAGGCGGTGCGGGCGGACATCCTGCGCCTCGCGTCGGGTCGCCAGCTCGCACGCGCCGCGGATGCCGGGGGCCCGGCAGGTCGCGGCCGCGCCGCCGTGGCGGCCGTCAGCGCCGGACTGACCGGGCTGATCGACGGCGCCGAGCAGCCCGTCGCCGAACCGGCATCCGTCGTGCACATCCCGCCCGGACGCCTCATCGCCTCCCGGCTGCTGTCGGGATCGACCCTCTGGCTGCTGCTGCTCGCGGCCGCGATCGTGGTGGGGGCCATCGTGGGCACGCCGTGGGTGCTGTTCACCCTGGTGCCCGCGATCCTCGGTTTCGGGGCGTACTGGTTCCGTACGATCACGCGCGCGCTGCGATACTCGATCGCCCCCACGCCCTCGGGGGTGCGGATCACGTTCGGGCTGTTCACGACGATCACGGAGACGCTGCCGCCGGGTCGCGTGCACGCGTTCGAGATCCGTCAGCCGCTGCTGTGGCGCGGTTTCGGGTGGTGGGCCATCCGGGTCAATCGTCTCTCGGGTCGTTCCGCGAACGATGCCCAGTCCCAGCAGTTCGCCGACGTGCTGCCCGTCGGCACCCGCGATGACGTCGAACGGGTGCTGCGCCTGTTCCTTCCCGGCATCTCGGCCGCGCAGTGGCAGGAACTGGTGGTTCACGGCCTCCTCGGCCCGCACGCCGGCGATCCGTACGTCACGACCCCGCGGCGCGCCTGGTGGCTGCGGCCGCTCTCGTGGCGGCGCAACGGCGTGCTGCTGACGCCCGATGCGCTGCTGCTGCGCCGCGGCATGATCTGGCGCTCGCTGATCATCCTCCCGCTGGCGCGCCTGCAGTCGGTGGGCATCTCGCAGGGTCCGCTCGATCGTGCCCGCCGCGTCGCGAACCTCACCGGACACACGGTCGCGGGACAGGTCGCGGGATCGGTGGGCATCATCGACCGCGATGACGCCTACGGGCTGTGGCAGCGGATCGCGGCGGCCGTCATCGCCGCCGCCGCCACCGACCGCTCCCATCGATGGGACGCCGAGCCGCCGAGGGATGCCGAGCCGGGTGACGGCGCAGCGGGGGATGCTGGAGTGGGGGATGCCGGAGCGGGCGATGCCGGCGGGGCCGAGGATGCCGGTGCGCGCGATGCCGCGACGGGCGCCGGTGCGCGCGACCTGCCCGTCAGCGCCGCCGCGGCGGTCGGACCGGCGGGCGAGGAACGGAGGGAGAACGCGTGACAGGCGCGAGCAGGCTGGGTGTCGGGATCATCGGCGCAGGGAAGGTCGGACCGGTCATCGGTGCGGCGCTGGCCGGAGCCGGCCATGCACTCGTCGGGATCACGGCGGGGTCGGACCGCGACCGCGTCGAAGCGGTGCTGCCCGGCGTTCCCGTGCTGGATCCCGACGAGATCGTGCGCCGCAGCGAGCTGGTCGTGCTGGCGGTGCCGCACGATGAGCTCCCCGGTCTCGTGTCGGGGCTCGCCGAGCTCGAGCGCTGGCAGATCGGCCAGCTCGTCCTGCACACCGACCCGGTGTGGGGCACCGACGTGCTCGCTCCCGCCGCGCGCCGGGGCGCCATCCCGCTCGCCGTGCACCCGGCGGTCACCTTCACCGGCACCTCGATGGACCTGCGGCTGCTGCACGACGCGTTCGCGGCGGTCACCGCGCCGGCCGCCGTGCTGCCGATCGCGCAGGCCCTCGCCGTGGAGCTCGGATGCGAGCCCGTCGTCGTCGCCGAAGCGGACCGGGCGGCATACGGCGAGGCGATCGCGACGGCGACCGAGTTCTCGGCATCCGTCGTGCGGCAGGCGACGTCGCTGCTGCGGACGGCGGGCATCGAGGAGCCCGGGCGGTACCTGTCGATGCTCGTCCACTCGGCGGTCGACCGCGCCCTCCAGGACGGTTCGCCGGTCATCGACGTCTGACGCGGCCGGGTCTTCCCGGAGCCGCGGCCTCCCGGGGGATGAGGAGTGCGCTCTCGGTAGACTGGAACGTCGATTCCGAGGAGCCCCGCACCATGACTCAGACGCCGAACGCTGCGTCCACGCCCGTCCAGGCCGCGCCCGACGCCGGGGATCTCGATCTCGCCGACGTGCACGAGCAGAAGGCGGTGCGCCTCGCCAAGCGCGAGCGGCTGCTCGCCGAGCGTGCGGATGCCGCGGGCGGCGCCTACCCGGTCACCGTTCCGGTCACCGACACCATCGCCGCCCTTCGCGCGCGGTACTCCGACCTCGAGCCCGGCGCGGAGACCGGCGTCATCGCCGCCGTCGCGGGCCGCGTGGTGTTCAGCCGCAACACGGGCAAGCTGTGCTTCGCGTCGCTGCAGGCCGGCGACGGCAGCCGCATCCAGGCGATGGTGTCGCTCGCCGAGGTGGGCGAGGAGTCGCTGCAGGCGTGGAAGGACCTCGTCGATCTCGGCGACCACGTCTCCGTCACGGGTCAGGTCATCTCCAGCCGGCGGGGCGAGCTGTCGATCATGGTGTCCGACTGGGTCATCGCCGCCAAGGCGCTGCTGCCGCTGCCGAACCTCTACACCGAGTTGTCGGAGGAGAGCCGGGTGCGCTCGCGGTTCCTCGACCTCATCGTGCGCGACCAGGCGCGCGAGACGGCGGTCGCCCGGGCGCGGGTGAATGCGTCGCTGCGGCAGACCTTCACCGACCACGACTTCCTCGAGGTCGAGACCCCCATGCTCCAGGTGCAGCACGGCGGCGCCGCCGCCCGGCCGTTCGTCACCCACTCCAACGCCTTCGACGCCGAGCTGTACCTGCGCATCGCCCCGGAGCTCTTCCTCAAGCGCGCCGTGGTCGGCGGCATCGACCGCGTGTTCGAGATCAACCGCAACTTCCGCAACGAGGGTGCCGACTCGACCCACAGCCCCGAGTTCGCGATGCTCGAGGCCTACCAGTCGTACACGGACTACAACGGGATCGCCGACCTCACCCAGGAGCTCATCCAGAACGCCGCGATCGCGGTGGCGGGCTCGACCACGGTCACCTGGGCCGACGGCACCGCGTTCGATCTCGGCGGGCAGTGGGACCGCATCTCCATGTACGAGTCGCTGTCGGATGCCGCGGGCATCTCGATCACGCCCGAAACCCCTCTCGACGAGCTGAAGGCGCTCGCCGCCTCCGTCGGCGTCGAGGTGCCCGAGAAGGTCGCGACCCACGGCAAGTACGTCGAGGAGCTGTGGGAGCACTTCGTGAAGGGCGGCCTGGAGCGGCCCACGTTCGTGATGGACTTCCCGCTCGACACCTCGCCCCTCGTGCGGGAGCACCGCTCGATCCCGGGCGTCGTGGAGAAGTGGGACCTGTACGTCCGCGGCTTCGAGCTGGCGACCGGATACTCCGAGCTGGTCGACCCCGTCATCCAGCGGGAGCGCTTCGTGGAGCAGGCGAAGCTCGCCGCCCGCGGCGACGACGAGGCCATGCGCGTCGATGAGGAGTTCCTGCGGGCGCTCGAGCACGGCATGCCCCCGACGGGCGGCATGGGCATGGGCATCGACCGACTGCTCATGGCGATCACCGGCCTCGGCATCCGCGAGACGATCCTGTTCCCGCTGGTGAAGTAGGGGCGCGGGGCGTTTCGACTCGGCCTTCGGCCTCGCTCAACGACCGGGGGTGGGTGCGGAGCGTTTCGACTCGGCCTTCGGCCTCGCTCAACGGCCGGGGGTGGGGGTGGGGCGGAGCCCCGGTCGTTGAGCGAGGAGCGCAGCGACGAGTCGAAACGCGGTGATCAGATCCCGGACCCCGGTCGCGGGGGCCAGCCGGGCGCACCGAGATCGCGCGAGATCGCCTGCGCCGCGTCGCGCAGCTCCTTGAGCACCGGAGCATCCAGCGCGGACGCGGGCGCGGGGAACACGACCCCGAGCGCGGCGACCACGACACCGTCCTCCCCGGCGACCGGGACCGCGATCGACGCATCCCCGATCACCGCCTCCTCGTCCTCGGTGGCGAGGGCCCGGTCGCGCACGCCGGCGAGCTGGTCGCGCAGCGCGTCGCCGTCGGTGACGGTGTCGCCGGTGAGGTCCGCCAGATCGCGGGTGAGAACGTCCGCGCGGAACGCGTCGTCGTAGGCGAGCAGGACCTTCCCGAGCGCGGACGCATGGGCGGGCAGGGTGATGCCGGTCTCGGGCATCTGCTCGGTGCCGTCGGGACGCCGGTCGTGATGGATGACGAGGACGTCGGTGTTGTGCGCGACCCCGAGGCGCGAGGCGAGTCCGGTGCGGTGCGACAGATCGTGCATACGGCGCAGCGACCGACCGCGCACGTCGAGGGTGTCGAGGTACACGCTCGACAGGGTGAGCAGCGCCGGGCCGAGCGCGTAGCGGCTGCCACGCGTCTCCTGCACGACCAGGCCGTGCTCCTGCAGCGACTTCACGAGGCCGTGCACCGTCGACGGCGGTAGCTCGAGCGCGGCGGCGAGCTCGCTGATGCCGAGACGCCGCGCGCCCTGCAGCAGAGAGAGGATGCGCGCGGCGCGGTCGATGGACTGGATCATCCCGAGGCCTTTCGCGCGCGGACGGTGGACGTCACACTACCTCTTGACAGGGGTGCAGATGGGGAAGATATTCGACATAGACGAATCGCAGTCGATCATGTCGAAAACTCCACGGCGCAGCCGCGGCCCCGTGACGCACCGCGAAGAAGCCAGTGAAGAACCCGAGCCAAGAACTCGAGCGAAGAACTCAGCGAAGAGGAGAACCGCGCATGAAGAAGCTCATCAACTCGGCCGAAGCGGTGCTGGCCGACGCCCTGCGCGGCGTCGCGGCCGCGCATCCCGAGCTCACGGTCGATCATGACAACCGCGTCGTGATCAGCAACGCTCCGCGAGAGGGACGTGTCGGCCTCATCTCGGGGGGCGGCTCGGGTCACGAACCGCTGCACAGCGGGTTCGTCGGTGCGGGCATGCTGGATGCCGCCTGTGCCGGCGAAGTGTTCACCTCGCCGACGCCCGACCAGATGCTCGCCGCCGCGCAGGCCGTCGACTCCGGCGCCGGCGTCCTGTTCATCGTCAAGAACTACACGGGCGACGTGCTCAACTTCGAGATGGCGGCCGAGCTGGCCGCCGACGAGGGCATCGCCTCGGAATCCGTCATCGTCGCCGACGACGTCGCCGTCAAGGACTCGACCTGGACGGCCGGGCGTCGCGGCGTCGGCACGACGCTGCTCGTCGAGAAGATCGCCGGAGCCGCGGCCGCGGAGGGCAAGAGCCTTGCGGAGGTGAAGGCGGTCGCCGAGCACGTCGCGTCGCAGGGGCGGTCGATGGGGGTGGCGCTCACCAGCTGCACGGTCCCGGCCGTCGGGCATCCCAGCTTCGATCTGCCCGACGACGAGATGGAGATGGGTGTCGGCATCCACGGCGAACCCGGGCGCACCCGCGTGCCCCTCGCGCCGGCGCGCGATATCGCGGGCGAGCTCGTCGAGGCGATCGCCGGCGATCTGGACTTCACCGGGGCTCCCGTGATCGCTCTGCTGACCGGGCTGGGCGGCACTCCTCTCATCGAGCTGTACGTGATCTACGCCGACATCGCCGACGCGCTGGCCGCCAAGGGCATCACCGTCGCGCGGAGCCTCGTCGGCGATTACGTCACGAGCCTCGACATGGCGGGATGCTCGCTGACCCTCCTGCGCGCCGACGACGAGGTGCTGCGCCTCTGGGATGCTCCCGTCGAGACGAGCGCGCTGCGGTGGGGGCGCTGAGATGACGGATGCGGCGACGACCGACGCGGTGACGCTCGAGATCCTCGACCGGTGGGTGCGTCTCGGCGCCGCCCGGCTGGACGCCGAGGCCGACCGGCTCACCGCGCTCGACTCGGCGATCGGTGACGCGGACCACGGCACGAACATGCATCGCGGCTTCACGGCGATCGTCGCGAAACTGGATGCGACGCCGCCGCAGACGGTGCCGGAGTTCTTCAAGGCCGTGGGTATGACCCTCGTCAGCAAGGTCGGCGGAGCGAGCGGGTCGCTGTACGGAACGCTGTTCCTCGACATGGGGAAGAACGCGCCCGACGGCACGTCGCTGTCGGCAGTCGAATGGGCTCACGCCCTGTCCGCAGGTGTCGCCGCCGTCGTGGCGCGCGGGCACGCGCAGCCCGGCGACAAGACGATGATCGATGCGTTCGGCCCCGCCCTGGAGGCGCTCGACAGCGCTCTCGCCGGCGGTGCGACGCTGGCCGCGGCGGCGGGAGCAGCAGCCGACGCCGCCGAGCGCGGCAGCGCCGACACCGAGCCGCTCGTCGCACGCAAGGGGCGCGCCTCGTATCTCGGGGAGCGCAGCGTCGGTCACATCGACCCCGGCTCGGCCTCGACCGCTCTGCTGCTGAGGGCGTTCGCCGACGCGCTCGCCGGGGAGGCGGCGTGATCGGGTTCGTCATCGTCTCGCACAGCGAGCCCCTCGCGCACGCCGCCGTCGACCTCGCGATGCAGATGGTCCACGGTGCGGCCCCGCCGGTGCGGGTCGCCTCGGGCGCCGACGGCGGATTCGGCACGGACGCTGCGGCCATCGCCGACGCCGTCGATGCGTTGGCCGACTCCGACGGCGTGGTGATCATCACCGACCTCGGCTCCGCGGTGATCAGTTCCGAGCTGGCTCTCGACCTGCGCACGAGCACGGTGCCGGTGCGCATCAGCGACGGTCCCTTCGTGGAGGGCATCACCGCAGGGATGGTGCGTGCGGCCACCGGCGGCAGCCTCGACGACGTGGCACACGAGGCCGCCGCCGCGCTCGCGGCCAAGCAGCCGCAGGGATCGCCGGCATCCCGCGGCGCGTCCAACCCCGGCGCCCTCACCCCGGTCGCCCCCGACGGCGCGTCGACGCCGGATGCCTCCGTCGACGCGCTGCTGCGAAACCCGATGGGGCTGCACTCGCGGCCGGCGGCCATGGTCGTCAAAGCCGCCGGCGGGTTCGATGCGGACGTCGCGATCGCCGATGTCACGACGGGTGCCGGCCCCGCTTCCGCCGCCAGCCTGATCGGTCTGCTGACCCTGGGGGCGTCGGAGGGCGACACCGTGCGCATCACCGCGATCGGGGCGGAGGCCGCCGCGGCCGTCGATGCCATCCGCCGACTCGTCGACGACGGGTTCGGCGAGCTCGCTGCCGCGCCGGCCTGACGACTACCGCGCACGGAACGCCCAGTCGGGCAGATGGCCCGCGGTGACGAAAGAGCCGACGATCTCCGCGAGCCCGTGCCGCGGCTCAGCGTGCAGCGCCTGCCGGATATACGCCTCCGCGTGCGTCGAGCGGCCGCGGGCCCACGCGATCCAGCCGCACACCGCAAGAGCCCCCGCGCGCCGCTTCTTCGGCATGACCGCCGCCACCGCCCGCGCCAGGCGCAGCGCCGTGTCGAGGCGTACGGGGTCCGGGCGGGGTCCGTCGCCCCACATCACCTCCGCGAGGTCGCTCGGGTACTCCTCGCCGTCCTCCCAGCGCCGTTGCGCCTCCATCGCCGCGTCGCCGCCGTCGACGTCGCTCGCCCACTGGACCAGCGCGACATCGCGCAGCGCGGGACGTGCGAAGCACCAGCCGAGCATCGCGGCATCCATCGGTGCGAGATCCTCGGCGTTCCACGACAGTGCGCGTTCGAACAGGGCCGGCAGGTCGTCGAGCGCGCACGCCGCCTGCAGTGCGGCGGGGTCGATGCGGGAGGGAGCGGATCCGCTCACCCGAGGGATGCCGCAGAGGGTCTCGAGGGCCGCGTCGAGCGAGCGCAGCGCCTGCCCGACGGCGCGTCGCCGGGTGGCGCCGGGGAGGGGCAGCCGCGCTCCCGCGGCCTGATCCGCGGCGAGCGGACCGTCGACGGTCTCCGCGGGCAGGTCGTCGCGCGGCGCGATGGCGGCCAGCGGGTGACCGCCGGGCGGCAGGTCGTCGGCCCGCGCCGAACCCCAGCCGTTCGCCGCGACGATCAACGTATCGCCGACCGGGAGTCCGCAGTCGTCGGCGCGGTTCAGGAGCGCATCGACGACCGGACGGTGCGGCAGCGCACCCGTGGATCGCGCGCCGCCGCCGGCCGCCGCCCCGTCCGCGGCATCCGCGCTGATCTCGGCATCCGTGTAGACGACGATCATCACGGTCTCCACCTCGGCGATGCGGCAGGCCATGCCGATGATGCTGGCCGCGGCGCCGGCGGCCGCCTCCTCGGACGGAAGATCGACGCGCAGGACGCCGAGGCTCCGCCCCTGCGCCAGCGGAACGACGACGACGCTGTCGTGCGGTGTGCACCCCAGCATGTGCGGGAGGACGGACAGGAACTGTGCCGCGTCGGCGGCCCGGACGATCGTGGACATGCGGCGAGTCTGATCGGCGGGCGAGGTCGCAGGGCGGCGCGGACGTCACCCGTGGACAACCTCCGCGGACGTCGGTGCTGGGGAGGAGACGGCGACCACGCGCGTACGATGGAGGGCATGGACTCGTACTGGACCGCCGTCGCGTGGTCGCTCCTGCCGACCGTCGTCGTGCTGGGGCTGTTCGTGTTCGTCCTGCGCTCGATCCTGCGGATGGATCGCACCGAGCGTCGCGTCTACACCGAGGTCGAGAACGAAGAGCGCGCCAAGCGCGGATTGCCGCCCGTCGGCGCGGGCGAGGAGGCGCGCGTCGCGGCATCCCCGGCGGGCGCGACCGCCGACGCGCCGCCGACGACCTGAGTCGGAGATAGTCGCTACGCTGGGCGGAGTCCGACAGCGGGGAGAGCGACGTGGACCAGACCGGATGGACCCTCGCCTGGGTGATCCTGGTCTTCGTGACCGATGTGACGGTCCGCATCCTCGCGGTGATCATCGTCCCGCGCAACCGTCGCCCGACCGCGGCCATGGCGTGGCTGCTCGCCATCTACTTCATCCCGCTGATCGGCGTCTTCCTCTTCTTGATGATCGGCAATCCGCGCCTGCCGCGCAAGCGCCGCAAGAAGCAGCAGCAGATCAACGACTACATCCGCACCACCAGCCACGGGCTCGACCTCGGCACGCTGCGCCCCGACCCGCCGCTCTGGTTCGCTCAGCTCGTACGGCTCAACCGCAACCTCGGGGCGATGCCGCTCTCGGGTGAGAACGACGCGACGCTCATCTCCGGATACGAGGAGAGCATCGAGGAGATGGCCGCCGCCGTCCGCGAGGCGACGAGCTACGTGCACGTCGAGTTCTACATCCTGCAGTGCGACGCCACCACCGAGGTCTTCTTCGACGCCCTCGAGGACGCCATCGAGCGGGGCGTGGTGGTGCGGGTGCTGCTGGACCACTGGGCCAACCGGGGCAAGCCCTTCTACGCCGAGACCTGTCGCCGGCTCGACGCCATGGGTGCGACGTGGCACCTGATGCTGCCGGTGCAGCCGCTGCGCGGCAAGTACCAGCGGCCCGATCTGCGCAACCACCGCAAGCTCCTCGTCGTCGACGGGCACACCGCCTTCATGGGCTCGCAGAACGTCACCGACTCCACCTACAACCTCCGCAAGAACATCAAGCGCGGCCTGCACTGGGTCGACATGATGGCGCGACTGGACGGGCCGGTCGTGGCATCCGTCAACGCCGTCTTCCTGAGCGATTGGTACAGCGAGACGGATGAGATCGTCGAAGGGATCGAGCTCTTCGACGTGCGCACCGGCGGCGGAGACCTCGACTGCCAGGTCATCCCGTCTGGCCCGGGATTCGAGTTCCAGAACAACCTCAAGCTGTTCATGACGCTGCTCTTCGCCGCGCGCGAGAAGATCATCATCGTCTCGCCCTACTTCGTGCCCGACGAAGGACTGCTGCTCGCGATCCAGACGGCGTGCCAGCGGGGCGTCCACGTCGAGCTGTTCGTCTCGGAAGAGGGCGACCAGGCGATGGTCTACCACGCGCAGCGCAGCTACTACGAGGCCCTGCTGCGCGGGGGAGTGAAGATCTGGATGTACGAGAAGCCGTTCATCCTCCACTCCAAGTCGATGTCGATCGACGACGAGGTCGCCGTCATCGGGTCGAGCAACATGGACATGCGCAGCTTCGGCCTCAACCTGGAGATCTCGCTGCTCGTGCGCGGCGAGGACTTCGTCGGCCAGCTGCGCGCCGTCGAGGACGAGTACCGCGCGCTCAGCCGCGAACTGACGCTCGACGAGTGGATGAAGCAGCCGCTGCGCTCGACGGTGCTCGACAACCTCGCGCGCCTCACCTCCGCCCTGCAGTGAGGCGCGCGGCAGTCGTTATCCGGTCGTGACCGCCCTCACGGGACGGGTTCAGAACGCTCCGCCAGGATGGTGCCATGACGTCCCGACGCGCGCTCGCCCTGTCCGCCATCGCGATCTCGGGGGCGCTCGCGCTCGCCGGCTGCGCATCCGGCTCCACCTCGCCCGCGGCGACGCCCGCGGCGAGCGGCGACGCGAGCGCGCTGGAGGTCTCGGCCGGCTGGCTCGACGGGGGCCGCGCCGTGGCTGTCGTCACCCAGGGCTCGTCCAGCTGTGTGCCGACGGCCTCCGCGGTCGACCTCCAGGCCGACGGCTCCGTCGCCGTCACCCTCGACAACCCCACCGGCGATGTCGTCTGCACCGCCGATTACGCGCCCCGCGCGAGCCTCGTCTCCCTGCCGGCCGGTGTGGACGCCACGCAGAAGATCGCCCTCACGGTGTCCCTCGACGGGGGAGCGCCCGGCGAGACCGTGCTGTCCCCGTACGCCGGACCCGAGGTGGCCGACTATGCGCCTTCGGCGGGCTGGGTCGGCGACGGGATGCTGGCCATCCTCACGTGGGGCTCGTCCTCGTGCGCGCCGACCGTGAAGGATGCCGTCGCCGGCCAGACCGACATCGCGGTGACCTTCGCCGACCTGCCGGACGGTCAGCCCTGCACGATGGACATGGCGCCGCGCGTCGCCCTCGCGCACGTCGACGGCGCGACCGCGGCATCCGGCATGACCGCGACGCTCTCCGGCGGCGACGCGCAGTTCGCGACCCCGGTCACCATCCCCATCGCAGGCTGAGCCGAGCCCGCGGATCGTCTCGGTCCGCTCGGTGGCGGCGGGGCCTTCGTCGGACGGACCCGCCTCGCTCGTGCGGGCGGCGGGCCGAGCGGATGCCGCGGCGGTGCGCCGACGGCGAACACGGGCATACCGGCATTCGCTGATCGTTACCCTCGACGTAAGCGCACCAGAAGACGTGCGCCGGAGGAGTGTCGACGAATGTTCGAGAGATTCACGGACCGTGCCCGTCGTGTGGTCGTTCTCGCCCAAGAAGAGGCGAAGATGCTCAACCACAACTACATCGGCACCGAGCACATCCTGCTCGGTCTCATCCACGAGGGCGAGGGCGTCGCCGCCAAGGCGCTCGAGAGCCTGGGGATCTCGCTGGACGCCGTCCGCGAGCAGGTCCAGGACATCATCGGCCAGGGTCAGCAGCAGCCGACCGGCCACATCCCCTTCACGCCGCGCGCGAAGAAGGTGCTGGAGCTGAGCCTGCGCGAGGCGCTGCAGCTCGGCCACAACTACATCGGCACCGAGCACATCCTGCTCGGCCTCATCCGCGAGGGTGAGGGCGTCGCCGCCCAGGTGCTCGTCAAGCTCGGCGCCGACCTCAACAAGGTGCGCCAGCAGGTCATCCAGCTGCTCAGCGGCTACCAGGGCAAGGAGCCCGCGGGCGTCGCCGCCGGTGCCGGCGAGCAGAACCAGCAGGCCGCCCAGGGCGGCTCGGCGGTGCTCGACCAGTTCGGCCGCAACCTCACGCAGGCCGCGCGCGACAACAAGCTCGACCCCGTGATCGGACGTGAGAAGGAGATCGAGCGGGTCATGCAGATCCTCTCGCGCCGCTCGAAGAACAACCCCGTCCTCATCGGTGAGCCCGGCGTCGGCAAGACCGCCGTCGTGGAGGGCCTCGCGCAGGCGATCGTGAAGAACGACGTGCCCGAGACCCTGAAGGACAAGCAGGTCTACTCGCTCGACCTCGGCTCGCTCATCGCCGGTTCCCGCTACCGCGGCGACTTCGAGGAGCGCCTGAAGAAGGTCACCAAGGAGATCCGCACCCGCGGCGACATCATCGTCTTCATCGACGAGATCCACACCCTCGTGGGTGCGGGTGCCGCCGAGGGCGCTATCGACGCCGCCTCGATCCTCAAGCCGCTGCTCGCCCGAGGCGAGCTGCAGACGATCGGTGCGACGACCCTCGACGAGTACCGCAAGCACTTCGAGAAGGATGCCGCGCTCGAGCGCCGGTTCCAGCCGATCCAGGTGGCCGAGCCGAGCCTGCCCCACGCGATCAACATCCTGAAGGGGCTGCGCGACCGCTACGAGGCGCACCACAAGGTGCAGATCACCGACGGCGCGATCGTCGCGGCGGCGAACCTCGCCGACCGTTACATCAGCGACCGCTTCCTGCCCGACAAGGCCATCGACCTGATCGACGAGGCCGGCGCCCGCCTGCGCCTGTCGATCCTGTCGAGCCCGCCGGAGCTGCGCGAGTTCGACGAGAAGATCGCCAAGGTCCGCGAAGACAAAGAGACCGCCAGCGAGGAGCAGGACTTCGAGAAGGCCGCGGCCCTCCGCGACGAGGAGAAGTCCCTGCTCGCCGAGCGTCTGCGCCTCGAGAAGCAGTGGCGCAGCGGCGACGTCGCCAGCCACGCGGTGGTCGACGAGGGTCTGATCGCCGAGGTGCTGGCGCAGGCCACCGGCATCCCGGTGTTCAAGCTCACCGAGGAGGAGACCAGCCGTCTCGTCTTCATGGAGAAGGCGCTGCACCAGCGGGTCATCGGCCAGGAGGAGGCGATCGCCGCGCTCAGCCGCACGATCCGCCGCCAGCGTGCCGGGCTCAAGGACCCGAAGCGTCCCAGCGGCTCGTTCATCTTCGCCGGCCCCACGGGCGTCGGGAAGACCGAGCTCGCCAAGGCGCTCGCCGAGTTCCTGTTCGACGACGAGGGCGCGCTGATCTCGCTCGACATGAGCGAGTTCGGTGAGAAGCACACCGTCTCGCGGCTGTTCGGTGCCCCTCCGGGGTTCGTCGGCTTCGAAGAGGGCGGCCAGCTCACCGAGAAGGTGCGCCGCAAGCCGTTCTCGGTCGTGCTCTTCGACGAGATCGAGAAGGCGCACCCCGACATCTTCAACTCGCTGCTGCAGATCCTCGAAGAGGGTCGCCTGACCGACGGTCAGGGCCGCGTCGTCGACTTCAAGAACACGGTCATCATCATGACCACCAACCTCGGTTCGTCGGCGATCGCCGGCGGCCCGGTCGGGTTCCAGGTCGAGGGCAACGCGCAGACGACGTACGAGCGGATGAAGGGCAAGGTCGACGAGGAGCTGAAGCGCCACTTCAAGCCCGAGTTCCTCAACCGCGTCGACGACGTCATCGTCTTCCCGCAGCTCAACAAGGACGAGCTCCGTCAGATCGTGGGCCTGTTCACGAAGCGGCTGAGCGAGCGTCTGCTCGACCGCGACATGACGGTCGAGCTGTCGGACGCCGCGAAGGACCGCCTCATCGAGATCGGGTTCGACCCGACGCTCGGTGCCCGGCCGCTGCGCCGCGCCATGCAGCGCGAGGTCGAGGACCAGCTGTCCGAGCGGATCCTGCACGGTGAGCTCAACCCCGGCGACCACGTCAAGGTGGATGCCGAGAACGGCAAGTTCCTGTTCGAGCACGGCCCGCGCGGCGAGAAGGTCGCGGTCGGCGTCGGCGCGGCGGGAGCCATCGAGGCCACCCCGGACATCGTCGCCGGAGGCTGACCCGGATCGAACGTCACCCGGAGGGGCGGATGCTGCGGCATCCGCCCCTCCGGCGTGTGCGGCGGGGGTGTGGGCGTTTCGACTCGGCGCTGCGCGCCTCGCTCAACGACCGGGGGCGGGGTGGGGGCGTTTCGACTCGGCGCTGCGCGCCTCGCTCAACGACCGGCGGCGGGGCCGGGGGGTGGGAGCCCGGGCCCTAACTCCTCCACACCGACCGTCTCAGGCGTCGAGGGCACCGCTTTTCGGGGTGCGACCGGGCCGCTGGAGGAGTTCGGGACCGCCGCCCGCTCCCGCGGCGGCGGTGGGCCAGGGGCGAACGCCTAACGCCCGGCGCGGAAGCGGCGCGCTTCCGCGACCAGGGCCGCGAAGAGGCGCCGGTCGGCGGCATCCTCCTCCGGATGCCACTGCACCGCGACGAACCACGACCCGTCGGCGGCCTCGATCGCCTGGGGCAGCCCGTCGTCGCTGCGCGCCGTCACGGTCAGGCCGTCGCCGACCCGGTCGATGCCCTGGTGGTGGTAGCTGCGCACCGCGATGTCGCCGGCGCCGACGACGGCGGCTAGGCGGGAGCCCGCGGAGACCGTCGCGGTGTTGAGGGCGAAGACGCCCCCGCCCAGCTGGTACCGATCCGTGCCGAGGACATCGGGCAGGTGCTGGTGCAGCGTCCCGCCGAAGGCGACGTTGCCGAGCTGCAGCCCGCGGCAGATGCCGAACACCGGGATGCCGCGGCGACGCGCCCCGGCCAGCAGCGCGAGCTCCCACGCGTCGCGGTCGCGGCGCGGCTCGTCGGTCTCGGGGTGCGGTTCGGCCCCGTAGAGCGCGGGGTCGACGTCGAGACCCCCGGTGAGCACGAGGCCGTCGAGGCCGTCGAGGATCGCCTCCGCCGCGGCATCCGGCTCGATCTGCGGTGTGAGCAGCACGCCCGCGCCGCCGACGGCGGTGACCGCGTCGAGGTACACGTGCGGCAGGAACGCGGCCCGAACGTCCCACACGCCCTGCTGGGCGCGCTCCAGGTAGGTGGTCAGTCCGATGACCGGTCGTCCGCTTCCCATCGCCGAGCTCACGCGGCGCCGTCCGAGACCGCGAGCGGCGCGACGTCGACCGAGACGCGCAGCGTGGAGTTCTTCGCCTTCGTGAAGATGATGCCGCGCACCGGCGACACGTCACCGTAGTCGCGGCCCCACGCGACCGTGACGTACCGGTCGTTCGCCCACTGGTCGTTCGTCGGATCGATCGCGAGCCACTGGTCGGTGCCGGGCAGCCACACGGCCAGCCAGGCGTGCGAGGCATCCGCACCGAACACGCGCTCCTTGCCGGGCGGCGGCTGCGTCGCGAGGTACCCGGAGACGTAGCGCGCCGCGACGCCGTGGGACCGCAGGCATGCCAGCGCGACGTGCGCGAAGTCCTGACAGACGCCCGCGCGGGCGCGCATCGCATCGCCGACCGTGCTGGTGACGGTGGTCGCCGTCTTGTCGTAGTCGAAGTCGCGGTAGATCCGTCGCATGAGGTCGGTGGCGGCCTCGCCGATCGGACGACCGGGCGTCAGCGAGGCGGCGCCGTAGGCGGCGGCCTCGGCCTCGTGCCGCACCCGCGGCGACTCGAGGGCGTACTCGACGGCCCGCCAGGCCTCGGGCAGGTGCGGGTTCTGCAGGGGCCGGGCGTCCTCCCACGGCCGCGCGAGGGCATCGGCGTCGTAGGCGGGCTCATGCACGGTGACATCGCTGGATGCCGTGATGGTGAGCTCATCGTGCGGGTCGGTGAGGTGGAAGTAGGTGGCGGAGTTGCCGAAGGCATCGGTATCGGGCGCGATGTCTCCCGGCGCCGGGTCGACCTCGACGCGCGCCGACGACACCTGCTGCCACGGCAGCTCGCGGGGAACGAGGTGGAACTGCCCGACGCTGTCCTGCACCGGCTTGCCGTAGGCGTACGCCGTGCGGTGCCACACGCGGTACTGCATCATGCGCGGCTCTCCATCAGTTCGACCAGGGACAGGTCGGTCATCGCCACGGCCGGCGGGCCGCTCTCGAAGTGCAGGTGGGTGACGGCATCCGAGAGCTGTTCGAGCTGCGCCGTGACGCCCGCGAGGAAGTCGACCAGCACCTCGCGACGGCCCCCCTCGATCGCGCCCAGCGCCCCGACGTCGGCGGCGGTCAGCTCGGTCTCGAGGTGGTCGAGCAGACGCTCCGCGCGCGTCGAGCCGGTGGATGCCGGCATGGCGGCCAGATGCTCGCGCAGCCGGGCCAGGGCGAAGGCGAGGGAGCGGGGATTGCTGTGGTCCAGCAGCAGGAGATCGAGCACGTCGGCGGCGCGCATCGAGCCGCGGTAGCGTCGACGATGCGTCACGACGCTCTCGGCCGCCAGCAGCACCGCCTCCAGCACGCTGCGCGCCGCGCGCGGGCCGTGCCGGTCGGCGAGGGCCGTCGACAGCAGCTCCGACAGCTGCAGACCGCGCTCCAGGAAGCGACCCGCCTCGATCATGTGCCAGCCCGTGTCGCGGATCATGTTCGCCGTGATGCCGTACAGCGACAGCATCGCCGACAGCATCCGGCCGCCCGACTCCGCCGTCCGGTGCGGGTGGGCCGATCCCCGCAGGGCCCGCGTCGCCCGATCGATCGTCGCGAACACGCGCCACGTGTCGCCCGACAGCTGGTCGCGCACGCCCTCCATCGCCTCGCGCAACCGGGCGATCGAGTGGGCCGCCGATCCCGGGCGCCGCGCGTCGAGGAGCAGGGAACGGAACTCCGCCTCGGGATCGAGCGACCGCATGCCGGCGAGCCGTCCCAGCACGTCGAGCAGGACGCGCGGGCTCTCGGCGAGAGCGCCCGATGCGTAGGCTCCCGGCTGGTCGAGCTCGGTCTGCGCGGTGAGCAGCAGACGCAGGAGGTCTTCCGTGCGTTCGGCGTACCGGCCGATCCAGAACATGTCGGCGTGGGCGCGGGGCGCGAGCGGCGGGATGCTGCGCGCCGTCGGACCGGGGGCGATCTCCGCCAGGTTCTGGTCGGGATCGTCCTCCGCCGCCTTCAGCACCCAGACGTCCTTCGTCCGCAGCGGGCCGTCGGGGCTCTCCCGGACGGTCGCGAGGCCGCCGACCAGCGGACGGTAGGCCGAGCCGTACCGCAGCGCGAACGCGCGCAGCGTGAGCGGCAACGCTCCGATGCGCGCGCCCTGGCCGTCGGCGCCGGACGCCCAGACGGGCGTCTGCGACAGCGGGAGCAGATCCTGCCCGACGAAGCGGTGCGGAGCGGCCTCGACGCGTCGGGCGAGCTCGTCGGCCGGCAGGTCGCTGAAGACCTTGCGCGGCTCGTCGATGGTCCGGACGATCAGTTCCGGGTCGCCGTCGCGCAGGCGCGCGAGCACGGCGTCGAGCGCCTGGGGCTCGCCGCACCACACGGTCGGCACCGCGGGGATGCGCAGCTGCTCGCCGAGCAGGTGCTCACACGCGGCCGGGAGATACGGCAGCAGGCCCGGGTTCTCGAGCACGCCCGCACCGAGCCCGTTCACGAGCCGCACGCGGCCGCGGCGCACGGCCTCCGTCAGCCCGGCGACACCGAGTCGCGAGTCGCCGCGCAGCTCCAGGGGGTCGCACCACGCGGCATCCACTCGGCGGATGATGACATCGATGCGGTCGGTCGGGCGCGTGCGCGGCCAGCCCGCCGGCTTCATCCACACGTACCCGTCCCGCACGACGAGGTCGTTGCCCTGCACCAGCGGGAAGCCGAGGGCGGTCGCGAGGAAGGCCTGGTCGAACGCGGTCTCGCTCAGGGTTCCCGGGGAGAGGATGACGACGCGGGGGTCTTCGACCTCGTCCGCCACCGACGACAGCAGCGCCGCCCGCAGGGCGGAGAAGTACGGGTCGATGCGGTGCAGACTCCCCTCCTGGAAGAGGTCGGGGAGCACCTGTGAGATGACGCGGCGGTTCTCCGCCGCGAATCCCAGCCCGGACGGTGCCTGCACGCGGTCGGCGAGCACATGCCAGTCGCCGTGACCGTCACGGCCCAGATCGGTGGCGGCGAGCAGGAGCGGATGCGGGTCGACGGCGCTCGCCCGCGCCAGCGGACGGGTGAAACCCGAGTGGCCGAACACCACGGCCGACGGCACGATGCCCTCCCGCAGGAGGGACTGCTCGCCGTACAGATCCACCAGCACGGCGTTCAGCAGCTCGGCGCGCTGGGCGAGGCCGACCTCGAGCGGCGACCAGCCGGCGGCGTCGAGCACGAACGGCACGGCATCCAGCTGCCAGGGCTGCGGGCCGGACTCGCCGCGCAGATACGAGACGCCGTCATCGGCGAGGAAGCGCACGATCTCGCCGTCGACGCGGTGGAGATCGTCGGCGGTGAGGCTGAGCGCGTGGGCTGCCAGCGCCTTCCAGCCGGGGCGCAGGGCGCCCTCGGCATCGACGAACTCGTCGTAGCGGAACGTCTCCGGCGGTGCCGACAGGGGCAGCGTCGGCTGCGACACCGTCGCGGCATAGTCGCGCAACACACTCACGGCGAAGTCCCCTCCCGGCTCCAGCGTAGGGGGCAATACAGTGGGTCGGTGACCCTTCCCGCCCCCTCCGACCCGGCCCGGCCGCCGCGACCGGTCGTCCGCCCCGCTCGGACCTCCGACGTCCGCGGCATCCTGGACCTGCTGGAGCCCTGGGTGCAGCGCCGCATCCTGCTCGGCAAGGAGATCGTCACCCTCTTCGAATCGGTGCAGGAGTTCGTCGTCGCGGAGATCGGCGACGAGCTGATCGGGTGCGGTGCGCTGCACGTCATGTGGGAGGACCTCGGCGAGATCCGCACCCTGATCGTCGCGGAGGAGTGGCTGCACCACGGCGTCGGCGGCGCGATCGTCACGCAGCTCGAACAGCGCGCTCGGGAGCTCGGTCTCACGCGACTGTTCTGCCTCACCTTCGAGGTGGACTTCTTCACCCGCCGCGGATTCGCCCCCATCGGCGAGCAGGTCGTCGACCCCGACGTGTACTCGCAGCTGCTGCGCAGCCCCGACGAGGGTGTCGCGGAATTCCTGGATCTCGCGCACGTCAAGCCGAACACGCTCGGCAACACGCGGATGCTGAAGAACCTCTGACCCCCCGCGCGCCACGTCGAGGGCGGGGGATGCCGCGGCCTAGCCTGGAAGGGTGAGCACCCCGACGCGTCGCACACGACGACCCAGCCCCGCCGTGTACCGGCGGCGCCGGCTCGTGGCCGTGCTGATCCTGATCGCCGTGGTGGCCGCCGTCGTGCTGGCGTTCTGGCAGCCGTGGCGGGGGAGCGGAGAGCCGGCGGCATCCCCGTCGGCGACACCGAGCGCCTCGCCCAGCGCGCTCGTCACCTCCCCGGCTCCGGAGACTCCGCCCGCGGATGCCGCGACATCCGAGGAGCCCGCACCGGCGCCCGACCCCTCGGCGAGCACCCCGGCCGTCGCGGCCTGCTCGACGGCGGACATCTCGGTGCAGGCCGTCACCGACCAGGACGTCTACGCGTCGGGCGAGCAGCCGAAGCTGTCGATCACGCTCTCCAACACGACCGCGGTGCCCTGCTTGATCAATGTCGGCACGGCGACGCAGTCGTTCGTGATCACGAGCGGGAGCGACACCTGGTGGCGCTCGACCGACTGTCAGTCGGAGTCCAGCGACCAGGTCGTGCAGCTCGCCGGCGGGCAGACGGTGTCGAGCGTCAGTCCGCTGCAGTGGGATCGCACGCGGTCGTCCGTCGACACGTGCGGGTCGTCCCGACCCCAGGCGGCGGCCGGCTACTACCACCTGTCAGTGTCCATCGGAGGCATCCAGGCCGCCGACACGAAGATGTTCGAACTGCGCTGACGATATCTAGATACTGATATATCTCTGAGTCTGAGAGATTTCTCACGTTCCTCGGTGCCGCCACCGAAGTGAGCGAGGTTACCCTTGTCTCAGCTCTCGGTGCGAGCCGCCGTCGCCCCCAACGACGGTCGCCGCGTCACCCCCAATGACCGGCATCTCCGGCACGAACGCCCGACGAGCTCAGGCCCTCTCGATCCCCCCAGCCCCCAATGTGGGGATCGAGAGGGCCCCTCCTTTCTGGCGACCGGTGACACCCTCGTATGCTGGACGGATGGCCGGCAAGAAGCGCGCGAAGCCCCCGCTCGAGTTCCGCAACACGCAGCTCGCCGACGCCCTGCAGACCCAGGACATGGCCGCCCTCGCCTTCGCACTGCGCCACGGTCCCACCGTGGCGCCGCTCATGCGGCCGGGCCAGCGCGACGACCCCCGCGACAGCGGCGAGGTCTGGACGTACCGCGACCCGAACACGGGCGATGTCGCATTACTCCTGTTCAGCGACGCCGCGAACAAACCCGAAGCGCTGCCGCCCGCGGTCGCACTGCAGTCGCCCGCGTGGCTGCGCGCGTTCCTGGCCGCGCACCGGGAGGAGATCACGACCGTCTTCTTCGACATCGTCGGCCCGCATCCGATGCAGGCCGCGCCCGGCGACCTTCTGGCGGCCCTCGACCTGGGCGCCTGACCGCGGCTTCGCCGCCTCTGGTCGTTGAGCGGCTTCGCGACCCCCGGTCGTTGAGCGAGCGGAGCTGTCCCCCCCCCGGTCGTTGAGCGAGCGGAGCGAGTCGAAACGCGGTGGTTCGGCGTTTCGACTCGGTCGCTGCGCGTCCTCGCTCAACGACCGGGTGTTGGGGGTGCGGTGGTGCCGCCCCGGTCGTTGAGCGAGCGGAGCGCGTCGAAACGCGGTGGTTCGGCGTTTCGACTCGGTCGCTGCGCGCCCTCGCTCAACGACCGGGTGTTGGGGGTGCGGTGGTTCTGCCCCCGGTCGTTGAGCGAGCGGAGCGCGTCGAAACGCGGTGGTTCGGCGTTTCGACTCGGTCGCTGCGCGTCCTCGCTCAACGACCGGGGGGGGGAGGGGGAGGATCAGAAGTCGGGCTGGTCGCCCGGCTCGACCGGATGCCGCTGCGTCAGATCGCGCAGGGCTCCGCGCAGATCGCGGGATGCCGTGTCGATCACCGACCGATACCCGACCCGGTTCGCCTCCGACCGGCGCTGCTCGTGGGCGGTCACGGCGCGGACCTCGCCCGCGAGGCTCAGCTCGCCGATCGCGACGAGGCCCTTCGGCGTCGCCCGGCCGGTGACGGCGCTCGCCACCGCCAGCGCGATGGCGAGGTCGGCCGCGGGCTCGACCAGCCGCACCCCGCCGACGGTGGAGACGTAGACGTCCTGGTCGGACACGCGGATGCCGGCCCGCTTCTCGAGCACCGCGGGCACCATCGCCACGCGGGCGCCGTCGACGCCGCTCACGATGCGCCGCGGGTTCGGCCCCGACCCGGGCAGGGTCAGCGCCTGCACCTCGACGGGCAGGGCGCGCCGCCCCTCCATCGCGATCGTGACGCAGGTCCCCGGTTCGCGGGAGCCGTGACCGAGGAAGAGCGCGCTGGGGTCGGGTACCTCGGCGATGCCGCGGCTGGTCTGCTCGAAGCATCCGACCTCGTCGGTCGCGCCGAAACGGTTCTTGAGGGCGCGGACGAACCGCAGCGCCGTCTGCCGATCACCTTCGAAGTGGCAGACGACGTCGACGAGGTGCTCGAGCACGCGCGGCCCGGCGACCTGACCGTCTTTGGTGACGTGTCCGACGATGATGACCGGGAGATCGCGCTCCTTGGCGACGCGGATGAGCGTCGAGGCGACCTCTCGCACCTGGCTCGGATGTCCGGGCGCCCCGTCGACGAGACTCGAGGCGACGGTCTGCACCGAGTCCACGATGAGCAGTTCGGGCCGGGTCTCGTCGACGTGACCGAGGATCGTGGCGAGATCGGTCTCACTGGCGAGGTAGAGCTCGTCGTGCAGCGCGCCCGTGCGCTCCGCGCGAAGCCGCACCTGCCCGAGCGACTCCTCCGCGCTGACGTAGAGCACGCGTCGTCCTGCGCGCGCGGTCTGCGCGGCGACCTCGAGCAGCAGGGTCGACTTGCCGACCCCCGGCTCGCCGGACAGCAGGATCGCCGCCCCCGGCACGAGCCCCCCGCCGAGCACGCGGTCGAACTCGCCGATGCCCGTCGTGCGCCGGGGTGTCTCGCGCGTGTCGATCGAGGTGATGGGGCGTGCCGCGCGCGTCGGCGCGAGCGGCGCCACCGCGTGGACGGGCGTGGACGACACGGCCTCGACGACCGTGCCCCACTGCTGGCACTCGCCGCAGCGCCCCACCCACTTGGCACTCGTCCAGCCGCACTCCGTGCAGCGGAACGCGCTCGTGGTCGCGGTGCGCTTGGATGCCATGCGTTCAGGCTAGTCGCGGCATCCGACAGCGCACGCGCGGCGGCTGCCCCGCCGGCACCCGCGACTCAGCGCAGCGAGTCGGCGACCTCGCGGAGGGCGTCCGCCGAGCGGCGGAACAGTCCGAGCTCGTGGTCGGAGAACGACGTCTCGCGGATCGGCACCGCGCCGGCGGCCGAGACGACCGCGGGCACCGAGAGGGCGACCCCGCTGACGCCGTGGAAGTCGTCGAGCACCGCCGAGACGGGCATGACCGCGTGCTCATCGTCGAGGATCGCCTCGACGATGCGCGCACTCGACAGCCCGATGGCGTAATTGGTCGCGCCCTTGCCCTGGATGACCTTGTACGCGGCATCCCGCACGTCGACGGCGATCTGGTCGAGCTCCTCGACCGTGAACTTCGGCTGGCCGTCGAGCGGCTGCCAGTCGAGGATCGGGACGGTGCCGATCGTGGCGTGCGACCACAGCGGGAACTCGGTGTCGCCGTGCTCGCCCACGATGTAGGCGTGCACGCTCGAGATCGACACGCCCGCCCGCTGGGCGATCTTCCAGCGCAGGCGGGAGGTGTCGAGCACGGTGCCGGAGGCGAAGATGCGCTCGTAGGGCAGCCCGGTGGTCTCCTGCGCGAGCACGGTCAGCACGTCGCAGGGGTTCGTGACGATGACGAACGTCGCGTCGGGGGCGACGTCGAGCAGCTGCGGCATCATCGACTTGAGGATGTTGGCGTTCACGCCGGCCAGCTCGATACGCGTCTGGCCGGGCTTCTGCTTGGCGCCCGCGGTGATGACGACGACGTGCGAACCCTTGGCGACCGAGATGTCGGCGCCGCCGATGATGTCGCTCGACCCCGTGAACTGCGCGCCGTGCGCCAGATCGAGCACCTCGGCCTCGGTCTTCTCCGCCGCGATGTCGTACAGGGCGACGTGGCGGGCCGAGCCGCGGATGAGGGCCGCATAGGCGACGGACGATCCGACCGCGCCGGCGCCGACGACGGTGAGTTTCGAGTTCTCGATCACGCTCATGGCCCCAGTCTGACAGGCGGGGGATGCCGAGGCCACCGCGGCCGCGTCGGCGGTGGGGTGCCGGGACCGGCGCGGCCCTTGCGGGCGGCTGTCGAGCGGCGGACGATGGGCGGCATGACGGATGCCCCGGCCCTGCCCCCTGTCGTCGACGCCGACACCTGGCGACGCGAACTCGATGCCCTCCGCGTACGCGAGAAGGCCGCCACCCGCGAGCTCGACGCGATCGCCGCGCAGCGACGCCGGCTGCCGATGGTCGAGCTGCCGGACTACGTGCTCGAAGGGCCCGACGGCCCCGTGCGACTCGCGGACGTCTTCGGCGACAAGCCGCAGCTGATCGTCTACAGCCACATGTGGGCGGACGGGAAGCAGTGGCAGTGTCCGGGCTGCACGAGCTGGACGGCCCAGTTCACGCGACTCGAGTTCCTCGACGACTACGACGCGCGGTTCGTCATCGTGACGCAGGGGCCGATCGACGAGGCGCTCGCCTACCGGGAGCGCGTCGGCAACCGCATGGACTGGTACTCCACGGCGCACAGCCCGTTCGGAGCCGACATGGGGGCGCCGCCCGATGCGGGGTTCGCCGTCAACGTGTTCCTGCGCGACGGCGACACGGTCTACCGCACCTGGCACACCGACGGTCGCGGTACGGAGCAGCTCGGGCACCTCCACGGGCTCGTCGACGTGCTGCCGTACGGGCGTCAGGAGGCCTGGGAGGATTCGCCGCACGGGTGGCCGCAGCATCCGACGTACGAGGGCGGTATCGGCTCTCCCGGTATCGCGGCGCTCTACGGGCCGGGAGGATCGGCCGCGGGCTGATCCCGTCCGGCGGAGGACGGGTTGCGGATGCCGCCGAGCGCGACGAGGCCGCCGACGACGAGGAGCGCGGCCGTCGTGATCGCCGCGCGGTGGAAGCCCGCGAGATCGAGGGTTCCGCCCGTGATGGCCGCCAGTGCGGCGATCGGGAGGAGTCCCGCGACGCGGGCGACGGCGTTGTTGACGGCCGAGGCGATGCCGGAGCGGTCGGGGTCGGTCGCGCCGAGGATCGTGGACGTCAGCGGCGACACCGTGAGCGCGAGTCCCAGACCGAACACGATCATCCCCGGCAGCACCTGCCACCAGTAGTCGAAGTCGTCGGCGACGAGGAGCAGGAGCAGGGCGCCGCCGGCCATGATCAGCGGGCCCGCGGTCATGAACAGCCGAGGTCCCCACCGGCCGACGAGGGCGCCGATGCGTGCGCTCAAGGCGATCATGAGCAGTGTCGTCGGCAGGCTCGCGAGTCCGGCGAGGGTGGCGCTGAGACCCGCGCCCTGCTGCAGATAGATCGCGAGCACGAAGCCGTTGAGCGACAGGGCGGCATAGATGAAGAGAGTCGAGAGGTTTCCCGCGGAGAAGTTGCGGCTGCGGAAGAGGTCGAGGGGCAGGATCGGATCGGGAACGTGACGCTGGCGCCACACGAACCCGGTGAGCAGGACGAGCCCGGCGAGCCCCGGCATCCAGATCGCCGGTGAGGTCCAGCCGAGGTGGGGCTGCTCGATGAGCGCGAACACCGCCGCGCCGAGGCCGAGGGTGCACATGATCGCCCCGAGCACATCGACGTGGGCGCCGGCGCGGCGCTCGTCGCGGTGGGCGAGTCGGGTGAGCAGCCACAGGGCGACGGCGATGGGCAGGAGGTTGATCCCGAACGCCCATCGCCACGAGGAGTTGTCGACGATCAGCCCTCCGACCAGGGGGCCCACGATCATGGCCGCGGTGGTGGATGCCGTCCAGATGCCGATCGCGCGGGAGCGCAGCGGTTCGTGCATCGTGGCCGTGATGAGGGCGAGAGAGCTCGGGACGAGGAACGCCCCCGCCGCGCCCTGCACCGCGCGCGCCGCGACGAGCAGCTCGGGGGAGGGGGACAGGGCGACGGCGACCGAGGCGATGCCGAAGCCGATGAGGCCGATGCGCAGCACGAGGATGCGACCGAACGCGTCGCTGACGGCGCCCGCGACGAGGATGAGCGCGCCGAGGGTGACCAGATACGCGTCGACGGTCCACTGCTGCGTGGACAGGCCGCCGCCCAGGTCGCGCGCGATGGCCGGGAGGGCGACGTTGACGATGGTGCCGTCGAGGAACGCCACGAACGAGCCGAGGATCGCGATCGCCAGCACCAGGCGCTGCGGGGGGCTCAGCTTGTCTGTCACGGTGTCCGCTCGGTCATGTCCTCACGCTAGGGCGCGGCACGGACATCGAGAAGGGGGTGGACAGGGCCGCTCGGGATGCCGCGGCCGTCGCCGGCCACACCCACCGCCTCGTTTCCGAGGAGATGACGCGATCTGAGGAGCTTTCCGGTCGCCGGGCTCCTCGGCATCCGACATCTCCTCGGTTCGCGGCGCCCCGCGGAGTGTCGTAAGCTATACGGCGGTGACGTGTCCGAGCGGCCGAAGGTGCAACTCTCGAAAAGTTGTGTAGGGTAACCCCCTACCGTGGGTTCAAATCCCACCGTCACCGCCAGAAAACCCCCGTTTATCGGGGGTTTTTCTTTGCCTCGGTGGCCGCGTGGGTAAGAACGTGTTCCCGAACGTTGCCGAACGTGCCGACAAGGCACGTAAGAATCACGCCGGTGGTGCCGCAGGCACTCTCGTCGACCTTCCGGCGCAGCTGGTCAAACAGTCAGGTCCGGGAGCGCACGCCGACCGCTACGCGTCTTCGGGTCATGCCCCCGAGAAATCGCCTCGAAATCCCGGCGTTCTGACTTGACGACGGAGGGCCCGTCCACGTCCACGGTCGTGGACGGGCCCTTGCGCGAAGAGCCGGTGGGCTACTTCTGGATGAACGCGAGGATGTCTGGATTGATGACGTCTGGGTGGATGGTGAGCATGCCGTGCGGGTAGCCGGGGTACATCTTCAGCTCCGAGTTGCTGAGCAGCTCGTCCTGCTTGATGGCAGCGTCCTTGTACGGGACGACCTGGTCGTCGTCGCCCTGGAGCACCAGGACCGGGACGGAGATGGCCTTGAGGTCCTCGGTCTGGTCGGTCTCCGAGAACGCCTTGATGCCCTCGTAGTGCGCGAGCGCGCTGCCGGTCATGCCCTGACGCCACCAGTTCGCGATGACGGGCTCGGAGACAGTCGCACCCTCACGGTTGAAGCCGTAGAACGGACCGGAGGCGACGGCCTGGAAGAACTCCGCACGGTTGGCGGCGAGTGCGCTGCGGAAGCCGTCGAAGACGGAGATGGGGGTGCCCTCCGGGTTCGATTCGGTCTGCACCATGAGCGGGGGAACGGAAGACACGAGCACCGCCTTGGCTACGCGGCCCTGAGGCTCGCCGTACTTGGCGACGTAGCGGGCGACCTGGCCGCCACCGGTCGAGTGACCGATGTGGACGGCGTTGCGGAGGTCGAGGTGCTCGACGACCGCGTTGACGTCGCTCGCGTAGTGATCCATGTCGTGGCCGACGCTGGTCTGCGAGGAGCGTCCGTGGCCGCGGCGGTCGCTGGCGATGACGCGGTAGCCCTTCGAGAGGAAGAAGAGCATCTGGGCATCCCAGTCGTCCGCCGAAAGCGGCCAGCCGTGGTGGAAGAAGATGGGCTGGGCGTCGCGGTCGCCCCAGTCCTTGAAATAGATCTCGGTACCGTCGTCCGTGGTCACAAAGGGCATAGCTGATCTCCGTGGTTCGTGGTGGGGGCGCAGCGTCCAGCTGCAGGTGATTGCTCGCCTCTCCGTGGAGCGCAAGCGCGTTCACGATAAGCCGGGGCGCCGCCCTGCCTTCTCCTACTTCCGTCCAGACAGTCGCGACTCACGTCGCACGGACTGGATGGTGATACTCGTAACGGTGGCGGTGGCGGTGGCGGTGGCATCGAGCTGACGTTTTCGGCTCGCTCTCGCGGGCGTGCGCCCACACGATGCCGGCGCGTGTCCGGGCGTTGAGGGTCGGTGCGGGTGCGCGGGACGTATGCGAGCATCTCAGCGGTCGCCAGGTTCTGCTCCTTTGCAGACGTGCGCAGGCAGATGGTGGTGAACGGCGGCCCTGTGGCGCACGAATCGTGTAGGCCGAGCCCCTGACTACGGAGTAGGTGCGTTCTGAGCGGGGTCGACAGGACCGCGGACGGTGGTTGCAGCGATGAACAGCACTACGAGCGCGACTACCGCGGCGACGATGGAGGAGCCCGCCCACACGGCGTCCAGCGCGAAGCCAAGGCCACCACCACCGGCGAATGCGACGAGCACGAGAAGGTAGGCGCCGGCTGGTCGGATGTGCGGCTGCCCATCGTCGTCGATGCCGCGTCCGACGGCACGCCCGGTGAGGCTAGCGGCCATCTGGAGCACGAACGTCACCGCGACGTTGCCGTAGAGCATGCCGGTCTCACGATGGAAGGCGTTGCCCTGGACGCCAGCGATGAAACTGATGGCCCACGCGATCCACCAGGCGTTGGTGCCAGGGAGTGAGCTCACGGCGGCGAGAACTCCGAGCACCACTACCTCGAAGATCAGGACCTCAGCCGAGTACGCCCGCCGTTCCCTGCCTCGCCATAGCACGTAGAGACTGCAGAGGAACGCGCCAAGCGCGAAGGCGAGCACGGATGCCGCCGCAGACCACGCCCTCGAATGGTCGGAGTCCACGAGGAAGTAGCCGATAGAGACGAGATTTCCTGACTGCACGGTGGCGAACGTGCCCACTGTGCCGAAGGTCCACGCGTTGAGCAGGCCAGCGACCAAAGCGAGCGTGATGGCGGCCGGCGCGGTCTCCAAGAGCGGGAACCGGCGGTGGGTACTGGGTGTCGACATCAGACCTCTCCGTTCGGGGCGTGGTCCATGGAAGCCGCCGCCTCCAGCCCCCGGCTTAGACGGGAGTCGAATCTCTTCGGTCCCTGGTCGAAGCGCATCACCGGATCCGTGGATGAGACTCCGAGGACCGTTCCAGACCGATGAAGGAGCACCCATGGACTCGGACGACACCGCCGCACCGCACCACGAGACGCCGACCTTCGGCAACCCCGACCTGCCGCAAGAGGGGGAGGTGAACACCCTCACCCGGCCGCAGAGCACGAAAATGACCGGCCCCCAAAACGAGGCCATCGAGTCGCAGTTCCCGAACCAGATTCACGCGCCAGCGACCGACATCTCCACGCAGCCGTTTTTCTGGTCCTCCTTCAACATCTCGCCTCGGCGGGTGCAGAAGGGCGGGTGGGCGCGGGAGCTCACCAAGCAGGACTTCCACATCTCCGATGAGATCGCCGGCGTCAACATGTACCTCGAGCCCGGCGGCATTCGAGAGCTGCACTGGCACCAGACCGCCGAGTGGGCGGTCATGACGCGGGGCAAGGCCCGCGTCACGACGCTCAGCCGGTCGGGGCTTCCCGCCGTCGAGGACGTCGAAGAGGGCGACCTCTGGTTCTTCCCCGCCGGCACTCCGCACTCGCTGCAGGGCCTCGGACCCAATGGCGCGGAGTTCGTGCTTGCGTTCGACGACGGCGAACAGTCCGAGTCCAACACGCTGCTCCTGACCGACTGGTTCGCGCACACCCCGCCCGAGGTCCTCGCGAAGAACTTCGGCGTCGCGCAGGAGGTCTTCTCCGACATACCCCTCCATAACCTCTGGATCTTCCCGGGCGAGGAGCCGCCCGCGCTTGAAGTGGATCAGGCCGCGGCGGGTGTCGAGTGGGGCATGGAGCCGGTCATCTTCCGACTGTCCCGCTCGAAGCCGCTGTATCAGAACACGGGCGGTAGCATCCAGATCGCCGACTCGACGAACTACGCGTACTCGAACACCGTTGCTGCGGCGCTCGTGACCGTGGAGCCGGGCTCGATGCGGGAGCTGCACTGGCACCCGAACGCTGACGAGTGGCAGTACTACCTGCGCGGCTCCGCCCGGATGACCGTCTTCAACACCGGTCCACACGCGAACACGACGGATTTTCGCGCCGGTGATGTCGGAGTGGTCCGCAAGAACTTCGGGCACTACATCGAGAACACGGGCGACGACGTGCTGCAGTTTCTCGAGGTGTTCCGCACCGACAAGTACGAGGAGATCTCGCTCGCAAACTGGCTGTCGCACGTGCCGCCGCAGCTCGTATCCGCTCACCTCAACATCGACCCGACCGTCCTTGCGACCTTCCCGCGTGGCGCACAGGGAATCACGCCGCTGCGCTGACGGTCCGCCAAGGAGAGCGGCGTGGGTTTCGGGCACCCACGCCGCTCTGCGTTTTCGTCCTATCAGGTAGGCGTTGCGGCTATGCCTTCGCGGATCGGCGAGCACGCCTGTACACGGCTACAGCAAGCAGTACCGCCAAGGCGACTGCCGCCCCGACAAGGGTGTCGATGAGGCGAGTTCCCGTAGACGCGGCGAGTTGACCGGGCATGCCCCCGGAAACCAACAGCAGCGCCATGGGGGTCACGAGCATCAGAGCCAGCATGAGGTTCCGCCGCAAGAAGAGCACGAACCCGAAGACCAGCACACCGACAACCGCAATGAGGAGAAAGCCCTCCGGCGCCCACACGAGGAAGAGCAGCGCGATACCCGCGCCCACGGTCGTGCCGACGACACGTTGGGTCAGACGGACGGTACCGGCATAGAGGTCGGAGTCCTTCTGGAGAATGCCAATCACAGCGAGAAGAACCCATGCGACGTGGTGAAGGCCAAGGGAGTAACTGACCGTCGCGGAGATGACGACGGCCACCACAAGGCGCAGGAGGATGCGCTGCGACTCCGGCGTCATCGCGTACGACCACGCGGCCTTCTGAGGCCGCGTCGCATCCCGGCGGCGTCCTGATGCGGTCAGAAGCGGAGCGACCACCACCGCGTATCCACATGCGGCACCCAGAGCCACCATCCCGATGATGACACCCGGCGGCAGACCCATTCCGCCCTGCTGCGGAGAGGATGCGAGCTGAGCTGCGGCGCCGGCGCTCAGAACGGGGAAGATCGCGCCCGGCGGCCCAACCCCCGTGGTCAGACTCAGCCACGAGCAGACCAGCGCCACAGCACAGATGGCGACCAGGCTGGCAACGAGGTTCGTCCCAGCCACCAGGCCCACGACCACTGCACCCAGGAAAGCGGCGGCGACAATGGGGAGTTTCACGGCTCGTTCTCGGCGGCTACGGTCAGAGAGGTACAAGACGATGAGCGCCCCGAATGTCGCGAGGAGCCCCAGCTGCAGCTGCCCCACGAACAGGAACGCGGTCGGGAGCAACGTCATCGCAAGCGCCGCCTGCACGGCTGCTACCCAGGAGCCCGGCGATGGGTGGAACGCCACGACATCTGTGAGCGTCACGTGCAGCGAATGCCGACTCGTTGATTCTGGGTGTGGATCCGCGGACGTCATCGGTGTCGCGGCCTCGAGCCCGGCCCCTGGACGAGAACTCCGATGGCAGCCACCACGACGATGACCGCCGCGTAGATGATGACAGCCGTGCTCAAGCCGAGGGGCGCGATGAGGAATCCTGCGGCGATGGCAGGTACGCCGAATGCGAGATAGTTCACGACGTAGATCGCGGAGAAGACTTCGGCCCGCTCATGAGCACGTGCGTGTGGGATGACCAGCCCGACCGCTCCCGCGAAAGCCATCCCGAACCCTGCGCCGCTGACGACCGTGCCCACGATGAGCAGGGCGGTGGTCGAACTCTGCACGGCGACGATGTTGCAGAGCATTCCGACGGCGATGAGAAGCGCGCCGGTCAGCGATCCGGTCTTCGCGCGGAGCCGCTGGCTCAGGGCGACGCTCAGTGCACCGACACCGGAGAGTCCCGCGATGAGCACACTGTCGGTGAACTCGTCGTGCAGCCCGAAGATCTCGCGGGCTGCTTCACCGACGACGGACAGGTAGAAGCCACCCGCCATCCACACTGCACATGCGATGGGCACGGCCCGCCAGAATGCCGTGCGCGCGGCCGCGGGAACCGCGACCCGAGGAAGGAGGCTGCGACGCGCACCCGGCCGACGGGTGGAGGACTCGCGCATGACACCGACTGTGGGCAGGGCGAGGGCGCACAGGATGACGAAGGAAACGAAGACGGTGGACTTCGGGACAGGGGCGTATTCGGCGACGGCGCCCACGAACACCGCGCCACATGCGAGACCCGCGAGTGGTGCGACGCTGCCAAGAGTGGACGTCAGCCGCACCCGCCTCTCGCCGGCGAAGTCGGCGATGGCCGCGGAGAGCGCGCCTGTTGCTGCGCCGGTCGCCAGTCCCTGCGCGGTCCGTGCCGCGACAAAGGTTCCGATGTCGTCGGCATAGAGGAACAGAAGCATCGCAATGAGCTCGACCACAGTCGCCGCGAGGATGACCGGCCGGCGGCCGACGAAGTCCGAGAGTCGTCCCACGAACAGGAGCGCAACAAGGATGGCGAGTGCATAGATCGCGAACGCAAAGGTCAGCAGCCAGGGTGCGAACTTCCATTGTTCCAGCAGCGACGGGAGAAGCGGTGAGGGTGCGGCAGCCGCGGCGAAGTAGATGAAGAGCACGCCTGTCGTCGCGACCAGACCATAAGTCGTCCCCACACGATGCGCGGGGTGGGCTTTGCCGGCGGCAGTGTTTTGAGCGATGACGGCTCTCCTTCTTGCGGTGACAGCAGCGGTGGGATCGTGGACGACGGCGCCTAGGGGGTCGGAATGCGTCCCCAGGAGAGCTCGCTGTGGAACGTTCGGCCGTCCGCGCCGGTTCGCGGGGACGCGCTGATGACGAGCTGATCCTTCTCGACCATCACATGGCGGACCTGATCGCCGGTCTGCCAGTTGGTGAACAGCGCGACGTCGACGTGGTGGACGACGGTGTCGCTGTCCGGCTCGATGGTGAAGGGCCCGGCGTAGGCGATGAAAGGCCGCGCCATGTTCACCAGTTCGGCGTCGCTGGCTGCTTGTGCATCGGAGCTCGTACTTGCGGGCCGGTCCATGCTGCCCAAAACCGCCGAGACGATGCCGTTGGGGCTGTAGGAGAGGTAGCCGTCGGCGTTCGGTCCGAACTCTGGGCGTCGCTCTCCGTCCTCGAACACTTCGATGACGCTGACAAGCCGCCACGCGCCGACGAGGTCGGTCAGTGAGAGGGTCATGTCCTCTTCTCCTGTCGCTTGTGCGGCGTGATGGTGTGCGCGATTTCCATGAGGTGCTGGACGTCGACGGTCTGGGCGAGCGCGTCTGCGGCGTGCAGGACCTCTTGGTCGTACTGCGTGAGGCGGGTGCGGTGCTGTTGGAGGTGCTCCTGCCAGCTGCCGACGGCGAAGACTTCGACGAGAACCTGCTCGTCCTCCCTGTCCTCGTACAGGCCCCAGGTGCGTGCGCCGGTCCGTCGTCGACTGCGCTCCACGAGGGAGGAGTGCGCGATGAACTTCGCACGGTCCTCCTCGCCCACCGTCCACCGCACTGTCACCAGAGTTGCGCGGTCGCCCTTAATGTGGGCGTCAGCCTCCGCCGTCATCAGCGGCAGCGCGACTGACGTGCGTCGCATGTCCGTGGTGTCAACGAGCGGCCAGATGAGCTGGGTGGTCGCGGCGACAACGGTGACTGCGCCAGCGATGGCGCAGGTGACCACCGCGCCCGTCCACCCAGCGACCACGCCGCTCATCACGCCGCCCGCCGCCATGGAGCCGTAGAGCACCATCTGATAGATCGACAGCCCGCGCGAGCGTACCCAGACCGGCAGGAACGTCTGCACGGTCCCGTTGAGGGTCGCCACGACCCCGATCCAGGAAGCGCCCGCGACAGCGAGGAGCGGCAGGGTGAGGAAGATGTTCGGAGATGCGGCGACTCCGACGGTGGCCAGTCCGAACAGCACTGAGCAGGCGAAGACTGTTCGGTTCACGCCCATGCGATGAAACCACGCCATCAGGAAGGCTGCGGTGATGGAGCCGGCGCCGAGGCCCGCCAAAAGGAGCCCGTAGTCGACCGAGTCGAGGTCGAGACGGTCCGTCGCGATGAGCGGCAGGAGCGCGTAGAGGACACTGCCGGGGACGACGAAGAGTCCCAAACGGACGTAGAT
Source organism: Microbacterium hominis NBRC 15708 (assembly GCF_001592125.1). Lineage (GTDB taxonomy): Bacteria > Actinomycetota > Actinomycetes > Actinomycetales > Microbacteriaceae > Microbacterium > Microbacterium hominis. The sequence continues at coordinate 67,373 of NZ_BCWI01000004.1, forward strand.
CCTCTTGACGACAGCTGAGTTGGAGACATATCTGACGCCGGCGCGAGCGGCGTCGGTGAAATGCTCGGGCTCGTGGGGGCTGGGCACGTACTTGCGCCAGAAGATGAGGACGAACAGGAACGCTGTGTAGGACGCGACGTTCACCGCGAAGACGAATCCCACACCGTACGCGGACAGCAGGACGCCCGCGATGGCAGGTCCTATGGCCCGGGCGGTGTTGATGGAGATCGCGCTCAGCGACGCGGCCATCGGGATCATCGGCCGCGGCACGATCTCGGTGGCGAGTGCTTGATAGGCGGGCAGTTGCACCGCCGTCGCGGCACCGAGGAGAAGCGTGATGCCCAGCAGCAAGTAGGAGGTGAGCTGGCCGGTGACGGTGAGCCAGACGAGCGCGCCGCTGATGATGACTTGAAGCGCCTGCATCCAGATCAGCAGCCATCGTCGGTTGAGGAGTTCGCCGAGCACCCCGGCGGGGATGCCGAGGAGGAGGACAGGTGCGGCGGAGGCGGTCTGGATGAGAGCGATGAGCAGTGGCGAGGTGTGCTGCTCTACGAGGAACCATTGGGCGCCGACCGTCTGCATCCATGTACCGATGTTGCTTACGAGCGCGGTGAGCCAGAGCGCCCGGTAGATGGGGACGGTGAGCGGCGCCCACACGTGCACCGGGGCGCCGTCTAGGAGAGGCCCGGAATCCGCGCCGGGCGGCTGCTCATCATCCACCTTTGATGCGGTCATCGTCGGTTGGCGTCGGTTTCGAGGACAACGGTGCCGATGGCGTCGCCGGACTCGAGGCGCCGATGCGCGGCGGCCGCCTCAGCCAACGGGAAGACTGAGTCCACGACCGCGCGGACCCGTCCCGCCTCGATGAGGGGGAACACATCGCGAACGACCCCCGCCGTGATGCGGGACTTCTGGTCGGCGGGTCGGGCGCGCAGGAGCGTCGCGGAAAGGCTCGCGCGCCGCGACATCAGCTCCCACAGGTCCAGGCGGGTGGATGATGCGGACCCGCCGATGGTGACGAGGTGACCGTCGGGGGCGAGGCACGCAATGTTCCTCGCGAGGTATGGAGCTCCGATGATGTCCAGAATCGCGTCTACACCCCGCCCATCGGTGTGCGAGAGGATCTCTCTCACGAAGTCCTGCGTGCGGTAGTTGATAGCAACATCAGCGCCCAGATTGAAGATGGCGTCGGTCTTGTCGGCCGATCCGCCGGTGCTGAGCACGCGCGCGCCGATGGCCTTCGCCCACTGCACTGCGAACGAGCCGATGCCGCCCGCTCCACCGTGGATGAGCACGCTCTGCCCTTCGCGCAGCCCGACGATCATGCCGAGGTTCGAATAGACCGTGCACGCCACTTCGGGTAGTGCCGCTGCTTCGACCATGGTGAGGCCGCGTGGCACGGGCATCACCTGAACGGCGGGCACGACGACTTCTTCCGAGTACCCTCCGCCGGCGAGCAGAGCGGAGACCCGGTCGCCGAAATGCCACGTGTCGACGCCTTCACCGACGGCGGAGATGATCCCGGCGCACTCCAGACCCAGACCGGGCGGGGCGTCAGGTGGCACGGGATACTGACCCCGCCGTTCGAGAAGGTCCGCGTTGTTCACGCCCGCCGCGTGCACTGTGATGCGGACTTCGCCGGGCCCAGGCTCAGCGAGGGGGACGGGGACAAGGCGCATGACGTCAGGCGCTCCGGGGTGCGTGAAGCGGACGGCTGATGTCATGACTTTCTCCTGGTCATCAATGACGAATGACCGGGGGCGGCAAAATGCTCACCCCCGGCCTTTCGTGGTCAGTGCTCGTCGTAGTGGTCGCCGTGCGCGGAGTGCCGGTGACCGTCGTGGACGTAGTCCACGTGGTCGTCATGCACGACGGCTTCGTGACCACACGACTCTCCGTGCTCGTGGTCGTCGACCGTGTGATGCTCGACGTGGGCAGTGTCGGTGGGCATGTTCGCGTTCCCGTTCAGGAGGCAGCCGCGGAACGCGGGTTCGCGTTCGCATACGCGACGATGCTCGCGGCGTAATGCGGCGTCTCGATCTCACAGTGCTGACCGGATGCCTTCTGGCGGGCCGCGGCGGCCTCCTCGTACGTCTGGCCGTTATCCGCGATGAACTTGAGGAAGTCCTCGGTCGGGTGCGACGTGACTGTGTTCACGTAGCGCAGCTGGTCGCCCTCGAGCTGCTCCATGCCGAGCTCCCAGACCACCTGCGTCGTCGTCCAGCCCGCCGGCGAGAGCACGTCGGAGATGGAGACCATCTTGCAGTAGTGCGGGCTGGCCACCTCGTAGCGGTACTGCTGGATGACCAGGCCGGAGCCAATCATCTCGATGTTGATGGACATCGGGGTGCCGTCGTCGTCGACCGTGTAGCCGGCGGCCTTGTGGTCACCGGGTGCACAGCGCTGGTATTCGTGGGTGGGCAGGTTCTTCAGCCATGCCTCGATGTCGATGTCGTCGAAGTTGGCGGTGACGTCTGCGGTGATGACTGCGTGCGAGAGCACCAGGTCGGAGCGGACAGTTGCGCTCATGAGTGGATCCTTTCGGTGGCCGGATGTCAGCGACTCAGAGTCAAAGCGCTGAGGCCCTTCTCCCGCCTCGACTATTGACGAATGTCCTGCCTCGAGAGGGGGCAAGCCAGGGCTAGTCAGCCGCATCGACACCCGGTGTACGGTCAGGAGGTGCTTGTCGAGAGCCAGCAGGCGCGTCGAATAGGCCTCGACGCAGTCGCCGTGACTGTGGCCAGTCGCTTCCGCACGCCTCTTCATGGTCGTGACCAAGAGATGGAAACGGTTGCGCGCGCCTTCACGGCGGTCGAAACCGGTCAGACGGCGGTGACGGCACTATCCGGTGAGCCTGGAATCGGGAAGACACGCCTCGTCCAGGCTGCACTTCATATGGCTGAGGATCGAGGCTGGTCAACCTTCGTCGTCGCACCCGGACCCGACTCCACCACCTCTGGACTGGGAGCGCTCCTGGAAGGGGCCCAGCGGACAACGCCGCAGCTCGTCACGGACGACGAAGTCTTCAACCTTCTGCACGGGCCGGCGCCCCAGTACTGGCTCACCCGCCTACTAGCGGACCGACTGGAGACCGTGGCCGCTGAAGATCGACTGCTGGTAATCGTTGACGATCTGCAGTGGCTGGACGCAGGTTCACTAGCGGTCATCACCACTCTCCTCAGCGACCTTCAGGGCATCCCGGTGTACTGGATGCTCGCCAGCCGCACGGGCAACTACGGTCCAAGCCACGCACGATTCATGGAGGTCGCGGCCTCACTCGCAACAGTCGTCGAGGTTCAGCCCCTCGACGCGCAGGCAGTCAGTGCCGTCGCCCGTGACCGACTCGGCTTAGCGGCCGGCCCGTCGCTCACGCGGGCGATGGAACGTGCTGGGGGTTATCCACTGATCCTGCTCGAGCTTCTCCAAGGAATGCAGGAAGAAGGTCTGCTGCGCGTTGACCGCGGTGCAGTCGATCTCCAGCGCGACGTTGTGCCCGCCCGATTCGGCACCTCAGCGCGGCAACGCCTCAGCCGAGTCAGCAAGGATGCGCTGCAGGTGGCTCAGGTCGGCAGTCTTTACGGTCGCGAGTTCCCCGCAGCTGGAGTGCTCGGTGTCCTTGGCCGCACGGCCGCTGACGGGTCGGCAGCGGTCCAAGAGCTTATTGACCTCGGATTCATCGTTGACACCGGAACCTCTCTCTCTTTCCGGCACGACACCGTGCAGTTCGCGGCGCAGGAAAGCTTGCCACCTAGCCTCCGACGCGTGATGGCCAGAGAGGTGCTGGACCGTCGTCTCAAAGCGGGTGAACGCCCTGCTGCCCTCGCACGGACCATCGCGAGCATCGCCGACTCAGCAGATGACGACTCAATCGAACTGCTGGTCGTTGCTGCGACACAACTCGCTGATACGGATGCCCAGGAAGCGTCCGAGCTCGCCGTGCTTGCCGCGGGCCTCGCAGGCGGTCATTCTCGTCACACCGAGAAAGTCGCAGCTCTGGTTCCCCTTCTCCTCACGGGCGCACCGGTACATCAGGCGATGGAGATCAGTCGCGCGCTGATGCCTACTCTCTCCGCCGAGTCGAGGGCCCAGGTGGGTCTGGCCATCGCCCGTCGGCTCACCGAGTTCGACTTCGACGCAGCCATTGCTGAGGCCACTGAAGCGCTGTCGATCCCCGGTGTCTCAGACGTGACTCGCGTGCAGCTTCTCGCCGTTCGCGCCCTCAACTACGCCAACATCGCCGATGCGACCGGACTGCGCGCCCAGCTCGATCTCGCGCGAGCGGCAGCGGACGACGAACGCGACGGCTTCGCTTTGGCAACGTTGGATGCGAGCGAGTCGGTGCTGTTCTTCTACCAGGGGCAGTTCGAGGCGGCCGAACGTCTGCAACGGCGCGCGGAGCAGCGCATCGTCCACGCCGGCGCCAGCCCAAACCTGTGGCTTCCCGAGGGATTGTGGCTGGCGTTCATGCGGAACACTCTGGGCGATGCCGAAGGAGCGCTGCGCCTTATCGAAACGGGACTGGCCGAGGCGCGCTCCGGACGGCACGTCACCGCTGAGGCGTACTGGATGATGGTGCGGGCACGAGCGCTCTATGACCTCGGAAGGCTCGAGGATGCGCGAGTGCTTGCGGAGGCGGTGTTAGATCTTGCTGCGCAGCTGGGCCTGGGCGACTTTGCCAATGCGACAGCCGGGGTTGTCCTCCATAGGGTCGGTCTGCACACCGGTGACATTCACCTTCGAGAGCGGACCCGCCCGCTCGTGGGGGAACTTGCCGCCGGAACTACCCTCACGCGAACGGGTAGGTGGAGTCTGGCGCTCGAGTCGCTTGACGCAGGGCGCCCGGAAGAGGCCCACGGCTTCGCAAACCTGGCATGGTCGTCCATCGAAGAGCCAAGTCCGTCGATGACCACCCCTGCTGACTTCGCAGACCACATCACGCTCGCTCTCATCTGCCACGCGGTGGACGACGCAGAGTCGCTGGCGAAGATTGTGAACTTCACTGCGGTGCGTGCGGCGCGCCATCCTGCCAACCATCTCGTTCAGGCGGTGGCCGCCGCGACACGTGGCATTCGCGACGGAGACAACGCTGATCTCCGCGAAGCTGTCGAACATCTGCGACAGGTCGAGCGCCCGTTGGTGCTTGCGCGAATGCTTGAGTTGGTCGGTCAACTCGATTCCGCCGACGAAGCTCCGGTGCGAGAAGCACTCACCATCTATGAAGTGCTGGGCGCCGCGCGAGATGCTGACCGCGTCCGCCACACGTTGCGGCAACGCGGGGTGAGGACACGCCTGGTTGCGTCTGACCCGAACGATACGAGGAGTGGCTTGACGCAGCGGGAGTACCAAGTCGCGGAGCGGATCGCTGCTGGCCGCACCACGCAGCAGATTGCGGAGGACCTCCTCCTGTCACCGCACACCGTGGTTGCACATATCCGGCATATCTTCTCCAAGTGGGGTGTCAACACTCGCCGTGAAGTGAAGGAGCGGATGCTCGCCGCACGATCGCGACCGGAGCCGTCCCCATGACCCTTCCGCTGTGATCTCTCCGAACATGCGATGTCTCGGAGGCGAGCGGGGGATGTGAAGGTGTGGGCGGCTCTCCTACCGTTGTCGAAGATGACAGGGCGGGAGTCGGAGATGGTGACGTACAGCACCACATTGGGGGACTTTCTTCGTGCACGGCGCGACACGTGCCAGCCGGAAGACGTGGGCCTGGCACGTGAGAGGGGCCGACGCGTATCTGGGCTTCGTCGCGATGAGGTTGCAAGGCTCGCGGGAATGAGCAGCGAGTACTACATGAGGCTCGAACAGGGACGCGTTGACAGTCCATCCCGTCAGGTGCTGGATGCCATCGCGCGGGCGTTGAAGCTCAGTATCGTGTCGACCGATTACCTCTATCGTCTCGCTGGCATGGGTGCGCCGCGGGTGTCTGCCAGCGCGCCGTACCCCCGCGAGGCGCTCGACATGATGCTGCGGCGGTGGCGCTTCACCCCGGCCTACATCATGGACTGCAACTTCGACATTGTTGCCGCGAACGACCTGATGGTCGCTATCTCTCAAGGCGATATCAGAGCGGGTGTCAATGCGGTCCAACTCACCTTCTCCGACGACAGGCGGCGGATGATGGAGGACTGGGATCGAACCGCGAGGGAAACGGTCGCAGCATTCCGCTACCGCACTGATGAGAAGTCCGCCCGACACCACGAGGTACTCCTGTCCGTCGCGGAGGACCCTGACTTCGCGCGTTTGTGGAAACTGCATGAAGTGAATGTCCCTGTGAACTATGAAGTCCGCGCAAGCGTCGAGGGCCTCGGTGAACTGTGTGTGGACATTCAGAACCTCACACTGCCGGACTTCCATGGGCACACCGTGACGCTGTACACGGCCGAAGCGGGCTCGTTCACGGACAACGTCATCCGGGATCTCGCGTTGTCCCTCGGTGTCGCCGCATAGCGCGAGGCGGCTGCGTGAACGGTTGGACGAAAGTCGAACGCGCCGCGACAAACGCACAAGACTCTCGCTCCCTCGCAGCGGTTATCTGACGGCATGACCAACGACCCGAACTGGAAACTGCCCGACGTACCGACGTTCTCCCTCACCAGCCCTGCCTTCCAAGACCACGGCGCCCTGCCCACCTCGGCACGCGGCGCCGCGGCGGGCGGCGAGGACCGATCTCCAGCCCTCGAGTGGAGCGGGGCGCCGGAGGGAACGCAGAGCTACGTGCTCACTGTGTTCGACCCGGATGCCCCGAGCGGCTCCGGATTCTGGCACTGGGCTCTCACGAACATCCCCGCGGATGTGACATCGCTCGCTGCTGGAGCGGGCACAGACGATGCACTGTTGCCCACGGGCTCCGTGCGGCACCGCAACGAGTACGGCACAAACGTCTTCATCGGTGCCGCCCCGCCTCCTGGCACCGGATTCCACCGCTACACGTACACGCTGAGCGCGTTGTCCGTGCCCACTCTTGAGGGCGCTGCGGATGTCACCCCGGCCATCATCGGGCTTCGCCTCCGGCCGCACATCATCGGGCGGGCGCAGCTCGTGGGCCTGACGGAGACTCCCGCATGATCCATCACCTGATGTCCTGGCCACTCCGGGCCGACGTGGACCGCGTCGCGTCCATCGAGCGAGTCCGGACTCTGCTGATGGACCTCGAGGGGAAGGTCGACTCGATCCGCACCATCGCGGTAGTCGAGAACATCGCGTACCCCGAAGCGAACAACGACCTCGCGGTCCTAGCGACCTTCGATGACGTTCCTGGGTTGGAGGCGTTCGTCACCCACCCGCTCCACCAGGCCGCAGTCGCCGAAATCCACACTCTGGTGACCGGCCGCGCTGGAATCGACTGGCAGACCGCCGACTGACCTGAATCGAGGGGCAGAGCGAAACGCGCGCTGCCCTCATCGCTCAGTGGTCTTCCTTCGACAGCAGCTGCGTCTCCCAGTCGGCGGGGACCTGCCCCTTCGGCCCAGGGACACTTTGCGCGACCGGATGCTGCGAAGGCGGGCACAGCGGCGGGCCCGAGAGGTCGACCTCCTCGAGGTAGTCCCACCACCACTCCTCGCCCGGTTCGAAGCTCTGAACAAAGCGGTGTCCAGTGTCGCGGAAGTGGCGAGCGGCGTGCATGTTCAGCGACGAATCGCAGCACCCGACATGCCCGCATGCAGCGCATCGTCGTAGGTGAAGCCACCACGATCCCTCGCCGAGGCACTCAAGGCAACCATTCCCGGTCGGCGGCACTGTCTGGTCGATCTGGTCGTCCATCCGGCAACGGTAAGCACCCCGGGCATCGGGCCAGTCAGACAGGCGTCGCAATGTCTTGAGCACACGATGTGGGCTGCCTGGTTACAGCGAGGACAGCCTGTGGGTAGTCCCATCGTGCCCACGCGCACTCCTCGGACGCGGACGTACCGTTCCTCTATCGCGCACCCTTCGAGGAACAGGAGACCACCATGGACAGCCAGCGAATCGTCGAACAGCTCGCATCTGAGCTCGCTCGGTCTGTGGTGGTCGTAGACCGGGAGAACACTGTCGTCGGCGTCAGCTACCGCGCCGACGACTACGAGCTTCTCCAGCGCGGGTCCGTGTCCAACCCGACCGACATCGTTCAGGACTGGCTTCGCGAGACAGCGCGCGGCTCTCAGCCCCGGGGCTGGGGGGCCTCCGGTGCTGAGTCCGACGCCTCCTGGATCACGGTTCCACTGCTCGTGGACGGTGACGTCACCGGGTGGGCCCTCATCGCATCGCGAAAGCAGGACCTTCACTCGACGGAGCTGGCGGTCGTAGACATCGCCGCCGAGTTGCTCCTCACTGCACGCGCCCGCACCACGCTGGGCGGAGAAGGTCGGCGTACCGTGTTCCGCAACCTCCTTGATGCGGACCCCGGCATCAGAAGGGCCAGCCTTCGCCGCGCGTCTAAGCAACGCTGGGTGGATCGCCGCGACAAGTCTGATGTGCACGCGCTCGTCTACGACGGCGTGGTCGGTCCGCTGGAGCGACTGCGACTGACGCAGGCGCTCTGCCGGACTCTCCCCGCTCGAGCCGAAGTGCTGAGGGAACGAGATGACGCGGTGTTCATCATCACCAGCCGCGTCAAAGCGGGTTCTGACATCGACGCCCTCATTCGGTCGTGGGCGCTGAGCCAGCAGGTTGCGTTGAACACCGTCGGCACAGCAACGCTCAGACCCGAGGACGAGGATCTTGCGCGATCTGCGCATGCGGCGCTGACGGCGGCTGAACTTAGCCAGTCGATCCCAGAGCTCGCTCAGGTCACCAGCGGCGACGGCCTGGGTGGTTGGGCGCTGCTGCAGGCGGTGAAAGGCCATCGGGGGCTGCTCTCGGTGGCGTCACCGGCAGCGGAGCTCCTTTGCACACTCGGGGACACCAATCGCGAAACGGTCGAGGCGTACCTCGATGCGGCCGGCCATGTGCGCGTCGCATGCGAACAGTTGCATATTCACCGCACCACCCTTTATTACCGCCTGGACAACCTCCCCGAACTGGTGAAGGCCGCGCTAGCGGATGGGATGCAGCGGAGCACCCTGCACCTCGCTCTCAAGCTCGACAGGCTGTGGGCGGCCGCCGGAGTCTGAGCTCACGCCTCCGCGAGGTACCGATGCACGAGGGAGACGGCCATCGCGCCCTCGCCGACCGCGGACGCCACGCGTTTCACCGAGTTGGAGCGCACATCACCAGCCGCGAAGATGCCTGGCACGGAGGTCTCCAGGTAGTACGGCGCTCGCGCGAGCGGCCACGTCTTGAGGTGGTCCGCCATGAGGTCGATGCCCGTGACGACGAAGCCGCGGCTGTCCCGACTGACGTTCGTCGTCTCCGCCCAGTCGGTGTTCGGTGCACCACCGATGCAGACGAACAGGTGCCGAGTTGCGACAGTCGTTTCCACGCCGGACTGGTCAACGGTGATGCTGTCGAGCACATCGTCCCCGTGGAGCGCGATGACGCGGCTATTGAGCATGACGGTGAGGTTCGGCTGAGCAGCCAATCGGTTCAGCAAGTAGGCCGACATAGTCGACGACAGGGAGTCCGCGCGTACGAGCACTGTGACGTGGGTGGCGTGCGCTGAGAGGTTCATCGCCGCCTGCCCAGCACTATTGGCGCCGCCGACGATGTAGACGTGCCGGCCCACGCACGCGGATGCTTCGCTGGTTCCGGCGCCGTAGTAGACGCCGGAGCCTTCGAGTCGCTCTTCGCGCGGAAGTCCGAGCCTGCGCCACCGCACCCCGGTCGCGCAGATCGCGGCGGACGCGCGGATCTCGGATCCATCGGCGAGCACCGCCCGCACGTCGTGGTCTTTGAAGGTGCGGTCGATTCCTTGGCTCATGAGGATGAGCTCGGCCCCGAAAGCTACGGCCTGCTGCCTGGCCCGGTCCGCGAGATGCGAGCCGGAGATGCCATGCGGGAACCCGAGATAGTTCTCGATGAGGCTGCTCGAGCCAGCCTGTCCGCCCACCGCATCCCGTTCGAAGACGGCGACATTCAGTCCCTCTGAGGCGCCATAGACCGCGGCAGACAGACCCGCTGGGCCGGCGCCGTAGATGAGGAGGTCGTACGCGGACTGTGCCGGCGGACGAACCCAGCCCAGGTGTGCGGCGACCTGAGCTGGGGTGGGGTCTTCGAGCGAGGTTCCGTCCGCGAAAACCACCACCGGGAGACGGCGACCGGTGAAGTCGATCCCCTCTGCTCGCGTCGCGCCCGTCCCGACGACGGTGGAGATGAACGGCACCTCACTGCGCGTCAGGTAGTCGCGCAGCGCAAACCCGTCGCGACCGTCGAGTGTCTCGATGAGGCGCAGAGGACCGGTCACGAGCCCTCGTTGAGGAGGTTTTCCCAATTGGAGGGGACGCGGCCCGCGGGTCCCGGCGTGGGCTGAGAGCGAGGGTGACTGCGCGGTGGTGCGAGGGGCGGGCCGGTGAAGACTTGCTCGGTGCCGTAGTCCCAGAACCATTCCTCGCCCGGCTCGTAGCTCTGGATTACTCGGTGCCCCGACTGTGTGGCGTGCTTCGTGGCGTGCTGGTTCGGTGACTCGTCGCAGCAGCCAATGTGGCCGCAGAATGCGCAGCGTCGCAGGTGGAACCACCAGCTACCGGTCGCTTCGCAGTCCATGCACCCTGGGCCGCTGGGCTCGACCTCGGGCCGGACGTAGCGGTGGAGGTCCGTCACCGTTCGGCTCCGCCGTCGTTGAAGTAGCCAGCCTCGCGGACGACATGACGCAGGAGAACGGCGAGATCTTCGTCGATGTCCTTACCTCGCGGCGCGGAGAGGATGAGCGTCTGCTCACCCACGGTGACCTTCACCTTCCCGTTGTGACGCTCCTCCACGTCACCGACTTCGCGTAGAAGTGCCAGCACGTCTTTCCATTCGAGGTTGTGCGAGGTGGGGTGCTGGTCCAGGTGGTAGAGCGTCGTGCGGTGGTGTTCGGTCAGTTCGGCCATGGTGTTGCCCCTTCTAGGCGTGAATCTGATGCCAAGCGGCGATTCGGAAACTGTCGACGCGGAAGCTCGCGAAGCTCATCACCCACTGTGGTTCCTTCGACGGGAGCGTGAGGAGCATCGCGAGCTCTGCGAGAACGACAGGTCCGACGACGGCCATGCTGACGACTTCGCTGTGCCAATCGCTGAACGTGCTCCGGATTTCGGAGATCATCGCGACGACGGCGCTTCGACCGGTGACCGTCTGCCGTGAGGATGGCTTGTAGGTGACGTCGTCGGCAAGGAAGGCGTGAATGTCGAGGTCGCTGCCGTCGTTGAGAATGGTGACGAAGCCGCGGACTATCAACTCCAGCTCCAACATCTCGATGGCGGTCATCTGCTCGTCCCAGTTCTGCTCCATGACCTACCTCACGAGATGTCGAGCGCGTGAATCAGGTGGTCGCGCATCGAGAAGGTCAACGTGGCAGGGCCGTTGTAGCCCTGACCACGAACTTGGGTGTGTACGGCTATTGCGCCACCGTCCCAGACGTGGAGGAGGTCAGTGAAGCTGACGAGATACGCCGACACCCACTTCTCGGCCCATTCGGCGATACCGGGGTGCCCTTCGAAGAGCATTCCCCAAGCATCCAGGGACCCGGACCGCTCGAAGCAGGCGACGAACGCTCGAACATCATGGGCGTTCGCGGCGTCGAGAGCCTCAGTCACGAGCCCGGGGACGGGCGTGACGAGCCGTGTGGATCGGTCGAGCATCACCGGCCCTCCTCGCGTTTTCTGGGTCCTCGTTCCGGGATGCCCCTGAACTTAGCGAGCGAGCGCCCGCCAGCTTTTCGACGCAAGTCGAGAACAGGATGCCCGTGGGTGGCCCTGCCAGAGCCAGTGTGCAGGAGCCATCGAGTTCGTACACTCGGCGTGTGGAGACAGCATGAGCGAAACCGGACGTGTGCCCATCGCCCCCAGAGTGTTGATGCCCCGCTGACCGGGTCCGCGGTGTTCCTCGTGGTCACTATCAAGGACAGCACCGGCGCCTTCTCGTCAGTTCGTTCAGCTCTGTCCGACCTTTCCGGATTGATGAAGACCGTCGGATTCCGTGATCTCGACGCGGCGCTCGCGGTCACGGTCGGCATCGGTGCGCAGGTGTGGACACAGCTCACCGGCCGCCCCAAGCCCACTGAGCTGCACACGTTCCCGCCCGTTCGCGGGGCGGTGCATGAGGCACCCTCCACCCCAGGCGACCTGCTCTTCCACGTCCGCTCGAACCGCCGAGACCTCTGTTTCGAGTTCGAACGCCTCCTGCTCGAAGAGCTCGGGGAATCAGTGACCGTTGTCGACGAGACGGAGGGTTTCCGCTATTTCGACATCCGGGACCTCCTCGGATTCGTGGATGGCACCGCCAACCCGGCCGGCCCCGATCTTCCCGATTCCACGCTTGTGGGCGAGGAAGACCCTGCGGGGGTCGGTGGCAGCTACGTCGTCGTGCAGAAGTACACCCACCCTCTGGACAAGTGGAACGCACTGACCACCGAACAACAGGAAGCCATCATCGGTCGCCGAAAGTTCGATGGTGTGGAACTCGACGATGCGGAGTCAGGTCAGAAGGCACACAAGACGCTGGCGACCATCGTCGACGACGAAGGCGTCGAGCACGGCATCCTCCGCGACAACATGCCGTTCGGGAGCCCGGCGACCGAGATGGGCACTTACTTCATCGGCTACTCACGGCGCTTGTCCGTCATCGAGAAGATGCTCGAGCGGATGTTCATCGGCGACCCCCCCCGGACTCCACGACCGGCTGCTCGACTTCTCAACCGCCATCACCGGCTCCACGTTCTTCGTGCCTCCCGCCTACGTGCTCGACGGGCTAGCGGACGTGACCGCCGCGTCCTGAGATCCGCATACCGTCGCAGCCGCCCACGTCTCCCGGTCGTAGCGTGGACGCATGTCGCAGAACGTCGTTCGCCTCTTCATCTCCCCTCCCGGACGAGAGCGAGGACGGCGATCCCCAAGCGCGCGCGAGGCGGTTGAGCGCGTGGCACGGGCCTTAGATCTTTGGGAAAGAACTGGGTAAAGTCGAGCGCAGTCCAACCGCGGTGAACGTCGCCGTGAGTGATCGCGAACCGCGTGATTACGCGGCGAACGCACCCAAAGGGCCCCGAACTAGTCTCAGATCGTTGGGTTCAAATCCCACCGTCACCGCCACGGAGAACCCCCGCAGATCCCCTGGATACACTGGGATCGCGGGGGTTCTTCCTTCCCTGCATCCGCCTCGCGCCTCCGCCCCGGCCTTCCCCTCGTCGTCGAGGACGCGATGAGCGGTCGGCCACTCGTCGACTGCTGCTTCTACTCGGACCACCACCTGGTCAGGGGGGACAAACGAGCGCAGCCTCGGCGCGTGCCGGGGAGGATGGTGCCAGGGCGGGCTGCGCTCGGGAGGAGCGTCGACGCGAGGTTCGCTCAGGGAGCGACGGCTGCCTGATACCCCGCGATGATGTCGAGTTCCGCGCCCAGCAGGCTGTCACCCTTCAGGAATCGCTGCAGCAGGCTCAGGTGGTAGGTGTTCGGGATGTACTTGCGCTTACCGCTGATGCCGACGATCCAGACCTGCTGGTTCTCTGCGAACGTGATGAGTTTGTACATGAGTTCGTCCTCTCCGGGGTTCTGCGGCGGGCCTGTCGGGCTGTCCCCGGCGAGCGGGGCGTTCGTGACCAACCAAATCGGATTCAGGTTGGTTCCGTCGCTCAGGTACAGGCGCAGGTGAAGATGCGAGTTCTCGCGCTCAGGGGGATCAAGGTAGCCGGTGAAGCCGGTGAGGCCGACCACCGTGCCGCCGCTCACGTTCTGCCCGATCGACACACTCGTGCTGCCTTGGATGAAGTGGCAGTAGTCGCCGAAGACGCCGGAGCCGTGGTTGATGGTCACGAACTGACCGCGCCCGCTCGGCTCGTAACCCCCACCGGTCACGACTCCGCTTGCGACCGCGCACGCAGGCGTGCCTGCGCGCGGCGTGACGTAGTAGTCGACGCCACGATGACCTGGATAGCTGGGCTCCGGGTAACCGTCCACGCCCAGGCGCGTCTCTGCTCGTTGCGTGAACGGATGATTCCACGCGATCGGGAGTGCATCGTGTTGGGCGCGCGTCCAGGTCCCCGCGGCTGTTGCTGGGGCCGCGCCCAGAACGACTGACCCGGCAACGTAGGTCGCGGCGGCCGCTCCGGCGACGCCGACGACCTGACGTCGAGTCAGCTGTGGCGCGTCACGGGCATCGGCCGCCGGCGTTTGAGGAGACTCCATGACCTCACGCTATTGGTCGCGCCACACGGATGGCGAGACGACGAAAGTATGAACGCGGCGTGAGCCCCGCGGATGCCGCGAAGCTCATCGCCGGCGGCGGGCCGGTCGATCCATGGGGTGCCTTCGAAGCGCCCGCGCCAGCAGCGCCGGGGGCCGCTGGCAGCGTGGGGGCTCAATGCCCGGATCCGTGACCCTCATCGTGCGGCGCTCGGTCTTCGTCGTCGTGTGCGAGGAGCCGCTCCAGCCCGCTGATGAAGACATCCAGGGCGAAATCGAACTGCAGCTCGCCGTACGAGTCGTCGTCGAGGTCGGAACTCGAGGTCATGATCACCCGCAACGCGTGAAACTCCTCCTCGGGTGCTGAGCGCAGGGCAGCGCGCAGGATGCCGGGCTGCGGGTGGTGGTCACTCGTCTGGATGAAGATGATGTCTTTGGCCAGCGACATCGCGATGTTCGCCAGCATCAAAGACGCTTGAGCGACGTGCGCGGGCGCGAATCCGGCGTCGAGCATCATCTCCAGCAGGAGCTCCGACGGTCGGAGGAGGTCGAGTCCGCCTTCGAGGTCGTACCGGAAGTAGGCCACAAGACTGCCCGTCGACACCAGGGCGTCGCGGAGCGCCCGCGCATAGGCGCGGCATCCCTCCTGCCAGCTCGGATCGGAGGGGAATCGGAACTGCGAGAAGTGTGCGGCGAAGGCGTCGCGCGCCACGAGCTCGAGCAGTCGTTCGCGATCTTTGACGTGATAGTGCACGGCGCTGCGGTCGACGCCGAGCTCTCGCGCGACCGCCTGCACCGTCACCAAGTGGGGCTCCAGGCCGCGCGCGACCTCGACGATGCGCTGAGCGTCGATGCCGGCGCTCTGCCCGGGCCCTCGTCCGGCTGACCCCGAGGGTGCGTTCTGACGTCGAGACATCGCGCCTCCGGCTCGTGATTTGACGGTCGTGAATACCCACTGTACTATTCACGAGCGTGAATAACATTCACGCTCGATAATTGCGGCGCTGTGGCCGCGAACTACTCAGTGCCGAGGAGCCACCATGACCACCATCCCTCCCGATTCGTCTGACGACGCCGCTGCCGTACTCGCCGCCGCGCGGTCGGCCGTGCCGGCACCCGAGCCTGTCGTCGAGACTGCCGACGCGAGCGCTCCGACGACGATGAGCCGATGGCTGTGGGTGGCGTACCCGATCGCGCTGATCGGTATCGGATCGGTGTGGGGCGCCGTCATCTCCGTCCTCCTGGGACGTCAGATCGCAGAGATCGTGACCGACCCTCTCCAGGCCGCCGGCGCGCTCGGCCTCGTGCTGAGCATCGCCTCGCTCGTGCCGTTGATCGCGCAGCCTGTCATGGGTCGCCTGTCCGATCTGACGCGCACCCGGTTCCTGGGGCGTCGCAACCTCTGGATCCTGTGCGGCGGGCTCGCCTCGGGCCTCGTGCTCATCGGGCTCGGGTTGAGTGACAACCTCATCGCGGCCGGCATCCTGTGGGCTCTCGCCATGATTCCGCTGAGCGCCCTGCAGGCGGCGCTGACTGCCGTCCTCCCCGAGCGCGTCCCGCTCGCCCGTCGCGGGACGATGTCGGGGATCGTCGGAACGATCAGCGTCGTCGGCGCCGTCTTCGGCGTGACGCTGGGCGGACTGGCTCCGACCGCCTTCGTCGGATACCTCCTCATCGTCGTGTTGCTCGTGGTCACCTCGACCTTGTTCGCCTTCACGACGAAGGACGTCCCCGCGCCGGTCGAGAACCTCGAACTCTCCCGTGAGCAGAAGCGAGCGATCAATCGCCTTCCCGGCCTGCGCACTGCGCCCGATTTCTGGTGGACCTTCGCCGGTCGCTTCTTGATGATCTTCGGCTACTTCGTCATCAGCGGGTTCAACCTCTACCTGCTGCGCGACTACATCGGGGTCGGCGACGGGAGCACGGACGCCGCGTCGCAGATGGTCGTCGCCGTCGCTGGACTCGCCGCACTGTTCACACTCATCTTCGCGATCGTGGGCGGTGTGCTCTCGGACCGCTTCGGCCGGGTTCGCATCTTCGTCGGACTGGCCTGCCTGCTGTTCGTCCCGGCGTGCCTCGTGTTCATCTTCGTCCCGACCCTCACCGGCTTCTTCATCGCCCAGGGGATCCTCGGGTCCGCCTTCGGCATGTACACCGCCGTCGACCAGGTGCTCATCACCCGCGTGCTGCCGAACACGCAGAATGCCGCGCGTGACCTCGGCCTGATCAACATCGCCAACTCCGGACCCCAGGTCATCGCCCCGGCGGTCGCCGGTGGGGTCATCGCGTTCACCGGCAACTACAGCATCCTCTTCGTCATCACCGCCGTCGTCGTCGTGTTGTCGGCGATCTCGGTGCGCTTCATCCGGTCGGTTCCCTGACACCGACCCGTCACACGCCCGTTCCTACGAGAGAGAGCACCACCGCATGCCGATCCAGACCCTGGCCGAAAGCTGGGACTACCGCACGAAGGCCAGCGTCTTCTCCGAGCTCGGTGGAGCGGGAGTGACCGAGTGGCAGCCGGTCGTCATCCCGCACGATGCCATGCTGCACGAAACGCGCCGCGACGATCTCGCGCATGGAGCAACCAGCGGGCACTTTCCGGGCGGGGCCTACCAGTACCGCCGGACGCTGTTCGTGCCGGCCGAAGACGAAGGCGCACTGCTCACCCTCGTCTTCGAAGGCGTGTACCGCAACGCCGCCGTCTTCGTCAACGGGACGCTGGCGGGCCAGCGGCCGAGCGGCTACGCCGAGTTCTCGGTGCGCATCGATCCGTACGTCACCTTCGGGGCCGACAACGAGATCGTCGTGGAGTGCCGCAACGGGAAGGACGCGCGCTGGTACTCGGGAGCGGGCATCTATCGGCCGGTGCACCTGGTGACCCAGTCGCGGATGCGCATAGCGCACACGCACGTGCGCACGACCCATCTGGGCGAGGCTGAGGCGGTCGTCGAGGTCGCCACGCTCGTGCGCAACGACGGTATCCGCACCGCACGCGGGCGCGTGTCCCTGCGGATGTCGTTCTCCGGCACGGCGGTGAGCGAGTTGGACACCCCCGTGACCGTGTTGCCCGGCGAGCAGATGATGGTGCGCCAGCGCGTGTTCCTGAGCGATCCCGTGGTCTGGTCGGCCGAGACACCCCACCTTTACGACGTGTCGGTCGAGCTGGAGCGGGAAGGAGAGGGGGTCGTCGATGATCGCCAGACCCGGTTCGGGGTACGGACGATCCAGGTCGACCCGCGGCATGGCCTGCGCGTCAACGGCAAGACGGTCAAGCTGCGCGGTGCGTGCGTGCACCACGACAACGGCGTTCTCGGGGCCGCCACCTTCGCGTCGGCCGAGGAACGACGCGTGCGCCTGTTGAAGGCGGCCGGCTTCAACGCCATCCGCAGCTCGCACAACCCGTTGAGCCGAGCGATGCTCGACGCGTGCGATCGCCTGGGCATGTACGTCATGGACGAGGCGTTCGACACCTGGACCGTCAGCAAGACCGACGAAGACTACTCCTACGAGTTCCCCGAATGGTGGGAGCGCGATGTCGAGTCGATGGTGGCCAAGGACATCAACCACCCCAGCGTGATCTTCTACTCGATCGGCAACGAAATCCCCGAGAACGGCACCCCGTTCGGTGCCGTGCAGAGCCGCAAGATCGCGGAGCACATCCGGACCCTCGATCCCACGCGCCTGGTCACCAACGGAATCAACGGATTCGTCGCAACGCTGGACGACGTCATCGCTGCGATGCGCGCCCAAGCTCCCTCCGACGACCAGGCCTCCGGCGGCGTCAACACGATGATGGCGCAACTCGGCGACTACATGGGTCTCATCGCTGTCTCCGAGCCGGTCACTGTGCGCACGGAGGAGTCGCAGGCGGTGCTCGACGTCGCAGGGATGAACTACTCGCAAGCGCGATACGAGCTCGACCGCGACCGCTTCCCCGAGCGCATCACTGTCGGCACCGAGTCGTTCCCGACGGCGATCGACGAGATCTGGGCGCTGGTCGAGGCAGATGCGCGCGTCATCGGCGACTTCACGTGGACCGGGTGGGACTACATCGGCGAGGCCGGCATCGGCGGCATCGACTACGTCGAGGACCTGGAGAACTCCCAGCAGAGCGTCGCCCGTGACTACCCGTGGCTGCTCGCCTACTGCGGCGACATCGACATCATCGGTCACCGTCGCCCCGCTTCGTTCTACCGGGAGATCGTCTTCGGGCTCCGCACCGACCCCTACATCGCGGTCCAGCGGCCGCAGCACCACGGCAAGACCGTGGCCTTCGCCACTCCGTGGGCCTGGAGTGATTCGGTGTCGAGTTGGACGTGGGCGGGCTTCGAGAACCAGCCCGTGCATGTCGAGGTCTATGGTCGTGGCGACGAGGTGGCGCTGCTGTTGGACGGCGAGGAGATCGGCCGCCAGCCGATCGGCGTCACGAAGGCCTTCCGCGCCGACTTCGAAACGGTCTACCGTTCGGGGACGCTCGAGGCGGTGTCGTACCTCGGCGGCGCCGAGGTGGGGCGGTACGCGCTGCACGCCGGCGGGACGCCGCGGAGCCTGGATGCAGAGGTCGACAGCGGAGCCGACGACCTCTCCTTCGTCATGCTCGCCCTCACCGACGGTCGTGGGACGGTCATCACGGGCGAGGATCAGTCGATCGCTGTGCGCCTGGAGGGTCCCGCCGTCCTCCAGGGCTTCGGATCGGCGAACCCGAAGACGGAGGAGAGCTTCGTCACCGATCGTCACACGACCTTCGACGGCCGCGCGTTGGCGGTCGTACGTCGCACCGGTCGCGGAGCCATCACGCTCACAGCCGAGGCCGAGCAGGGCGCGCAGATCGAGGTCATTCTCTGAGTCGGCCACGAAGGTCCCGACGCCCGCGACATCACGCGGATGTCGGGGCCTTCGTCGTCGGCGGCTGCCGGTCAGCCGCCGTAGCGGACGTAGAAGGAGCCGGGTCCGCAGGTGTATGTCGCGGGGCCGACGGTGTGCACGCCCTCTCCGAGGCGTGCACAGGTCTGCGCCGCATCCACGAGCGTGGCGCCGATCACGAACAGGATCACCAGTGCCACGGCGACCCCGATGCCCGCGGAGAACCACCGATTCCGGTGGCTGAAACGGCCGCTACGAGACCGCCCCGCCCGGCACGATGGCCCTGTCGTGACCGACCTGGGACTTGTCGGGCACGTCGCCGCGGCGACCCGACGCCGCGGTCCCCCGTCGAAGGAACGTCGACCATGACTTCAGACACCGCCGTCACCCGAGCCCGCCGCCGCCAGCGCGGCACCGATCGCGACGCGACACCGCAGCCGGCGCAGCACGCACGGCCCTCCACGGCCCGCATCGCGCGGTCGCGGATCGCCCTGATCTCGTGCGTGGTGCTGTGGATGCTCTACCTCACGACGGTCATCGTCACTCTCTCTCGCGGCGGTGCGCTCGTCGACTCCACCCAGCTGCTGGCCACGACGCTGTTCCTCGTCTCCGTGACCGCGCTCACGTTCTCGGCCTGCATGTATCTGCTCGCGCGGGCGGGCGCCCTTCCTCGGCTCGCGGATCATCGCCGCGCCCGCCGCATCACGATCGACGAGCACTTCTTCGATCACGAACCCCTGCTGACTGCTCTGCTGCCCTCTCGACGCGAGGATCCCGACCTCGTGCGGATGGCGCTCTGGTCCGTCGCGTTGCAGGAGTTTCCGCGGCTCGACGTCGTGCTGCTGCTGGACGACGACCCCGACCCCGCCGACGACGCGGCGCGCGCCGGGCTCGAGGGGTGCCGCGCCCTGACGGGAGAGCTGGATGCCGCACTGCGTCCGGTCTTCGAGCGCGTGGATGCCGCCGCCGCCCGCATCCGCGCGGGCGAACTCTCCGCGGCCGCGGCGACGGAGCTCGTGATGCGTGAGCACGCGGCGTGCGCGCAGTGGCTGCACGCACGCGCCGAGGAGGCGCCGACCCGGACGCACGTCGAGGTCTTCTTCGTCGAGCAGGTGCTGCGGCGCCTGGCATCCGATCTCGAGGCCACGGCCGCGGCGCTGCTCGAAGCCGCGGAGAGCGGGGCGGCGCCGCTGACGCTCGCGCGTGCGCATCAGCTCGGCAGCCGCCTCGTGCGGATCTTCGGTGTGGACGCCTCCACCTTCGAGCGGCGGCGCTACGCCTCGTTGTCGCACGTGTCCAACAAGGCCATGAACCTGAACGCGTACCTCGGCCTGATCGGCGGTCGCTACCGGGAGCGATGGGTGGGCGGTCAGCGGGCCCTCGAGGATGCCGGCGCCGGGCGCAGCACCCTCGAAGTGGCCGAACCCGACTACGTGCTGACCCTGGACGCCGACTCGATGCTGCTGCCCGGGTACTGCGCGACGCTGGTCCACACCCTCGAGCAGCCGGAGAACGCGCGCGTCGCGGTCGCCCAGACGCCCTACTCCGCCTACCGCGGGGCTCCGACCCGGCTCGAACGCATCGCCGGGGCGACGACCGACCTGCAGCACATCGTGCACCAAGGTCTCACGGCGTTCGGGGCGACGTTCTGGGTGGGCGCGAACGCCGTGCTGCGCTGGCAGGCCCTGGCCTCGCTGCGACGCGAGTCGGTGGAAGACGGCACGCGCATCGTGCGGTACATCTCCGACCGGACGGCCATCGAGGACACCGAGTCGAGCATCGACATCGCCGAGCACGGCTGGACGCTGATGAACTACCCGGAGCGCCTCAGCTACAGCGCCACACCGCCCGACTTCGGCTCCCTCGTCATCCAGCGTCGCCGCTGGGCGGACGGCGGGCTGCTGATCATCCCCGCCCTGCGCGCCCTGGCCGCTCGCCGTCGCCGCGTCGGCGAGCCGATGCGGGTCGCCGAGCGGCTGCTCCGACTGAACTACCTCGGTTCGATCTCCTGGGTCACGGTGGGCCTGCTCGCGGTGCTCACTCTCTACCCGATGGACGGGCAGCTGGTCACCATCCTGCTCATGCTGATCGCGTTGCCCTATTTCGTCGAGATGGCGTCGGATCTGCGCATGCTCGGCTACCGTCGGCGTGACGTCGTCGCCATCTACGGACTCAACCTCCTGCTCCTGCCCGTCAATCTCGCCGGCAGTGCGGCGTCGGTGCTGCAGGTCCTGACCGGCCGCAAGGCGCAGTTCGCGCGGACGCCGAAAGTGTCGTCGCGCACCCGCGTTCCGGCCTTCTTCCTCGTGGCGCCCCTGGCACTGGTGCTCGTGGCGGGCGCCGTCGGCGTGCGCGCCGGGATGGCGGGAGCATGGGGCACCGCGGTCTTCGCGGCGTTCACCACGATCGCGACGCTGTGGGCGATCGTGCGTCTCATCGGCGTGCGTGCCACGGCATCCGATCTCTGGTTCGCGTGGATGGACTGGATCTGGGTGGAGGAGAAGGATGCCGCCGCGCCCGCCGCCGCCTCCTCTCCGCGGTGGGCTGCGGTCCTCGACGACGGGCCGCTGGACGCGATCGGAGCACTCTCATGAGCCCGGTGCACGCGCCCCGGCGTTCGCGTTTCGCCGGACGGCAGCTCTCGTTCGGGCGCCTCGCCCTCAGCATGGCCGTGGTCGTCACGCTGGGACTCGGCGCGACCGCGGCCGCCCTCGTTCCGACGTTGCCGCCGGCGGTGGCCGGCGCCGACGCCGCCCACCGCTGGTTCGCGCCGTACTACGACGTGACGCTCGAATCCGGCGACGAGCTGTCGCGCAGCACGATGGACGATGCCCCCGGGGGGCTGGTCCTCGCCTTCGTCGTCGCCGCGGGTGACGACGACTGCACGCCCACGTGGGGACGCACGTACACGCTCGACGACGCCGCCCAGCGGTTCCAGCTCGATCGTCGCGTCGAGCGGATGCACCGCGAGGGGCGCCCGCTCGCGGTGTCGTTCGGAGGCGCCCTCAACACCGAGCTGGCCTCCGCGTGTGCGACGGTCGACGCCCTGGCGACGGCGTATCGCACCGTGCTCGACCGGTACGGCATCGACACCGTCGACCTCGACATCGAAGGGGATGCTCTCGACGACGCGGCGGCGACGGCACGACGTGCCGCGGCGATCGCACAGCTGCAGAAGCAGCGGAGCGCGGAGGGCACGTCGTTGCAGCTGTGGCTCACACTGCCCGTGGCGCCCGACGGTCTCACCGCCCAGGGGTCCGCGCAGGTCTCGGCGATGCTCGACGGGGGAGTCGAGATCGCGGGCGTCAACGCCATGACGATGGACTTCAACGCCGACGATCACGCCGCCTCCACGTCGTCGCTCGCGATCAGCGCGTTGGACGCCACCGCCCGGCAGGTCACCGACCTGTGGGACGCCCACGGGCGCACCCTGCCGCCGGGCGGAGCGCGGGCCTTGCTGGGAGCGACCCCGATGATCGGTCAGAGCGACATCGAGCGCGAGGTCTTCACGCTCGATGACGCCCGGGCGCTCGCCGACTACGCCACCGCGCAGGGCATCGCGAGGATGTCGATGTGGTCCCTCAACCGCGACCGCACCTGCGGATCGAACTACCCGCTCGTGCATCGGGTCTCGCCCCTGTGCAGCGGCGTCGATCAGGCCGGCGTGAGCTTCGCCGGCATCCTCGCCGACGGGCACACGGGCACGCCGTCGGGCGAGCCCCTCACGCCGCAGGACGGTCCGATCGTCCCCGACGACGCCGCCACCAGCCCCTTCCCGCTGTGGACGTCGCAGTCGTTCTACTCGGCGGGGGTGTTCGTGGTCTGGCGGGGCTCGGTCTACGTGTCCAAGTGGTGGAACGAAGACGGTCCCCAGCCCGATGACCCCTCGTTGGATGCCGCGGCATCCGCGTGGACCTACGTGGGTCCCGTGCTCTCGAGCGACCGCCCGTTCACCCTGCCGCAGCTGCCGGAGGGCACCTACCCGGAATGGTCCGCCACCGGCCTCTACAACCAGGGCGATCGCGTCCTGTACGACGGCAGCGGGTACGAGGCGCGCTGGTGGTCGCAGGGACAGCGTCCCGATCGGTCGGTGCTCGATCACGACTACTCGCCGTGGAAGCTCCTCGACGGGTCGTGACCGCTGACGGCATCGAACACGTGCGGGCGGCCGTCGATCGCGATGGTCGCCCGCACGGCACGTCCGTCCGGATGCAGGCGTCCGACGACGTGCCGGCGCGCATCGGAGATGCTCTCGGCCATCCACCCCACGGCCGCATCGATCCCGTCGTCGGCGGCGGCGCCGCTGTCGTCGAGCAGGACCACGTCGACGCCGCGGGCGCGCGCGGCCGCGACGGCGCTGCGCAGCGGCTCACGCGCCAGCGCGCCGGCGCGCAGGTCGTCGCGCAGTCGGCCCTCTTGCGCCGCATAGGCGCGCCGCTCCTCGGGTGAGGGCGACCGCCCTTCGGCGATGCGGTTCAGCAGGGGCACGACGGAGGCGGCGAGATCGTCGGCGTGCTCGCGCAGCTCCGCACGCGCCGACATCGACCAGCTCTGCCGTTCCGCGGCGGCGACGGCCTCATGGTGCAGGACGACGATGCCCCGCTGCATGCGCGCGATGACGTGCAGCATCAGGACGGCGACGCCGACGACCAGTCCAGGGCGGGTGATCAGCTGGAGGATCTGGCCGGGGGCGACGCCGTGAGCGGCTCCCGCGGCGATCAGGACACCGACGACCAGGGCGGCGCCGACGAGCGCCGTGCCCCCGCGCCCTCGCAGAGCCAGCGGCACGAGCAGGAAGGACAGCGCCATCACCGGCCACAGGGTGCCGTAGGTCAGCGGGGCGACCGCGACGGTGCCGAGTGTGCCACCGACCACGAGCCCGACGACGCCGATCGACCGGCCCCATGACGGCTCGGCGGGCAGGGAGCGGCGCAGCAGCTCGGCGGTGACCAGGATCGCCGCCAGTGCCGCCACCTGCAGCGCCCACGTGTGCGGCGCCACGACCGTCGCCGCCATCGCGCACAACGACTGCAGCACGACGTAGCCCACCCCGATGCGGGTCACGCCGCGCCGCAGCGCCGCGGAGTCGGTGACCGCCGCCATCTGGACGCCCGGCGCGGGCGGCGCGTACCGCAGCGTGACGCGCGTGCCGACGCCTCGTGTGGAGACGATCTCGGCGGCGCCGCCGGGAACGCGTTCCATGCGCGCGACGATGCTCTGGCGGATGCCGAGGCGGTCGTCGTCGATCCGGGCCAGCTCGAAGCCGGGGCCGTCATCGACGATGTCGATGCGGACGTCGTCGTCGCGGGAACGGAGATGGACCTGCCGCCGCGCCAGCGGTGCATGCCGGGCCGCGTTCGTCAGCGCCTGACGCGTCGCCCCCAGCATCGCCGTGGTCGCACCGTCGTCGAGGAGGAGGGGACCTTCGATGTCGCAGGTCAGCTCCGCACCCTGCCGGCGGGTCTCCACGACCAGCTCGGCATCCAGCGGGAGAGGCTCGCGCGCGCCGTCGTCGACGAGCGACGTGACCATCCCCGCCGCCCGCCGCGCCTGGACGGCGAGTCGATCGAGCGGAACCGGCAGCTCGGAGGCGGCCAGCACGAGCGTCGCCAGCACCTCGTCGTGGACGAGGGCGGCTGCGTGCGTCCGCGCCGCCAGGCGACCCCGCTCGGCCGACTCGCGGGCCGCGGCGGCCCGGCGCTCCGCTGCGGCGGCGTCCAGGCCGGCGCCGACCGACAGCACATGGCCGCCGAGCACGCAGACCACGGCCGCGGTCAGCAGCGCGTGCGAGTCGTTGACGATTCCGTCCAGATCGAAGCCTCCGAACGTGAGACGGTACGTCGCCCCCGCGAGAGTCCCGATCGCCAGCGTGGCCCACCCCGCACGCGGGCCGAAGGCGACGAGCGCGCAGGCGGTGGCGGCGCTGGATGCCGTCAGCACCCACGGCATCCGCTCCACCTCCGACGTCGCCGCCGCCGGGGCGAACAGGATGACTGCGGCCCAGAACAGGATCGTCGCGGCGCCGGCCGTGCGGCGCAGCATCCGGGTGCCCAGCAGGGGGGAGAGCGCCCCGCCGACGATGGTGATGGCCGTGGCGGCGACCACGATGATCAGATACCAGAGGGGAAGGACGGGGTGTTCGCGGGCCACGACGGTCAGGTTGAACGTGCCGACCGCCGCCACCATCGCGCCGCTGGTCGCCAGCAGCACCCGCCGAGCGGCGCGCTCGGCGGCATCCGCGTCACTCACGCCGCGGTACCGGCACGTAGCCGTCTTCGAGGCCCCGCTGATACAGCTCGACCTTCGTCGCCGCCGGGCGGCCCAGCTGATGGTAGACGGAGCGGATGCGGCGAAGGTGATCGTTGACGGTGTTCTCGGAGATGAACAGCCGTGTCGCGACGTCCCGCGCGCCCAGCCCCGACGCGTACAGCGCCAGGACCTCGCGCTCGCGCGCGGTGAGCGGGGCGCCCTCGAGCAGAGGATCGGTGTCCAGCGCCGAGGCCCATTCCGCCGTCGAGACGTGCTCGCCGCGCGACGCCGACACGATCGCGGTGAGCAGCCCTGCCGACGGCGCGGACTTCCTCACGACGCCGCGGATGTCGGCGCGTGAGGCGGCGCGCACGAGGTACGGATCCTCGCCGGAGGTCAGCACGAGAACCTGGGCGCCCCAGCGGCGCAGCGCCGCGACGTTGCCCGCCGGATGCGATCCGTCGCGCAGGCTCAGATCGAGCAGCACCAGTTCGGCACGTCGCGGGTGGCGCACCAGCTCGTCGACGGTGCGGGCGTGACCGACGAAGCTGACCTCGGGCGTCGCGGCGAGGAGGTTCTGCACCGCCATCGCGACGAGCTCGTGGTCGTCGACGACGGCGACGGATGCCGCATCCACCATCCGCAGGACACCTCTCTTCGAGCCGGCCCCCCGGCGGTGGACGTGCCGCACCTCGCGCCGCTCCAGGATAGGGGCAGGATTCGCCGTGCGCGCCGTCGACTCCGCATTATTACCGGCGCGCCCGCCCGGCTGTCGTCGGCCCGCATCGTCACGCCAGCAGCGTCTCCCCGATGTACCCGCCCGGCCGGCACCCGGGTGGGACGGCGAACACCGCCGAGCCGATCGGCGTCGTCCACTCGTTGAGCAGGTCGAGCTCGTCCAGCCGCCGCTGGATGGGAACGAACTGGGCGTCCACGTCGGCCTGGAACGACACGAAGATCAGCCCCGAGTCGGACACCTGTCCGCCGTCCGGACGCTCGTCGTAGTTGTAGCCGCGACGGAAGATCCGCTGTCTCGTATCATCGGGCCGCGAGCGGCGCAGGTGCGAGAACTCCGGGATCACAGGGAAGCCGACCGGGGTCTTCGCATCGAAGTCGGGCTCGTCGTGCTCGGCCGCACCGGTGAGCGGAGCGCCGTTGGACAGCGTGCGCCCGACGGAGTCCTCGCGTCCCGGGCGGTCGAGCCTGTCCCATTTGTCGAGGTCCATGTGGATGCGGCGGACGACCATGCCCGTCCCGCCGGTCATCCACCCCGCATCCGACCAGACGACCTCGTCGAAGTGGCCGGTTCCGGGCTGAGGGTTCGCGGTGCCGTCGACCTGGCCGAAGAGGTTGCGCATGGTCGTGCCCGGCGCGACCGTGCCGTAGGCGCGGCGGAATCCCTGCTGCGTCCAGCGCACCTCGGCGAAGCTGCGGGCGTCCTTCAGCAGCATCCGCGTCGCATGGGCGACCGTCAGCGGGTCGTCGCCGGCGATCTGCAGCAGCAGGTCGCCGTGGCTGAACTCGTCGCGGAGGCGATCGATGCCGAACGCGGGCAGCGGTCGCAGCCAGCTCGGCGCGGCTCCCTGCGCCCGGGAGACGAGCCCGGGTCCGAACGCGAACGTCACGGTGAGGCGGGCGGGCGCCGCGGCCAGCTCCGGTTCGGAGTCGGCGAGGGCCGGCCGCCCCTGCGTCAGCCGCTCGGCGTCATCGCTCAGCACGCGCAGGAGGCGGCGCAGGTCGTCGCGGTCGACGTCGGCGTGCAGGTCGAGCGCGACGAACGTCCCGTGCGCCTGCGCGTCGGTGTCGACGCCCGCCTGGTGGACGCCGTGGAACGGCACGATCTCGGTGCCGTTGAGCGGGACGGATGCCGCGGCCGGCGCGGCCGCGTCGGGAGAGGGGGTGAGGGCGAGGTCGATGCCGATGGCGGCGGCGGCGCCGACGCCGGCGACAGCTCCTCCGAGGAGGAACTGCCGCCGGGTCGACGCCGATCGACCCGCGCCCGTGTCGGGCGCGGCCATCAGTTGCTCGGCGTGGGGCTCGGGCTCATGTCCATCTCGCCGCCCTGGTAGGTCTCGTTGGCACCGGAGTAGTCCTTGACCGGGGCCGAGAACGCCGCCGTGGAACCGTCGGAGAACGTCAGCGTGAAGCGGGTCTCCTCACCCGCCTTCAGCGGCGCGGTCAGGTCCATCAGCATGATGTGGTTGCCGCCCGGCTGCAGCACGAGCTCACCGCCGGCCGGAATCACGAAACCGCCGTCCTTCTCCTTCATGACCATCGCGCCCGAGGCGTCGGAGACGGTCTCGTGCAGCTGCAGCATGGAGGAGGCCGGGGAGGTCGCCGACACGAGGGTGATCGGCGCGGACGAGTCGTTGCGGAGGGTGCCGAAGGCGGCGGACATGCCGGAGTCGGCAGCCTTGACCCAGGCGTCGGAGATCGTCACGGCGGCGCCGGCGTCGGCGGTCGTCGCGGAGGCGGACGGCGTCGATCCGGCGGAGGAGCTCGTGCTGGCGCAGCCCGCGAAGGCCAGGAGGCCGACGCTCAGGAGAGCGCCGGCGCGGGCGGCGACGCTCAGGCGGGTGCGGGTGGTGGTGTGGATGCTCACGAGGAGGTGCCTTTCTTTCGGCGGAGGAAGTGGAAAGCGGCGTAGGCGGCGACGGCCATGATCGCCCCGCCCGCGCCGACCAGCAGGATCCGGATGATCCCCTGGTCCTCTCGTGCGCCCTGATCCTGTGTGGTGGTGTCCTGTGCGTCCGCGGCCGTTCCGGCATCCGTCGATGTCGACGGGGCCGTGGCCGCCGGCGTCCGCGTCAACGGCTCGGCGCCGCCGACCGTGAACGGGATGATCCCGCTGATCGGATGCCCGTCCTGCGAGACGACACGCCAGCGGATCTCGTAACCGCCGGTCGGCAGCTGCGGGTCGAGGCTCACCGTCACCGTGCCGTCGCGCACGACGGGGGCGTCGGCGACCCAGTCGCGGTCCGCTCCGTCTGCGACGATCACGGCGGCGCCGATCGTCAGCACCTCGGCTGAGAAGGTGAGTGTCACCTCCGCCGGGGCGTCGGTGAGTGCCTCGCCGGATGCCGGGGTGCTGCCGAGCAGCTCATCGTGGGCCGCCGCGGGCAGGGCGGTGACGAGCACCGACGTGCCGGCGAGGGCCACGGCGAGCAGCAGCGTGCGAAGACGGGTGCGGAGACGGGAAGACGACATGGACGACCACCGATCGATCGCGCGCTCACGACGCAGGTGCGAGCGCACAGCGGATCCGCGCCCGGACATCGCGTCGCGGGCGGGGACAG
This sequence comes from Microbacterium hominis NBRC 15708, assembly GCF_001592125.1. Lineage (GTDB taxonomy): Bacteria > Actinomycetota > Actinomycetes > Actinomycetales > Microbacteriaceae > Microbacterium > Microbacterium hominis. The sequence continues at coordinate 96,018 of NZ_BCWI01000004.1, forward strand.
GGATCAGAGCGCGGGGGCGAGCGGGGGTCCGCGGCGGCGACCGTCGACGACGTGCGCGGCGGGGCGCACCCTCCAGGCGACCGCGTCGGCCGCACGGGCGGCGGGAACGGGACGGGCGATGACGGTACGGGCCCGCGCGACCGCGCGGCGGGCCCAGGCGCGGATGTCACGGGCCAGCTGCAGCAGGGCGCGGACGGTGCGCTCGCCGCGGTACAGCGCAGCGGTCGTGACGAGCGCGGCCACCGCGTGCAGCGCCCACATCAGCGGGTCGGCGCACAGCGCCGACACGAGTGCGCTCGCAGACGTGGTGGTGACGGCATCCGCGGACATCGCCATCGCACCGTGATCGTGGTGCGAGATCGCCGAGGCGGCGCCCGAGACGGGGGCGCCCATCACGAACAGGGTGTGGAACAGCAGCTGGCTCGCCACGACGCTCAGCCCGAGTCGCACCGCGGAGAGCGTCCGGCCGGCGAGGAGCGTCGACACCATGAGCGCCAGCATCCACGGGGCGACGATCCCGAACGGTCCGGGAACCGACCCGCCGGCGACGACGTGCGACACGAGCGCCGTGAACGTCGCGACGGAGGCGACGACGGCACCCCGCGCGACGCGCGGAGTCCGGGAGCGTCGCATGCACCCAGTCTGCCAGGTCGTGCCGCGACCTCAGCGGCGCCGCTTGGCCGCTTCGGTCGCCTGCCGCTCGGCGATGACCGGATGGGTGCCGGTGTAGCCCTCGCGCGCGGCGACGGCCGCCTGGATCTTGCCGCGGGCGGCGAACCAGCCGATGATCAGCGCCGGGATGAGCACGATCAGCGAGGCGAGCACCCACCGTCCCGTCTCCGAGAAGCCCATCGTCACGAGCACGAAGAAGAGGAACGCCAGCGTCAGGTACGACGTGTACGGCGCCCCGAACAGGCGGAACGACGGCCGCTGGAGCCTGCCCTCCTTCGCCCACTTCACGAGCTTGAGCTGGCAGAGGATGATCGTCGCCCACCCGCCGATGATGCCGAGGGCCGACACCTCCAGCACGATCTCGAACGCCTGCGACGGCCAGAGCGCGTTGATGCCGACGCCCGCGAGCGTGATGACGGCCGTCAGCAGGATGCCGCCGTACGGCACGCCGTTGCGGCTCATCGCCGCGGTGAACGCCGGCGCCGACCCGTTGACCGACATCGAGCGCAGGATGCGGCCCGTCGAGTACAGGCCCGCGTTGAGGCTCGACAGCGCCGCCGTGAGGACGACGAAGTTCATGACCGAGCCGGCGATCGCGCCGGTCTGCGGCGAGCCGATGTGCGAGAAGAAGGTGACGAACGGCGACTGCCCGGCCTCGTAAGTGCCGAACGGCAGCAGCAGCGACAGCAGCAGGATTGATCCGACGTAGAAGACGGCGATGCGGATGACGACCGTGTTGATCGCCTTCGGCATGACCTTCTCGGGGTTCTCCGTCTCGCCGGCGGCCGTGCCGACGAGTTCGATGGCCGCGTAGGCGAAGACCACGCCCGAGATGGCCAGCAGGGGGGCGACGACACCCATCGGGAAGAGACCGCCGTTGTCCGAGATGACGCTGAAGCCGGTGGGCCCGACATCCGTCGCGCCGCCGAAGATCAGGAAGCAGGTGCCGACGATGAGGAAGATCACGAGGGCCGCGACCTTGATGAGGGCGAACCAGAACTCCATCTCGCCGAAGAGCTTGACGCTCACCAGGTTCAGCGACAGCACGACGACCAGGGCCACGAGGGCGATCAGCCACTGCGGGATCTGCTGCAGCGGCTCCCAGTACTGCGCCCAGAACTTGACGTAGAGGGCGGCCGCGGTCACGTCGACGATCGAGGTCATCGCCCAGTTGAGGAAGTACATCCACCCGGCGCCGAACGCGAGCTTCTCGCCGTAGAACTCGCGGGCGTAGGACACGAACGACCCCGACGACGGGCGGTGCAGCACGAGCTCCCCGAGCGCGCGCAGGATGAGGAACGCGAAGAAGCCGCAGACCGCGTAGACCAGGATCAGCGACGGTCCGCTCGAGGCGAGACGGCCGCCGGCGCCCATGAACAGACCGGTGCCGATGGCGCCGCCGATCGCGATCATCTGGATCTGTCGCGGGCGCAGGGTCTTGTGGTAGCCCGCATCCTCGCTGGAGAAGTCCTGCACCGCTTCGGTGCGATCGCCCGTCAGCTCGCGCGCGTTCTCGCGGGCGTCCTCCGGGTCCAGCCCGGACGTCGGCTCGTTGTGCGTCATCCCGCAATCATGGATGCCGTGCGTTTCGGTGCCGTGACGCGTGGCCACGCGTGTCGTGAAAAACCAGCCGATGGTCGGGGGTGGGTGGGGCGTTTCGCCTCGCGGCTGCGCCGCTCGCTCAACGACCGGGGGGCGGGCCGGGCGTTGAGCGAGCGCAGCGAGTCGAAACGACGTACGCCCGGGTCAGCCGGCCGTCGGCGGAGGCGCCTGCAGGCCGGCGAGGATCTGGCGGGCGAGCGCCATGAACGCGGCCGTCGCGGGCGAGATGGAGCCGGCGCGGCGGGTCACGAACGCGTAGTGCTCCTCGACGGCGGGTGACAGCGGCGTCATGTAGAGCCCACGCTCGGCGATCACCGAGCGGCCGACGTGGTACGACACGAGCGAGTCGCCGACGCCCTGCGCCGCGAGCTCCAGCGCGTGCGTCTGGAACTCGACCTCGATGATCGGGTCGAGCCGTACGCCCGCGGCCTGCGCGCGCTCCAGAAGCGACACGCGCAGCGGATCGTCGAGCGACCACCGCGCCTCGGACAGGATCAGCGGCCGGGTCGAGAGCGTCCGGATGTCGATCGGGGCACGGGTGTGCTCGGGGTTGCGCGAGACGTAGACGACGTGGTCCACGAAGATGCCGGGGATCAGACGCAGCTGTCGGTCGTCGATCGGCAGCTGGACGATCCCGGCCTCCAGGTCGCCGTTGCGCACCGACTCGGCGACCTCGGACGAGTTCAAGCCGGTGACCTTGACCTTCACGGCCGGATGCCGCGAATGGAACTCGCGGATCAGGTCGGTCAGGAGGTACAGGTGGGCGCTGTTGAAGGTGCCGAACAGCACCGTGCCCTCCTCGAGCGAGCCCACTCGGCGCCCGAAGTCGGCGATCTCGTCGACGTCGGCGAGCGTCTTCTCGGCGAGGGGGACCAACTGCTTGCCCACGTCGGTGAGCAGGAGCCGCCGCGTCGTGCGGGTGAACAGCCGCAGCCCCAGGTTGGCCTCGAGGACCGAGATCTGCTCCGACAGGCTCGGCTGCGCGATGTGGTGTTCGGCGGCCGCCGCGGAGAACGTGCCGAGCCGCGCCGCGGTGAGGAAATACTGCAGCTGTCGTACGGTCGGGGTGGCCATGGGCGCTCGCTTTGTAGAGGTTTGTCCTATGGCGACTATAACGGTTTGAGGATTGTCCTTGGTGGGCGGCCAGTGGTCCACTGGGTTTTACACGGCCCGACTATCCGAGGAGATCCCCGCATGCAGACCCCCACACCCCCGGTTGCACTCATCACCGGGGCCGCCAGCGGAATGGGACAGAGCACCGTCGAGCTCTTCCGCGAGCGCGGGTACACGGTGGTCGCGCTGGATGTCGCCTGGCCGGCGGAATCCGCCGCCGTCGACGGCGACGTGCTGCGGATCGTCGCCGACGTCCGGTCGCGGGAGGCCGTGGCCGCCGCCGTCGACGCCGTACTCGCCCCCGGCCGCGGTATCGACGTGGTCGCCAACATCGCCGGCGTCTACCCGCCGACGACGCTCGCGAGCTACGACGAGGCCACCTACCGGCGCATCTTCGACATCAACGTCCTGGGTGTGCTGAACGTGATCGCCGCCGCACGCCCCCGCCTGTCGCGCGGCGCGTCCGTCGTGAACTTCGCGTCGGTCGACGCGTTCACGGTGTCACCCGGTCAGCTCCTGTACGGCGCCTCGAAGGCGGCGGTCGTCATGCTGACCAAGGCGCTCGCCCTCGAGCTCGCCCCCGACGGCATCCGCGTCAACGGCATCGCACCCGGCTGGGTCGCGACGCCCGGCAACGCGGCGACCGGCCGGATGGAGGCGGCCGCCGCGTCGATCCCCCTCGGCCGCGTCGCGACGCCCGAGGAGATCGCGGCGTGGGTGTGGCTCGTCTCCCAGCCCGAGTACGGCGCGTTCCTCGACGGCGAGACCATCGTCCTGTCGGGTGCGGACGTGATGCGATGAGCACCGTGGTCATCACCGGCGCGGCGCGCGGTCAGGGAGCGGCACACGCCGCCGCCCTGGCCGAGGCCGGCCACGCGCTGGTGCTGGCCGACCGGATGGACGACGCCGGTCGCGCCGTCGCCCAGACCCTGCGCGACCGCGGCGCCGACGCGCGCTACTTCTCCCTCGACGTCGCCGATGAGGGAGGGTGGGCCGTGCTCGCCGCGCAGCTCGCCGAGACCGAAGACCCGCTGGTCGGCCTCGTCAACAACGCGGGCATCCTCCGGCACGGGGCGATCGCCGACACCGACGCGGCCACCTGGCTCTTGCACGACCGGGTCAACGCGCTCGGCGCGTTCCTCGGCATCCGCGCCCTCGCCCCGCTCATGCACACCGGCGGGTCCATCGTGAACGTGTCGTCGACGGCGGCGCTGGTGGGGACCGCGGGCTACGCCGCCTACTCGGCGTCGAAGGCCGCCGTGCTCGCGTTGACGCGCGTCGCCGCGGTGGAGTACGCGCCGCTGGTGCGCGTCAACGCGATCTGCCCGGGCGGCGTCGACACCCCGATGAACGACGACGAGCCCGCCGGGGGCAGCTCCTCCGGCGCCCCCCTCGGCCGACGCGCGCGCCCCGACGAGATCTCCCCGCTCGTGCGCTACCTCATCTCCGACTCCTCTTCTTTCGTCACCGGATCCGTCCTGACGATCGACGGCGGCCTGACGGCCGTCTGACCCACCCGAATCCACACCCGAAAACCCACTCGAGCACTACCCAGAAAGCAGGAAGCCATGTCCCGCACCACCCGCGCCCGCGCCGCCACCGCGCTCGTGTCCATCGCCTCCGTCGCCGTGCTGCTCACCGGCTGCGCCGGCTCCGCCGCCCCCGCGTCCACCGTCGCCTCCGACTGCACCCCCGCGCACGAAGGGCTGACGACCTTCACGCCGGGCACCCTCACAGTGGGCGTGCCGGAGAACCTGCCCTACACGCAGACCAAGGGCTCCGACGCGTCCGGCCTCGAGATCGACGTCGTGCGCAAGCTCGCCGAGGCCGAGTGCCTCGCCCTGGCGTTCGTGCCGATCACCTACGCCAACGGCATCCCGATGATCAGCGAGCAGAAGAAGACCGACATGATCACGGGCGGCTGGTACGTCACGGCGGCCCGCGCCGAGAAGGTCGGCTTCACCAGCCCCACCTTCTACGACTCCATGGGCATCATCTCCAAGGACGGCATCGACACCGTCACGGGCCTGGAGAGCGTCGGCGCGGTCGGCTCCGGCGCGGGCTTCTCGTGGGAGGCCGACATGTCCGGCATCCTCGGCGACAAGTTCAAGACCTACCCGGGCACCGCCGAGATGAAGCAGGATCTCCTCAACGGTCGGATCCAGGCGGCCCTCGACGGGTACGCCGTCGCGACCGTCGCCTACAAGGACACGGGCTTCGTCGTGAAGCCGGCCCAGGAGGACGACCGCGTGGCCATCACCACCGAGCAGCCGATGATCGCGTTCCCCATCGACAAGAACAACACGGCGCTCGCCGACGCGTTCAGCGAGCTGATCGACGGCTTCCGCGCCGACGGCACGCTCGCCGAGCTCAACGCGAGCTACGACCTGCCCGACTCCCTCATCGTCCCCGCCGACAAAGCGGCGACCTCCATCCGCTGAGCCGGCCGTGGTGGGGGCGCCCGGCGCCCCCACCACCTCGAACGTTAGGAACCGCCGTGTCCCGACCCCTCATCACGCAGGCCAACGAGCTCGCGATCGCCGGAGTGACGATCGAGAACCTGTCGAAGAGCTTCGGCGACCACCTCGTGCTCGACGACATCTCCATGTCGGTCAGCCCGGGCAGCGTCACCGCCCTGATCGGGCCGTCGGGCTCCGGCAAGAGCACCCTGCTGCGGTGCGTCAACCTCCTCGAGACCCCGGATGCCGGCACCATCACCGTCGGCTCGCAGACGATCACCGCGGGCCGCCGCGTCCCCGACCGCGACCTGCTCGCCCTGCGGCGCCAGGTGGGCATGGTGTTCCAGTCCTTCAACCTGTTCCCCCACATGAGCGTGCTGCGCAACGTCGCCTTCCCGCAGGAGCGCATCCTCGGCCGCTCCCGCGAGGAAGCGGAGCAGCGCGCGCTCACGCTGCTGGACCGCGTCGGCCTCAAGGACAAGGCGCACCAGCATCCGGGTCGGTGCTCCGGCGGTCAGCAGCAGCGCATCGCGATCGTGCGCGCGCTGGCGCTGAACCCGCGCGCGATGCTGTTCGACGAGCCGACCAGCGCGCTGGACCCCGAGGTCGGCGTCGAGGTGCTGGCCGTCATGCGCGAGCTCGCCGAGTCGGGCATGACGATGATCGTCGTCACCCACGAGATGCAGTTCGCCCGCGACGTCGGCGACCACCTGGTGGTCATGGCCGACGGACGCATCATCGAGGAGGGCGTGCCGCACGAGGTGATGGCCGACCCCCGCGAAGAGCGCACACGGCGCTTCCTCAGCGCCGTGCTGGAGCGCTGACATGGGTGGCGTCGACATCTCGGCGGCGATGCTCCTCGTCCTCGCCGGCCTCCCCATGACCCTGCTGGTGACGGCGCTCGCCTACGCGGTGGGGGTCGTGCTCGGCATCCCCCTCATGCTCGGCCTGCGCTCGCGCATCCTGCCGCTGCGACTCGCGCTGCGACTGGTCGTGGACATCGTGCGCGGCGTGCCCCCGATCGTGTGGCTGTTCCTCATCTACTTCGGCGTGCAGGTGGGCACGATCCGCTTCGACTCGCTGTCCGCGGCGGTCACGGGGCTCGGCCTCATCTCCAGCGCCTACCTCGCCGAGATCTACCGCGGCGCGTTCGCCACCGTGGCCCGCGGCCAGGGTGAGGCGGCCGCCGCCCTCGGACTCGGACGCGTCACGACCTTCGTCCGCGTGCTGGCGCCCCAGGCGTTCCGCACCGCCCTGCCGTCGATGGCGACCTTCCTGCTGTCGCTGCTCAAGGACTCGTCCATCGCCTCGACGATCGGCGTCGCCGACATGGTCTTCCAGGCCACGATGTTCGCCCGGCAGAACCCGGCCGTCGCCGGCATCGTCCCCTTCTTCCTCGCCGCCGCCGTGTACCTCGTCGTGTCGATCCCGATCGCGGTCACCGCACGCCGGCTCGACACCCGCCTGCGCAAGGAGGCCGTCGCATGATCGACCTCGCCGTCTACCTGCCCCGGCTCGGACAGGGGCTCGTCGTCAGCCTGCAGCTGACCGCCCTCTCCGTCGTGCTCGGCTACCTCATCGGGCTGCTGTTCGCCCTCGGGGTGTCCGCTCAGCGCGGCTGGGTGCGCTGGCCGTGCCTCGTGCTCGTGGAGGTCGGCCGCGGCATCCCCGCGCTCGTCGTGCTCTACATCGTCTACTTCGGCCTTCCCGCCCTCGGCGTGCTGTTCGAGAACTTCTGGGCCGCGGTGATCGGTCTCACCTTCACCGCCGCGGCGTACTCGTCCGAAATGATCCGCTCCGGCATCCAGTCGGTGCCGACCGGTCAGCGCGAGGCGTCGGCGGCCCTCGGACTGTCGCGGACGACCACGTTCGTGCGCGTCGTGCTGCCGCAGGGGATGCGCGCCTCGATCCCGGCCCTCATGGGTCTGGCGATCATGTCGTTCCAGGGCACCTCGCTGGCGTACTCCATCTCGGTCAACGAGCTGATGAGCCAGGCGTACCAGGTCAGCACGATCACGTTCCAGTACCTGTGGGTCTACGCGCTGACCGGGCTGATCTACGCGGCCATCGCCGTCCCGGCGACCTGGCTGTCGGTCTGGGTCGAGCGTCGGCTCAACCGGGGGTACGCATGAGATCCGTCGTCTGGCTCGAGGCCACCGTGGGCGATCCGGCCCTGGGCGGGCTGTGGGACTTCCTCGGCGAACGGATCGCACGGCTCGCCGCGGGGCGGGTGCGCACGCGCCTCGTCCACGCGGGCGCCGACGCCGGCGGCATCCGCACCCCCGCCAACCGTCTGCTCAGCGACGCCGTCCTGCTCGCCCGCGCCGCCACACTGGAAGAGGCGGGCGACGCGGACGCGTTCGTCATCGGATGCTGGGGTGCGCCGACCGCGGTCGTCCGCGCCGCCGTCACGGTCCCCGTCACCGGCCTGGCCGAGGCGAGCGTGCGCGCGATGGGCTCGCTCGCCCGCCGCGCCGCGGTCGTCACCGTCGCCGACAGCCTCGTCCCGGTCTTCGCGGACGAGATCCGCGGGCTGGGAGGTGCGGGAGTCTTCGCCGCGCCGCCCGTGCGGGCCTACCGGCCCGAGTCCACGCACCTCGACGTGCTGCGCGCCGTCGACGATCCGACCGACCTCATCGAGCGCTTCGACGCGTCCGCCCGGGTCGCCGTCGACGAGGGCGCCGATGCGGTCGTCGTCGGATGCGGCTACCTCGGGGCGATCTTCGACGCGCACGGCTACCGCGCCGTCAGCACCGCGGCCGACGTGCCGGTGATCGACCCGAACCGGCTCGCGCTCGAACACGTCCTGCAGCTCTGCCACCTCGCCGACGCCGGCATCCGTCCCACCGATCGCGGCTACCCGTCCGCGGCCGGCGCCCGACGCGCGGCGCTGCTCCACACGTCCCGGCGGCTGGTCCCCGACGCCGCGGCATCCACCTCCCAGGAAGGAACCCCCGCATGACCCGCTACTGCGTGATCGGAGCCGGCGCGGCCGGCATGTCCGCCGTCGTCCAGCTCACCCGTGCCGGCTACCAGGTCGACTGCTTCGAGAAGTCCGACCGGGTCGGCGGCCACTGGAACACCGACTACGACGCCCTGCACCTCATCACCTCGCGCGACATGACCGGCTTCGAGGGCTTCCCCATGCCGGCGGAGTACCCGCACTTCCCGCGGCGCGACCAGGTGCGCGACTACCTCGCCGCGTACGCGCAGGAGCACGGTCTGTTCGAGAAGGTCGTCTTCGGCGTCGAGGTCGTCGCGGTCGTGCCGCGCGCGACGGAGGGGCCGGTCGGGTCGGCCGGCTGGACCGTCACCCTGTCGACCGGGGAGTCCCGCGACTACGACGGCGTGTTCGTCGCCAACGGCCACCTGTGGGATCAGAAGGTCCCGGCGGTCGGTCGTGACTTCACCGGCACCCAGGTGCACTCCGGCTCGTACCGCAACACGTCCGACATCACGGGGCGCCGGGTGCTGGTCGTCGGCGCGGGCAACTCGGGCTGCGACCTCGCGGTCGACGCGGCGCAGCACCGCTTCGAGGTCGACATCGTGATGCGCGAGGGCATGTTCTTCCAGCCGAAGTCGTACTTCGGCGTGCCCCGCCAGGAGATCCCGTGGATGGGGCAGTTCTCGCCCGAGGAGCAGGACTTCATCGCCCGCATGCTCGCCAAGGTCTCGATCGGCGAGGCGAAGGACTACCCGGGCATGCCGGCTCCCGCCGCCGCGACCCTCGCCGAGGGGCGCGCGGTCGTCAACGACCTGCTGCTGTACTGGGTGCAGCACGGCCGGGTGCACATCCGTCCCGGCATCGACCGCATCGAGGGCACGACGGTGCACTTCGCCGACGGCACCGCGGGGGAGTACGACACCATCCTCTGGGCGACGGGCTTCCACGTCTCGCTGCCGTTCCTGGACGAGGCGCTGATCGAGCGCCGCTCGTCGGTGCCGCTGCGGTTCGCGGGGGGCATCGTGCCCGCGGGGCTCGAGAAGCTGTACTTCATCGGGCTGACGGCGCCGCGGGGTCCGCAGCTGCCGATCTACGGCGAGCAGACGAAGATCGCCCTCCGGATGCTGCAGCTGCACGAGACCGCGCCCGGCGGCTTCGCGCCCATCGCGGAGTACCTCTCCCGGCTGCAGGAGCCCGACGACCGGATCGACATCGTGCGCGTCACCTGGCTCGCGCAGCTGGCCGACACCGAGCGGCTGCTCGAGGCGTTCGCCTTGTCGCGGCAGGAGGAGCTCAGCGCCGCCGGGTGAGGGCGTTTCGACTCGCGGCTGCGCCGCTCGCTCAACGACCGGGTGGGCTGCGCCGCTCGCTCAACGACCGGGGGTGCGGCGGCGCCGCTCGCCCCGGTCGTTGAGCGAGCGCAGCGAGTCGAAACGCGGTGTCAGAGCTCGAGTCCCACCGCGGCGGAGCAGCGTGCGAGCTCGTCCGCATCGAGCACGAGGTCGGCTGCGCGCGCCGAGTCGATGATGGATGCCGCGCGTCGCGCCCCCGGAATCGGCACCACGACGGGGCTCAGCGACAGCTCCCACGCGAGCACCACCTGCTGAGGACTGACGCCGTGGGCCTCGCCGATCTCCCGGAAGACGCCGAACCGCTCGCCCACCGAACGCCCGCCCCCGCCGGTGCCGCCGAGCGGGCTCCACGGCAGGAAGGCGATGCCGTGCGCGTCGCAGTACCGCAGCTCGTCGAAGCTGCCCGGATGCCGCGGCGAGAACTCGTTCTGCACGCTGGTCAGGTTGCCCTCGCCGAGAACCTCCCGGGCGATCGCGATCTCCTCGACGCTCGCGTTGGAGATGCCGATCGCGCGGACGAGTCCCTCGTCCTGCAGTGCCTTCAGGTTCTGCATGATCTCGCCGTAGACCATCCAGCGGTCGGGGCGGTGGTACTGGTAGAGGTCGATGACGTCGACCCCGAGGTTGTCCAGGGAGCGCTGCACCGCCGAGCGCAGGTAGGCGAGCGAGCCGTCGCGGCCGAAGTCCTTCTCGGCCGTGCGCGTGATGCCGCCCTTCGTGCCGACGAGGATGCCGCTCGTGTCGCCGTCCCACGAGGCGAGCGCATCGCGGACGATGCGCTCGTTGTGGCCCATCTGATCCCAGGACGGCGCGTAGATGTCGGCCGTGTCGATGAAGGTGACCCCGGCATCCAGTGCCGCGTGCACCGTCGCCACGGCGTCGCCCCGATCGGGCAGGACGTTGTCGTTGTTCATGGAGACGGGCATGGCGCCCAGCCCGATGGCGGAGACGGTGAACGGTCCGATCGTGCGCTGCTGCATGGGGTCCTCCCGGTGGGGTCCGAAGACGTGCGCTCCACACTCTGCCGCACGTCGCCGACACCGGCTCACCGTCCGCGGAACACGGGTGCGCGCCGCTGCTGGAACGCGGCGAAGCCCTCGCGGTAGTCCTCGGTCGTCGACAGGGTCGTTTGCACGCTGCTCTCGGCGTCGAGCGCATCCCAGAAGCCGAGCCGCTCGGTGCGCAGCCGCCACAGGAGCCGCTTGCTCGCGACGAAGGCGGCGGTGGGGCCGGATGCCGCGGCGATCGCCGCCTCGCGGGTGCGAGCGGTCAGCTCGTCCAGAGGCATCGACCGCGAGAAGAGACCGCCCGCGACCGCCTCGGCGCCGCTGAGGAGGCGGCCGGTGTAGACGAGGTCGAGGGTGCGGTGCGCCCCCAGCCGTTCGAGGAAGAACGCGTGGCCCCCCGAGTCCAGCGCCGCACCGAGCGCGCCGAAGGGCGACCCGATCTTGGCGTCGTCGGCCACGTACACGACGTCCGTGGCGATCAGCAGGCCGAGGCCCACGCCGAGGCAGGCGCCCTGGGCCGCCGCGAAGGTGGGCGCCGGGAAGTCCGCGATCCGTCGCAGCAGGGGCGCCAGCAGGCCGTCGAGGTAGCCCGGCACGTCGTCGGTGCGCGGATCGACGCGGGAGATGTCCCGGCCCGCGCAGAAGGCCCGGCCCTCGCCCTGCAGCAGCACGGCGCGGGCGCCGTCCGCCTCCGCCCTCCGGTACGCGGCGTCGAGGGCGCGCAGCGCCTCCTCGTCGACGGCGTTGCGGACCGCCGCGTTGCGGAGCGTGATCGTCGCCAGATCGGCGGTGTCTCCGGCATCCGTCTCGATGCGCTCGAACGCGTACTCGATCACGGCTTCCCCTCACACGTCGTAGTCGACGACGACGCGTGCGGTCGTCGGGTGGGACTGGCAGGTGAGCACGTAGCCGCGCTCGATCTCCTCGGGCTCCAGCGCATAGTTCTCGCTCATCTGCACGGAACCCGAGACGAGGCGTGCACGGCAGGTGCCGCAGACCCCGCCCGCGCACGCGAAGGGCACGTCGGGGCGCACCCGCAGCGCGGCCGTCAGGATGCTCTCGTGCGCGTCGACCGGGCTGTCGACGCGCGTCGAGGTGCCGTCCAGCGTGAGGTCGATGCGGTGCACCCGCTCGTCGGGCCGCGCAGCGCGCGGTCGCCCGCCCGCCGTGCCGGGTGCCGTGGCGGGCGCCGGGGCCTCCCCGGTCGTGAAGAGCTCGAAGTGCACGCGATCCGCGTCGACGCCCAGATCGGCGAGCACGTCGCGGCAGAGCTGCACGAGCGCGAACGGGCCGCAGAGGAACCACTCGTCGACCGTCTCGGGGCGGATGAGCGCGGTGAGGATGAGCCGCAGCCGCTCCTCGTCGATGCGTCCGGACAGCACCGGGGCGGCGCGCTGTTCGCGCGAGAGCACGTGGTGCACGGCGATGCGCGCGGGATAGCGGTCCTTGAGGTCGGCCAGCTCGTCGACGAACATCACGTCCGTCGACGAGCGGTTGGTGTACACGAGCGTGAACCGCGACGTCGTCGAGGCGCTCAGCACGGATGCCGCGAGGGACATGATCGGTGTGATCCCCGAGCCCGCCGCGATGCCGACCACGTGGCCGGCGGCGGCATCGGCCCGCGCCGACACGAACGTGCCCTGCGGGCTCATCACGTCGATCTCGTCGCCCGGCCGCAGCGCCGTGTGCGCCCACGTCGAGAAGCGCCCACCGGGATCGCGCTTGATGCCCACGGCGATGGCGCCGCGCACCGGCGGCCGGCAGATCGAGTACGAGCGCCGCACCTCGACGCCGTCGATCACGGTGCGCAGCGCCACGTACTGCCCGGGGGCGTAGTCGAACGCGTCGGCGAGCTCGTCGGGCACCGCGAACGTGACCTCCACGGCATCCGCCGTCAGCGCGCGCACGTCCGCCACCCGCAGACGGTGGAAGCGGGCGCGGCGGCGGGCGGGCGCGGCGGTGTCGGTGCGCACGGTCGGATCCCCCTCAGAGCGCCTTGACATGGTCGAAGGGTTCCCGGCAGGCGCGGCAGGAGAACAGCGCCGTGCACGAGGTCGCACCGAACCGCGACACCTCCTGCGTGTCGAGGGAGCCGCAGCGCGGGCAGCGCACCGCGAGGCGCACGCGGACGGGGCCGCCCGACCGCGCGAGGGAGGCCCGTCCGGAGGGCGGTGCGATGCCCGCGGCGACGAGCTTGCGCCGCGCGGCATCGCTCATCCAGTCGGTCGTCCACGCGGGCGACAGCACGGTCTCGACGCTCACCCGGTCGAATCCCGCGTGCGCGAGCGCCCGCACGATGTCGTCGCGGATCGCGTCCATCGCCGGACAGCCCGAGTAGGTGGGCGTGATCGTCACGACGACCCCGCGTTCGTCGACGCGGACGTCCCGGAGCACGCCGAGGTCGTCGATGGTGAGCACGGGCATCTCCGGGTCGCAGACGGCGGCGACCGCGGCGCGCGCCGTCTCGACCGCCGCCGCGGTCACCACGTCGCCCCCGGATGCTGTCGGGCGAGCACCTGCATCTCGGCCAGCACGAACCCCAGCGTGGGGAAGTGCCGTCCGTCGCGCCCGCCCCCGGCGGCGGGGGGAACCCCGGGGACGCTCATCTCCTCCTCGGCGAGCACGCCCGCGACCACGTCGTCGAAGCGTTCCCGCAGAGATGACGGACGTACGGCGATGCCGCCGAGGCGGTCGATGAGCGCGTCGTCGCGGAACAGCTCGTCGACGTAGGGCCACACGTCGGTGAGTCCGCGGAGCAGGCGGCGGCGCGACGTGTCGGTTCCGCCGGCGAGGCGGAGCGTCCACTGCGCGGCGTGATCGCGGTGGTAGTCCACCTCTTTGACGGCCTTGGCCGCGATCTCGGCCAGCGCCGGCTCCTCGGACGCCTGCAGGTCGGTGTAGAGCTCGAACAGGTAGACCGAGGCGATCAGCTGGCGGGCGATCGTGCGGGCGAAGTCGCCGTTGTCCTGCTCGAACAGCCACGCGCTGCGGAACTCGGGCTCACCCCGGAAGTAGGCGAGGTCGTCCTCCGACCTGCCGTCGTACGAGCCGGCGAAGCGCAGCAGCGAGCGCGCGTGGCCCAGGAGGTCGAGTGCGATGTTGGCCAGCGCGACGTCTTCCTCCAGCTCCGGGGCGTGCGCGATCCAGCGCGAGAGCTGCTGGGCCAGCACGAGCGCGTCGTCGCCCAGTCGCAGCGCGTACTCTGCGACGTCGGCCGTCGCGGCGCGGCGGCGAGTGCCCCGCAACTCCTCGTCGAGTGCGGCGCGGTCGACCTCGACCGTGCCGTGCGGGCCGTCGTCGGATGTCGGGGTCACAGGTGCGGCACCCCCTCGGATGCCGTGTAGTAGGCGGCATGGCGGTAGTTCTTGCCCGCCGGGGACTCGAAGAAGGCGCCCTTCGCTCCCGGATCGCTCGTGGTGACGGCATCCGAGGGGACCACCCAGATCGACACGCCCTCGCCCCGTCGCGTGTACAGGTCGCGGGCGTTGCGCACCGCCAGCTCGGCGTCGGGCGCGTGCAGCGATCCGACATGCACGTGGCTCAGGCCGCGGCTCGCGCGGACGAAGACCTCCCACAGCGGCCACGTCTCGTCGGGGGAGCCGCCCGGCGTCGGCATCAGGCGGCCCTGCCCGTCGCGGCGGTCCGCGCCGCCTTCTTGGCCGCGTAGGCCGCGGCCGCTTCGCGCACCCACGCACCCTCCTCGTGCGCGTCGCGCCGGTGGCGGATGCGCTCGGCGTTGAGGGGGCCGCGCCCCGCGAGCACCTCGTGGAACTCGGTCCAGTCGATCTCGCTCATGATCCAGCGCCCCTGCTCCTCGTCGAAGCGCAGGGCGGGGTCGGGAAGGGTCACCCCCAGCGCCGCGGCCTGTGGGACGAGCATCCCGACGAAGCGTTGGCGCAGCTCGTCGTTGCTGAACCGCTTGATCTTCCACGCCATCGACTGCGCGGAGTTTGGGGAGGCGTCGTCGGGTGGTCCGAACATCATCAGCGCCGGCCAGTACCAGCGGTCGACGCTCTCCTGCGCCATCGCGCGTTGCGCGGGCGTGCCCTGCATGAGGCTCAGGAGGATCTCGAACCCCTGGCGCTGATGGAACGACTCCTCCTTGCAGATGCGCACCATCGCGCGGCCGTACGGTCCGTACGACGCGCGGCACAGCGGCACCTGGTTGCAGATCGCGGCACCGTCGACGAGCCACCCGATCGCGCCCATGTCGGCCCACGACGGCGCGGGGTAGTTGAAGATCGAGGAGTACTTCGCGCGTCCGTCGATGAGCTGCCGGGTCATCTCGTCGCGAGTGATGCCGAGCGTCTGAGCCGCCGAGTAGAGGTAGAGCCCGTGCCCGGCCTCGTCCTGCACCTTCGCCATCAGGATCGCCTTGCGCTTCAGGCTCGGGGCCCGCGTGATCCAGGCCCCTTCGGGCTGCATGCCGATGATCTCGGAGTGCGCGTGCTGGGAGATCTGCCGGATGAGGGTCCTGCGGTAGGCCTCCGGCATCCAATCGCGTGGTTCGATGCGCTGATCGGCCGCGATGAGCGCATCGAACTCGCCGTGGAGCTCATCCTCGGTCGGTGCCGTCATCGTCGACTCCTTCGGCTGGACGATGGTGTCACTTTACAGACCGATCGTTCAGTAAGTCAAGATCGCCCCCGTCCGCGGGGTCGCCGGCCGCGGGGTCGCCGGCCGGGTGGCGCCGCGTCGTCACCGAACGCCCGCGCATCTCGGCGACGGTGGTGCCGGTCTCATCGACCACCCGGACGTCGTAGAGCCCCGTGCGGCCCGTCCGTGCCCGCCGCACCGCGTGCGCCGTCAGCGTCTGCCCCACCGTCGTGGGGTGCAGGAACGTGATGTCCGCACCCCCGGCCACGGTCACCCGCTCGTCCTCGTTGCACGCGATGGCGAAGGCGGTGTCGGCGAGGGCGAACACGATCCCCCCGTGCGTGATCGCATGGCCGTTGAGCATGTCGGGGCGGACGCTCATCGACACGACGGCGTCGCCGGGAGCGGAGCGCTCGACCATCATCCCGAGCATCGCGGAGGCCGCGTCGCGCCGCATCATCTCCTCGGCGCCGCTCACGCCGCCCACTCCTTCGCCACGAGCGTCAACACGTCGTAGGCGGCGACGACCTCATCGCGCTGGTTGTGGATGACCGCATCCCAGCGCACCTCGCCGTAGTCGTCGGTCTCGCGCGGCGTGATCTGCTTCGCCGTGAGGGTCACGCGGATGCGGTCGCCGGGCGAGACCGGCGTGAGCAGGCGCAGGTCGTCCAGCCCGTAGTTGGCCAGCACGGGGCCCGGGTCGGGATCGACGAACAGGCCGGCCGCCCACGACACCAGCAGGTAGCCGTGGGCGACCCGGCCCGGGAAGAACGGGTTCGCCGCGGCCGCCTCCTCGTCCATGTGGGCGTAGAAGGTGTCTCCGGTCAGGTGCGCGAACGCCTCGATGTCGTCGAGGGTCACCTCGCGCGAGGGCGAGGCGATCCGGTCGCCGATGCGCAGCCGCGAGAGGGGTTTGCGGAACGGGTGGACGTCCGAGACGTCGACCTCGGCGCCGGCGTGCCACACGCCCGTCACGGCGGTCAGCATCCGCGGCGAGCCCTGCACCGCCGTGCGCTGCAGGTAGTGGTGCAGGGCGCGGATGCCGCCGAGCTCCTCGCCTCCGCCGGCGCGACCCGGCCCGCCGTGCACCAGATGCGGCACGGGGGCCCCGTGACCCGTGGACGTGCGGGCGTCGTCGCGGTCGAGGAAGAGCACACGCCCGTTGACGTCGGCGATGCGCGTCAGCAGCGCGGCCGCGACCGCGGGATCATGCGTCGCGACGCTCGTGACGAGAGAGCCGCCGCCGCGGGCGACGAGCGCGCCCGCCTCGTCGAGGTCGCGGTAGCCGATCACGCTCGTGACCGGTCCGAACGCCTCCACCTCGTGCACCGCGGCCCCGGCATCCGCGGCGTCGAACGCGAGCACGATCGGTACGACGAACGCCCCCTCCGCGGCGGGGGCGACGGTCCCGTCGGCGTGCACGACCGCGGGCTCGTCGACGTCGCCGAGGACCAGGCGCCCGCCGGCCTCGCGCAGCGCCGCGACCTGGCGCAGCACCTCGTCGCGCTGGTCGCGCGAGACGAGCGGTCCCATGGTCACGCCCGGACCGCGGGGGTCGCCGACGACGACGCGCTCGGCGATCCGCGCGGCCAGCGCGTCGATGAGCGCGTCCTCCCGGCCGGCCGGCACGATCGCGCGGCGGATCGCCGTGCACTTCTGGCCGGCCTTGGTCGTGAGCTCGACCAGGAGCTGGCGGACGAACGCGTCGAACTCGGGGGTGCCGGGCGCGGCATCCGGCCCCAGCACGGAGGCGTTGATCGAGTCGGTCTCGCTCGTGAACCGCACGCCCGGCCGCACCTGCGCGTGCAGGCGCGAGGCCGTCGAGGCGCTGCCCGTGAAGCTCACGGTGTCGCCCAGCTCGAGCAGGTCGAACAGCCCGGGGACCGGCCCGCTCACCAGCTGCAGCGTGCCGTCGGGGACGAGCCCGGACGCGACGAGGATGCGCACCCACGCCTCCGCGAGGTAGGCGGTCGGCGTCGCGGGCTTCACGATCGTCGGCATGCCGGCGAGGAACGCGGGGGCGAACTTCTCCAGGGCGCCCCACACGGGGAAGTTGAACGCGTTGATCTGCACGGCGACCCCGGGCAGGCGCGTGAGCACGTGCCGGCCGAGGAACGAGCCGTCCGCCGACAGCGTCTCGACGGGCCCGTCGAGCACCACCCGCGCATTCGGCAGCTCGCGGCGGCCCTTGGAGCCGTAGGTGAACAGCACGCCGATGCCGCCGTCGACGTCGGCCGCCGCGTCGCGCGCCGTGGCGCCCGCGCGCGCCGAGAGTGCGTACAGCTCGTCCTTGCGCGCCGTCAGCGCGATCGCGAACTGCTTCAGCAGGAGGGCGCGCTGGTGGAAGGTCAGGGCGCCGAGCGTGCGCTGTCCGACGCTGCGGGCGTGGGCGACGGCCCCGGCCAGGTCGATGCCGACCGTGCCGACGCGGCACACCTCGGCGCCGGTCGAGGAATCGCGCACCGTCGCCGTCTCGCTGTCGTCGGTCGGCGACCACCAGCCGTCGCGCACGTAGCTGGGCAGGATCTCGGTCATCGGGCGTCGCTCCATTCGTAGAACCCGCGACCGGTCTTGCGGCCGAGGTTGCCCTCGGCGACCAGTCGCCGCAGCAGGGCCGGGGGCGTGAACCGCGGGCCGAATGCCGCCTCGAGCTCCTCGGCGATGCCGAGCCGCACGTCGAGGCCGACGATGTCGGTCGTGCGCAGCGGACCCATCGGATGCCGGTAGCCGAGCTCCATCGCCGCGTCGATGTCGGCGGCGTCGGCCACCCCCTCCTCGAGCATGCGGATGGCCTCCAGTCCCAGGGCGACGCCGAGGCGGCTCGAGGCGAAGCCCGGACTGTCGCGCACCACCACGGGCGTCTTGCCGAGAGCGCGCGTCCAGCCGCGGGCACGCTCGACGAGCCCCGGTGTCGTCGCCGTCCCCGCGACGACCTCGACGAGCGACGACGCGGGCACCGGGTTGAAGAAGTGCAGGCCCAGGAAACGCTCCGGCCGCGTCACCGCGGTCGCGAGCGCGTCGATCGAGATCGACGACGTGTTCGATGCGATCGCGGATGCCGCGCCCACGACCGCGGCGATGCGCGCCAGCGCCGCAGTCTTGACGTCGCGGTCTTCGGGCACCGCCTCCACCACGAGGTCGGCGCCGTCGAACGCGGCCGGGTCGAGGCCGACGCGCACGCGTGCCTCGAGCGCGGACAGCGGCGCCGTCGCGGATCCGCGCGTCGTCGACTCCGCGAGCATCCGACCGATGCGGCCGCGCGCGGCCTCCGCGCTCACCTCGTCCCGCTCGACGACGGCGACCCGGCTGCCGGCCAGCACGAAGGCGTGCGCGATCCCGGCGCCCATCCGTCCACCGCCCAGCACGCCCACGCGGGCGGGGGCCGTGGCCTCGGCATCCCGCGCGCTCACCGGCGCGGCTCCGTCCGGTGGGCGCGGTCGCGACGCCGCTCGAGGAACGCGGTCATGCGTGCCGCCTTCTCGGGGCTGTCGAACAGCTCCGCCTGCAGCTCGAGCTCGATCGCGGGGTGTGCCTCGATCGGCGCGCTGAGCGCCTGTTTGGTCAGCTGTGTCGCGCGTGCGCCGTTGGCGGCGATGCGGTCGACGATCGCGTGCGCCGCCGCCAGCAGTTCCGCCCGCTCATGCAGAGCGCTCACGAGTCCCCACGCGAGGGCGGTCTCGCCGTCGATCATCCGACCGGTCAGCAGGAGGTCGCTCGCGCGCGCGTGCCCCACGATCTCGGGCAGGCGCCAGGTCGCGCCGGCGGCGGCGATGATGCCGAGCCCCGTCTCGGGGTTGCCGAACCGTGCCCCCGGCGTGGCGATGCGCACGTCGGCCGCGTAGGCGAGCTCCGCGCCCCCGCCGAGCGCGTAGCCGTCGATCGCGGCGACGACCGGCATCGGCAGCGCGCGGAT
Source organism: Microbacterium hominis NBRC 15708 (assembly GCF_001592125.1). Taxonomy (GTDB): domain Bacteria; phylum Actinomycetota; class Actinomycetes; order Actinomycetales; family Microbacteriaceae; genus Microbacterium; species Microbacterium hominis. The sequence goes on from NZ_BCWI01000004.1 coordinate 115,676, forward strand.
CCGGCGGAACAGCGTGGAGTTGATGCCGCGGCGGGCATCGGCGGACGTGCGTTCGCGCAACTGCGCGATGTCGGCGCCCGAGGCGAACACGCCGCCCGCGCCGGTGAGCAGGAGCGTCTTCGGGTGCGCTTCGAGCAGGGCGCACAGGGCGTGCAGTTCGTCGACCATCGTCTGGTCGATCGCGTTGAGCGTCGCCGGTCGGTCGAGGATCGCCACCACCCGGTCGGGGCGCTCCTCGATGCGCACGCTCGGCTCGGTCATCGGGTGATCGCCCCGTCGGCGACGCGCTCGACGATCATCGCGGTGCCCTGGCCGACGCCGACGCACATCGTGGCGAGCCCGTAGCGGGACCGCTCCCGCTCGAGCCGTCCCAGCAGGGTGACGACCAGGCGCGCGCCGCTCGATCCCAGCGGATGTCCGAGGGCGATCGCGCCGCCGTCCGCGTTCACCGACTCCGGGCGCAGCCCGAGGCGGCGGATCACGGCCAGTGACTGCGCGGCGAAGGCCTCGTTGAGCTCGACGGCTCCCATGTCGGACACGTCCAGGCCCGCCCGGCGGAGGGCCTTCTCGGATGCCGGGACGGGCCCGAGGCCCATGATCTCGGGCGCCAGCGCCGCCGCCGCGTGCGCCACGATCCGCGCCCGCGGCCGCAGACCGTGACGGGCGACCGCGTCGGCGCTGGCCACCACGATGGCGGCGGCACCGTCGTTGAGCGCGCTGGAGTTTCCCGCGGTGACCACCGCGCCGCCGGTCACGACCGGGCGCAGGGCCGCCAGCGCCTCCGCGGAGGTGTCCCGGCGCGGTCCCTCGTCGGTGTCGACGGCGCCGCCGCGGGTGGGCACCGGCACGATCTCGTCGCGGAATCGTCCCGCGTCGATCGCCGCGATCGCGAGCCGGTGGCTGCGGAGCGCGAACGCGTCGGCATCCGCGCGGGTGATCCCCTCGAGCCGGGCCACCTCCTCCGCCGTCTCGGGCATCGACAGGGTGGCCTTCTCGCGCCGCGCGAGGGCGGGGTTCACGAACCGCCAGCCGATCGAGGTGTCGTGCGTCTCGCCGGGGGCGGCCCACGGTCGCGACGGCTTGGCCTGCACCCAGGGCGCGCGGGTCATGGACTCCACGCCGCCGGCGACGATCACGTCGGCCTCGCCGGCGCGGACGGCGTTGGCGGCGATCGCGATGGCCGACATGCCGGAGGCGCACAGTCGGTTCACCGTCAGACCCGGGATCTCGTCGGGCAGCCCCGCGAGCAGCACCGCCATGCGGGCGACGTTCCTGTTGTCTTCGCCCGCCTGGTTCGCCGCCCCGAGCACCACCTCGTCGACCGCGTCGGCCGCGATGCCGGCGCGGTCCACGGCGGCGCGCACCACGAGGGCGGCGAGGTCGTCGGGCCGTACGTCGGCGAGGGCTCCGCCGTGACGGCCGACGGGGGTGCGGATGCCGCCGATCAGGTAGGCCTCGGACATCGTCATCCTCTCGTCCGCCCCCGTCGGCGGATCCGCTCACCGGGTTGATTACCGAATGATCGTTCAGTAATAATGACAGAGGTCCCGACGCCGGGGCAACCCGCCGTCGCCGGATGCGGGGACGCGCGCCGCCGGACCCGATCGGCGCAGTGCCAGACTGGAGCGATGACCGTGCACGCGACCGCGCCGCAGCCGGAGACGGCCACCCCGCCGGCGGCTGCGCGCCGAGGGCGGCCGGGGTACGACCGCGCGCAGGTCGTCGAGATCGCCGTCCAGCTGTTCAACGAGCAGGGCTACGACGCCACGTCGGTCGCCGATCTCGCCGGACGGCTCGGCCTCACCAAATCGGCGCTCTACCACCACGTCGACTCCAAGGAGTCGATCCTGAGCACCGCGCTCGACGACGCGCTGACGGCGCTCGAGTCGGTGCTCGACGAGGCCGCCGCCGCGGACATACCGCCGATGGAAGCCCTGCGCGCCGTCGTGCGCGGGGCGGTGCGGGTGCTCGCCGCCCAGCTCCCCCAGGTGACGCTCCTGCTGCGGGTGCGCGGCAACAGCGACGTCGAGCGCGCGGCGCTGGAGCGCCGCCGCCTGTTCGACCAGCGCGTCACGGCCCTCGTCGAGGACGCGCAGGCCGCCGGCGCCCTCGCCGCCGACATCGACGCCGCCGTGGCGACCCGCCTCGTCTTCGGCATGGTCAACTCGCTCACCGAGTGGTACCGGCCGGGCGGTCCCCTCGACCCCGACGCGATCGCCGACGACGTGCTGCGCATCGCCTGGGACGGCCTGCAGCGACGCCCGACCGATGCGGCGGCGACGCGGTGAGCGACCCCGCCGACCCCTCGGCGCTGCGCGCCGGTCCGCACGAGCCCTGGCGCATCGTCCCGGGCGCCCTCGATGAGAAGCTCGGCATCGTCGTCCTCGAGCAGAGCGTGGCGGCCGTGATCGCCCAGATGCCCGTGGCGGGCAACACGCAGTCGCTCGGGCGCCTGCACGGCGGGGCGAGCGCGGCGCTCGCCGAGGCGGTCGGGTCGTGGGCGGCGCTCGTCTACGCCTCCACGTTCGGCAAGGCGTGCGTCGGCGTCGACCTGAACATCACGCACCACCGCGGCGCGCGCGAGGGCGTCATCCGTGCGACGGCCACCCCGCTGCATCTGGGGCGTCGTTCGACGGCGCATCAGATCGTCGTCACGCACGAGGACGGCGCCCACCTGGCCACCGCCCGCATCACGAACTTCCTCATCGACCCCGAGTGAGCCTCGCGCCGATGCCGCAGGCGAGCGCTCTCACGCCGCGGGCAGCGTCACCCGCACGCGCGCTCCGCCGCGCGCGCCGTCCTCGATCGCGATGCGCCCGCCGTGCGCCTGAACGATGCGCCGGCAGGTCGCGAGTCCCAGCCCCAGCCCCGGCACGTCTCCCGGGTCGCCGCGCTCCATGACCTCGAACACGCGCTCGCGCAGCTCGGGGGCCACGCCCGGTCCGTTGTCGTCGACCGTGATCGTCCACCCGGCCGGGCCCACCTGCGCGTCGAGGTCGACGAGGGGGGAGACCCCGGCGGATGCCGCGAACTTCAGCGCATTGGCGAGGAGGTTCTGCAGCAGCACGGCGAGGAGCGTCGGGTCGCAGACGATCGCGTCGTCGGGCTCGATGCGCACGGTGATCGCGGCGTCGAACGCGGCCACCGCCCGCTCCAGGTCGGCGAGCACGCCCTCCACGATCACACCGAGCGCCGCGGGCTCGCGGTGGGCCTCCGCCCCGCCCACGCGCGCGTACGCCAGCAGTTCGGTGATCATCGTGCCCATGCGGGATGCCGCGGCATCCGCCCGCCCCAGCGCCCGCACCGTCCGTGAGCCGTCGCCGTCGTCCAACCCGTCGAGAGCGAGGTCGAGCTGGCCCATGAGCGCGGTGAGGGGGTTGCGCAGGTCGTGGCTGATCTGGCCGGCGAAGTGCGCGAGCTGATCGTTCGAGCGCTCCAGCTCGTGCGTGAGCCGGCGGAGCTCGAGCACCTCCACGGCCTGCCCGGCGAGAAGGTCCAGCGCGGCGCTCTGCTCCGCCGTCAGGGTGCCGGTCGTGTCGTCGAAGACGCACAGCGTGCCGATCGCGACGCCCGCGGGCGTGATGAGAGGGCTGGAGGCGTAGAAGCGCACGCGACCGCGCTCGCCGGTGACGAACGGGTTCGCCGCGAAGCGCTCGTCCGCGCGCGCGTCGCTGACGAAGACGTGCCGGGCGTCGGGCAGCACGACCGCGCACATCGAGTCCTCGCGATCGCAGATCGCCCCCTCCGCCCCCGACGTGGCCACCTGGTACTGGTATCGGTCGTCGATGATGTTGACGGCCGCACCGCTCACGCGGCACAGGGTCGTCGCGAGGCGAGCCAGGCCCTCGAGGTTCGGCTCCGCCGGAGTACCGACGATGCGGTAGTCGGCGATCGCCTCGGTGCGCGCCGCGGCATCCGTGATCGGCATGGGTTCTCTCCTCCTGGCTGCGACCAGGATAACGGCGGCGTCGCGGCGGTCGGCCGCCTAGGCTGGAGGGATGGCGACCGGCGCGGTGATGCACACCTTCGATGTCCAGGTGGCGGATGTCGACCGCGGCGTCTACGAGGAGTTGTCGCTGCGCATGGCGCGGCATCCGTCCGAGACCGACGCCTTCATGGTCACCCGTCTCCTCGCGTACTGCCTCGAGTACGTGGAGGGCATCGCCTTCACCGAGGGCGTGTCGGCCACCGACGAGCCCGCCGTGCTCGTGCGCGACGCGACCGGATCGATCACCGCCTGGATCGAGGTGGGCGCCCCCGACGCCGACCGGCTGCACCGCGGCAGCAAGCTCGCCGACCGCACCGTCGTCTACAGCCACCGCGACCCGGCGAAACTCCTGCCCCTGTGGGCGGGCAAGAAGATCCACCGCGCCGACGCCATCGTGCTGCGCACCTTCGACCCCGGGTTCGTGGATGCCGCGGCCGCCGCCGTCGAGCGGCGCAACGCCGTCACTCTCTCGGTGACCGAGGGCCAGCTGTACCTCGACGTCAACGGGACGAGCCTCTCGTCGGCGCTGCACGAGCATCCGCTCGCCTGACGGCGCGTTTCGACGCGCTGCGCCCGCTCAACGGCGGGCTGTGGCGAGTTCGCTTGGGCTTGCCTTGCTGGCGGACCCGCAGCGGTCGGCCTACGGTGACGGTATGAGCGAGATCGACTCCTCCCACCCCGACGAGCCGCACCGCACCGGCATCGCGCAGCGACTCAACTGGCTGCGCGCCGGGGTGCTGGGCGCGAACGACGGCATCGTGTCGACGGCCGCGGTGGTGGTCGGTGTCGCCGGTGCGACCTCGGAGGTCATGCCCGTGCTGCTGGCCGGATCGGCCGCGCTCGTCGGCGGCGCGATCTCGATGGCGCTGGGCGAGTACGTCTCGGTGTCCAGCCAGCGCGACACCGAGCGCGCGCTCATCGAGAAGGAGCGCAAGGAGCTCGCCGACGATCCCGAAGCCGAGTTCGTCGAACTCGTCGGGCTGTACCGGGCGCAGGGTCTGAGCGAGGAGACGGCGACGCGCGTCGCGACCGAGCTCACCGAGCGCGATGCGCTGTCCGCGCACCTCTCGGCCGAGCTCAACATCGATCAGGACGACGTCGTCAGCCCCTGGCACGCGGCCCTCGCGTCGGCGATCGCGTTCACCGTCGGCGCCCTCCTGCCGATGGCGACGATCCTGCTGCTGCCGCACCCGGCGCGCCTCATCTGGACCTTCATCGCGGTGCTCGTCGCGCTGGCCGTCACCGGCTACCTCGCCGCCTGGCTCGGCGGGGCCAACCGCGGTCGCGCCATCATGCGCACGGTGATCGGCGGGGCGCTCGCGCTCGGGGCGACCTTCCTCGTCGGCACGCTGTTCGCACCGCCGTCGGCTGACCCCGCCCCGCGGCATCCCCCCTGACGC